>JAFWDH010000005.1 GCA_017513135.1 Oscillospiraceae bacterium
ACAGGATCTCGGCGGCGCGCAGCCCGGAGACTGCACGATGGTCGACACGTTGTATCCGTTCGTGGAATCCCTGAAGAACGCGACGACAGATGACGTCAAGGAAGCGCTGGAAGCGGCGGCAGAGAAGGGCTTTGAGGGCTCTGAAGCCACCAGAGACATGATCCCGAAGCTCGGAAGAGCGAGGAACCTTGCAGAGAGAGCCATCGGCTACATCGATGCAGGATCCAGGTCCATGTACTACTTCCTGAAGGGCTTTGCTGACAACGCTGTTGCCTGAACTTCTGATTGAATGCCTGAGGGGCAGCCTTTTAAAGGCTGCCCCGTTGTTTTGTGTTATACTTATTTTCCAGAGAACTGTGAGGATTGATGATGGGATACAGGACCGTAAAAAAAGAATCCGTCGCTGAGCTGGTGGAGAAGAAATCCAGATTCATCGCCAGGGTATGCCCTGTATCCACTGAACAGGAAGCGCTGGATTTTCTGGCGTCTGTCAGAGCGGAGAACAGGACGGCATCTCATAATGTGTTTGCATACAGGCTCAGAGAACGGAATCTCAGCAGATACAGCGATGACGGAGAACCTTCCGGGACTGCCGGACTTCCGGTGCTTGACATCCTGGACAGGGGAGAGATCACAGATACGGTCATAGTAGTCACCAGGTATTTCGGCGGAACGCTCCTCGGCACAGGAGGGCTGGTAAGGGCATATTCCTCTGCTGCCAGAATGGGAGTGAAAGAGGCCGGAGTCGTACTGATGGAGATAGCGGGAAGCTACAGGTTCTCGTGCGGATATTCCGATTACGACAAGGCCGTAAGGATAATCCGAGACGCTCAGGCTGATATGATCGGTTCAGAGTTCATGGATGAGGTTACGATAAGCTATACCGCTGACGATCAGAAAGCGGACAAGATAGAGAAGGCTCTGGTCGAGATGACCAGAGGAAAAGGGAGACCTGAACTTATCGAGAAAGGATTCTTCCCGGTCGAGATATGACCGGACCGGATCCGGATACACAATCGATGCAGGCGGACTATAATATCCGTGGAGGATATACCCATGAATCTCAGAGAACAGCGGGAAAAACTGGAAAGGGAGATATTGTCCCCCTACGCTGCCCTTGCGTGCGAGAGCAGAGGCAGATCGAGAGATGAGAAGAAGGATGATATCCGCACGGATTATGCCAGGGACCGCGACAGGATCCTGCACTGCAAGTCTTTCCGGCGGCTTAAGCAGAAGACTCAGGTCTTTCTGTCACCGCAGGGGGACCACTACCGCACCAGGATGACACACACCCTGGAAGTGACACAGATAGCCAGGACTATCTCCAGAGCGCTGATGCTCAATGAGGACCTGACAGAGGCCATTGGCCTGGGACATGATATAGGACACACGCCTTACGGGCATGCGGGAGAAAGAGCACTGGATGCGCTGTGCCCCGGCGGGTTCAAGCATTATCTTCAGAGCGTACGTGTCTGTGAAAAGCTTGAGAAAGACAGAAGGGGACTGAACCTCACCTTTGAAACACTGAACGGCATGGCGTGCCACACAGAGGGGCAGAAGCCTGTGACTCTTGAAGGTCAGGTCGTAAGACTGGCTGACAGGATAGCTTTCCTCAACCATGATTTTGAGGATGCGGTCAGCGCAGGAGCAATGACAGAAGATATGCTTCCGGAACTGGTCAAGAGCAGGCTCGGAACAAGCAAGTCCCAGAGAATAACAACGCTGATACGGTCGATCATCGATAACTATCATGACGGGGTTATCTCAATGGATGAGGCGACCGAAGCCGCATTCCGGGAGTTCAGCGACTTCATGTATGATAAGCTGTATCTCTACATGGAGGGAAAACCCAAAAAAGAGGAGCGAAAGGTTTACGGAATAGTAGAATCCCTTTACAATTACTATCACGATGATCCCGGAGCGATGCCTGCCTTCTTTGTTGAGACTGCGTTCTCGGAAGGAGTGGACAGAGCAGTGACCGATTATATCTCCGGTATGAGCGATGAGTTCGCGACCAGGACCTTTGAGGATCTTTTCATTCCCAAGTCATGGCCGGTAAGCTGAAAACCACAGCAAAATGGAAATAAGGAAAGGAGGACCGCAGGATGCCGCTTCCCCAGGATTTCATTGATGAGCTCCATGAGCGCAACGACATAGTGGATGTCATAGGATCGTACGTAAGTCTGAACCACAGAGGCAGGCTCTATACTGCGCTCTGTCCCTTCCATAATGAAAAGACTCCGAGTTTCACCGTCTTCCCCGATACCAGAAGCTTCTACTGTTTCGGATGCCATGAAGGAGGAGATGTCATCTCCTTCGTCATGAAGTATGAGAATCTTGAGTACATAGAAGCCGTGCGCCTTCTTGCGGACAGGGCCGGCATGACGCTGCCGGACGGGACCGATCAGAGCGCAGCACAGAGAAAGAAAAGAATACTGGAAGCGAACAGGACCGCGGCAAGGTTCTTCTTCTCTCAGCTCAACTCGGAACAGGGGAAGAAAGCCAGAAGGTATCTCAGGGACAGAGGCCTTGAGGACAGGACCATCGCCAAATACGGAATAGGATACGCCCCGGATACCTGGGATTCCCTCAAAAAGCATCTTAATGAGAAAGGGTTCAGCAACGACGAGATAGTGGAGGCAGGACTCTGCTCCAGGACTCAGAAAGGCAACGTCATCGATTTCTTCCGGGAGCGCGTCATGTTCCCGGTCATAGACCTTCGCGGACAGATCATCGCATTCTCGGGAAGGACGATTGCCGATGACAACAGGAAATATCTCAATACAAGAGATACTTCGGTGTTCAAGAAGAGCAGGACGCTTTTCTCCTTCAATTTCGCCAAGAATTCTGAACAGCACAGGCTCATCCTTGTCGAGGGACAGATGGACGTCATCTCGCTCTGGCAGGCCGGATTTACGGAAGCGGTGGCAACGCTCGGCACCGCTATTACCGAGGAGCATGCCCAGCAGATCTCAAGATATGTAAACGACGTGCTTCTCTGTTACGACTCTGACGAAGCGGGACAGAGAGCCACAAGGCGCGCAATAGACATACTGAGGGCTGCCGGAATCAATACGGGAGTAATAGAGGTCGTAGGGGCAAAGGATCCGGATGAGCTAATCAAGAAATCAGGAGCTGCCGCTTTCAGGGCGCTGATAGAAAGAGCCAGCGGCTCGATGGAATATGAGCTCAACAAAGCGCTCAGGCAATATGATCTGGAGGATCCTGAAGCAAGAGTCAAATATCTGGACGACGCGGTATCGATCCTTGCCAGGAGCAGCTCGGCCACAGAGACCGAAGTCTGGGCAGGAAAGGTCTCACAGCAGACAGGTGTGGACAAGAGCACCATTCTGTACAGCGTCGAACGAAAGAGAAGTTCTCAGCGCGCCGCCGAGAGGCGTAAAGAGAACGGAAAGTTCGCGCAAAGCATCGGTGAACGGTACAATCTGAGGTCCTATGACCGGGACAAACTCGGAGCTGTCTCAGCAGAGAGAAGGCTAACCGCGCTGATCTGCGACCATCCTGACCTCTGCAGATCTGTAAGATCCAGGATCACGGGCGAGGATTTTTCCACGCCTGAGGTCGGAGCGATTTTCGATACCGTCTGCAGGCTCATAGAGAACAACGACTACAACGGATTCACATCGGTGACATCGGAACTGGATCCGGGGCAGACTGCGCAGCTTGCAGGAATGATCGCTGAGAGCAGTTCAGTGCAGTATAAGCCTCAGGATGCCGATTTCTTCATAGACAAGATACTGGAGAACAATTCCAAGGTGTCTGAGGACGACCTCAAGAATATGTCTGCTGAGGATATCAGCAAGATGATAAGGAACAGGAAAGGCAATTCATGAGAGAAGGGAACAGGATACTCGATGAGTTACTGAGCGAGGGGAAAAGGACAGGAAAACTGTCATCGAAAGCTGTCGCAGAGACTCTTGAGGAACTGGATTACGACTTTGGAAGCGTGGAAGCTCTGTGCGAAAAGCTGGCGGGCGGAGGGATCGAGATTATCAGCGATACTGATGCCGGCGAAGACGGTATCGGATCCGAGCAGACAGAGAACGCTGACGGTTCAGCTGATAACGATGTCTATCTCTCTGTTTACCTCAAAGAGATAGAAGCCATACAGCCTTTCACCTTTGAGGAAGAGAACGAACTGAAAAACAGACTCTCAGCAGGAGATCAGAGCGTTAGGCAGCGCATAGCCGAAGCGCACCTGCCGCTGGTCGTATCCATAGCGAGGCACTATGTCGGCCGGGGCCTTGGATTGCTCGACCTCATTCAGGAGGGGAATATAGGACTCAGCAGAGCAGTACAGAGATTCGGATACATCAACGGTGCGGGATTTGCGACATATGCCGCCTGGTGGATCAGGCAGGCGATCTCTGCTGCGGTCGCCGACAGGACATCGGAGATCAGGATCCCCGTGCATATGAAACAGGCAGCTGCCCGGATCAGGCAGGCGAGAGAAGAGCTTCTGAGAGAATACGGGACTGATCCTCAAACTGAAGATATAGCACGGGTCGCGGGCATGACAGAAGAGCAGGTGCTGCGTATCATGAGGCTGACGGGAATTGTTCCGCCCGATGACAGCTCCGCAGAGGAAGAGAAAGAGGAAACAGAAGGAAGATCCCTGCAGGAAGATCAGGAGAACAGCGGTGCGGATACATCCGGTCAGGCGTTTCTGATCGAACGGCTGCCGCAGATCATAACCACAATGACTCCCCGTGAAGAAAAGATACTGAGAGTTCGCTTCGGCCTGGATGACGGCAGGATAAGAACACCGGATGAGGCAGCGAAGGAACTCAGGATAACCAAAGAAAAGATAAGGCAGATCGAGGCGAAGGCAATAAGAAAGATACGCTACCCATCAAGAGGTAAGCGGCTCAGAGACTATCTGGAATGATGGAACTCCTGTCTTAAGCTAAAAATCCATCGCGCTCGGTGACTTAGAACGGAGGCAGAGAAACTATGATGAGAAAATGTCCTGTGTGCGGGAGAGAACTCTCGGAAGACGCCAGATTCTGCGACAGCTGCGGAGCGGACATCAGTATCGCTGAAGCGGCGACAGAGAAGGAAGGCGCAGGATCGATAATAAAGGATTCCAACAGCAAATACCGCTGGGTATATGAGTTGCCGATGCTCAGGGGGTTCTTTCTGCTGTTCGAAGTTTGGAAGGTACTGGCATTATCATCGGTTATTGTCATGTTATTAATGATAACGATCAATGTCATAAGCGGAGGCGGTGCGGATTCCGCATTGGGCTCCGCGGAGATGATACTGATCACTCTCGGAATACTGTTCGTGCTGTCACTTCCAAGTTACTACATCGTCACCAAGGCAAACAACGGCAAGTATACGGTACTGTTTGAGATGGACGAGGACGGCATAGACCACACACAGATCAGGACAGAAAAGTCAAAAGCACTAGACCTTCTTACAGTGTTCGTCGGAACTGCAGCGGGAAACAGGTCTGCGACTGCTGCGGGGATACTCTCCGCGTCTGGAGGATCGCTTTATTCAAAGTTTGCAGCTGTCCGAAGGATAAGGGCTTTCAGAAAAAAAGGGCTTATACTGTTGAACGGAATACTTGTAAGGAATCAGGTCTATGTTGATGAATGTGACTTTGATTTTGTCTGCAACTACATCGTGAGTCATTGCCCCGGCGCAAAGACAACTGTCAGATAGCTTGTCCGGTATAACAGAATACAGAAAAAGCCGTGTCACTGAGGTGACACGGCTTTGATCGTGCTTGTGAAAGGTTATTTTTCTGTGACTTCAGCAACAGGCATGCCCTTTTTGGCCCAGACCGCGATGACCGCTATTGCCAGGAAAAGGGGAATGGAGAAGGCCGTGAACAGGGTCTGGTATCCGTATCTCGCGGCGATACTCCCGTTTATCAGGTTGCCGAGCACCAGACCGACATCTGATCCGATATAGGACGATGAGCTTGCTGCGCCTCTTCGCTCCGGAGGTGTGACCTTCATCACCAGCGCTTGGAGAAGCGACACAGTCGCTGAATAGCCTATCGAATTGAATATGCCGTAAATCACAAGATCCATGAAGGTGTGAGCTCTGGCAAATATATTCATTGCAACAAACAGGCTAAGCAGCGTGACAATAACCACTTTCTCGGTACCGAATCTGTCCGCGAGGGTCCCGAACAGAGGTCTGAAGACCAGCATCGCGACTGAACTGACGACGAAATAGTATTCGACGTTCGGTATGGCGCGCTCATTGATGTGAAGCATCATGAAACTGGTCGTGGCTGAAACACAGAAGTTCATGATGAGCAGCGCGGTGATGGGAACGATCGCCTCCATCGCGATGACGGAGCTCATGGAAAGCTTGAACTTGCTGTATTCTCTGGGTTCCTCCTTCAGGAACACAGTCAGTATGATGCCGGCGGCTACGATAGCGGCGGCGGAGATGTAGAGAGTCCTGAAACCGTAATTCTCCGAGAGTTTCAGACCCAGTCCCGGGCCTATGAGCCTTGGAAATATCTGAGACATCGCAAACGCCGCGACACCGCTGGTAAGGTGTTCCTGATCCAGAGTTTCAGCGGACATGACCAGTGTAAGAGCTGCTACGGCGCCGTAGGTGCATCCCTGCAGGGCTCTGAAAGCAATGATCATCCAGATGTTTGTGGACATGCTGTAGCCTAAAAGGGCAAGCATGTTTCCCAGACTGAAGATGATGAACAGTTTCTTGCGGCTGAAGCAGTCCATCGCAGTTCCGGTAAAAGGCCTGGTAAGCAGTGCGACTGCATAGAACACTCCGGATACCATGCCGACAAGGACATCAGTGGCTCCAAGCTGCTTGCTGTACACGGACAGCAGCGATTCGGTCATGAATGAACCGATGTAGTTGAAGGTGGCTGCCAAGAAAAGGATGATGAAGTTGCGCTTGTTGACGACGTACTTCAAGGGTTTAGTCCTCCGGATATTTTATTCCGCCCCTCCGTGACCATACGGCCATGATCAGTATGCACAGCGATATGGGGATGATGCACAGAAGGAACAGTTTCGAGTAACCTGTGTATTCGGCAATCTTGCCGTTGATGATCCCGCCAAGGAAAGTGCCCGCATCATATCCAAGATAGCAGGATGAACTCGCAGCGCCTCTTCTGCTGCTTGGAGTGAGCTTCATGGTGAGAGCCTGAAGCTGTGTGTGTGCAGAGGAGAAGCCGGCAGCGCTGATGACGGAGCAGAGCCACAGCTCCCATCTGGAACTGACGCCGGAGATCAGTACGAAATACAGGATATACAGTGACAGACAGGGGATGATGACTCTCTGGACGCCGAATCTGTCGGAAAGTTTTCCGGTCAGAGGCCTGAACAGGACCAGGCATATCGCGCTGATTGTGTAATAGTAATTAAGTCCCGGGACTCCGCGGTCATTGACGTGCAGAACCATAAAGCTGGATGTTGCAGATGCTGCGAATCCGGTGAGGAACAGCATAATGACAGGGACAAGGGCTTCATGAGCGAATATGGAGTTGAGGTTGATCGAGAATTTCTTTCTCTCATGGTCGCTGTAATCCATCAGGAATCCCATGCACGCAGAGACGGCGATCAGTACGCCTGCGACCATGTATACCATGCGGTAACCGAATTTCTCCGAGAGGGAGAGGCCGATCCCGGGAGCAAGCGCCTGGGGAAGGACCTGGCTGAGGGCGTATGTGGCGACTCCGCTTGACAGCTTTTCCTTCGGGAGGGAGCCGGATGCCATCGCGAGGCAGAGGGCTGCCTGGCTTCCGTAGGTTATGCCGTGCAGCATACGGAAGAATATGATCCATCCGAGGCTGGCGGCCGTGCTGTATCCGAACATGCACAGTGCGTTCCCGAATGTGAGTATCAGGAAAAGTATCTTCTTGTCGAACGCGTCGATTGCAGGACCGGATACCGGTCTGGAGGCAAGGGCGATCATATAGAAAGCGCTTGAGATAAAGCCTATGACTGCGTCAGTGGCTCCCATTGACCTGCTGTACAGCGGCAGAAGGGTATTGACCATATAGACACCGGCAGATGACAGCATGTGGGAAAAGAATAAAAGAATGAAGTTTCTGGTCCAGATGGACCTGTCTGTATTTAAAGCCATTTATCGAGCTCCTTCTCTATCATCTTGTTCTTGCGGATCCTGGGATGGGTGAAAGCTCTTCCTTTCATCACGACCAGCTCCAGGTTTCGGAGTGCGGACAGGTCTTCCAGAGGATCGTCCGCACATACTATGAAGTCGGCTGATTTTCCGGGTTCTATGCTGCCTGTCTCAGAATCGATCCCGACTATACGCGCGTTTCCGAGCGTCGCTGTATACAGAGCGAAGGCCGGCGACACGCCGCAGTATTTCACAAAGTAATTCAGCTCTCTCCACATATCATAGTGTGTGATGAAGGGACAGCCTGTATCTGTCCCGAGCCCTACAGGGATCCCGTTCTCCAGGGCAGCTTTTGCGCAGTTTATGATCCCTTCAAAGACTATTCTTCCGTTGGCCTGCTCCATTTCGCTGCAGTAGCTCACGTTCCTGTCGAATAGGGCGTAGGGCAGAGCCGGCGAGAGAGTGGCAACAAGGCTGGCTCCTCTGGTTTTGAAGAGCTGTATGATCTCATCATCAGGCGCAGCGCCGTGCTCTATAGTGTCGACGCCGTTTTCCAGTGCGACTCTGACACCTTCGGGACTTTCGACATGAGCTGCAACTGAGTATCCCAGTCTGTGGGCTTCATCGCACGCAGCTTTGACATATTCCGGCGGCATCTTAAGTTCGCCCGGCTCACCGACAGCTTTCGCGTCGAGGACTCCGCCGGTGATCATGAGTTTTATCAGATCAGGCTTCCCCTCAGCGATACGGTCTACAAATGCCGCAGCCTCTTCAGGGCTTGTCGCTTCATAGGCAAGCGATCCGGCCATATGGCCTCCGGGCACGGAGACGGCCATGTCGGCTGCCAGTATCCTGGGACCGGTGATCTCGTTGCGGTTTATCCTGTCGCGGATCATGGAATCGACCGTGCGGACTCCTCCGACTGTCCTGACAGTGGTGCATCCGCTCATAAGTTCGGTCCTTGCATATGATTCGCACATGCGGTCCACGACATACCTCGTTACCGCATTGCTCATCAGCAGCTTTACGAGCCTGGCGTTATCCGTCTGCTTCTTTTTGGGCTTGCCGCCGGATGGAAGGTGAATGTGCAGATTGATCAGGCCGGGAAGCAGGTACATCCCCCCCAGCTCAACGAATTCCACATCACCGGATACTTCGCTGTCGTCGCATACACGAACGATCCTGTCGTCCTCAACGAGTACGGACATATGCGGCCTTGCCGTCATGCCGCGCGTACCGTCCAGCAGCACACAGTTTTTGTAACAGGTAATCATCTTTATCCTCTATTTCTCCTTTGATTTATTGTAAGCGTGCGCCACATGGCTTTCAAGGGAAATGGATACTGTGCACGGATATGAATTATAATAATTACATCTATATTGTTAGCTGCAAGCATGCAGCCTGTATTTTGTCTTAAAGGATACTAATCATGGGAAAAGAGATACTCAGACTCATTATCAGATTTGCTGTGAGACTGGCAGTTGCAGGAGTCATATTCCTAGCCGGAGTTCTTCTGAACGGCGCAGTGTTCAACAGTAACTACGGAGGAGGACTGCCGGTGATAATGCTCCTGTTCGGGGCTGTGGCGGCGGTATTCATCCTGGTCGCTGCGATCAGACTGATAACAGGTATAGTTAAAACGGTTTCCGGAAACGGTAAAGGCTGATGACGGAGATGAACGGACACATGGAGCTGGAAGGATATGAGAAGGAGCATCTGGATCGCGTGCGCAGGGCATTGCCCGAATGCATGGTCCTCCTGAAAAAGGACGGCAGTTTCCCGCTGGACAGCCCGGGCTCTATAGCGGCATACGGCAGCGGAGTGAGGCACAGTGTAAAGGGCGGGACCGGATCCGGCGAAGTCAATTCCAGATTCTTCATCACAGTCGAGCAGGGCCTTGAAGAAGCCGGATTTGAGGTCACCACCGCAGAGTGGCTTGACAGTTATGACAGGGAACTTGAAAACGCAAGAATCCGGTTTGCCGGACAGCTGAGGGCGGAGGCAAAGGCTGCGGGGATGAGCCCGCTGCTCTACGGTATCGGAGCTGTCATGCCTGAGCCGGAGTATGACATACCCCTTTCGGCAGAGGCGGATGCAGCGATTTATGTAGTGTCCAGGAACTCGGGGGAGGGCAATGACCGGCGCCCGGTGCCGGGAGACGTGATGCTCACGGCAAGTGAGATCAGGGACATCCTTGAACTTGACGGAAGATACGGCAGATTCATGCTGGTCATCAACTCCGGCGGCGTCGTGGATCTAAGCCCTGTGAAGGATGTCGGGAACATCCTCATACTGTCTCAGCTGGGAGCCGAAACGGGACGGGCTCTTGCGGATGTGATCCTGGGGAAGACGGTACCTTCCGGAAAACTGTCCACGACATGGTCATCCTGGGATGACTACTGCCCCGACATCGAGTTCGGAGGCAGGGATGAGACGCTTTACAGGGAAGGCATCTATGTAGGATACAGGTACTTTGACACAGTGGGCAGGAAAGCGCTGTTTCCGTTCGGATACGGCCTTTCCTACACTGAGTTTTCTTTCTCAGGCGCGGAGGCAGACATCTCAGGCACCGAAATTACGGTGAGTGCTGATATAACTGATACGGGAGGCAGACCCGGCAAAGAAGTAATGCAGGTGTATGTTACTGCCCCGGAGGGAAGGCTGAGAAAACCTTATCAGGAGCTTGCCGGATTCGTTAAGACCTCCGGGCTCGCGCCGGGAGAGACGGAAAGAGTCTCGGTATCGTTCCGGATGGAGGATGTCGCGTCATTCTGCGAAGAGGATGAGGCGTATATCCTGGAGAAAGGACGGTATATCATACGTGCCGGCTTCAGCAGCGCGGACTGCATTGCCGTTGCGGCGGTCGAACTGGACGGAGATGTCACGGTGAAGAGGGTCCGCCGCATATGCAGTGAGCCGGGCTTTAAAGATCCCGTATACGAGAGAACGGAAAGAGAGGGGGTCAAAGATATCCCGGTACTTCGCATATCCTCAGATGCGTTCATCACGCAGACTGCGGAGTACGAATCCGAGACCGAGATCCTCCCGGAGATAGCCGGTCTGTCTGATAAGGAACTGGCAGCTCTCTGCACGGGGAATTTCCGCGGCGGCGGGCTGTCATCTGTGATAGGCGGCGCGGCCAAGAATGTTCCCGGAGATGCGGGAGAGACGGCCTGGGGCTTTGAAAGCAGGGGGATACCATCCATATCGATGGCTGACGGACCTGCCGGACTCAGGCTTGCCGACAGCTACTACACTGACAGGAAGGGAAAACACCCGGTCGTGAGCCAGCTTCTTCCGGAGGGGATGCTCGCAAATTTCGGCAGGTTTCCGAGAAAAATGTACGAACTTATCACCGGTTCCGGAAGGATCCCCAAAGGAGCGAAGGTGGAGCATCAGTACTGCACGGCCATTCCCATCGGAACGGCTGTGGCGCAGTCATGGAACACGGACCTGGCTGCTGAACTGGGAGATATCGTAGGAAGCGAGATGGAGAGGTTCGGTGTGGACCTCTGGCTTGCGCCAGCCATGAACATACACAGGAGCATCCTTTGCGGCAGAAACTACGAGTACTACAGCGAAGACCCGCTTCTCAACGGAAAGATGGCGGCTGCCGTTACCAGAGGCGTGCAGTCACACCGTGGGAAAGGCGTGACGATAAAACACTTTGCAGCAAATAATCAGGAACTGAACAGATATACCTCAGACAGCAGGATGAGCGAGAGGACGCTCAGAGAGATATACCTCAGAGGTTTTGCGATCTGCGTGAAAGAGGCGGATCCGGCTGCCGTGATGACATCATACAATCTCATCAACGGTATCCATACCGCAGAATCATATGCACTGATAGAAGACTATCTGAGACATGAGAACGGATTTGACGGGATGGTCATGACGGACTGGATAGTGTCGGTTATGGCGGGAAAAGGATCCAGGAACAGGAATACACTGTCAGATGAGGTGATGCTGGCGGGAGGAGATCTGTTCATGCCGGGAAGCGCAGCTGACCTTGCGCGGGTGCTAAAGGCGATCAGGAGCGGAAAGATCCCGAGACATCGCATGGAGATAAATGCCACCAGGGTACTCAGGGCGATAAGAAGGTGCAGGGACCTTTAGATCTCATGAGAAAAAAGGCTGCCGGCGGAGGAAATCCGCTTGTGCAGCCTTTTTTCATGCATGAAAGCCGTTTTCAGGCGATTCAAATATTACATATTATTACAATTTGCGCCTATAGGACTGAAAAGAAGGAGATATTCACATTTTTCAACAGCACTGTCCATTGACAGGGTATTAAATATGACTTAAAATCTAAAATTAGCATTTATATTGGGATTTTAGCGCGCGGAGGTTAATTGCGCCATTAAATTACTCGTGGATACGATGGTTTTTTGGACTGTCAGCCCCCGCTCTTATTGTCGCTTTTTTTCCGATCCGTTAATGCAATTTAGATCAAAACAGGAGAATTATCAAGCATGGTTAATGCGCATCCCGTTAAGCTAGGCACGACAGAACGCATGAGCTTTTCGCACATAAACGAAGTTCTGGAAATGCCGAACCTTATTGATGTTCAGAAGGCTTCATATCAGTGGTTCCTGGATGAAGGCCTGAGAGAAGTGTTCCGCGATATCTCTACTATCGAGGACTACACCGGAAATCTCGTTCTGGACTTCACGGATTATCACCTGGATGAGACGCCCAAGTATTCCGTCGAGGAGTGCAAGGCGCGCGACACCACGTACAATGCCCCTCTCAAGGTCATGGCCAGGCTCTTCAATAAGGAGACCGGCGAGATCAAGGAGCAGGAGATATTCATGGGCGACTTCCCGCTCATGACCGACAGCGCCACCTTCGTGATAAACGGAGCAGAGCGTGTCGTGGTATCGCAGCTCGTCCGTTCACCCGGAGTTTATTTCGACATGGTCCGCGACAAGAGCGGCAAGGAGCTGTTCACTGCACAGGTCATCCCCAACAGAGGCGCATGGCTGGAGTATGAGACAGATCTTAATGACGTTTTCTATGTCAGGATCGACAAAAACCGCAAGATGCCCGTTACCGTATTTCTCCGTGCGCTCGGGCTCGGCACAAATCAGGAAATTATAGACTTCTTCGGAGAGGATGAATACCTTGCATCCACGCTCTCCAAAGACACATGCGCATCCGTTGAGGAAGGTCTTCTTGAGACCTACCGCAAGATCCGTCCGGGCGAGCTTCCCACTCTTGAAAGTGCGCGCTCATATATGAACAACCTGTTCTTCGACCCCAGACGCTACGACCTTGCCCACTTCGGACGCTATAAATTCAACAAGAAGCTCTCGATCGCTCCCAGGCTCGCGGGACGCAGGCTCTCCAGGCCGGCAGTGAGCCCCTTCACCGGAGAGATCATCGCAGAAGCCGATCAGCTGATCAGCAGAGAGACAGCCGAGGCTATCGCCGATGCAGGCATCACCTCAGCGTGGGTAAAGCTCGACGATGATAAGGAGATCAAGGTGATCTCCAACGGCACCGTCGATATGTCCAGGTTCGTGAGCTTCGACCCTGCCGAAGTCGGCATCACCGAGAAGGTCGTCGCATCGGTACTCGCTGAGATACTCGAGAACAACTCCGATGTGGATGCCGTCAAGGCAGAGTGCGAGAGACGATACACTGAGCTCGTTCCCAAGCACATCACGGTGGATGACATCATGGCATCCGTAAGCTATATGATCAACGTAGCCCACGGGATCGGAACCACAGATGACATCGACCATCTCGGAAACCGCAGGATCCGTTCGGTAGGAGAACTCCTTCAGAACCAGTTCCGTATCGGTTTCTCCAGAATGGAGCGCAATATCCGCGAACGCATGACTCTTCATGCGCAGGATCAGGAAAACGTAACACCTCAGAACCTCATCAATATCCGCCCGGTCGTGGCGGCAGTCAAGGAGTTCTTCGGTTCATCTCCGCTCTCACAGTTCATGGACCAGACCAATCCTCTGGCTGAGCTGACACACAAGAGACGTCTTTCCGCTCTCGGCCCCGGAGGTCTTTCAAGAGACCGCGCCGGATTCGAAGTAAGAGACGTTCACTACAGCCATTACGGCCGCATGTGCCCGATCGAGACCCCTGAAGGACCGAACATCGGACTGATCAACTATCTTGCAACATTCGCGCGTATCAATAAGTACGGTTTCGTAGAGGCTCCGTACCGCAAGATAGACAAGGAAAACGGAATAGTCACCGACGAGGTGGTCTATATGACCGCAGACGTGGAAGACGAACTCGTGATCGTACAGGGCAACGAGGAACTCGACAGCATGGGACGTTTCGTCCGCAAGAGAGTCAATGCCCGTCACGCCAGCGAGATACTTGAAGTCGACGCCTCTCAGGCAGATTACATGGACGTCTCGCCCAAGATGGTCGTATCCGCTGCTACGGCGATGATCCCGTTCCTTGAGAACGACGACTGCAACCGCGCTCTGATGGGTGCCAACATGCAGCGCCAGGCGGTGCCGCTCCTTGTGACTGAGCAGCCCTTTGTTGCCACAGGCATGGAGTATAAGGCAGCTCACGACTCCGGAGTCGTCGTGCTGGCCAAAGCCCCCGGAACTGTTGTCAGCGTCAGCGCAGGCAATATCGTCATCAGAGAGGACGACGGGAACGAGCGCAACTACAAGCTCATCAAGTTCCTCCGCTCCAACCAGTCCACATGCGTCAACCAGAGACCCATCGTCAATGAAGGCGACAGAGTGGAAGAGGGCGATGTGATCGCCGACGGACCTGCGACAGCGAACGGCGAGATCTCCCTGGGCAAGAACATGCTCATCGGATTCACCACATGGCAGGGCTACAACTACGAGGACGCTGTCCTTATCAATGAGAAACTGGTCAAGGAAGATACTTTCACCAGTATCCATATAGAAGAGTACGAGCTTGAGTGCCGCGACACCAAGCTCGGACCTGAAGAGATCACGAGGGACATCCCCAACGTCGGTGAGGATGCGCTCAAGGATCTGGATGACAGAGGAATAATCCGTGTCGGCGCAGACGTCGTCGCAGGAGACATCCTTGTCGGAAAGGTCACTCCCAAGGGAGAGACTGAACTCACCGCAGAAGAGAGGCTCCTCAGAGCGATCTTCGGCGAGAAAGCCCGCGAGGTCAGGGACACTTCCCTCAAGATCCCGCACGGAGAGTACGGCACAGTCGTGGACGTAAAGGTGTTCACACCCGAGAACTGTGATGAGCTCTCACCCGGAGTCAATATGGTAGTCAGAGTCTATGTCGCCCAGAAGAGGAAACTCTCTGTCGGTGACAAGATGGCCGGACGTCACGGAAACAAAGGCGTTGTTTCCCGCATTCTTCCTCAGGAAGATATGCCGTTCCTGCCTGACGGCACGCCTCTTGACATCTGCCTCAACCCCCTCGGCGTTCCTTCCCGAATGAATATAGGACAGGTCCTCGAGGTGCATCTGGGCTACGCTGCCCACGCACTCGGCTGGAAGATAATGACTCCTGTATTCGACGGAGCAACGGAGCGCGATATCAGGGACTGCCTGGATATGGCCGGCCTTGAGCCTGACGGAAAGAGCTGGTTGTATGACGGCCGCACGGGAGAAAGGTTCGACAACAGAGTCACTGTAGGATACATGTATTACCTCAAGCTTCATCACCTGGTAGACGATAAGATCCACGCCCGTTCCACAGGCCCCTACTCGATGGTCACACAGCAGCCTCTGGGAGGAAAAGCCCAGTTCGGCGGACAGAGATTCGGAGAGATGGAAGTCTGGGCACTGGAAGCCTACGGCGCGGCTTACACCCTTCAGGAGATACTGACTGTCAAGTCGGATGACGTCGTAGGACGTGTGAAGACATACGAAGCCATCGTCAAAGGCCAGGATATCCCGAAGGCCGGCATCCCGGAATCCTTCCGAGTGCTTGTCAAGGAGCTCCAGAGCCTTGCGCTGGATGTCAAGGTGCTTGACAACGACGGCAATGAGATCGATCTCAAGCAGGATCTTGATGACGATGAGCCTGCAATGGGTCAGATGGGAGACGATATGCAGAACGTGGCGCTTGACGATGAGCTCGCCAACTTCACGATCGAGAATCCCGATGATTACACCATAGACGATCAGAGCAGCGAAAGCGATGACGCCATTGATAATCTTGTCATGAGCGCGTTTGCCAGCGACAATGACAGTTTCACAGATGATTACGAAGAATAAGAAGGGGGAATAGGAAATAATGGAACATAACGATTTCAACTCAATCCAGATAGGTCTTGCGTCCCCTGAACAGATCAGAGCCTGGTCTTACGGTGAGGTAAAGAAACCCGAGACCATCAACTACCGCACACTCAAGCCCGAACGCGACGGTCTTTTCTGCGAAAGGATCTTCGGACCGACAAAGGACTGGGAGTGCCACTGCGGCAAATACAAGAGGATCAGATACAAAGGAAAGATCTGCGACCGCTGCGGAGTCGAGGTCACCAGAGCCAAGGTGCGCCGCGAACGCATGGGCCATATCGAACTGGCGGCCCCCGTATCGCACATCTGGTACTTCAAGGGCATACCCTCCCGCATCGGACTGATGCTGGACCTCAGCCCCCGCGATCTTGAGAAGGTCCTCTATTTTGCATCATACATTGTAACTGACCCCGGCCTGACTCCCCTGCAGAAGGGACAGCTCCTGAACGAGGCTGAATACCGCGACATGCTCGAGAGGTATGAGGATGAGTTCAAGGCAGAGATGGGCGCCGAGGCGATCAAGCAGCTGCTGGAAGAGATAGATCTTGATCAGATGGCTGCTGAACTGAGGGAAGAGGCAAAGACTGCCTCCGGACAGAAACGCGCAAGGATCGCGAAGAGACTGGAAGTCGTAGAGGCGTTCCTCGCCTCCGGACAGCGCCCCGAATGGATGATCCTCACGGTCATCCCTGTCATTCCTCCCGACCTCAGACCGATGGTCCAGCTGGACGGCGGACGTTTCGCCTCCAGTGACCTCAATGACCTTTACCGCAGAGTCATCAACAGGAACAACCGCCTGAAGAGACTCAGCGAACTTGCAGCTCCCGACATCATCGTCCGCAACGAGAAGCGCATGCTTCAGGAAGCCGTCGATGCCCTTATCGACAACGGCCGCCGCGGCCGTCCCGTAACGGGCGGTTCCAGCTCCCGTCAGCTTAAGAGCCTTTCCGACCTCCTCAAGGGCAAGCAGGGAAGGTTCCGTCAGAACCTCCTCGGAAAGCGCGTCGACTACTCCGGACGTTCCGTTATCGTCGTAGGACCTGAACTCAAGCTCTACCAGTGCGGTCTCCCCAAGGAGATGGCTCTTGAGCTGTTCAAACCCTTCGTCATGAAGCACCTTGTCGAAAACGGAGTTGCCAACAATATCAAGTCCGCCAGAAAGATGGTGGACCGCGCGCGCACAGAGGTCTGGGATTCACTTGAGACAGTCATCAAGGATCATCCCGTTCTGCTCAACCGCGCTCCTACGCTGCACCGCCTCGGTATCCAGGCATTCGAACCCGTGCTGGTCGAAGGAAGAGCCATCAAGCTCCATCCGCTTGCCTGCACCGCTTTCAACGCCGACTTCGACGGAGACCAGATGGCAGTTCACGTGCCCCTGTCCGCAGAGGCACAGACAGAAGCCCGCTTCCTGATGCTCTGCTCCGGCAACCTTCTGAAGCCCGCTTCCGGCGCTCCTATCAACGTCCCGACACAGGACATGGTCCTCGGTTCATACTATATGACGCTCATCAAGGAAGGAGACAAGGGCGAAGGCTCTATCTTCCGCGACTTCGACGAGGCAGTCATGGCATATCAGAACGGTGACATCACCCTTCATGCAAAGATCAAGGTAAGGCTTGAGAGAGAGTGGGAAGGCAAAAAGATCTCAAAGATTGTCGATACCACGCTCGGACGCCTCCTGTTCAACCAGAAGGTCCCGCAGGACCTCGGACTTGTCGAGCGCAATACCGCTGACGACATGTTCAAACTCGAAGTCGATGAACTGGTCACCAGAAAGACACTCGGATCCATAATCTCCGCCTGCATCGCCGTTCACGGCATCCAGGGCACCGGAGACGTGCTTGACGATATCAAGAACCAGGGCTTTGACTACTCCACAAAGAGCGGTATCACAGTATCTGTTCAGGATGCGGTCATACCGCCTGAAAAGGCAGAGCTCATCTCGGAGGCAGAGGCGCAGATCGACAGGATCAACCGCAGCTTCCGCAGAGGTACGATGTCCGCTGACGAGCGCTACAGGGCTGTTATCGAGACCTGGCAGGAGTGCACCGAGAAGGTGGCGGACAAACTCAAGGACAATCTGGGCGAGTTCAACCCCATCTACATGATGGCTGACTCCGGAGCCCGAGGCTCCATGGCTCAGATCCGTCAGCTCGCCGGAATGCGCGGACTCATCGCGAATACCACCGGCGCGACCATCGAGATCCCGATCAGATCGAACTATCGTGAAGGCCTTAATATTCTGGAATACTTCATCAGCTCCAGAGGTGCCCGTAAGGGACTGGCTGACACGGCTCTTAGGACAGCTGACTCTGGCTATCTGACAAGACGTCTCGTCGACGTATCTCAGGAAGTCATCATCCGCGAGGATGACTGCGGCTCCACCGAAGGCATAGACGTGTCCGACATCATGGACGGAACAGGTATCATCGAGCCATTCACCGAACGCCTTATCGGACGCTACGCCGTAGAAGATGTTCTCGATCCCAGGACCGGAGAGCTGATAGTCGACCACGATACCATGATCGACGACAAGACTGCGAAGAAGATCGCAGAAGCCGGTTATACCCACCTGATGATCCGCTCGGTCCTCAACTGTCACTCGGCGCACGGCGTATGCCGCAAGTGCTACGGCGCCAACATGGCAAACGGCAGGGAAGTGGGTATCGGCGAATCGGTCGGAATCATCGCCGCGCAATCGATCGGAGAGCCCGGTACACAGCTGACCATGAGAAACTTCCACACCGGCGGCGTCGCCAGTGACGAAGACATCACTCAGGGTCTGCCCCGTGTCGAAGAGCTGTTCGAAGCGCGCAAGCCCAAGCCCAAGAACCTGGCTATCCTCACGGAGATCAGCGGAACGATCCACATAGACGACACGCACAAGAGCCGCTATGTCATCGTCAGCGGGACAGACGAGGAAGGCGCCCCGATCGAGAGGACGTATCTTGTTCCCTACGGCGTCAGCCTGAGAGTGCAGGAAGGCAATCAGGTCATGGTCGGTGACATGCTGACTGACGGCCTGTGCAATCCTCACGACATCCTCGCGATCAAGGGCAAGCTTGCAGTTCAGAACTATCTGATCTCAGAGGTCCAGAAGGTCTACCGCATGCAGGGTGTTGACATCAATGACAAGCATATCGAAGTCATCGTCAGCCGCATGCTCAGAAAATACAGGATCATTGATCAGGGTGCAGGCAACCTGCTTCCCGGAACACAGGTCGACATCGAGGAACTCGAAGCCGCCAATAAAGAGGTCTATGATTCCACTCCTCTCGGAGAAGAACCCAACTACATCAAGGCTGAGCCGATCCTCCTCGGCATAACCAAAGCGGCCCTCAGCACCGACAGCTTCATGTCGGCGGCCTCCTTCCAGGAGACGACGAGGATACTGACAGACGCTGCCATCAAGAAGAAGACAGACAGCCTGATGGGACTCAAAGAGAACGTCATTATAGGAAAGCTCATTCCTGCAGGAACTGGACTCGACAGGTTCAACAATGCCACATACGTGGAAGATGACAACTATGTACCTGATCCCGATCCGGAAAATCCCACCGATCCGTCCAATCCCGGTGAAGGCGCGGATTATCCCGTGCAGATGGAGGCCTCGGCCAGCGTCTGACAGGACTGCAGCAGTAATTTCGTCTTAATGACGAAAAATCCTTGAAAGTATTGGGACAACTGAATATAATTTAAATGTTGCCCTGATATCGGCAAACTCCGGATCATCAGGTCCGGATATATATCTTTACAATTTCGGAAAGGAGGTGCACAAGCTTGCCTACATTCAATCAGCTGGCTAGGAAAGGACGTGAACAGGTCGTTTACAAGTCAAAGTCCCCCGCTCTTCTCAGAGGTTACAACTCCAGGAAGAAAGAGTACATTGACCTGAACAGCCCGCAGAAGCGCGGTGTCTGCACGACAGTCAAGACCATGACCCCCAAGAAGCCGAACTCGGCTCTCCGTAAGGTCGCCCGTGTCCGTCTTACCAACGGAATCGAAGTCTGGGGATACATCCCCGGAGAAGGCCACAACCTGCAGGAACACTCTGTCGTTCTGGTTCGTGGCGGACGTGTTAAGGATCTGCCCGGTGTGCGTTATCACATCATTCGCGGAACCCTTGATACTCAGGGAGTAGTCGGACGCGGTCATGCGCGTTCCCGCTACGGAGTCAAGCGTCCGAAGAAAAAATAGTAGGAAAAGCTGTACGCCACTTAGAAGATATAAGAACGCTTCTATGTGGCAAGCTGCGGGAGCATAATCTATGCTTTCGAGTACCGATGAAATCATTATTTGAGGGAGGGAAGAAGACATGCCACGAAGAGGCGTAGTTGCAAAACGCGAAGTTTTGCCCGATCCTGTTTACAACTCAGTCATGGTCACCCGTCTCGTCAATAACGTTATGTATGACGGCAAGAAAGGCGTCGCTTATAAGATCGTCTATTCTGCTTTCGACATCGTTAAGGAGAAGACCGGTAATGATCCGCTCGAAGCTTTTGAGAAAGCTATGAACGCCATCATGCCTGAGCTGGAAATCAAGGCTCGTCGTGTCGGTGGTGCGACCTATCAGGTTCCGCTTGAAGTTCGCCCGGCACGCCGCGAGACGCTGGGTCTCCGCTGGCTCACGGGATTTGCCCGTCAGCGCAGTGAACGCACCATGGCTGAGCGCCTTGCAGGTGAGATAATGGATGCCTGCAACGGAACAGGCGGCGCTGTCAAGAGACGCGACGATATGCACCGTATGGCCGAAGCCAACAAGGCTTTCTCGCATTTCAGATATTAATCCCGGCCTGTTTTCAGGTCACGAAGAATTACATTACAATGCTGACGGGAAGGAGGATATATGCCTAGAGACGTTTCCCTGGAAGACACCAGGAATATCGGTATTATGGCTCATATCGACGCCGGAAAAACAACAACGACGGAGCGTGTGCTTTACTACACCGGAATAAATCACAGGATCGGTGAAGTGCATGACGGAGCCGCAACGATGGACTGGATGGAACAGGAAAAGGAAAGAGGCATTACCATCCAGTCGGCAGCCACAACGACATACTGGAACGGCAAGCGTATCAACATTATCGATACCCCCGGACACGTGGACTTCACCGCAGAAGTCGAGCGCTCTCTCAGAGTGCTGGACGGATCAGTAACAGTATTCTGTGCAAAAGGCGGAGTAGAGCCGCAGTCTGAGACCGTATGGCGCCAGGCGGATAAGTATCACATCCCCAGAATGGCTTATGTCAACAAGATGGATACGATGGGTGCTGATTTCTATAATGTTATAGATATGATGCACGACCGTCTGAAATGCAATGCGGTGCCGATCCAGATCCCGGTCGGAGTGGAAGAAACGTTCAGAGGTCTCATAGATCTCATCGACATGAAAGCCTATTTTGACTTCGATGTCATAGGCAAGGATGTCACCGGTGAGGAGATCCCTGAGGACATGAAGGAACTTGCGGAAGATTACCGCTCTCAGATGCTGGAAGCGCTTGCCGAATGCGATGAGACCTTCATGGAGAAGTATCTTGAAGAAGATTTCAGTGAGGCAGACATCAAGGCGGCCATCAGGCGCGTGACGATCTCAAACGATTTCGTGCCGGTAGTCTGCGGATCCTCATACAAGAACAAAGGAGTGCAGAAGCTCCTGGACGCTGTGGTGGATTACATGCCGTCGCCTCTTGATGTCCCGGATGTCGAGGGTATCGACCCCAAGTCTGAGAAGACGGTTACAAGACGTCCCGGCGACGATGAGCCGATGTCTGCTCTCGCATTCAAGATCATGACGGACCCGTTCGTCGGAAAACTCTGTTTCTTCCGGGTCTATTCCGGAAAAATAGAGTCAGGACAGACCGTTTACAACGCATCCAAAGGCAGGAACGAGAAGATAGGGCGCATAGTGCAGATGCACGCCAATAACCGCACCGATATCGACACCTGCTACTGCGGTGACATAGCGGCCATAGTTGGAGTCAAGAACACAACTACAGGCGATACGCTATGCGCTCAGAACGCTCCGATCATTCTGGAAAGCCTGGATTTCCCGGATCCGGTAATCAGGGTCGCCATCGAGCCCAAGACCAAGATAGGTCAGGAAAAGATGGCTATAGCCCTGATGAAACTGGCGGAGGAAGATCCCACTTTCCGCACTTACACCGACAATGAAACAGGTCAGACCATTATCGCCGGAATGGGCGAGCTCCATCTGGAGATCATCGTGGACAGACTGCTTCGTGAGTTCAAGGTGGAAGCCAATGTCGGAAAGCCGCAGGTCGCATACCGCGAGACTATAAAGGGCACTGCCACGGAAGAGTATCGCTACGTCAGGCAGACCGGAGGACACGGTCAGTACGGACACGTCAAGATCACTGTAGAGCCTAACCCCGGAAAAGGGTATGAGTTCGTCAACGCTATAGTCGGAGGCGCGATCCCGAAGGAATACATCGAACCGGTGAATCAGGGAATTCAAGGCGCGATGATGTCCGGAGCACTCGCAGGATATCCTGTCGAGGATGTCAAGGTCACGCTGATCGACGGAAGCTATCATGAAGTTGACTCATCAGAGATGGCGTTCAAGATCGCGGCGTCCATCGCATTCAAGGACGCGGTGGCAAAGGCGTCGCCGGTAATACTGGAACCCATCATGGCAGTCAACGTCACAGTACCCGATGAATATCTCGGCGATGTCATCGGAGACATAACGGCGAGAAGAGGAAACATAACCGGTATGGACGCTCACAACGGAGTCCAGGTCGTAAACGCACTGGTGCCGTTGTCCAATATGTTCGGTTATGCTACGGATCTGCGAAGCAAGACGCAGGGAAGAGGGCAGTATGTGATGCAGCCCGATTCCTATGCGGAGGTCCCGAAATCAATCGCTGAGACAATCGTTACAGGCCGCTCCGGCTGATGTGCGGGTATTGCACTTTTACAGACGGATTGGTACAATTAGAAGGCTTGAGATTTAAAGAACACAAATCATTTGGAGGATAACCATTAATGGCAAAGGAAAAGTTTAACAGAGGCAAACCTCATGTAAACATCGGAACCATTGGTCACGTCGACCATGGTAAGACCACCCTTACCGCTGCTATCACCAAGGTCCTTGCTATGACCGGCCAGGCCAACTTCATGGCTTATGACCAGATCGATAAGGCTCCTGAAGAGAAAGAGCGCGGAATCACGATCAACACTGCACACGTTGAGTACGAGACAGCCAACCGCCACTATGCGCACGTCGACTGCCCCGG
>JAFWDH010000006.1 GCA_017513135.1 Oscillospiraceae bacterium
ACAGAAGCATATATGGCGACCCGGATGGGGCTCGAACCCACGACCTCCAGCGTGACAGGCTGGCGTACTAACCAACTGTACTACCGGGCCATCTTTTGCCTGCGAATCGACGGCAAGATTTATCTTATTATATTTGTTTTGATAAGTCAAGGACTATCTTTCTTTATTTCATTATGCGCACTGCACCGCTGCAAAACGCCGGGCAGGACGCGCCTAAAGAGAAATGCCGGATGCATCACTGCATCCGGCACATGGTGGAAACAACAGGGCTCGAACCTGTGACCCCCTGCTTGTAAGGCAGGTGCTCTACCAGCTGAGCTATGCTTCCGTATGGAGCGGGTTACGAGGCTCGAACTCGCTACCTCCACCTTGGCAAGGTGGCGCTCTACCAGATGAGCTAAACCCGCATGTGGTGGGCGCTACAGGACTCGAACCTGCGACCTCCTGCGTGTGAAGCAGGCGCTCTAACCAGCTGAGCTAAGCTCCCAAAACTCGTGCATGACGTATTTTACTATTTAGGACATAGTTTGTCAACGAGAGAAAGCGCTTCCCCCGCAGGCTCAAAAAACGTCATCCGAGCTCGTTTTGGTTTATACTTCCGCCACTACCTCTATCTCGACGAGAGCGCCCTTGGGCAGCGCGCCGACCTCAAAGCAGCTCCTCGCGGGATTGTTCGGGAAGTACTTCGCGTAGACCTGGTTGAACGCGTTGAAATCGCTCATGTGCTGCAGGAAGCAGTTGGACTTGACTACCCTGTCAAGGCCTGTTCCGGCGGCTTCCAGGACCGCGCTGAGGTTCTTTATGGCCTGCTCAGCCTGCTCCTCGATGGTGGCCGCTTCGATGTTGCCGGTCTCGGGATCTATCGGGATCTGTCCCGACGTGAACACGAAGCCGTTTACCTTCATGGCCTGAGAATAGGGTCCTATTGCGGCCGGTGCCTTATTGGTCTCGATCTTTTCCATGGTCAGTTCTCCTTTAGCCGTTATCAGCGTTATCGCTGTTTTCTGTATCAACAGATGTGCTGGATCTAATCAGTTCCCTGATGTCGTCACTTGTGAATCTGTAGACGCTGTTGCAGAAGTGGCATACCGTCTCGGTGACCTCCTGCTCCTCCGCGAGCCTTTCAAGCTCTTCCCTTCCGAGACTTATCAGGATTCGCTCCATCCTCTCCCTGCTGCAGTTGCATCTGTATTCGACCTCTGCGCTGTCCAGGAAATCAGGCTCAAGTCCGTTCAGGACCTTTCCCGCTATCTCATCGGCAGTCATTCCCGCCGACAGCATCTCGGTCATCCCGGGAAGTTCCTTTATGTTCCTTTCCACCATCTCGATGCAGGATTCCTCCGCTCCGGGAAGAAGGTGAAGCAGGAAGCCCCCGGCGTTCTTTATCGTAAGGTCGGTATCGACGAGGACTCCGAGCGAGCACACCGTAGGCAGCTGCTCGCTGTAGGCGTAGTACGCGGTTATGTCCTCCGCGATCTCTCCGCTGACGAGCTCTATCTGGCCAACATAGGGCGTCTCAAGCCCGAGGTCCTGTATGACATACAGCGTTCCGGCTCCTACCGCTCCGCCGACATCCAGCTTTCCCCTGGAGTTCTCGGGAAGATCAGCCGCGGGATTGTCGCAGTAGCCTCTTACATGTCCCATGCCGTCCGCTACTGCGGTGATGGATCCTATAGGACCGTCCCCCTTGATCATCAGAGTCAGGGAGTCGTCCGGGCTCTTGAGGCCGTAGCCCATCATCGATGCGGCAGTCAGAACTCTTCCGAGAGCAGCGGAAGCCGTCGCCGCGGTGTGATGGAACTGCTCCATCTTCCTGATCATCTGAGTGGAATCGAGCACGTTGAGGACGGCCGATCCGTCATGAGTTATATATCTGTAAAGATTGTCCATAAACTAATTCTATCTCTTCCTTGTGATATAAAGGATCCTCTGTGTAGTTTCGCAGACTTCTCCGAAAGTATCCCCGTCATAATTTCCGAGCAGCTCCAGACCCGCTTTTTCAAGCGCACGGTTCAGTGTTTCATCTCCGATGAAGATCTCCTCTATATAGCCGGTCTCTCTCCTGTAGAGGCCTTTTCCGGTCTTCTCGAAAAGATCCAGCGTCATGCTCACCCTTAGATCCGCGTCAGTGCTGTTCTGCCAGACCAGCATCGCGTCTTCGCTCTCATACACGAAGGTGTTGTCCGCCAGGACTTCCCTGTGCTTGTAGGCGCTGTTGAGGTCGAAGATGAAGAGGCAGCCGCTCTCCAGGAACAGGGACATCCTGCTCACCGCGTCTGTGACCTCTTCCCCGTCTGAAAGATGGTTCAGCGTATCCTGCATGCAGACGATCCCCTGAACGGTCCCGTACAGGTCCAGTTCAGTGATGTCCTGGCACAGAAGCAGCTGTCCGGGGTTCTTCTCCATCGCCAGAGAGAGCATCTCCTCCGAGGAATCCACCCCGATCATATCGTAGCCCTTCCCCGCCAGGATCGACATGAGCGTGCCGGTGCCGCATCCCGCGTCAAGCACTATCTCCGGTCTTCCGTACCTGCGGAAAAATGAGTCAATAAAATCGGCACGCCGACCGTAGTCGACGTTGCCGGTAAACAGATCATAGTATTCATAGATGGCGGAATAACCGTCACTCATCAGTCTTCTCTTTTCCGGAATCCAGTCTCGCAAGCACTTTCTTGTAGCCGTCGCATCCGTATGAAAGAGAGCGGTTCACGCGGCTTATGGTCGCAGTCGACGCGCCGGTCTGCGCGACTATGTCGCTGTAGACATGGCCGTCAAGGAGCAGTGTCGCGACCTTGAAGCGCTGTGATATCGCCTTGAGCTCAGGAACAGTGCAAAGATCCTCGAAGAAGTCGTAGCATTCTTCCATGGAATCCAGAGCGAGTATCGCTTCGAACAGAGAATCCAGAGAATCGTTATGTACCAAGTTTCCCATAAAAACTACCTCGCTGCATTTTATTACTTTAAAAGTTTAGCACGCGAAACAAGGTAATTCAACCTTCAAGGCGGTCAGAAAGCATTTTGCGGAGATTTTCGGCACTTTCCTCATTCCTTATGGTAAAAGGGACGATTCCGCTGCAGCTGTGAGGATCCATGAGCTCCTCAAAAGCGTCCAGTCTCTGACTGAGCTCAGTCTTGTTCAGCTTGTCCGTCTTGGTAAGGACCGCCCAGTACTCGATCCCGAAGCGGTTCATGTAGCTGATCATGTCGTAATCGTCTTCCGTCGGGTCGTGCCTCGAATCCATGAGGATCAGCGCAAGCTCGATGTTCCTGTCTGTCCCGAAGTAAGCTTCCATGAGAGACGACCACCTCTCCAGCTCCTGCCCCGAACGTCTGGCGAAGCCGTAGCCGGGCAGGTCCACCAGCGTGATGTCGCTGTCGGAGCGGAAAAAGTTGATGGTCGTGGTCTTTCCGGGAGACGAGCTGACTCTCGCGAGCTTGTTCTGTCCGCAGATCTTGTTGATAAGAGAGGATTTGCCGGCGTTGGAGCGCCCGCAGAACACGACCTCACGTCTGTCTGACGGCCTCAGCTGGTCGGCAAATCCGAAAGAAGTCTCAAATACGGTTTTTCTGAAATTGATCATCTCTTCAGCGCAATGTCGAGGACTTCGTTGATCCTCTTAACAGGCCTTATCTCAAGGTCGTTCTTGACCTCGTCGGGTATCTCCTGAAGGTCGGCGACATTGGACTCGGGGATGATGACGGTCTTTATCTTCTCCTTGTGAGCAGCGATCATCTTCTCCCTGAGGCCTCCTATGGCGAGCACCCTGCCCTGCAGCGTGATCTCTCCGGTCATCGCTACGTCCTTCCGGACGGGGATGCCGCAGACTGCGGATACGAGTGCAGTCGCTATCGTGACGCCTGCCGAGGGCCCGTCCTTGGGAACGGCACCTTCCGGAGCATGGACGTGTATGTCGTACTCGTTGAGGAACTTGTCCGGGAACTTATACGGTTCCTTAAGGGTCCTGCCGTAGGTTATGGCAAGCTTGATGGACTCCTTCATGACATCACCGAGGCTTCCGGTTATCTCGAGCCTTCCGGTCCCCGGGATCACGACCGCCTCTATGGGCAGCAGCGTGCCGCCGGCGGATGTCCAGGCAAGGCCGTTGACGATGCCGACGGAATCCTCCTGAGACGCGATGCTCTCGCGGTTGTACGGCACTCCGAGGAACTTGTCCATGTTCTTGTCGGTCACCCTGATCGGCGCGGGCTCGGACTCGGAGAGCATCTTGGCAGCTTTCCTGAGCACCTTGGCTATGCTCCTCTCGAGGTTCCTGACTCCGGCTTCGATGGTGTAGTCGTCTATGATCTTGTAGAGCGCCTTGTCGGTGAACCTGATATCGCTCCTGGTCATTCCGTGTCTCTCCATCTGCTTCTTGAGCAGGTGGTCCTTGGCGATGTGGAACTTCTCAACGCGCGTGTAGCTGGATAGCTCTATGACGTCCATCCTGTCGCGGAGAGCGGACGGTATCATGTTTATGTCGTTTGCAGTTGTGATAAAGAAGATGTTGGAAAGATCGAACGGGACATCGAGGTAATGGTCCATGAAGTTCGCGTTCTGCTCCGGATCCAGCGCTTCAAGCAGTGCCGACGACGGGTCTCCCTTGTAGTCGGCGCCGAGCTTGTCGATCTCGTCCATCAGGATCAGGGGATTATTGGTCTTGGCCTGCTGTATGGCCGCGATGATCCTGCCGGGCATCGCGCCGATGTAGGTCCTCCTGTGTCCCCTTATCTCGGCTTCGTCCCTGACGCCACCGAGGCTCATCCTCGCGAACTTCCTTCCCATGCTCTCTGCAAGGGATCTGGCGATGGAGGTCTTTCCGACTCCGGGAGGGCCGACCAGGCATATTATCTGTCCGTTTATATTGGGAGTCCTTCCCCTGACGGCCAGATACTCCAGTATCCTCTCCTTTACGTCCTTGAGCCCGTAATGGTCTCTCTCCAGTATCTTCCCTGCCTTTTCGACATTGTAGTTGTCCTTTGTGGACTCGGTCCACGGGAGGCTGAGAACCGTATCGAGGTACTGGTCTATAAGGGCGTACTCGGGGCTGGAGGGCGGGTTCATGGAGAGACGGTCCACTTCCTTGAGGAGCTTCTCCTTGTAGGAGTCCTCAAGCGGCAGCGCGTTTATCTTCTCCTTGAGCTCCGGGGCTGATTCGCCTTCCTCCATCTCCTCGCCCAGTTCCTGGGAGATCGTCCTCATCTGCTCGCGCAGATAGAACTCCCTCTGGCTGTTTATCATGTTCTGCTGGATGCGCTCATTGATCTCCTGCTCGATGCCGAGCACGGAGTTCTCCTTGACGATGATCCCCAGCAGTATGTCCAGTCTCTTGAAGGAGCTGGTCTGCTGCAGGACGCTCTGCTTGTCCTTGGTCTCGAGAGGCAGGTTGAAGGCAAGGTATTCCACAAGCTTCTCCGCAGATATGCCGGATCTCGCGGTGGAGAGGATGTCTTCCGACAGCCTCTGGTTGAAGGAGGCGTACACCTCCAGCTCCTCGCGGATCTTGCGCACCAGTGCCTTTGCCTGCTCCTCCTCGGAGCTTCTGATCGCCGTCGCGTCGCGCTTGTGCACGCTGGCCCAGTACATCCCGTCGACCGTGTCGAAGCTGATGAGCCTCGCGCGGTACTTGCAGTCGACTATGACCTTCATCAGGCCGTCGCGGACCTTGAGCACCTGCTTGACCTCGCTGACTACTCCGTAGCGGTACACGTCCGCCATGCCGGGATCCTCGACGGAGGAATCGATCTGCGTAACCAGGAACAGAGGCTGCCCCTGATCCATGCAGTGCTCTATAGCATGCTTCGACACTTCCCTGCTGACATCGAAGTGGTTCACCGTATCCGGAAAGACCACGACGTCTCTCAGGGCCAGCATCGGCATCTCGGAGATGCTGTCTTTATTCAAACTGACTTTTGCTAACATTTTTTCTCCAGACTATGATATCGGTTATTGATTGTTTATGAGCAAAAACGGCCTGTAGAGGCCGTTTTACATATCATTCAGCTGATCTTCGGTACCCCGCTCTGCACGCTCTCGCGGTCAAATGTGACCTTCTTGACGTCGGTCCTTGACGACACGTCGTACATGACCGGTATCAGGAGCTTCTCGAGGACGGAACGCAGTCCGCGCGCTCCGGAATTCTGCTTCAGCGTTACGGAAGCGATCTCCTCCAGCGCGTCATCGGTGAACTCCAGATCTATGCCGTCCATCTCCATGATCCGCTTGTACTGCTTAACAATGGAGTTCTTCGGCTCGACCAGTATCCTTCTCATCGCGCTCTCATCGAGCTGTTCCAGCACCGAGATGACGGGGATCCTTCCTACCAGCTCCGGTATGATGCCGAACTTTACGAGGTCATGTCCGGTGACCTGCTTCATCAGGTCCGCCTTGATGTCCCTGCTGCTGTCCTTTACATCCGCCCCGAATCCCAGCGAGGAGGTCGATACTCTCTGCTCGATGACCTTCTCTATGCCGTCGAAGGCTCCTCCGCATATGAAGAGGATGTTGCTGGTGTCGATCGGTATGAAGTCCGCCTGGGGATGCTTCCTTCCTCCGTGAGGAGGAACGTTCGCCACAGTCCCCTCAAGGATCTTAAGCAGCGCCTGCTGCACTCCCTCTCCGCCAACGTCTCTCGTGATGGAGGGATTCTCGCTCTTGCGGGTGATCTTGTCGATCTCATCAATGTAGATGATGCCACGCTCAGCTTCCTTTACGTCGTAATCCGCCGCCTGGATCAGCTTGAGCAGGATGTTCTCCACGTCCTCTCCGACATAGCCCGCCTCAGTGAGCGTGGTTGCGTCCGAGATCGCGAACGGAACATCGAGGCATTTCGCGAGAGTCTGAGCAAGATAGGTCTTTCCGACTCCGGTGGGTCCCAGCAGGAGGATGTTGCTCTTCTGGAGCTCGACATCGTTCTCCCTGCTGTTGTTCGCGAGCCTCTTATAGTGGTTGTACACAGCCACGGACAGGGTAACTTTGGCCTCATCCTGCCCTATGACGTATGTGTCCAGGAACTCCTTTATCTCCTTGGGTCTGGGAAGCGGCTTCTTCTCGGTCGCCTCGAAGCGGGGATGTTCGTCGGAATGGGAATGCCTTGAGTCATCCACGATCCCGTCTTCCTGAAGGAGCTCATAGCACAGTTCCACGCACTCGTTGCATATATAAATGTTTGGGCCGACGAGCATGCGCTCTACCTGATCCTGGGTCTTGCCGCAGAAGGCGCACCTCATCACTCTTTTCCCGTTTGCCATCAGATCTCCTCAATCAGCGTTTGGTAATGACCTTGTCAACGATGCCGTAAGCCACAGCGTCCTCCGCGGACATGTAGTTGTCGCGGTCGGTATCCTTCTCTATGACTTCCAGAGGCTGTCCGGTCATCTCGGAGTAGAGCATGTTCATCTTCCTGCGGATGGCTATGATATGATCCGTGTGGATCTTCATATCGGAAGCCTGTCCCTCTACGCGTCCGAGAGGCTGATGGATGAGGATCTCGCTGTTGGGAAGGGCGAACCTCTTCCCTTTTGCTCCGGCCGCGAGCAGGAATGACGCCATCGACGCAGCCATGCCCACGCAGATGGTGGATACATCGCACTTGATGTAGTTCATGGTGTCGAAGATGGCCATTCCCGAGGAAATGGAGCCGCCGGGGCTGTTGATGTACAGACTGACGTCCTTTGACGCGTCCTGTCCTTCCAGGAAGAGGAGCTGGGCGACGATGACGCTCGCCATCGCGTCGTTGATCTCTCCGTTGAGAAGGATGATGCGGTCATTGAGCAGTCTGCTGAATATGTCGTATGCGCGCTCGCCGCGGTTGGTCTGCTCGACTACGGTCGGGACGAGTACATCATAACGTTCGTTCATTTACTACCTCCGTGAGGTTATTTGCCAAGAGGATCTCAGTCCTCTTTTTTCTCTTCCGTCTCAGGCTCAGCTGCCTTTTCGGGCTCGGTCGCGACTGCGTTCTCCTTGATGACTTCGAGAGCCTTGCGGTTGGTGACGTCTCTCCTGACGCTCTTGGTGTCTACGAGATCCTTCACGCGGTCGACTTCGATGCCGTAGGACTCTGCGATCCTCTTATATTCATCTTCGATCTCTTCATCAGAGACTTCGAAGTTCTCGGTCCTCGCGACAGCTTCGAGAGCGAGGCGGATCTTGGCGGTCTTCTCGGACTGTGCGCGCATCTGATTCCTCAGGGCTGCGTCGTCGCCGCCGGTCAGCTGCCTGTATACGTCAAAGGATATTCCCTGGGACTGGAGCCTGTAAGCGAACTCCTGCAGGTCGTTGTCGATCTGATCCTCGATCATGGCTTCCGGAACTTCGCCTTCCAGATTCTCGATCAGCCTGTCAAGAAGCGCGTTCTCGAAATCCTGATCAGCGCGCTTGTCGGCATCTTCCTGGAGGTGCTTCTTTGTGTCGGCTCTGAGCTCTTCCATGGTGTCGAACTCGCTGACGTCCTTGGCGAACTCGTCATCAAGCTCCGGGAGCTCCTTGCTCTTTATCTCATTGAGCTTGCACTTGAAAACAGCGGGCTTTCCGGAAAGGTTCTCGGCGTGATATTCCTCGGGGAACGTGACATTGACTTCGAACTCGTCTCCGATATTGTGTCCGCAGATCTGATCCTCAAAGTTGTCTATGAAAGAATGGGAACCGAGCTCAAGGCTGAAGCCTTCCGACTTTCCGCCCTCGAACTGCTGTCCGTCCACATATCCGTCGAAATCTATTACGACCGTGTCACCCATCTGGGCAGGCCTGTCTTCCACGGCGATGATCCTTGCGTTTCTCTCTTGCAGGTGTCCGAGCTCGTGCTCGACCTCGTGGTCGTCCACTGTCTCGACAGCCTTGGGAGCAGTGAGTCCCTTGTAGCTGCTGACGTTCAGCTCAGGCTTTACTTCCTGGACGAACTTGACAAGAACGCCCTCTGAGCGTGACATCTTCTCAACATTGACATCGGGCTTTCCGATGACTTCGGTCTCGCAGCTCTTCATAGCATCCTCGTACATGCCGGGGAGCATATCGTTGAGCGCATCCTCATAGAATACGGCTTCGCCGTACATCTTCTCGATCAGGTTCCTGGGGGCTTTTCCCTTGCGGAAGCCGGGGATCTGGATGCTCTTGACCTGATTTCTGTAAACCTTCTGAACTGCAGCCTGGAAAGTCTCGGCAGACTCTTCATATGTGAGCTCTACCTTTTTTCCTTCTTCGATAAGTTTCTGTTCTACAAGTGCCATGGGTAATCCTCCAAAATTCGATACTCGGTGATTATATCATAATAACCGTATCAGTTCTATATGATAATTGTTACCGCAGAAGCCTCCGTTTCAGCCTGAAACGCCTGTGTCTATGCGGTACGGGACGAACGACAGAGCGTCCGCCGATATGAGCCTGAAATGTATGTCTTCATACACGCCGTTGAAGGCGCTGTATATGTTTTTTCCGTGTATGTGGCCGTAGAAGCACCTCTTCACGCCGTACTTCTTAAGCAGATCCACCGCCTCCTGCACGATCATGCCGGAGAACACCGGCGGGTAGTGAAGGAACGCTATGATCTCCCCGGTGTCCAGCGATGCGGCCTCCTGAAGAGATGCCTCAAGGCGCATCATCTCCCTGGAGAACACCTTCTCCTTCGGCTCGCTGCTGTCATAGAACCAGCTCCTGGTGCCGCATACCGCCACGCCCTCGACAGCGTAGGCGTTGCGGAATACCGGAACTATCGTGTCAAGCCCGTTCTCCTCAAGGAATCCAGTGAGCTTCTTCATGGTAGGCCACCACAGGTCGTGGTTTCCCTTGAGTATGTACTTCCTTCCGGGCAGATCGTTTATGAACCTGAGGTCGGGCAGCGCCTCCGCGAGATCTATGCCCCAGCTTATATCTCCCGGTATCACGACACTGTCGCAGGGCCCTACAGACTTTGACCAGTTGTCTGCGAGCCTCTTCTCGTAATTGACCCATCCGTCGAATATGTTCATGGGCTTGTCGGTGCCCAGCGAAAGATGGGGATCGGCTATCACGAACAGTGACATTGCTACATATACCTTCAGTTCAGTGTATCTTTTTAAGAAATGACTTCCTGTGATACTCTGTCATACCGTACTGTTTTATCGCTTCGTAATGGGCTTTCGTGGGATATCCCCTGTGCTTTTCGAAGCCGTACTGCGGATACTTCTCCGCGAGATCGTCCATGAACCTGTCACGGGTGACCTTTGCGAGTATCGACGCCGCCGCGATGGAAGCGGACTTCGCGTCGCCCTTGACCACCGTCACGCACTCCGCGTCCGTCTTCGGCGCCCGGTTGCCGTCAATAGCGGCGGCGCCGCAGCCGAGAGCCTCGATGCACTTCTTCATGCCGAGCATCGTGGCTTCGAGGATGTTAATCTCATCGATCGTGTCGTTGTCTATGAGCTCCACGTGCCAGGCTTCCGCCTGTGCCGTTATCTCACCGTAAAGCTCTTCCCTTCTGGACTTCGTGACCTTTTTGGAGTCATCCAGCCAGTCGAACCTGCTTTCATCTTTCAGGATGACCGCCGCGCAGCACACAGGACCCGCGAGAGGCCCTCTGCCCGCCTCATCGACTCCGCAGAAGACGCCGAGCCGCGAGCGGAGCTCACCGTCAAAGACGTAAAGCTCCTCCTTCACCATCTGGGAGCCTCCAGCGTCACCCTGCCGAACTTCCCGTCGCGCAGATCCGTAAGCACAGCCTTCGCCGCCTTCTCCGTATCCGGGATGCCTCCTCTCAGAAGGAAACCGCGCTGCCTCGCTACCAGCTCCAGAAGCTCATATCCGGTGCTTTGCTCTTCCTCCTCAAGCTCCAGCCTAGTCTTCAGCGCCTGCGGAGAGGCCGTGTAAAGCTCCTGCAGCAGCGAGCAGGCCACCTCCTCCATGTCGAAGACGTCGTCCCTTATGGCGCCGGTATAGGCAAGATTATAGGCTGAGCTCATGTCCGAGAACTTCTCCCAGAGAACTCCGGGCATATCCAGCAGCTCGAACCTGTCTGCCGAGAGCCACTGTTTTCCCCTGGTCACCCCGGGGCGGTTCTCCACCTTGGCTATATTCTGGCCGAGAAGCATGTTTATGACCGTGGACTTGCCCACGTTCGGAACGCCCACGAACATGATCCTGGGCTTCTCGTTCGCTCTCTTGCGTACGTGATCGTCCACGAACGAATCGAGCGCGGCGACGAGTTTCTTCTTCTCAGAGCTCTTCTTTCCGTTCAGAGCTATGGCGGCGTAGCCTTTGGAAGTGAAAAGCTTTATCCATTCCCTGGTGAGCTGCTCATCCGCGAGGTCAGCCTTGTTGAGGATGAAGATCCTCGGCTTTCTGCCGCACGCCCTCCTCAGATTCGGGTTCTGGCTCGAGTAAGGGATCCTCGCGTCGATTATCTCCGCCACGGCTTCCACGTTCCTTATCTCATAGGCGATCAGGCGCATGGTCTTGGCCATGTGTCCGGGAAACCAGTTTATCTTTGTCCTGTTCTCGCTCATCGGATCTCCTTTCCCTCGATGTGCCTGTCCGGGATGCTGCGCACCTCCGGCGCTTTATAAAAGGGGCTCATGGACTGCGCCATGTGCCCCGTGACCGTTTTACTCACCATACAGCAGACGGCGTTTCAGCCGGTGAATATGACTTTCCCGACTATGCTCCTCATGTCGATGAAGCCGCACCGCTCATACCTGCAGTCGAGAGACACCTCCCTGTTGTCGCCCACCGCGAAGACATACCCCTCGGGCACATAGAACGGATATGAGATGTCTCCCTTGAGGTTGGACATGGTCGTTCCGACAGGCGTGTCGAAGAGCTTTCCGTCGACATAGATAGCTCCGTTGGAGGTATCCATCTCCACCTTCTGGAACTCCGTGGCGATGACGCGCTTTATGAGCGGTTCCGATAGTCCGTTATTGTCATCGGTGACTATCACGTCTCCCTGATCTATATCCAGAACGGCAAGAAGGGCCACGACCCTGTCTCCCTCATAGTAGGTGGGCTCCATGGACTGCCCCTGTACCGTGAAGACCTTTACGAAAAGCGTGAAGATCACGACACAGACTACCACGGCGAACACCGCGGCATCCATCCACTCGCATATAGAAGCAGCTGTTTTTCTTCTCTTCTCTTCCAATTCTGAAGCCCCCGTTTGCCGGTCTTAAACAGAAAGGAAGGAACAGTACGTTCCTTCCCGGATGTTGAAAGTCAGATTCTTTCCTTGAGCTTGGCGGATTTTCCGGTGCGCTGACGCAGGAAGTAGAGCTTCGCGCGGCGTACCTGTCCGTGACGGACAACTTCTACCTTTTCCACGTTGGGGCTGTTGACCGGGAACACACGCTCAACACCGACACCGTAAGAAGTGCGGCGGACTGTGAAAGTCTCATTGATTCCGCCATGTTTCATCGCGATAACGATTCCCTCGTATACCTGTATCCTGCTGCGGGAACCTTCAACGATCCTTACATGGACCCTGACGGTATCACCGATCTCGAACACCGGCTTTTCTGCCTTAAGAGAATCCTGCGACATAAGCTTGATCGCATCCATTTTTCATTTTCCTCCCAATATCAGACATTCGTGCCGGTCTTTCAGGCAGAGGACTGTCAGCTTAATGTTGTGCACATTAACCCCGCCGGGAAGGCGGTATTAATAAATTGCAAGCCTTATTATGTTATCACTTGTTTACTGCCAATGCAAGGACTTTTTATCTGAAATCCTGAAGATCCGCGAGCAGCAGTTTCTTCCTCGTTATACGGACTTCAGCGCCTTCAAAGCCCTTCTCCGAAAGGAACGTCCCCATGAGCAGAGACGGGTTCAGCGAGGATGTCGTATCGCTTTTGAGGACAGCCTCCACGGCAAGTCTGTCTCCCCTGACTTCAAAGGAGATCTTCTTTATGGACTCCGCAGCGTTCTCGGTCCTCTCGACGCCCTTCTTGTTCTTTCTCGTAACGGGGATCTGGTCTCTTGAGATGAAATCATTGAATGAACGGTACAGCCGTTCCGTGTCTCCCCTGACGAGTATCTCCCAGAGGCTGAAGGCCGCGTCGGTATGCTCATGCACGGGCTCAAAGGCCGCGAACACGCTCAGCCCCTCGGGAAGCCCCGCATTGATCCTGCTTATTATCTCCTGCTCCGCTACGGGAGAATCGTCGACGATCCTGAAGTCCATCGGCTCGTACTCGCTCTCGAAGCCCAGCGACAGGGGGCTTGAGAACATGAGATAGATGTGCGTGTTGAAGCCCTGGGTATACCATACGTCGAGCCCGCTTCTCTTAAGCGCCCTGGTGAAGCACCTCATAACGTCCAGATGAGACAGGAATCTCGCATCTCCGACCTTGCGGAATAATACTCTAACGTTCTGCAAAGCATTCCCTCCCCGTAAACAGATTGACGCCGCATCCCGAACACTGCTCCCTGCAGTTCGGAGTCGTGACGGCATTCATTGCCTTCTCATATTCCCTGCGCAGGAACTGCTTGCGCACTCCGTAGTCCACGACGTCCCACGGCTCGGTTTCATCGGGATCCCTGTCTCTCAGGGCATAGAATCCTGAATCCACTCCGCTGTCGGTGAATGCCTGCATCCACCTGTCATAGTCGAATCCTTCGTTCCAGCCGTCGAAGATGGCTCCTGCCTTATATGCCGCGAGGACAGCCCTGCTGACCTTCCTGTCGCCTTTTGCCAGCACGGTCTCGATGTAGCTTGTCTTGGCGTCATGCCAGCTGATGGTTATCTTTCTGGAGCGGACGCTCTTTATGAGGAGGTCCTGTTTCCTTCTGAGCTCGTCCACGCCGTTGAACCCGCAGAACTCGAACGGAGTCTTGGGTTTGGGGATGAAGCAGGAAACGCTGGCTGACACGCTGACCGACTTTCCCTTGGGCTTGTCCGGCAGCGAATAGTACAGGTCCACGATCTTCTGGCATAGCGCCGAGATCCCGAGGATATCCTCGTCAGTCTCGGTGGGAAGCCCCATCATGAAGTACAGCTTTACGGCGGAATACCCGTTCATGAACGCGTCCCTGCAGCCGCTGAGTATCTCTTCCTCGGTTATGTTCTTGTTGATCACGTCCCTCAGCCTCTGCGTTCCGGCTTCCGCGGCGAACGTAAGGCCGCTCTCCCTGACCTGCCTTAGCTTCTGCGCGAGCGTTCCGGTGAAGGAGTCAACTCTGAGAGAAGGCAGCGACAGGTTGACCTTCCTGTCCACGGTCCAGTCGAGAAGCCCGTCCAGCATCTGCTCCAGCTGCGGGTGGTCGCTGGTAGAGAGCGACAGAAGCGATATCTCGTCGTATCCGGTGTTGTCTATTATCTCCTTTGCCTGCTGACATATCAGCGACGCGTCCTTGCACCTGAAGGGCCTGTAGATAAAGCCCGCCTGGCAGAACCTGCAGCCTCTGATGCAGCCACGAAGCACCTCTATGCTCGGGCGGTCATGCACGACCTGCATGGAAGGCACTATCGGATTCAGCGGATACGGAGTGCTGTCCATATCCAGGATGACTCTTTTCGCCACCGGCAGCGGCGCCGCGCCGTCTGACTCCGAATACCCGGATATCCGACCGTCGGGAAGGTACTGCGGATCATACAGGGAAGGCACATAGACTCCCTTTATCCCGGAGCACGCGATGAGTATCTCCTTCCTGCTCATGCCTTTTCGGCGGCATTCGGCGATGCAGTGGCATATCTCGTTGTCTATGTCCTCACCGTCTCCGAGAGCGAACATGTCGAAGAAATCCGCCATGGGCTCCGGATTGCAGGTGCAGGGACCGCCTGCCACTACGAAGGGATCGTTTTCATCCCTTTCAGCCGCGAACAGCTTCACCCTGCCGAGCTCAAGCATATAGAGCACGTTAGTGTAGGACATCTCATACTGAAGTGTGAATCCGATGACGTCGAACTCATACAGAGGCGTCCTGCTCTCCAGGGAAAACAGAGGAACATCCTCTTTCTCCATCTGCTCGTGCATGTCGAACCACGGCGCGAAGAACCTCTCGCACCAGATGCTGTCGTCGCTGTTAAGGACGTTGTACATGATCTGCGTGGCCTGACTGGACATCCCTATCTCATAGGAGTCCGGAAAGCAGAAAGCGAACCTGATATCCACCTTGTCCGGTTCCTTCATCACGGCGCCCAGCTCCCCGCCTATGTATCTGGCAGGCTTCTGGACATTTGAAAGCATTCTGTTGAAAACGATCTCATCCATTAGGGTCTCTCCGTACTGTAAAGCCATACGGCTTTACATGTTGAATTTATAACTTTTTTATATCTTTTAATGACTTACGAAATGTGATATGATTCCATTCGCGAGCAGATCAGACGGCAGCGCGTGAAAACGTGAGGAAAGTCCGGGCTCCACAGGGCAGGATAGCTGCTAACGGCAGCCGGAGGCGACTTCAGGGAAAGTGCAACAGAGATATACCGCCTGATTTTTCAGGTAAGGGTGGAAAGGCGAGGTAAGAGCTCACCGGCATGACGGAGACGCCATGGCCATGTAAACCCTATCCGGAGCAACACCGAATGGAACATATGCGTTGGCCCGACGCGTTCCGCAGCGTGGCTGGAGCTGAATGGCGACATTCAGTCGAGACAGATTGCCGTCCTCGACAGAACCCGGCTTACAGATCTGGTCGCTGTTTTATGAGATACAGGATCGGCATTGCCGGTCCTGTTTTTCCTTTTAACCACAACGACCCCTGGATGCTTCCGCATTCAGGGGTCTGTTTCACTGATGGTATCAGTGGTTGCTGATAAGCACGAATATATTCACCGCGAGAGTGAGAACGAAGAATACGATGACAAGTATCCTCGTCACTGAAGCGAGCTTCTCGTCTTTGCTGTTTCCTCTGGCCCCGAATGAACTGTCGGAACCTCCGGCTATGGCACCGGACAGGCCGTCAGACTTATCAGACTGCAGAGAAACGAAGAGAACGATCAAAAGGCCGCAGACTACAAGAAGCGATCCGCCTACAATTTCCCAAATTCCCATAATAATCCTCCAAATAATAGCAAAGGGAATCATAACACAGGCCTATCCAAAAAGCAACAACTTTATTCCCTCGATACGCCGTCCTGGGCGTCGGTGTCATGGAACAGCGCTCCCGCAGCCGGCAGGTTCTTCGATCTGTATCTGTGCATCGATCCCTTGACGATCACTTCGGACGGAGCGACCTCCCTCACCGTCTGTCCCTTCCTCAGAGTCATGACCTGTACGCCCTGCGTGCTCTTGGTCGTCTTAAGCGGTATCAGCGCGCTGTTTATCAGCAGGCACCTGCCGTTGGTCGAGAAGACCGCGAACTCCCTGTCATCGGTGATCCCTGCCGTCCTGACCAGGTTCCCCTTGGATGAGCAGGCTCCGGTCAGTTTCTTCCTGTTGAGCTTGGTCTCATAGGCGTTGAGCGGGACCTTTGCCGCCTTGCCGTTGTCATAGAAGAACACTCCGTTGCCGGAGAAATCGCTGGTAGCGATCATTCCGGTGCAGACCTCGCCTTCTGCCATGCCGAGCTTAGAGGGCACGTAGTCCCCTATCACGCTCGCCTTGGTCTCATCGAAATCTGCAGCCTTGGCCTTGTAGCAGTTGCTCTGGTTGGTGAAGAACAGAAGGTTGATATCGTTTTTGCACTCGATGGTGTCGATGATCTCGTCGCCTTCCTTTAGTCTCTGGGCTCCGCTCATCCTGAGGGACTGCGGCGTGATCTTCTTGAAGTATCCCTCTCTTGTAAAGAAGATCGTCACGGGATAATCCGGGACCTTGGGCGCCTCTTCCGAATCGGCCTCGTCAAAGAAGTCGGCAAGCTTCGTCCTTCGGGGCTGCGCGTATTTCTTCGCGACCTCGGCCTGTTCCTTCATGATTATGCGGTCGATCAGTTTTCTGTTTCCGAGGATCTCCCTGAGCTCATCTATGTCTTTTCTGATCTGCTCGGTCTCGGCGACGCGGGTCAGGATGTATTCCCTGTTGAGATGTCTGAGGCGTATCTCCGCGATGAAGTTCGCCTGTATCTCGTCGATGCCGAAGCCTATCATCAGGTTGGGTATGACATCCTTCTCCTCTTCTGTCTCCCTGATGATCTTTATCGCCTTGTCTATATCCAGAAGGATCTTCTCGAGTCCCTCAAGAAGATGCAGCCTCGCGAGCTTTCCGTTGAGGTCGTACTGGGTCCTTCTGGCTATGCACTGGCGTCTGAACTCTATCCACTCAAGCAGTATCTGCTTCGCTCCGAGCAGCTTCGGCACGCCGCCGATCAGCAGCGTGAAGTTGCAGGAGAAAGTGTCCTCCAGAGGAGTCAGCCGGAACATCTTCTTCATGAACTCATCGGGGTCCACTCCCCTCTTAAGGTCTATGGCTATCTTGAGTCCGTTCTTGTCCGTCTCATCGCGTATGTCGGCGATCTCCTTGACCTTTCCGGTCTTGACGAGATCTATAACCTTGTCCATGATCGCCTCTACCGATGTGGACGGCGGGATCTCGGTGACCTCTATGCAGCGCGAATCCCTGAAGTATTCATATCTGGACCGGATGCGGAAGCTGCCTCTCCCGTTCTCGTACACTTCCCTGAGGACTTCCGGATCCCTGTAGAGTATCCCTCCTCCCGGAAAATCGGGAGCCTTGAGAGTGAGCGATATGTCATGATCGGGATCCTTGAGAAGGGCGACCGTCGTCTCGCAGACCTCCGCGAGGTTGAACGGGCAGATGGAGCTTGCCATTCCTACAGCTATTCCGAGGTTGGAGTTGACCAGCACCGACGGGAATGTCGCGGGAAGCAGCGTGGGCTCCTGCATGGTGTTGTCGTAGTTAGGCACGAAGTCGACCGTATCCTTGTTTATGTCCCTGAACAGTTCTTCGGCGATCTTGGCAAGCTTTACCTCGGTGTACCTTGAAGCGGCGTACGCCATGTCGCGGCTGTACGCCTTTCCGAAGTTGCCCTTGCTGTCCACGTACGGATGCAGCAGAGTCTCATTGCCCCTCGCCATCCTGACCATGGTCTCGTAGATGGCCTGGTCTCCGTGCGGATTCAGCTTCATGGTCTGCCCGACTACGTTAGCAGACTTCGTCCGCTGACCCGTGAGCAGTCCCATCTGGTACATGGTGTACAGGAGCTTTCTGTGAGAGGGCTTGAATCCGTCTATCTCCGGGATTGCTCTCGAGATGATGACGCTCATCGTGTATGGCATGTAGTTCTTGCGCAGGGTCTCCGCGACGTCATCTTCCCTGGTTATTCCGGCTCCCGCTATATAGACGTTCTCATCGACAGGCGCGGGGGCTGCCGTCTCTTCTTCCTTCTTTTTTCTAGGCATCAGTCATCCTCAGCTTACGTCAAGTTCTTCTATGTATTCATTGCCGTGCAGCGCGATGTATTCCTTCCTGCCGGCCAGGTTGTCTCCGAGCAGTATGTCGAACATCGTAGACGTGACTTCCGCGTCTGCAGGAGTCACCTTGATGAGCCTTCTGGTTGCGGGGTTCATCGTGGTCAGCCACATCATGTCCGGCTCGTTCTCGCCGAGTCCCTTGGATCTCTGCAGTGTGTACTTATCCGAACCGATCTTCTCCAGGATCTCGGACCTTTCCGCCTCGTCATAGGCGAAGTAGGTCATGCTTCTGGTGGATATCTCATAAAGCGGGGATTCCGCTATATACACGTATCCGAGATCGATTAGCGACGGCATGAGCCTGTATATCATCGTCAGGATCAGCGTCCTGATCTGGAATCCGTCGACGTCGGCATCGGTGCAGATGATCACCTTGTTCCATCTCAGATTGTCTATGTCAAAGGTAGACAGGTCCTTGTTTGCCTTTGTCTCGACCTCCACTCCGCACCCGAGCACCTTGACCAGATCGGTGATAATGTCGCTCTTGAATATCTTGTCATATTCAGCCTTCAGGCAGTTGAGTATCTTTCCCCTTACGGGCATGATCGCCTGGAACTGCGCGTCCCTTCCCTGCTTGCAGGCGCCGAGAGCGGAATCTCCCTCGACTATGAACAGCTCCCTCTCGGCCACATCCTTGCTTCTGCAGTCCACGAACTTCTGGATCCTGTTTGTGAAGTCGGAAGATGCCTGAAGCGTGCTCTTGATGTGCAGTCTCGTCTTCTCGGCGTTCTCGCGGCTGCGCTTGTTTATGAGCACCTGGTTGGCGATAGCGTCAGCCTCGAACTTGTTCTCTATGAAGTAGATCTCCAGGTTCCTCTTGAGGAAATCCACCATCGCCTGATAGATGAACTTGTTGGTGATCGCCTTCTTGGTCTGGTTCTCATAGCTCGTCACGTTGGAGAAGCTTGAGGAGATTATTATCAGGCAGTCCTGTATGTCCTGGAAGGTGACCTTGCTCTCGTTCTTGCGGTACAGCTTCTTGTCCTTGATCATGGAGTCTATCTGGCTTACGAACGCTGCCTTTATCGCTCTCTCGGGAGAGCCTCCGTGCTCAAGGAAACTGGAGTTGTGATAGTACTCCATTATCTGCGTCTTGTTTGAGAAAGCCAGCGCGAAGGACATCCTGACATTGTAGTCGGCAAGGTCTTCCCTGTCCCTTCCTCTAGCCTCTCCGTTCCAGGACTGCACGCCTGTCATGGCGTCGCTTCCTGCCAGTTCGGTGACGTAATCCGTGATTCCGTTCGCGTAGAAGTATGTCTTCTCATCGAATGTGCCTTTCTCGTTCTGGTTGCGGAAGATGAAGGACACGCCCGCGTTTACTATCGCCTGGCGCTTGAGAAGGTCCTCGTACACCTCGACCGGCACGTCTATCTCGGTAAACACCTTGAGGTCCGGTCTCCAGCAGATTCTCGTGCCGTGTCTCGTCTTCTTGACTGAGTCTTCCTTCTTCATCTTGCCGACAGGATTGCCGTGCTTGAAATGAAGCTCATATCTGAATCCGTCACGGTACACCTCGACGTCCATGTACTCGGAAGCGTACTGCGTCGCGCAGAGGCCCAGGCCGTTGAGGCCGAGAGAGAACTCGTAGTTCGATCCGGCTTCATTGTCGTATTTGCCTCCCGCGTACAGCTCGCAGAACAGCAGCTTCCAGTTGAATTCCTTTTCGTTCTCGTTATAGTCCACGGGAATGCCGCGGCCGAAGTCCTCGACCTCGACGGAACAGTCGTTGTATCTTGTCACGATGATCCTGTCTCCGTGGCCTTCCCTTGCCTCGTCTATCGAGTTGCTTATTATCTCAAAGATGCTCTGCTGACAGCCGTCAAGGCCGTCGGAACCGAATATTACAGCGGGACGCTTGCGCACTCTGTCGGCGCCCTTCAGAGCCTTGATGCTCTCATTTGTGTATTCTTTCTTATTGGAAGCCATATCAACCCCACTTAAGCAATAATGATCCATTATCTTAGGTATTATAGCATCCCGCTACCACAAAAGGAAGTGTCCCGACGGCTCAGAATCGCTGTCGGGACACAAGATGTTGTGTTTTATATCATTCTTCCGGATCGGTGCTCTCCGCAGGTTCCGGGTCATCGGAAACCGTCTGTTCCTCTGCTGCTGATGCTGTATCCTCATCCGCCGGAAGCTCTGCCGAAGCAGCGCTTTCATCATCCGGTCCGGATGAAGTCTCGGGCTCCTCGCCGTTCATCAGCCTGGTGAACTCGTCACCTTCGATCTTCTCCTTCTCCATGAGCATATTCGCTATCAGATGGAGCTTGTCCATATGCTCTTCCAGTATGGTGGAGCATCTGTCATAGCACTCCTCGACGATGTTCCTGATCTCGACATCTATGTCGGTAGCTATCTGCTCGGAGTAGTTGCGGGATTGTGTGAAGTCCCTTCCGAGGAAGACCTCGCTCTGGGATCCGTATACCACAGGGCCAAGCTTGTCTGAGAATCCGTACTTGGTGACCATGCTCCTTGCGATCGCGGTAGCTCTCTCAAGGTCATTCGATGCTCCGGTCGAGATATCATCCAGGACCTTCTGTTCAGCCACCCGTCCGCCGAGCAGGGTAACTATATTACCGAGCATGTCGTTCTTCGTCTGATAGTTTATATCATCCTTGGGCAGGCTCATCGTGAATCCGCCGGCAGCGCCTCTGGGTATGATGGAGATCTGGTGCACAGGCGTATCAGGAGTCGCGAAGAATGTCGCTATCGCATGTCCCGCTTCATGATATGCCGTGAGCCTGCGCTCCTTCTCGTGCACGACCTTTGAGCGCTTTTCGGGACCGACTATGACCTTGATGCTGGCTTCCTCGATCTCCTCCTGCGTTATGGCCTTGCGGTTCTTGCGGGCCGCGAGAAGCGCCGCCTCATTCAGCAGGTTCTCAAGATCCGCGCCGGTAAAGCCGACTGTGCTCTTCGCAATGACGCCGAGGTCGATATCGGGACCGAGAGGCTTTCCTCTGGCATGGACCTTCAGGATCTCTTCTCTGCCCTTGATGTCGGGATATCCGACATATATCTGACGGTCGAAACGCCCCGGTCTGAGAAGCGCCGGGTCGAGGATGTCGGCACGGTTGGTGGCCGCCATGACTATGACGCCCTCGTTTATGCCGAATCCGTCCATCTCTACGAGCAGCTGGTTGAGCGTCTGTTCCCTCTCGTCGTGTCCTCCGCCGAGTCCGGTACCGCGCTGTCTGCCGACCGCGTCTATCTCATCTATGAATACTATACTGGGACGGTTGCGCTTTGCCCTGTCGAACAGGTCCCTGACTCTCGCGGCTCCGACACCGACGTAGAGTTCCACAAAGTCAGAACCGGATATCGAGAAGAAGGGGCATCCGGCTTCTCCGGCGACGGCTCTGGCAAGAAGGGTCTTTCCGGTCCCGGGAGGGCCGACCAGCAGCACGCCGCTTGGTATCTTTGCTCCGAGTTTGTTGTATTTTGCAGGGTTTCTGAGGAAGTCTATGATCTCCTGCAGCTCTTCCTTCTCCTCATCAGCGCCGGCCACTTCAGCGAACGTGACTTTTCTGCCCTCGTTCTCCTGCTGAACTCTCGCCTTGCTGATGTTGTTGATCCTTCCGCCTCCCTGCTGAGACATGGAGATATAGAACATCACGAGCATGATGACCGAAAGGATCATCGGCATCCAGTTGATAAGAATGCTCAGCCATGACGTGGACTGTACGTAATCGTACTTGAGAGGCACCGAGTGGGTCTCATTGTATTTCGCAATGTAGTCCTCGATGTTGTATATGAACAGATCCACGCTCGGGACCTTATAGGTCTTGAACGCGGTGTCGTTCTTCTCCTTGTACGTAAGCAGCCCGGACCCGAGATTGAGAGTGAACTCGGTGACCTTCTCGTCCTTAAACAGTTCTACGATCTCGGAATAAAGCGGACCTGTAGAACTGGCTGTCTTGTAGAGGTAGAGAAGCGAGATCAGAAGCGCAAGCGCCAGAAGTATCGCCACTCCCTTGTTTCTGTTGGTGTTTGGTTTCATTGTCTCTCCCGATTATTTGTATACTTCCGGTTTCAGGACGCCGATGAACGGCAGGTTCCTGTATTTTTCATCATAGTCGAGCCCGTATCCGACGACGAATTCGTCCGGCACCGAGAATCCCACGTAATCGACTTCCACCTTGCTGGTCTTCCTCTCGGGCTTGTCGAGAAGCGTGCAGAGCTTTATGGTCTTGGGGCTCTTGACGATGAGGTAATCCTTTACGAAAGCAAGTGTCCTGCCTGTGTCAAGGATGTCATCGATGACGAGCACGTTCTTTCCTTCGATATCAATGGAGTAATCCTTGCGCACCTTGATCTCCCCGGACGAGACCACGCCGGAACCGTAGCTTGATACCACCATGAAGTCTACGGCAACATTGGTATCGATGGCTCTCATAAGGTCCGCGATGAACATAAAGCATCCCTTGAGCAGTCCGATGACCACGATATCCTCTCCTTTGAAATCAGCGGATATCTGCTTGCCGAGCTCTTCTACGCGCGCCTTGATCTGCTCTTCCGTAAAAAGGATCCTGGAAATGTCTTCAAGCATTTTACCCTCCAAATGTATCTAAAGTATTAAAAATGATTACTTTTTTCGTATCAGGGCCGATCTCTTTTCCCTCAGCAGGCCCCTCTTTCTCCATCCAGACGATACCGGCATCGTCAGTGAGCATAAGCACAGAATCCCTCTCTTCCGCCGAAAGCCCCTTCTCGTTGAGGATCTTCTTGACCGGTTTGGTCATCTTCCTGTAGGCTGAGCGGAAAACGTCTCCGTCGCGCCGGTTGCGGACCGACGCCACGCCGATTAGTTTATCATAATCGACGCAATAATAAAACAGATCTCTGGCGCTGTCCTCTGTCAGCGAGACCTCTCTCACTTCAAAATGCGCGCCGTCCCCGTCCCTCAGATACTCTTCCGCCGGTAAGGGCCCTATCTGTACGCGTGCGGTCTTCCTGGTGATCCTGCAGATACCGCCGGTACAGTCGAAATATGTGTCTGTTCCTATCTCCGTTTTTTTATGATCAGCCGCCGCCCTGATGCAGCGTTCCACTGTCTTTCTGTCATCGTCGCCGCAATGGTCCCTGATGATGCGCCTCACTATATAGCCGTCAAGCGGACTGCCCGCCTTCAGAAGGCGCTCCGCTGAGACTGACGGCGATCCGCTCTGAGCCGAAGTGAGACGCTCTGCCTCACGCTCAAAATAGCTGTCTGCCTCCGCGCTTAGAGCGATAAAGCTGTCCACAGCCTCCAGGCTGCGGGCGTTCAGCTGCTGCATGACCGGGACGATATGATGCCTTACCACGTTTCTCGCGTATCGGTCGGTGCTGTTGCTTGAGTCTATGCGGAACACTATGCCGTTCTGCGTGCAGTACTGTTCTGTATCCTGTCTCGTGCAGGACAGCAGCGGTCTGATTATGTTGCCCCTGACAGCGGGTATCCCTGCGGTGCCTCTCAGTCCGGTCCCCCTGGCAAGGCGGAACAGCACCGTCTCGACATTGTCGTTAAGAGTGTGGCCGGTCGCTATGATATCGCAGCCGGTCGCTTCCGCAGCCCTTCCGAAAAAGCCGTACCTCAGATCCCTGAAGAGCTCTTCTGACGCATGGCCGCTGCTGTCAAATGCCGAATCGTCAATCCGTTCAGTTACCAGCGCTATCCCCTGCTCGCGGCAGTACTGCCTGACGAACTCCTCATCGGAATCGCTCTCTAGCCCTCTGGCATTGTGATTCAGGTGGCAGGCGCATACATCTGCCAGTCCGTATCTTTCCGCGTTGCTGCGGAAAAAATGAAGCAGAGCCATAGAATCTGCCCCGCCGGATACGCAGCAGAGCAGATGCTTTCCCTTCAGTTCTATTCTGTTTTTCTCCAGAAGATCGTTGATCTTAGAGGTCAGAGTGGTCATAGTCAATAGTAGTGAACTTCGTGATATCTCCCTGGAAGTTGAGTCTCATGTTCGTGACTTCGCCGTGTCTGTTCTTGGACACCATCAGCAGCACCTCCTGTATCGCGGGAGGAGCGGCGTCGGGATCCTCGTCAGGCTGGCTGTCCTTGTGCAGGAACAGGACGATATCGGCGTCCTGCTCTATGGAGCCGGAGTCTCTCAGGTCCGAGAGCATGGGGCGTCTCTTGTCCTTCTCGGAACCGCGGCTGAGCTGCGAGAGCAGTATCACGGGCACGTTAAGCTCCTTCGCGAGGATCTTGAAAGTCCTGGTTATCTCGCTTATCTCGTTCACGCGGTTCTCGTTTCTCCTGTTTCCGCTCATAAGCTGCAGGTAGTCCACGATGATGAGGCCGAGATTCTTTATCCTTCTGGCCTTTGCCTGTATCTCCTGGACGGAGATGCCGGAGGTATCGTCAAGGTAGATGTTCGTAGCTGATATCTCCGCGGCTGCGTCGGTGATGCGCTCCATCTCGTCATCATTGAACTCACCGGTCCTGAACTTCTGGCTCTTTATGCCTGCGATCGAGCTGATTATCCTCTGAGCGAGCTGCTCATTGGTCATCTCAAGCGAGAAGATGCCGATCCCTATCTCCGGATGGCTCCTTGCGATATTGGCCGCTATGTTCAGTGCGAAGCTTGTCTTTCCGACACTGGGCCGCGCAGCAAGGATGATGAGGTCTGAACGGTTGAGTCCCGTTATGACATGGTCCAGATAGCTGAATCCGGTGCTTATGCCCAGATATTTCTCGCGGTCATCGCCTATGAGTTTCTCAAGATCGCTGAGCACCTGGAAAGACACGTCCTCGATGCTCTTCATATCTCCGCTGGTCCTGCCGCTCCTGATGTCGTATATTCGCTGTTCCGCCAGATCCAGAAGCTCATTTGCGGGCGTCTGGCCGTCAGAGCTCATGACCATGATCTCCTGGCAGGCGTTTATGAGGACGCGCTGCAGGTATTTATCCGATACGATCTTCGCGTAAGCGGTGGCATTGGAGACGGACGGGACTGTCTCCGTGACGCTGTACAGATACAGCTTGGCGTCGTCTTCGCTTCCGAAGATTCCTGCCGTAGTGACGCTCTCCAGTACAGTCAGAAAGTCGATGGGCTTCCCGGCAGTCTGCAGCAGCATCATCTCGCGGAATATGTCGCCGTTCTGTTTTGCGTAGAAGTATTCCGGCTTGAGCATGCCGAATAAGTCGTCCTGTACGGACGAGTCCACCAGCATCGCTCCGAGGACGGCCTGCTCGGCTTCCGTGTTGTACGGAAGATTTATCCCCATCGCGTCAAGGGGAAGACTAATCCTGGAATCTGCCATCAGCTGTTGCTCTCCGTTACCACGACCTTGATGTCGGCATTCACGCCGGTATAGATCTTGATCTTAGCGCCGTATGTTCCGAAAGTCTTTATGTCTGAGTCCAGCTCAATCTTTCTCTTGTCGATGTCCACGTCATACTGCTCCTTGAGCGCGGCGGCGACTTCTTTTGAAGTAATGGATCCGAACAGTCTTCCTGCCGATCCCGCCTTGGACTCGATCTTCACCGAATTGCCGTTTATGACTGCGGCTATCTGCTTCGCGTTCTCCAGCTCAACAGCCTTGTGATGCTCTATGGCTTCGTTCTTGCTCTTGATCGTGTTCATCGCCGCGGAATCCGCCACTATGGCAAGCCCTCTGGGAAGAAGGTAGTTCCTTGCATATCCGTCGGATACGTTTACCAGTTCATCCTTCTTGCCGGTACCTTTGATGTCCTGTTTGAGTACGACTTTCATGCGGTCCTCCTGTATATAAAGTAATTTTTTTATTTATTCTCTTACAGATCCATTATAACGGGGATTATCATGGGGCTGTTCTTCGTTTTCTGATAGATGAACCTTCCGAGCTCAGACCTGATGATCTCCTGCACTTCGCTTCTCTTGAGTCTGCGCGAAGCTCTGAGATCTTCCATGACCTCTGCGGTCTTTTCCCTGATCTCATTGATCAGCTTCTCGGAATCCCTTACATATACGAAGCCTCTGGAAATGATCTCGGGGCTGGTCAACAGCTCTCCGCTGCGGCTGTCGAATCCGCACACTACCACTACGAGCCCGTCGCTGGAGAGATGCTTTCTCTCCCTGAGCACGGCTGCTCCGACATCTCCGACACCGTATCCGTCGACCAGCACGCGCCCGCTCTCGACCGTACCGTTGAAACTGAATTTGCCGTGACTGAACTCGACTACTTTTCCGATCTCGGAGAGTATCACGTTCCTCCGTGGTATTCCCATGGAGACGGCGGTAGACATGTTCTTGAGAAGATGCTTGTACTCTCCGTGTACCGGGAAGAAGTATTTCGGCTTGACCAGCGATATCAGCAGCTTTATCTCATTCTGACATGCGTGTCCCGATGCATGGACCTCGTACATCGATTCATAGATCACATCGCTTCCCAGCTTGAGCAGCGAATTAATGACCCTGGTGACCGTCTTCTCGTTTCCGGGTATCGGGGTCGCCGATATGATGATGAAGTCCTTTGATGTTATCTTAATCTGTCTGTGCTCTCCGGAAGCCATCCTTGACAGCGCGGACATGGGTTCTCCCTGGCTTCCGGTGGTGATTATGACCATGTCTTCGGGGCGGTACGACTTTACGGAATCTATGTCGACGAAAGTCTCTTCCTTGTACTTCAGATAACCAAGATCCTGCGCTATCTGCACGTTGTTGAGCATGCTCCTGCCTGAGAGAGCTATCTTTCTGCCGTGATTCTCGGCAAAATCGATGATCTGCTGGATGCGCTGTATGTTGGAGGAGAATGTTGCAATTATCACCCTCTTCCCGTCAGCCCTGCTAAACAGCGATTCGAACGAAGATCCCACATGGCTCTCGGACAGGCTGTTCCCGGAATGCTCGGCATTGGTGGAATCGCACAGAAGAGCCAGTACGCCCTTTTCACCGTACTCGGCGAACCTGCTGAGGTCTGCGGTTTCCCCGAAGACGGGAGTGTAGTCTATCTTGAAGTCTCCCGAATGTATCAGCACTCCCGCGGGAGTCGTTATGGCAAGCGCTGCAGCGTCAGGTATCGAGTGGTTCACCCTGATGAATTCGATGCTGAAACATCCCAGCGTTACCGTGTCGCCGGTATGTACCGTATTGAGATTCGCGACTGAAAGGAGCCCCGTCTCACTGAGCTTCGCCTCTATCAGTCCTATGGTCAGAGGTGTGGCGTAGATCGGCAGATGGAACTGCTGGAGAAGATAAGGGATCCCTCCGATATGATCCTCATGTCCGTGAGTCACTATCAGTCCCCTGAGCTTGTCCTTTATGGATTCAAGGTAAGTGAAATCAGGTATGACAGTGTCCACACCGAGAAGATCGTCGTCAGGGAACGTCATCCCGCAGTCCACTATGACGGCATCATCATCGCAGACGAACAGGGTCATGTTCTTTCCTATCTCCTCAAGCCCTCCGAGTGAGATGACCTGCAATGCGGAATCGGACTGTATCTTTTTCTGCTTTGATCCCGCCTCTTTTTTCGATGCTGCGGCTGTGCCGCTCTTCTTTGCTGTCGTTTTCTTTTTTCCGGCAGAGCTGTTTTTCTCTGCAGCAGACACGGTTTCGGCCGCGCTGACATCCTTCTTTTTCGCTGATGTCTTCCCTGTTCCTGATGTTTTCTTTTTCACATCTGAAGAGGAACTGCTTTTACCGGCATCTGCTTTTTTTCTTGAAGCGGTCTTCTTTCCCTTTTCGGGGGCCGAAGCTTCTTCGGAAAGTGTTATCTTATCGTAAGTTTTCGGCAAATTAATATCTCCTGAGAAATAATATATAATTAATAAATGGTATTCCTAATAAATAAAATATGAGTCTATCTGACGGGTATTCTTTATAATTATAGCATCTGATCTGGCAGCCCGTCATTTCTTTTATTGACAGAATGGCCCGTTCAGGTGCGGAAAGAGACAGCATGAAAAAGGTAACCGTTTATACAGACGGGGCGTGTTCCGGAAATCCGGGGCCGGGAGGATGGTGTGCTATCCTGATATACAACGGAACTGAAAAGGTCCTCAGCGGAGGAAAGAAGCTCACCACAAACAACGAGATGGAGCTGACCGCTGTCGTTCAGGCGCTTGGCGCCCTTAAGGAAAAGTGCGAAGTGGAGCTTTACTCAGATTCTCTTTATGTCGTTAATGCAGTCAATAAGGGCTGGATAAACAACTGGAGAAAAAACGGATGGAAAAACTCAAAGAAGGAGATCCTTCCCAATCTGGAGCTCTGGCAGGCGTTCGATCCTCTTATCAACACTCATAAAGTCACATTTATCTGGGTAAAGGGACACGCGCAGAACGAGTACAACGAGAGATGTGACAGGATCGCGGTCGCGGAGCGTGACAAGGCCTGATGCTCACCTTTTCAGCGTTTGCCACACCAGATAGCATGTGTTAAGATATTGTGAGACTAAATGGAGAGAAGGAAAATGGAAGAGAATTACACTAACTTTCTGCACGAGATCATCGACGAAGACCTCGAATCCGGATATTACAAGGAGATACACACCCGCTTCCCTCCCGAACCCAACGGCTATATCCATATAGGAAGCGCCAAAGCCATATGGATCAACTGGATGACCGCTCACAAATACGGCGGCCTGTTCAACCTCAGGTTCGACGACACCAACCCCGTCCGTGAAGGTGACGAATATGTCAACTCCATCATCGAGGATATGGAGTGGCTTGGATGCGATCCCAACGGCGGTATCTTCTACGGTTCCGATTACTTTGACAGGTGCTATGAGCTTGCCGAGAAACTAATCATGGACGGCAAGGCATACGTCGACGACCTCTCCGCCGATGAGATGAGGGAATACCGCGGCTCTCTTACTGAGCCCGGAAAGGAAAGCCCTTACAGGAACAGGAGCGTCGAGGAGAACCTGGATCTGTTCAGGAGAATGAGGGACGGTGAGTTTCCCAACGGAAGCAAGACTCTCAGAGCCAAGATAGATATGGCCAGCCCCAATATGAACATGAGGGATCCTGCCATTTACAGAATAATCCATGTTCCCCATCAGAGACAGGGAGACAAGTGGTGCATCTATCCTCTTTATGACTTTGCCCACCCCATCCAGGACGCTATGGAAGGGATCACCCACTCAATGTGCTCGATCGAGTTCGAGAACCACCGCCCGCTGTACGAGTGGGTCATCGACAATACCGGCACCCCTGATCCCAAGCCGAAACAGAGAGAGTTCGCAAGGCTCAACGTCACCTATACCGTCATGAGCAAGCGTTATCTCCGCGAACTCGTTGAGACTGGAGTCGTTGACGGATGGGACGATCCCCGTATGCCCACCATAAGCGGTCTGAGGAGAAGGGGCTATACCCCGTCCTCCATTCTCACATTCGTTGAGACCGCAGGTGTCGCCAAGACCGACAGCCTTGTCGACATAGGGCTGCTTGAGCACTGCATCAGGGATGAGCTCAACAATGACGCCCTCAGGCGCATGGCCGTGCTTGATCCCGTCAAGCTCACTATAACCAACTATCCGGAAGACAGTACCGAATACTTTGATATCGCAAACCATCCCGCAAAGCCGGAGCTAGGGACCAGAAAGGTCTCATTCTCCAACTCGCTTTACATAGAGCGTGCAGACTTCATGGAAGAACCGGTGCCGAAATACCACAGACTCTATCCCGGAAATGAAGTCAGGCTCATGGGTGCTTATATCGTCAAGTGCACCGGACTGGTCAAGGATGAAAACGGCGATGTGACCGAGATCCTCTGCACTGCCGATCTCGAAACAGGCGGAAAGAATCCTGCGGACGGCAGAAAGATCAAGGGCACCATACACTGGGTCAATGCAAAAGACTGTATCTCCTCAAAGGCCAGGCTGTATGACAGGCTGTTCACGATAGAAAACCTCAACAATATGCCGGAAGGCAAATCCTACGGAGATTTCCTTAACCCGGATTCAGTCAAAGAGATGCCAGATGTCAAACTGGAAGCTTCTGTCGGCACTGATACCGGCGTCGAAAGATACCAGTTCGTGAGGAACGGATACTTCATCAGAGACTGCCACGACAGCGGAGTGTTCAACAACATCGTGAACCTCAAGGACAGTTGGGCAAAGGAAAACAAATGACCGGGACCGGCGTCTGAAGCAGGACGTTCAAGGCAGGTACACAAGAAAACATGCTCCCTTCCATGCAGACAGGACATATGTTCCGTGCTGCCGGGAAGGGAGCATTTTCAATCCGCAGATGTCTGTTTTTCCGCATTTATCCATTCACGGATACCGTCAGTATCTTCCCTTTCGCTGTTATGATGGATAATTATCTAAACAGTAAAAAAAGCATTTGCGGCAGCGTAAGCATTCAGACTCGGAAAGTTTCTTGTATCTTACCCGCAACCGCATCAGTGGAGGTCAAATAATGGCATATGGAAGAGTATATGCGGATAACAAGATCAATCAGCTGAATATTTAGAAATACTATTCCGAAAAGATCAGACCGGCACCTTATGGTACCGGTCTTTTCGTTTATCTCAGTTCCTGTCATATTCGCTGACAAGTGCCAGTATCCTGTCTGAAAGACGATCAGTCAGACAATCGGAGGTGATCCTCCACCTCCAGTTTCCTTCCTCCACTCCGGGAGTATTTGTCCTGGACTCGCTTCCGGTCTCAAGAAGATCCTGCATCTGCACAATGAAGAATCTCGCCTTTGACGACATTCCGAGACGTATCAGACCGTCCGCGTCAGCTGTTAAGCCTTTTCCCTTTACATACTTTTTGAGGAATTTCCTTGAATCATCATCAAGGGAATCCAGCCACGGACATACCGGATCATTGTCATGAGTTCCGGTATAGCATATACAATTCACATTATATGATTCCGGGAGATAATCACTTTCACCTTCCGGATCAAATGCAAACTCAAGGACTTTCATTCCGGGCAGGTTGCTGTCCTTGAGAAGTTCTTTTACCGATGGAGTAAGAAGACCTAAGTCTTCCGCAATAAGCTTCATTGAGCCTGCTGCCTCTTTAAGAAACTTTATGAATCCGATCCCTGGACCTTTTTTCCACGCTCCGTTTATTGCGGTTTCCTCATCTGCCGGGATCACCCAGTAGGAATCGAACCCTCTGAAATGGTCTATTCTAAGATAATCATACAGGATCGATGCAGAAGCTACTCTCCTTCCCCACCAACCATACACACCGCTTTTCTGTTCATCCCATCTGTACAGGGGATTTCCCCATAGCTGCCCGGTCTCCGAGAAATAATCCGGAGGCACACCCGCAACTACAGTGGGATATCCCTTTTCATCAAGGCAAAACAGCTCACGGTTGCTCCATACGTCTGCGGAGTCCATAGAGACGTATATCGGCGCGTCGCCGACTACTTCTATCCCATTATGATGAGCGTATTCCAGAAGCCTTTTCCATTGCGAGAAAAACTTGTACTGGCAGAAATAATGATGCCTTATCAGAGACTCATTTTCTGACATGAATGTCGATATCGCTGCCGTATCCCTGTCTCTGTATTCAGCAGGCCACTCGGTCCACGCTACCATTCCGAAAGTGCGTTTTATTGCCATGTACAGAGCATAATCTTTCAGCCAGGGCGTTGAATCGACGAACTCTGAATAATCGTCTGAAGGGGCAGAAAAGAACCTGACCGCGGCTTTTTCCAGTATGCTGTATCTTGTTTCGTAAACTCTTCCGTACTCAACAAATCCGGGATCCCATCCTTCATCCGCTCCCATGAGATCCTCATCAGTAAGGAGTCCTTCATCCCTGAGCACATCAAGATCTATGAAATAATCGTTTCCTGCAAACGCAGAGAAGCACTGATAAGGAGAATCTCCGTAGCTTGTCGGTCCCAGAGGCAGCACCTGCCACAGACCGACTCCGCTTTTAGAAAGGAAATCGATGAATGAATATGCTTCTTTTCCGAGCGATCCGATACCGTACTTTGAAGGTATTGAATAAACAGGAAGGATTATGCCGAACTTTCGGTTCATGAAATGACCTCTTTGTTTACGTTTACTGTTAAATAAAAACACCGCCAAAGCGGTGTTTTATGGAGCTGTTAGGCAGATTCGAACTGCCGACCTCGTCATTACCAATGACGTGCTCTGCCGACTGAGCTATAACAGCATCTGGCGACCCGGATGGGGCTCGAACCCACGACCTCCAGCGTGACAGGCTGGCGTACTAACCAACTGTACTACCGGGCCATATGGCAGGGGCAGAAGGACTTGAACCCTCGGCATTCGGTTTTGGAGACCGACGCTCTACCAACTGAGCTATACCCCTAAATTGTGGTGGGCCTTCAGGGACTCGAACCCCGGACCGACCGGTTATGAGCCGGCTGCTCTGACCAACTGAGCTAAAGGCCCTTATTGAACTGCCAAGACATTATAATAGAAAAGAACTGAAAGTGTCAACAGAAACATATCATACCGATCTTACTGCAAAAGCAGCAGTAAATTACCTTAATTCTTTTCTTAACAGTAGCCCGTCAAATAGACGGGCTACCTGTCTTTGGCGCCTCAAGTAGGGCTCGAACCTACAACCCTCCGGTTAACAGCCGGATGCTCTGCCATTGAGCTATTGAGGCTTAAAAAGTGTGAGAGCCAGCACCTACCTATCTTCCCAGGTCGTCTCCAACCAAGTATTTTCGGCA
>JAFWDH010000007.1 GCA_017513135.1 Oscillospiraceae bacterium
GAGCAGAGGACTGAAAATCCTCGTGTCGTTGGTTCGATTCCGACCGGAAGCACCAATGCGGGTTTAGCTCATCTGGTAGAGCGCCACCTTGCCAAGGTGGAGGTAGCGAGTTCGAGCCTCGTAACCCGCTCCATTTTTTTATCGGCGCCTTAGCCAAGTGGGAAGGCAGAGGTCTGCAAAACCTCTATGCTCCAGTTCGAATCTGGAAGGCGCCTCCATTGATCGGAGTGTCCAATAAGGACGCTCCGATTTTTGTTAATATCCTTATGTTATAATTGTCTGGATATCCAGAAAGAATCGGAGCTTTGATCAAATGGCTGTAAAGACATATTTCGTATGCACGAACTGCGGAGCGCAGACCACCAAATGGTACGGGCGCTGTCCTGAATGCGGGGAATGGAACACTCTGCAGGAGGAGACGGTGCAGAGCAAGCCCTCTGTCAGCAAGAAGGCTTCCGCCAAAGCGGGATCCGCCAGAACGGTATCGCTTGACGAGGTGACATCGGATTCCGATATCAGATATACGACCGGGATCGAGGAGTTCGACAGGGTCCTGGGAGGCGGCATCGTTGAGGGATCGGTGATCCTTCTCGGAGGTGAGCCCGGGGCGGGGAAGTCCACGCTGCTGCTTCAGCTGTGCGGAAATGTCTGCGGACAGGCAAAAGTGCTGTATATCTCCGGAGAGGAATCATCCTCCCAGATAAAGCTGAGGGCAAAGCGCCTCGGAATAGATACACACAATCTCCTTATCGCGAACGAGACGGACATATCTTCTGTCATAAACACGGTGAGGGAGCACAGGCCCGATCTGTGCATCATAGACTCAATCCAGACCATGGAAGTAGACGGTATACCTTCTTCCGCCGGAAGCGTTGCCCAGGTCAGGGAGAGCGCCTCTGCGCTGACAAGGTGCGCGAAGGCTGAAGGCATACCTATGATAATAGTCGGCCATGTGAACAAGGACGGCGCGATAGCGGGACCGAAGGTAATGGAGCATATAGTGGATACGGTGCTCTACCTTGAGGGCGACAGATATCTGGCGCTCAGGATCCTGCGCTCCGCGAAGAACCGCTACGGCTCCACCAGCGAGATAGGCATCTTCGACATGACAGACAAGGGACTTTTCGGGATAGCGAATCCCAGCATGCTCCTCCTTGAGGGTGCTGTGACAGATACTCCCGGAAGCTGCGTCACCTGCGTCATGGAAGGCAGCCGCCCCATAATGGCGGAGATCCAGGCCCTGACGACTAAAAGCAATTTCTCGGTCCCCAGAAGGACGGCGGACGGCCTTGACTTCAACAGAGCTAACCTGCTAATTGCGGTGATAGAGAAGAGGGGAGGATACGTACTCTCCGCCCTCGACGTCTATCTCAACGTCATCGGAGGACTTAACATAAACGACACGGCGTCCGACCTTGCGGTGGCGTCCAGCATCGTCTCCTCTCTGCTCGATAAAACGATCCCTGCGGGCACTGTCATCTTCGGGGAACTGGGACTCGGCGGGGAAGTGAGGACTGTCAGCGACGCGGAAAAACGCGTTTCTGAAGCGGAAAAGCTTGGCTTCACGAGATGCGTCCTTCCGGCATCCAGCCTCAGGAAGCTGAATGCCTCGAGGTACTCCATGGAGCTGATCGGGATATCCAATATCACCGAGATAAAGAAAGTGTTCTGATGAGCGATATCTTCATTGAAAGGCCCCTTCTTCCGGTAAACGACGTAACGGTATGCGCAGTCTCGGAGGAAGCCTGTGACACGATAAAATGCCTTGAGGAGCGCGGGATAAGGGTCCTCAGAGTCAGAAGGGCAGGGAGCCTCCCCGATGCGATCTGCAGCCACGCGGACCTTCAGGTGCTTCCGCTGGGCGGCAGTCTCGTTGCAGTGAATGAGGAACAGACCGAGCTTGCAGCTCAACTGGAGGAGATCGGATTCAGGGTGATAAAGACCGGGGGATTCGGGAAAGAATACCCGCATGACTGCGTGCTCAATCTTCTTCCTCTGAAGAGCTTTCTGATAGGGAAGAGAAGCGTCATGCCCCGGCAGATACTGTCTCTCGGCGTCTTTGAACCCGTCGATGTTGCGCAGGGCTACAGCAGATGCAGCTCTGTTCTGCTCGATGAGGACGCTGTTCTGACGGATGATCCGTCTATCGGGAAGACAGTATTGAATTTCGCTAAATTTAGCATTATGCTGAAACAGAAGGAGATAGTCCTGAAGGGATACGATCACGGCTTCATCGGGGGATCCTGCGGAAAGATATCGGAAAAAGAAGTTGCCTTCTGCGGGCGGATCCCCGATACACCGTTCGGCAGAGCTCTGAAGGAAGCGCTTGCGGAAAGAGGCTTTTCCTTTTGCGAACTGGGCTCTTCGCAGCTTACCGATACAGGCGGCATAGTGCCTCTGATGCAGAGAGGATGATCCTGCAGGGCATGTCAGAATGATGCAGAGATAATGTCTGCAGCGTCTGAAAGGCGCCTGACAGCGTATCGGGACGTGATGAGACCTTGGCAGAGGACCTCAGGATTCTTTAGACCTTATTTCGTTAAATGAAAGTTTAGCGAAGCACGGGGAAGTCTCAAAGCCCAAAAGGCCCGTTCACGTTCAGTTTGGAGATTTCATCATGGCTGAGTATTATTTCGGTTGTCCTGAAATAATTAAGGAATTTCTTTTATATATGGAGACGATCCGAAACCTGTCCCCCAGAACGATCGAAGGTTACTGGGTCGACCTCCGTACCTTTTTCCGTTACATAAAACAAAAAAGAAAGCTCGTTGACAAGGATATCCCTTTTGAAGAGATCTCAGTCGAAGACATCGATCTCTCTCTTGTCGGCTCCATCTCCACCATGGATATCTACGAGTATCTCCATTTCGTCATGAAGGACCGTGAGAACTCCGCTTCCACGCGTTCGCGCAAGATATCCGCGCTAAGGTCATATTACAAATATCTGACCCTGAAGGCGCATAAGCTCGATAACGATCCGGCCAAGGACCTTGAAGTCCCGGCCCTGAAGAAAACTTTACCGAAATACCTTTCTCTTGAGCAGTCCATAGCGCTGCTGAACTCAGTCAACGGAGATTTCAAGGACCGCGACTACTGCATGCTCGTGCTGCTGCTGAACTGCGGTATGAGGCTTTCAGAGCTCGTAGGAATAGACATATCGGATATCCATGAAGAGACCATAACCATCACCGGAAAAGGAAACAAGGAGCGTCAGGTCTATCTGAACAAGGCCTGCAAGAAAGCCATCGCCAGATACTTCCACGCCCGTAACGCCCGCACCTACAAGAACAAGGACCGCAATGCGCTGTTTCTCTCCAGGACCGGCTCGAGGCTCACTCCCAGGCGCGTGGAGCAGATAATAAACAGTTATATAGACAAGGCCGGGCTGTCCGGGCTGGGCTTCACGGTTCACAAGCTCAGGCACACTGCCGCGACTCTTATGTACAGATACGGAAACGTTGACGTGCTCGCCCTTAAGGAGATACTCGGCCACGCGCATACCACAACGACCGAGATCTACACACATCTTGATGACGGAAGGCTCAGGGACGCCGCGGACTCCAGTCCCCTTGCGGATTATGACGTATCCGCGGGCGGCGGCGACTGATCGCATACGGATAAATGAGAGTAAATATAAAGCAGAAACTTACAAATAAACAGAAACTGATCATAGCGGCGTCGGCAGCCGTTATGGTCGTGATACTGGCTCTGGTATGGGTGTTCTTCCTGAAGGCGCCAAGAAGCCGCGTGACTTTCGATCCCGACAACGGCGGAAGGAAGTTCTCGGCATATGTGAATACCGGCAACAGGGTGGAAAAACCGGCTCCTCCGGTGAAGGACGGATACAGCTTCAGCTGCTGGAGCGAAGACGGCGAGAATGAGTACGACTTTTCCCTTCCCGTCGAGCATAATCTGACCCTTAAGGCTCTTTATCTGAAGATCTGCAAGGTCGAGTTCATGTCGGACGGCGAAGTGTTCCTGACAGATGAGACGGTCGAGGGCGGAAAGGTGCTCACCCCTGTGGAAAAGCCTGTAAAAGAGGGTTTCGTTTTCGATTACTGGGAGATCGGCGGAGAGAGATACGATTTCTCGATGCCTGTCACACGGGACATTCAGATAGACGCCCATTTCGCTAAACGTATTCCCTGCCTGAGTGTGTCCTTCAGGGATGAGCGCTTCGTGACCGGCATAAATGAGACAAAGACTCTGAACGCGGATTCCGTGGAGATACTTCCCGCGGACTGCACGGACAAGCCTGAATTCTCTATCGACGATGCTTCCGTGGCTGTGCTGGACGCAAACGGCAACATCCTGGGCGTCGCTTCCGGCACCACTCAGCTCCGGGTGAAATGCGGAGACCGCGCGGCATCGGTCGAGCTGGTGTGCTCCTCCCCTGTCGAGATCATCACCCTTGATCAGGATGTGTACAACATAGAGATCGGAGAATCCATAAGGATCGTCCCAGAGATTGAGCCGGAGGAAGCGTCCGTATACGCGCTGAAATACTATGTGGATGACGGCACGGTAGCTTATGTCGAGGACGACGGGACCGTTACCGGCCGCAAGGGCGGCACCACAAAGCTGACGGTGCTGTCCTCCAACGGGATCATGGCCAACGCGACGATCAATGTGGACGGATGCTCCCTGGTCATGAGCGGACTTGATCAGACCTTCTTCACATACTACGATCCTGCAGGAAGCAGGCTCATCCCCGTTGACCTGATATACGATGAGTGGAAGAACGGAGTCGAGAGCATAAACTACGAGTGCCTCGGCGCGATGCTTCAGTGCTCCATAGACGCGATAAGATACAAGGACGGATGCATATACCAGGCGGCTCCCGTGAACGCGGCGATGTCTTCTGAACTGTACTTCACGTTCCTCACCAGCAAATCAAATTCCGTATATGTGGTCTGCGAACCGACACTTGCGGTAAAGTCGGCTGACAATCTGAAACAGAGCCTGTGGGGCGGCCTAAAAGTCCAGGATATCGAGGAGACCGTTACCATACACATGAACTGCACCGGTTCGTGGAATGAGCCTGACAGTGACTTTGTCAGCGGCTGGTCGAATGACGATGCTTCCTGCTCATTCGTCCTGGACGGGGATGCTGTGACTATAAGGTTCGTGTCCAGCGGAGGCCAGTCGATAGACATTACTGTTAGCAGATAAAACAGAATGAAATGAAGAAAGCCGGCTCCGGGAGCCGGCTTTTTGCGTAACATAAAACCGCTCCCGGCGATCGCCGGAAGCGGTATGCAGATAACAGATTATTCCTTGCTGTCGCTCTTGCTGTCGTTGAGGTTGAGCTTCTCGACCTCGCCGATGGCGTTCTTGGACATCCTGATCTTGACTCTGTCGGATCCTGTCTCGATGAGGACGGTGTCGTCCTTGATGCTGACAACGCGACCGACGATGCCTCCGATGGTGACGACGCCGTCGCCTACCTCAAGGCTGTTGCGGAGCTCGTTCCTTGCCTTCTCCTCTTTCCTCTGAGGGATAACTACCGTGAAATACATGACTGCGAGCATGAGTACCAGGAAGATAACCGTACCATAGGTCTCAAAGAAAGAAGGGGCGGTTGATTCAGCTGCTGTAAGGAACAAAAGATTTGCTAACATTATTATCCCTCCGAAATGGTTTGTGTGTATTAACAATTATAAATGGTCGTCGCCGTTCAGTAAATAGCGATCATATCCTGACGTCGAGCTTTTTGACGTACTCATTGCGGAACTGAGCGTAAGTCCCCTTGTCCAGTTCGTCCCTGATGCGCTCCATCAGGGTGTTGTAGAACCACAGGTTGTGAAGGACACAGAGCCTCATTCCGAGCATCTCGCCGGACTTGAGTAGGTGCCTTATGTACCCTCTTGAGAAGCCGTTCCTGCACACAGGGCATCCGCAGCCTTCCTCGATGACTCCGTGATCGTCCTCATAGCGCTGGTTGCCTATGTTGATTATCCCGTCCCAGGTGAAGAGGTGTCCGTGCCTTCCGTTCCTCGCTGGCATCACGCAGTCAAAGAGATCGACGCCCCTGTAGACGGATTCTATGATGTTGCCGGGAGTACCGACGCCCATCAGGTACCTGATCTTGTCTCTGGGAGCGTAGGGCTCTACGGCGGAGATTATGTCATACATGACCTCAGCCGGTTCACCCACCGCAAGGCCCCCGATGGCGTATCCGTCGCAGTCCATGTCTGCGATCTCCTTCATGTTATCGATGCGGAGATCCTCGTAAGTAGCGCCCTGGTTTATCCCGAAAAGGAGCTGGTGCGGATTCACGGCGTCAGGGGCATCGTTGCAGATCTTCATCTGCTGCTTGCAGCGCTGCAGCCACCTCGCGGTGCGCGAGGCTGACTCCTTTGCGTATCCGTACTCAGCCGGGTTCTCGACACATTCGTCGAAGGCCATCGCTATGGTGCTCCCGAGTTTTGACTGTATCTGTATGCTCTCTTCAGGCCCCATGAATATCCTTCTGCCGTCTATATGGGAGCTGAAGGTCACGCCTTCTTCCTTTATCTTTCTGAGTTTTGCCAGTGAGAAGACCTGGAACCCGCCGCTGTCGGTCAGCACCGGTCCGTCCCATTTGGAGAAGCCTCTTATGCCTCCGAAATCATGGATGCGCTGCTCGCCTGTCCTCACGTGCAGGTGGTAAGTGTTGCTCAGCATCACCTGGCACTTCACGTCATGGAGGTCCAGCGCGCTCAGTCCGCCCTTTATGGCGGCCGCGGTGGCGACGTTCATGAATGCGGGAGTCTGGAAGTCTCCGTGCACTGTGGTGAACTTTCCGCGCCTGGCATTGTTCTCTGTCTTTATAAGTTCATACATCTCTTTACTTCGTTCAGCCGTTGAGAGCTTCCAGCATCTGAGCGGGGTTCTCGGCTGCCTTTACCTTTCCGAATGCCTTTGCGATCACGCCGTTCTCGTCGATGAGATAGGTGGTGCGGACCACTCCCATGGTGACCTTGCCGTAGTTGTTCTTTTCCTTCCAGACGTCATACGCCTTTATCACGCTGAGCTCGGTATCCGACAGCAGCGTGAACGGAAGGCCGTATTTCTCCTCGAACTTCTTGTGAGAAGCTACGGAATCCTTGCTGACGCCGATGACTGCCGCGCCTTTCTCGCGGAACTGCGGATAGAGGTCCCCGAAGGCGCAGGCCTGCTTGGTGCATCCCGAGGTCATGTCCTTGGGATAGAAATAAAGTATCACTTTCTGCCCTTTGAAATCGGAAAGGCTCTTCATGTCGCCGTTCTGGTCAGGAAGAGTGAAATCAGGGGCTTTGATCCCGGTCTCCAGCATGTTTTTATCCTCCGTTTAGCGAAATAAGTGTATCACAGTATCAGCATAGCGTCCCCGAAACTGAAGAACCTGTATCGCTCCTGCACGGCTCTGCGGTATGCGTTCATGGTGTTCTCATATCCGGCAAAGGCGCTTACGAGCATTATCAGGGTGCTTTCGGGAAGGTGGAAGTTAGTGATCAGACCGTCCATGACATTGAACTTATAGCCAGGGTAGATGAATATATCGGTGTCTTCATGGCAGGCGCAGACCTTTCCGTGCTTTGCGTATACTGCCTCCACGGTCCTGCAGGAGGTGGTGCCGGTGCAGATGACCCTTCTTCCCTCTTCCTTGGCTTTCGCGATGATCTCCGCGTTCCGTTCATCTATGGAATAGCTCTCGGAGTGCATTATGTGATCGGTGATGACGTCCTCCTTGACCGGCCTGAACGTTCCCAGTCCGACATGGAGGGTCACGTCCGCGATCTGTACTCCCATGTCCCTGACCTTATCCAGCAGCTCGTTCGTGAAATGCAGGCCTGCGGTCGGGGCTGCCGCCGATCCGAGCGGCTCGGCGTATACCGTCTGGTACTCGTCGTTGTCCTCGAGCTCCTTGGTGATGTACGGAGGAGTGGGCATCTTCCCTATCTCGTCCAGTATCGCAAAGAAGTTGCTGCTTCTGTCATAGTCGAAGAAGACCTTCCTTTTTCCGTCGGTGAGCTCCTCGCCTATGGTCGCCTTCAGTTTCCCGTGAAAGTCTATCACGGTGCCCAGGTGAAGCCTTTTTCCGGGCCTGACGAGACATTCCCACGCGTCCTGCTCCGTCTGTTTGAGAAGCAGTATCTCTACATGGGCTCCGGTGTCCTTCTGCCCGAGAAGCCTCGCGGGGATGACCTTGCTGTTGTTTCGTACGAGCACGTCTCCTTCCCTCAGGAATGACGGGAGATCGTAGAAATGAAGATCCCTGGTCTCGCCGGTATTCCTGTCAAGGAACATCATCCTGGAGTGATCTCTGGGTACCGCGTGGGACTGAGCGATCAGCTCCTGCGGAAGGTCGTAATAGAATTCGCTCTTGAGCATATCTGTATGCGGCTTGCGCCGCGTCGTCCTTTCAGAAAATGATCTTAAGATCCTATATAGTATATACTGATTTTCATTTACTGCAAAACCGTCAAAGGTCACATAATAACTGCCTTGCGGGGCATTAAATTATATGTTCCCCGATCCTGCTGCGGACTGTTCACAATATTGAAACAAATCGCTTTATTGTGTTAGAATGAATCGAATTTCGGATTTTTTAAACAGGAGTTGTGCAATGGCTACTTTTTTCAGCGACATCTTCGGCAACATTATGAACATTGACCTGAAGATGGTCATCATGTGGCTGATCGGCGGCACTCTCGTCTATCTTGCTATAGCAAAAGAGATGGAGCCCTCCCTTCTTATGCCTCTCGGTTTCGGGGCTATCCTCGTAAACCTCCCCATGTCCGGCGTAATTACGCAGGGCGAAGAGGTCGGCGCATTCGACGAACTCTTCAAGGCGGGTATCGCTAACGAGCTGTTCCCGCTGCTTCTCTTCATCGGTATAGGCGCAATGATCGACTTCGGTCCTCTGCTCACCAACCCCAAGCTCATGCTCTTCGGAGCTGCCGCGCAGTTCGGCATCTTCTTCACGCTCAGCATGGCGATGCTGTTCGGGTTTGAGCTCAAGGATGCCGCTTCCATCGGCATCATCGGCGCGGCTGACGGCCCCTCCTCGATCTTCGTATCCCAGTACCTCGGCTCGAACTACACTGGCGCCATCATGGTCGCGGCGTATTCATACATGGCACTCGTGCCCATCGTGCAGCCTCCGGTAATCAAGCTGATCACGACAAAGGAAGAGAGACTCATCAGGATGAACTATGAGCCCCACTCCGTCTCCCAGAAGACGAAGATCCTCTTCCCTATCGTCATCACCGTCGTTGTCGGACTCGTCGCACCGAAGTCCCTCTCCCTGATCGGATTCCTGATGTTCGGAAACCTCATCAGAGAGTGCGGCGTGCTCAATTCCATCTCCGCTTCAGCTCAGAATGAGCTCGCGAACCTTGTCACCATCGTTCTCGGCATCTCCATCTCCACAAGGATGCAGGCCGAAGAGTTCCTGAAGCCCGAGACCCTGCTCATCATGCTGCTCGGCCTCGTAGCTTTCGTATTTGACACCGTCGGCGGCGTCATGTTCGCAAAGATCATCAACCTGTTCCTCCCGAAGGACAAGAAGCTCAACCCGATGATCGGCGCCACCGGTATCTCCGCGTTCCCGATGTCCGCCCGCGTAGTTCACAAGATGGGTCTCGAAGAGGATCCCCAGAACTTCCTGCTCATGCAGACCATCGGCGTCAACGTTTCCGGACAGATCGCTTCCGTTATCGCGGCAGGCGTTCTGCTCAATCTTGTCGGATGAGGTGAATGAAACATGACTATCAATGTTAAGGATTTCGTAGAGATCAGTCTCCCCATCCTTGCAAAAGGAATGCTGGGGATCTTCGTAGTGATCGGCATCATCCTTCTGTGCACCATGGCACTGAACGCCGTGTTCAAGGATTGATCCGGGAGCATCAGGCAAATCAAAAGAGGAAGCTTCAAGGCTTCCTCTTTTTCTTATGTATTTGTGAGTCTTCCGCCGTTTTAAAGCATCATAGGTCTCTGCCGCGCTTTTCGTTCAGGACCAGGAAGAGCAGTATCCCGGATATAAACGAAAGTACGACTGTGAGGATGATGCGTACGGGCAGCTTTATGTAGTCATCTATGACGGGAGCGTTATTGTACATGATGAGCATGTGGACTGCGATCATCAGGCTCGGGAACGGCAGCATCGCGCTCAGTATCCCGAAAAGGCTCCTTCTCTTCCCCGCTCTCAGATCCATGAAGACCGAAAGGACCGACGCCGTCATGGCACCTGCGGGGATCATGATGAGAGGATTCAGAAGGAAAGGAACGATGAGCCGGACGGCGGACGAGTAGTATATGATGTCTCCTCCGAACAGCGTCCATCCGCCGACGCTCAGCAGGTCCTTCAGGCGCAGCGCTGCGTGGAGCAGGATGAACAGAGCCATGCTCACGAGAACATATACGTTGCGGTTCGGCAGCTGCTCCCTCTTCTTTCCGGTGTTGAGAAGGAAGTCGACGTCCGTGTCGAATACTTCAGACAGCTTGATAAGGGTATCGAGATCTGGCTGCGCTTTTCCGTTCTCCCAGTTGCTCACGGTCTGGCGCGTCACGAACATCTTATCCGCAAGCTGGTCCTGGGTCATGTCGTTGGACAGCCTGAACAGCTTGATGTTTCTGGACAGGCTTCCGGGGTTGATGTCAGCCATCGGAAGAGAGGCTCCTTTCGTCACGATCCTGATGCTCACCACGCAGGAGATGACAGCTGCTGCCGCTGCCCCCAGTATGAAGACCAGCATGAGCAGCCATTCAGGTATCATGCTCCGGTAGTACGCGACCCTGCTTCCCAGATAGGGATCGATCCAGTACCAGAAATTCATGAAAGCGCCTGCAAAGAAGGAGGCCAGTATCCCGATGAAGATCAGCTTAAGTGGAAGCATGTTCCGCGATCCGTATCTTAGATCCAGCGGTATCATCAGCGATACCGCTGCGACTACTATAGGAACGGTGAATACGGTATTGAGGTAGAAGTCGGAAAAGGCAGCCGGTCTGTCGAAGATGAACCATATCAGTGCCCCGGCGCAGATGCCGACCGCTTCCATGATGACCATAAGGATGTATTTTTCCTTAACGTATGCCGTGAGGTCAGTCTCTGCGCTGCACTGTTCCGGTTTCCTGCCCTGAGACTGTTCATGAGCGATGAGACCGGGCACGGTGAGCCCCGCAAGGAGCAGGACCATCATGAATATGACATCCCCTTCCCTGCCGAACCTCATCGCGATACATGTCAGTGCAAGGATATAGAAGATGACATTATAAACGCAGAATACAAGGCCGAGATCTTTTCTGAGCAGCTTCTTCATAGGCTGCCTCCTTTCAGAAACAGAATATAATCCTTTTCTGCTTCGATTCTCTCCCCTGTAAGACAAAAAGTCACGCAATTATCCTTTGCGTGGCTCTTTTTTATGAAGGATGCTGTTTTGTACATTTCATGACAGGCGTCAGTTCTGGAAAAACTCTCCCATGATGCCCGAGACCGGCTTAAGGGTGACGCAGGTGTATCCGTCCACGGTGACCAGACCGCCTTCAAGGAATGCTATAGAAACGAAGGTCCCGTCATTCCTGAAGGCGCTGAAGCTGTACAGCCATCCTCCTTTTTTGGTGTATCTGACCGGAATGCGTTTAAGTCCGAGAGAGTTGAACTTCTCTACGAAAACATCTATCTGAGACTCCGTCAGATCGGCTTGCATTACCGGGACCGAAGTGACGGAAGTCCCCGTAACGGAGGATATCTCTGAACGCTGCAGATGAACGGTCTCGCCTCCGATGAACATATACGCCAGCGCGAACCGGAACCTGATGACAGCCGCAAGGATTAGAACAAGAATGACTGCGACGATGAGCCTTTTCTTCATGAGATCCACGCTCCTTTCTGATCTGTTGACAATTCAGAGGTATTGTGATCCTTATTCAAGCTTACGACTGCAATTTCATTTCATAAATGCGAATGATTGGAAACAGTTCCAGCCAGAATGCTCTCTGAGCGCTGCACTCATAATAACGCTCAACACTATCTATGAAAACCGCAAACCTGCCAGATATGATCCCTAATCCGTAGATGTGACAGTCTGTTTCGATCCAGACCATTCCCTGCCAATCTACCGGGTTACGCGGCTTTCCAGCCCTGCGGAACACTGCAGTTTTCAGTGTATCGAGTACAGGGATGATCTCAGACGGATCCTGAGATTCCATTCTTCCGTCAAGCCTGTCTATATCATATATAACTGTTTTAATTTTTTCTGAGAATATAGAATCCAGCCCGACATCTTCAAGAAACAGGAGCTCTGTCCTGTACAATCTCAAAAACCCGGCTGAAAGAATGACAATAGCAATCAGAATACTGATTACGATCCATATGGATCGTCTGTGCTTCTGCTGACCAAGCATGATCATCTCCCCTTGTGATTAGGAGTCTGTGACCATCTATAAATATAGTAGTTTTCTGATAAAGAAGGATGTAAGAATTCAACTTGCCTCAACTGATTTATTATTCTTCCTTGACTTTATTCCATAATAGTAACCCAGCATGAAGATCGCCATCATCAACACAACGGAAACGATATAAAGATATAGCTGATCGTATATGTCTATAGTATAGGGATCCGAATCGAACAAAATCGAGATCCTGCTAAACAGGTACATAGGCGTTGAGCAAAGAAAGCCCTGTGACAATCCC
>JAFWDH010000008.1 GCA_017513135.1 Oscillospiraceae bacterium
ACAAATCGATGTTTATGGAGACAATTATGGATAAAGAAACAATCATGGTGGACTACATCCGGGAGGCCCATGAAAAAGGTGCTTTTACCGGAACATGGTTATACGCCGAGAACGGCAAGATCGTGTCGAAGGGCGCTATCGGATTCCGTGACCCAGAGAATACACTGCCTATGCGGGAGGACAGTATTTTTGATATTGCTTCGATCAGCAAGCAGTTTACCGCAGCGGGAATCATGCTTCTGCGGCGCAGGGGGCTGCTGAGCCTTGAGGATGAGATCACGAAATATTTCCCGGAGATTCCGTATGCGGGTATAACGATCAGGCACCTCCTCACTCACACAAGCGGTTTTTCCGACTGTGATGATGATATCGAAAGAATCTTCGAGGAGGAAGGCATGATCCCGGACAATAACGTGATCCTCCGCATCCTCACGGAGTGCAGACCCGAGCTTTCATATCCGACGGGCGAAGGATTCGAGTATACCGATACAGGCTATCAGCTGCTTGCCGAGATCGCGGAAAAGGTCTCGGGTGTGCCCTTTGAGGAGTTTCTGAAGAAGAATGTATTCGAGCCCGCGGGACTGGATTCCACCCGCGTGTATCACCGCAGAAAGGACAAGCTCCAGATTGATGATCTTGCCGTCGGTCTCGTGTTTGAAAAGGGAGAGCTCATCCTCCCCGAGGATTCAAAGGCAAGGGATTACGTTCTTTCCCACGATGGAATGAACGGCAATATGGCGGTCTATTCCAATATCATTGACCTTTTCAAATGGGATCAGGTACTGCGTGAAGGAAGTCTTCTAACGCCGGAGGAGCAGAAACTGATGGTTACTCCCGCGACCCTCATCAATGGGGAACCGGCTCGCGAGGAAGGCGATGATGACGACTATGGCTTTGGTTGGGTGCTCCTCCACGACGAAAAGCTGGGACGCATCGCCTGCCACAGCGGTTATGTGCCCGGATATCAGACGTGGTTTGCACGCTATCTCGATGCGAACGCAGTGCTTGTACAGCTCTGCTGCCGTGAGTACACAGACGTCAGAGCTTACGTTGCCTTCGACTCAGGCATGGAAGCTATTGTCCGTGGGCTTAAGCCGGAACCAATCCGATCGATCGATGATATCGCCCTCCAAAGCCCCGACAAGTCTGGCTGGGAAGCCTTATGTGGAAAATACGAGCATCCGGAGGACAGTGATTTCTTCGTGGATGAGGTTTACATGAAGGAAGGCGAGCTTTATGCGAAGACGGTCGACGGTGACGACGAAATGGAATTCCGCCTCTATCCCATCGGCGAAAACAAGTTCGGCCGTAAAGCTGGGATGCTGGAGTTGACCTTCGGCGACGAATGTCTGATATACGACGATTATTCCTGCAAAAAGCTGTAAGCGGCTGACTTACAAATTCCCATTTGTAGAGGTGAATAACTTGTGATTTTATCCGATACGAAACTGAAAGAATTACAGCCTTCTCAGTTTTATATATCCGCAAAGAAGCTTGAGGATATTGAAAGATGGATCAATCCATCCGATTTCTCTAACTTTGAGCCGATCCCTGTAAAGCAACTGGATGGCAAACTTGTTATGACGGACGGACATACCAGAGCTGTAGCCGCAATTAAAGCCGGGCTGGATCACGTTCCGTTGGTGTGGGATAAGGACGAGTTGGATTGGGATATGTATCGGGCATGCGTAAACGCCTGCCAGGAACAGTCTGTTTTATCACCAGAGGATCTGCTGATGCGTATTGTTTCCGAAGAGGACTATAAAGAAAAATGGGATAAATGGTGCGATGCTATGCAGGCAGAGATTATAAGAAACAGAAAGTGACAAATTCCCGTTTGTCGGGATGTCACTAAATCGGGATTTACAGATGAGTAGAAAAAATTGGCAGAGAAACGGAATATGATTGATATAAATGAGAAATATATGAAAAGGTGCTACGAATTAGCGATAAGCGCAGGTAAAAAAGGTTTTGACACTTTTGGTGCGGTATTGGTTTGTGACGGCAAAATTCTGGAAGAAGCTGAGAATACTGCTGATTATAAAAAGAAGATTTTTGGTCATGCAGAATTTAATCTTGTTCATAAATGTGCAAATAAGTATACAGACGACATTTTAGAAAAGTCTGTAGTCTACACAAGCTGTGCCCCATGTGAGAGGTGCCTGGCAGCAATAGCCTCACTTGGAGTTCATCAGGTTGTATGTGGGGTTTCATACAAAGAATTCTGCAAATTACTTCCGTTTGATTATCAGGCCGTAGACAGAGAAGATTTGCTTAAGCAACTTGGAATAGATATGACACTTACTGAATCTGTGCTTGAAGATGAAGGTATGCACGTCTTTGAATGGTGGGGCGGAGAATATCGTCCTTTAGACGAGCTTATTGCAGAAATGGATGAGGTAAAACAGAAAAGTAAATAGGCAAATTCAAATTTGTCGGTCTCCTAAATGTGTAACATGCGGTAGCTTCGGCTACCGTTTTTTTATGCCAAATTTTAAGATTAATCCTTACAATTCGATGACTGCGTAATGGAACGCAATGTAAAATCGCAGTAAAAAACTCTGTACAGATGATAGGGAGCGGACATTATCTTGTTGTAATAGAATAATGCCTTGTTTTCTCCAATAAATCCAATATAATTGTATTTGGGGGTGCAAACATGATAATAACAACTTCTATGCTGAGAGATAAATATGCATCGTATTCAAACCCAATGGATAAGATACGACGTGAAGCAAAGAGTGGAAACATCATAAGGATCAATAGAGGAGTTTATGAGACTGACAGAAACGTTGATCCGTTCCTGCTTGCGTCATCTATCTTATCTCCCTCATATATAAGTTTCGATTCTGCGTTATCGTATTACAGTATGATTCCGGAAAAGGTAGTAGCAATTACTTCTGCGTCTCTAAACAACAGAAAGAGTAAGACTTTTATTAATGAGTTCGGAAGATACGAATACAGCGACATACCGGAAGAGGCTTTCTCCGAGGGACTTACATATCTGGAAAATGGAGATTACGTAGTCAAGATGGCTTCAAAAGAGAAGGCGTTATGTGATTCCCTGTATAAGTGGAGAGTGGTCCACAGCATGAAAGATCTCAGAGAACTGCTTTTTGAGGATAAGAGGATCGATGAAACAGAGTTTGCGGATTGCGATCATGAACAGATGCGCAGACTTGCAAAGCTGTATCACAGAACAAATCTCAATCTGCTTATCAAGCTGATCGAAAAGGAGTATCGCAATGAACAGCGCAATTGAAAGTATGATCGACAGGTACGATCCAAAGAATAATGCTGAAAGAGAGAATGCTGTTAAGGAGATAATCCAGGAGATAGCTCTGGCAGGATTGTCGCGCGGCGGATTATTTGAGAAGGCTGCATTCTATGGTGGAACATGCTTAAGAATGTTTCACGGGCTTAACCGCTTCAGTGAAGAACTGGATTTTGCATTGCTGGAAAAAGGCTCAACTTTCAGACTGGATGAGTACTTTCCTGCACTGAAAAAGGAATTCATATCTTATGGAATAGATGTTGAGATAGAAGCGAAGAGAATTGATGAGGACGCTGCGGTTCAGAGCGCCTTCCTTAAGGGTAATACTCTTATGCTGTTCGTTTCCTTCTTTCCAAAGAGTGACGAAGCAAGAAGAGTGATCTCGAACCAGAAAATCAGGATCAAATTTGAGATAGACACGGATAACCCGGAGGGAGGTAAGACAGAATACAGATACCGCATGTTGCCTGCACCTTATGAAGTACGGATCTTCGATGAACCTACATTGTTTGCAGGAAAGATCCATGAGATACTATGCCGTGAATATAGAGACCGGGTAAAAGGAAGAGACTATTATGATTATCTTTTCTATATCGGAAAAGGAGCATCTTTTAATCTGGAGTATCTCGAAAACAAGATGAAGAATTCCGGAAGAATAGAAGCTGAAACGACACTGTCACTAGAAGAAGTAAAGCAAATGCTAAAAAGCAGGTTTTCTGCGGTTAATTACGACGCAGCAAAAGCCGATGTCTCAAACTTTATCGATGACACATATAATCTGAATCTGTGGAAAAAGGAATTGTTTATTTCGACACTGGATTATCTGAATATAGACAAAGAAATGCCTGACAGAGGACACGAAAGGTGATTTGTGTGAAGTCAGAGTTGCGATCACAAATCTTCCTCCCGGAAAGATGATGGGGATAGACTCAGAAGGAATGCTGATCTCGGCGACCCACACAGTCAACGGAACAGAAAGACTGAACCTTCTGATGCTGGATCCGCACATTCCGGCAGGCGCAAAGCTCTATTGATTTTGGGCTGAAATGATGGTGTTTACACCACTGTTTACACCAAATTACACCAGAGTTACACCAAATTCACATTCAGAAACATGCGAATTCGCAGATGTTTCTAAGAAATCTCATCTGTTGATAAACGCACATTATTGTACGGATGTTCTGGAACCCGATGACTTAACGGTTATTGGGTTCCTTTTTTGTGGTATCGAGATGATAGAATATACACAAATCGGGATTTGCAGAGGAGGATGGGAAGATATGATTTTACTGGTTGTGGATATGCAGAGGGGACTGGTTGACGAGGATCTGTATGCCTTCGATACGTTCATAGACAGAACCGTTCGACTGGTCGATGCGGCCAGAAAAAATAGCGTTGAAGTAATCTTTGTTCAGCATGATGCTGGTCCTGGCAGCGGCATGTCGGTGGGGGACGAGGATTTTGAGATCGTTGATCAGATCGCGCCAAAAGAGGAAGAAAAGGTTTTTGTCAAAACGATCAACAGCTGCTTTGGAAACATAGAGTTTAAAGAATATATGGAGCATCAGGATGACAAACGCCTGATGGTCATCGGACTCCAGACGAATTATTGTATTGACTGTACCGTAAAATCCGCTTTTGAAAGAGGGTTTGCGGTGATTATTCCCGAAGGGACCAACTCGACCTTTGATAATGACTACATGACCGGCGAAACGGCAGTCCGTTATTACAACGAGGATGTTTGGGAAGAACTCGTCGACGCCGTGACATTCGAAGAAGCTATGACCATGCTGGAAGAGTGACAAATTCCCATTTGTTGGGATATCTCCAAATCGGGTTTTTGCGAGGTGAGTGTATGTATCTATTTGAGAAGCCTCTTATCAGAGGAACACTGTTGAAAAGAAAAAGCCAATTCACAGCGTTGATAGACATAGACGGAGAAGAATTGATCGCTCACATACCGACTACAAATCGCATCGGTGATGTGGAGAACAAGAATCTGCCGTGTCTTTTGTCATGGATTTGTCGGGATATCTGTCGGCAAGGAAAATCGGGAAACAGTTTTGAATTGACGACGCATTACAACCGGATTCGGGGGGGATTGAATGAAAAGAATTTACACCGTTCAGCACACGCAGTCTGAGCACCATACCAATGGTATGGTAGGTTCATGGACGGACTGGAACCTGACAGATTTAGGGAAACAGCAGGCCGATCGAATTGCCGAAAAGTTGAAGCAGGAGCTGGATGGAAAAGAAATCATTTTATATACTTCTGACCTAAAACGTGCAAAACAAACTGCCGACAGCATCGCGTCCCGGTTTCGGGTTGAACCGATCGTGAGAAAGGAATTGAGGGAACGTAATCTCGGACGATGCTGCGGAAAATCTGTACAATGGTTACGGGAGAATCTGGAATGCGATGAAAAGACAATTGATGACCGTCTTTTCTCTGATGCAGAAAGCCGACGTGATGAATGGAACAGGCTGAAGCCCTTTTTCGATCAGGTGATGGCAGAAGATTCCGAAAACATCATTATCGTTTCCCATGGTGATCTGCTGAGCGTTTTCGATTCAATGTTCCTTGGCCTTGAAGTCGAGTCACTGAACGTATGTGAAATGTCTGGCTTTGCCGGCGGGGTATCCCAGATGATTGTGCGGGATGATGGGAAAAGAATAATAAAGCGAATCAGTGACATGTCATTTGTACGATAAATTCGAATCTGTGAAGATATAATATGGAAATCAAAGAATACAAAAATTATAAGGAAACGGAGATTCGCCAGCTGTATACTGAAGTCGGTTGGACTGCGTATACGGAGAACATGCCAGTATTGGAGCAAGGATATAAAAATTCCTTACTTGTTCTGGCAGCATACGAAAACGATGAGTTGCTTGGAATCATCAGAGTTGTTGGCGATGGATATACTATTGTATTCGTTCAGGATATTTTAGTGTTTCCGAGCGAGCAACGCAAAGGAGTCGGAACTGCTCTGCTGAAAGCCGTTCTTGACAGATATCCTGATGTTCGACAAATCGAGTTGACTACGGACAATACTCCTAAAACAGTTGCTTTCTATAAATCATTAGGCTTTTCTGAGTTTTCGGAAATTGGCTGCTGTGGGTTTATGAGATGCTGACGAATCGAAGTTTGGTGGTGGCGATAAATGGACGAAATAAAAATAAATGATAAGATCACTTACATTGCATCCTCTGAAAACCCTCTCTCCGCAGAAATTGGGATTATTCGAGATAACGGCGTCACTTGGCTCTATGATGTGGGCAACGGAGAGAATCATATAACTGATTTGGATGGAGGCTATAATATAGTTTTGTCTCACTTTCATCAGGACCATATTGGAAATATTAATAAGATTCAAACCAGGGAACTCTACTTATCAAAAGAAACGTATGAATATATTTCCAAAGGGAAAATTGTGTGTGGAAGCCTCTATATCGGAAATCTGCATATTTTTCCCTTACCTTCAAGCCATACAAAAGGTAGTTTGGGCTTGGAAGTAGACAATACTTATGCATTTGTGGGCGATGCACTTTACAGCAAAGTGAGAGATGGCTGTTATATATATGATGCCCTGCTTTTGCAGGAAGAAATAGCAGTTTTGAAAAAACTAAACGCTACCTTCTTGTTAGTCAGTCATTTTGAGGGGTTTATTCGAAGAAAAGAAGATGTTATAGCAGAACTGGAAATGATTTACGAAATGAGAGAGCAAAACGACACGGGAATAAAGGTCAAAATTGATACAGAATAACAAATTCCTATTTGTCGAGATTATGCGATAGATAAGTTATCTTGGAAGTCAATCGCACAAATTCACGATTTATAAAGGTGTCAGTATTTTTACGACGCATTGACCCGAAAATCAGCCTTATCGCAGATGCGAAAAGGCTGATTTTTCTTATGAAATCAATGCCCCGAATACTGTAAGGCTATACTGTTTCCCGCTCATTCGAGAACGGCGAAAGATTGGCCTTTCACAGTCAGCTCATCACCATTTATCGAGCATTCGCCGATGGAATAGATCACTTTTTTTCCCGCGAACGCCGGATCGCGTATTGTTTCGGAGGCAGAGGATGGATTTACCGCAGCGATAAGACTGCCTCGTCCGTATACGAAAGGATATCTCTCCTTTTCTGCGTATATCACGCTGAAAGGTGCATCGGCCTGCAGATCGGAAAGACTGTGGCGAAGCACGATAAGACGTTTTGTTTCGTTCAGCAGAGAATAAGGATCCTTCTCCTGGGATTCTACCGTAGGAGCATCGCCGGACAGGTCGACCGGAAGATACAGTTCGGATGAAGGAGCATCAGAGAATCCTCGGTTGATGCTGCTGTCCCACTGCATGGGAGTCCTGCTTCCTGTGCGCTGATAACCGCCCTCCTTCGTCTTGACGTCCAGGAAACGCATGCCTATCTCATCACCGTAATAGATAAAGGGAACACCGGGCATGGTGAGTATGAAGGCATATGCAAGCTTGAGCTCAGCCGGAGTCAGAGTGTGAGCGGGCCTCGGCGTGTCATGGTTACAGGTGAACATGCTTATATAGCCGCGGTCCTTAGATATGTTGTGTTTCGGAAGATAATCATTCAGAAAGCGAAGGATGTCTCCGCCGGAATCCTTCTTAAAGAAACTGTGATCTCCGCCTTCCGTTTCCCAGTCCCTGAGCAGAGTGTTGTATCCGTTGCCGTGATGATCAAGGTAGAAATCCATATGGAAACCGCCGAGGCACAATGCCTGGTAGGGATTGGACCATTCGCTGACCAGCGCAGCCTGAGAATAGTCCCTGTCCAGCATGGAACGTATATCTGCCCATATGGCTGCTGTGGCGTGCTTGTCGGCGTCATCGTTTTTGACCAGAGAATCAGCCATATCAACACGGAATCCGTCGCATCCGGCGTCAAGCCAGAAACGCATGATGTCTTTCATTGCTTCTCTGGTAGCCAGAGCTTCGGGTGAATCAGGTGCCGACATCCAGTCCTCAGTCCTGTCGAGCCACCCGTAATTCAGCGCAGGCTGGGATGCGAAGAAATTGAGCATGTAGGAGCCAGCCCTCTCTTTCATGCCGGAGATATAAGGATGACCTGCGATGCCCTGGAATGCATGATCGGTCCAAACATAACGGCCGCTGTATTCGTTAGGCTCGCTTCTGCATGATTCAAGAAACCATTCATGCTGGTCCGAGGTGTGTCCCGGAACGAGATCCAGCAGCACTTTGATGCCTTTGGAATGAGCTTCATTGAAGAGCCTTATAAGATCCCCGTTGGTTCCGTACCTCGGCGCTACTTTTCTGTAATCCCTTATGTCGTAGCCTGCGTCCATGAAAGGCGAATCGAAACACGGGTTGATCCATAACGCGTTGCAGCCTAGCTCCTTAATGTAGTCCAGATGGCGGATTATTCCTTCTATGTCGCCGATACCATCGGAGTTGGAGTCACTGAACGACTGCGGATAAATCTCGTAGAATACGGCATTTTTGAGCCATTTAGGTCCCATAGATGATACCTCTTATTTCTGCCCTACAGTCAGTACGGCAATGCTGCATGACGGAAGGGTGAGCAGGTCTTTTTCTTTTGTGATCTTCTCTTCTGAAGTGTTGAGCACTGCAGCCAGTTCCGTACTAATCCCCAGAGAGGAGAGATCGATGCTGCACTGTTCTTCACCGAAATTCATGGCAATGAGGACGTCGCCGTATTCGGTGCTCCTGCGGAAGAAAACTGCTGCAGAATCTGTGCTGAGTTCCGTACCTTCTGTCTTTCCTCTGGCGATAGACGGGAATGATCTCCTCACCCTGATCACCTGTCTGAACCAGTTGTATAGGGAACTGTCATCCTTGATCTGATCATTGAGAGAAGGGAACTTCATGGTGACCTCATCCATATCAGGAGGCCCGGAGCACATACCTTTTGCCTTGGCATCATCGCTCCAGTACATGGGAGCGCGCTTGTTCTCGTCCTTGCCGGAACCCTTCATGCCGATCTCTTCGCCGTAGTACATGAAGGAACATCCTCTCATCAGAAGGCTCACGGCATAAGACATCTTGGTGACAGGGCCTTCATCGACTGCATAGTAACCGGCGCTTCTGGCCATATCGTGGTTGGTATAGAACGGAGCATCTGTGAAATCCTGATTCTTCGCTTCGAAGGCTTTTTCCGAGTATTCCATGGCTCTTACCAGATCAGAAGCTTTCAAAAAGCCTGACACCGCGTTTCTTACATAACCTTCATTGCCGGAGAACGGGAAATTGAAAAGAGAGTCTATACCGCTGGAATACAGCTCAGCGATATTGTTTCTGTCTGTCCATGCCTCACCGACTATATAGCAGTCCTGCTTTAAGCTCCTGCACAAGTCACAGAACCATCTCAGGAACTGGGTGTTCGCCGGCGCGTTGCCTGTATGGTATGAGGTGGTAGCGTCAAGACGGAATCCGTCCACTCCTTTATCCAGCCAGAACTTCACGATATCAGTTATCTCACTGCGCACGTCATCGGAGTCGAGATTGAGATCAGGCATTCCGGACCAGAACTGAGCCTCATAGTACCAGTTCGTTCCTTCCACAGGGGCATATTTGTCCTGAGGCTGTCTGGAGAAATTGTAATAACTGAAGTACTTGCAGTAGGAAGGATCCGGACCCCAGTCAGGGGGCAGTTCATGAAGATAATCAGATGCTTTCCTGAACCACTCGTGATCGACTGCCGTGTGGTTGAGCACCAGGTCCATCAGGACGCAGATGTCTCTTTTGTGGCATTCGCTGAGCAGTTCCTCGTAATCCTCCAATGTCCCGAAAGCAGGATCGATGGAGTAATAGTCAGTGACATCATATTTATGATACGAGGGAGAAGGATGCACCGGCGTGATCCAGATCTGGTCGAAACCCAGATCCTGGATATAGTCCAGTTTGGATATGATGCCTTTCAGGTCTCCTGTGCCGTCTCCGTCGGAATCACAGAAAGACCAGGGGAATATCTCATATGTGGTGCGGCAGAAATCGTCAGTCTCGACCGGCTTCAGCTCTCTGTTGAACGAATACATCTGCAGGCCGCTCCTGCTTTTGCCGCAAAGCAAGAGAACTGCTGCCGCGGCACATACCGCGAGCAGCAGCGAGCAGATCAGTAATAATCTTTTTCTCTTTGTCATCCCTTGACGGCTCCTGACATTCCTTCGACGTAGAATCTCTGCATGTAGATGAAAAGTATTGCGATCGGTATCGAGATGATGACGGCTCCTGCAGCAAAGCAAGTGTACCACTGATACAGATATTCCTTCTGAAGCATGTTCCACAGCCCGATCGCTACTGTGAACTGATCGGCATTTGCACGGCATATTACCTTGGCAAATACGAAGTCCACCCATGGAGCTATGAAGGATGTCATCACGGTGTATATGACTATGGGCTTGGACAGAGGCATGGTGATCTGGGTGAACACCTGCCACTGTGTGGCGCCGTCTATCACGGCAGCCTCATCTATTGACTTCGGGATCGTGTCGAAGAATCCTTTGGCTATCTGGAATCCAAGCCCCGTACAGGCTGAATAGACGATAATCAGTCCCAGACGAACTGCGGAGCCTTCTGTCAGTCCCATTGACTTGAGTATGAAGTACTGGGCGACCATTGCCATGAAGCCGGGGAACAGCCCCAGGATCATCGCGATGTTCATGTATGTCTTGCGGAAGCCGAAACGCATCCGGCTCAGCGAATAAGCTACTGAAAGTACGAAAAACGTGCTGACTATGCAGCAGATCACCGCTATGATGAAGGTATTCCAGAACATCTTAGGGAAGTTCAGGACATTTCTGTCGGTGAAGAGCTTGATGTAGTTGTCCAGGGTGTAGGCCTGGGGCAGGAAGGTGTTGGTATAGGCACCTTTCTCAGCGCGGAAACTGGTCAGAACGATCCAGATAATGGGCAGGACCCATATGACCGCGAGAACTGCCAGGAGGAGGTGAACCAGGAAATTAACCGCTCTTTTGCGGGGACTGAGTTTGTTCTTCTCGAGTTCCATCACATAAATGCCTCCTCATTCTTGTAGGAGCCGGAGTTCCTGTACGTGATCAGGGTCACGATGGTCAGGATCACGAAGGTCATGATGCCTATAACAGCTCCGAGATTGTAATACTGCTGGTCAACAGTGAGCTTGTACAGCCATGTGACCAGAAGATCTGTCTGTCCGGCAGTGTCGCCCACGAAGGTGGGGCCGCCTCCGGAGAGCAGGTAGATGACGTTGAAGTTGTTGATATTGCCTACGAAGCTGGTGATCAGATACGGAGTAGTGACGAACAGCATGTAGGGCAGGGTTATGCTGAAGAAGATCTTTACCGGACCTGCTCCGTCCATCCTGGCAGCTTCATAGAGCTCTGCAGGGATGTTCTGCAGTATTCCGGTGACCTGCAGCATCGTGTACGGGATTCCTATCCACAGGTTGATCACTATGATGGTGATCTTTGCCCAAGTGGCATTAGTCCAGAAGGGAAGGGGGGACGTGATAAGTCCCAGGTTCGTCAGCAGTACGTTGACGGCTCCGGAAGGCTGGAGCATGATGTTCATGATCATCAGTGTTACGAACTGAGGCACTGCTATCGACAGTACGAAGCAGAAGCGCCAGAAACCCTTCCATTTGGTATCCTTGCGGTTGATGATCATCGCAAGCACCATTCCGAGGATGTAGTTGAGGAAAGTGGCGAATATCGCCCATACGATCGTCCATCCAAGGACGTGCCAGAACTGTTTTCCTATATTGCCGTTAAGTGAGAGCACTCTTGAGAACTGGTGCAGTCCGTCCCAGTCGAACAGCATGAGGTGCTCGTCCTCTTTGGAATATGTAGTGAATGCCATGGAGATCATGTAGACCAGCGGCACGATGTTGAATATCAGGATCCCGAGGCAGGGCAATGACATCAGAGTGATGTGGAGATTGTTGTTGAACAGGCTCTTCACGTCGTCTTTGAGAGTCGGGATATGTTCACCGTTCTCTTTTTTCAGCTGGAGACGGTATGCGTGCCTTAACTGCAGCACCCAAAGCGCTACAATACCTGCTATTACGAAGCAGGTGATGACTCCTTCCAGCAGGATGAGCTGAGAGTTGTCTCCGGCAGTATATTCATATACCTGTTTTGCCTCGTTCCATACCTCGCCCTGTTCCACTGTACCGAGGCTAGGGAGCATGGCCAGCCTGTGTATTCCTGTACCGGCCATATAGACGATGAACGCTATCTCCAGTATCAGAATCAGCAGACCCTTGACCAGCTGTCCGCGGGCTGCAATGCCTAAACCCATAACAATCATGGAGAGTCTTGTCAGAAGATCTCCGTTCTTTATGGCGCCGGCTGTGCTGATGCGTCTTTCTTCCATGATCTCATTCTCCAAAATAACAGATATGCAGACCGATGTTGCTGTGAAAGGGGACCGGACCGTGATCCGGTCCCCTTCTTTGTTCAAACCTTAAGTGCCAGGTTTACTGAACTGCTGCCTCGTTCATGGCTTTGTTCATGGCTTCGGTCTTTTCTGCAGCATTGTCGTGAGTGACTGTCTTGGCAACGATCTCTTCACCCATTGACTGTGCAGGACCCCAGTACAGACCCATGTCGGCTACGACGGGCTGAACGATGGAAGCCCAGTCCATGGTATCCATCTGAGCCTGAGCGAGAGCGTCATTGTTGACCTTTACGCCGAGGTCGGTGGGGATGGTGTTGCGCAGATCATAGTGATCTTTCTGGGCAGATGTGCTTCCGAGGTAGAGAGCCAGAGCTACGCAGATCTCCGGATGCTCTTTATAAAGAGCGGTCGCGGGATTGACGCCTATGGCTTTGGTGCCTGCGAAGGACTTCATCTGCTTGAGAGAACCGCCAAGGTCGATGGAGGGAGCGGGACGGATGCCGAGGTTGTCGCCGTAAGCGTCAACAGCTTTCTGATAGTCCCAGGTGCCGGAGAAGAACGCTTTAGCGTCAGCGGCACTTCCCACATCTCCGTTACGGAAGTTGGGGTTGGCAGCAAGATCTACGAGGTAGTTGGTCACTTCAACAGCTTTGTCACCGCTGAAGTCAATGCCTGCTGCGTTGTTCGTTCCGTCAGCTCCGAAGAGAGTGCAGCCGTTGGCTACATAGAAGGAAGCGAGGTACCAGGAGTTGGTGAGAGGGAAGGCTACAGGAGCCTTGGCGAGCATGGCGTCGAGGGACTTGGCATCTTCTTCTGTGAAGGCGCTCTTGTCATAGAACATGAACCATGTGTTGCCTGTAAAGGGCACGCCGTAGAAGGAGCCCTCATAAACGACTGTGTTGTAGGATGTGGCGCTGTTGTTCGCTTTGATGGCGTCGACTGTGCTTCCGCCGAGCTTAGCGATGGCGTTTGCCTTTACCAGATCCGGAATCTGGTCGTTGGCGAACATGTAGACGTCAGCGGCTGCGCTGGGGTCGGTGGTCACATTGGTCTTGGCATCACCTTCCGAGCATACGCCGTATTTGAAAGTGATCTCCCATTCAGGATGCTCCGCGGCGAATTTCTCGCACTCGGTCTGGAGCCACTTTCCGTTATCGTCAGACTGGTCTTCCTGAGGACCCCACACTGTAACAGTGACAGCGGTCTTCTCAGGTTCCTCTTCCTTCTTGCCGCAGCCTGCGAGCATCGTCATGAGCATCAGGACTGTGAGAAGAAGGGCAAAGAATTTTTTGGATTTCATTTGTTTTCCCCCTAAGGTTTGTGTTGTTTTTATTTTTACCGGGAATTCCCGGTTATAAACTTATCAGACGTATTCGAGATTGTTTCCGGTCTCGGTGTCAAATACATGTATGGCGTTGGGAGCGAAGGTGAACCCCACTTCAGTCCCTGCTGAGAGATCTCTCTCTCCGAGATCCAGGGTAGGTACGATTATGATGCAGTCGGTGCCTTCTGAAGCGACATGCAGATGTATGGAGCTTCCCATCATCTCGCTGACATCTACAGTTCCTGTGACCACAGTGCCTTCCGCACCGTCGAGAGTGATGTGCTCAGGTCTGATGCCAACGGTCACATCCTGTTCAGCTGTGTTTCTGTCGGCCAGGTTCTTCTGTTTGTCTTCAGAGAGCTCTATCTCGGCGTCCTTGACTCTGACAGCATATTTTCCGGCTTCGTTCTTGACCAGTTTTCCGCTGAACATGTTCATCTGGGGAGTTCCGATGAAGGTTGCAACGAAAGTGTTCACCGGTTTATTGAACACGTCCTGAGGAGTGCCGATCTGCTGGACTTCACCGTCCTTCATGATCACTATCCTGTCGCCCAGAGTCATCGCTTCCGTCTGGTCGTGAGTGACGTAGACGAATGTGGTATTGATGCGGCTCCGCAGTTTTATGATCTCGGCTCTCATCTGGTTACGCAGCTTGGCGTCCAGGTTGGAGAGAGGCTCATCCATGAGCAGCACCTGAGGCTCCCTGACTATCGCACGTCCTATTGCGACACGCTGTCTCTGTCCGCCGGAGAGGTTTCTCGGCTTTCTGTTGAGATACTGGGTGATACCTAAGATCTCCGCAGCTTCCTCGACTCTTCTGTCCATCTCCTCCTTGGGTGTCTTCCTCAGTTTCAGGGGATACTCAAGGTTCTGCCTGACTGACATATGCGGATACAGTGCATAGTTTTGGAAGACCATGGCGATATCCCTGTCTCTGGGCGAAACATCGTTGACCAGGCGGTCTCCGATGTACAGCTCTCCGCGTGTTATGTCCTCAAGACCTGCGATCATCCTCAGCGTAGTGGATTTTCCGCAGCCGGAAGGACCGACCAGTACGACGAATTCCTTGTCTTTGATCTCCAGATTGAAATCGTCTACAGCAACTACGCCTTCTTCTGTGACCTTGAGCTGATTCTTCTTGGGCTCAGCAGGTTCATCGGCGTCTCTTTTCCTTCTTCTTTTAGGCTTGGTCTCGTTTTCTGTGCTGGGATAGATCTTCTGAACATGTTTGAGTGTTACTGTTGCCATGGTTCTTTCTTCCTTTGCTTAAGATCGTTATGACAAACGGGGAGAGGAGACGCTCTCACCCTCAAGATACGAGAATGGTATGACGGAATGAGCTGCAGGCCTTCCGTAACTGATGCGCAGTAGAAGGTCATCCACGCTCCTTGCGGCAAGTTCCGAGATGTCCTGCCGTATCGTAGAGAGCCGCGGCACCGAATACATCCCGTTCTCGATACCGTCGAATCCCACCACTGAGATATCGTCCGGCACGGAAAGACCTCTGTCGCTTATCTGTCTCATAGCTCCGAAAGCGACTGTGTCGCTGACTGCGAATATGCCCGTGATATCGGGACACCTGTCGAGAAGTATGCCCGCCGCTTCATATCCTGCCTGCATGGAATATGCACAGGGCTCGTAATACTTATCCTCTGAAAAACTTACGGATGCTTTACTCATGGCATCCAGCGCTCCTCGCAGCCTAAGCGTGCTGTTGTCGTCAGGATATGACACCGGATAGCCTCCGAGGATGCCGATTCGTGTATGGCCTGCTTCTATAAGTTTCGTTACAGCGACTTCTGCTGCGGCACGGTCGTCAGTGGTGAAGCTGGAGAGGTCGGGGTGTCCCACAGTGGAGGCATCAGCGGTTATAAGAACGCAAGGTACGTTGATGTCCCTGAAGCTACCACGGAAAGTCTCGGTGCTGCCGCCCAGAAACATTATTCCCTTTGGGCGGTATGCTGCAGTTATCTGCATTGCAGCTTCGATCTCGTCTTCCGTCTCGTTCAGGAACTGAACGGATACGCTCTCTTTGTGTTCTCTCATACGGAAGAGTATCTCTTCCAGTATTGAGACAAGAAAAACGTTCTTCATTCCCCTTACTATCACATATATTCCGGAAGGGGTCGGCTGCTTAAGTCTTTTAGCGTTGTCGTTGGGCTGGTAGTTCTGTTCACGGATGACTGACTCTATGACGGAACGTGCCTTTTCACTGACATCGGCTTTATTGTTCAGTACTCTGGATACTGTTCCGATGCTGTAGCCTGATATGCGGGCTATATCCTTTATTGTCGCCATCTCAGTCCTCTTGAATGATTTACGTGAACGATACCGTAATCGTTTACGGTATGATTCTAACAGAATATAAGGCATTGTCAACAGAATATTAGCACTGAACTGCCTAAATTCAGCAATATTAATCAAAGACGGCAGCGTATCCTGTGCAATAAGACAAAAAGAGACCCGGCAGTATGCCGGGTCTCTTGTCAGAGAATATCTAAGATCAGTCTTCTTCTGCCATTACAGGCTGTGATCTGCGTGCCTTGTCCATAAGGGCTTCGCGTTCCTCTATCCAATTTTATTTCTCTGCTGCGGAGCTTGCATCAGTAGTTCCGTATTCGATCAGACCGGCATCAGCGGGATCGACAGAAACTCTGCCATCTTCAAACACAAAAGCTGGTACGCCTACATCTCCGACAGCTTTAAGGTGATCAAAGACGGGTTCGTTGTCCCTTAGTCTGATAAAAGTACCAAGGTTGCGGATGTTCTCGCCGATGTTGATGTATTCGAATTCATCTTCACGTCCTTTGATCTGCTCGTATATATAATCGCAGTAAGGACATGTAGGCATTCCATATATCTTTATCATAATAAGTTCCTCCATACGGTAGTGTCATGATATTGGCTTCACACCTGACAGACTGGGACAGCGGGGATCAATAGCACGAAATCATTATATAGGTACAAAAAGATAACTGCAAAGAAGCGATATCTGCAGCAGACATAATTGCGATTGATGATTTCAGGATAAACAGATATAGTAATTATGTAGTTATAATAGCAGTACTGGTTCGGCGGAACAGGAAAGAGAGGGAATATGTCAGTCAGAGACAAGATGACAGCGGCGTTTGCCTCTGCCGAAGGCGGTTTGTTCACTCAGGTGGAAAAAGCGGATGTAGGGTCCAAGTATATCGAACTGCAGAAACAGGGCATAACGTTTATGGGATGGGCGGATCCGTTCATGCCGGACAGATCTATGCCCGAATTTGTTGCTGACGCATATATAGAAGCGCTCAGGAACAGTGGGGCGGAGCACTATACCGCACCGATCGGCAACAGGGACCTCAAAGTCATGCTTGCAGAGAAACTGAAAAAACACAACAGTCTGGACGTCGATCCGGACCGGAACATACTCATAACACCTGGCTCTGACAGTGGACTGTTCTTTGCTATAATACCGTTCATCGGAAAAGACGACGAGGTAATAATTCCGTGTCCTTCCTACCCGAACAATTTCCTGGTCGTAGAAATGCTCGGCGGCGTGCCTGTTCCTGTGGAACTGAAGGAGGAAAATGGCTATCAGCTGGATGTTCCTGCAATCAGAGAAAAGGTAACTGACAGGACAAAGATGGTGCTTTTGACCCACCCCAATAACCCGACGACTGCTGTTTATAACAGACATTCGCTTGAGGAACTGAGGGAACTTGTTATTGAGAAGGACCTGATCCTCGTCGTGGACCAGGCATTTGAGGACTTCACATTCGGTAATGAGATGATCACCCCTGCTTCTATGGAAGGAATGTTCGAGAGAACGGTCACAGTGTTCTCGTTCTCGAAAGGCATGGGACTCAGCGGACTAAGAGTCGGCTACATCGTTGCGGATGACGTTATTATGGACTCAATGTTCGCTAACGCGGTTGCGGTTATAGGAGCCACGTCCACGGCAGCGCAGCACGCAGTCATGGCAGCGCTGAAGGATCCGTCGTTTATGAAGGATTTTGAAAAGGCATATGAGTACCGAAGACATAAGGCTTACGAGATACTCAACAGCATTCCGGGCGTTTCATGCCTGCTGCCTCAGTCGGGTTTTCTGTGCTGGCTTGATGTCAGCGGTATCGGGGATTCTACTGAGATCGCGGCTTATCTTCTCAGGAACGCAGGCGTCAGCGTCAACGACGGAAAGAACTACGGAAAGGGAGGAGAGGGACATCTGAGGATCGTGCTCGGAGTCTACGCAGATGACGACAGGGTCGTAGCTGCACTCGAAAGGATCGCGGAGGCGCTGAAGAGATATCCCGCTAAATAAACCGGCTGCCTGTGAAACTGAAGAAACTGCGTTGGCTGTAAATAGATATTGGTGTTTTCTATACCATGATTAACGACCAATATTTGGTCTCTGTAGGCTGGTGAACTACCCATGACTGAAGTCACGGGCTTCCCGTTTCACAGGCAATGACCTTGCTCCAGTACAGGTAGATTACTGTTTTGGAGTATTGGGTCTGACCTCCGCGGGACTCTGAGTTCTCCGTTCCGGAGAGACTGTATTCTCTTACCGCTTCTTCCAGGATCGAAATCGCTGCCTTTACATCTCTTGAGCGATGATGATATCCGCAGTGATCGCAGGTATAGCTTCTTTCATTCAGAGGATGCTTTGTCA
>JAFWDH010000001.1 GCA_017513135.1 Oscillospiraceae bacterium
GAGCGGCGAAGTCGACGGCTTCGTCGATGAAGTCTCTGTCGGAATGTCCGTAGCGAATTCCAACCCCGATCTGATGTATGTGGTATTTGAGCCGGGCAAGGGCTTCGTCGTGGACGAGAGCGACGCGGTCAACGCAATCGGATGCCGCAAGGGAAGCGACCTCGTTGAGTTCATCAACGGCGTGCTCGCCAAGGTGTCCGAGGATGAACGCCTCAAGCTCATGGAAAAGGCTGTCATCAACCAGCCTAATAACGAATAACATCAGAAAGGTGATTCGGGTATGCCTACAACATTCTTTGAGTGGATACCCTTCCTGTGGAAAAAATACTGGCCTCTGCTCCTGAAAGGAGCCTGGACATCCCTGTATCTGTCATTTCTGGGAACTTCGATTGGATTCGTAGTCGGCCTTCTGGTCGCTATGGTCCGGACCATCCCGGATCCGCCCAAAAGCAAAAAAGTCAGATACTGGCTGTTGAAAGCTGTAAAGTTTCTGTGCGTAGCGTATATCGAGGTGTTCCGCGGAACGCCTCTGATGGTTCAGGCCATGGTCATATACTACGGACTTATGAAATTTGCGTCCCTGCGGCTTCCTCTGATAGTCGCATCCATGATAATCGTCGGAAGCAATACAGGAGCCTATATGGCTGAGATCATGCGTTCCGGCATCATTTCTGTCGAAAAAGGACAGACTGAAGCAGCCATGTCGCTGGGAATGACACACTGGCAGACAATGAGCTGCGTGATCCTGCCGCAGGCGATCCGTAACGTCCTTCCTTCAGTCGGAAACGAGTTCGTCGTGAACGTGAAGGATACTTCCGTCCTGAATGTCATAGCTGTATCGGAACTGTATTTCGTCGGAAAATCAGCATCCGGGACATATCTTAAATACTTCGAGGTCTATTCCATAGTTGCTGTTATGTACCTTATTATGACTGCAACTCTTTCGAAACTGCTCGGCAGGATCGAAAAGAAGCTGGACGGCCCCTCGGAGTATCAGGTCCTGAATGATGAAGAGGAGGAAAGCGATGTCTGAACCCATCATTTCTGTAGAGCATCTCGGAAAGAGTTTCGGAACCAATGAAGTCCTCACCGACATTAGTTTTGATGTGAGCCAGGGAGAAGTCATAAGCATCATCGGTGTCAGCGGTACCGGCAAGAGCACACTGCTGAGATGCATCAACCTTCTTGAACAGCCGTCGTACGGGACTATCAGATATCACGGAGAGGACATACTTTCACCTCACTTCGATCTTGCGCATTACAGAGCGAAGGTAGGAATGGTGTTCCAGCAGTTCAACCTCTTCAACAATCTGACCGTTCTTGAGAACTGCGTGGTTCCGCAGGTCAAGGTGCTCAAACGTGACAGGGAAGAGGCAGAGAAGAATGCCAGAAACTACCTTGAGAAGGTCGGCATGCTGCAGTACCGCAACGCCAAGCCTTCCCAGATATCCGGAGGTCAGAAGCAGCGAGCAGCAATTGCAAGAGCGCTGTCGATGGATCCGGAAGCGATCCTGTTCGATGAGCCGACGTCAGCCCTTGACCCGGAGCTGATCGGAGAGGTCCTGGACGTGATGAAGAATCTCGCGGCGAACAGCGGCATCACTATGCTGGTGGTCACCCATGAGATGAGTTTTGCCAGAGATATCTCTGACAGGGTGATCTTTATGGAGAGCGGACATGTGGTCGAGGATGATACCCCGGCAGTCATTTTCGGGAACCCGAAGATGCCGAGGACAAGGGAATTCCTGAACAGGATGCTCAAGAATCAGTGATCATATCCCGTGAGGGATGAGCGGCATTCCGGCAACAGCCGGTCTGCCGCTTTTTGCGTGTTTTGTGTGATATTATAGATAGAGCAGAATCAGTCGGAAGGGGGCAGTCACGTTTGGCTGAATACAATATCAAGGATTCCGATATGGATGCCGATGTCCGCAGGATAGGTTCCGCTTTCAGGAGACTGAGACCGTATCAGGACGAGGAGTTTTTCCGCAAGACCAACAAAGCGGAAGACGCGCTGGTCAGAGGGAAGTGGGCGCCTGTTCATACTGAGGTCGAAGAGAAGTTCATTTCACGGGGAGACGGCACTGAGCTGAGGATACTCATCTGCCGGGCAATAGATAAGGAGAAACGGAAGAAAAATGCTGCCGGCCTGCTCTGGATACACGGGGGAGGCTACGCTACGGGCGTTCCGGAACAGGATCACCTGTTTGCCGATATCTTCTGTACCGACGGCGAGTGCGTGGCAGTGATGCCTGATTATACACGTTCCACAGAAGCTCCGTATCCTGCTGCGCTCGGAGACTGCTGTCTGGCCCTCTACTGGATGGTCCAGTATGCCGAAGAACTGGATATAGACAAGGATCGTATCATGGTCGGGGGCGACAGCGCCGGAGGCGGTCTTACCGCTGCGGTCTGTCTGAGAGCCAGAGACGAAGGTATCGTCAATATAGCGTTCCACATGCCTCTTTATCCGATGCTGGATGACAGAGAGACAGAGACCTCAAGCAACAATGACGCTCCCGTTTGGAACACAAGATCCAACCGGGCGGGGTGGGATCTGTATCTGGCAGGTTTCCCCAAGGACGGAGACATACCCAGCTATGCAGCTCCTGCCAGGGAGGAAGACCTCAGCGGCATGCCTCCCGCCTGCACTTTTGTAGGCACTATAGATCCTTTCCGCGCTGAAACGGAGCAGTATGTCGAAAAGCTCCGAAAAGCGGGAGTACAGGTGTTTTTCCGTGAATTCGAAGGATGTTTCCACGGATTCGATATGATAGCATACGCAACGAAACCCGCGCGGGATGCAAGGGAGTTCCTGAAAAATTCATTCCGCTACGCATTGGACAATTACAGGGCAGAGAACAGATGAGCAACAGAAAGAAGATTTTTTACAACGGTACGGTCTATGCGGGAAACGGAGAGTTCCTGAAAGCGTTCTCTGTGGAGGACGAAAAGATCGCCGAGGTTTGGAAGGATGAGCCGGAAACTGACGGGACAGATGCCGATCTGATAGACCTCAGCGGCAGCTTTGTTTGCGCAGGGTTCAACGATTCTCATATGCATCTTCTGAATTTCGGCAAGGTTCTTGACGGAGCAGATCTCTCTGCGCACACCGGAAGTCTGAAGGACCTCAAGGACAGTCTAAGAAAGCACCTGTCGGAGAAAGGCCCCGGAGCGGGCGGCTGGCTTCTCGGGAGAGGCTGGAACCAGGACTATTTCAACGATACGGACAGGATGCCTGACAGACATGATCTTGACGAGGTCTCGGATCAGGTGCCGATAATGATAACAAGGACGTGCGGACACTGCTGCGTTCTCAACAGCCCCGCGCTTGAAGCTGCCGGCATCACGGCTGACAGCATGGACCCGGACGGCGGCAGGATAGGAAAGAACGGAGGAGCTCCCGACGGCAGGCTCTACGAGAATGCTGTCAGGATCCCCGCCGAAGTGATCCCCGTACCGTCACTTGGCGATATTAAGAGCCTGATCAAAAATGCTGCGGGGAAAGTGAACAGCTACGGAGTCACCAGTGTGCAGACTGACGATTACGGCGTGTTTGCAGGACTCGATCCGCTCACGGTGAACGCAGCCTACAGGGAACTGATCGATTCCGGTGAGCTCACTGTCAGGGTGCACGAACAGTGCAACCTCGGAGGAGCGGATGCGCTTAAGGATTTCATTGCCCGCGGAGGGATGGCATGCAAACAGGACGACTTCTTCAGTTCAGGCACTGTCAAGATACTCGGAGACGGCTCTCTCGGAAGCAGGACGGCAAGACTTTCAGTTGAGTATCCGGGAACCGATGAAAAGGGTATACTCATCTTTTCAGATGATGAGATGAGAGAACAGATCTGCACAGCGGCTTCCAATGGGAAGAACGCAGTGGTGCATGCTATCGGCGACGGATGTCTTGATCAGGTGCTCGATGCTTTTGAATATGCCAGGAATAAATACCCTGGTGAGAGAAGAGACGGAATAGTCCATTGTCAGGTCAGCCGCGAAGACCAGCTGAAAAGGATAGCCGATCTCGGGCTCTGCGTATACGCGCAGTCGGTGTTCCTGGACTATGACAACCATATCGTTGAAGCTCTTGTGCCGGCAGAGATAGCTTCTACGAGCTACAGCTGGAAAACGCTGCTAGGACTCGGAGTGAACGTTTCCAACGGGTCTGACTGCCCTGTCGAGTTTCCGGATGTCCTTAAGGGCATTCAGTGCGCAGTGACGAGAACTTCAATGGACGGCACCGGACCGTACCTTCCCGATCAGGCTTTTACTGTCAGGGAGGCGATCGACAGCTTTACGTCGGCTTCAGCTTATGCCTCATCAGAAGAGTGCATAAAGGGAAGTATTGCGCCGGGCATGCTGGCTGATTTCACGGTGCTCGGATCCGATCCGTTCAGTGAGGAGCCGTTCAGCCTGAGCCGCATAGAAGTGAAGTCCACGTGGGTCGGCGGGAGAAGAGTGTTCTAACTCTATCAATCGTCTGAACATCGATCCTGTAAGATACAGATACAAGGAGAGAAGAAATGAAACTCAATTACAAAAGGACATTCGTTATAGGACTGGCATTTCTTTCCATCTGTGCGTTCTGGCAGATGTATGACAATGTCATCCCTCTTATCCTGAAAAAGACGTTCGGGCTGGATTCTGTGGTCTCAGGAGTGATAATGGCTGCGGACAACGTCTGCGCCCTGTTCCTTCTGCCGCTGTTCGGCTCCATCTCGGATAAGACATCGACCAGATTCGGCAGGAGGATGCCTTTCGTTCTTATAGGAACTGCGCTGGCTGTTGTTTTCATGGAGTTTCTTCCCATGCTGGACAACAGTTACTTCACGAAGCCCGCACAGTATAAGATCACTCTTTTCATCATATGTCTCGGGTGTCTGCTGATCTCAATGGGAACATACAGAAGTCCTGCCGTGGCGCTGATGCCGGATGTCACGCCGAAGCCTCTGAGAAGCAAGGCTAATGCGGTTATCAACCTTATGGGAGCTGTCGGCGGGGCGATCTATCTTGTGATCGCAGGCCTTCTGTATTCCAAGAGCAGGACTGCCAGCCTTCCGCACGTCGATTACACGAACCTGTTCCTTATAGTCGCAGCGCTGATGGTGATCGCGGTTCTGATCCTGTTCTTCACGACGGATGAGAATAAGCTTCATGAGGAACTGCTGGCTTATGAGAAGGAGCATCCGGAAGAGAATCTCGAGGAGGATGACGGAAGCGGCGACGCTGTGCTTCCTCCGGATGTCAAGAAGAGCCTGGCATTCATCCTGGTATCTATCTCCCTTTGGTTCATAGGCTACAATGCCATAACTACATGGTTCACTACGTATGCGGCTGAGATGTGGGACATGGCGCTGGGGCAGTCTTCCACATGTCTGACGATTGGAACTGCCGGTGCTATAGTCTCGTATATCCCGATAGGGTTCCTTGCCAGCCGCATCGGCAGGAAAAAGACGATCATGGCAGGCTGCATCCTGCTTTCCGCATGTTTCGCATCCGGCTATATAGTGACCAAGATCACCTCCGAATTCACACCTCTGCTTTACATAATGTTCGCGCTCGTTGGTCTTGCGTGGGCTGCGATAAATGTCAATTCCCTGCCTATGGTAGTTGAGATGTGCAAGGGAAGCGATATCGGCAAGTTCACCGGGTATTATTACACTTTCTCCATGGCTGCTCAGGTCTTTACTCCCATCGCTTCCGGATGGCTCATAGATCATATAGGATATGAGTCGCTTTTCCCGTATGCAGCGCTGTTCGTTCTCGCTGCGCTCTGCACCATGACCAGAGTCATGCACGGAGACAGCAGACCCGATGCGGTCAAGGGGATCGAGGCACTGGATGTTGATGCCGACTGAGCATTTATTGTGATCATAACAAACAACAGGAGATGCGTCCGTAGGACGTATCTCCTGTTGTTTGTTAGCAGTTACGTTAGCATCTGCGGCTGTATCGCATCTACGGCAAAAAAGGCAGAAAACCACAGATTATCGAAAGGAACCGGGATGTTTTGCAGCCTGACGAATGGACTGACGGGTGAATCGCCGCATAAAGTTAGCCAAAGAGTTAGTTTTGTCTTATTATTATTTATTGGAAAGCTTTTTCGTGATATCCTTTGTATCGGATGTAAAAAACACACAGGTTGGTGACGGACAATGACGCTGGACAAGCTTAAGATAGGAAAGAGCGGAAAGATCACATCGGTCGGCGGAGAAGGTGCTCTGAGGCTGAGGTTCCTTGATATGGGCCTTATCCCCCACACTGTTGTCAGAATGCAGAAGACTGCTCCGTCCGGAGATCCGATCCAGATACTTATCAGGGGTTATGAGCTTACTCTCAGGCTTGAGGAAGCATCAAAGATCGAGATAGAGGAGTTGAGCGAGTGATGGTATTTGCTTTAGCTGGAAATCAGAACAGCGGAAAGACGACTCTGTTCAATGCGCTTACGGGATCCAATCAGCACGTCGGGAATTTCCCCGGAGTTACTGTGGAAAGAAAATCCGGAGAGGTCAAGGGTAAGAAGGACTGTACCATCGTTGACCTTCCCGGTATCTATTCGATTCGCCCGTATACCCAGGAGGAAGTGGTCTCGACCGACTTTATCCTCAATGAGCATCCTGACGGCATCATAAACATTGTTGACGCCACCAATATAGAGAGAAACCTTTATCTCACCCTTCAGCTGCTTGAACTGAAGGTCCCTACGGTCGTGGCGCTCAACATGATGGACGAGGTCCGCGAGAACGGTGGCTCGGTCGATGTTGAAAAGCTTAGCGGGATCCTCGGTGTCCCCGTGGTTCCGATCGCCGCGGCGAAGGGAGAAGGGATATCAGAACTGCTGGAAGTGGCTTTGGAGACGGCAAACAGGAAGGCGCTGCCGAGCGTCTACGATTTCTGTAATGACGGCGGCCCGGTCCACCGCTGCATACACGCTATAGTCCATCTCATACAGGATCACGCCGATTCTCTCGGACTTCCCTGCAGATTCTGCGTCACCAGACTGATCGAAGGCGACGGAGATATGGATGAAAAGCTCGGTATCAACCAGAATGAGAAGGAACTGATCGAGCACTGCGTCGTGGAGATGGAGAACTCGACAGGTCTGGACCGCAATGCTGCGCTTGCCGATATGAGATACAACTTCATAGAGAACGCGGTGGCTCAGGCGGTAATAAAGAGCAGCGAGAGCAAGGAGCACAGGAGGAGCGTCGCAATAGACAGGATCCTGACCGGAAAGTACACTGCGATCCCGGTTTTCATATTCGTCATGTTCCTGGTCTTCTGGCTTACGTTCCATGCAGTAGGACAGAGGATGTCCGATATTCTGGCAACCGGGATAGAAATGCTTACGCAGGCTGCAGACAAAGGGCTTGTATCCTACGGTATCAACCCTGTCGTCAGAAGCCTTATCATAGACGGTATTTTTGCCGGTGTAGGTTCGGTCCTGAGCTTCCTGCCGATAGTGGTCACGCTGTTCTTCTTCCTGTCCATCCTGGAGGATACGGGATATATGGCGAGGATAGCTTTCGTTATGGACAGCCTGCTCAGGAAGATCGGGCTCTCCGGAAGAAGTTTCGTTCCGATGCTTATGGGTTTCGGTTGTTCCGTGCCTGCGATAATGGCTACCAGGACACTGTCTTCGGACCGCGACAGGAAGATGACGATCCTTCTCACTCCGTATATGTCCTGCTCTGCTAAGATACCGATCTACGCGGTATTCTCTGCAGCGTTCTTCCCCCGTCACGCCGCATTGGTGATGATAGCGTTGTATGTTACCGGCATACTGGTAGGCATCATTGCAGCGCTGATGTTCAAGAGCACGCTTTTCAGAGGCAAACCGGTGCCGTTCGTCATGGAACTTCCGAACTACAGGCTGCCTTCGGCAAAGACGGTGGCTCTGCTGCTGTGGGAGAAGGCAAAGGATTTTATAGAGCGTGCCTTCACGATCATATTCCTCGGATCCATGGTGATATGGTTCCTGCAGACGTTTGATTCCAGACTTAATGTTGTCAGCAGCTCTGCGGACAGCCTCCTTGCCATCATAGGAAGGTTCATAGCGCCTGTGTTCGCGCCTCTCGGATTCAATGACTGGAGAGTTGCGACATCCCTCATCTCCGGATTCACGGCAAAAGAGTCTGTCATAAGCACCCTGGCCGTGCTGCTCGGTACGAGCATAGACAGTCTCGGACAGGTCCTGGGGTCGCTTTTTACCCCGCTTACGGCTGTAAGTTTCCTTGTCTTTACGCTCCTGTACACACCGTGTGTCGCGGCTGTGGCAGCTGTGAGAAGGGAACTGGATTCGTCGCTCAAGACGCTGACAGTAGTTATCTCCCAGTGCGTGATTGCGTGGATAACGGCTCTTGTCGTCTACACTGTCGGGAGGCTGCTGTTTTGAACGTTTTTGACCTTGCGGTTATAACGGCAGTCGTCGCAGCGGCTGCAGCGGCTGCGTTCCGTGTCTTCAGGGGACGTTCCGGCTGCGGAACTTGTGAAAGCTGCCCGGGGAGTATATACTGCAGAAAGAAAAAGAGTTGATAATTCTTTGATATGAACAGTTGCGGCCGGACAGTCTTTTTCTGATCCGGCTTTTCTTTTCGGAGGAGTGAGCTGTGGGTATAGATGCCGACATCCTGATAATAGGCGCCGGGGCTTCCGGAATGGCTGCGGCGATAGAGGCAGCCGGTGTATCACCGGAGGCGAAGATACTTCTGCTCGAACGTTCCGACAGGGCAGGGAGGAAGATCCTCGTCACCGGGAACGGCAGGTGCAATCTCTCTAATTCCGGTATTGATGTTTCCTGTTACAACAGCGCCGTATCAGGCTTTTCCGATGTGATGGAGAGATATGCCGATGACCGCTCTTTCTTCAGGAAAATGGGGCTTGTGACAAGAGAAGAGAGGGAGGGCAGGATATACCCTTACAGCGGACAGGCTTCGTCCGTGCTTGATGCCCTCAGGTTCATGGTATCAGCGTCAGGCGCGGAGACGGTGTACGGCGCGCAGGTGACAGGCATATTGCCGCAGGAGAACGGGTTTACAGTGACGGCAGAAGACGGAAGTGAATATAGTGCTGCTAAGGTCATCGTAGCCGCCGGGTCTCCGGCCGGTGCCCATGGCTTCGCAAACAGAAAGCTTATATCATCACTGATATCGCAGGGGGAGGGATTCAGAGAATTTTCCCCGGCACTGGCTCCTCTCATGGTCAGAGATCTGCCTGCGCAGCTTAAAGGGACAAGAGTACAGGCAGATGTAACGTTGCAGCTTCCTGACGGCAGGAGAGAGACGGCTTCAGGAGAAGTTCAGTTCGGAAGCGGTTATGTCTCAGGCATCTGCGTGATGGATCTTTCAAGGGAGTATAACGGAGAAAAAGGCGCGTTCCTTATCATGGATTTGTGTCCGGATATGAGCTGCCGGAAGATCGCTGAGTTCATCAGTGAGGTGACTGTCATTAGAGGAAACGCTGATGCCTCGACAGCGCTGTCCGGCCTGATGCAGAAGTCTGTGGGAGAGATGATCCTCAAGACCTGCTGCGATGACCTCTACAGGAGAAAAACGGGCTCCCTGACGTCGAAAGAGATAGAAAACGTATCGGAACTCATCAAAGGATACAAGGTCGAGGTGGCAGGAAAAGGCGATTTCAGAAACGCCCAGATCTGCAGAGGGGGCTTTTCCGGCCTGAACGGGGAGACGCTGGAATCTGCTGTGTGCAATGGACTGTATTTCTGCGGTGAGATAGTCGATGTGGACGGAAGATGCGGAGGATACAATCTGCACTGGGCATGGGCTTCAGGAAGAGCGGCAGGAGCATCCGCAGCCTCCTCGCTGAAAAAAACGCCGGAACAGTAATTGTGGACAAATCGTAAACAATACCGCAGATATATTGACACAGGCGCTTCAGCACAGTACTATGATGATGCAAAAGGGAGTAGCTTAACGCAGACAGCGTATTTGGCCACCGTCATCCCGACAGTTGTCCGACCCAAATGAGAAAGCAAGACTTTTGCCGCAGCAGCGGCGAAAGTCTTTTTTTGCCGCTGGATATACAAAACGGAGGTAAAAAACATGATGAGAAATAATATGCACTTCATGGGCAGCCATTCAGGCTGGGGATTCGGACACGGCCCAATGCATGGGCCGATGCACGGCACGATGGGCCCGATGCATGGTCCGATGGGTCCAATGCACGGTCCGATGGGTCCGATGCATGGCCCGGGAGCCCACAGATTCCATCACGGCCCCCGCTTCTTCCGGCCGATCTATTTCGGAAGGTGGATGCGCCCGTGGCCGCGCTACAGCAGAGGATTCGGATGCCTGGGATGCCTCGGCCCGTTTCTGATGATGCTCCTGATAGCTTCTGCTTTCGGATTCATGATCTGACAGAATTAGCGCGGTTAATAATCACAAAAAGCCCGGCAACAGCCGGGCTTTTTCTTTTGTATACTGATCATTATCATATCTTTTTCAGCAGTCTGGCGGAGTTTATAACGGAGATCACCATCACGCCCACATCTGCGAATATGGCGGGCCACATCCCCGCGATACCGAGCGCTCCGAGAATAAGGCAGAGCGCCTTGATCCCCAGCGCAAAGACGATATTCTCCTTCACGACACGCATACATCTTCGTGATATCTCCATGGCGGTACAGATCTTGGAGGGATCGTCGTCCATGAGAACTATGTCTGCAGCTTCGATCGCGGCATCGCTTCCGAGAGCTCCCATAGCTATTCCTACATCTGCCCTCATCAGGACCGGTGCGTCGTTGTTGCCGTCCCCGACGAAAGCAACGGTTCCTTTTCCGTTCAGCTCAGAGATAAGACTCTCTACGAAGGAGACTTTGTCTGCAGGAAGGAGGCCGGCTCTGTATTCACTGATGCCCAGCTCCGCGGCGGTGCTTGCTGCACTGTTTTCGCTGTCTCCGGTGAGCATCACACACCTGACTCCGGAAGATGCCAGTCTACCGACCGTTTCTGCGGCAGTCGGTTTGAGACTGTCCGATATGCGGATGCTTCCGAGAAACTGTCCGTTCTCGGCAACGTAAACCGTAGTACCTGAGAAAGATTCGGTAACAAACGCGATATTCTCCGCTTTCATCAGTTTCGAGTTGCCTGCGAGGATCGTACTGCCTCCGCAGACGGCTCTGACTCCCTGACCCGCGATATCCGATGCCTCAGTTATCAGTGAGGGATCGGCAGTCGTACCTGCATACTCTCTCAGAGCGTTAGCTATCGGATGTGTGGAATATGTCTCAGCAGCGGCTGCTGCGTTTACGAGATGATCTGCCGCGATCCCGTCTGCGGGACTGACACCTGAAACGCGGAAACTGCCTTCTGTGAGAGTGCCGGTCTTATCCATCACAGCAGTCCTGATCGATGCCAGGGATTCCACATCAGTCCCTCCCTTGATCAGGATGCCTGAGCGGGATGCACCTCCGATTGACCCGAAAAATGCCAGAGGAATACTGAGAAGCAGAGCACAGGGACAGCTGATGACCAGAAATGTCAGAGCTCTGTGTATCCATACGCTCCAGCTGCCGGTGAAAAGCGGAGGAATCACTGCAAGGATCAGAGCAGCTATGCAGACAGCCGGGGTATAGTATTTAGCAAACCTGGAGATGAATGCTTCTGCCTTTGCTTTCTTGAAACTTGAATTCTCGACGAGTTCCAGGATCTTGGATACGGTGGATTCACCGAAAGACTTGGTCGTGCGGATCCTGAGCATCGTGCCGTTGTTGACACAGCCGCTTATGACTTCATCTCCGGGCACTACATATCTGGGCTTGGATTCTCCGGTCAGCGCAGCCGTGTTCAGTTCGCCTGAACCTTCAGTCACGACCCCGTCGATCGGTATCTTGTCACCGGTCCGGACTATGATCTCGCTTCCCTCGGGGATGCTCTCGGGATCGACCTCCTGCATTCCGCTCTCTGTTTCGATCATGGCTGTATCCGGTCTGATGTCCATAAGAGCGGTTATGTTCTTTCTGCTTCTGCTGACCGCGAGAGACTGAAACAGTTCACCGATCTGGTAGAAGAGCATAACAGAAACTGCTTCGGTCAGATCTCCAAGCGCGATCGCACCGAGTGTAGCGACAGACATCAGGAAATTCTCATCGAAAACACTTCCTGAACCTATTCCTCTGACAGCGTTGATCAGAACATCGGACCCGGATACGACATAAGCCGCCAGATACAGTGCGACTGACACATAACCCAGCCAGCCGGGGACATCCGGAACAAGCAGGGCTGCTGCAGTCAGGACAGCGCTGATGAGGATGCGCCTGAAGCGCTTTTTTTCTTTCTTGGACATTTTCTTTTACCAGCTTTATCAGAATTCGATATCAAATTCAGGCTCGATCTTGCGGGCCGCTTTCAGACAGTCCTTAAGGATGGAGGGGAATCTTTCCTCATCTGCTTCCAGAGACATCTTCTGAGTCATAAAACTGACACTGGCAGATTTTACTCCGGGGATGGATCGGATCGCGTCTTCTACTTTTGCGGCGCATGTCGCGCAGTCGACCTCAATGTTGAATTTCTTAGTCATCTTATTATCCTCGTATCGAATTATTGATTATTCTTCCGTGTGTTCCAGACCGAGCGAGATCATGCTCCTGACGTGATCGTCATCCAGAGAATAGATCATCTGCTTTCCGTCTCTCTTGAACTTAACGAGTTTCGCGGACTTCAGTATGCGAAGCTGATGACTGACGGAGCTCTGAGTCATTCCCAGCAGCTGCGCAATATCATTTACGCAAAGCTCGCTCTCGAACAGAGTGTAAAGGATCTTGATCCGCGTAGTGTCGCCGAAGACTCTGAACAGTTCGGAAAGATCATAAAGTATCTCGTCTTCTGGAAGACTCTGTCTCAGTTCCTCGATCGATGCGGGATCGATATTCCCGTTGTTTTTCTCGTCGATCATATTGATTCATCCTTTCATATGAATAATTGTTCATATGTTCTGTAAAAAGTATATCATTGATGATCTGTATGTCAACAGTAAGATCAGAATCTCAGCGAAACTGCAAAAAAAAGCTGCAGCAAGCGGATAAGACCGTGCTGCAGTGTGACAGGGACTATATGAGTTACTCAGACTTCGGGACCATTAATGAGAGAGGCGATGAGCTGTGTCAGAGAGTCCTGATCCTCTCCCAGGGCATAGGAGCATTCTCTTACGATGAGTTTTTCAGCTGCTCTCATACAGGTCTCATCAGTGCTTCTGAGTTTTCTTGAGGCTGTCTCAAGCGTACGCTTCCTGAGGATGAGCGTGCGGAGCAGAGCGGCAAGTCTTGAGGGAAGGCCTTCGGTCAGAATGGATTGATAAAGGTCTCTTCTTTCGGCATCGTTGTCCACCCAAAGGATCTCACCGTCGTTTATCGTTTCGATCAGTTCGGAAGCCTCCCCGGGACTCATCACTTTTCTCATCCTTGAGACCAGTTTTTCATTTGAGACCGGGACGAAAACAGTGGATCTGCTGTCAAAGACGGGCTTCATGACATAGTAATCCATGACGATGCCTGCGATCTCGCGCTGGCATATCTCGGTGATCTCACAGATGCCCTGAGAGCTGTATGAGACGATTTCGTTGACTTTGTACATTTAACTCCGTCTTTCCGGCAGATATATTTGCCTATATGTAATCTTAACATATAAAAATCCTGAATGTAATATTCGGAAGGGAGAAAATAAAGACTTTCATTCGGGCACGAAAACGGAAATTTGCACAAATGCGGCATATGTTTTTCTCTTGAAAGCGACAGGGGAGAAGGGGTCCCGCTATGCTATAATCAGGATAAGAACGGCCCGGGAAAAGCCGAAGTACAGACTTGATTGGAGGTTACGTATGAGACCGTTAAGTGATTACAGTCACATAAGGGGAGTATGCTACAACCCGAGAGAAGCAAAAGACCAGGAGACTCTTGAGCGCCATCTTTCATACGCTCAGAGGCTGACTATAAACAGCACAAGATTCTGGATGGACATGGAGACCTATGAGAAGGACCCTGAAGGATACTACGGCATGCTTGAGAACTTTATGAGCACATGCTGGAGATTCGGCCTCAGTTCGATGCCCATCCTTTTCAACGGAAACTATATCCACGAGTATACTGAACCCAGCGAGGAATGGTATCAGAGAGCGGAGAGATATGCCAACGCTTTCATCTCAAGGTTCAGGGACGAACCATATATCCTTATGTGGGATGTCATCAATGAGCCGATGTGCAATGATTACATGAACACAGCGAAGGAGATCTCCAGGGAGGAATACGAGAGAAGGTTTGCGCAGCTCGAGAAGTATGTGAGACGTCTCTGTGACATAGTCCGCAGGGCAGATCCGGAAGGATGCATGACAGTAGGACATGAGAACGTGGATCATCTGAGATCATCCAACGATCTGGTCGACGTCATCTGTTTCCACGACTATCTCAGCATAAGAAAGGATATCGAGGCGGCGATCCTTGTCGCGGAGGATTACGGAAAGAAGCTCGGAAAGCCCATCCTCAACACAGAGACCGGATGCGTGGGAAGAGCCAATCCTTATGAGGTGGAGCTTGACCTTCTGAACCGTCATCACATCGGATTCTATCTTTTCAATCTGGTGAGCCACGGTTTCTGGGGTGACATCCACGGACTGGTGTATGACGACGGTACGATCAGGGATCCCTCTGTCATCGCAGCACTGTTCGGATTCTTCCGCAACAGGACTACAGGAAGGATACTTGCCAACGCCAATAAGGAAGGACACGCCTACAGAGCTGTCAAGGCTGTTGAGGATGCCCTCAGGGTCGAGCCTACGACGCTGTTCATGTCAAAGCCCAAGACGACGGATGATATCCTGGATGCGGCGGAATACTGCGTCAATATTCTTGAAGCCTGCGAGATGGTTCCGATGTGGGATGCCCCCTCTGCCAGAATAGAGATATGGAGGAGCATGCCGGAGGAACAAAGAGACAAGCACGAGATCTCCAGATTTGCTCATGAGATGGCGCAGCTTGTGAAGAAAAACTGTCTGTTCGACTGAGTCTGTATCAAATGACAAAGCCCGGATCACCGATCCGGGCTTTGCTTATGTCAGGTCTTTTTAATAAATGAGTTACCGCAGTGGGGACAGTGTATCTGTATGCGTCCTTTTCCTCTCGGGACCCTGAGCCACTGTCTGCATCCGGGACAACGGAAAAAACGGTAGTGTCCGCTCTGTGAGAGCCTCGTCATTGCGCCGTTCACCGACTGATGGATAGGAGACGAAAGAAAGTGCTCGTTCTCGCATTTTCTGCTGTAGAGGCTTGTGGAAAATGCACGCCACAGCGACCACAGAAACAGGACCATCGATACAGAGAAGAAGAACATCGAAAAATAGCCGCCTGCCGCCTTTCTGAGGATCACTGAAAGAAGGAACGGAAGCGGAACTGCGCGCATAAGGAACAGGCTGAGGTCATCAAAACCGCAGCGTCCCACGAATATCCTTGAGAGAAGATATGATAACCTGTTTCTCAATTCTGCTATCAGCCTCCTTTGAATTAATAATATGATGAGTTCCAAACGGCGTTCAATACCGGCAGAAGATTGTTCACGGCAGATTAACAATTTCAAATGCGACAGGGTATTGACAGATAATATCAAAATGATATCATAATAATACCAAGCAAGGAGGTAAATACCATGGCTGATACACATAATCTCTCGTATAAAGAGAAAGAGATAACCCCAGTCAACGGATGGCTGATGCTGTTCATATCGATAGCCGCTTACTTTGCTGCATTCTTCCTGATAGTAGGAGGCTCGTCGATCCAGGCAGGGAGCCACAGCGGAGCGCTCGGAGTCTTCATGATAATCGCAGGAGCGCTTTATATGGCTTTCGGATGGATACTCTGGCTCGGATTAAAGACCGTGCGCCCGAACGAAGCTCTGGTGCTCACCCTTTTCGGAAAGTACTACGGGACTATAAAGAAGGAAGGGTTCTACAGAGTCAATCCGTTCTGCGCGGCTATCAATCCCGCCAGAAGGAACCAGACGGCAGTCGTGACAACAGACGGTGCAGCTACCGATATCACGGCGACTGCTGCCGAGACGTCCAGCAGACCGACCATATCGCTTAAGGCACAGGTGTTCGACAACAACAAGCAGAAGATCAATGATGCCCAGGGCAACCCGATAGAAGTCGGGATAGTTGTCACATGGCAGGTGATCGACACGGCGAAAGCAGTGTTCAACGTGGACAATTATGTGCAGTTCGTTCAGATCCAGGCTGACTCAGCGCTCAGGGATGTCGTCAGAAGATACCCGTACGATGAGTTTGAACAGCAGCAGGTCTCGCTCAGGGGTGATTCCGAAGAAGTGTCCGAAATGATCGAGAAGGAACTTCAGGACAGAGTGGAACTCGCCGGTATCCGGATACTTGACGCAAGGATCACGCATCTGGCGTACGCACCGGAGATCGCCGCAGCAATGCTGCAGAGACAGCAGGCCGAAGCGATCATAGAGGCGCGGCAGAAGATAGTGGACGGCGCTGTCGGGATGGTCGAGATGGCTCTGAAAAAACTTTCTGAGAACGATGTCTGCATGCTTGATGACGAAAGAAAGGCACAGATGGTCAGCAATCTGCTGGTCGTGCTCTGCGGCAACAAGGATGCTCAGCCCGTCGTGAACAGCGGAAGCATTTATTAAATGAAAGCGAGGTCGCTTAATGGATAGGGAAGCTGAAGGCAAAAAGCAGATACCGCTGAGACTGTCTTCATCTCTGTACGCAGAGATTGCGAAGTGGGCAGAAGACGACTTCCGATCCATAAACGGGCAGATAGAGTATCTTCTGACTCAATGCGTCAGAGAAAGGAACAGGGGCAGAAACCGTTCCGACACTGACGGGAAGGAATGACACGGATCCAAGGAAACGTAAGAAAGGCAGCTGTCTTATGACAGCTGCCTTTTGCATATCTGAAACAGTGTTTTCAGAACTCCAGTGCGGGAGTCCAGATGCGGTTGCCGTACAGGTCTGTGAACCTGTAGGTAACGCTGAATGTCACGTCGCTGACATAAGCGCTCCCGAGCGTAAGGCCGGAAGAGCCAACGGTTATCGGGTCACCGAGCTTCATGGTGTCGGTATACGTACCGTCATAGCTGTAGTAGTCACACAGGAACTGCAGCACATCGCCCTCTTCCACAGGCATGTTGCCCTTTGCGAACATCAGCTCGTTATCTTCACAGAACGGTCTCCATCCGGTTATGGAACCGCTCTTGTTCTCGCTTGAGTAAACTACCTCAAGGTTTACGAGAGAGGTGATCTCTTCGCCGGAATCATCAGTTCTTGTGAGAAGGGCAGGGATCCTGCCTCTGGTGACCCACGAACCGTCGTCATTGACGGTGTCAGAGGTCATGTAGTAGGAGACGAGGGTGCCGTTGACTGTAGTCCAGGATTTATCGTAGTCGAAGATGAGATCGTTGCCTTCGATGGTGAACAGGTTGTCCAGACCGAGGTCGACGAATCCGTTTCCGTCATCGACGAATACGTTCAGCTCTACTGTCTCGATGAGATCCCACTGTGAGTCTGTCAGAGATACACAGTTCTTTCCGGCTGAATTCTTTGTGATGAAGATATCACCCGGGTTGAGATAGTTTTCCGAGATGTACTGAGCGCTGCGGCTGACGGCGCTGCCGTCGAACCAGCTGTACTCGGAAGGCATCGAGCGGCCGGACATCTGCGAGAGGAGCCCGATGATATCGGACGGGCTGATCGAGTAACCGGAAGACTGGCTGCCGGAACTGGTGTAATAATCTCCGAGCAGAGACCCGAGGGGGTTGCTGTAGCTGCCGCTGAAGAGGGAGCCCAGGTCGATCGATGAGCCGGACTGGCCGTAGTTGTATGTGGAGCTTGAGTGCGCTGCCTGACCGCTTGATGCGAGGGAGGCGAACGTCTTTATGCACCTGGTGTATTCCTCATCGAATCCGATGCTGTTGTATGTACTCACTGCAGAGTTCATTGAGCGCATGGACTCATAGGGGAAAAAGATGGATATGCCGTTTGCTCTGGAGATATTGGTGCGGTTGTACTTGATGCAGCTCCTGAGAGTTTCCGCGAGCAGCTTTGCCTCAGCTGACCCGAGACGGTCGCAGAAATCGGGGAGGTCTATCTGGTTGAGTCCGTTTCCTTCGGCGAACTGCCTTGTGTTGGCTCTGGCGTTGGAGACTGTCCTGTAGCTGTTTCCTTCTATAAGAGACGAGGTCGAGTTTGCGAAGCGGGTAAATACTTCCGGAACGACGCCTTCGAGTTCGGCCAGGTCGACACAGGAAAGGGTGACCATGGCACTGCGGTCAGCCTGCTGGCTGGCGGCGACGAAATCATCACAGATCTGCTTTGCCAGTGTTACCGTATCGATGGAAGTGTTTCTGGAAAGGGTAGTGAGCCAGTTGGTGTAGTACCAGCCGGCCCCGGGTTCAGTTTCTTCCGAGGCGATGATATAGTCCGCATACTTTGTGCAGACCATATCGGTCTCAAGAGTAGACATCAGGCAAGTGTCAAAACCGATCCAGTCAAAGATAACTCCCGCATCGGCGAGCGCCTTGTCGATCTCGGCGAGATCCATGGAGTCGCTTCCGCCGTTCTTTTCATCGTAACCGTATCCGGTGATCGAACCGCCGCCGTGATCCCAGAATATGAGGATGTTGCGGTTTGCGGGATATTTGGCCGAACAGTATCTGATGAACTCGGTCAGGGTAGAAGCGCTGACCATCGACTTGTTCCCAAAGTTGGATTCAAGAGTCTCAAGCTGGCCGCCGGACAGTACGCGGTAGATCTGATTGGAACCGGAAGACACTATCTGGTTGTGCCACTTCTTGCAGCCTCCGGTCTCCACGATGACTTTCACGTTGTCGCCGATCGTGGCCTTGGTCATCTCGACAAGGTCATTAGTGGCCATGCCGTATTTGGATTCAAGGTCGGTCCCGCACATATATACCATGATGGTGACGGTATCCTTCCCGTTCCCAAGAGCCTCGAATCTCTTCTCCCTGGCCTTCCCGCTTGAGGTGTTTCCGGAGTTGCCGGAAGGCTGCGGGGTCACGACCGGAGTCGGATCAGTGTTAGGCTTCGGATCCGTGACTGGCGTCTGTGTGGTTCCCGGAGTCGGAGTCGGATCGACGACCGACGGAGCCGCGAAGCTGCTGCGGATGAACGCAAACACTGCAATGACAGCTACTGCGATGAGCAGGATGCGGCGTGCCTTTTTGGGCAGTCTGCTGAACAGCGCGAACAATCCGAGCAGAGCCAGGGGATTCACTGAACCTCCTCTGCCTGAACCTGCACGTCCGGATGAACTGCCGGAAGAAGGACGGTGGTCGCCGGATGAACCCGGTCTGCCTCCGGATCCGACCGGACCCGTTCCGGCAGAGCCGTTGAGATTGACGTTTACTGAACCCTGAGGTTCGGAACGCTCTCTGCTGTGAGGCCTGTTTTCTTTGTCCATATGAACTCTCCTCGTGTTTCAGACTAATGATTTCTTTATAAAAGAAAGTATACCATTATATCGAATCAATATTGCAATCGTTGTGTCCCGGCGTACATAACTGTTTTCAGATTGTTAATATGTGCGTTCGTTCTGTGACAGCCGGCTGATCACTTCTCCAAAATCCTTCCATGGAAATGAATCGGGCGGCGGATATGAGAATGACAGTCTTTGGCCTGTTACAGGGTGGTCGAAGGCTAGACTGTAAGACCATAGCGCCAGGGGACAGTTTATGCTGCTCCCGTATCTTCTGTCACCAAGGAGCGGATGCTTTCTGGACGAGAACTGGACCCGTATCTGGTGGGTCCTTCCCGAATGGAGCCGGACCGAGACAAGAGTGCGGTCATTTCTTTCCGCAAGAACGCTGTATGAGAGAGAGGCTTCTCTCACTCCTTTCCTCATCCTGTCCACCGTATAGCTGCGGTTCTTTCTGCTGTCATGGAACAGGAGATCTGTGAGCACGCCGTCACCGGCCTCCATTGAACCGGAGATCACTGCAAGATAGGTTTTTTCCGCATCTCCCTGAGGCGAGAAGGATACCGACATGGCTGCGGCCGCTGTCCTTGTGAGCGCGTACACCATCACGCCCGCGGCTTCACGGTCCAGTCTGTGCACACAGAATATATCCTGTATGCACAGCTGTTGTCCGATAACAGACGGAAGACCGGGATCCTCAGAAAGGAGTCCCGGTTCCTTGATGCAGCAGACGAGTGCTTCGTCCCTATACAGTATGCGGATATCTTCTGTCATTTAAGATAAATATCATTCAAGGCTGAAATGCCTGTTGTACGCTATGTCATACAGAGCATCGAAGTCATCCATCGTAGCGGATTTATATGAGGGATTGCGCAGCAGCGCAGCCGGATGGAACGTAGCCATGATAAGGCGGTTGTTCCGCATAAAAACCTCTCCATGCTGTTTAGTGACCTGAAAATCAGGTGAGATGAGCTGCTTTGCGGCTATACGGCCCAGACATACGATGATCTTCGGGTCGATGATCCGTATCTGCTCCATGAGATATCCGATACAGCGCTCCTCTTCTGCGGGAAGCGGATCTCTGTTCTGCGGAGGTCGGCATTTGACTATATTGCCGATAAAGACTTCTTCTCTTTTGATCCCGCTTGCAGCAAGGAAATCATTGAGCATGCGCCCGGCAGCGCCTACGAACGGCTCACCGGTCTCGTCCTCGTTTTTGCCGGGGGCTTCCCCGACGAACATGATATCTGCGTTTGGATTCCCGGAACCGAAAACGGCATTGATGCGGGTCGCGCTGAGCGGACAGTTTATGCACGTGCGGACTTTTTCTCTGAGCTCGTCAAGTGTCATTCGGATCACCTCCGAGTCAAAGTATAGCACAGCATATTACTTGCTTGAATAAAGGGTGCAGGAAATAGTAAAATCGAATTACGGAATACGAAAAACAATTGATAATGAGGTATTGAGAATATGGCAAGCGTTATTGTAGAAATCTCTGCAAGACATGTACATGTTACAGAAGAAGATCTTCATACCCTGTTCGGAGAAGGATATGAACTGACTGTCAAGAAGATGCTGTCCCAGCCCGGTCAGTTTGCCTCCAACGAAAGAGTCACCATAGTCGGACCGAAGCGTTCCCTCGAGAACGTCTCCATACTGGGACCCTGCAGGAAGCAGAGCCAGGTAGAGATCTCCGCGACTGATGCGCGTTCCATCGGCATTTCCGCACCTGTACGCGAGAGCGGTGACCTCGCCGGAAGCCCCGGCTGCAAGCTCATCGGACCTGCCGGTGAAGTCGATCTCACGGAAGGCGTGATCGTCGCGAAACGTCACATCCACCTCGACACGAAGACAGCTGCAGAATTCGGACTTGAAGACAAGCAGGTGGTATCGGCGAAGGTCGAGACCGCTGACCGTTCTCTCATCTTCGGGGATGTCGTCGTACGCGTGTCCGACAGCTACGCTCCCGCGATGCATGTCGACACCGACGAAGGAAACGCCGCAGGAATATCCGGCACGCCCGAAGTCACGATCATCAAATAACTGCTTACGGAGAAACATTTCAGGGGATCTCGCCAGAGGTCCCCTGTCTTATCTTCTGACGTGTGCAGTAGGGTCATCCGGGGAGGTCCGTAAGCCTTTGTTTTCTTGAATGTCAGGGAGCTGTAGACTATAATTATCATTAACAAGCTTTCCGGACGGCGGAAAGATAGGCAGAGCCTGCGCGATGCGAACCTGCGAACCAGGTCAGGGCGGGAACGCAGCAGCCTTAAGCTTGCGTCGCGTGCGACGCAGTCAACTTTGCCTGTCTTTCTGCCGTCCGGTTTTGGCGGGGAATTATATGAAACTTGCGCTCTACAGAAAATACCGGCCTGCGCAGTTCAGCGACGTCGTCGGGCAGGAGGACATAATCACTGCTCTCCGCAACCAGATAATCGCAGGACGCACCGGACACGCATACCTGTTCACCGGAGTCAGGGGAACGGGCAAGACTACGGTCGCCCGCATGCTTGCCAAAGCCGTCAACTGTCCCAACACGAAGGACGGGGAGCCGTGCGGCGAGTGCGAGATATGCAGGGGTATCGACAGCGGAGCGATACTTGACGTTACAGAGATCGACGCGGCATCCAATAACAAGGTGGATGATGTCCGTGATCTTCTGGATGAGACGTCATATACCCCGGCAGTCTGCAGGATGAGAGTGTACATCGTCGACGAGGTGCATATGCTTACGATGCAGGCGTTCAACGCACTGCTCAAGACGCTTGAGGAGCCGCCTCAGCATGTGATGTTCATCCTTGCAACTACTGAGGTGCAGAAAGTGCCTGCTACGATCCTTTCCAGATGTCAGAGATTCGATTTCAAGAGGATACCCGAAGACATGATCGCCGAAAGGGTGAGGTATGTTGCCTCCCGTGAGGGGATCAAGGTGACCGATGAGGCTTCCTCGCTCATAGCGAGGCTGGCGGACGGGGCTCTGAGAGACGCGCTCTCGCTGCTTGACACATGCGCTTCGCTGGACGGAAACGTCGATGAGGAAGTCGTCAAGAGACTTGCCGGCGTGACCGACAGAGAGTACCTTTTCGATCTGGCCGGGTGTATAAAGAACAGGAACATAACCGGAGCGCTCGGTATCATCTCAGAGCTTTACAATAATTCAATGGATCCGGTAAGACTGCTCCCCGAGCTCATAAGGCACTACAGGAACCTGCTCATGGTCCGGGTCGGAAAGGTCACGCTGAACGACTGTTCATCCGCGATGCAGAAAAGGTACGAGGATGAGAGCGGGGATTATTCCGAAACGGAGATACTGGACTGCCTGGATGTTCTCAGCGATGCCTCAGACAGGATGTCGAGATCGCTGGACAGGGAGATCACTCTGGAACTGGCAGTCATAGCGCTGGCAGGGGGAAGAAGCGGTACACGCCGCCCGTCACCTACTGCGGGATCCGCAAGCGCTGCTGTACGCAGGGAACGCGGCTCAGGTGAAGCGCCTGCCCCGGAAGCTGCAAAAGAAACGGTAAATGACGATAAAGCCGCACTGAAGGAAAAGACGGAGCCTGCGGCAGAGAAAAAAGCTCCGGCTGCAGCAGAGCAGGAGACTTCGGCGGAAGAGCCTCAGGCGGCGGAAAAGACTGCAGGGCTTCTTGACAGGTGGGATGACTGTGTAGCGGAGATCAGGGAAAAGAACCGCACGCTCGGCGCTCTGCTCAAGAATTCTCTCGCTCATCTGACGGATACGCATCTGCTGATAGAAGCCAACCCGATGGCTATCAAATTCATCAGAGACAACGAAGACAGCAGGACGACCATAAAGGAAGCGGTCGCTTCCGTTACAGGTCTGAGACTCCCTGTAGGACCATGGAAGGACGGCAGCGAGATCAGACAGGAAAAAGATGATAACGGCCTCGAGGAGTTCCTCAGAATGGCGGAAGAGGCCGGAGTGGAAGTTGAAAGGGAATGATACTATGAAGGCAAGAGTACCGGATGGATACGGAAAGCAGAGCCGCAATCAGATGATAGAGAGGCTCAATCAGATGCAGGCGGAGATGGAGGCGGCTCAGGCGGAGCTGTCCGAAAAGGAATACACTGCCTCCGCAGGCGGCGGAATGGTGGAAGCCACTGTCAACGGTTCCCACAAAGTCATATCCGTCAATATCAAACCGGAGGTCGTGGATCCGGATGATACAGAAATGCTGGGAGACCTCGTGGCTGCTGCTGTTAATGCTGCGGTCGAGGAGGCTTCAAAAGACTACGAAAGCAGGATGGGAAGCATCACCGGAGGTCTTGAGATCCCCGGCCTGAGGTGATCAGATGGCGAATATCATACCGTCTCTGGACAAACTGATTGACTGCTTTGCCGCGCTTCCCGGCGTCGGCAGGAAGTCTGCATCAAGGTTCGCATATCACATACTGGACATACCCGAGGAGCAGGCGATGGAATTCTCGCAGGCAATAGCCGATGTGAGAAGGAACGTCCATCAGTGTCCTGTATGTCACAACCTTACGGATACGGAGGAATGCTCCATCTGCAGCGATGAGAACAGGGACAGAAGCATCATCTGCGTGGTAGAGAGCCCCAGAGACGTCAGTTCCATAGAGAAGACCAGGGAGTATAAGGGACTCTATCATGTGCTGCACGGTCTTATCAGCCCTCTGGACGGGATCGGACCCGAACAGCTGTTCATAAAGCAGCTGATCACAAGAGCGGCGGATGACTCGGTCAAGGAGGTCATAATGGCGACAAACCCCACAGTGGAGGGGGAGTCCACGGCCATGTACATATCAAAACTCATCAAACCTCTGGGCGTCAGGGTGACAAGACTTGCGACCGGAGTTCCGGTCGGAGGAAATCTGGAGTACGCTGATGAGATGACCCTTTTCAAAGCACTTGAAGGGAGAAGCGAGATCTGAAAGGAGGACAGGAGTCGTGGCTGCTGATAAAAAGAAGAACGGCAACAGAACGATAGCTGACAACAGAAAAGCCCGCCACGACTATTATGTGCTCGAGAGCTATGAGGCGGGGATCGAACTGGCGGGTACTGAAGTGAAATCGATCCGCGAGGGGGGAGTCAACCTCAAGGACTGCTACTGCAGGGTCGACAACGGTGAGCTCAAGGTTTACGGAATGCATATCAGTCCCTATACCAAGGGCAACATCTTCAATAAGGATCCGCTCAGGATCAGAAGGCTCCTCATGCACAAAAAGGAGATACTCAGACTCTACTACAGGGTCAAGCAGGACGGACTGACACTGGTGCCTCTGTCACTCTATTTCAAGGGAAGCAACGTCAAGGTCCAGCTTGGGCTCTGCAAGGGAAAAAAGAATTATGATAAACGAGCCACTGAAGCAGCGCGGGAGATGAACCGCGAAGCGGACAGGGCTATGAAGATCAGACACTAGGAGAGAAAGAGAATGTCTAATCCAGAAGTGACTATCACAATGAGATCCGGCCAGGTCATGAAGGGTGAGCTTTATCCCGAAACGGCTCCCCAGACAGTCGCCAATTTTATCAGCCTGGCAAACAGGGGGTTCTATGACGGACTCATCTTCCACAGGGTCATACCGGGATTCATGATCCAGGGAGGAGACCCGCAGGGAATAGGTATCGGAGGCCCGGGATACTCGATCCGCGGAGAATTCACGGCGAACGGGTTCGACGGCAACGACATAGCCCATACTACCGGAGTCCTTTCCATGGCGAGGGCACAGCATCCGGATTCAGCCGGAAGCCAGTTCTTCATCATGGTGGACGATGCGCCGCACCTTGACGGACAGTACGCAGCATTCGGCAGGATAACCGAGAATACGGAAGCGGCTATTGCCATATCCAGGGTGAGAAGGGATATGAGGGACAAGCCCCTTGAACCTCAGGTCATAGATACCATAAGAGTCGAGACGTTCGGCGAGGATTACGGTGAGCCGGAAAAGCTGAACGAGAGATGATATATCAGGGGGTGTAAAGGTTTCGACGGGGATTTCGAAACATGGGCAGCGGGCAGCGGTGAGGAACCGCTATAAAAGCCTCACAAAAAATAACTGACAACAATCCTGTTGCCATAGCGGCTTAATGCCGCTCGTCGTGGTATGTGAGACCGCATAGCATATCACGGCGTAGAATGATGCGGTGAACGTGAGCAGGTCAAAGCTTTGAGCCCTGCCACGTAAAGTATGAAGCTACCGGACCTGAAGCATGTATGTCTGCGTCAGGCGAGGGAATCTCAAACGATATACTGCGCCCGGAGACACCTGTGCGGACAGATTTTCGGACAGGAGTTCGATTCTCCTCACCTCCACCAACATACACGGTATGCGGACACCATCCCTCAAGCCGGAGAATACCGGCAGTGTTCACGCAGAGGTCCGGTATCACAGCCGAGATATACTGCCGGCTGTGATACCGTCTTTGTTTATCAGTAATGACCGGTTGATCCGGGGCTCACAAGGAGGAAGGAATGAATGTATTTGACAGACTGAATGTCTTTTTAAATAGGGTCGGGAGTTCAAGCCTCAAAAAGATGTACCGGTTCGCCAGAGACATCCATAATGAGACGGGCAAGCCCGTTCCGTTTATCCTGGCTGATATGGCAGTCTGCATACTGAGATACGGTATCGGCTATCAGGAATACAGGGGATACGGGTTCGTCTATAAAAAACCGTCCCAGAGATCCACTTATATGACAGTGAGTAATAACGTGGCCCTTACAAGGATGCTCAACGACCGCTCACTGTATGATATTCTGGAAGACAAGGGGAGATTTCTGGAGCGGTTCAGCGATTATGTCAAAAGAGACTGGCTCGATCTCAGGAAGTGCACAAGGGATGAGTTTTTCGATTTCTGCAGGAAGCATCCCGTGATCTTCGTGAAGCCCGTGGACTCGTTCGGCGGCATAGGCATCGAGAAGAAGACGGTACAGGAAGAAACCGACCTTGAGGCGCTGTATGATTCTCTGATAAGCAACGGTCAGATGATCGTGGAAGAGCAGATTCATCAGCATCACGAGATGGACCGCATGTACAGCGGAAGCGTCAATACCATAAGGGTCGTGACCCTGCTGGTGAACGGAGAGAGCAGACACGTATATTCGATATTCCGTGTAGGAAGCGGTAACGGAGTGACAGACAACGCGACGAGCGGCGGGATCTACACATGGGTGGAGGGAGACGGTACGCTTCATCTTCCGCTTTACCACGAGAAGAGCGGAACATATTATGACGTACACCCCGTATCCGGAGTGACGGTAGACGGGTTCAAGGTACCGATGTATCCGGAAGCTGTGGAGTTCTGTCTAAGAGCCGCGAAAGAAGAGCCGCGTCTCGGATATATCGGATGGGATGTAGCCGTAACGGAAGACGGGCCTGTGATGGTCGAAGCGAACATTATGCCCGGAAACGATATGGCGCAGAACATACGCTGGAGAGAGGACGGACTCGGGATCAAGCCGGATTACGAGAAAGCGCTGGGATTCCCCGTGCCCAGGTGATCGATAAAAACAATATAAAAGAGCATCGTCCGCGGGACGATGCTCTTTTCAGTTTCACGTAACTGATCAAAGACTGACGATCTCTTCTACAGGATATTCAGGTCCTACCTCCTCAAAGGAGATGATGCCGGTAGCGATGCGGGCTGCGCAGTACGCAAAAACGTCTCTTCCGTGGAATATATCCGACTTCTGCGACCATTCATTGCCGTTGTATCTGTTGGTGCTCTGATCGATCTCTCTTACGGCAGCGATGCCGATCTTGTCGGCGGTCTCCGTGAGGCAGCCGTTGTCCGGAGTGACTATGTAACATCCCGTTGATGTCTTGGCGGCACAGGCTCTGCGGGAAGTGCCCACGCCCGGATCCACTACTGAGACGAACACGGTCCCCTGCGGCCAGTACGGGATCACTTCAGCGAGATTGTGTCCGGCGGCTCTCACGTCGAATTTAGGGACCTCATGAGTGATGTTGTACACCCTGACACTTCTGTCCACAAGCTTGCAGACACCGGCCATAGCTCCTGATCCGCCGCTGCCGAAATCGGTCTGCATGACTACATATCCCATGCGATCACTCCTTTCTCACGGTGATGACCAGAGGATCTTCCGGGTCAAGACCGTAGCGCTGCGCAAAGTTACCGAGGTTGATGCCTATCCCCAGATCTCCGTCACTTCCGTTATAGAGAACTTCATCGCCTTCCGGGACCCAGCCGAACGAGGCTCTGTAAGGGATCGTTCGATCAAATACGATTCCTGAAGAAGAGGAGATGGTGACCCTTACATCGTTTCCGGCCAGGATCCCCGACGCCTCCGCGGCAGAGACGGGGATGCCGGTCTCAAGGTTACCGAAGGTGCGCATTATGCCGGTCACGGATCCGGATACGGAACCGTCGGAACATGTGTATCCGGGCTCGGGGTAGCGCACTATCTCTTCCACGGGATACTCGGGACCGACGCCCTCGAAGCCGATGATGCCGGATGCGAGTCTGGCCGCGCAGTAGGCGAAGAGATCCCTGCCGTGGAAGATGCTCACTTTTTCGGTACCCTTAAGCCTGTTGACTGTTTCATCTATGGTGCGGACCGCTCTGATACCCGGAGATTCAAGAAGCAGTGTCAGTGCGCCGTTGTCAGGTGTCACGACGTAGCTTCCGTTGTTCAGTAGCGCTACACTGGCGCGTCTTGAGGTTCCGACTCCCGGGTCGATGACCGACACAAAGACAGTGCCTGCCGGCCAGTAGGGGACTATATGGTACAGGCTTCTTGCAGCTGCTTTAATGTTGAATTTCTCTATACTGTGGCTGATCTCATAGACCTCGAGCTCAGGATCCACCTTGAGACAGGTGCCCCGCATCGTGCTGCCTCCGCCGACGCCGAAGTCTGTCTGCATAGCTATGATAGGCTTCATTCTAATACATCCTTTGAAACCGGAGAGATCCTAACTTTATAGACGGAGAGATCGTATGCGCTGAGAAGCTCAGGGAGCTCTATATCACAGAAGCTCCCCTGATTAATGGAGATCTCTACATAATCATTGCTGCTTTCGTTAAGGATCGGCTCTCCCGGAGCCACCCATCCGAACGATCTATGGAACATCATCTGTTTGTCATACAGAACAGATCCTTCCCTGGATATCTCGACTCTGCACATATCTCCGAGCCCGATGCCTATCTGCTTGATCATATCATTGGGAATGGAGATGCTGACGTTACCGAAATGGTCGTGAGCGCCGGTGACTTCGCCGCAGGCTGAGTTTCCGATGACTTCGGCACTGGGCATTTCAAAGCGGACCATATCCTCTTTGGGATATTCAGGTCCCACTCCCTGCCAGTCGATTATTCCTGACGCGAGCCTTGCTGCCGTATAGGCGTAAACATCCCTGCCGTGAAAAGTGTGATGCTCATCAGAGCCCGGCATCCTGTTGACCTTTTCGTCTATCTGTCTCACGGACACGATCCTGTCAAAAAGCAGGCTCAGCGTGCCGTTGTCCGGGGTCACGACGTAACTGCCGTTGTCCATGAGAGCGACGCAGCTTTTCCTGTCTGTTCCAACCCCGGGGTCGACTACCGACACGAACACGGTCCCGTCCGGCCAGTACTGAAATGTGGAGGCGAGGATGGATCCGCCCTGGCGGATGTCGTATTCTCTGACCTCATGACAAAGGTCATAGACTCTTATCTCCGGATCAGTCTTCGCGATGACCGCCGTCATGGAAGCGGGCAACCCGGTGGACAGACCGAAATCCGACTGAAGCACAATACAGGGTTTCATATGTTTCCTCCGATCTTCTCGATAGTGACCTTGAACTCCCCGGGATCGGGACAGTCAAGGATCTGCGGCAGACATGTATCTATGAAGCTTCTCATGTTCAGACCGATATCCATATACCCGGAACTTCCGTTGAATATCACGGGCTCGCCGATCGGAACGTAACCGAATGACGGCTCAAAAGGCATCTCTTCACAGTATTCCGTATTTCCGTTTCTTGTGAAGGTGACCCTCAGGCGGTCTCCGGTGACGATGCCGGTATCCTCAAACTCATCCGTTCCTATGGTGAAGGTGATGTTCCCGAACGTTCTGAGGAGCATTCCGACTTCACCTTCGGCTTTTCCTTCCGATATCACCGCTTTCGGGATATTGAAGAACACGGGCTCATCAGGCTCGGCGGGTCTTCCGAGGCCATCAAAGGAACAGCCGGAAGAGAGCGCAGCCGCTGCCCGCACGAGGACAAAGCCGTCGTTTCCGAACCTGACGGGATCTATCATCACCGCATCCCTGAAACCGATCGCGGAAGCGCACATGGTGCAGGTCCCGTTGTTTGCGCTGAGAATGATGCTTCCTGAAGAGAGCCTGACAGCTATCGGGGCTCCATCTCCGACAAGGGACACGAAGATCGTGCCGTCCGGCCAGAACGGGACCGAGGTGAACAGATAAGCCGATACCTGCCGCACGTTTCCGCGCTCGAATGACTGCGATGCATCCACCGCGTCGGTGCCCGGTGACAGGCTCTCGACGATCCCGGCTGCTTTGGCATAAAGGGTATCGGATGTACCGCTGTCTGAATGGATGACTACAGATGGTCTTGTCATTTCAGTTCTCTTTTCTTACAGTCATTTTCCATTTCGGCCCGAACCCGATGCCGAACTCTCTGGTGGCATTTCCCTGATTGACAGCCATCATCACCGTCCTCATCTCTGAACTGAATACCAGGGGAGAGCCTACAGGCACATCGCCGAAAGTCCTGACGAGTGGCATCTCCCTGTCAAGGACAGGCCTGTCATCCTCAAGGACGGTGACTCTCACCGTGTCTCCGTAGTTCATACCAGACTCGGCAAGCCAGGAGAACGGAATGTTGGTTCCGATCAGCCCGAAATGGTCTCCTGCTTCATTGATCATCCCGGAGACCTCTCTGTCCTTCTTTCCTGGTCTAATGTAATCGGCTTCCACGATCTCGTCTACCGGGTATTCCGGCCCGACTCCCTCGAAATCGATGATGCCTGCGGCAAGTCTGGCTCCGCAGTACGCGTATACGTCTCTTCCGTGGAAGATGTGCACATCCTCTGAACCTTTCAGACGGTTTACGCTCTCGTCGATCATACGCACCGCGGTTATGCCGAAGCGCTCCTTGACATATGTCAGTGTACCGTTGTCGGGAGTCACTATGTAACTGCCGTTGGACAGTCTGGCGACACAGCTGCGTCTGGAAGTGCCGACCCCGGGATCCACCACTGACACGAAGACGGTCCCGGCCGGCCAGTAGGGCAGCAGGTACATAAGCGATTCGGATGCGTCAAGGACGTTGAACTGAGCGACGTCGTTGTTTCCGTCATCGACTCTGAGGTCGGGATCCACTACTGCGGCAACGCCGTGCATTGCGCTGACGGAAGAGGAGCCCGTACCGAAGTCTGTCTGAATTATAAGATGAGCCATGTCGGTCCTTATTCTCCTTTTAGTTTTCTTATCCATTTGATTATGAACAGGGTATCGATGGCATTCGTCTGCTGGATCTCCTCGCGCGGGACCCAGGGACACCAGTAATCCACGGGATAGGGATCGATCATCCTGTACCTGATTATGTAATACGCGGTAAGCGCAAGGAGAAGGATCGTGAGAGCTCTTATGACAGGATCCCATTTAGTCTTCTCGTGCTCTGCGTACCATGTTCGCTTGCTGTGTTTTCCGTAGCCCCTGAGGTCCATGGCGTTGGCGATATTTCCGACCTTCCCGAAGGCCGTGAAGATGAGAGGGACAAGGATAAGAACGGTGTTCTTGAGCCTCTTTCCGACGCTCGCCTTCTTTGACAGCTCCACGCCTCTCATCATCATGCTGTTTCGGATGTTTATGAAGTCGTTGGCTATGTCGGGAATGGTCCTGTAAGCCAGAGACACGATGGTGCATACCTTGTAGTTCAGCCCGCATCTGTTGAGACCTGAAGCGAATTCGGAAGGTGTGGTCGCCAGCGCGAAGGCAATGACCGAAGCAAACGAAGCTGTCCTCTTTATAAAGAAGACGAATATGTACCACAGAAATTCCTTGGAAAGATACAGCCTGTCATTTATCCTCCAGATGATGTTCTCTGCGCCTACATTGGTGAGACCAACTCCGGGAGACACGAGGAAAAGCATGATGTTTCCGACCAGGGTCACGGTGAAGAATGTTATGGTGAACATGACCACTATCGGCTTGTAATCAGGCTTCATGGATATTATCTCTATGACATTTATGATGAGCAGAGGGACCAGAAGCCTGATGTCGAATGTGGAGATGATCGCAGCGCTCATGACAGCGAAGAGGAACACCTTGGTGAATCCGGTGAGCTTGTGCAGCATCGTAGGTCCGGGAGTGTAGTTTATGACCAGCTTGTTATTCATGCGCCTTCACCTCCCTTTCATACTCTATGAAGTGTCTTATGGTGGATTCCGGCTCCAGACCGAGTTTGACAGCCAGGGTATACAGCGATGTCTGCTTCAGGCTCGCCCTGGAGATGATGTCGGGATCGGCCAGAACGGAGAATACTCTGTCGGAGGCTATGAGCTCCCCGTCCGAGAAGACTATGGCCCTGTCTGTGTTCTCGATCGCGAGGTGCATATCGTGAGTTATGAACAGGATCGTCTTTCCGTACTCGCGGTTGAGGGTGTTGACGAACTGCATGATCTCCGTGTAGCTGTGATAATCCTGCCCGGCGGTCGGCTCGTCCAGCACGAACACATCCGGTTCCAGTGCCATCATGGCAGCTACGGTGACCCTCTTCTTCTGTCCGTAGCTGACGGAATCGACGGGCCAGTTGCGCATCCTGTAGAGTCCGCAGGTCTCGAGAGCCGTGGCCACTCTGCGTTCTGCCTCATCCTGCGGGATGTTCCTGAATCCGAGAGCCATGCCGACCTCATCCTTGATGATGTCCTTGACTATCATCGTGTTCGGGTCCTGCATGACGTAACCGACCTTCTCTCCTATCTCCTTGACGGAGAGCTTTGAAGTATCGGTACCCTCAAGCGTTATGGTGCCGGTATCAGGACGTATGATGCCGCAGAGGAGCTTCGCGGCGGTAGACTTGCCGGCGCCGTTCCTGCCGATTATGGCGATCCTTTCTCCGCGGCGTATCTCGAAGTTTATGTCCCTCAGGACTTTGTGCCCGCCGTTATATGAATAGGATACGTCGCTGAAGGTCACGACAGGTTCATTTCGGTTCTCCTCTACCGCTGTCCTCTCTTCCGTGAAGAACGCTTTGAGCCTTGCCTCATTTTCGGGAGTGAATTCAAGAGACTCAAGGTCGCAGAGGTTCCTGTTTCCTTCCAGCGAACAGCCGGCATATTTCATTGCGGTTATATAAAGAGGCTCTCTGATCCCGTACTCGCTGAGCAGGGACGAGCGCAGCAGCTCGTCGGGAGACATGTCGGCGACGATCCTGCCGCCTGCCATCAGTATTATCCGGTCGACCGGCCTGTGCAGCACGTCTTCCAGACGGTGCTCTATTATAATGACGGTCTTTCCCGTCTCTTTTGATATGTCATCTATCAGCTCCACGGCCGTCATTCCCATCTGGGGATCCAGCGACGCGAGAGGTTCGTCGAATATAAGGATATTCACGTCATTACCGAAGACTCCCGCGATGGCTACCTTCTGTTTCTGGCCTCCCGAGAGGTTGAACGGGACGTGGTCGATGAAATTCTGCATGCCTACCATAGAGGCGTTCTTCTCGATCCTGGGAAGCATCTCAGCTCTGGGGATCATATCGTTTTCCATGGAGAAGGCAATGTCCTCGCCTACCGAAAGACCGACGAACTGCGCGTCGGTATCCTGCAAGACGGTGCCTACGCTGTCAGATAGTTTGAATATGGACGCTGAGGAGGTCTCTGTGCCGTTGACGGTGCATGAGCCGGTGATCTCGCCCTCGTAGGAGAAGGGTATGAGTCCGTTTATGCAGTTGCACAGGGTGGATTTGCCGCTGCCGGAAGCTCCCAGAAGGAGGATCTTCTCTCCGGGATAGATGTCAAGATCTATGTCGTGCAGCGTGGGATTCTTCTGCTCCTTATAGCGGAAACTGAAGTTCCTGAAGCTGATGATCGGTTCTTTCACGTGATTTCTCCTGTAAGAAGCTGTCAAAAAAAGTAATGCCCCCGCTCATCATGACTGCGCGGAGGCTGTCCGCAGACCCGGACCCTTCGGCCGGGCCTGCGGTACGTTGATTCAGATCATTCTTCCTCGAGGTTGGTACGGGCAGCAGTCCTCTTGGAGAGCAGGTACAGGACGGGGAGTCCCACTACTACTTCGACGAGGATGTTGCTGAGGCTTCCGTAGATAGCCTGGATGAAAGTGACGTTGAGCTCACTGCCGTAGAAGATGGCTGTGAGAATGGGTGTCACGACACCGAATGCCAGTCCGTTTCCGAGAACGCAGAGAACGACATAAAGGATGGCGTTCTTCGCGGAGAAACCGCTCATCAGGAGATAGGCGCCGAAGCCGACGAAAAGGGCGGCGCAGAAGTTGCCTATCGACCAGTCGAACCAGAGGCCCCATCCGCCGATGAGGTCAGCGATGACGTTGCCGACGCCCGCAGCGACTGCTGCCGGGAGAGCGCCGTACATAGCGCCGACGACCACGGGGACGATCATTGCTGTGGTGAGTGATGTATTGGTGAATACCGGGATGCCGCCGTAGTTCATGAGAACTCCGAACAGAGCGGCTCCGATAGCAACTGCAACGATGGTCTTGGTGCCCCAAGAACCGAGCAGTCTCTTTCCAAAGCTGTTGTTTGTCATTATTGACTCCTCCTCAAATTCAAGCTGAATAAAACAGCTGTCAACGCAAATATTTTACTACTTTGCCCGTTTGCTTTGAAAGCGGTAGATTCAACAATAATACAAGCGCGCGAACTTCCCGTTTTAATGCTTTTACACGAACGGAGCGGCCGGCTCCGGCACTGCGGCATAAAGTACTGGCCTAAAAGGCTTCCGGGAAACTCAGGATACCGCAGATGCAACGCGATCACGGGAGGACGCGCGAAGAAAGATCAGTCTTTTTCACGCAGCGCGTTTACGGAGAAAAGCGAGAATCTCAGCGATACAGCTTCTGCGGGGCAGATGTCAGCGCATCTTCCGCACAGGATGCATTCGGCGCTGCTTATCTGGCGTACCGGATCCAGCGCCATGGGGCACACACTGCCGCACTTACCGCAGCTGATGCAGGCAGAAGAGTCGATCTTCATACGGGCGGCGCTGACTCTGCTGAAAAGAGAGTAGAACGCTCCGAGGGGACACAGATAGCGGCAGAAAAAGCGCTCTATGAATACAGAGCCGGCGATCACAGCAGCCAGCAGCAGGACCTTCCACCAGAAAAGAGGTCCTGTCATCTCCCGGAGAGCGCGGTCGGCAAGCGTCAGGGGGATCCCGCCCTCCAAGGTCCCCGCGGGGCAGATGTATTTGCAGAACCACGGGACGGAGCTTCCGAAGTCATCGCGGAAGAATGCCGGAAGTATGATCACGAACAATGCCAGAACGGCATATTTCAGGTATCTCAGAAGCCTGTCCGTCTTTTTGGGGACAGTGATCCTTTTGCTGGTGATCTTAGCCAGAAGATCCTGTATGAGACCGAAAGGGCACAAAAGACCGCAGGTGAGCCGGCCCAGCACTGCCCCGAAGAGCATCAGAGTGCCAAGGACATAGAACGGGAATCTGCCTCCCGATGTACCGAGCGCTGCCTGCAGCGAGCCGATCGGGCACGCGCCGAGAGCACCCGGACAGGAATAACAGTTGAGCACCGGAACGCACACTGACTTTGTACGGCCGGTGAAGATCCTGCCGTTCCTGAATCCGGTCAGGTACCCATTGAACAGGAACAGCGACGCGATCCTGATCACGTTCCGCACCGTCCTTCTTTGCTTTTCACGGCGTATGCCGTTGCCGTTCAGCCGATCCCTATGCATTCCAGACATATCCTTACCGCCTTGTTGAATACAGAAACGTATTCCTTACCGAGAATACCGATGGTGATCAAGATCGCGCCTGTGATGATGAGGACTGCCCTTATGAGCGCTGCGGTCCTCCCGGTGTTATCCATCTATGTTCTCCTCCTCCACGCCGGGCAGGCTTATGCGTTCCAGCCCGCAACTCATAAGCGCCCTGTTCAGATAAGCCAGATAATATCCGGCGATGTTTCTGTTCGGAGAGCCGACCAGCGAATCCGCTACCCTGCCGCTGTTGTCAACGAATACGGTAGTGGGAAGATACAGGACCGAACTCACAAGGTTGCCGATGTCCCCGGTGCCCGATATGACGGTCATGCCTGTATATCCTGCCTTCTTCAGAATGTCGGAAGTCTTCCACGGATCGTCGGGAGCATCGGCACAAAGCGTGAGAAAGCCTATGTTGTCCGGAAGAAGCTCGGAGAAAGCGGCGAGCCCGGGCATTTCATTGAGGCAGGGACCGCACCACGTTGCCCATACGTTTATTATGGTGATATCCTTGGCGGAAAGATCATCTGCGGTGAATGACCCGCCTTCGAGCGTTTCTGCTGTAAATGACTCAAGGGAAGGGAAACCGCCCCGGCCGTTGCCCGAATATCTGAAATCCTGATCAGGTATGAAACCTTCCTGCAGTCCGGATCCGTCTTCTGTCCCTTTTCCGCGGCAGGAATACATGGTGCATAATGCGATCACGGCTGTAATGATCAGAAGTATTGAAACAGTGCGTCTTACAGACATCGTCTGACCTCCATGGTTTCGGGTAAATGCATGTACAGATACATTATAGTGGAACAAGCTCCGGCACGGAACAGGAAACAAAATGGTAGAATAATTTCAGACAGATGATCCGGAGAGGAAGAACATGGGGAAGAAAAAGAGAGAGATACTGGCAATTACTGCCGTGCTGCTGATCGCTGCATCGGCAGGGCTCCTGTTTCTGCTGAACAGATCAAAGGGCATGGCTCTTGCGAGACAGGAAGCTGCACTGGAACTGCTCGGTACAGACGCCATATGCATCGGTGACGAGGTCATAAAACCGGTACAGGCAGACGCCGAGATAAAGAATAGAATATACACGGTAAATCCGGGAGAACCCGGCATTGTCAGGATCACTGATATGGAACAGTCGGTGATATTTCTTCCCGATGACGCAGTCTCTGCAGAGATCACTGTCTTTTCGGGAGAAGAGACGGTCTTCTCAGGCAGTGAAGATGATTTCAGAAGTTTTTATCCTGAGAACGGAAGGTACAGACTCGGAGTGCAGTGCCGCGTACAGCCGACTGCTGTTACCTCAAAAGGCGAGGAGTTCACCTTCGAAGGCACCGAAGAATACATCGCCGAGCTTGAGTATGATGTGTCCATGAAGATATCCTTTGAATCCGACCGGATCAGGGAGGGCAGCGTGATGACTGTGAATGCCTCCGGCGTCAGGGGTGAGGTAGTGATCTCTGCGGGAGAAGTTCTTGCGCCGTTTCCTCTCGTCACCGATGAGCGCGGCTATGGCAGGGGACTGTTCAGTGTGAGCTATATCACGCCTCCGGGAACGTATACCGGCTTCATCGAGACGCGGGAGGGCACCAGCGAGTTCTCATTCACGATAGAGGAGGAGCAGTACACCGTGCAGCATCTCATCATCTCGGAAGAGACTCAGAGCGCCACGATCGGAAACAGCGACAACAGGGACGCATATAACGAGATGATCGACAAGACATACTATTCCTGGTATCCGGAACGGTTCTATGATGACTGCTTCACCCTGCCGGTAGACGGGGAGGTCACCACCGAGTTTGGCCTCTTCCGCTACACTAACGACAATCCAGTGCCGACAAGGCATGCCGGAGTCGATCTGGCGGAGGACGAGGGCACGCCGGTGCTGGCTGCCGCTTCTGGCTACGTGATCGCTGCCGGCTATAACGGGGTTTCCGGAAATACGGTGGTCATAGATCACGGCTTCGGCGTGAGGACGTATTATTTCCATATGGCTGAGCTCTGCGTGCGGGAGGGGGAGTTCGTAGAGGAGGGCATTGAGATCGGAAAGGTCGGAGCCACCGGCTACGCAACCGGACCGCATCTGCACTTCAACCTGATGGTCCACGACAACAGCGTTGATCCCTGGGCGGCGTTCAACGGGACAAGCGGGATCTTCGGGCTGGACCTGAACAGCAGCTCACTGCCTTGACGGCATGATCTTTGGGACATAAATGAACGGGCAGAGCGGATGATCCGTCTGCCCGTTCTTTTTATTCAGTTTTAAGCGATGCTGTAGGGACTCAGTCTATTATGCCTCTGTCCTTGAGCTGCTCGAAAGTGACCCTTGTGCGGAACTTGACGAGAGCAGAATTGCTCTTACCATACGGTCCGATCCTGTCTTCGTTGAGATAGTGAATGTAGTAGTCATCCGCAGTAGCGCTCTTCCATTCGGGCATAGGCGTACCGTCGGCGTCAAGACCGTTCGGGTTGCCTGTGCGGGCGAAGTTCGTCCAGTAGTTGCAGACCTTTCTGGCGAGGTCGTAATGCTTGCCCTTGAAAGGCCTCCAGCATTTCGCGAGCGTCTCGAATACGAACCACAGTTCGGAAGAATGGAAGGAGCCGGGACGGTCCCATCCCGGCATAGATGCGTCAAAGACGTACATCCAGTTGTCCTTCTTGCCGGCGCGTATGCGCTGCTCCAGGAACAGATAGTTGTTCATGAAGCGGCCGCGGAAAGAGTCGTCGGTGTGGGAGAGCATATCGACTTCAGCGTCATCGCGGCATCCGCAAAGAGCGAGATACTCATCAATGTACTTCTCGCCGTAACGGAACATGCCGTACTCTCTCAGCTCCTTGAGGTTTCTGGGAGGCGCATAGCCTGGCGCAGGCGTATCGCCTTCTGCGCCAGTGCATCCGAACAGATAGCTTATATCGGGATAGTTGCCTCTGGCCATCATGTTCGACGGATCCTCAGGCAGGAATATGCCGTCGATGACCGGCTCGAAGCGGTTCTTCCTGACGTATTCCATACCTATCTTGTTGAGTTCCTCCGCATCCATGGCGCGTGCATCGGCGAGGCTTTTTATGCCGTATGTGCTGAAGAAGTCATCACCGTTGCTCAGGGCCTTCTCGAGCGATATGCATCCGCCGCCCTGTCCGTAGGTGCGCAGACCGCCGCCGCTCTCGAATATGGCTCTCTGGAAAAGCCCTTCATTCATAGGGGATCCGACCTGGCAGAGTGTTGAGCCTGCTCCAGCGGACTGTCCGAAGATGGTTATGTTCTTGGGATCGCCGCCGAAGGCCTCTATATTGCGGATGACCCACTGCACGCCGGCTCTCTGGTCAAGGAGTCCGTAGTTTCCGACGGGCTCGCCGGGATTCTCCTCCATGAGTTCACGGTGGGCAAGGAATCCGAATACGCCGAGACGGTACTGGACCGAAACGAGTATGACGCCGCGCCTGGCGATGCGCTCTCCGTCAAACTCCATCTCAGCGGTGTTGCCGGCTGTGAAGCCGCCTCCGAAGAACCACACCATTACCGGCATCTTTTCATCACCGGTCTTGGCGTTGGTCCAGACGTTGAGGTACAGGCTGTCTTCGCTCATCTCTATTGTGGGATCGACGTTCCATTCCCTTGCGTAGATATTGGTGGGGTCGAGTCCCGGAGGAGTCTGCATGTTGATAGGCGAGAAGGTGTAGCATTCGCGCTCACCGTCCCAGTTGTCCGCAGGCTGCGGAGCTCTCCATCTGAGATCGCCTACAGGAGGCTTCGCAAAGGGTATCCCTTTGAACGCGGTCACGCGGGGATCAGCCGCGGGGATGCCTCTGACGATGCCGTTCTCGGTTTTTACGACTCTAAGCATTTTGTTCCTCCCTTTCATTGCTCAGCTATTGTCTCTTATCTGAATTATAGGACAAAAAGGGCGGCATTCTTATCAGAATGCCGCGGGGCTTTTCAAATTCGTCACCTTACACTGAGACTGCAGGCAAAAGTATACAGAATAAACATACAGGACGCGGTCCGGTATCGGTCCCGCCATGCTGATAAAGAGACCCTGCTGCTTCAGGAACGGGGAACGTATCTTATCTGTGCGGCGCAGGTGCCGTCCTCCTTGATGAAAGAAGCTTCTTCCCTGCCGGGCAGAACCGCTCTGCGCACTGTCAGTTTTTCCTTCTCAAAGCACTGCGACCGATACCATATCTCCAGGAACTGCAGATCCATACGGTTCCATTCGTCAGAAGTGAAAAGAGAGGAGAAGGCCCTGATATAGGCGACATTGTTCATGTGTTTCCCGAGGTCTATATCGGTGGATCGTACGGTATAGGTGCCAAGGAGCTCTCCGTCTGTTAGCTCGTCCTCGAAACGGACGAATTCGTCAGGAAGTGCGGTCTCTCCTGACAATGAAAGTCCCTCCGGGTACACGGACTCAAGATGCCTCAGCCTTCCGGTATTGATATCAAGTACTCCCCATTCCGTCTTGCCGGCGGCAAGTACGCCGTCTTTTCCGCTGAGCAGATAGTCGCGGAAGCACCTGCGCTTTTCAGGAGGTTCCGGCCATGTGGATACAACGGCGGTCTCTCCGAGATCCGGCCTGTGGTAGAAACGCATCATGGTCTTTATGGTCAGCCAGAAACCTCCTTCGGCTCCCAGCCTGCGCTGGCCTATGCCCAGAATATCGGAATGCTCGGCAGCGATATCCATGAAGAGAGAAGCGGTGTCCGGGATGCCGAGCCTCCCGCTGCTGTCGCATATGCTCGGACTGATAATGATGCTGTTCTGAATCCTGCTTTCCATGTTCTTTCCTCCCTACGGTCAAGGAGATTCTAAACCAAATCGTATTCACAGACAAGAAAAAACATAACAACTCTGTGAGGTTATTGATATATAATCTATAATGGAGCAGTTTATGAAGGAGCCGGGTCATGAGAAGTGATATTTATGACAAGAAAACGGCAGAAGACGTATCTGTCTGCGGTGCTCCTTCTTCGGAAGAAACAGCGGCGGAAACGCCAGGACCTTCCGACAACCCTTTTATTCCCGTGAGGGTGTCAGCAGAAACTGACACAGGAGCAGAGAAGCATTCCGCCGTGAGCGGAGAATGGCATTCTCCGTCCGAAGAGCGCCATGAGCCGGATACAGAGCCCGGAAGGAAAGGCAGACGCATCCATGCTGCCTTGATCGCAGTTCTGCTGTTGTTCTGCGTCGCCGGCGCCGGACTGTTCTGGTATATGCTGCCCTCCAACAGGGCAGGCAGGCTCATCAGCAGGGCTGCGGCGCATCAGAAAGCCATGGAGCTGATCGAGGCTGCGTCTGACTACAGAGAGGCGCTGAGGATCATGCCGGAATCGGAAGAGGCTCAGCAGGGACTTTATCTGCTATGGAGCGGCGAGGTCACGCAGATAATGGAGCTCGTCGATGAGGAACGCTTCGGAGAAGCGCTCGACCGTGCCAGATGCCTTCCGCAGATAGATCCCGAGAGGGAAACCATGAACCATTCCGCACTCACCGTCATATACCGGCAGTGGGCTGCCAGCCTGGCCGGAGGCGGCGATCAGGGAGAACTGGACAGACTGCTTGCTGACGCAGCTTCGGATCTGTCTGCAGAAGAGATATCCGACATCAGACAGAGCGTTAGGGATATACTGAGATACATCTCGCTGTTGAGGGAACTTGACGAGGAATCCGAAGGGATCATCGAACTGAGCGAAAGCGGCAGGGCTGAAGATGTGTTCGGAAGGATGACGGAATTTGCCCATAAAGCGGAGGAAGCGTTCGAACTGGGCGGCACGAACCCGTACTGTTTCAGAGCAGAAGGCTCAGATAAGGGACTGGCGCTGTATCTGTTTCAGGGAGACGTCCAGACCGTGGTCGGTGAGATCGATAAAGACGGAGTTCCTGACGGGGAAGCGACGATATACTATGCGGAACTGCAGGGAGAAGAAGGGCAGTATCTCTACACGTACAGCTGCGAATGGAAGAACGGAAGGCCGAACGGATACTGCATCTACCGAGAACTGGGCTATGACGCTGAGGACGCATCAGACGACACAGAAATCAAGGGAAATCTGGTCAACGGACTGTGGGACGGAGAGACTGCAGAAACGTATCTGGATGGAGAGACGTACTACATCACCTACAAGAATGGGATCGTAGAGGTGATCTCGAAAGACGGCCCTGACTCGAACGTAGTAGGATACAACAGGGACGGGACCCGCATGATCACATTCACGGATGCCGCAGTAAGCACTGAACTCGGCGTTCCGTTCATATACATATACTGATCGCAAGAGATCCGGCAGGAACTGAAAACTATAGGAGGACAGACTATAATGCTGTTTTGTTCACACTGCGGAGCAAGGATACCGGAAAATGCCAGTTTCTGCTATAAATGCGGGACAAAGGTCGTGATCCCCGAGTGGGATACCGAATTCCGGCATGAGGATGAGATCAAAGAAGGCGGATCAGGACTGCAGGCAGCGCCTGTGCCCGCCGATACTGAACATCCGGCTCAGGCAGACTTGAACTATTCCGACACAGCTGCGGGTACAGAAAACCCTGTGACTGTGCAGTCTTCTGTCGAAGTCGGCGATGACAGCGTGCCCACAGCCCCGGCTGCTGAGAAGGAAACAGGCGAAACGGAAAAAGATCTCCCTGAAGAGACACCGGTCAGCGCTCCTTCTGAAGAAATAAAAGGGGAACAGACAGGAACAGAATCTTTTACGGAGACTGCTTCTCAGTCAGATGAACCTGCGGTAACAGATGCAGTATCTGAAGCACTGCAGGAGACCGAAGAGTCTGTGTCTGCGGAAGGACAGGCTGAGATGGACCTGCAGACAGAGAACGCTTATGAGCCGGAAACGGCGCCTGCAGACGCAACGGAGAACGGCGACACAGGAACAGTCGTTCAAGAGCCTGAAAAAGAAGACAGGAACGAGTCTGTCACCGAGGATGATACACATGACGTGGCAGGAAATGATGCCGCGGAAGATGAAACTGCCGTGACGCATCATGAAGCAGAAGCGGCAGAGGATCTGCCCGTACCGGAAAATGATGAGACCGTTTCCGATAGCTGTGTGACAGGACCTGAACATGTGGAAGAGCCGGAGGAAGTCGCTGCTGAAGAAGCACTTGAAGTGACAGAGATCCCAGCGGAGGAAACGGAAGGACCGGCCTCCGGGACACCGGTGACAGAACCTGAACATGCGGAAAAGTCAAAAGAAGCTGCTGAGGGCGAAGGGCCTGAAACGGCTGAAGCCGCTATGGCAGAAGAAGGACTTGAATATGAGAGCAGTATAACAGAAGACGAACATGCGGAACTGCCTCAGAATGATGAGACACCAGATACAGTAAATGCTGTTGAGCTCCAGAAGGTCGATGAGGTCTCTGAGGTTACACCCGCTGCTCCTGCGGAAACAGAGCATGAGGACCATTTCGGGGAAGATGATCTGCTCAGAGTTCTGGAGGAACTTAGACCGAGAAATAATACGGAAGACGCGATGTCCTGCACGCCGGGGTCCGATCTGACGGCCGAGGTTGAGAGCATCCGCAGACTGTTCTCAGAGATGGATATGGCGGAGGATTCCCTTACTGCTATCGGATCTTCAGGACAGGGGATGATGCCTGCGCAGATGACTGCAGCTGAGGAAACAGTGACTGAAGAACCAATTGCTGAAGAGACACTGACTGACGAACTCACAGCAGAAGAAACATCGATTGAGGAACCAGCAGCGGAAGAGACGGCGGTCGAGGAATCAGAGGCCGAGGAACCCGCAGTAGAAGAGACAGTGATCGGGGAACCTGCAGCCGAAGAAACAGCGGTCGAGGAACCCGCAGCAGAAGAAGCAGCAGTTCAGGAACCCGCTGCAGAAGATACGGCGGTCGAGGAAACTGCAATCGAAGAAACATCAGATGAGGAACCTACAGCCGAAGAAAAAGCAGCTGAGGCAACTGCAGAGGATGAAGCGGGCAATGCGATCCCTTCCGTAAATTATCTGCATGCCGCACGAAAGGAAAGGTTCGTCCCCAACTATCTTGCCGCTGCTTCAAGAACGGCAGAACCTGAAAAGGAAGAAGAACCGAAAGAAGAGTCGGAAGAAGAACCGATTCAGTACGGCAGAGAAGAAGAGAAACATCCGTCTGACAGCCTGGCGGAAACTGAAGCCCTGCTGCAGAAAGCATATGCGACTCTGATGTTGGATGAAGCAAGAGTTCCACAGATGCCGAAGACCCTGACAGAAGAGATCACTAAAGAGACAGACGCAGAGACGGAAAAAGAGATACCGCGAAGTGACGTAGGACTGCCGGAGAATGAAGCGGCAGAAGAAACAGAAAACACTGCTGAAGGGATCACTGTAGGTTCCGAACCCGAGACCGCAGGTGATGAAGACACAGTCATTGCGGAAGAAAATGCCGACGTGATAACTGAAGAGACTGCCGCCGTTCAGGAAGGGCCTGCCGCTGAAGTGGTTTCTGAAGAGAAAGGCGCAGGGGAAGAGGAAGACATCATTTCCTCTGTAAAGACTGATTCGCCTTCCACTTCGGAGCCCATCAAGGTAAATCAGGGGATGGAAGACAAGAAGGCTGCGGACAGGAAGAGGAAGGGAAGTCTCATAGCGTTCCTTGCAATCGCTGCAGCGATCGCAGGTTTCCTGTGGTACTATCTCAGCCTGCCCGAAAACGTTTATACACGTCATCTGCGTCGCGCCGATAAAGCGGCTCAGCAGGGGGATATCGCTGCTGCCGCGGCAGAGTACAATCTGGCTCTTGAGATAAGGCCCGATTCGCCGATAGCTTCCGATAAGTTGCGTGAGTACTGGAACGTAGTCTCAACGGAGGCTGATGATCTCGCTCAGAGGTCCCAGTTTGAGCAGGCGCTGGAAAAGGCAAAGCTTCTGAAACAGATAAATCCGGAGAAAGCAGGTGATGCTGCGATCGTGGTGGAGAGGATACTTTCCGCCTGGGCTTCCGCTGCAGTAGTGGGCGGAAATGAAAATGACGTTGACCAGGTGCTCACGATAGCCAGAACGGAACTCTCTGAAAGCGGCTATGACAGGATCGCTGCAGTTGTCAGAGATACCCGGGCAAGGATCAGCTACAGTGGCTATTTCACAAGGATGGGAGACAGGTGCCTGGAACTGAATGCGGCAGAAGACCGCAGTTATATCCTGAGCCTTATGGATGAGATGGTCACAGATATCGCAGAGTACGCTGCGCAGGGCGGCACTTTCCCGGTAAGGACCGGTTCCAATCCGCTCGGGGCGGAAGCAGCCTTCTACTACGAGGAGGGCAATGCGCTGCAGATATATATCGGTGAATTTGATGAGTACGGCGAGAGGACGGGAACGGCAGCTTCATATGTGATGTTGTATTCCGGAGACAGAAGAGAGTACTGGTACTATACCTGCGGATGGAGATGGAACCAGCCGCACGGGAATTTCTCCGCATCCTGCTACGGAAGCAGCCCTGCCGACGGAGTGGATTACGTAACCGACGGACAGCTGGTCGACGGACTGTTCGAAGGTCAGAGGACCATAACACCGGACGGTGAGGACACCTTCTATCTGACCTATACCTCGGGACATCCGGAGTTACTGGAGGAAGAGGAGTCTGACGGGACCATAGATGTAGTAGGATATACCAGCGACAGATGGGACTGGATCGGTATGGATGACGAGGCGGTCAAAGACAGGACCGGACTGCCGTACGTGTACTGAGATACAACACCGTAATTCTGTCTGAGAAAGCGGGAATACTTCTGAGCGGAGGTGGTACAGGATGCAGTGTCCTAACTGCGGACAGACGATACCTGAGGGGAACGCGGTCTGTCTGCAATGCGGTATGGCTCTGACTGATAAAGGACCGGCTCTGTCCGGAAAACCGGACGTTATGTCCCGGATAGGTGGGGAAGACCCGGATACGGCTCCTGAACAGGCCAGGGAGACTCCGGGGGATGACCTTCTGCCGGGCACCGGTCTGACGGGTGAAGAACGGCCGGACGATGACGAAGAAACAGACGATCCGGAGGAGAGCGGGATCAGGACAGTCGCCGCGATAATAGCTGCGGTGGTCTTTATAGCGGTCGGAGTGCTAGTCTACAACAATCTTCCCGAGAGCCGTTTCAAACGTTACATAAAAAAAGCCCGCACGGCGTATGAGACAGGAAGCTATACAGAGGCTGCGGAGATCTATCACAAAGCCCTTGTGATACACGAAGATTCAGAAGTTGTGCTGGCTGGACTTGATGAGCTTTACGGAACAGTCGCGGATCTTTCAGCCGCCGCGTACATGAGCGGCCGGTTCGAGACCGGTGTGGAGGAAGCGAAGACGCTTTTTGTCATAAAACCGGACGCCACGGAGCAGAATATCGATGTGTTGGAGACTGCGTACAGGTCGTGGGCGCTGTACCTGGCAGAGCAGGGAACCGAAACTGAAGTCGATGCGCTCCTGGAACAGGCTTCTTCTGACCTTCCTCAGAACAGCATTGAGCGGATAAGGCATGAGACAGACAATGTGTATCAGCTTAAAACCCTGAGCGCGAAGCTGAGCGAGATCGCAGAAACGATAAAGACTGCGGATGCCGGATCTGACCATGCTTCTGTATTCCGGATGCTGGAAGAAGCTTACCCGCTTCTCACTGAGTTCAGGGAGAGAGACGGGAACGTGCCGGTAAGATTCCCGGATGACGGGGGAGAGAGCGGAACGGAGTTCAACACTGACGGCAGCAGCATTCAGGTGTATGTGGGAGGGCTCAGTTCCGGAAGGGTCAGGAACGGTGAAGCCAGGACTTACTTCATCTCGTCAGCCAGTTCAGGCAGCGCTTCTTACGAGTTCTTTGAATCCGTGTGGGCGGAGAACGACCCGAAAGGCGAGTTCAGGGAACTGGACTACGGAGACGGTCCCGGAGAGGCGCCTACAGGGGTGATAACCGGCACTGTGAACGAGGGTCACTATGACGGGGAGATCAGACATACCCGCGGAGATGTGACCTACAACATGAGATTCTCAAACGGTAAAGTCGAGGTGCTGGATACAGTTGACCCGAACGGGGATAGTAACAACGTCGTAGGCTATACTGACGACGGTGACAACTGGCTCGTTTTCAGCGACAGCGCACTAAGCAGCATATACGGAGTGAGATATCTCCATTGATCATATCAACAGTCTTTGTAACGGTAGTTCGGAGGAACAGACGATGAACGTATTGACGACCAGAGTGGAAAACGTGAGCGTGTACCGCAGGGGTGCGGAAGTCATCAGAAGGGGAACGGCCCAGCTGTCGGAAGGGACACAGAAACTGTATGTCCTGGGACTTACACAGAGCGCAAGGCTTGATACAGTGCGGCTCTTCAGCAGCGACGGCATCAAATGCACCAATCAGAGATTCGAAACATACGGAGACAATCTGGATGAGAAGGAGTCGGATGCCCTGCAGAGGCAGATCGATGAGATAGAGAGGCAGATAGGTATCCGCGAGATGCAGATCGATATGTGGAAATCCAACGGCGATTTCACGAACCGGTCGGCTCAGTCACCATCAGAGGTGCAGGAGTACATAGAGAAGCTTCCTGAAAGGATAGAGAGCCTGTACGGACAGATCCTTGAGGGAAAGAAGAAGAAAGACGAGCTTGAGAAGCAAAAGGAAGAAGCCCTCAAAAAAGAGGAGCTGCCGGCGGTGATAGTTGATATCACAACGGAAAGAACGGGCTCCTGCCCGTTTGAACTGAGATACTTTGACGACGCGGCGGAATGGAGCCCTGTATATGAAATGTATACGGATGGTGAAGGACCCGTCGATGTCCGGCTGAAGGCAAAGATAACCGAGCATACAGGCGAGGACTGGCTCGGCGTCTCCGTCAGCCTGTTTACCGGAAACCCCGCATCGGGAAGCACGCTGCCGGAACTCGGACCTGTTTATCTGGATTTCCGGACTGAACAGCCGATGCTCAGGATGAACGCGTTTATGGGCGCCGGCGCTGCCCCCAGAGCAGGAATGATGAAAGCCCAGAGTTTCGAAACGGAAGAAGCAATGGAAGCTCCGATGATGGCTATGGCCAGCGCGGATATGCGCATCGTTACAGACGACGCGGAGGTCAGCGATGATGACACGATGACGGAGTACATCATCCCCGGAAAGAGGGATATTCTGGACAACTATGACGGGACAGTAGCGGATCTGCAGAGCTATCAGATCCCGGCGAAGTATGAGGTAGCCGCTGCCCCTTCAGCAGACACCAGAGCATTCCTGACTGCCAGAGTCAGGACAGAGGACATTCCGTTCACGACCAGGGTGAACGCAGGGGTGTTCCTCAGGGATAAGTACCTCGGTACGGTCTCTGTCGACCCCGATCTCACAAAGGAAGAAATCGTCATCACTCTCGGCGAGGAGGAAAGGATCAAGCTCAGCAGGAAGGAAGTCTCCAGAAAGGCCTCCAATGCATTCCTCAAGGGACTGAGAACAGTGGATCATGTGTTCGAGACCAGGATCACCAACATCTCCGGCAGTGAGATGACAGTCAAGCTCTCGGATCAGGTCCCGGTATCCCGTGAGAAGGACATAACTGTCGAGGTGAAGGAACTGTCCGGAATGGAGATGGATGACAAGACCGGAATAGTGACTGGCTCGTTCTCCGTGCCCGGAGGCCAGACCCTTGTAAAGGAACTGTCGTATAAAGTCTCCTGGCCTAAGGACAAGAAACTGAACGAGACGAAGTCAGCTTCCGGCACCAGAAGATGTCCGAGCTGCGGATCCGTCGTGACCGGAAGGTTCTGCCCTGTCTGCGGATCTTTAGTTGACTGAACAGCCTGATATAAAGAGAGAACCGTCAAACTGACGGTTCTCTCTTTCTGTATTCAACTGTTTCAGATCATTCAGTACCGAGATCTCTTCTGATGGATTCGTGCCTCGGACGGGCTTCTTCTGACCACTTGGGGCCCGAGGCATACATCTCAGCCAGCTCGGCGAGTGCCGCGGGCACATCGATGCCCTGCGGACACGCATGCGCGCACTGGCCGCAGCCTATGCAGGCAGAGGGCCTCTTCTCCTCCGGAAGTCCGTCTATGCGCACTGAGGCGGTGGTCGTCGCGGCATATTTGTAATCGTTGTAGCATTCCAGAAGATAAGGAATATCCAGTTCCATGGGACATCCGGCGCAGCAGTATCTGCACTGGGTGCATGGCACGCCTTTCTTGAGGCTCTCTGCTATCTCGGACAGTGTGTCCTTTTCTTCCTCAGTGAGAGGATCATATTCCCTGAAGGTGTTCAGGTTGTCCTCTACCTGAGAGACCTCGTTCATTCCCGACAGTACCATCTTTATGTTATCCAGGCCCTGCAGGAATCGGAAAGCATATGAGGCGTCTGAAGCGTCCGGACGGAAAGCTTTGAGCTTTGCGGAGTTCTCATCCGACAGGACAGCAAGTTTGCCGCCTCTGCAGGGCTCCATGACCCAGACACCGAGTCCGTGCTCGGTTATGATCTCATACTTTCTTTTAGCATTCTGCAGAGTCCAGTCGAGATAGTTGCACTGGATCTGAACGAACTCGAACATTCCCTCATATTTGTTGAGCAGATACTCAAGAAGCTCGGGACCGCCGTGGAACGAGAATCCGAGATGCCTGATCCTGCCCTCTTCCTTGAGTTTCAGGATGTCGGGAATGATATGGTATTCCTCGCTCTCATATATCTTGACAGACCATTCGTTGATGTTGTGCAGAAGATAGAAATCGAAGTAGTCGGTCTCGCATTTTCTCAGGGACACGTTGAACAGGGCTATGTTGTCGACCGGACCGGGAAGAGAATGCCCCGGGAATTTGTCCGCGAGATAGTAACTGTCTCTCGGGTATTTTCTGAGAGCTTCAGCAACGGCTATCTCAGAGTTGCCGCCGAGATAAGGGTAGGCGGTGTCGAAGTAATTCACTCCGTTCTCGATGGCCAGATCGAACATTGTGTTGACCTTTTCCTGATCTATGGTTCCTGTGGCGGGGTCCATCGCGAACCTCATGCAGCCGAATCCCAGTCTGGAAAGCTTTATTCCGTTGAAATCACTGTATATCATTATTCTTCTCCTTGGTATTGAGTTCAGATGACGCAGTTTTCCTGTTCCATCACCTTGCGGCATTTTTCCCTTAGCATGCGCTTGAACTTATCAGGTTCATCGTTCATCGGATTGTGCCCTGAATCTTCGAACCAGACCAGCTCCTTGTCAGGGGCTTCTATCATATTGTACCAGTCCTCCACGAGCTCAGACGGCGTGTTCATGTCGAGCCTTCCGTCAAAGATATAGAATCTCGTGTCAAACCTTGTGCATGTTTTCGGGAAACAGGTAGGACCGATCTCTTCCCACATAGCCTTAAGGACTCTCTTGTATCCGAGAACCAGTCCGACGATATCGCTGAGGCTGTATTCGCGGGACCTGAGCATCGGAACGACCATGGCATCCCAGTAGTTGTCCTTGCCCTCTTTTTTTGAGTAGCCGCCGTACTTCATAAGGATGCGGCGCTGCACCATCATGCCGTCAAACCCGCCCTTGTACTGGCCGGTCACGGGAGGACCTACCTTCTCAAGCTTTCTGACTGATTCCTCATCCCCGGCTTCCTTTGCTGCTCTCAGCGTGAAATCATAGCTGATCTCTTCGTTGCGGGTATTGTCCACTACCTGGCCGAAGCCGAACAGAGCCGCAATCTTTTCCGGGTATCTGCTTATGAGCCATACTCCTAGCTCGCTGCCCCAGCTGCCTCCTATGACGAATATCTTGTCCTTGCCGAACTTTCTGCACAGCCATTCCGTGAGTTCAGCGGCGTCATCGGTCAGCCTTTCGACAGTAAGAGTGTCTTCAGACACTCCCCAGTATGATCCGCCGGAACCTCGCTGGTCCCATGTGACCACGGTGAAGGTGTCCAGAAGATCTCTGTGATGCGTCATGATGTCGTGGCGGTTGCAGACGCCCGGACCTCCGTGCAGGAAGAGCAGGACGGGCTTTGAGGGATCATCGGTGACGTAGTGTATCTTCTGCATCACGCCGCCGAGAAGGACCTTTTCCTTTACATCTGTCATTTTGAACTGCCTTTCTCAGACCATAGAGGTCATATTTATTTCTTTCGGGCGAAATAATTCTTTGCCATAGCGGTCACGGTACCCGAGAGTCCGAGAACTGCTACAAGGTTCGGTATCGTCATTATCCCGTTCAGCGTGTCAGAGATCCTGTATGCGAGGCCGAGCGGAACTGTCGCACCGTATACAACGGCGGCGATGAAGACGATTTTGTATATACCGGAGAATCTGCGGCTGCCCGTAAGGAACTCGAGACATCTGACCCCGTACAGAGACCAGGTGATCATTGTCGTGAAGGCGAACAGCAGCAGGGACACCGCAACTGACAGGCTGCCGAACTTGTCTCCGAATACTGTGGCGAACGCATCGATCGGCAGGACGTTCTTGTCGCCTGTCACATACTCAATCCCGACGCCGCTCATAAGAACAGCGAGGCATGTGATGGTGCATATCACTATCGTGTCGAAGAAGACTTCAAGCATGCCGTACAGTCCCTGCTCGACCGGGTCCTCAGTATCGGAACCGGCATGAGCTATCGGGGCTGATCCCTGGCCGGCTTCGTTGGAGAACAGGCCGCGGCCGAGACCGCTGCTGACGGCATTCTTGAGAGTAATGCCGACCGCTCCGCCTATCACCGCCTTGGGTGTGAAAGCGCCCCTGAATATCGATACTATGACGGATGGGAGCGATGTGATGTGAGCGGCGATGACGATCACCGCGCACACGATATAGATGACGCTCATGAGCGGTATCAGAGCCTCGGCGGCATGAGCTATCCTCTTGATGCCGCCCACGATGACAAGGGCCAGGGCTGCTGCGGAGACTATGCCTATAACGAGAGATATCACACTGCTCTTTTCAGCTGCCTGCGGGATGAATGAGGTAATGGCGGTGTTTATGGCGGTGACCATGGAACTGATCTGGCTGAGACAGCCTATGCCGAAAGAAGCCACCGTGCCTGCGACCGCGAAGATCACGGCCAGCCATTTCCAGCTCTTTCCGAGACCGTCGGTTATGTAATACATCGGGCCGCCCACGTTTTCACCCGCATCGTTTTTCCTGCGGTACTTTATGGCGAGCGTCACCTCGCTGAATTTCGTGCACATGCCGAAGATGCCGCTGACCCAGAGCCAGAACACTGCGCCGGGTCCGCCGGAGATAATCGCGCCTGAACAGCCGACGATATTGCCGGTGCCTACGGTAGCGGCCAGAGCTGTAGCTAGGGCTTGCAGAGGCGGTACCGATCCCTTGCCGGAATCACCGGACCTGCTCTTGCCGAGGCAGGTGCTCATCATCAGCCTGAATCTGGTTATTTGGGGAAGTCCCATCTTTACAGAAAGGTAGATGCCCGTTCCGACGAGAAGTATCATGGTCGGCCATCCCCATACTATTCCGTTGAGGAAACTGTTGATCGATTCTATGACATTCACCTGCAACACCGCCTTTGATAGTTAGTTTTTATTTGCTGAATGCTGAACCGGGAAGGGTTCAGGACTCGCTTTTCTTGATAGAAGTTGCGCCGAGGACGATCCCCAGAAGGCAAAGGGGGATAAGGCAGACATAAAGACCTTTGATCGGATGCACCCCGACCGTCTCGAAAACATGATGAAGTCCGCTTCCGACAAAGTCCGCAACAAGTACGGCTATGACCTGTACCGAGTGCCTGAGGCTGGTCTGGGCTGTGACCTTGAGGTCTTCTGGAGCGTGATCATAGAGGAACTGCGCCATGCCGATGATGACCGGTACCAGCTGGATGCCGTTCAGAGCCATCGTAGCAGTCAGGACCCACGGGTCATTGGTGAGCGCGCAGATGGTCCATCTGAAGGTACCGACTGCGAGAACGACCAGCATGGAGCGTTCCACACCTATCCTCTGCAGCCATCTCTTTCCGGGACCGAGGTGGAAGGGAAGTTCTGAGAGCCCGAGCACCGCGTGAGCTATGCCTATGATGGCATAATCTCCTCCGAGCTCCTGGGCGTAGTTGCCGAAATAGGTGTTGTTTACGGAGCTTGCCAGAGAATAGACAAAGAACATGATCATCACGTTCCTCACCTGACGGTCCTTAAGGACGGCAAACACCCTCTTGGTGTCAGAACCCTCGTTGGGGGAGACGACGACGCGCTCCACCCTGGAAGACCGGGGCAGAAACAAAGCGATCATGAAAGTCATGGTATAGCTGGCTATCAGCATCGGAAAGATCGCGGCGATATTTCCCTTGAGGCCGAAACCGGATGCGAAGGACATGATCGAGTAGCCGATCGTTCCGCTCATTCTGATGGGACCGAACTCCCATCCGTTCTTCCTGCAGAACTCCATGGTTATTGTCTCGTAGACGCTGGATATCGGCGTGAAGAACATCGCGTAGAGTATCCTGAATACGCAGATTATGATCAGGTTCCTTGCCCTGCTCATCAGGAAAAGAATGGTGATGGCACATGCAAGCTCCGTACAAAGGACCTTGTTCTTGGTGGAAGCTCTGTCAGCTATCCTGCCGAGTATCGGAAGGACGAAAAGCGACATGATCTGTATGATGCCGTTGAGAAGACCTATTGTTTTGACGGGCAGGCCGGATTCGGTCAGGTACAGTGTCAGGAAACTGCCCTGTATCGCAGTTCCGAAATACACTACAAAATAGTAGATATAAAAGATGGCAGGGCTTTTGGGATCGTTCTTGTTATACTTAAGCACTTTATTCACCTCTGTTTTATTACTGTTCTCATACTACCACGTTAAAGCATGCAAGCACAACACTGAAGCCTGCTGCAACGCGTTCCGGAACGGTTCGGACAAAATAAAAGCGACCGATGCTTTACGGCATCAGCCGCTTCTGAAATGCGGATGCTGTATGTTCAGTCTGTATCGTTCAGAGCCTTGACTCTGTCATATTCCTTGCGTGAGATATGGCAGTAACCGGACGGGTTCTTGACCAGGTAATCCTGATGGTATTCCTCAGCGTCATAGAAGCATGACAGCGGAGCGAGCTCGACGCAGAACGGGGAGAACTGCCTGCGCTTCTCCTCAAAGACTTCCTCTGCCGCTTTACCGGATTCCTCGTCGACATAGTAGACTCCGGTCTGGTACTGGCTCCCGATGTCGTGACCCTGTCTGTTGCTCACGGTCGGGTCTATGATCAAGAAATAAGCTGTAAGGAGCTTGTTCAGGCTGATCACGTCAGGGTCATACACGACCTTTACGGTCTCCCTGTGACCGGTGGTGTTCGTCTTTACCAGTTCGTACGACGGAGAAGCTACCGTTCCGTTAGCGTAGCCTACGGTGGTGTCAACGACGCCGCGCAGATACTGGAACGCCTTCTCAGTCCCCCAGAAGCAGCCTCCCGCAAAATAGATCTCTTTATAGTCAGCCATGTGTCATCCTCTCTTTCAGAAAGAAGTATAACACACTGCGGGAGCATATGCGTCGTATACCGGGACCGGAGAGAGGGAATGATGCTGTCAGTGCCGGGATGGCAGGGTTATAATATCCTCAGAGATAAAACATAAACTACAAAACGGATCTATTATTTATAAATCAACAAATAGTAAATCATTGTAATGGCCGGCAGGAGGAGAAGATTGGACGGGAAAGAAGTATTTGCGCTTGCGAGCAGACCGGTCGCGGAAGGCGGGGAACCGATAGGATACATGTTCCGGGAGGAAGGACGCACAGAGCGTGACAGCGGATGGAGATTCCTCTCCGGAAACGAGAGCCCTCTGTATTTTATGGAACCTGACTGCATGACCGAAGTCAGGATGGATGATCTGATAAAGGCGAATCCCGATATTGCCGCGTTCCTCAAAGCTCCTGTCGGCACTGGATACAGAAGAAACGGGAAAGGCGGATTCGAGGCTGAGGTCCGGGAGGATGAGTCTGCGGGAGGACAGCTCATGAAAGTGCTGGCTGACCGGCCGATGAGGAAAGGCATAGTGTCATCCGGACTATTGCTGCTGCTCGCTGCAGTCGCGGTGTTGTATATCATCTTCAGAATTCTGAAGTAGGAAAGACATTAACTATAAGAAAGCGAGGAGCGTTCCGCCGGAACGCTCCTCGCTGTTCTTAAAATAGGATCAAAGTCTCTCGTTTTTCTCGATGTCGAGGAAATACTTGTAAGTGTCTACAGTCAGTTCGCCGCAGGCAGCTTCATCGCAGGCGATGATCGCGCCGTTGTGCATCTGGAGGGCTGAGCATGTCCACTTGTGGGAGACGCTGCCTTCTACCGCAGCCGCAAGCGCTCTTGCCTTGTTGTGGCCGTTGATGAGAATCAGGACCTCTTTGGAGTCGGTCACTGTGCCTACTCCGACTGAAAGTGCCTGGGAGGGTACCTTCTCAGGATCGTTCCCGAAGAAGCGGGAGTTGACGATGCGGGTGTCGGTCGTGAGGTTCCTGACTCCGGTCCTGGATGTCAGGGATGTGAACGGCTCGTTGAATGCGATATGGCCGTCGACGCCGATGCCGCCCATGAACAGATCTATTCCGCCGTAGGAAGCGATCTTCTCCTCGTAGCGAGCGCATTCTCCTTCAGGATCATCGGTCATGCCGTTGAGGATGTTGATGTTCTCGGGCTTCATGTCTACGAGATGGTCGAAGAAATTGTCGTGCATGAAGTACCAGTAGCTCTGGTCATGCTCGTGGGGGAGACCGAGATATTCATCCATATTGAACGTGACTACGTTCGCGAAAGAGAGCTCTCCCGCCTGATTCATTCTGGCGAGCTCCTTGTAAACTCCTATCGGTGACGAGCCGGTGGGGAGCCCGAGCACGAACGGCCTGTCTTCCTTATGGCTGCGGATCTTGTTGGCTATATAATCAGCTGCCCATTTGCACATCTTGTCATAGTTGTCCTGAATTACGACTCTCATGTTTTTCCTCCGTCATTTAGGTTGGATATCGCAAATTTAACAAGGAATATTTTCACATTTGCACGCTGATTTTTCAATACTGAATTTTAAAATAGTTTTCAGATTTTTAACGTGATCTCAGCCGGCGAGGATATCGCTGTCCGTGATAGTTAAAAGTTCCTCATCGGTCAGGGAAGCCATGTCCTCCGAAGAGGCGATCCGGGCAGATTGCCGTTCGATCGTCCTGTCACAGAGGTTCCGTACGCCTCTTCCGTTTCCGAAATCAGGCTTCTGGGATTCGATCCCGATCCAGCCTGCCAGAGTCTCTTCGTCCACATCGAGGATGTATCCGCGCTTCTTCATATTGTAGCGGAACATCTCAGTAAGCTCCTCCGCGGTGTAGTCCGGGAACTCGAGCCTTTTCGGGAATCTGCTGTTCAGACCGGGGTTGGTGGAGAGGAACTCCTCCATCTCATCGGTGTAGCCGGCGAGTATGACAGCGAGGTTGTCACGGTGGTTCTCTATCTCCGATACCAGCGTCGCCACGGCTTCTCTTCCGTAGCTGTCCTGCTCATCGCTCACGAGGGAATATGCCTCGTCAATGAAGAGTATACCTCCGAGAGCGCTCTGGACCTTTTCCTTGACCTTGGGGGCAGTCTCGCCCATATGCTCTCCGATCAGGTCGGCTCTCGTGCATTCCACGAATGTGTCGGCGCGCTTCAGTAGACCTATGTGATAGTAGATCTCGCCTATGAGCCTCGCAACCGTGGTCTTTCCGGTCCCGGGATTTCCGGTGAACACCAGATTCATGGTGTAGCCGCTGTCCGCAGTCGACAGACCGCGTTTGCGGCTCTCGTTCCATACGGTCATGAGGTCAGTCATGGTACGCACTTCCTTCTTTACGGAAGAAAGCCCTATTAGAGCATCAAGCTTGCTCAGGCTGTCCTGCAGAGTCTCCTCATCAATCGACAGTGTCCCGAAGTCCTCCGGAAGGAGCGTCCACAGATCCTCGTCGCGGATCTCCTCCATATTGGCGGAGAGCCTCTCAGCCTGTCTCTCGATGGCTCTGTCCAGAATCCTTCTTGAGCATCTGCCGTTATCGAACCTGTCATCTACCTTCTGCTTTGAAAATTCCCGCAGAATGATCTCGCGGGCTTCCTCCCTGATATAGTAGTTCTGTTTCGCAGCCATCGACACGAGGATATTAAGGAGGTCCTCCATGCTGTAATCGGCAATGTTGAGCCTGTAGTCGAAGCGCCCGGCAAGTCCCTGGTTCGCTTTCTGTATCATGTCATCCATCCGTCCGCGGTAACCGGCGAAGATCAGACAGTACTCGCCCCTGTGGTCCTCCATGTCCTTAAGAAGAGCATCCAGCGCGATGTGGCCGAAATCCACGGAGGCGTCCTCCTCGAAAAGCTCATAGGCTTCATCTATGAAAAGAGTCCCGCCTCTGGCGCTCTCAAGTATCTTCTTAACGTTGTCTTCGGTCTGACCGATATGGGCTCCGACGAGCCCCGACCTGTCTGTCTCGATAAAGGTGTCGGAGGGGAGTATCCCGGTCCGGAACAGCATCTTTCCGATGATCCTCGCGACGGTGCTCTTGCCTGTTCCCGGGTTGCCGCAGATGATGAAGTTCACGCCTCTCTTGGAAGCTTCTATGCCGAGACGCTCTCTTCTGAGCGCGTCCACCTTGAACCGCTTGAATATGCTGTCAAGTGTCCTTTTGATCTCATGCATGCCGATGACATCACCGAACAGCTCCTGGATCTCAGGTGAATAGCTGCTGTCCAGAGGATCTTCCGCGACCCTGAGCACACCTTCCTCCGGGGCTTCTATGCGCGGTTTCTCAGCTGTTTCTTCCGCGGGAGCGGGATCATCAGTCAGATGTTCCGTCTCAGGCTCGGGCAAACGGGCATCCTCAGTGCTTCCGTCAGCGTTCATGGCTACCGGCACAGGATCGTTCCCCATGGAGATGACACGTATAAGGAGGTCATGATTGTATTCCGCAGTTACTACCCGGCCGTCCCTGAAGCGGACCTTGTAGATGCCGGTCCTTGTAAAGCCGTCCCATTCGCCCTCGTAACGGGTGCCGCGGGCATCGGTAAGGATACCCCTGCCCTGAGGTCTCCAGCTGTCCTCATCGGTGATGTCTCCCTCATACTCGACACCGTCAGGGCACCTGATTATGCCGCTGCCTCCGTCAAAGCGGTTGTTCGCCCAGTTGGCGATGATCCTGTAACCGTTGCGCAGCTGCACGGTCTGCATCCCGTTCATGCGGTCATCCCTGTAGTTCCCGGTGATGGATGTCACGCCGTCGGGGAAGGCGAGCGTGCCGTATACGCGCCTGTCATTGTCCCAGGTGCCTGAGAAGGTATAGCCGTTCTCATAATGCATGACGCCATCACCCTGACGGACGGTGTCGTTCAGGGAGCCTTCGTAATAGGCGTTATCGTTGTATCTGAGGACTCCCGGGCCGGAAAGAACGCCGTTCTTCCAGCTGCCCTCGAGAGAACGGCCGCTGTCCCAGCGCCTGATGCCGATACCTTCCGGAAGGCCGTTCGGACCGAGCGGGCCTTCGAATACGGAGCCGTCTTTGAATGTATATCTCTTCTCCATTTTTCCACCTCTGGAGCGAATAGTTTCAGCAACTTAAAAGATAGCATACGGGAGATGCTTTAACAACAAACACAATAACACGCCGATCGGCGGAACAGACGAATTCCATCCGGACAGGACTGAGGTTATAATTAAAGAAAAATGGATGGAGCAACCGGAATGGAAGAGAACCGTTTTGTTGAGATGTGGAATACGTCAAAGGAGAGGATATTTCCCGACTGGTCCGCAGATATACGTGAGCTGAAGAGCGAGTCCGCATCCGGGGAGAAGTTCAACGTAGAGGTCATTCTTGACCGTATCGACGGAAAAGAGTTCTTCTCTCTGTTCGACTATGAGGGCGAGAACATAGCGGACAGTCTCGGAGGTTCAGGGACCGTTGCCGTCATGAGTCCGCAGGCACTCATACGGCGCTATGAGAAGCAGATGAAGGAATCGCAGCCGGTGTTCAGGTTCTACAGGCTTGCTGCCAGCGCGTCAGACCTGCTGGGAATGCGTCACCCCGAGATAAGCTCCGCGCCGGACAGCCGCTTCGATCATGAGAGCAGAAACGGGATTCTTGAGCCTGAAGAAGGGAGGATGCTCTTCCCGAAAGGCACACGCGAATCGGCAGAGACCTATTTCTCTCTGTTCTATATGGTCAGGAAGCTCTGGCAGTACAGAACCTCCGTGAAGAAACTGCCGGCGGGGACGGACACCGATGAGGATGCGGCGGCATTCGCCGTGCTCATGATGGATGTCCTGTTCCAGATCGATTACAGACTCGATGAAGCGATAGAGGATGAGCTGGTCAGGCAGAGGATACGCCGCAGGGCGACAGAGCTGGCAGAGGAACTCTACTGAAAAAGGAAAAACGTGACAAAAAACAGCCGCCCCGGCATATGCCGGAGCGGCTTTCTCATAATGAGGAGGTTATTTCGTCTCGTAGAAATAAGGAGCAAAGGGGGTGTCTCTCTCATCCGGTACGTCCGCGTAGATTCCTGCATAGCGGCAGAACTCTTTAAGACGTCTGGTGACGTGGGGGCCGCCTTCCATCTCCACCATGTGGTGGACATAGGGGCCGTAAACTGTGGCCTGCTCGAACTTGTGCCAATCCTTGAACTCGCCCCAGATGTAGTGCTGCTTGGTGAACGGGCCGTCAACAGCCTTGAACTCACCGATGAGCATGGAATACTTGCCGTTCATGGTATCGAAGCGGGCGATGGAATAGTCACCCTTCTTTACCTCGAAGCCGGTCTGTGCGCCCCAGCCGCTGTTGATGATATAGGGGTCAACATTGTCAGTCCCGGCAATGGAGGGCGGATACACGGCGGTGTGCCAGATCAGCTCTGCGTTGGGATTGGTAGGATGGTTCGCGGTGAACTCACCGAAGAACGGGAGCTTCTCGCCGAACACGGCGCTGGAGAGGAGGACCTCTGTGATTCCGCCGTGCATGTCGCCTTCGAACATGACGAACTTGTTTTCGTTGGCGAGCATCTGGATGTCAGCTGTGGAGCTGGGCCCGATAGCCCTTGAGAAGCTCATGTCGCAGGCAATTGCGGAGGCGCCGGTCGTCTCGAAGAGCTCTTTGTAGAACAGATAGCAGGCTGCTGAGTTCCTGAGCGCTTCGGAATTCCTTGCTTCCTCGATGTCTCCGGCCTTGAAGAACGTGAGGAACTTGTCGACGATGCCCTGAAGCTCGTCTGCGCGTCTCTCTCTGACTTCAAGGAGTCTTCTGGATGCTTCCGGTCCGGAGAGCGGGAACACTTCGATGCCGAACTTTTCAAGAAGCTCATCTTCGTTGAACATCATGCTGGTGAAAGCAAGAGGACGGTTACCGAGCTGCATCAGACGCATGTTCTTCCAGTTCTTGAGCATGCAGGTGACAGCTGCGAAATCCTCGAGACCCTGCTTGAAGACCTCATCGGTCACGCGGCAGGTGGGGATGTGTGTGAACTTGACCTGATATCTCTGGAGGATCTTGGAGATCGCGAACATGCCGCACTGGGCGTCAAGAAGACGTCCGCCGCAGGCTTCGTCATGAAGGTCGGTGGCGTCGGGATCGCCGAAATACTCATCCTGAACTGCCCACAGAAGGGTGGGGAGGTTCATGAGCTTTGCGACTCTGCCGGCTACTTCCTCGCTGCCGAAGTTCAGGTTGAGGATGAACAGGGCATCGGGTTTCTGAGCCTTCAGATAATCGGCGATGGAATCAGCCTGGGAATAATCGTACATGATGCCGTCTTCATCCCAGCCGTCGAGTGTGACGAATTCCACATGTTCATTTGCGAAATTCTCAAAGATATAAGGGAGAACCTGATTCTTGACATCAAGAGCGGCTTCCCTGCCCCACATCGCGCGCCTTCTGACCTGACCGTTGCGTCCGGGGACGTTCATGTTAGGCATATTGCGGCGGCATGGAGCGATAGCGATTTTGACTTTGTAACTAACCATTAATTCTAGGGCTCCTTTCTAATCGTACCAATGGTTATTACACCGCAAAAAAGTAATTATTTCAATAACATCTTCTGCTGCGAACAGCGTACAATTTCTTAAAATTGTATTGTGATATATCACAATAGGTTTATACAGACCCGACTCCGCGATTATTTACACTTTTATCGTCTTTTTACTGCGCAGAAGCGATCAATAATAGTGAAAATGACCAATTTCTGAAGCTTATTTTGTACAGGCGAAAAGATGCTCAGAAAAGGATAAAAAGAATACAATATATTAGAATGGAAAACTGTGATTTTGCTCGGAAGGAGGGGTCGGATGTATTATATCGGCATTGACCTGGGCACTTCCGCAATGAAGCTGCTTCTTGTGGACGAAGCCGGGACGATAAAGCGCAGCGTGACAAGAGAATACCCGCTCTCCATGCCGCATCCGGGCTGGAGCGAGCAGAACCCCATGGACTGGTGGAGCGCGTGCCTCATCGGGGCGGAGGAGCTCCTGAGCGGGATCGACAGGTCCCAAGTCGCGGGGATAGGCTGCGGAGGGCAGATGCACGGACTTGTCGTCCTCGATTCTGGAGACGAGATAATCCGCGACGCCATCCTCTGGAACGACGGAAGGACTTCAGAGGAAGTCGAATATCTCAACGACACTGTCGGCAGGGACGTGATCTCCGGCTATACCGCCAACATAGCCTTCGCGGGATTCACGGCGCCGAAGCTTCTCTGGATGAAGAAGCACGAGCCGGAGAACTTCGCAAGGATAAGCAAGATCATGCTTCCAAAGGACTATATAAACTACAAGCTCACCGGTGTACATTCCTGTGACTATTCGGACGCGTCGGGAATGCTCCTGCTGGATGTCAGAAATAGAAGATGGTCCAGGGAGATGCTCGACATCTGTTCGGTCAGGGAAGATCAGATGCCCTCGCTCTTTGAGAGCTATGAAGTCATAGGGACCCTGAAGCCGGAGATAGCTACCGCGCTCTCTCTTCCTGCGGGAGTCAGGGTAGTAGCCGGAGCGGGAGACAACGCCGCGGCAGCCGTCGGGACCGGAACGGTCGGAGACGGAAACTGCAACATCTCCATCGGGACTTCCGGAACGGTATTTATATCTTCCGAGGTGTTCGGCCAGGATATGGACAACGCGCTGCACTCTTTTGCGCACGCCGACGGAAACTACCATCTCATGGGATGCATGCTCTCCGCTGCATCATGCAACAAGTGGTTCTGCGATGAGATCATAAGAGAGAAGGACTATCAGGCGGTGCAGGACGAGATAGATCCCGCACGTCTCGGGGAGAACGAAGTGTTCTTCCTTCCATATCTCATGGGAGAACGCAGCCCCATCAACGATACCGACGCCAGAGGCGTGTTCATGGGAATGAGCATGAACACCACAAGAGCTGATATGGTGCAGGCAGTTCTGGAAGGGGTAGCATTCGCCATCAGGGACAACATCGAGATCGCGAGATCAGTTGGGATCAGGATAGAGAGGTCAAAGATCTGCGGCGGAGGAGCAAGATCAAGGCTCTGGCAGACCATCTTCTCGTCGGTCCTGAATATCCCTCTAGATATCCCCATGACGGAGGAAGGGCCGGGATACGGCGGAGCGATGCTCGCCATGGTAGGTACCGGACTGTATCCCGACGTCAAGAAATGCGCGGAAGCACTGACAAGAGTCAAGGACACCGTGTATCCGGATCCGGTGCTCGCGGAGAAGTACTCCGAGAGATACGCGAAGTACAGGAAGATATATCCCGCCCTCAGGGATGTGTTCAAGGAAATGAGGAAATAGGAATCAATCCGGCATGCGGCCGGAATGAATACAATCACACAAAAAGGAGATGCTGTTATGCAGAATATTCCGGAAGTAAAACTGGGAATCGTTGCTGTTAGCCGCGACTGTTTCCCGATCGGACTCTCGATCGCGAGAAGAGAAGCCATCGTCAAGGCTTATAAGGGCGAACTCTATGAGTGCCCCGTGACTGTCGAGAACGAGCTTGATATGCTCAAGGCCGTGGAGGATGTCAACAAGGCAGGGTGCAATGCGCTCGTCGTCTTCCTCGGAAACTTCGGACCTGAGACGCCCGAAACACTTATCGCAAAGAATTTTGACGGACCCTGCATGTTCGTAGCAGCCGCAGAAGGCGACGGCGACCTCATCAACGGAAGAGGCGACGCATACTGCGGAATGCTCAACTGCTCATACAACCTGGGCATGAGGCACATCAGCGGCTACATTCCCGAGTATCCTGTAGGAACTGCCGATGATATCGCCGAAATGATAGCCAGGTTCATCCCGATAGCCAGAGCCGTTATCGGTGTCAAGAACCTTAAGATCATCACCTTCGGACCGCGCCCGCAGGACTTCTTCGCCTGCAACGCCCCCATCAAGGGACTTTATGAGCTCGGTGTCGAGATAGAGGAGAACTCAGAGCTTGACCTTCTCGTCAGCTACAAACAGCATGCCGGCGACAGCAGGATCAAGGAAGTCTGCGACGACATGGCGAAAGAGATGGGCGAGGGACGCTATTATCCCGAGCTCCTCGAGAGAATGGCACAGTTCGAGCTCACCCTTCTTGACTGGGCTGAGCAGCATAAGGGAGCCAGGAAATATGTCGCTTTCGCTGACAAGTGCTGGCCCGCATTCCCGGAGCAGTTCGGATTTGAACCCTGCTTCGTGAACTCCAGACTCGCATCCAGAGGCATCCCGGTGTCCTGCGAGGTCGATATCTACGGAGCTCTCTCCGAGTACATCGGAGCCTGCGTCAGTTCCGACGCCGTGACGCTCCTCGACATCAACAACTCCGTCCCGAAGTCCATGTGGGAAGAGAGCATCAAGGGCAAATACGATTACACCCTTACCGATACATTCATGGGATTCCACTGCGGAAATACCCCGAGCTGCAAGATGTGCGCAGACAGAGCTATCAAGTATCAGCTCATCCAGCACAGACTGCTTGAGCCGGAAGGATCCGAGCCTGACTTCACAAGAGGAACTCTGGAAGGCGACATCGCCCCCGGTGAGATCACCTTCTTCCGTCTGCAGTGCGACAGTGACGGCGTTCTTCGTTCCTACATCGCAGAAGGCGAAGTCCTTCCCGTTGCCACCGGAAGCTTCGGCGGCATCGGCGTGTTCGCCATCCCGGAGATGGGACGCTTCTACAGGCATGTCCTCATCGGCAAGAGATTCCCGCACCACGGCGCAGTCGCTTTCGGACATCACGGAAGCGCTCTGTTTGAGGCGTTCAAGTTCTTGGGTATCGGTGATATCCAGTACAACAGACCCAAGAGCCTGCCCTATCCGACGGAGAATCCGTTTGCATGAGAGTGCTTAAGGTGCTCGGGATCATCGCAGCGGTCCTGGTAGCGGTCGTCATAGCGTTCCTGATCTTCATGAGGGTTTCCATGTATTCCGGAAGCCGAGGAGGGAAAAGGATCAAAATGGCCCCCATAGTGAAGTTCCGCTTCAGCGCGTCCGGAGGTTCCTATATGAATTCGGGGGAATCCTACGAGGCTGAGCTTGCTGACGGCAAGGTCACGGTCCGCATAAGACTTGACGGAGTCGACGAAGAGGATGCCGAAGAGTTCGTAACGGACGAGTCCTTCCTGAGAAAGCTTGACGAGATAGTCGAACGCAATAACGTCAAGAAATGGAACGGCTTCTCGCTCAGCAACAGAAACGTACTGGACGGGCACGGATTCAGTCTGTCGATCAAGATGGAGAACGGGGAGTACCTGACGGCCAGCAGCTATATGGCGTGGCCGGATCACTACTCAGAGTTCAAAGGGGAAGTGGCGGCATTGTTCATGGAACTGTATGATTCCGCTCACGACGGCGGCAACAGCTGAAAAAGCACACCATAACGCATCAAAAAACTCCTGCCCTTGAGGGCAGGAGTTTTTCATGTCATGATGTCATTTTACGTATTCGGAGAAGCCCATCTTGGCGAGAGGGATCCTCAGGCGGCGGAGAGCCTTGGCCTCGATCTGCCTGATCCTTTCTCTGGTGACGCCTAGCTTCTTTCCGACCTGTTCAAGGGTCTTGGGATTTCCGTCGTCAAGACCGAAGCGCATCCTTATGACGTCCTCCTCCCTCTTGGAAAGGATGGAGAGAGCCTCGGAGAGCTGCTCCTTGAGGAGCGTCTGGTCGACCGAGTCGCTGAGGGTGACTTCCTTGTCGTCAGCCACGAAATCGGACAGCGTGCTGTCCTCTTCCTCACCGACAGGGGAATCCAGGGATACCGTATCCTGGGAAGCCTTGATAATCTCCTTTACCTTCTCTTCCGTGAGACCGAGCGCCTCAGCCAGTTCGGAGGTGGTGGGTTCGCGGCCGGTCTCGGAGGTGAGTCTCGCGGCTGCCTTCTTGTACTTGTTGATGGATTCGACCATGTGCACGGGGACTCTTATGGTCCTGCCGTCATCGGCGATGGCTCTGGTCACGGCCTGCCTGATCCACCATGTGGCATATGTGGAGAAGCGGAAGCCCTTTGTGTAGTCGAACTTCTCTATGGCCTTGATCAGTCCGAGGTTGCCCTCCTGTATGAGGTCGGAGAGGGGAAGTCCTCTTCCGATATATCTCTTGGCTATGGAGACGACCAGTCTGAGGTTGGATTCAGCGAGGAACTGGCGGGCCTTGAGGTCGCCGTCCTTAGCTTTCCTGGCGAGTTCAAGCTCTTCATCCGGAGCGAGGAGGTGATATCTTCCCATCTCCTTGAAGTACATCTTGACGCTGTCATCCGTGGCGTAGGAGAGGTCCGCGATCGCCGTGTCGTCCTGTTCCTGCTGAAGATTGGCGTCCTCCGGCTCGGATTCGTAGTCCTCAACTATCTCTATATCATGGCGCTCAAAGGTATCGTACAGCTTGTCGATCTCTTCCTCCTCGAATTCGAGATCCTCGAGGATGCTGTTGATCTCGGAGCCGGAGAGCTTGCCGTCTCTCTTGCCTTTTTCTATAAGCGCTCTGACTTTATCTTTCTTTTCACTCATGTGAAGCTGTGCCTCCTGAACAATCTATAGGGTATTCTTTTTTGCCGCCAAATAATAATACGGAACAACCGAAAAAAAGCCTTTTGCGTTTTTAAAGTTTTTTACGGAACCGCATCAGTAGATCAGCTTTGAAGGAAAGAAGAACAGGTACGGCGCGGTGAAAAGAGCCAGATTCCGCGCGGCCTTCAGCGCGGCGGCCGGGTCAGCTCCGTCCTTCCTGAGGATCACCCTGTCGGCAAGGAAGATCACAGCTGCGGAGAGGAGCACCGCAATGAGGACGGAGCAGAAGGTCCATATGTTAAAGAACGGATCCATGGAGAGACCGTAGCCGATCTTATCGGAAAAATCCGGGAAAAACCTGTCTGCAAGAAGCATCTCGCCGAACATGAACGCGGCACCGGCAAGATCTGCGGCAAAACCGGCCAGGCAGATCTTCCAGCTGCTGCGCGCACAGATCCTGTCGGCGTCCTCCGAGTCACGCATGCTTCTTCGAAGGACAAAGCAGTCTATGGCGTAGTTCAGCGGGATCAGAAGCAGCCACAGCGGCGTGGGCAGGACAATGAGGAGCCATACGGGGAACAGTATGTTGTAGAGCCGTGTCGCTTTTTTCTTCTTCAATTAGGGATATACCTCCGTAGCAAGTCAGTTCTGTGATCTCTGATAATATCAAATACCATAAAGCGTTTCTTCGTTTTTTGATTATATCACGCAGGGACATAACAAAGTCCTGAAAACTGTTTTCTAATCCGGTCTCCGACTATATAATTGATATAGTTTTGCATACAGGCTCAAAGGCATGCGCAGTGACCTTTTGACGCCGGAAATACGGGAGGATTCATGGAAAAGAAGTATACATGGGTGGATGTCTTCAGGCTTGCCGCCCCGATATTCGTAGAGCAGATCCTCAGGTCGCTGATGGGTACAGTGAATACGTTCATGCTCAGCCGCATATCCGACAGCGCGTCGGCTGCAGTCGGAGTCGCAAATCAGGTCCTGAATGTAGTCATCATAGCTTCATTCATGATGTCGTCGGGAACCGCGATAATGGAGAACCAGCTTCTCGGAGCCGGTAAGGACAAGGAAGCCGGAAAACTGATGATGAACAGCTACGCGGTGACAGCCGTACTTGGACTGCTGATGAGCGTCATCACGTTCATTTTCGCCAGAAACATGATCGGATTCATGGGGCTCTCGGAAGAGCTTACGCCGGACGGGACCGTATACCTCAGGATACTCGGGTCATCCTGCCTGTTCCAGTTCGTGTCATCCATGACATCGACGCATTTCCGCTGTCACGGCAGCTCCACGATACCGATGCTGGTGGTCATCGTGACCAACGTGGTGAACCTTGCGGGATCCTGGCTGGTCGTGACCGGCAAGACTCCTGTCGGAGGTGTTGAAGGTATCGCGTATGTGCGTCTCATAGCTGAGATCGTAGGCCTCGTGATGATCCTCGCCCTGTTCATGAGGCAGAAATGGGAGCAGCATGTCAGGGACCTGTTCGACATAAACTGGAGGACTATCCTCGAGGTCATGAAGGTCGGCATCATGTGCAGCATGGAAGGGATATGCTACATGCTGGCGCAGATGGTTACGACGCGCTTCGTCACCGGATTCTCCACCGACGTGCTCACCGCAAAGATATATACTCAGACGATCAACAATTACCCGTATATAGCGGGCATCTGCATCGGGCAGGCCGCTCAGATCATAGCGGGACACTATATGGGAGCCAGAAAGCTGGATGAGGCTCACCGCTTCATCCGCAACGCGTTCATAGCGGTCCTTTCGTTCAACCTTGCGGGAGGTATACTCTGCAGACTGTTCTGCGACCAGCTGATGGGGATATTCACCGAATCGGAGGCCGTCAAGGCTATAGCGAGGCCTCTGTTCACCATAGACATCATCACCTGCATAGCCAGGAGCATGAACCACTCATATGTGTTCGGGCTTAGGGGAGCTGGCTTCGTGTTCTGGCCGATGGTCATCGCCGCGACAGGCATCTGGGTCCTGGACGTCGGCCTCGGATATGTGTGCACGATGGCTCTGGGAATGGGAGTAGTAGGGCTCTGGGTCGGTCAGGCTGCCGACGAATGGTTCCGCGGGCTTCTCGGAGCGTGGCAGTTCGAGAAGAAGCTTTGGCACAAGACGCTGCCTGATGTAGACAGTTTGGAGAACTGAATTAAATTCTGTTAAGGAGAACAGACTGAATGAATAAAGAATGGTCACTTGAAAGACTTTACAAAGGCTATGATGACCCGAAATTCGCCGCAGACGAGGCAAAGCTTGACTCGCTGATCAGGGAGATCACCGAGTTCAGCGCAGACCTCAGCGGAGAACCGAAAGATGTTCTGTGCCGTGCGGTCAGGCTGGAACAGGAACTTTTTGCCGTTGCGGAGGATCTGATGTCCTTCTCAAGCCTGCAGATGTCGGTGAACACTTCCGATACGGCATCAGCAGCCGCGTCCGGAAGACTTGCGCAGAAGCTCTCGGCCATGGCCGGACCGGAGACAGCGCTGGTAAAGTACGTGTCTTCTCTGGAAGACCTGCAGTCGGTGATCGACAGCGATGAGCTTCTGAAGGAGCACGAATACTATCTCAACAACATTAAGGAAAGGGCGAAGTACACTCTCTCCCCCGAGGTAGAGAACGTGATAAGCCTCTATGAGATCACCGGCTCCTCAGCCTGGTCGGATCTGCAGGGTTTCCTCACGTCCACGGTGCCGGTCGAGTACGAGGGCGGAGTCACAACGCTGTCGGATATTAGAAACAAGGCGTACGACCCGGATCCCAGTGTCAGGAAGAGCGCATATGAAGCTGAGCTCAAAGCGTATGACCGCATAAAGGACGGGATAGCCTTCTCGCTCAACTCGATCAAGATGGAGGTCATCAACCGCTGCAAGCTGCGCGGGTATGAGTCTCCTCTGGATGAGACGCTGCACGACTCGCACATGAAGAAGGAGACGCTCGACGCCCTTCTCGGAGCGATGGAGGAGTATCTTCCGAAGTTCTGGGAGTATCTCAGGGCAAAAGCTGAGCTCCTGGGCTATAAGAACGGGCTTCCCTTCTATGAGATATTTGCCCCTCTGGAAGGGAATGACAAGGAATACACGACTGATGACGCCAAGCAGTATCTCGTCGATCTGTTCTCCGGTTTCGACAGGGAAGAGACGGAGATGATCGCGAGAGCGTTCGATGAGGCCTGGATCGATTTCTATCCGCACGACGGCAAGGTCGGAGGCGCATTCTGCGCTCCCATCACATCGCTTAAGGAGAGCCGCGTGCTGACCAACTTCGGAGGCACTCTCGGTGACGTCATCACGCTGGCGCACGAGCTCGGACACGCGTTCCACAACCACTGCCTCAGGGACAACAGCATACTGAACCTGGATGTCTCGATGCCTGTGGCAGAGACGGCTTCCACTTTCAACGAGGTCGTTGCTATGAACGCGGCGATAGAGGCTGAGAAGGATCCCGTCGCCAGGCGCGCGCTCATCGAGAACCAGCTTCAGGATGCGACACAGATAATCTGCGACATTTATTCGAGGTATCTGTTCGAGAAGTCGGTGTTCGACAACAGGGAATCTGGATTCATGTTCTCAGACAGGCTTTGCGAGCTCATGCTGGACGCTCAGAGGAAGGCTTACGGTGACGGGCTCGACCACGAGTTCCTGCATCCGTTCATGTGGGCGTGCAAGAGCCACTACTACAGCGGCGGTCTTAGCTTCTACAACTGGCCCTACGCGTTCGGCGGGCTCTTTGCAAGAGGTCTGTACGCGAAATACCTGCACGACGGTGAGTCATTCGTGCCGCTTTACAAGAAGCTGCTCAAGGCGACGGGCACCACGACAGTGGAAGGCGCCGCGCTCGTAGCCGGCATAGATCTTACCGATAAAGAGTTCTGGCGTTCGTCGCTGCAGATCCTCGCCGATGAGATCGATGAGTTCGTGAAGCTCTGCAGGATCTGATCTCACACATTAAAAAAGAATCGTCCGGTCCATCTGTTTGGACCGGACGATTTTCTTTATCAACAAATGCAGGATCTTTTCCTGAAAAGACTATTCCTGGCTGGCAAACAACCGCATGGCGTTCTTGTAGCTGATCTTGTCTATCTCTTCGGCGGTGAGATGTTTCTCCAGAGCGGACAGTATCTGCGGGAATCCGCTGAAGTCTTTGAATTCCAGGGTGCTCTCTATGCCGTCAAAGTCGGAACCGAGAGCCACGCTCTCTATGCCTGCGTGATCACGTATGTAAAGTATGTGCCTGACGATGTCTTCTGTCTCGGTATATCCGTTGCGGTCGTTGAGGAACTGGTCATAAAAGTTTACTCCTACCACGCTTCCGGTGTCTCCGATGACTTTCAGCTGATCGTCCGTGAGGTTCCTCGGGTGGTCCTTGAGAGCCCTGGCGCAGCTGTGGCTCGCGGCGAAGGGCTTCCTGCTGTGCTCAGCGACATCATAGAAACCTGCCTCCGAAAGGTGAGAGACGTCGACTACCATTCCGAGATCGTTCATGCGCTCCACGACTTCGAATCCGAACGGCTTGAGCCCGCGCCTGAGGTGCTCCTCAGGGTCCCGGCTGTTGGGAAAACCCACGCTGTTCTCAAAGTTCCAGGTCAGCGCTATCATCTTCACGCCGTCACCGTACACTTCTCCCACGCGCTCTATCTTTCCGTCCAGCTCGACGGCGTCCTCTATCGTCAGGATCGCGGAAGAATAGCCGTCACGGCGGTTGTCCAGTATCTGTTTTACGGTGTTGGCAGGCCTCATCACGTCGGAAACATCTGCAATTACCTCCCTGTAGCAGTTCAGCAGCTGCTTATACAGGTCCCACGGATCTACCGGATGACCTACCTGTTTTTCCACATATTCATGCGGCGGGATGAACAGCGCAAAACACTGGGCGAGGCTTCCGCCTTCCTTAAGCTTCTCGAGATTGATGTGCCCGTCATAAGTGCGGAGGTTCTTCTTGCCCATATAGCAGGACAGTACTGTATCGCAGTGCAGATCAATTATGTTCATGATACGGCCTCTTTCCATTTTATTTATCCATAATTATACCAAAACCGGCGATGAGATGAGGCGGGGTCATAAAAAGTGCAATGTTCCCGGTAAATACAAAGCAGATGTCAAGGAGGCAGATAGCGGATCCGAGATCACAAACACATATACTCAGGAAGATCCGGATGCAGCGACACATCTAAATACGGATGATGCATCCGATCTCAGGACATGGTTCGGTATGATGCTTGCCAGTGCTGTACTGCTCGGTGTTTCTCTGGTGATGCGTAAGCGCTGGAATATGGTTTGATAACCGATTTACAATTACAACGAAAGGCCGGACGGGAGGACCTGCCCGGCTTTTGATCCGTTCCAAAACGATGAAGCCATTTCCGGATAAGGGAAAACTGACTGTGTATCTGAAAAGGGGCTTTTGATAGTCTATAATGTGAATAAATGATCAGAAAAAGGAGCGCTTATCAATGCCGTACATGTCAGTTGATGAGAATATAGACATCTATTATCAGGAGTTCGGAAGCGGAGAAAAGTATCTGTTCTGCAGCCAGATAGACCACGAATACACCGCATTCTCTTTTGAGCGGGAGATGTCCAGGAGGGGCTTCCATGTGTTCCTGCTCACGGACCGCGGCTTCGGGAGATCCTCACATACCGATGAAAACTTCGGACTTGGCTGGTACGACCGGTTCGCAGACGATGTGGTAGCTTTTGCGGATAAGATAGGAGCGGTAAAATTCATATATTCCGGAGCGTCCCACGGATCAGGCGTGGGCTGGCATCTGTGTCTGCGGCATCCGGAGCGCCTGGTGTGCTTTTTTGCCTCTGTGGCGGGTCCGTTAAGTCCCGAGAGAATCCCGATAGATGGAGTGCTCAACGGGAATCCAGTGCCGGAAAACAGGGACCCTGACGCGCCTGCATTCTGTTCGCTGCCGGATTTCTTCTTCATCCCGACAGATGACCCGGCCCTGAAGGAGCGGCGGAGGATATGCATGGAAGCGGACCGCGCGCTGCGGGCTTCTGAAGATTATGATAAGTTATTCGAGTCTCCGCAGACTTTGCGTATCAATATGGGACCGGCATTGCTGGCAACTCGCACAGAGGAGAACCTGAAGCAGGCACTGCGTACGATCACTGTACCGGTACTGATGTTCGGGGGGACAGAGGATGTCATATCACGCCCTGATCTGATGATCCGTACCGCTGAATGTCTGCAGCATTGCAAGCTTATCATACATTCGGGATTCGGCCATGTCCTTGATATCTATGAGGATCTGGCGGACGATGCGGTACGCTTCTATGAGAACCTGGTCGAGACGGGAAGATATTATTCTCCGGTAGACAACACGCCGATATCAGAGACAAAATGACGCTGTGGTTGTTCCATACTAAAAACGACGTTATTAAGATAGTATTTGCGCTACTGCGGAGCATGTGTACTGACAAGATAATACTTGGAGATCAGGATCAAAAGCAATATATAGCAGTGATATCTCCAAAAGAAAAGCCCTCAGGCTGATGCCTGAGGGCTTTGATTATGTTTTCTGAAGAGGATCAATTGTGAAGATTATTTCTCGTCCTGTTTCCTCTTGAGGTAGAAGATGACTGCTATGAGAGCCATTGAACTGACCATCATTCCTGCCCAGAACCACTGATTGGTAGCATCATCGGTCTTGGGAGGTTCTTCTACCTTATGTGTGTTGGTGATTATGAATCCGTAATCAGGCTTAAAGATGATCTCGGGCTCCTCGTAGTCTTCGACCTCTTCTTCTTCTACTGAATACTCGAGTTTCTCACCGTTGAGGAAGACGGGCATACCGAGTAGTGTGATTTCCCATCCACTCTCTTCATCAAGCACAGCCATTCCAATGGGTTCGTCATTAGCCAGTACTGTTACAAATATTTCTTCCGGACGCACTCCGTCCTTGTCATCCTCATCATTCCAGACCTTTTTTATGCTGAGGTCGAATGTCTGAGTGTTGGTGATCGTGAATCCGTTTGCAGCAGTGCCGCTGACATCAGACCTGTATGTCTTAACGTCGATTCCAGATTCGCTTACATCGTACATGATCTCCTCGCCGTTGCTGTATTTGGGCATTCCTTCAAAGGTTGCTTTCCAGCCGGTCTTCTCAGAAAGCTCAACTGATTCAACGGGTTCTTCGTCAGCAAGAAGATCAACCTTGATGGATGCCGGGCGCAGAGAAGGATCTTCATCATACCAGATTTTTTCGATCTTGATATCGATAGTCTCAGGCGTATGAGTGTTGGTGATCACGAAGCCTTCTGTAGCAGTACCTGAAAGTTCAGAAGTATAGTCTTCAACAGTCACTTCTTTTACTGAATAAGTAATGGGAACTATTTCGACCGGATTGTCATTTTCATCGAAGACTGCGGTAGCATCGTATAAACCTTTAAAAGTGTACTTCCAGCTCTTCTCATTGAGTACAACTTTATCGACTACTTCTTCTTCCTCATCATCGAAAACTTCGACGAGTTCAACTGTAATCTCTGTGTACCTCTTGCCGTCCTGATTGTTATTGTCAGACCAAACCTTCTCTACATCAATATCTATCAGCTTGATGTATGCAACCTTAGGCTTTTCGAAGGTGAAGGTTCCATCTCTCTTGCCATCAGTGGACTTGTAGACGAGTTTTGCCGATTCGTTTGTATCATAAATCTTCGAAGTCTTTGCGCTTCCTTCTGTAAGAAGCAGGTCGTAAGAGAGCGTGACCGGCTTGAGATTCTCGATGGGGACATTTATGGTCCAAGTGATCGTCTTAGATTCTGCATCGTAAGTTACAGTATAATTACCATCATCAAACGACCATATACCATCAGCGAAGGTTGCGGTAAGATCTTCTCCGTTATAAGTCATACGGAATCCTTCCGCTTTATCAGGATTCTTAAGATCAAAGTTATCCTTAATAACATCGGTTACAACTCCGCGGTCTATTGTGTAACGAATTGAGTTGTCGATTCCCTCAAAGAGAGCCTGAATATCGGTTGAACTTTGAATGGTAGAACCGTATCTGCTGTTTCTGCGGAGCCACTCATTAAACGGGTGACGTAACTCAAGGCCACCGCCTTCAGATCCTTGATCATAAGTGATAACAGCGCAGTTATACTTTGTGTTAACCTCTTTCCAGAGTTTAGCGGCCATGTATATGCCTTTCTGGAGAGGATCGACATGATACATATAGTAGTTTGGATTGTGATTCTCTATATCAAAAGTATAAGTTCCGTCACCGTTATCAATTACAAGATAAGGATTCGCTTCGAGATACTTAACCCCAGTCCAAGTGTCATTGGGTGTAAATTCATACCAATACTGAAAGTCACCGCTGAATAGAGAAGATCCATTAGTCACTGTGTGTTTTACAACACTGCCATCAGGTGTACCTTTACCATCTGCATAAGCGCAATAAACATCCCATTCACTCACACCTGTCATCTCTGACACACCAGGCATTTCCGACTCTGTCACGGTAAGCATTTTGTCAATGACTTTATATTCTTCGCCAGAAGGATAAGATGAAGGTTTGAACACGAAGATGTTACTTTTTCCTGTCGGATCCAGTACATCGACAGGATAGTCATACTTATCATACCCTATGAGCTGGTTAATCGTAGGTTTACCGTTGTTCTGCATATTGTATTTGTTGGAACGATACCATTGAGCATACATAGTGGTAGGCTCATTGTTTTCATCATTCCAGATGTAAGTTTTACCATCAGTCATCAGAACCATATACTTTTGACTGTTGTCAAGTTCAGTATCAGCATCCAACCATTCATCGGCAATGTCTATGCCACCATGGGTGTTACTTCCGCTTCCGAAATCGGCTTTGATTGCATTGTCGATAGACTTGTTATATGCATCAATCTGAGTTTGGGTTAATTGTAAATCTTCAACAACATAGGAATCATTAAAATCTGGTAAACCAAGTTGAAGTCTGAAATACTCTCTAAAGTTGATGGCGTTTTTAATGTATTCCTCTGTATCCTCGTTATACACAGTCAACTCAGAATACTTACCATCAGACATATACTTTACTGCATCGTAAGCACGCCCACGGAAAATAATAACTCCGATTTTCAGTGTGACAGTCGGATTATTCTCTAGAATACTGTTGAAGAGTGTGTTGACGCTCTCCATGAAAACTTTACAGTTTTGAGCAGAAGATGAGCTATCCATAGTAAACACGATGTCTATCTCATTCTTGTACTCAGCTGAAGGGAGTGAGAGTGTGACTGTAGTCTCTCTATCTTCACCTATAAGAAGATTAGGGCTAGCTTTTTTTGACCCGGAAACATCAAAAGACTCTGTAGGAGTATCAGAGCCTCCTTCATTTGTAGGACCATCGTCTGCTGCAAACACGCCTAGCCCCATATTCGGGATCAGCACGAGCAATGCAAGCACTAAGACGAGGACCTTTGTTAACAAATTGTGCCTCATTTTTTCATACCTCTGCATAATACCGACAATTATAATCATCAGTTTACTGTACCTTGCATTATAGCAACAATACAAAGACACTTCAATTATATAAATATATAAATAAATGCCGTATTCTTGGGCGTTTTTTCACATCTTCAGTATAAAGAAAACATACTGCATAAAGTGTGTATAAGCACAGTAAAAAGGAATTGATAATTTTAATTGAAACGAAAAGAAAATGAACGTCTACAGATAATATCTCCGGATGTTCGCCGTGTTTTTTAGTGAATTTGCTTGTTTGACAATGCTTATGTTTTACCGTTCTGAATCAGTTCTCCCACGATTTCAGTATTACAGGCAATCAATCGCAAAAAAAAACTCAGAAAAGAACGGAATGGAATTAATCAGATGTACGCGGGCTATTGCTGCAGAAGATCAAATGTCATTTTTTCGGCATAAGCGCAACTATTCAACTACTATCTGCAGACCTGAAAGCAGATCCAGTACTTCAGGAGAAGAGAATTTAGCGCCTTTGAGCTTATTGTTGAAGATGTCTATAACATACCCGTCCGACTTCCTGAAATCAGCTCCTCTGAGGTCTGAGTTGGAGAATGATGTTCCGGAAAGATCGCAGTCGCGGAACGAAGCGTCGTTCAGGACACATTCGGAGAATTCGCACTGGGAGAACCTGTTGCTGCTGAAGTCATAGCCCGGGAACGACATCTCGTGGAACAGGCTGTTCCTGATCTTGCAATCCTGTAGCGAATTCACCGGGGTGCGGATGTATTCATCGTTCACGAAGCTCATGAAACTGACGGCCAGCAACATACAGTTCCTGAAGTCGCAGAATCGCATGTCGGTGTTTTTGGGTAAGGGAGAGACGAACGAGCAGGATGTGAAGCTGCATCCGTGAAACCTGCAGCGCTCAAAGGTACAGGCATCGAACATACAGTGGTGGAACGAACAGTTGTCGAACGACATCTCTGACATGACATCGCCCGCACCGTATCTGAGATCTCTGAATTCTATGTCTGAAAATGACGGCATACCTGACTCCTTTATGAAAAATGAACCGCTCCCGGTTAATCATCAGATGTCATAATTGATATCTGACTCATCAGGACGGTGAAACAGCGGATTTCACTCAGAATATAAGCAATACTTTCAGTATCTTCAAGAGGAGGGTTTGCTGATAATGGAGGATACACGGACTGCGATCATATCAAGTTAACGTATGCAGCACGGCTGTTTAGGCATGGAATACGGCGCGGTTTGCAACTGCCGGATAATCGGGTATTATAAAATCAGTGTCGAATAATAAACGAAAGGAGCATTGTCATGTCAAACTTCAGATGGAGCAACCCCGTTACCGTCTACTTCGGAGCGGAACAGTTCGGAGAGCTCGGCAAGGTGGTCGCAAGCTATGGAAAGAAATGTCTGTTTACATACGGCGGAGGCAGCATCAAGAAGACCGGGCTCTATGATACGGTCATGAATGCTCTCAGCGCGGAGGGAGTCACGGTATTTGAGAAGGGCGGCGTGCAGCCCAACCCCAAGATCTCGCATATCCGCGAGGCAGTCGCCATGTGCAAGGAGAACGACGTAGATGTTCTTCTCGCCGTAGGTGGAGGCAGCACGATAGACGCTACCAAGTGCATCGCCGCAGGTGCCTGCGTTGACTTCGATCCCTGGGAGTTCATCGAGAAGCATATCGTTCCCGAGAAAGCACTCCCTATCGTAGTGGTCTTGACAGCAGCTGCGACCGGAAGCGAGATGAACTCCGGCGGAGTCATCAGCAATGAGTTCACCAATGACAAGGCCAGCGTCCGCGGACCTGTCCTTTATCCCAAGGCGTCCTTCCTCAACCCGGAACTCACTTTCACGGTGCCCAAGGGACAGACGGCAGCCGGATCCTTCGATATAATGTGTCATATCCTGGAGGGATGGTTCACCACAAAGCCGCCAATGGATATGCTCGATGAGATCCAGAAGGTCGTCATCAGGACAGTCATCAAGTACGCTCCGGTAGCTATGGAGAAGCCCGATGACCTGGAGGCCAGGGAGAACCTCATGTGGGCGTCCTCCTGGGCGATGAACGGGTTCATGAGCTCCGGATTCGGGGGCGGCGGACCTTCCAACCACCCGATGGAGCATCAGCTGTCCGCATACTATGACATCACTCACGGTGTGGGGCTCGCGATACTGTTCCCGCGCTGGCTGAGATACTGCCTGAATGACGAGACGCTGTTCAGATATGTCACTTACGGCGTGGACATCTGGGGAATAGACCCCGATCAGGATCCTTACGACATTGCCAATCAGTCCATTGAGAAGACGGAGGAGTTCTGCTTTAGGACCCTCGGAATACCCTCGACCCTGACTGAGCTTGGAATCGGAGATGAGAACTTCAAGGTGATGGCAGAAAAGGCGTGCGGAGCCAGAGGAGCCATCCAGGGCTTCATAAGGCTGGAGCCCAAGGACGTGGAAGCGATCTACAGGATGTGCCTGTAAATTTTGGAAGCGGCAGGAAAGCCTTTACTTTACGCTGAAGCGCCTGAAGCGGGAATCAAGAGGCAAACGCTTCGGAAATAAAACAAAAGCTATGCCCCGGTCTGGACCGGGGCATATGTCATATCATGGCGCGATACATCGCGAGATCCGGAATATGCATAATCCCGGATCCTGATTGCGGTTGTTTCACTCGATTATCTGCCAGCGGGCTGAATTGGGATCGGGGTTCGGATCGAACTCTGCTTCGCCGCGCGCTATGTCCTCGTTGCCGAACACAAGAGTGAAATCGTTCTCCTTCGTAAAGGGTTCCCAGACGGGGAGACCCTCTCCGTTCGGATCGCCGTTCTTGCAGAAGTTTGTCCAGTAGGTGATCATAGTGTCGGAGAGTTTATAGTCGTATTCGGTGAAAGGTCTCCAGCACCTGTCAAGAGTACCCTGGATGTACCAGAGGTCGCTGGAGTGCCAGGATCCGGAGTCGTCGCCGGGCAGCGCACGGGAGAAGAAGTACAGATATCCGGGTTTCCTTCCGTTGGCCTCATGCTTCGTCAGAAGTTCGCGCATGCCGGAGTTGAGGGACGGGGGCATCCAAGGCATTGGGAAACCGCCTGCCATATCGTCCCTGGTGGAGCCCATCATGAACTGCACGTCGTTGTATTCGTTCCTGTCCACGTATTCGTCATATGTCTCTGTCAGGGCATAACCGTCGATGAACGGCCCGAAAGCCAGCGGGAGCCTGATGTTGCCGAGATCAGGTCTGAAGGTCTTCTGGAGATCCATGAGCTGTTCCGCGGTAAGGCTCTTCATCTCGAGAGGCGAACTGCATCCGCAGTGCTCCACGAACTGTTTTCCGACGCTGTACGCCAGGTCTCTGTCATGGAATCCGCCCAGTCCGCTGTGGATGACAGCCTTGTTGATGAGGCCTTTCATGAGAGGCGAGCAGACAAGCGCGATGACCGAACCGGCTCCTGCCGACTGTCCGAATGCCATCACGTTATCCGGGTCTCCGCCGAAAGCGGCGATGTTGTCATGGACCCACTTCATGGCTGCGATCTGGTCCAGCAGTCCGAAGTTACCTGAAGTGCCGTGCTCGTCGTCCAGGTCTTCATGAGCCAGGTATCCGAATACGGAGAGCCTGTAGTTGATGGAGACATAGACAACTCCCTTGGAGGCAAAGGCTTCGCCGTCGAACTCTCTCTCATGGGCGAAACCGGATGTGAATCCTCCCCCGAAGACCCATACTGCTACGGGGAGCTTTTCGTCGGTGCTCTTTGCGGGCGTCCAGACATTGAGATACAGGCAGTCCTCGCTGGGCGTGAAAGGCTCATTCTGCCACTCGCGGTCGTAGAAGGATCCCTTCCTGTGAACGCCCTGCATGGGCGGCGCGTTAAAGGTATCAGCCTTTCTCACTCCCTCCCAGGGCTCAACAGGCTGAGGCGCTTTCCAGCGCAGTTCGCCTACAGGCGGCGCCGCGAAAGGAATGCCTTTGAATACGGTGATGTCTTTTCCGGGTATCTCAACTCCGGAAACCGCTCCTGCATTGGTCTTTGCTGTGATGATTGCCATTGCACTTTTCCTCCTTGCAATGCTTTCAGAACAGTGTGGTCGTGTACTGTAAACAGGACAAAGCATCTCGGATGCTTTCTTTTTTCTACGGATATAGTAGCTAAAACAGGGTGAGCTTCGCAAGGATGTATCAGATGATCAGGACAGCGGAGGACCACGGCATGCGCAAAAACGTCATGACAGAAGATCATAACATCAGAAAAAGGCCTCAGCCATGTTTAGCGTGGCTGAGGCCTTTTATCTGTTCTGTCTTAATCTGTCCAGTGGGAGTAGAGCTTGTTCATCCACTGACGTATATCGAGGCGGTATGTGCCGCTTATCATGCTGTCGGAGAAGACTGTGTCCATGTCTCCGTATGCGGCGGCCGAACCGCGGTCAAGGAGCAGCGCCTTGTTACCGTAGGCGTTGGCCAGCCCCAGGTCATGGACGACCGAGAGGATGGCTCTGTCCTTCTGCGAGACCCACTCCTTCAGAAGATCGAAGACCTCCTTCTGGTATACGAGGTCCAGGTTGTTGGTGGGCTCGTCCAGCATCAGGACGCTGGGATCCTGGGCAAACAGCTGCGCGATGAAGGCTCTCTGGAGCTCACCTCCAGAGAGGGTGAGCAGCGAACGGTCCGCCATATCGGCGAGACCTACGTTATGTATGGCTTCCTCTACCACGCGTTCATCGTCATCGTCCCTGCCGCCCATGAGTCCCTTTCTGTAGGGATATCGGCCGAGACCGACCAGCTCCCTGACAGAGAACGAGTAGCCCACGCTGTGACTCTGAGACAGCGTGCCGACGCGTCTTGCTATGTCGCGCGGCTTCATCTGGACGCTGCTCACGCCGCGGAACAGGACTTCGCCCCTGTGCGGGGCATTTCCGCCCACCGCGCTGATGAGGGTGGATTTTCCGGCTCCGTTCGGCCCTATGACCATGAGCCATTCACCCTGCTCCAGTTCCAGCGAGATGTCGTTCAGCACAGTGAGATCGCCGTAACTGACCGTTATGTTCCTCAGTTCAAGAAGGCTCATCTGTCTGTCCTCCTTGTGCCCGCGAAGATGAACACGAACAGCACTGCGCCGATCAGGGACGTCACTGCTCCGATGGGAAGCTCCCTAGGCCTGAGTATCACTCTGGACACGAGGTCCATGATCATGAGGAACACGGCTCCGGAGAACAGCGTCGCGGGAAGCAGCCTTTTGTGGTTGGGACCCACTATCATCCTTGTCATGTGAGGCACCACCAGTCCTACGAAGCCGATGGAGCCTCCTATGGATACGCAGGTGCCTATCAGGGCGGAGACTGCGATGAGTATCGTGAGTCTTGTCTTTCTGACATCTATGCCGATGCTTCTGGCGTTATCCTCTCCTATAGCGAAGGCGTTCAGCTCCTCCGATCTGGAGAGTATGACCGCGCCGCATATCACGAGCACAGACAGCAGCATCAGCGCTTCGGTATAGGTGCTGCCCTGCAGCGAGCCCATGGTCCAGAAGGTTATCGACCTTATCTTTTCCGACGCGAACGTGGTGATGAACATGATGATGCTGGAGATGAACATGGAATAGATCACTCCCAGAAGCACTATGGTGTTTGTCGAGAGGGAGTAGTCCAGTTTGTACGCCAGGAACAGGATCAGCATGATGGAGCCGAATGCGAACAGCATCGCCATGACTGTCGGACCCGCAAGAGTCAGGATCGGCATGTTGAGATCGAAGGCGATGGCGATTATCGCTCCGAGTGCCGCTCCGGAGGAGACTCCGAGGGTGGAGCCTTCCGCCAGCGGGTTCTTGAGAAGACCCTGCATGGAGCATCCGCACAGGGCGAGAGACATGCCGCTGAGAGCTACGCATATGACTCTGGGTACCCTGACGGTCATTATAGAAGGTGCGGTGGATACCGCGAATTCGTGTTTTGTCCCGAAGATGAAATCCTCGAGATAATGCAAGACGTCCGTCCAGGGCAGTCTTACCGTCCCGACGGACACGCAGAGGATAAAAGTTAAAAAGACCGCCGCAATGAATGCCAGATATTCCCATTGCGGCAGTCCGGTTCTTTTTGTTCTGTTTTTCTCTGACTTACGCGGCTTCATCCTGTGCCAGGGAAGCTGCGATGAAGTCGTTCATCGCGGTGATGCCGTCAACAAGCCTCGGACTCGGCCTGGAGAGGGAGTTGTCCTGGATGTTGATGATGTTCCCGTTGACGACGGCCTTGATGCCTTCCCAGCCGGGTCTTTCAGTGATCTCCTCAGCAGGTGTCGGGCCTTCTCCGTAATACATGGTTATGGTCACGATGTAGTCCGGGTCCGCGCTGATGACCTGCTCCTCGGAGACTTCGAGCCATCCGCTCTGGTCGCCGAAGATGTTCTTGAGGCCGATCATCTGGGCTGCTTCGTCCATAAAGGTGTCCTTGCCGGCTGCCCAGAGGCCCCACTGCAGCGGGGAGACTTCGAAATAGACGGTCTTGCCGTTGCCGTAGCCTTCTTTTCTGATGGTGTCGAACGCTGACTTCATCTGCGATACGACATTGGAGGCTTCGGTCTCTTTTCCTGTGACTTTGCCGATCATATTGACGCACTCATAGATGCCGTCGATGTTCTGGGCGTCGGTTACGACGACCTTGATGCCGGAATTCTCGAGAGCATTGATCTGATCCTCGTTTTGGGCCATCTTGGTCATGATGACAACATCGGGAGTCAGTTCGATGATAGCTTCAATGTTGGTCTCATATCCTGACTGTACCGAGGGGATGTCGAAGACTTCTGCCGGATAGTCGCAGTATTCTCCGCGTCCTACCAGGGTGCTTCCGGCGCCGATGGCGTAAAGGATCTCGCAGTCTGACGGCTCAAGCGCTACGATCTTCTCGGCAGGCTTTTCCAGAGACACTTCTCTTCCGAGCATGTCGGTGAAAACGATAGCAGGCTCTACGGGAGTATCGCCTTCAGGCTCCTTCTTTCCGCAGGCGGTAAGCATTGAAACCGTGAGGATCAGCAAAAGTACCAGTGATGCCAATCTCATGAACTTTTTCATATTGCTTTTCAACCTCTTTGTTCTGATTTTTTTGAATGGGAAACCTGCCGCTGTCCGCGGCCATCTCAGAGATCAGCGTTTGAAAAGCCATGCAATCTGGCTTGCAATGGTAAGCTTATCTCAATCCCAGAAGATGTTTTAATGTGCTGATCGGTCTCCCGGCTTGACTTCATCCTACTCGGCACCTTCCCGCGGTATGCAGTGGTTTCATTGCCTTTCGTCCGTTTCACGGTTACTGGGATAGCTCGACAATCTCAGTCGTATTCCCTCAGTGCGCAGGCGCACCGGCATGTCGCCATGCAGGAGCACATCACCATTCTGCGCACTATTATTTCATATCGCCCCGATAAAAACAAGACCGCCGGAGCGCAGCTGCGCCGGGCGGTCCCTGTAATGCTGAAATATGTGTGTGCGGACAGTATCTCCGCTCTCAGACCAGCCTTCTGAGACTGGTGTCGGATGAGAATACCGCTCTGGCTTCTCCCGCTAGATACAGCGACCCGACACAGCAGACGACACCGCCGTCCGCGAGCTCTATGGCTTTCTTCACGCCTTCCTCGACAGTGGGGCACATCGTCGCGTGGAGCCCGAGGCTGTCGATGAATCTGGCAAGATCGTCTGCGGAGAGAGCGCGGTGATAGTCGGCTGCCACAGTAACGAACTCTTTGGATACGGAGGAGATGATACGCATGAACTCCTCATAGTTCTTGTCCGCCATGATGCCGGTCATGAATACAATGCGGGTCCCGGAAGGTATCAGCTCGTTGAGGGAGTCCACTATCGCATGTGCGCACTGCGGATTGTGCCCGCCGTCTATGATGAACACGGGATCCCTGGACACCACCTCCATGCGGACCGGCCAGACCGTGTCTTCCAGACCTTCACGGACGTTGTCGTCCGAAATGTTCCAGCCCTTGCTTCTTAAGACCTTTACGACCTCGAGTACGACGCAGGTGTTCTTCCTCTGGTGCTCGCCTGTGAGCGGGATGTGCAGGGCTTCGTAGCCGCAGGCATCGAATGTCTGCCCGAAGATATCCTGGGAAATGAACCTTATGCTGTCGAAATCCGCTTTGTGCAGTTCAGCCGAGACTTCGGCGCATCTGTCTTCTATGACCTTCTCCACGGAAGGAGATCCTCTGTAGATAACGGCGCTGCCGTGCTCCTTGATAATCCCGGACTTGACTTCGGCTATCTTCTCGACGGTATCGCCGAGCTGGCCGATATGGTCAAGCCCGATGTTGGTGATGACGGCGCACTCCGGGACGTCGATGACATTGGTGCCGTCGAGCTTCCCGCCTACGCCGACTTCGAACATCACTATATCCGCTTTCTGCTCAGCGAACCAGCACAGGGCGGTGCACATCACCATCTCGAACCAGTTGACCTTTTCTTCTGTCATGTCGATGGCGTTCCTGACGGTCTCGGTGATCCTGACGAGGTCGTCGTCGGGGATCTGCTCTCCGTTGATCTGCATGCGCTCGTTATATCGCAGGATGTGGGGCGAGGTGAACAGACCGGTCCTGTATCCGGCTTTCTGCAGTATGCTCGCGAGCATGGCGCAAGTGCTGCCTTTTCCGTTTGTTCCGGTCACATGCACGAATCTCAGTTTCTTGTGGGGATCGCCAAGTAGTTCAAGAAGCGCTGTTACCCGCGACAGGTCATAGTGCTTGTACGGAACGCTGTAGGAATCGATGAAATCAAAAGCTTCTTTAAGTGTCAAGTGAAAAACCTCGTTCACCGCGAGCGGCGGCTCCATGAGAGTGCCGCAACGCATATGATCTCAAAAAACATAAGACCGCAGTGCCGGGACTTCCGGAAGCCGGAGTTCAGCACTGCGGACTATTCTTACTATGCAGTTGAAACTGACAGTCAGTCAGGCTGTTCAGACAGCCTCGGAGTATTTGATCCTGGACTGCTTATAGAGCTCCATCTCGAAATCCACGCCGGGTCTGTCATAGTGTGAGAGATATACCGGCTTGTCCTTGATCGCGTACTCGGCTGCGAACTTGTCAGCCCACTCCTTAAGAGCGGCGGGATCCGCGTCTGCGGGAACGTCGCTCGCAGGAACAGACATCATGAGCTTGTCGCCGTACTCAGCGAAGAGGGTGTGGTAATCGTTGATCGCCATTCCGTCCCAGCCGTCCCAACCTGCCTCGATGATGCAGGGGACCAGTCTGTCGATGTTGCCGCAGGAGTGAAGATCGCAGGTGTATCCGAGCTCATGGATGTGATCGGTAACTCTGCGCATGTAGGGAACGAGCATCTCCCTGACGACTCTCTCATGGAAGAACGGACCGTCCTGTGCGCCCCAGTCATCGTGGAAGAGGAATCCGTCAAAGTGATGTCCGAAATACTTGTGGCAGTGATCGACGACATCGATCCAGAGGTCGGAGATCCTGTCCATCAGGGCTTTTACGTCATCCTTGGTCTTGCGGTTCATCAGCGCGTACGCTGCGGGGCCGAAGTCCATGAAGGAGATGAGTCTCTCGAACCATCCGGTGAGGATGCATATGTTCTGATACCTTGTCTGTGAATCAAGCCAGTCGAGGTTGGCAGCTGCGCAGCCTTCCCAGTCCCAGCTGTCGACATCGGGGAACTTTATGACTTCTCTCCACTTGGTAACATCGGTGAGCGTCGGGTTTCCGGGACGGACGATGGAACCGTGGGCGGAGGGAACGTATTCCCAGTAGATGCCGAACATATCGTTGCCGCCGACAGGGCCTTCATAAGGCTTGCCCTGAATGACGAAAGCTCTGGCGGGGTTGTCCGGAATGATCTCGGGACAGAACCATGACTTGTCCGCGGAATCGGGCATCCACAGCTCTTCCTTCTTGAACGCCAGCCTGAGGTTCTCTCTGGGAGTGATCGGCGTAGCCAGCTGCAGAACCTTGCGGCCGCCTCTTCCTTCCACGTATGTGGCGTTATCTATCTCTTTCTGATCAAACTTCATATTGTCTTACCTCACTTATATTTGAATCACATCGATAATATATTCTCTTTGTCAGCCGGTGTAAAGACGGAAGACTCATACAAACGGTCCCCGGAAAAGGTATGGTTCCGTATAGAACGGATCTCACTTCTCGCGGAAGTTCATTGCTCTGGCAAAGGTGCCGGAGAACTCCTTCAGGCTCGCAAGCTCCAGGAACTCTATCCTGTCCTTCAGTTCCCTGACGCGGTCTATCTCAGCCCTGTCGCACGCCATCAGCTTCGCTCCGCTGCCTGCGGCGTTTCCGACTGTGGTTATCCTGCCTTTCAGCTCTTCAGGAAGAAGACCGATGCGGCACGCGCTGTCAGGATCCATGAAACTGCCGAAGGCTCCCGCGAGCAGCACGCGCTTTATGTCCCGGACCTCTTTGCCGAGCTGCAGGGCCATCAGCTGTACTCCGGCGCAGATCGCTCCCTTTGCCAGCTGGACCTGACGGATGTCATCCTGGGTGAGGTATATGCCGTCACGAAGAGGAATATAGCGCTGTCCGTCTATCTCATTGGTCGAGTTTATACGCCCGCGCTTGTTGAGAAGGCCGGCTTCAAGGAACACCGCGACGGCGTCTATAAGACCCGAACCGCAGATGCCTTCCGCTCTGCCTCCTCCTATCACGCTGCAGCTGAATCCGTTTTCGGCCGCCGTGACGTGATCGATGGCGCCGTCAGCGCCGCGCATGCCGAACAGGATGTTGGCTCCTTCCAGAGCGGGTCCCGCTGCAGTGGAGCAGGCGATCATCCTTTCTCTGTTTCCGAGCACCATCTCGCCGTTCGTTCCGATGTCCACCATAAGTGTGAGATCATCGGCTTCATAAAGTCTGGTGGAGAGCACGCAGCCCATCGTATCCGCTCCGACGTATCCGGAGATGTCCGGCACTATGAGCAGAAGGGCATTCTCACAGACGGGAAGCACATCCCGGCAAGGCACAGTTCTCGTCTCTGTAAGGACCGGGGCGAACGGAACGCCGGCCAGGTTCTCGGGAGAGATGCCCAGGAAGAGCTGCTGCATGGCGGGATTCCCGACTACCGATACCAGACCTATGTCTGCCGGATCGACAGCGGCTTTTCCGCATACTTCGTTGATCTGTCTTGTCAGTTCCTGCCTTATCGCGTCACGCTCCTGCTCAAGCTTGCCGTCGAGAGCCTCCCGTATGCGGGATATGACGTCTGCGCCGAAAGCGGTCTGAGGGTTCAGGGAACTTGCGGAGGCAAGTTCCTTTCCGCTGTTTCCGTCCAGCAAAAAGCACACCACCGAAGTGGTGCCTATGTCGATGGCGAGAAGGGGACCGGAGCAAAGGGGATCCATATGTGTATCGGTAACGATCCCTTCATGCATCACATGCAGGTCCTTTCCCTCGGGGATAAGGACCTGCATGTCGTGTTCTACTGTTGTCTGGCAGGCAAGAACTTCGGCGCCGTCGGCGGTCACGGTGCATTTGCCGCATTTTCCGTTTCCCCCGCATGGGGCATCCAGAAAGATGCCCGCCGAGCGGAGAGCTTCCATCAGATTCGTTCCCTTGCTTACATCATGCTGGATATCAGCAGGGATGATATGGATCAGAGGCATGGTAGTACCGGCTTTTATTTCTTCTGTCCGAAGAGTCCCTTGCGGAATGCTCTGTTGTATTTTCTGCCGCCCTTATCCTTCAGCTGAAGGGCCTCGCAGGCATAGATGGTCCCGAGCATATCCTCATTGCAGGGGTCAAGGATCCCGCTGTCGAGGCCAGCCTCAAGAGCGTATGCGAGGCAGCCGTTGTTGACGAATTTCCTGGCAGGCATCTCGAAACTGATGTTGGAGATAGCGCCGGTGACCTTTACTTCAGGCGCGAACTCATGGATCTTCTGGATGCAGTATACGAAATCATCCATGGCGTCAGCCTTGGTCGCAAGAGCCATGACGCAGGGGTCTATGTGGAGCTGATTGAGAGCTACACCGTATTTATCGGCTTTCTCGATGATTCGCTTGGCGATCTCTACCTTCTTTACGGGATCTGAGGGTATTCCGTCCTTGTCGCAGGTGAGTCCGATCACTTCCCACGGAGTTCCGGCGATGATGGGGAAGATCGTCTCGCACTTGGTGCCTTCCTCGTTGACGGAGTTCACCATTCCGGGTTTATTGACATGTCCTTCGTTCAGGATCCTGGCAAGGAGCTGAGCGTTGGGAGAGTCAATGCAAAGCGGCACGTCAGTGACGCTCTGGATCACGTCGATGAGCCACACCATCGTTTCGTACTCGATATCAGTCGAGGTGCTGGGAGCACAGTCGATAAAGTTCGCTCCGGCTTCCGCCTGGGCAACAGCGCGCTTTTTGATCAGAGTCTCGTTCTTCTCCGCGATGGCCTTCTTGATGGACGGGATCGCCCCGTTGATTTTCTCGCCGATAATAATCATTACAGTTTACTCTCCTTTGGTTTGTTTATAAATATAAAAAGGCGCGCAGGATGATCATCCGACGCGCCTCAGTACATTCTCAGGCAAGTTCTGCTGCCCACGCTTTGCAGACGTTGATCGTCTTCTGCGGGGAGTGCGCCCACTCATCAGCGCCCATAGCAGCAGCAGCTTCTTCGCTGACCGGAGCTCCGCCGATGATCACCTTGCAATCAAGGCCGGCAGCTCTGATAGCGTCGATGGTATCCTTCATGGAGTCAAGAGCGAGCGTGAGAACACCTGAAAGAGCAACGATCTTGATGTTCTGCTCTCTGGCGACTTCGACTACTTTCTCAGGATCGACGTCGATGCCGAGGTCGACTACGTCAAATCCTGCAGCCTCGAGCATGGATCTTACGATGTTCTTGCCGATATCATGAAGGTCATCCTTTACCGTGCAGAGGATCATCTTTGTCTTGGGACCGGAGCTCTCGCCGCCGACAAGAGCGGGTGTGAGGATCTCAACGGCCTGAGTCATAAGCTCACCGGCATAGATGAGGTCTCCGACGAAGTATTCACCCTCTTCAAATAGAGAACCGACGAGCTCCATGCCCTTCTGGCAGGCTTCCATAGCCTGTCCCGCTTCGGAACCGCCGTCTTCCATTACCTGTTCAAGCATCTCAACGACTGCATCCTCGTCGAGATCGCCCATAGCCTGGGCAAGTTTTTCAAAATCCATTATCTAACCTCCCGTATTAGATATCTTTCTTTTTGCAGCGGCCGGAGCTGTCGCTGATAAGACGGGCACCGAATGTGTTATGCACCGTTATCCTGGTACTTGCAAAAGCTTCTGCCGGCATATTATCTCACTGTTCATTTTAATTCAGCGGGATATGCATGTCAAACTTCTTTTTAATTTACCTATATTGTTTATTGTTTGTTTCCTCCAAAAAGGATAAAATATGTACATATGTCAGAGCGGATCTGCTGCATGCAGATGGTCTTGACACGGACTGCGCAAGAATCGCGCGGCCTGAAATAACTGTATCCTGAAGCCCGCAGCCCGCCGGTGTAAGGAGACAGGCGCGGGAGCGTCATGCATGAAGCTGGGACTCCCTTACACGGGAAAAGCAATATTAACAGGAAACCAGGAGGAAGGCAGGATATTTGCCGGCATACAGAAGGTGCCGCGATACTTCTGACCGCTGTTAGGGCGGCTGATGTCCCTGCCGTTTTTGCAGTGGAGAATTATATGCGGCAGACGCATGACCACTGAGAGAAATGATGATATGGCTGAGGGAGGAAACAACTATGCACGACCACGAACATGAACACATGCATCCCCATACACACGATCACGATCATGATCATGTGCACGGACATACGCACGAGGGAATCGCTGCTTTTGACAGCACGGAGCAGGCAGTGAGGATCCTCGGATACATGCTGGACCACAACAAATCACATGCAGAGGAACTGCATGAGATCTGCCACAGGCTGGAGGCTACCGGAGAGGAGAAGGCCGCAGAATATCTCGACAAGGCCGTAGATGCTTTCCGCGACGGAAACTCTCTGATGGAGGAAGCGCTCCGTGCCCTGAACAAAGAGGAGGGATGACGGATGTGTCTTTCCACACTGTACGGAATAAAAAACAATAAAAGAGAAAAGCTCGGAGAGTATATCAGCAACGTGAACGCACGTGACGGCGAGTATGTCTTCACCGACGTCATGGGCAACGAGTTTTCCCTCAGAGGGATCATCCGTTCCATGGATCTCGTCAGAAACGAGATAGTCATGGAGCTTGAGCAGAAAGACCCGGTAAGATACGAGATGATCCGCGAGATCTATAATAAATGCTCCGGAAACCAGATGAGAGACGTGTTCGTCAGCAATCCCGAGACCGATGATCCCGAGGAATATGTCCGCGACATGCTGAAGGATAAGGAAGTCAGCCTGGAAAGAGAAGATCTTCCGGACGGAACGGTCATAATCGATGCGGATGTGTCCGGACTCAAGCAGCGGTTCACTTTTTCACCGGACTGAAACGGATCAAAATAGAATCTGATCAATACTACGGAGGCAGTTTATGTCAACATTTACTCTGGCAGTCGCCGGAAAGGGAGGCACAGGCAAGACCACGATCTGCGGCATGCTGATCGACTGGCTCTGCAAGAACGGAAAGACACCTGTGCTTGCCGTGGACGCGGATGCGAACTCTAACCTTAACGAGGTGCTCGGAGTCGAGATAGAGCACACGCTCGGAGAGATAAGAGAGATCATAGCATCGGCGGACAATGCGGAGGTGAGCCCCATCCCCGCCAGCATGAGCAAAAAGGAATTCATGGACGCCAAATTCCATACGGCGCTGATCGAAGATGACGACTTCGATATGCTCGTCATGGGACGCACTCAGGGCAAGGGCTGCTATTGCTTCGTCAACGACCTTCTCAGCGCTGAGCTCAAGAAGCTTCAGGGCGCCTACAGATACATGATAGTCGACAACGAAGCCGGCATGGAGCACATAAGCAGAGGAGTGCTTCCTTCTGTCAACGCCATAGTTCTCGTTTCCGACTGTTCAAGAAGAGGCATCCAGGCAGTCAGCAGGATCGCCGAGCTTGTCAAGGAGGTCGACATCGGGGTCGACCATTCCTACCTGATCGTCAATCGCGCTCCCAACGGTGAGCTGAATGACGGGGTCAGGGAAGAGATTGAAAAGAGCGGACTCGATCTCATCGGTGTGGTACCGCACGATGAGATGGTGTATGAGTATGACGGGGAGGGAAGGCCGACCGCGAAGCTTCCCGATGATTCTCCCGCGAGAGCTGCAGTCAACAGGATCGCGGAAAAACTGTTTGCGTAAGACGGACCAGCGTCTTATACGAAGTCATATTTGAAGATTTATATATGACGATGATCATATACATCATATGGAGGTAGAAGTATGGCATTTACACGCAAGCCGCAGACTTTCTCCGCTTCGATCAACGAAGTAACGATTGGGACCGGAGACAAGGCTGTGACAATCGGAGGAGCAAATATCCTGCCCCTCTACACGTTCGATGCTCCGGCCAAGAACAAGGTGGCAGTCGGAGCCGAGATCACCGATACCGGAGTTGACCGCACTCTCCCCGGCATCGCTTCCTATTATGAAGGCGCGGAGACGATGGCAGAGATAGCGAAACGGGCTTCAGAGATGCCCGGCGCTGACTTCGTAGCCCTTGCTCTCAACGGCGCTGACCCCAACGGCGACAACCGCCCTGTGGAAGAATGTGTTGAGATCGCGAAGCAGGTCGCCGATGCGATCGATGTGCCGCTGGTCATCACCGGTGCGAGAAACGTGGAGAAGGACACCGAGCTCTTCAGCAAACTGGCGGAAGCGCTCCAGGGCAAAAACGTTCTCTTCGTCTCAGCAAGAGAAGAGAACTACAAGACCGTTGCGGCATCCGCGGTCATGGCTTACGGCAATAAGATCTCAGCGGAATCCGCAGTGGATATCAACCTTGCAAAGCAGCTCAACGTGCTGCTTTCCCAGATGGGCATCAAGCCCGAATCATATGTCATGAACGTAGGTTCTGCAGCGGCAGGGTACGGCTATGACTATGTCGCATCGACTCTTGACAGGGTAAAGGACGCAGCTCTTTCGCAGAATGACGTGATGCTGCAGATGCCGATAATCACCCCTGTGTCCCAGGAATCCTGGGCAGTCAAGGAGTCCATCGTGACGGAAGACGATTATCCCGAGTGGGGCGACAGAGAGACCCGCGGTATCGACATGGAAGTCTGCACGGCAGCGGCTGTCATAGCCGGCGGCTCAGACGCAGTCATCCTCAGACATCCGCAGTCCGTGGCGACGATCTCAGGCATGATCGCCGATCTGATGTAAAGGGGGGCTGATTCCATGGCATTAAAAGGACTTGATATTTTCAAACTTACACCTAAGACCAACTGCAAAGAATGCGGAAACCCCACATGCATGGCCTTCGCCATGAAGGTGGCTCAGGGCGCAGTACCCATTGAGAAGTGCCCTCATATGTCCGCAGAAGCTCTTGCAACGCTTTCCGAGGCGACGGCGCCCCCGATGAAATCCCTCAAGGTAGGGACAGGCGATGCGGAGCATACGCTCGGCGGAGAGACCGTGCTGCACAGACATGAGAAGACGTTTGTCTCTGAGAACCTTTTTGCGGTATCGGTAAACGCGGAGTCGGCAGACGCAGTTCTTCCCGAGATGGAGAAGATCGATTACGAACGCATCGGCGAGCGCATGTATGTGGAAGCGGTCAATCTCGAATATACCGATAAGGACAGCTATGTTCAGCTGGTGCAGAAAGCCGCCGGCAAGGGCAGGGTCCTGATCCTCGACGTGAAGGACGCCGAAGCTGCCGAAGCAGCGCTTGAAGTGTGCGCTTCTGAGAAGCCCATACTCAACGGAGCCACCCCCGACAACTACGCCGCTTTCGTTGAGTTGGCGAAGAAGCACGGCGTCGTACTGGGCGTCGGCGCTCCTGACATCGATTCCCTGCATGACACCGTTGCTGCGATCGAAGGTCTCGGATACAAGGATCTCGTGCTTGACGTTACCGGACCTACTGTGAAGGATACCTTCGCGAACGCGGTCCAGGTACGCAGAGCAGCCCTCAAGGACGGCGACCGCACCTTCGGTTATCCGTCCATAGTCGATCTGAAGAAACTCGCTGAGGGCGACCATTACAAGCAGACAGCGCTGGCAACGCTCTTCGTCCTCAAGTACGGCTCCATCATCATCATGGAGAACATGTCCTACGCGCAGGCTCTGCCGCTGTACGGCCTGAGACAGAACATCTTTACCGATCCTCAGAAGCCGATGAAGGTGGCACCCGGCATCTATCCGCTCAACGGAGCAGATGAGAACAGCGTATGCGCGACGACAGTCGACTTCGCTCTTACCTATTTCGTGGTCTCCGGCGAGATGGAGCGCAGTGGAGTTCCCGTGAACCTGCTGATCTCCGACGCGGGCGGCTATTCCGTTCTTACTGCATGGGCTGCAGGAAAGTTCAGCGCCGGCAGCATCTCAAAGTTCATCAAGGACTATGAGATCGAGGACAAGATAAAGAACAGAACACTTATCATTCCCGGAAAGGCTGCAGTCCTCAAGGGCGAACTGGAGGAGAGGCTGCCTGACTGGAACATCGTCGTAGCTCCCAACGAGGCGACGAACCTTGTCAAATTCCTGAAAGAACTTTAATTTAGGATATATAAAGGAGAACGATAATGGGCAAATTTGTAGTCATCGGTGAGCGCATCCACTGCATTTCACCCGTCATCAAGAAGGCGATGGAGGAGATGAATCCGGAGCCGATCGTCAAGAGAGCTAAGGAGCAGGTCGCGGCCGGCGCCACTTACATTGACGTGAACATCGGACCTGCCGAGAAGAACGGCCCCGAGCTCATGAAGTGGGCAGTCCAGACCATCCAGGAAGCATGCGACAATATCCCGCTTGCTCTTGACACTTCCAACCGCGCGGCCATAGAAGCCGGGATCTCGGTATACAACCGCACGAACGGCAAACCGATCGTCAACTCCGCAGACGCGGGAGACAGGATCGAGAACATCGATCTCGCCGCGGCGAATGACGCCATCGTAGTCGCTCTGTGCTCAAAGGCCGGCGTTCCCTCCGACAACGACGAGCGCATGGTCTACTGCCAGGAGATGCTCGAACGCGGTATGGAGCATGGCATGGAAGCGGAAGACATGTGGTTCGATCCGCTCTTCCTCGTCATCAAGGGAATGCAGGACAAGCAGATGGACGTTCTGGAATTCATCGGACAGCTCGCAGACATGGGACTCAATTCCACAGGCGGACTCTCCAATGTCTCGAACGGCACTCCGAAGCATATCCGTCCGATACTTGAGAGCGCGACAGTCGCTATGGCGATGAACAGAGGCCTCACCTCAGCTATCATGAATCCCTGTGACGCAAGACTGATGGAGACCGTAAAGGCCGCTGACATCATCAAGAACAACTTCCTGTACGCCGACTCCTTCTTGGAGCTTTAAACAAAATATAGAGAGGAAACGATCATGAGCGTTTTAACAGACCTTATCTATGGCGGTTCAAACGCCGTTGCCGGCCTTACTGAAGGCGCGGTGAACGATGCTATCGCCAAGTACGGGGAAGATAAGCCGGTCAATATGCCCGATACTGCTTATTTTCTCCCCACCATCTACGCCGCAACAGGTGTAAAGGTCGAGAAACTGGGCGACCTTCCCGCATGCGTCGGAGTTCTGAAGTCACTCATCACCAATCAGGAAGATCTGGGCCAGGCGCTGAATGCCGGCCTTGCGACAGCAGTAGGCGCTGAGATCCTCGAAGCGCTGAAATATGTCGAGAACGATGCCCCCTATGCAGACGAGCCTGGCATCGGATTCGTACCGGACCCGATCATCCGCTCCCTCGGTGTACCGCTCGTCACCGGAGACATCCCCGGTGTTGCAGTAGTGCTCGGTGAGGCGGCAGATCCCGCCGATGTGGCAGCCGTTGTCAGAGATTATCAGGACAAAGGCCTTATGACATTCCTTGTCGGAAAGGTCATAGATCAGATCATCGAGAAGAACGTCAGAGTAGGTCTCGAGTACCGTGTCATCCCGCTCGGATACGACGTGACTTCCGTGATCCATGTTGTTACCGTTGCCGTCCGCGCCGCCCTTATCTTCGGCGGACTCACGCCCGGCGACCTCCCCGGACTCCTTGCCTATACAAAGGACAGAGTACCGGCATTCGTCAACACCTTCGGCAATATCGACAGCGTAGTCGTTTCCGCGGGTGCAGGCGCCATCGCACTCGGCTTCCCGGTAGTAGTCGACATCGATCTCGGCGAGAACCAGGTCCCCGGCGCTCTGGAATCCGTACTGGATCACACCCAGACAGTCGCCAAGTCCCTTGAGCTTCGCAACATCAAGGTCAAGGCAAAGGCCGTCTCCCTCCCCGTGAGCTTCGCTTCCGCGTTTGAGGGCGAGATCATCCGCAGACCCAACACCTATGTCGAGTTCGACTCCGACCACAACCCCACCTGTGAGCTTCTCACCATGGTCGAGGATCCCGACGAGATCGAGGATCACAAGATCACGATCGAGGGTCCGGACGTTCCCGAAGGCGCTACCGAGCTCATCCGCATGCCTCTTGCCACCACCGTCAAGGTATACGGCGCCAAGATGCAGAAGGACTTTGAGTCGGTAATCGAGAGAAGGATCCACACCTGGTTCAACTACATCGAAGGTCTCATGCACACCGGTCAGAGGAACCTGTTCCGCATCCGTATCAGCAAGGACAGCTTCAACGCCGGTCTGCGCCTGCGCGATCTCGGAGAAGTCCTCTACGGCATGATCATGGATGAATTCGGCTCTGTCGTTGACAAGTGCCAAGTCACCCTTGTGACTGATAAAGAGAAGGTCGAGAAGATCCTGGAAGAAGAGGCAATGCCTGTCTACCGCTTCCGTGACAACAGACTTTCATCCCTCAGTGATGAGAGCGTTGATCAGTACTACACCTGCATCCTGTGCCAGAGCTTCGCTCCCGCGCACTGCTGCGTAGTAACACCCGAGCGTCTCGGACTCTGCGGCGCTGTTTCCTGGCTCGACGCGAAGGCCACCTATGAGCTCAACGCCACCGGTCCTTCCCAGCCGATCCCGAAGGAAGGCCTCATCGATGAGAGACTCGGCAAATATGAGTCCGTCAACAAAATGGTCGCACAGGCGACTCACGGCGCAGTCGAGAACGTGTCTCTCTACTCGCTGATCGAGGATCCGATGACCAGCTGCGGATGCTTCGAGTGCATCTGCGGAATCGAGCCTCTGTCCAACGGTGTTGTCATCGTCAACCGTGAGTACTCCGGAATGACGCCCACCGGAATGACATTCGGCGAGCTCGCCTCCATGACCGGCGGCGGAGTTCAGACCCCCGGATTCATGGGACACGGCCGTCACTTCATCGCTTCCAAGAAGTTCATAAGCGCTGAAGGCGGCACCGCAAGGATCGTCTGGATGCCCAAGGAGCTCAAGGAGGACCTCAGGACACGTCTTAACAAGACTGCCAAAGAGACCCTCGGCATCGACGATTTCGTGGATATGATAGGCGACGAGACGATCTGCACAGATCCTGAAGAGCTGCTCGCGTTCCTGACAGAAAAGGGACATCCGGCACTCAGCATGGATCCTATCATGTAACAGACCTTATTAATCTGACATCACCGGGATCTTCCCGGTGATGTTATTATGGGAGCAAATATGTACACACTTACCTTCAAAGTCGAAAACCAGCCAAGAGACCTCAAGATCCAGGTGGAGTCGGGAGAGAACGTGCTGCGCGCGGCACAGAGACTCGGCATAGAGATCGATGCTCCGTGCGCCGGTAACGGCACCTGCGGAAAGTGCCGGGTCAGACTGATCTCCGGAGCTCTCGAGATGCCGCAGAATCCCCGCCTTCCGTACGCAGATTACGAGGAGATGTGGAGACTTGCCTGTCAGAGCAAAGTAATAGGGGACGCTGTCGTATGGGTGCCCGCGACCGCCAGCGCATTCAAGCAGGATATCGCTACTGCGGACCTTTCCAGTCCCGAGGAACTGGCGCGCTATGAGCGTTCCATTGAAGCCATATTCTCATCCGGCCTGTCAAGGACCGGTTTCACGGAAGGATGCGGGATCGCTGTCGATATCGGCACCACGACCGTGACCGCTGCTCTTCTGGACCTCGGTACCGGAAAGGTGCTCTCAAAAGCCAGCAGGGGCAACGGGCAGATCCGTTACGGAGCGGACGTCATAAACCGCATCATCCAGCAGATGAGACCCGGCGGCAAGCAGCGACTTCAGGAGGCGGTGAGGGAGGAAACGGTCATCCCGATCATGGAAGCTCTCTTCCGTGACAGCGGCAGGACTTCGTCCGATGTTAAGCGCATCGTCATAGCCGGAAATACGACTATGGAGCATCTGTTCATAGGAGCAGACGGTGACTCAATCAGACTGGAACCGTATGTTCCTGAGTTCCTTGAACTGACGGGGATAGACGCGCAGACTGCCGGACTTCCCGCACCTCCCGATTCACCCGTGATATTTGCGCCTAACGTGGGAAGCTACGTCGGAGGAGATATCACCGCCGGCGTGCTTGATACGCTCCTGTGGAATTCCGATCAGATGACTCTGTTCATCGACCTGGGAACAAACGGGGAGCTTGTGCTCGGAAACAGCGAGTACATGCTGACATGCGCCTGCTCGGCAGGCCCCGCCTTTGAGGGAGGAGATATCAGCTGCGGAATGAGGGCTACGACCGGAGCAATAGACAGCGTACATATCGATGACGAGACGCTTGAACCTCAGTACACTCTGATCTCCGGCGAAAAGCCCATAGGTATCTGCGGAAGTGGACTGATAGACATAATCAGCGAACTGTTCCGCACCGGCGCGGTCAACTCAAAGGGAAAGTTCGTCAGAGAGTCGCGCAGGATACGCTATGATGAGTTCGGGGGCAACTACATCGTCGCCTTCGCCTCGGAGAGCGGCACGGAAAAGGATATCGAACTGACAGAGGGAGACCTGGATAACTTCATCAGGGCAAAGGCAGCCATCTTTTCAGCGATCCGCACGATGCTCAGTTCTCTGGCAATGAGCGTGGAGGATATCGACAGGGTCATCATAGCGGGAGGCATCGGAAGCGGCATCGACATCGGGAACGCCATAAGCATAGGTATGCTGCCGCTCATTCCAATAGAAAAGTATTCATACATAGGAAACTCTTCGCTTACTGGAGCCTGCGCCATGCTGCTCTCGGATGAGGCTACAGACAAGGTGTTCGATATTGGCCGAAACATGACCTACATAGAGCTCTCAACAGAACCCGGATACATGGACGAGTTCCTGGCGGCGTGTTTCCTGCCTCATACGGACCAGAGACTGTTCCGGATGGACGAGAACTGAGAGGAGGAAGCGGCTGTGAATATCGTAAACAACAAGACAGAGAATCCGCTTAAGTATTACAGGGAAAAGACTGAAGAGTTCGATCCGCGGGAGCTCTCTCTCAAGAGCGGAGTCCCCTTTGACGGGAAAGAATACCATCTGACATTGATGGGCAGACCTGTAAGCATGCAGTGGCCGGAACTGGTGTGCCATTACGAAGACGACGGCAGAGAGACCAGCAGCTCAATCATCATCCTGATGACCAGACTCGTCATGTACGGAGTGCTCTCCCCGTCAAACGGCAGGATGCTCTCATATATCGAGATACCCTGGGGCGCTCACTACTTTAAGGCGTTCAAGGGAAGGTGCCTTGACAGACTTGCGGGGACCTACGGCCGCAATGCGAAAAAGCTTGCGGCAGATGCTGCGGCTATCGGAGCCACAGAAGCAGCAGGGGGAGACTGCTCGATAGAATTTGAATTCATTCCCGGCCTCACCGTCCGGGCGACGGTCTGGGAGGGCGACGATGAGTTTCCGGCAAATGCCCAGATCACCTTCTCCGACAACTTCCTTACCGCCTTCGCCGCTGAGGAGATAGCGGTGGTAGGAGACGTGTTCATGAATGCCCTGAAGGGCAGATGGTGAGCTTCAGGCTTTATCCTGCAGAAACAAATACAAGAAAACAGGACAGCTGCGAAAGCGGCTGTCCTGTTGGTTTCAGTGGGCTGTGAAGCTAAGTGTCGCTTGTTATACGATCTTCTGATATATGAACAGCATGCACGCAAGAAAGGCGCCCTGCGCCAGAGTGTTGCAGCTCTGCTCGATCCAGTTTGCTCTTGCCTCAGACGGGTCCAGCCTGGAACTGCATCTGATCATAGCGGCCATTCCTGCCATAGACAGGATAAAGAACAGGATGGGCAACGGACGCAGCGCAGCGCCCCAGAAGACATGCATGTCTCTGGTGAAGCATGAGAATATGAATCCCGCAAGGACTGCGGTAAGTCCGGCGGGCATTCCGATACGCATCTGGACGAAAAGAGGCCATACGTTCTTTTCCCGTACAACGACTATGATCTTCCACAGCACCTTAAGCGCACCCGAAACGAAACTGATGATGCCCCCGGCCAGGATCAGGATACTGCCGGTCATTTTCCACAGCAGGAGGCACGCAGCGCCGAACAGCAGGACGGGGACAAGATCGAAAAGCGCAAGGCTCATGGAATAGTTCTGAGGTACGGTATCTTTGTTCATGGATCCTCTCCTAATATACAAATAGTAATATAAACAAGCTAAAATACAGGCGGTGCAATCTGTTTGCCTATGCAAGAGACCGGTGTGCCGGTGACCCTTCAGGTTACGGGAATTGTATCCGGGATCGTTCCAGTATAGTATACAATTATAAGCGTAACGGTGACAGTTTCAGATGAAACTGAGAAGGATCACAGTCGGAGAGAAGCAGCGGAAGGGAGGAGTGTTCCTTGACAGAGAAGCAGCGCGTCAGAGCTGACGGAAAACTTGCAAGAAAGAATATGACACCGGCAGAGCGTGCAGCAGCATCTCGCATCATAGCAGGACATATTGCAGAGTCGGAAGAATTCAGGAACGCGAAGACGGTCTTCCTTTATAAAGCGGTGCCGGATGAGGTCGATCTCAGTTATCTGCTGCAGATGCCGGAGGCAGAGGGGAAGAGATTCTGTTATCCCCGAATCCTGGGAAAAGGCATCATGGAAGTCCTGCAGCCTGAAGAATCGGACGGGTGGTGCACTGGAAAGTTCGGGATAACCGAACCGGATCCGGACAGAGCCTTGCATGTCGGCGCAGAAGAACTGGACCTGATACTGTGTCCCTGTACTGCCTTTGATGAAGACGGAAGGCGCATGGGAATGGGAGGCGGATATTATGACAGATATCTGCCCGGATGCGTTAACGCAGTCATCGCCGCAGTGGCGTTCGAGGCGCAGAAAGCTCAGTCAGTGCCTTCAGACGCATATGATGTGCGGATGGATATTATCTTCACGGAGAAATCCATCTACCGCACAGCGAAAGGATAAAAACAGGGTCAGAGTTATTGTCCCGAAAAATACAGATATATCTGACTTGTCTGATTTCCCGTGTTGTGATAGAATAAGTTGTCTGAAAAACTGAATACTGTTATACGATACGGTTTGAAAAGTTGTAAGCTGAGTAGATTAATTGCGTATTCGGTTCGAATCCGAAACAACCACCATTACTGTATTTGATCTCTGGAGGCATGCTCCCGGATTATATCTGTGTGTTGTTTTGGGCTGCCGCCGGTTCATGAGTCAGTCAACTTACGTATCGTTGGTTAACATTTCTTGGGTGTGAAGAATGCGACCGCTTATCTTGTGCGTGTACTGCGCATGATGGTATAAGGTGCATTCTTTTTTATTTTGCACAAAAACAATAAACGATCCCGTGAGGGATAATTCAGGAGGAAAAAATGAAAACAGCAAAAAGTCTATTGAGCATCCTGCTGATCCTCTGTCTGGCCTTCAGCCTTGTCGCTTGCGGCAAGAAGGAAGAAGAGCCGGCACCGGAACCGGCCGGAAAGAGCGACCAGGAACTGGCAGATGAGGTCGCGGAACTGATCGATGCGATCTATGTCCAGGAGAGGACCGACAAGACCGATGAGCAGTGCGCCGCCGCAAAGGCAGCCTGGGACGCCCTGACCGACGCTCAGAAAGAGCTGGTCGAGGGAGAGGAAGCTGATCCGGATTATTTCGGAAGAAATACCGGCGACGCCTCCAAGGACGATCCGAGAAATGCGGACGGCATCGGCAAGAACGAGCTTCTGGTCGTCAGCTTCGGAACATCCTTCAACGACAGCAGATCCACAGATATCAAGGGCATCGAGGACGCGCTTCAGGCAGCGTTCCCGGACTGGTCAGTGAGAAGAGCTTTCACAGCCCAGATCATAATCAACCATGTCCAGGCCCGTGACGGCGAGAAGATCGATAACGTTGACCAGGCTCTCGAGAGAGCAGTTGCCAACGGCGTTGAGAATCTTATCGTTCAGCCCACACACCTCATGCACGGTGCAGAATACGATGAACTCACAGAAGCCCTCGATAAGTACAGTGATAAGTTCAAGACAGTCGTAGTTTCCGAGCCTCTTCTCGGTGAAGTAGGTTCAGATGCAAGTGTCATCAATGAGGACAAGAAGGCTGTCGCAGTCGCGGTCGTAGCCGCTGCGGTGAAGGACGCGGGCTTCGCCGATCTCGATGCGGCGGATGCAGCCGGCACAGCGTTCGTGTTCATGGGACACGGCACATCCCACAACGCAAAGGTCACCTATTCCCAGATGCAGTCACAGATGAATGCTCTCGGTTATAAGAACGTATTCATCGGAACGGTAGAAGGCGAGCCCGAAGAGACATCCTGCGAGAACGTTATCGCAGCTGTCGCAGCTGCCGGATACAAGAACGTCGTTCTGCGTCCTCTGATGGTCGTTGCGGGCGATCATGCCAACAACGATATGGCGGATCCGGAAGACGAGGAATCCTGGTTCAGCATGTTCACGGCATCCGAAAAGTTTGAGGATGTGACCTGCCAGATCGCGGGACTCGGAAGACTTGCAGATGTACAGGCGCTCTATGTAGCACACACCCGTGAGGCAATGGAAGGCTGATTCGCAGATTCCGTACATAACATATGAAGTATAAGCTATTAACATTCGTTATCATCACAATGCTCTGTCTCCTTCTCGCGTCCTGCGGGAAGGAGGCTGAAGAGCCACAGCCCGTACCCGGGGCTCCTCTGGAAGACGGGACGTACTATGCCGTTTTCAAGAGCGACAGCACTATGTTCCATATAAACGAGGCTTATAAGGACAAAGGCATACTTACTGTCAAGGACGGCAAGATGACCATACACATCACCCTCGTTTCCAAAAGCATCATCAATCTGTTCCCGGGCACTGCCGAACAGGCAAAACAAAAAGGAGCGGTGCTGATCGAGCCTACGCTCGATGAGGTAACATATGATGACGGGTACACTGATAAGGTATACGGATTCGATGTTCCTGTCCCGTACCTGGATGAAGAATTTGAATGTGCTCTCCTGGGTTCAAAGGACAAGTGGTATGACCATATGGTCACAGTAAGCGATCCTGTTCCCTATGTTGAGGATGGGGAATACACAGCTGATGTCACACTGACCGGGGGTTCAGGGAAGGCATCTGTCTCTTCTCCCGCCACGGTGTATGTAAAGAACGGACAGTTTACGGCTGAGATAGTCTGGAGCAGTCCCAATTACGAATATATGACTGTGGACGGGGTCAGATACGACCTGGTGAATACTGAGGGCAACTCGACATTCATCATTCCCGTAGCTTTAGACAAGGACATCGCTGTGAGCGCTCTGACTACGGCGATGAGCGAACCGCACCTTATCGACTACTTGCTGCATTTTGACAGCGTATCACTTAAGAGCAATGAGTAAGAGGAGTCGGCGTTTCCCCGTGCTCATGATCCTTATCCTGGCACTGTGTCTTTGCGGATGCAGTGCCGGGGGTCAGGAAAATGGCAACGGACTGGTTGTCAACGGGAGTCTTGAGCTCAGATACGCCACGCAGTTCTCTGTAGATTACTGTGACGGCGGTTACAGACTGATCTCACTGGCTGACGGAAGCCGATTCATAATCATCCCGGAGGGATCCAAGATCCCGAAGGGGCTGGACTCCGGTATCGTACCGATACACCAGCCTGTCAACGACATATACCTGGCTGCTACCTCCGCCATGTGTTTGTTCGATTCTCTGGACAGGTTGGACGCTATACGCCTGTCCAGTATCACGGAGGAAAACTGGTACATTCCTTCTGCAAGACAGGCAATGAAAGATGAGAGGATACTCTTCGCGGGAAAATACAGCGCTCCCGACTATGAGCTGATCACCGCGGAGAGATGTCCTCTCGCAATAGAATCAATGATGATCGGGCACGCCTCCGACATAAAGCAGCAGCTTGAGCAGCTCGGAGTAGCTGTGCTCGTAGATCAGTCCAGCAATGAGGAACATCCTTTGGGAAGGGTGGAGTGGATAAAGCTTTACGGCGCGCTTCTCGGAGAGGATGAAAAGGCGGAAGAGGTATTCCGTGAGCAGGCTGAACTGCTGGACAGCGTTATAGGGAGCGAAGCTTCCGGAAAGACTGTGGCGTTCTTCTATGTCAGTTCTACCGGCAGGATAATCACCAGGAAAAGCAGCGACTATGTCAGCAGAATGATCGATCTTGCGGGCGGCAGGTATATTTTCGAGGAACTGGGAGACGACGGGTCCAAGACCTCGTCAGTGACTCTGGATCCCGAGTTCTTCTATGCCAACGCCAGAGATGCGGATGTGATCATCTATAACTCCGCAATAGCGGGAGAAGTGACGAATATCGCGGATCTCGTCTCAAAATGTGAACTTCTCAAAGACTTCAAAGCCGTTAAAAACGGGGATGTCTGGTGCACCGAGAAGAATATGTATCAGGAGATGACGGCTTCCGGAGAGATGATAAAGGAGATACATGATATCCTGAACGGCGAGTACGACGACACAGATGATTCAGGATATTTCAGTCATTTAAAATGAAGATTCAGAGCGGATCTCTGACCGCGAAGCGGTTTTTTCTGATCCGCTTTTTGGCATATAATGGACATAATGATTAATTTGGTCTGAAAGGAGTTCCGTGCTGTATGTCAGGTGATAAAAGACACGGAAACAGCAGGAATGCTATGCGCATCGGCATGGTGTTCCTGTCTTTTGTTATTCTGCTGATCGCAGCCGCCGTATGGAACCTCAGGAGCGGAAGCGTGAGCATTCCTGTCAGAGATATAGTACGGATACTTTCCGGAAACGGGGATCCGGAAAGTACCGCATACAGTGTCATCCGGAAGATAAGACTTCCAAGGATAGTTCTCAGCGCGGTTCTCGGCGGCGCGCTGTCCCTGTCCGGTTTTCTGATACAGACATTCTTCCGCAATCCCATAGCCGGACCCTTTGTTCTCGGCATATCCTCAGGGGCAAAGATGTTCCTGGCGGTCACCACTATCGCCGTGAGCGGATTGTTCGTCGATATGCCTGTCTCTGCCACCGTCGCGGCTTCCTTTGTCGGATCGATCCTCTCCCTTCTCATAGTCATACTGTTCACGGGCAGAGTGAGAAACATGTCTTCACTGCTGGTCATCGGTATGATGATCAGTTATATATGTTCTGCGGTAACAGATCTTCTGATCAATTTCGCAAATGATTCAGACATTATCAATCTGACTCACTGGTCCATGGGAAGTTTCTCCGCTGCTTCATGGCAGAGCGCCAGAATATCTGCGTTCATCGTGATACCTGCGTTCTTCACCGTACTGGCGTTTTCAAAACAGATGGAGGCATATTCTCTGGGTGAGGGTTATGCAATGAGCCTCGGAGTCGACATCAAAGGACTGAGGGTGCTTCTGGTACTGCTTACCGGGGTGCTGTCAGCTTCTGTAGCCGCGTTCGCGGGACCTATATCATTCGTGGGGATCGCGGTGCCTCATATCTGCCGTATGATCCTCAAAAGCGAGAAGCCTATACTGATGATCCCCGCATCTTTTTTGTGCGGTTCAGTATTCTGCATGCTGTGCGATCTGGCGGCAAGGATGCTGTTCTCTCCCACGGAACTGTCTATCAGTACAGTGACCAGCGCGGTCGGTGCTCCGATAGTGATATGGCTCATGCTGACAAGGAGGAACAGGAATGGCAGATAAGCTGAAGACCGATGCCTCAAGGATCAGCACCGAATCGCTGGCTGTTGGATACGGCGGGGAACCGCTTATCCGGGATATCGCGCTGTCTGCTGAAAAGGGCGAGATCATCACACTCATAGGGCCGAACGGATCCGGAAAGACCACGATACTCAGGACGATAGCAAGACAGCTCGCACCGCTTTTCGGGACCGTATTCATTGAGGGAAGGAACATGAAGGCCCTCAGCGGCAGAGAGATAGCCAGAGAGATGGCTGTGGTGCTGACTGAAAGGATCCGGCCTGACCTTATGACCTGCTATGAGTTCGTATCCGCCGGGAGGTATCCCTATACGGGAAGGTTCGGATTGCTCACTGACAGGGACAGAGAAGAGGTGGAACGCGCTCTGAAGCTCGTGAACGCCTATGAGATCTCGGACAGGTACGTCTCGGAGATAAGCGACGGTCAGTATCAGCGCATACTGATCGCAAGGGCGGTCTGTCAGGAACCGGACATAATAGTTCTCGATGAGCCCACGTCCTTCCTTGATATAAAGCACAAGAAAGAGCTTCTTGAGATTCTGTCGTCAATGGCCAAGCAGAAGGGCGTAGCGGTCCTTATGAGCCTTCACGAGATAGACCTCGCGGAAAGGATCTCCGACCGGATAGTCTGCGTAAAAGGCGACAGGATAGCAGCGTACGGAGCGCCGGATGAGATATTCGCTGGCAGCACTATATCGGATCTTTACGGGATAGATCCCGGCTCATACGATTCACTTCTCGGAAAACTCGAACTGTCAGCCCCGAAAGGGAATATACGTTGTTTCGTTATAGGAGGAAACGGCACCGGGATCCCGTTCTACAGGGAACTTCAGAAAAAGAACTATGCTTTTGCTGCGGGGATCCTTATGCCTAATGACATAGATGTTTCCGTGGCATCATCGCTTGCTGCCAGAGTTGTCTGCACTGAGCCATTCATGCCGGCGACTGACGGGCAGAGAGAAGAAGCGGAGAGACTGATCGACATATCGGAGGTCGTCGTAATAGCGGGATGTCCGAAAGGAGAATACAACGCAGTCAACAGTGTCCTGGAACAGTACGCGATCAGTAAAGGAAAGACTGTAGTGAGGTCGCTGAGCGGTCTGAGGGAGGTGCTATGAGTCATCCCAGAGTGATTTTTGCCGGAACTTCGAGCGGGAGCGGAAAGACCGCTGCTGTATGCGCCGTCCTGTCCCTGCTGAAGAGAAAAGGCATCGCAGTGAGATCCTGCAAATGCGGGCCGGATTATATAGACCCGATGTTCCACAGGGCGGTACTGGGTATCGCGAGCTCAAACCTCGACCCCTTCTTTTGTGATGGCGATCTTCTGAGATATCTGGCATGCTCGTGTCCGGAAGATGTTCTGACAGTGATCGAGGGGGTGATGGGATACTACGACGGCACGGGCGAGGACGGTACGGACAACAGCACATATACCGTAGCTTCAGAGACAGAGTCTCCGGTGATACTTGTAGTGAATGCCAAAGGAGCCGCTGTTTCACTGGTGGCTGCGGTGGAAGGATTCCTGAGGTTCCGTCCCGACAGCAGGATAAAGGGAGTCCTTTTCAGCCGTATGTCGGCAATGAATTATAAAAATGTATCGGGACTCATGCGAAAGCGCTTCGGCGATGAGGTGGTCCCGGTGGGGTATATCCCGGAACTGCCGGAGGAATGCCTGATCCCTTCAAGGCATCTGGGACTCATAACCGCTGACGAGATAGAGGACCTGTCGGAAAGACTCGGCAGGACTGCGGAACTGTGCAGTGATACGATCGACATCGAAGCGATCCTGGGTATTGCCGCCATGGCAGAAGAGCCGGAGTATGCCGCGCCTGAGATGCCTTCATTCCCGAAGATAAACATAGCCGTAGCAAGAGATGACGCGTTCTGCTTCAGCTACGATGACACGGAATCGCTGTTCAGGAGGATGGGCGCTGATATCGAGTATTTCTCACCTCTTTCCGGGGATACGGTCCCTGAGGACGCAGACGGGCTTATGCTTCCGGGAGGTTATCCGGAACTGCACGCGGAAGAGCTTGAGAGGAACATTTCTTCCCGGGAGAGCGTCAGGGATGCCGTAGAAGGCGGGATGCCGACTATAGCGGAGTGCGGAGGCTTCCAGTATCTCGGAGACGAACTTGCGGGAAGGAAGATGTGCGGGGTGCTGCCGCACAGCAGCTTCAATACGGGAAAGCTGGTCCGCTTCGGATATGTGACCATAACGTCAAAACACACGGGACTGCTCGGCCCCGAGGGGACGCAGATGAGGACGCATGAGTTCCATTACTGGGACAGCACGGATAACGGCGGGTCATTCCATGCGGTAAAACCCAACGGGAGAAACTGGGACTGCTGCGTCATGACAGACACGCTCTATGCCGGATACCCTCACCTGTATCTGATGTCCTGCATACCCGCGGCAGCTGCTTTCTATAAGAAATGTCTTGAATATAAGAATGAGAGGGAAAAGAAATGATCACCGACCCGAGAGAGATAGAGAAGAGGAGCCTCGAGATAATCGAGAGCAAGCTTACGGTCGACATACCGCAGGAGAACCTTGCGGTCGTGAAGCGCGTTATCCACACCACAGCCGACTTCGATTACGCCGTGAACCTTGCGTTCTCGGAAGGCGCAGTTGAGAAGGCGCTGGAAGCGCTTCGATCCGGATGCGATATAGTGACTGACACACAGATGGCGAAGTCCGGCATCAACAAGGCTGCGGCGGAGAAACTGGGCTGCGCCGTGCACTGCTTCATGAGCGATCTCGATGTAGCCGCAGAGGCAAAGGAGCGGGGATGCACCAGGGCGAAGGTATCGATGGAGAAAGCCGCGAGAGTAGCCGGATCCGGGATATTCGCGATCGGCAATGCGCCGACAGCTCTGATCATGCTTCGTGAGATGATAGAGGAAGGAAGGATATCTCCGAAGCTGGTCGTAGGCGTACCTGTGGGCTTCGTAAATGTCGTCGAGTCAAAGGAAGAGATCATGCGGACAGGAGTGCCGTACATCGTCGCAAGGGGACGTAAGGGCGGCTCCACTGTCGCTGCGGCAATAATCAACGCGCTGATGTATCAGATAACGAGATGATGCAGAGTTTCATAACAAAAGACGGAAAGAGGATGCGCAGAGGATACACTACAGGGTCCTGCGCAGCCGCAGCCGCGAAATCTGCGGCGATGATGCTGCTGGAGGACAGACGGCTAGAGTCTGTTCATCTGACTACCCCCGGCGGAGCGGAGCTCGATCTGCCCGTCACCGATATAGTGATGGGTGATGGCTTCGTGTCCTGCGGCATAGTCAAGGACAGCGGTGACGACCCGGACGTCACGAACGGAATAACTGTCTATGCAAGAGTGGAAAAAACGGCTTCGCCTCATGAGATACTTATCGACGGAGGTGAGGGCGTAGGCAGGGTGACAAAGCCCGGACTGGATCAGCCTGTCGGCAATGCCGCCATCAACTCAGTCCCCCGGCGCATGATGACTCAGGAACTTCTCCAGGTCTGCGAGGACTGCGGATATAACGGAGGACTCAGCGTAATCATATCTGTGCCGGCGGGTGTGGAGATCGCTCAGAAGACGTTCAATCCCAGGCTCGGCATAGTAGGAGGGATATCGATCCTGGGCACAACCGGCATAGTTGAGCCCATGAGCGACGATGCCGTTGTTGAGACGATACGCACCGAGCTTTCGATGCGCGCCGCGGAAGGGAAGAAGTCAGTTCTGCTCATAATAGGGAATTACGGCTCCGATTTCATTCAGGACAGTCTCAGGATAGATCCTGAGATCGCGGTGACTACCTCCAACTTCATAGGGGATGCTTTCAGGCTCGCGTCAGAAGCCGGCTTTGCCGATACGCTTCTCATAGGACATATAGGAAAGACCGTAAAGCTTGCGGGAGGCCTGTTCAACACGCATTCAAAGTGGGGCGACTGCAGGGCTGAGATCTTCGCGTCCCATGCAGGCATGTGCGGAGCGTCCCGGGAGACAGTGGCTCGCCTGATGGATTCTGCGATGACCGACGATATGCTCTCCATCCTCGATGAGAGCGGGCTCAGAGAGAAGGTCATGGCCAGCATCATGGATAAGACGGACTATCTGCTGCAGCACAGAACGCTGGGAGCGATGAATACCGCGGTAGTTTCCTTCTCAAAGGAATACGGCATACTGGGAATGACAGCGAAAGCTGAGGACATAATGGAAAAGATCAGAAAGGAATACTCGTAAATGGTACATATAGTCGGAGCGGGCTGCGGAGCCCCTGACCTTATCACAATAAGGGGAATGAGACAGCTTGGAGAAGCTGACGTGATCATCTATGCCGGCTCGCTTGTAAACACTGAACTTCTTAAGTATGCGAAAGAGGGCTGTGAACTGTACGACAGCGCCAGGATGACACTGGAAGAGATAATCGATGTCATCAGTAAGGCAGAAGAAGCCGGGAAAACGACTGTCCGCCTGCACACAGGAGATCCGTCGCTTTACGGCGCCATCGGCGAGCAGATGAGCGAACTGGACAGACTGGGCATAGACTACGACATCACACCCGGAGTCAGCTCCTTTGCCGGAGCTGCCGCCGCGCTCAAAGCCGAATATACGGTCCCTGATGTATCGCAGACTGTCATAATCACCAGAGCCGCAGGCAGGACACCTGTTCCGGAGAAGGAGAATCTCGTTTCTCTCGCTTCACACGGAGCGACTATGGTGCTGTTCCTCAGCACCGGACTGCTGGAGAAGGCGACTGCTGAGCTGACTGAGGGAGGATACAGCCCCGATACACCCGCTGCCATCGTATATAAGGCGTCGTGGGATGACGAGAAGGTCTGCCGCTGCACGCTTGCAACGCTCAGGGAGACTGCAGAGAAGAACGATATCACAAAGACTGCTCTAATCGTCGTCGGAAAGTTTCTGGAAGAAAGCAATACGAGATCGCTGCTTTACGACCCGGGTTTTTCGACGGAGTTCAGGGAGGCGCAGAAATGACATACGGCATCTTCTGCTTTTCAGATGCGGGAGCCGGACTGGCTCTCCGGCTATGCGAGATGCTGAGACTGGATACCTGCGACGTGCATTCGACCGCGAAATATGCTGAAAAGTACGGCTTCACTGCACACGTCAGCATATCTGCCGATATGGGAGACCTGTTCCGCGGGAAAGACGCGCTGATCTTCATTGGGGCGGCCGGGATAGCGGTAAGGTCGATCGCCCCGCATGTCGTGAGCAAGGTCTCCGATCCTGCGGTCATAGTCATGGACGACAGAGGCAGGTTCGTGATCTCACTGCTCTCAGGGCATATAGGCGGAGCCAACGAGCTCGCAAGGGGGATCGCAAAGCTCATCGGAGCCCAGCCGGTGATCACGACAGCTACGGATGGAGCAGGGAGATTCTCCTGCGACGCATGGGCGGTGACACATGACTGCGCGATCTCGTCCATGGCGGCTGCCAAGGACGTTTCCGCGGAGATACTTATCCGGGACGTGCCGGTCACATCGGAGTATCCGCTGCCGGAAGAGCTTCCGGCTGGCCTGACGGCTTCTGATTCGGGAGAGATCGGGATATTTATCGGAATACATAAAAGAGAGCCTTTCTCAAGGACTCTCAGACTGATGCCACGGTGTGTGACTCTGGGCATCGGATGCAGGAAGGACATATCTGCCGAGAGCGTGATGGCGGCTGTGCATACGGTGCTGGACCCGGAGGATATAGACATCAGGGCAGTCGGAACGATCGCCTCGATAGTTAATAAGAAAGACGAGGCAGGACTGCTTGAGACGGCGCGTATGCTCGGAGCCAAAACGGTATTCTACACTGCGGATGAACTCAATGCAGTGCCGGGAGAGTTTGACGAATCCGATTTCGTAAGAAAAACGGTCGGCACCGGAAACGTGTGCGAGCGCGCGGCGGTGCTTGCCGGAGGAAGACTGATCATAAAAAAGACAGCCGTCAACGGGGTTACCGTGGCGGTGTCAGTACAGGAGCGGAGGATAGAGTTTTGAAAAAGCTTATAGTTGCGGGTATCGGAGCGGGAAACTACGACGGGCTGACCGTCGCGGCAGTCAAGGCACTGGAAGGCGCCGACCTCATAGTGGGATATACGGTCTATTGCGACCTGATAAAGCCGTATTTCCCGGATAAGGAATTCGTATCCACTCCCATGATGAAGGAGATAGAGCGCTGCAGGATCGCGCTGGAGCATGCTGCTTCCGGCAAACTGACGGTCATGATCTGCAGCGGAGATTCCGGGATCTACGGAATGGCATCGCCCGTGCTGGAATTAGCCGGAGAGTACGGCGTTGAGGTGGAGGTCATACCCGGTGTCACCGCCGCGGCTTCAGGCGCGGCGCTTCTGGGCTCCCCCATAACATGCGATTTCGCGGTGATCAGCCTTTCGGATCTGCTAACGCCCATGGAACGCATCGAGAAGAGACTTGAAGGCGCAGCTATGGCGGACCTCTGCATCGTGCTCTACAACCCTTCCAGCCGAAAGCGCGCGGATTATCTGCAGCGAGCGTGTGACATAGTGCTGAAGTACCGCGGTGCTGAAACGGTGTGCGGAATAGCGAGGAATATCGGCAGAGAAGGCGAGAGCAGCACCGTCCTGACCCTTGGCGAGCTCAGAGATACTCCAACGGACATGTTCACCACGGTTTTCATCGGAAACACCGAGACGAAGGTCATAGACGGGCATATGGTGACGCCCAGAGGATACAGGAATGAGTGAGAAGATCTGCATATTTGCAGGGACGACAGAAGGAAGGAAACTGGCTGAGCTGCTCAGGGAAAGCGCTGAGCTGACCGTCTGCGTCGCAACAGAATACGGAGAGGTGATGCTGGAAGGGATAGAAGGCATCGCCGTACGTACGGGAAGGCTGGATGAGCAGGAGATGGAGCAGATGTTCCGTGAGGAAAGCTTCAGCAGGATCATCGACGCCACACATCCGTATGCTGACATAGTGACCGGAAACATTGCGTCTGCCGCAGAGAAGGCAGGCATTCCTGTCATCAGGATACTGCGTGGAGGCGATAAACATATCACGGATGCTGTCTATGTGGCATCTGTCGCAGAAGCTGCAAAGTATCTGGCCGAGCATGACGGCAAGGTCCTTCTGACAACAGGTGCCAAGGAGCTGGCTGCATACTCAGGCCTCGACATGACGAGAGTATGGGCGAGGGTCCTGCCCTCTGCAGCATCGCTGGAAGCCTGTCTTCAGGCAGGAGTTCCGACAGCCCATATCATAGCGGCGCAGGGACCGTTCTCAAGAGAGATGAATGCAGCACAGCTCAGGATGATCGGGGCGGATTACCTCGTTACCAAAGCGTCAGGCAGAAACGGCGGCTTTGATGAGAAGATAGAGGCGGCTGCCGATGCCGGCGCTGTTGCGGTGATAATCGGGCAGCCTCCCCAGCTGAGGGGGATGACCCTGGACGAAGCAGTGACAGAGCTCGGTAAAGAGCTGTCCCTGCCTGGAAGAAAAGTATCTATAGTCGGCATAGGGCCGGGCAGTCATGACCTGATGACATCCGCAGCGAGGACCGCTCTCGAGGAATGCGATGCAGTCATAGGCGCATCGTCAGTGGCTGCGATGACCGGCACCAGAAAACCTGTTTTCAGTGAATTCCTTCCCTCAGGTATCCTGAAGGTGCTTGATGAGAACCCTTCTCTCCGCAGCTTCGCCATCGTTATGAGAGGCGATACGGGGTTCTTCAGCGGAGCAAAACGCCTGGCGGATCAGCTGAGCGGCTTTGACGTGACTGTGATCCCGGGGGTATCTTCGGTGTCTCTCCTTGCCGCGAGGCTCGGCGTAAGCTGGGACGATGCTGAACTCATCAGCATGCATGGCAGGGACCAGAACATTGCGGTCCTGACCGGAAGGAACAGAAAGATGTTCGTGCTGTGCGGAGGAGACAATACTCCGGAAGCAGTGTGTGCCAGACTTGAAAAATACGGATTCGGGAATGTCGACGCGGCTGTAGGCGAAAACCTTTCATATCCGGAGGAAAAGGTGACAAAGGGAAAGGTGTCTGAACTGGCCGGTATGAAGTTCGACTCCCTCTCCGTGCTCTACCTTGAGAATGACAGGGCTTCGAAGCGCCTGAAGACCGGGATACCGGACAGTGAGTTCACGCGTTCAGATGTCCCTATGACGAAATCCGAGATCAGGGCAGTGTCGCTTTCCAAGCTTCAGCCTGAGAGCGATTCGGTTATCTGGGATGTCGGATCCGGAAGCGGGTCCGTCTCAGTGGAATGTGCCCTGGCAGCATATAACGGGAAAGTATATGCGGTGGAGAAAGAAGAGGATGCCGCGGAACTCACGGGCAGGAATGCTGTCCTGTTCGGGACAGACAACATAGAAGTGATAAGAGGCACGGCTCCGGACGCTCTGGCTGACCTTCCCGCACCGACGCATGTGTTCGTTGGAGGAAGCGGAGGAGGGCTGGAGAAGATCATAGCCGTATGCCTGAGCAAGAACCCGGACGTCAGGATCGTTGTAAATACAGTTACTCTTGAGACTCAGGCGGAAGTGCTGGAGTGCGCGAAAAAGTTCGGCTTCAGCTTCTTTGAGACCGTTTCACTGAGTGTTGCGCGTTCCAGAAAAGCCGGCAGATACAATATGATGCTGGCTCAGAATCCGGTCTGCGTGTTTACGATGCAGGGAGGGAAAGCCGGTGAATGACCGTTTTATACTTCAGACGCTCGCGATCCTGACAGGATTCGTGATCGACTGGTTCATAGGTGACCCGTACAGCCTTCCGCATCCCATCGTGGGGATCGGGAAGTTTATAGCGTTTCTTGACAGAAAGCTGCGGGTCGGGAATGGAGACAAAAGAGACATATTGAGAGGAGCGCTGACTGCGGTCATCGTGGTCCTTGTGTCTACGGCGGTCCCCGCGCTGGTACTTGAACTGATGTGGAGGATACATCCTGCCGCCTACTATGCGGTGAGCAGTGTGATGTGCTTTCAGATGCTGGCCGCAAGGCAGCTCGTCATCGAGAGCAGCAAAGTGCAGAAGGCGCTGGAAGCTGCTGACACCGAAGCCGCAAGAAAGGCTGTCGCGAACATAGTGGGGCGCGACACTGATGTGCTGGATGATAAGGGCATCTGCCGCGCAGCAGTGGAGACTGTGGCGGAAAACGGATCGGACGGGGTCGTCGCTCCTCTGTTCTGGATGTTCCTGTTCGGCGCAGCAGGCGGATTCTTTTACAAATCAATTAATACGATGGACTCGATGCTGGGATACAAGAATGAAAAATACCTGTATTTCGGAAGGGTACCTGCAAAAACGGATGATATCGTCAATTACATACCGGCAAGACTCGCAGGCCTGCTGATGATCGCAGCGTGCCCGTTCCTTCATCTTGATACTAAGAACGCCTGGAAGATATTCCGCCGCGACAGATATAAGCACGCCAGCCCGAATTCCGCGCAGACGGAATCAGCGTGTGCCGGAGCACTGGACATAAGGCTTGCAGGAGACGCGGTCTACGGCGGAGTAGTTCATAAGAAAGAGTATATCGGAGATCCCATAAGGGAGATCGAACCTGCGGATATAAAGAGAGCGAACGATCAGATGTATCTCTCATCCGTGTTCATGCTGATTGCAGGTCTTTTGATAAGGATCGGAGTTCATCTTATATGTACCTGAAGCATAAGAATCCCCACGGCGGGGACATTTACTCACATGACATACTGCTGGATCTTTCATCCAATATGAATCCGGAAGGAATGCCGAAGGAAGTCGCGGAGGCTGTCCGCAGTTCTGCAGAGAGCTTCGGAGTCTACCCCGATCCGTATTGCAGAAGGCTGAGAGAAGCCATCTCTGCCGCAGAGAAAGTGCCGTATGACAGTATCATCTGCGGAAACGGCGCCGCGGAACTCATATACTCCTATGCTTACAGCCTTCCTAAGGACCGCCCGGCTCTCATAGTATCACCGACATTCAGTGAGTATGAGGCAGCGCTGAGCGCGGCAGGCATCGGTACGGTCAGCTATCTTCTCAGGAAGGAAGAGGGCTTCAGTCTGACTGACGGCATCCTGGATCTGGATATGTCAGATTACTGCGCGGTATTCATATGCACGCCCAATAATCCCACCGGGCTGACAGCGGACCCGGAACTGCTGGAAAGGATCGCGTCGACCGGGGTGAAGGTGTTCTGCGATATGTGTTTTCTTGATATGACAGATCGCCCGGACAGATACGACATACCGGATCTCATCGGCCGGTACCCGAACGTCATGATACTAAGGGCGTTCACCAAGAGCTATTCAATGGCAGGTATCAGACTCGGATATGCAATTAGCTCGGACGGCGGACTTCTGGAGACCATGTCGGAAAAGACACAGTGCTGGAACGTGTCTTCCGTGGCTCAGACCGCGGGTGAGGCGGCACTTGAGTGTACTGGGTGGCTCAGGGAGTCAGTCAGAAAGATCAGCGCCGAGAGGGCGAGGATGACAGAAGCACTTGTCTCTGCCGGGATAGAGGTCTGGCCGTCGGAGGCAAACTACCTTCTTCTCAGGACGGACGCCGACCTTTACGGCGAGATGCTTAAGCGAAGGATACTGATCCGCGACTGCTCGAACTACGAGGGGCTGGGAAAAGGTTATTACAGGATAGCGATACGGACCGAAAAGGAGAACGAGCTGTTCCTGAATGCTTTACGGGAGGTTTACAGATGAGCAAAGCCAAGCCGCTGATGGTACAGGGCACTATGTCCAATGCGGGAAAGAGCCTGCTGTGTGCTGCGCTGTGCCGCATATTCCTGCAGGACGGATACCGCGTCGCGCCGTTCAAGTCGCAGAATATGGCGCTGAATTCCTTCATAACCGATGAAGGACTTGAGATGGGAAGGGCACAGGTGGTCCAGGCTGAGGCTGCAGGGATAAAACCTTCAGTGCTCATGAACCCTATACTGCTCAAACCGACTACCGATGTCGGTTCCCAGGTGATAGTCAACGGTGAGGTGCAGGGCAATATGCCCGCATCCCAGTATTTCAAATATAAAAAACAGCTGATACCGGATATAATGCACGCATACAATACTCTGGCCGAGCAGTATGACATCATTGTTATCGAGGGAGCCGGAAGTCCTGCCGAGATAAACCTCAAAAGCGACGACATAGTCAATATGGGCATGGCAAAAATGGTCAATGCTCCCGTACTGCTCGTTGGGGATATCGACAGGGGAGGCGTATTTGCGCAGCTTTACGGTACGGTCGAGCTGCTGGAACCGGATGAGCGGAGGATGGTCAAGGCTACCGTCATCAACAAGTTCCGCGGAGACGTCTCGATACTGGATCCCGGCCTGGATATGCTATATGATCTTGTGAAAGTGCCCTGTGCAGGGGTGGTCCCGTATGTGTATCTGGACATAGACGACGAAGACAGCCTCAGCGAGAAGCTGTTTGCGGGCGACCGCAAGGAGATAGATATCGCAGTGGTGCAGCTGCCCAGGATCTCCAACTTCACGGATTTCTCGCCGTTCTCGAGATTCTCCGGCATCTCTGTGCGCTATGTCAGAAAAGTGTTCGAACTCGGTTCTCCGGACATGATTATCATTCCGGGAACCAAATCCACTATCTCTGACCTCAAGTGGATGAGGCAGACAGGGCTTGAAGCTGAGATACTCAAACAGGCATCACGCGGCATACCGGTGTTCGGAATATGCGGAGGCCTTCAGATGCTCGGGAGGAACATCTCGGATCCGTATGAGACCGAGGGCGGCGGCGAGATCGCAGGAATGGGACTTCTGGACATTGATACCGTTTTTGCGAGCACAAAGACCAGGACCCAGACTGAAGGTGTGTTCAGTGATGTCGGAGGCATTTTCAGCGGACTTAACGGCCTGCGGTACAGGGGATACGAGATACATATGGGGCAGAGCAGCGACAGTTCCGCTGTCATAAGAAACGGCAACGTGTACGGCAGCTACATACACGGCATATTCGACGAAAACGGGATCGCTGAAGCGATAGCAAGAGCGCTTTATGAAGCCAGAGGACTGGAGTTCAGCGAGGAGAACACCTTCGACATCCACGCGTATAAGGAATCACAGTATGATAAGCTGGCAGAGACTGTCAGAAAAGCGCTGGATATGGACCTCATTTACAGGATACTGGAGGAAGGGGTATGATACACCTTTATCACGGAGAAGGAAAAGGTAAAACGACGGCTGCCGTAGGACTGGCGGTCCGGGCTGCGGGAAGCGGCATGAAAGTGCTGTTCGTGCAGTTTTTCAAGAACGGGAGCTCTTCTGAGGTGGGAGTGCTTTCCTCGATCCCGGGCATCGATGTCCTGATACCTGAAGTCTGGTACGGAAGATACAGGAAAATGACAGAAGAGCAGCAGGAAGAGACCAGAAAGTGCTATACTGCACTGATGGAAGATATCGGCAGCAGAGCGGAGGAGTACGGCCTGATAGTGCTCGACGAGGCGGTCTCTGCGTACAATTACGGGATGTTCGACCGCGCAGCCTTCATGGAGATGCTCAGGAAATGGAAGGATTCGAGGGAGACCGTCCTGACCGGACGTAATCCTGCGCCGGAGCTGACAGAAGCTGCCGATTATGTTACCGAGATGAAAAAGGAAAAGCATCCTTTTGACAGCGGAGTCATGGCCCGCAAAGGCATAGAATTCTGACAGGGAGTGGAAACGCATATGCAGTATTCGGAAGACAGGCTGATAAGTCTTATAGGAGCGGTGCCCGCAGCTGACGAAGCGGCGGAGAGAGCGGCTGAAGAGCTGCAGTCCAGACTTGCCAAACCGCCGGGAAGTCTCGGCATGCTGGAGGAACTGTCCGTGAGGCTTGCCGGTATGACCGGAAAAGTCAAGAACGAGCTCAGTCAGAAATACCTGCTGGTGTTCTGCGCTGATAACGGCGTCGTAAAGCAGGGAGTCGCGAGCTCGCCCCAGTCCGTCACTCTGGCGCAGACCATCAACCTGACTAAGGAAAAGACCGGCGCCGCTGTGCTCTCAAAGAGGTTCGGCGTAAAGATAAGGGTGTGCGATGTCGGCGTAAACGCTGTCATAAGAGATGATGACGTGATCGACAGAAAGATAGCGTTCGGGACCGGTGACATATCTGAAGGGCCTGCCATGACACGCGAGCAGGCAGTGAGGGCTATACTGACAGGCGCGGATCTTGCCGTTGAAACGGCGGATCTGGGGGCGGACGTGATCGGTATCGGTGAGATGGGTATCGGCAATACGACCACCTCCTCGGCCGTGCTTTCTGTACTGACAGGCAGTTCGGTCAGCGAGATCACCGGACGCGGAGCGGGAATAACCGATGAGGCATACGAAAAGAAGATCAGAGTCATAACTGACGCAATAGCGCTGAACCGGCCTCAGCCGGAGGATGTCGTTGATGTGATCTCCAAGGTGGGAGGGTTCGACATTGCCGCGATGGCAGGGGCGTTCATAGGAGCAGCGTATAAGCGGGTACCTGTCGTCATAGACGGGTTCATATCCATAGTGGCAGCGCTCTGTGCCTGCAGGCTGTGTCCCGCTTCCGTCAACTATATGGTGACATCCCATGCATCGTATGAGATCGGGTACAGGACCGCAGCGGAAGCGCTCGGCCTGAGACCGCTCTTTGATCTGGGAATGAGACTGGGAGAGGGCAGCGGATGCCCGATAGCCATGATGATCCTTGACGCGGCGTGCGCAGTCATAGATGACATGGCGACCTTTGAGGAAGCCGAGATAGATGACTCTTACCTGGATGAGATCAGGGATACTGACGCTTTCAGCGTGAACGGAGAGAACAGATGACCATCTTCATATCCGGAGGGAACAAGAACGGAAAATCGGGATATGCCCAGGATGCTGCTGTAAAGCTTGCCGGAGGTGGAAAGCTTTATTATGTCGCTACGATGATACCCTATGATGACGAAGACAGGACAAGGATCGAGAGGCATATAGAGAACAGAGCCGGAATGGGATTTGAGACTCTGGAAGCTGGAAGAGACATACAGAAGGTGTTTGATTCCGCTGATGAGAGTGGCACCTTTCTCGTAGACAGCACTACGGCTCTGCTCCTGAACGAGATGTTTCCGAACTCTCATTCAGAGAAGGCGGATGAAAACGCTGCGCAGCGCTGTATATCCGGCTTGCTGGAGATCGCCCGACGTGCCAAGAATGCGGTCTTTGTGTCTGACTACATATATTCTGACGCTGCGAGATATGATGAATTCACTGAGGAATACCGTAAGTCACTGGCTTCCATAGACAGAGCCCTTGCGCAGGCTTGTGACACAGTTATAGAGGTCTGTGCCGGAAACCTCATAGTGCATAAAGGACAGTTGCCATGAAGAGATTTTTCCGTGCTTTTATGATGAGCATGACCATGTTCTCGGTGATCCCGTGCCCTTTCCATATGTGGGACGAGGACAGCAGACCTCTGATGACCCTGTGCCTGCCTTTCGTTGGTACGGTGATAGGCTCGCTCTGGGCGCTGACGGCCTATGTTGCGGATCTGCTCGGTATACCGCTGTATCTCAAGGCAGCCCTGCTCTGCGCATTCCCGTTCGTTGTAACGGGGGGAATGCATCTGGACGGATTCCTGGATGTCACAGACGCAGTCAGGTCCTGGAGGGATGTGGAGGAAAGAAGAAGGATACTCAAGGATCCGCACGTCGGATCATTTGCAGTTGTGGATACCGTGCTGCTCGTTATGGTTCAGTTCGCAGCTTTCTGTTCTCTCAGGGGAACGGAAAACCTTTTTGCACTGATCCTTATCCCGACGGTCTCCAGATGCATCGCTGCGTTCTGCGTGACAGTCCTGCCTGCCATGTCTACCAGCGAATACGCAGGAAGCTACCGGAAAAAGGTCAAAAGATCCCATCTGATGTTCCTTGCGACAGTCACGGTCGCGGCAGCGGTTCTCGGGTTCGTTTTTCTGGGCAGGTACGGATATGTTACGACAGCAGTCATCGGAGGATATCTGCTGTATCTTCTGAAAGCGTACCGGTCGCTGGGAGGCATGTCGGGAGACATATCGGGATATGCCCTAACGTTCGGGGAGCTTTGCGGCATCATTTTATATGTTCTGATCTGAAAGGGGACAGGCAATGGATCTTATAATCGGCGGAGCATATCAGGGAAAACTCGATTATGCTAAGAAAAGATACGGTCTCGACGACGGTGATATCTGTACATGTACTGAAAGTGACGGCATCAGTTTCGGACACCGCTGTATATACAGGACAGAGGAGTTCGTCATGTGGTGTATACGCAGCGGAAAGGATGCTGTAGAGTTCCTTGAGCAGCATAAGGAAGAGTGGAAGGACAGTGTCTTTATCTGTGAGGATATGTTCTGTGGTGTGGTCCCACTCGGAGCTGATATGCGGGCCTGGAGAGAGATGACAGGCAGGACATGTTCCTACCTTTCGTCTGAGGCAGTGAACGTAATAAGGATATTCTGCGGACTGGAGCAGGTACTGAAATGCGGCTGATCCTTATACGGCACGGCAGGACGGAAGCAAACGAGAAGCATCTGTATTGCGGAAGCACAGACATCAGTCTCTCGGCTGCCGGAAGGAGTGAGCTGGAAGAACTCAGGGATCATTCGGTATATCCGGATGTGTCGGGAATGAGGATCATGACCAGCGGCAAGAAGAGATGTGACGAGACCCTCGATATCCTTTTCGGGAAGATGCCTCATGAGACGGACCCCGATTTCTGCGAGATGGATTTCGGAGTCTTTGAGATGAGATCCTATGATCAGATGAAGGAAGATCCCCAATACATCGAATGGATCAGCGGAGACAATGAGGCAAACGTATGCCCCGGCGGAGAGAGCGGAAAGCTGATGACCGGGAGGGTGCTGCGCGCTATCGAAGATCTCCTGCAGAACGGGAAAGATACGCTGCTGGTGACTCACGGCGGAGTGATAGCGGCAGTGATGGCATGGATGTTCCCGCAGGAGAACAGGAACCGCTATGAATGGCAGCCTGCCTGCGGTAAAGGTTATATCATCGATACGGCGGAACACAGCTGGAGCATGATACCTGAATGATCCTGCCGGAATGCAGATAAGTTAAGAAAACGACAGAGGAACGCCTCAGAGACTTTTGCGTATCTGAGGCGTCCTGCAACTTATACATGTGATCGCAGCGGATCGCAGGGAGAAGAGATGACTCAGTGCATAAACTTTCCGATCAGCTCGTACAGCATCAGGCCGTACGGCGGATGGGACAGACTTGAAAAACAGCTCAGGGATATGGGCCTGGACGGCATAGAAGGGATACTGGACCCTGACGATATGGACCCTTCCTTTCCTCCTAATCTTCTGGCCGGATACCACATGATATTCTATCCGGACTGGCTGGATTTCTACCGTCAGAACAATAGGGAACTTGTCAGAAAGTTCGGAAGCATGGATATGGTAGAGCGCTTCTACCGTGGGACGCACCCGGAAGATCTCATGCGACAGTTCCGGGAAGACCTGGCTTATGCGGTGTCTATGCATACACCGTATGTGGTCTTCCATGTATCCGATGTTTCCATTGAGGAAGGGTATACTTACAGTTGGCTGCACACGGACCGCGAGGTGCTGGATGCGTCGATGGAGTTCATAAACGAGCTCCTGCGGGACACTGAGCCGACTTTCGAGTTCCTGGTGGAGAATCAATGGTGGCCGGGGTTCACCTTTACTGATCCTGAGAAAACGGAATATCTTCTTTCGGGTATCGATTATCCCAGAACGGGCATAATGCTGGATACAGGCCATCTGATGAACACGAATACGAAACTCAGAACTCAGGCAGACGGCATAGAATACATACTCCGGATGATACAAGCGCACGGAGAACTGAAGAAACACATCCGAGGCATGCATTTCCATCAGAGCCTCAGCGGTGCATATGTGAGAAAAAATACCGGGAAAGTGCCTGATGGTCTTCCCTCTGATTATTTCGAGGCATATTCCGTCAATTATCCCCATATCCAGAATATAGACCGCCACCGGCCGTGGACGGATCCGGGATGCGTCAGGATCATAGAGGAAGTCAGCCCTGAGTATCTGACTCATGAACTCAGCTCCGGCCCCCAAATGCCGCAGCTGACTGCAGTGAGAAGGCAGCTTGACACTATACGAAAAGGCCAGAAACACTGAACAAAAACTTATACAGGAATCAGGAGGATCACATGATGACAGACGAAAGAAGCTGGCAGAAATGCGCTGAATTTCACGGGCATATGTGTGGAGGCCTTGCGATCGGATATCAGGCTGCACGGTATGCCGCAGAACTGCTCGGCAGGGATTTTTCAAGCGATGAGGAACTGGTATGTGTCGCAGAGAATGATGCATGCGGTGTAGATGCCATACAGGTCATGCTGGGATGTAGCGTCGGAAAAGGCAATCTGCTTTTTCATATGCGGGGGAAAGAGGCATATTCCTTTTATGACCGCGAGAGCAATAAGTCCTTCCGCCTGATCCTGAATGATGTGCCGGACGGCGTTGATGACAGTATGCAGTATTTTCTCACAAGCGATTACAGAGACCTGTTCACGGTCAAGGAAGCAAGACCTATTCCGAAACCGGCGGAGCTGTTCCGTTCTTACCGGTGTGCGCGATGCGGTGAGATGACGGGTGAGAACTGGATCCGTATCATAGACGGGGAATACTGCTGCCTTGACTGTATAGAGGAATATGACCGCTTTAATGTGTAGGGAAGAATACTAATTATACGGCTGTTTGGTTATAATAATCTCAGATAAACAAGATCTGATGATCTGAATATACCGGAGGTAAACAGTATGACAGGCAAGACTTATACCGAACCCCAGACAACTATCCCCGTATATGATGAATGTGATGTCCTTGTGGTCGGCGGCGGTGCAGCAGGTCACAGCGCGGCTATCGCCGCAGCGCGCGCCGGATGCAAGAACGTGATCCTTATGGAGAGATACGGATACTGCGGCGGAGACGTGACGGGAGGTTACGTTCTGCTCATTCCCAATCTGTCCTTCCACGACAAGATCTTTGTCCGCGGCCTGCAGGAGGAATGGTTCACACGCCTTTCCAGGATACCCGGAGCTGTTGCAGGCCCTCCCACGGAACTGACAGGAAGCACCGATCCGCTTCTTATGAAGTACTGGAGGGGAGTCGGCGGAGCCACACGCGACCGCATATGCCACGGCTTCATGGTAGAGCCGAACCAGATGAAGATAGAGATGGACGTTATGCTGAATGAGCACAGGGATTCCATACGCGTCCTTTATCACAGCTGGGGAACCAAGCCCATCATGGAAGGGAACACCTGCAAAGGAGTCATTTTCGAGAGCAAGGAGGGACGTCAGGCTGTCCTTGCCAAGGTCGTCATCGATGCGACAGGAGACGCAGACCTCTGCCGTCAGTCAGGCGCGCCGACTTCCTCCGCCATAGACGACGAATGCCGCTGCTCCTCCACTGCTCTGGTGTACCGCATCGGAGGATTCAGCAAGAGAGCGTTCAGCGAATGGCTCAGCGAGCATCCCCAGGAGGGAAGGATACTGAACAACGCTGTCGCAGAGATACACGGATTCCGTGCCGGAATGATCGACGGGCCTACGGATGACGTCAGCTGGATGAACAACTGGCAGCCGAAGCACGACTGCTCCAAGATAGCGGACCAGACCGATACCGAGATGAAGACGCGTCTTGCGATACGCAAGGTCATCGAGTACTACAGGACCGCCTGCCCTGAGATCTTCCGCAATGCGTTCCTCTATGACATAGCGCCGCAGCTCGGGACCAGAGGCTCCCACCGCATCGTAGGTGAGCACGTCATCTCATCCAACGACTGGGCATTCCCGAAGGAATATGACGATACCATCGCATGGCACTGCACAGTAGATACGCTGAACGACAACGCGCCTATTGAGATACCGTATCGCGCGATACTGCCTCAGAAGGTGGAGAACATCCTGGCTCCCGGCAGACATATCTCCGCTGACGCGATCGCCATCGATAACGTCAACCTGATACCTCAGTGCGTGGGAACCGGACAGGCTGCGGGCGTTGCGGCGGCTGTCATAGCCGCGGACGGCAGCACCACGCATACGGTGAACGTCAGTAAGGTCCAGGATATACTGGCAGGCGAGCAGGATGTGCCGCTGCCCAGGAACTCTCACACTGATCCCAGCTATATGGAGTGCCTGGTGGAGCACGAATACGGTCTCTATACAGAGGCTGCGCAGAAGGCGCGCGCTGCGAAGGATGCGGCAAGCGTCTACAGACACTGGACCCTGTCGGGCGGCGGCGGAGACGCGAATGCCCCCAAGGATCACACTGAGAACTGAATGAACGACCGTAATTCATAAAACTGAACAAGTGATTCGAAAAAGGCCTCGGAAACTCGTTTTCTAAGGCCTTTTACTATGCTACACTTTCATCATGGGCAGGATCGCGGCAGCAGTCCGCATCCTGATAAAGATGATAACGGACAGGGAGGAAACAGCATGGCCAACACATACATAGAAGAAGCAAGAGAGCTTCCGATCTACGCTGACTGCGATCTTCTGGTAGTCGGAGCGGGCTCTGCGGGTTCAGCTGCTGCGGTGGCGGCAGCCAGGGCAGGATGCAAGAATATCATCCTCATGGAAAGATACGGCTATATGGGAGGCGATGTGACCGGCGGTTACGTCATCATGATGCCGAACCTCTCATGGTACAACAAGCTCTATATAAGAGGTATTCAGGAGGAATGGTTCACCCGCCTGTCGAAGATCCCCGGCGCGGTCACAGCTCCCACGGAGGACGAGATCGGGTCCACCGATCCGGCCAAAGTCCACAGATGGAGATCCTTCATAGACTGCGTAAGCAGAGGGACATTTGAGGGCTGCAAGGAATCACAGCTCGTCAGAGCGCCTTACTTTGAGCCCAACGAGCTGAAGATCATCCTCGATGAGATGGTGTATGAGCTGAGAGACAGGATCACGGTAATGTACCACACGATGGGCGCGAGACCGATCGTGGAGGACAATGTGATCAAGGGAGTCATATTCGAATCCAAAGAGGGAAGAAAGCTCATCAGAGCGAAATTCGTCATAGACGCCACTGGAGACGGAGACATATTCTCACAGGCAGGAGCGCCTTATTCAGGACTTTCCGAACTCGGGACCAGGTCTATCGGAACAGCGCTCGTCTGGAGAGCCGGCGGAGTCAACTGGAGCAAATGGTACGAGTGGCAGCAGGCACATCCTGAGCTCATCCCGGAGATCAGAAAAGCCATCACGGAGATACAGGGGTTCTCAGGTCTGTTCGTCCCCAGCAACAACCCCAACATCGTATGGTTCAACAACAACCACAATCCGATGGACTGCACCAAGATCGAGGATCAGACGAGAACGGAGATCGAGACAAGACTGTCCATCCACAAGGTACTGGATTATCTTAAAGAGGTCTGCCCGTATGTATGGGCTGACTCCTACCTGTATGACATCGCCCCGCAGCTGGGGACCCGCTGCTCCAAGAGGCTTAAGGGAGAATATGTCATGACGGCAAATGACTTCGCATTTGCCAAGAAGCATGACGACGTCATTGCATGGCACAGTACCATATGTCAGATAAACGACTGCGGACCTGTTGAGATACCTTACAGAGCCATACTGGCGCAGAAGGTCGACAACCTGCTGGCACCCGGAAGGCATCTTTCCACTGACAATGTCGCCATCGACTGGCTCAACCTGATCCCGCAGTGCACCGGGACCGGACAGGCTGCCGGAGTTGCGGCAGCAGTAGCCATCGCTGACGGGGCAGGTGCTCACACAGTCGATATCCGTAAGGTTCAGGATATCCTGGCCGGAGAGCAGAACGTTCCGCTTCCCAGGAACTCCCACACTGATCCGAGCTATACAGAACTTGCGGAAGAGAAACAGTACGGACTTTATACAGCAGCCGCAAAACTCGCAAAAGAGACCGGTGATGCGCTTGCCCACAGGCAGGACGGACAGAGAGAAAGAAAAGCGGAACTGGAAGCGCAGCAGGCTCAGCACTGAGTTATAATACAGAGGCCTGTCTGTCCGGAAAGGACAGACAGGCACAAGAGTATCAACAGATAATGAGGCAAATCAAAGCATGAACATTTTGCAGAAAGCGGAAGCAATGACAGGGAGCGACGATTCCCGTGAGAAGACGATAGTCAGGACCAGTATCATCGGGATCACGGCAAACGTGTTCCTCGCCGCATTCAAGGCGGTCATAGGGTTGCTGACAAAGTCCATTGCCATCGTTCTTGACGCGGTGAACAACATCTCTGATGCGGGCAGTTCCCTGATCACTATCATCGGGACTAAGCTTGCGGGAAGGGAACCGGACAAGAAACATCCCTTCGGATACGGGCGTATCGAATACCTGAGCGCGATGATCATCTCCATGATCGTGCTGTATGCCGGCGTCACCTCGTTCATAGAATCAGTCAAGCAGATCTTCGATCCTCAGACGCCGGAATACAACACGGTGTCGCTGATCATCGTGGCCGTTGCGGTCGTGGTAAAGATAATACTAGGCCGTTATGTGAAGAGCGTGGGCGAGAAGGTGAATTCCGATTCCCTTGTCAATTCGGGGGAGGATGCCACTCTCGATTCTGTCATCTCAGCGTCAACGCTTGTCGCTGCCGCGGTTTTTCTCCTGTCCGGTATTTCTCTGGAGGCATGGCTCGGTGCGGTGATATCCGCAGTCATCATTAAGTCAGGAGTTGAGATGCTCCGCGACACCATCTCCCAGATCCTCGGGGAAAAGAACGATCCGGAACTGTCTGCAGGCATAAAGAGGACTGTATCCTCTTTTCCGCAGGTGCAGGGAGCATATGATCTGGTGCTCAACAACTACGGTCCGGATGCGTGGAACGGGTCGATCCATATCGAGGTACCTGACACCTGCTCCGCTGATGAGCTGGATCAGCTTATCCGCAGCATTCAGACCGAAGTATTCCTGAAGCATCAGGTAGCGCTGACAGCGATCGGCGTTTATTCTGTTAACACGAAGGACGAAGAGATAATCGAAACGCAGAAAAAGGTAAGGGAGATCGTCCTTTCACATGAACATGTGAGACAGATGCACGGCTTTTATCTCAATAAGGAGCAAAAGACCATGCGTTTCGACGTGGTCATCAGTTTCAATGCAAAAGACCGGAAGGCGGTGTTTGATGAGGTGGTCGCTGATGTGCAGAAGGCATTCCCGGATCTGGAACTTCAGACAGCGATGGATACGGATTTTGCAGAGGTTTAAGGATAGTGTTCCAGATGTTGAAGGCTGGAAGATCACTCGGCTTATGCAGGAGAGAGTCTGAACAGTTGCTTAAGCGTGACAGGACAGAAAAACACAGATATCCCATACGGGAACTAAAGACCGGCTTGACGTTAAGTCAGGCCGGTCTTTTGATATTCAGATATCTGTTCAGAATGGGCGGTCGTCAGGTTCCCTGTACTCCTTTGCCGTCTCCTCGCCGCTCAGTACCCTGCAGGCTCCGTCAGCAAGAGCCTGCATCTCGTTCTCTCCGGGGATGATGTAAACGGGAGCAATGAACTTTACCCTCTGTCTGATCATTCCTGTGAAGTATTCGGAATGGGCTATGCCGCCTGTAAGGATTATCTGATCCACTTTGCCGTCTACTACGACAGACAGGTTTGCTATGCCTTTTGCAACACCGAGCGCCATCGCTTCATAGGCGAGCCTGGCTTCCTCGTCACCGTTTTTTACCCGTTCCTCTACTCTTCTGACGTCGCCTTCGCCTATCAGGGATATAAGTCCTGCCTGTCTCTGCATCAGCTTCATCATGGAGGTGTAGTTGCGGTCCTCAAGATAAGCGTATTTGACGAGTTTATAGCCCGGTATAAGCCCACATCGCTCGGATGAGAACGGTCCTTCGTCATCGGATACCATATCTATGATCCGCCCGTTCGAGTGAAGCGTCAGCGTGATGCCTCCGCCCAGCTGAACAGCAATGAGGTTCAGGGAATAGTAATCGAGCCCATTGTCCTTACAGTATTTAAGCGCAGCAGCCCTCATGTTGAGATTGTGTCCCTGACCGTGTCTGCGGATCTGCTTTATGCCTGTGATACGGGCGATCTCTATCATTTCGTCCACTGTCACGGGGTCGTATATGTAGGCTTTTATTCCGAGCGGTACCGCAAGTCTGTAGGCTATGGCCGCTCCCAGATTGCTGGCATGATGATTGATAGGACGATGCTCCAGCACGTCGAGCATTTCTTCGTTGACCTCATATGCGCCGGAAGGAAGGGGAGGCAGGAGACCTCCTCTTGACATGATGCAGGTCAGATCCTCAAGTTTTTCGTTATGCTGCCTGAGCGCGCCGGTGACCGCTTCCGCTCTCATATCGAGCTGTGAGTAGATAGTGGCATAGCTGTTTATCTCCTCGGCGTCATGCTCGATATCCTGCTGCCAGAGCTGCGAGTGATCCTCGTACATGGCTATCTTGGTGCTCTTGCTTCCGGGGTTGATGACCAGTATCCTGCTCATCTCTTTCCTCCTTCCGCCACCAGTACCGCAACGGCGATGGAAAAGAACTTCTCCTGAGCAGATGATCCTCTTGAGGTGAGGACGATGGGGGCTTTTGCCCCGACCACTATTCCGCCGAGGAGAGCTCCGCAGGTAACGGTCCAGCATTTTCCGATTATGTTTCCTGCAGCTATGGTGGGCACGACAAGAATGTCAAAGTCACCGCAGAACGGACAATCGTAATGCTTTTTTTCAGCTATGTCTCTGCTCATGGCGAGATCGTAGCTTATGGGACCTTCAATGATGCATCCTGAGATATCCCCGCTGAGGTTCATCTGCTTGAGAGCGTCGGCATCCACGGTCTCCGTCATCTTCGGATTGACAGTCTCCACGGCGCACAGTACAGCGACCTTTGGACATTCGTTGCCGATCGCGTGCAGCGCGCTTACAGCATTCTCTATAATGGCCTTTTTCTCTTTCAGATCCGGATACAGCAGCATGCCGCCGTCTGTCTGTATTATGAAGTGGTCTGTTCCGGGGACTCTGTCAAAGAAACCTACGTGGCTCATAACAGAGCCTGTGCGCAGACCGGTCTCTCGGTTGACTACGGGTCTGAGCAGTTCGCTGGTCTCGATCATTCCTTTCATGAGTACGGAGGCTTTGCCTTCCCTGACCAGTTCAACAGCCTTGGGACCTTCTTCTCCCTTTGAGGCATGAACTATCTCGAACTCATCGGGATTCCTACCGAGACCGGCGAGCAGAGATGATATCTCCTCTTCCTCGCCGACGAGTACGGGAACGGCTATCCCGCTGTCGAAGGCTTCCATGACCGATTCGAGCACAGCTTTATCGGCTGCGCCCGCAACCGCTATACGTCCCTTGACAGGAAGATGTTTTGCAGCTTCCGCGATCTCTTCAAAGTGTTTATACATGATCTGATACCCCGTCACATGTTATATCCGAGCTCATAAGCCTTGAGGTTGATGTCCACGGTACGCGGAGGAACGTTCTCAGCTACGAGCTCCTTCCAGTCTGCTTTTTCATCAAGACCCATGGTCTTCACAAACTTGCCGAGGAGCACTATATTCTGACATCTGCTGTTTCCGAGTTTTTCGGCAGCTTTGAATGCCTCAATGATTATAGTATTGGGAACTACGGCTCTGAGCTGCTCCAGGGCATCATGAGGGTAACTGCTGGCGCCGGTGAGGACCGGTACGGAAAGGATCTCATAATCATCGGTGATGACAGTGCCGCCCTTTTTAAGCTGCGGCAAAGCGCGTATCGCTTCGGATTTCTCAAATGATATTATGATATCTGCCTCAGCTTCTCCGAAGTTCGGTGAGCTGACTTCATCTCCGTATCTGATCATCGTGGTGACGGAACCGCCGCGCTGCGACATGCCGTGGATCTCCGACATCTTTACATCATATCCCATTCTGGCAAATCCGGCGGAAAGGATGCGGGAGATCAGGATCGTGCCCTGGCCGCCGACACCTATGAGTAAAATGCTCTTTGTCATATGTCATTCCTCCACTATGCTGATTGCACCGAACCTGCACAACTGTGTGCAAAGACCGCAGCCGATGCAGCCTGAACCTTCGCTGATCATGGATCTGCCATCTTTGAAAGCGATCGCCGGACAGGCGGCGCTCATGCACATCCTGCATCCTATGCATTTTTCCGGATCTATGACCGCGTGCCTTTTTCCGTTTGCACGCGCTACTTCCTTTATGAGGACGCACGGACGTTTCGTCACGATCACGAACGGGCCGTTCGCCTCGATCCCGTCCCGAAGGGCTGCATCCATTGCGCTTATGTCCAGAGGATCGACTACACGAAGATGGTCTTCATCTATTCCGCAGGCTTTGACGAGCGCGATTATATCGACCACGGGGGAGGACTGCCCCATCAGGTTCCTGGCGGTCCCCGGATTTTCCTGATGGCCGGTCATGGCTGTGATGGAGTTGTCCAGCACGCAGGCTATGACATTGGATTCTGAGGATACGATATCGATCAGTGAAGTGATACCGGAATGGAAGAATGTTGAATCGCCAACCATTCCGAGAGCTTTCCTCGGGTCTGACTGTCTCTTAAGTGCCTGTGAAAGACCGACGAGCGTAGAAAAACCCGCTCCCATGCACAGGGAGAAGCCGAAACCGTTGAAAGGAGCCTGAGTGCCGAGACCGTAGCATCCGATATCACCGGCAGGTACTACTTTGTCCAGGACTTTGGAGAGCGACAGGAAGAAGCCACGGTGCGGACATCCTGCGCACATCGTGGGGGGACGTGCAGGAGCCGTCGCTTCAACATGATATGATTCGCCTGGCTCTTCATTGAAGATCGCCCTGCGGAGGACGGCAGCGTTCAGCTCGTTGCATGCGGGCACCAGATCCTTGCCGTGTATGCCGGTGAAACCGAGCGCCTTGACCTGAAGCTCAAGATAAGGATCGTTCTCTTCTATGACATACAGCGTATCGTATTTCTCGCAGAACTCCCTGACCAGTTTTCCGCAGACAGGGTAGGTAAGGCCAAGTTTCAGGTAGGAGGCTTTTTTGCCGAAAGCTTCTCTGGCGTGCTGATAAGAGATCCCGGAGGTTATGACTCCTATCGCGGCGCCTTCCGTTTCCTCAACCCGGTTGAAGGGACAGTCGTATGAGTACTCTTCCATCTCTGCAAGCAGTTTCTCGCGTACCGGATGTCTGGCTATTGCGGTAGCGGGAAGAAGAGCGAATTTCGAGGGGTTGCGTTCATACTTGATGACATCGACATCTTTCCTGTCACCGGTCTGTACAAGGCTTTTGGAGTGGCAGACGCGGGTAGTGACGCGTATCATAACGGGTGTGTCGAATCTTTCCGACAGCTCATATGCCGCCTTGACGAAGTCCAGACACTCCTGCGAATCAGAGGGCTCAAGCATGGCTATCTTCGTGTGCGGGCCATACCAGCGGTTGTCCTGTTCATTCTGTGACGACCAGCAGCCGGGGTCATCGGCGGTGACGAACACCAGGCCACCGTTTACTCCTGCGTACCCCATCGAGAATATGGGGTCGGTGGCAACGTTCATGCCGACGTGCTTGAAGGCGCAGAAAGCTCTTGCTCCTCCTATAGACGCGCCTGCAGCGACTTCAAAGGCCACTTTCTCATTGACGGACCACTCGCAATAGATATCATCCTTAAACAGAGTTCCGATGTTTTCCAGGATCTCTGTGCTCGGAGTGCCGGGATACGCGGCTGCTACATGTACGCCCGCCTCCCAAACTCCGCGTGCGATGGCTTCATTGCCGCTCATCATGATCTTATCCGACATATAAAGATTCCTTTCAAGTAAGGTTTTTTCTGTTCGGGACTTTCTTTAATTTTAACATCCGGGAAGACCGGATAGGAGCATTATTTAATATTTTGCTGATTTGCCTGACAATGTGAAGAATGCTTCGATGATAAAGACCATTATGGTATAATCAGCTAAGACAATGCAGGATATGGAACTGCGTAGGAAAGAGTATACGGAGAGGGATCTGTAATGACTGAGATGTTAAGGACGCTTGGTACGCTGCTGGTCAGGTTCGGCGGTATGGGAACAGTCGTGTTCGTAGGAATGTTCCTTTTCAAGACCATAAGAAAGCAGGAAACGAAGAATACTCTTGTGGCTCTGGGACTGTGCGTCGTCTGCCTGATACTCGGTATCATTATCACGCCAAAAGCATAGATTTCATTTTATCGGAAAAAGAGGGGGAAACGTCTTTGCGTTTCTCCCTCTTTTGATATGGATGCTTTTTCAGCTGAAGTATCTGACTGCGGATTCGAACATGCGGATGTCATAGCTTCCGGGCACGTTTCGGTACAGACCGCTGCCGATGCGTTCGGCATGTCCCATCTTGCCGAACACGCGGCCGTCCGGTGAAGTGATACCTTCAATGGCGGCGGCAGAACCGTTGGGATTGAAATGAACGTCGGCGCTCGCGTTGCCGCCCAGATCGACGTACTGTGTAGCTATCTGTCCGTTATCGGCGAGACGGCAGATAAGATCGCTGTCTGCGAGGAAGCGGCCTTCTCCGTGAGAGATCGGTACGCTGTAAATGTCACCGACCTGAGTAAGCGCAAGCCAGGGTGACTTGTTGGAAGCTACGCGGGTGCGCACGATGCGCGACTGGTGACGCCCGATGCGGTTGAACGTCAGTGTCGGGCAGTTCTCATCAGTGTCGATTATCTTCCCGTAGGGGACAAGCCCGAGTTTGATGAGAGCCTGGAATCCGTTGCAGATGCCGCAGATAAGCCCGTCACGGTTCTCAAGAAGGTCCGTGACACCGTCCTTGACGGCAGCTGCGCGGAAGAAAGCTGTGATGAATTTCGCGGAGCCGTCCGGTTCGTCACCTCCGGAGAAACCTCCCGGGATGAAGATCATCTGGGATCCTTTGAGCGATTCGGCAAAGCGTTCAACACTGCGCGCGATACCTTCCGACGTGAGGTTGTTTATTATGAAAACTTCAGGCACAGCGCCGGCATCTAGCACAGCCTTTGCGCTGTCCATCTCACAGTTGGTCCCGGGGAAAGCGGGGATGAGCACCCGCGGCCCGGCGTTCCTGATATGAGGAGCGGGATATGATGCTGCGGGGAATGAATATGTCTGCGGCTTCTCCCCCATATCGGGGATGTTGCAGGTGTATACCGGTTCCAGCTTTCCTTCATACAGACTGAGCAGTTCTTCCATGCTGACGGATTCGCCGTCCTTCGTGAACATGCCGTCTTCAGTAACGGTCCCGATCAGTTCAGCCCCGGGGATCGCATCGTCAGACTCTATCAGGAAGGTGCCGTAGTCGTAACCGAAGAGCGACTGTACCGAAAGGCTGTCTTCGAAGCGGAACGAGAAGCCGTTTCCGATGCACATCTTGAAAACTGCCTCAGCTATACCGCCCATTCCTGGGGTGTAGCATGAGGAGACCTTTCCTTCGCGCTGAAGTGACGTGACTGTGTCAAAGAGCTTGAGCAAAGAAGCAGAGTCAGGAAGCCCGTCAGGCCCGGACTGAGGTGCAAGGCGCCATACCCTGTGTCCCGCGCTCTTGAATTCAGGTGAAATGATGTTGTCTGTCTTCTCTGTGGACACTGCAAAAGATACCAGCGTGGGCGGAACATCGAGGTCCTCAAAACTGCCGCTCATCGAGTCCTTGCCTCCAATAGCTCCGACTCCAAGCTCCTTCTGCGCGCGGAATGCGCCGAGCAGAGCTGCCATGGGTTTGCCCCAGCGCTTGGGATCCTTGCCGAGATGCTCGAAGTATTCCTGGAAAGTCAGGTATACATCCCTGAACTCCGCACCGGTTGCAACGAGTTTGCATACTGATTCCACTACAGAGAGATATGCGCCGTGATAGGGGCTCTTCTCCATGATATATGGGTTGTAGCCCCATGACATAAGAGAGCAGTCGTCGGTGTGTTTCTGCTCCACCGAAATCTTCTGTACCATTGCCTGGATAGGTGTAAGCTGATTCTTTCCGCCGAACGGCATAAGCACGGTACCTGCGCCTATGGTCGAGTCGAAACGCTCCGACAGTCCGCGCCTGGAGCAGCAGTTCAGATCGGATACGGTAGCGCGGATGCTGTCCGCGAAATCTCCGGAAACTGTTCTGCCATAGCTTTCTGCAGCCCTGACTTCAACATCGATATGCTTGCTCGCACCGTTGGTATCCAGGAAAGCGCGGCTTATGTCAACGATCGTGACGCCGTTCCAGCGCATCTTCAGGCGGGCCTCCTCCGTAACGACGGCTACGGGAACAGCCTGCAGGTTCTCGCTGTCAGCCAGGGCGAGGAAAGTCTCTATATCCTTCTTTTCCACTACGACTGCCATGCGTTCCTGGGATTCGCTGATCGCAAGTTCTGTGCCGTCCAGACCTTCGTATTTTCTGGGCACTTTGTTGAGGTCTATATCGAGCCCATCGGCAAGCTCGCCTATGGCGACCGAAACACCGCCGGCACCGAAGTCGTTGCACCTCTTGATAAGGCGGGTCGCTTCCGGGTTGCGGAAAAGACGCTGGAGCTTGCGCTCCTCCGGCGCGTTGCCCTTCTGTACTTCAGCGCCGCAGGTCTCGACGGAGTGTGTGTTGTGTGCCTTGGAGGATCCGGTAGCGCCTCCTATTCCGTCTCTGCCTGTACTGCCTCCGAGAAGTATGACCACGTCGCCAGCTTCCGGGCGTTCACGCCGGACATTTTCTGCCGGCGCAGCAGCGATGACGGCACCGATCTCCATGTGCTTGGCCGCGTATCCGGGGTGATAGAGCTCATCCACTATTCCTGTGGCAAGGCCTATCTGATTGCCGTAGGAGGAATAGCCTGCAGCCGCGGTCGTTACCAGTTTGTGCTGGGGAAGCTTGCCGGGAAGTGTTTCGCTGACAGGAACGGTGGGATCGGCAGCACCAGTGATCCTCATTGCTCCGTACACATAGGCGCGTCCGGAGAGCGGATCGCGGATAGCGCCGCCTATGCAGGTGGCCGCTCCCCCGAAGGGTTCGATCTCTGTCGGGTGGTTATGGGTCTCGTTCTTGAACAGAAGCAGCCAGGGTTCAGGCTTTCCGTCAACGTCAACGGTGATCTTTACGGTGCAGGCGTTGATCTCTTCGCTCTCGTCCAGCTTGTCGAGTTTTCCTTCAGCTTTCAGATACCTTACTGCCAGTGTGGCGATATCCATCAGACAGACCGGCTTCGTGCGCCCGAGGTCGCTGCGGGTGCTGAGATAGTCTTCATAAGTCTTCTGAAGCAGTTCATCCTCAAACCGGACGCTGTCTATGACCGTGTTGAACGTTGTGTGGCGGCAGTGGTCGGACCAGTAGGTGTCAAGTACCCTAAGCTCCGTCAGTGTGGGTTCCCGCCCCTCCTCACGGAAATAATTCTGGCAGAACTCCACATCATCGGCGTCCATCGCGAGACCGTACTCTGAGACAAGCGTTTCCAGCCGAGAACGGTCCAGAGAGTTGAAGCCTGTGAGAGTCTCAACGGCTGTCGGAATGTCATACTGCATCGCCAGTGTGTCAGGCATGCCCATTGACGCTTCTCTGGCTTCCACGGGGTTGATGACGTATTTCTTTATCTCTGCCAGCTCGGCTTCAGAGACTTTCCCGTAAAGTGCGTAGATCTTCGCTGATCTCACAAGGGGACGCTCGCCCTGGGAAAGGATCTGTATGCACTGCGCTGCAGAGTCGGCTCTCTGATCAAACTGGCCGGGAAGGTATTCTACAGCGAAAACCGTCGCGCCTGAAAGATCAGGCTCATCATAAACGATGTCCAGCTGAGGCTCGGAGAAGACTGTCTTAACTGAGTAGTCGAACAGTTCTCTTGAAATGCCCTCGCAGTCATATCGGTTGAACATACGGATGTTCTCGAGGGATCTTATTCCCAAAAGACTTCCGGCATCGCTCAGCAGAGAGCGTGCCTCGTTGTCAAGACCGGGCTTTTTTTCCACATAGATACGATAAACCATCTTTATTCCTCATATGCCGCAAGAGCTCTGGCTCCGATATCGCGGCGACAGTATCTGTTTTCAAAGCGGACTTTGTCCGCGATCTCATATGCATTGCTTATTGCTTCAGGCAGAGTGTCGGCAACAGCCGTGCAGCCTACGACGCGTCCTCCGTTAGTGACCAGCTGACCGTTCCTGAGAGCAGCCCCGGCTACGTAAACACTGTCCTTCACATCTTCGGGGATATCCAGAGGAAATCCCTTTTCGTAGTGCTCAGGGTAACCGTCTGAAGCCAGAATGACACAGCATGCATGCTTGCTGCTGAAACGAACGTCCACATCAGCAAGGCGTTCCTCAGTGACAGCTCTCATGACCGTGAGAAGGTCTGTTTCCAGAAGAGGAAGAACTACCTGTGTCTCAGGGTCTCCGAATCTGCAGTTGTACTCTATGACTTTGGGGCCGTCCTTTGTGACCATCAGGCCGAAATAAAGGCATCCTTTGAAAGTCCTTCCTTCAGCGTTCATGGCATTCATGGTGGGAATGAAGATCTCACGCATGCAGCGCTCTGCGACTTCGTCCGTGTAATATGGGTTGGGGGCAACAGTTCCCATCCCTCCGGTGTTCAGACCCTCGTCGTTGTCATGGGCTCTCTTGTGATCCATGGACGAGACCATGGGTACCATAGTCTTGCCGTCAGTAAAGGCAAGCACCGATACCTCGGGACCTTCCAGAAACTCTTCGATAACGACACGGTCGCCGCTGTGACCGAACTTTCCGCCCTGCATCATATCGGTGATAGCCTGACTTGCCTCCTCATGGGTCTGAGCGATGATGACTCCTTTGCCGAGAGCAAGTCCGTCAGCCTTGATCACTACGGGAAGCGGAGAAGCGGCAGCATAGCTGATGGCTTTTTCCATATCATCGAAGTTCTCATATCTGGCTGTCGGAATGCCGTATTTCTTCATGAGATCTTTCGAGAATACCTTGCTGCCTTCTATTATCGCTGCATTGGCTCTGGGACCGAAGCACGGTATGCCTGCGTCTTCAAGCGCATCTACACAGCCCAGAACAAGAGGATCATCGGGTGCGACGACGGCATAGTCGATGCCGTTTCCCACGGCAAAATCCCGGATGCCGGCTATGTCGCTGGCCGCAATATTCACACATGTCGCATCAGCAGAGATGCCGCCGTTACCCGGCAGGGCGAATACTTCCGTAACTTCCGGGTTTTCCTTCAGTTTTTTTATGATCGTGTGCTCACGGCCACCACCGCCTACGACCAGAAGTTTCATTATCATTCCTCCGAACAGTATATGTGAAGCGTTTTATTTCTCTTTCTGAAGTCTCTGACAGACGATCTCGGCAGCCCTGGGGAGTATCTTCCACTCAGCCTGCTCCATGACACGGAGCTGAAGCACTTCCGGTGTGTCACCTTCCTCAATGCGAACCGGTTCCTGAAGGATTATCTGCCCTCCGTCGGGTATCTCGTTGACATAGTGCACCGTGGCGCCGGTGACTTTAACGCCGTATTCCAGCGCGGCTTCATGTACTTTCAGACCGTAGAACCCTTCTCCGCAGAAGGAAGGAATGAGTGCAGGGTGTACGTTTATTATCCTGTACGGATAGTGGTCAGTAAAACGCTTGGTCAGGATGCTCAGGAAGCCTGCCAGAATGATGAACTCTATGCCTCGGCTGTCCAGCTCATGCATGAGCGCGGTCTCAAAACCCTCCTGACCTCCGCATGCCTTTCTGGTGAGGGTCAAAGATTCTATGCCGTTGTTCGCAGCCCTTTCGAGAGCATAGGCATTTTTAACGTTGGAAACTACCAGGACTATCTCTCCGCTCCTTAGGATCCCGCTCTTCTGAGCGTCAATGAGGGCTTGCAGGTTGGTCCCTCCTCCGGAGACCAGTACGGCGATCTTTATCTTATCCATAGAGCAATACTCCTTACAGGGTCTGAAATGTACGGAAAAGCTTCCGCATATGCGGAAGCTCTCAAACCATGCGGAGACCTTCGTCTCCCTTTTCAATCTCGCCGATGATATAGGCATCGGAACCGTGCTCTCTGAGAGTCTCAAGGATGCGGTCAGCTGTAACAGGGGAAACGATAAGTGTCATGCCGACGCCCATGTTGAATGTGTTGAACATATCTCTTTCGGGAATGCTCCCGGTATGCTGTATCAGATCAAAGACCGGAAGGATGCGCACGGAGTCCTTCCTTATCACGGCACACAGGTCATCCGGGATCGAGCGGGGTATGTTTTCGTAGAATCCGCCTCCGGTTATATTGCTGATGCCGTGGACACCGCCTGCCTCTATGGCAGCAAGGACCGGATCGACATAGATGTATGTGGGAGTCAGCAGCGCTTCGCCAAGAGGTGCACCGAGTTCCTGAACGTACTGTGTGAGATCTGCGTTCTCTACATCGAACACTTTTCTGACCAGCGAGAAACCGTTGGAATGGACCCCGCTGGACGGAAGTGCGATTATCACATCGCCCTCTGCGACCTTTGAGGTGTCCAGAAGCTTCGGGCGGTCAGCGAGACCCACCGAGAATCCCGCGATATCATAGTCGTCGGGCTGCATGACGCCGGGGTGTTCTGCCGTTTCGCCGCCTATCAGAGCGCATCCTGCCTGGACGCATCCGTCTGCGACGCCCTTTACGATCGTGGCGACCTTCTGGGCGTCATTCTTTCCTATGGCTATGTAGTCCAGGAAAAAGATCGGCTTGGCGCCGACGCATATTATATCGTTGACGCACATAGCGACACAGTCTATGCCGATCGTGTCGTGCTTGTCGATGAGCTGAGCGATGCGCAGTTTTGTGCCTACTCCGTCAGTGCCGGAGACCAGGACGGGTTCGGTCATCCCTTCGATCTGAGGAACGAACGTTCCGCCGAAGCCTCCGATATCGGAGATGACACCGGGTATGAATGTGCGCCTCACATGTTCCTTCATGAGGCGGACGCCTTCGTATCCGGCTTCGATGTCGACACCGGCGGCGGCGTATGATTCGGAATGAGAGTTTTTGATCATGATTATTCCTTTCCGTTCCAGCAGTAGGTGCATACTTTGTCCCTGTCTATGCCGATCGCTTCCAGCAGTCCGTCGAGAGACTGGTAACCGAGAGAATCGAAGCCCAGTTTTTCACAGATGGTCTTCAGCAGGCACTGGCCGCGCTCTGTCTTGGGATCCGAATACTCGTCAAGATGTTTTTCTCCTTCCTCACCTTCGATCGAATTGATCATCCGGCGAGCCAGAAGATCCATGTCGGAGTTGTTTCTTGAGAAGTTGAGATATTTGCAGGCATACATGATTGGAGGACAGGCTGAACGCATATGCACTTCAGCAGCTCCGGATTCATACAGGAACTCGACTGTGCTCTGAAGCTGAGTCCCGCGGACAATGGAGTCATCCACGAACAGAAGTTTTTTGCCCTCGATCAGTTCGGGCACGGGGATCATCTTCATCTTTGCTACCTGATCCCTCATCTGCTGCTCCTGCGGCATGAAAGAGCGGGGCCATGTCGGTGTGTATTTAACGAAAGGCCTGGCAAGTGGTTTATGGCTGTAGTTGGAGTATCCTATCGAATGAGGAACTCCGGAGTCAGGGACACCGGCTATAAGATCGACTTCCGGCATCGTTCCGTTTTCGATCTCATCACGCGCCATGATCTCGCCGTTGCGGTTGCGCATGACTTCGACGTTGACGCCTTCGTAGTTGGAGTTGGGATACCCGTAATATGTCCACAGAAATGCACAGATCTTCATTTCGTCCCCTGCAGGGGAAAGGATCTCCCACCCGTCTGCGGTCACCTTAAGGACCTCAGCAGGGCCTAACTCATATGCAGTATGGTATCCGAGTTTCTGGTATGCGAAACTCTCAAAGGAAACGCAGCATCCTTCTATATCTCTTCCCACAAGGATAGGGAGGCGTCCGTGCCTGTCTCGGCCGGCAATGAGCGATCCGTCGCTGGTCATAAGAAGGATGGACATTGACCCGTCGATGACATCCTGAGCGTGCCGTATGCCGTCCTGGAAGCTCTCGCCTTCATTTATGAGCGCAGCTACCAGTTCTGTCGTGTTTACTTTTCCGGAACCCATAGCCATGAACTGATGGCCGTGATCGGAGAAGTATTTCTCAACCAGTTCCTCTGCGTTGTTGATCTGACCGACTGTCGTTATGGCATAAAGTCCGAGATGAGAACGCACCAGCAGAGGCTGGGGATCGGAATCGCTTATACAGCCGATGCCGATGTTCCCGATCATATCCCTGAGATCATCTTCAAACCGGGTGCGAAAAGGAGTGTTGGAGATCGAGTGGATCTCACGGACCCAGCCTTTTTCCTCGCTCCATACAGCCAGCCCCGCATTCCGGGTTCCGAGATGGCTGTGATAGTCAGTGCCGAAGAAGACGTCGAGCACCACGTCGCGGTGTGATACCGCACCGAAGAAACCGCCCATTATGCGAAGAAGAGCTCGGAGAGCGTCATCGGGTCGATGTACTCGCCGTTCTTGTATACGCGCATGTTGCCGGAGGCGATCTCGTCTATGAGCATGACTTTGCCGTCTGCGTCATAGCCGTACTCGAACTTGATGTCATAAAGGTCCATGCCGCGGGCCTTCATCTCGTCGGCCACGATGGCAGTGATCTGCTGTGTCATGGCTTTGATGTCCTCGTACTGCTTATCGGTCATAACACCGAGAACGATCAGGCCGTCCTTTGTGACGAGGGGGTCGCCCTTTTCATCGTTCTTGAAGGTCATCTCAACATAAGCGGGAAGATCTGCGCCTTCCTCGATGTACTCACCGTAGCGGCGGAAGAAGGAGCCGACAGCCTTGTAGCGGCAAATGACTTCCAGTCCGTGACCGAACACTTTGGCGGGAAGGACTTCCATGGTCGTGTCGTTCAGGTCTGCGCTGATGTAATGAGTGCGGATGCCGGCCGCATTGATCTTCTCAAAGAAGTAGATGGACATGCGCAGGTTGACGTCACCTACGCCTTCGATGGTGAGACCTACTTCATTCATGCCGGGATCGAACACACCGTCCTTGCCGGTGGCGTCATCCTTGAATTTGAGCAGATAATTGCCGTTCTCGAGGGCGTAGACATTCTTGGTCTTTCCTGTGTACACGAGTTTCTTTTCCATTTTTTGGCTCCTTTTCTATATGCGATAAACGATTACAGTCTTTCCGCGATGCCTGCGTCCTTGCTGAGGACGGCTTCGCTGTCGTTGAGGCGCTTCTGCTGAAGACGGTCTGCCAGACCGCTGTCTTCCACGGCAAGTATCTGTGCGGCGAGAAGAGCCGCGTTTCCTCCGTTGTCTATTCCCACAGTCGCCACAGGGATCCCGGATGGCATCTGAACTGTGGACAGGAGAGCATCCATTCCGTCCAGCACCGATCCCTTGCAGGGGATGCCGATCACAGGCAGTGTAGTGTTGGCAGCGATAGCGCCTGCAAGATGCGCGGCCATACCGGCTGCCGCGATGATCACTCCGAAGCCGTTGTCTCGGGCGCTGAGAGCAAAATCCCGTGCCTGCACCGGAGTGCGGTGGGCTGAATAGACATGGACCTCGTAGGGGACATCAAGGTCCCTGAGGATCTTTACTGCTTTCTCGATGACCGGAAGGTCGCTGTCGCTTCCCATTACTATTCCTACTCTGCGCATGCTTTCCTCCTGAACTATAATAAAACCCGGTCTGCTCAGACCTATCAGATAGAGCTTTGACCGGGTATGGTTATTCTTATTTCATAAATGCGGCCATTGACCGCACGAATGCCTGCAGTGGGGGAATCAGTTGAGATCACGGTACAGATTCTGTTGATGCAGACAAGTTCCGGCATATACAACACCCCCCCTGTAGAACTGTAATAATTATAGAAAAAGGCGGAAATTAGCGTCAATCGACGAAACAGACAGAGTTAAATGGGTCAGAGGTGTTTCTTTTAGGCACAGTTACTTTCGCCCGGTCTTGAAAGCATAGAAGCAGTCATTTCCGGCACACGCAGATCATGTATTTCATCTTGTTATCGTGCGGTTCACAGCTTTCTCGATCAGTAATCAGTTCCGTGTGAGAGTGATCCTGCTGAAGCGTTCAGTGCTCAAACCATTCCAGTATCCTGAGCTTCGCCCTGCCCGATCTGCCGGAATAAGGGTGCTCGCGCAACGGAAGGTTGAAGCGCGTCCTTCCGGTGAGAACTGTCTGAGGGTGCGTGAATTCCCGGAATCCCCATTCTCCGTGATAGGCGCCCATTCCTGAATGGCCTGTCCCGTTGAACGGAACGCCTTTCACCATCATATGCAGACACACTTCGTTTATGCAGCCTCCGCCGAACTGTTGAGTTGACATCACTCTGTCTGCCCATCTTATGTCAGAGGTGAACAGGTACATGGACAGCGGATGCTCTCGCTCTGCGATGATGCTGAGAAGAGATTCAGTGTCTTCGTCCGGGAAAGGAACGACAGGCAGCAATGGGCAGAACAGCTCATGCTGCACGATGTCTTCATCGATGCTTACAGGATAAACGATGGTCGGCGCATAGCGCAGTGAACCGGGATCGCCTGTGCCGCCGAACACTATCCGTTCTCGATACACGGATGCAAGACGGTCGCATTTATCATAAGCGCTGCGCGATATCAGTTTAGGGTATTCCGGATTATTCTCCGGCTGTTCGCCTATCTGCCTCGTGAACTCTTTTTTCAGCTCCTCAAGGAACGGCTCAGCTATCTCCTTGGCAACTGCTATCTGGTTGATGTCTATGCAGATCTGACCTGCGTTGAGCAGTTTAAAGAAAGCTATCTTCCGCGCGGCGTCCTTCAGATCTGCGTCCTTGCGGATGATGCACCAGTTGCCGGTCTCTCCGCCCAGTTCCAGCGCCACGGAAGTAAGATTTGCAGATGCCATCTCAAGCACGTGCTTCGCTACCGCGGGAGATCCGGTGTAGAAGATCTTGTCGAAGCGCTCTCTCAGACACATGTCGGCGACATCATGATCTCCGTCCACCACTGTGACATATTCCTCAGGAAAGACCTCCGAGATCATGGACTTGAGGGCTCTGGTACTTGCGGCTGACTTGGAACTGGTCTTGAGGACCGCGGTATTGCCGCCTGAGATGGAAGCCGCAAGGACTCCGAGCGTCAGCATGACAGGGAAATTGAAAGGAGAGAATATCAGTGTAACGCCGTAAGGCATTTTGTAGACAGTGGTGCGGGTACTCGGAAAACACATCAGACCGCTGAAGTGACGCTCCGGCCTGGCCCATCTCTTCAGTCCCCGCAGTATCTCGTTGATCTCAACGATCACCGGTCCGATCTCGCAGAGATACACTTCGGAGGGATCTTTTCCCAGATCCTCATACAGCGCAGACTCAAGTGATGAACGGTGCTCAGTCACTGCCTCTCTGAGTTTTTTCAGCTGAGATATCCTCCAGTCCGTATCAAGGGTTATATTGCTTCTGAAGAAATCTCTTTGCTTTTCTACGATTCTGTGTATTGATTCCTGTGTGTGGCTCATAAGTCAGCCTCCAAGTCGTTAGGAACTGAATTGATCGGATCTTTTATCTTATCTAATATAACTGAATTGTCGGGCAATAGAAAGAAAACGGGGTATAATGAAGATGATCGTATGAACCAACAGAAAAGATTACGAAAGGCAGCGCAAATGAACAAGGAATTTCTGTTTGAGATGCTCAGGACCGGCTCAGTGGACGGCAACGAGGCGGAGCTGGAGAAGAAGATATTTGACTATATGCAGGACAAAGCCGATGAGGTTACGGTTGACGAGATGGGAAACGTGACCGCTGTCGTCAATCCCTCTTCACCGTTTAAGGTGCTGCTCGCCGGACACGCGGACGAGATCGGACTCATAGTGTCCGCAGTCGGGGACGACGGAAGCCTGATGGTGAGGAAGATCGGAGGTGTCAATGTCGGCACATATCCCGGCCATAAGGTGCGCATATATACCGACAAAGGGATAATATACGGCGCAGTCGCCAATTCCAGGGAGATCTCCGGAAACAAGGACCTGGACGCTTCCGGGCTGAGAATAGACATAGGCGCGACGGACCGGGCAGAGGCGATGAAGTACGTGCAGCTCGGAGACACAGTGACGTTTGACACAGATGTCAGGGAACTGCTCAACGACCGCATAACCGGAAGGGCTCTTGACGACAGGGTCGGCGCTTACATAGTGATGGAAGCGATAGCGGAAGCGAAGAAGCGCGGTGCGTCTGTAGGATGCTACGGCGTGACGACTACCGGAGAGGAAACTACCGGGAACGGCGCCTATTTCACGGCATCAAGAGTGAGGCCTGACATAGCTGTCGCCGTGGACGTGACCTATACATCGGACAACTGCGGGATCAGCATTGCCGAATCCGGAGATATATCCCTCGGAAAGGGGCCGGTCCTCTGCAATAACCCGACAGTCCATAAAAAACTGAACGCATGCCTTCGCTCATGCGCTGAGAAGCTCGGAATGAACCTGCAGACGGAGGCGGCAAGCGGCCGCACCGGCACGGACGGGGACACCATCCACCTGACAGGTATCGGAGTTCCTTTCGCACTGGTATCAATACCTCTCAGATACATGCACAACCCCGCGGAAGTGGGCTCGCTCAGAGATATCCAGGAATGCATCGATCTGCTGGCAGAGTTTCTGACAGACTGTTCACAGGATATGGATCTGAGACCGTTCTGACAGCGTGATGACTGAGCTTCTGGGAATTGAAAACAGGATCACAGCATACAGGAGAAGAGAAGATGGGAAAGACAGTCAGGATAGAGGGAAGAGATATACCCGTCGTCCGTGAGACGGATGTAATAGTCGTCGGAGGAGGCCTCGCCGGAGTAGCGGCGGCAGTGGCTGCCGCCAGACACGGCGCTGAAGTCACGCTTATAGAAAAGAGCATAGTACTGGGCGGACTTTCTACTCTCGGCCATGTGTGTGTCTACCTTCCTATCGATGACGGAAGAGGGCACAAGATCTACGGCGGACTGGCTGAGGAGCTTATGAGGGTATGTGTCAGGTATTCTCAGGATTCCATCCCCGAGCAGTGGAAGGACGGACCGGACACAGCTCCTGAGGACAGCCCCAGATACATGTCCAACTTTTTTATTCCGCCTGCGGTACTGGCTCTGGACGAGCTTGTCCAGCAGGAAGGTGTTGATGTGGTCTTCGACACCGTGTTCAGCGAGCCGATAATGGACGGCAACACAGTGAAGGGGATCGTGGTTGAGAACAAATCCGGTCGGACCGCTTATATGGCAAAGATGTTCGTCGACGCTTCGGGAGACGCGGATCTTGTTTTCCGGGCAGGCGCGGAGACCGAGACGCTGAAGACTATCGTATCCCACTGGTTCCATGAACTGGATTTCGATGCGATGAAGAAGGGAATGGAAGAAGGAGATATGCTGAAGGCGGTGCCGCTGAGGTGGCTGGGACTGGTCCCGAGCGGTCAGGCAGGAGACGAGAATATGGAACTCACCTGTGACGGAACCACTTCCGAAGGAGTGAACGAGTATATCCGCATCTCCAGAGGCCTCGCCCTTGACTGGCTCAAAAAACACCAGCGTCCCGATTACGCTATGCTCACTCTCCCGTTCATGCCTCAGTTCCGTATGACCAGAAGACTTATAGGCAAGGATGAGCTGAAATATGACGGTGAATACCATATCGACAGTTCGATCGGCTGCGTGATCGCTTCTCTGGATGAGCCTGCAACGGTATATGAGTTCCCGTACGAAGGACTTATCACCGACCTTCTTTCCAATGTCCTTGCGGCGGGGAGAATGGTATCCGCGGCCGGCAGGGGATGGGCCATCATGAGATTCATTCCTGCCTGTGTCCTCACAGGACAGGCTGCTGGCACAGCGGCAGCTCTTGCAGCTGCCAGGGGCTGCACTCTTCAGGAACTGGATGTTAAGGAACTTCAGAGACAGCTGGAGAATGACGGCGTCAAGCTCCACCGTCCTGCCGGAACGGAAGGGAATGTACCTGTCAGAAGGAGACGGGATCCTATAGCGGATGTGCCGGACGGACCGCAGATCAACAGGTTCTTTGTCAGAACAGATGACAGGGACGGAAATAAAGCCCTGCCTGATACAGCAGAAGAGCACAGATAACATATGAGACATTATGTTAAGCGGTGTGACGTATGACACACCGCTTATGAAGTAAATGCGCATTGCTCTCAGGAAGACATAGAAACGTTTTTTGATATCCGCTGCCTGAAAAGGGAGGAAATGTGGAACAGAGGCTGCAGGCTATAGTATCATAAATACATCAGCAGATCATTTAGGCACCCGAGCGGGAGAAGGGTGTCCTGATCAGGAGGTAGAAATGAATATGAAATTCGATCCTAAAGAGATTGAAAATGCGAAAGTTGAGCAGGGAAGGCGGCTTATGATAGAGTTCGACTCGCCGATAACTGCCAGGGAAAACTTCCGCCGGGCGCTGGAGCACAAGCAGCTCTGGATGCCTATGACCGGGGACAAGATGAACTTCACACCTGAGATAGTTCCCGACAATACCGCAAGGGCCCTGGTGACCCAGGCAAAACCCTACGAAGGACCAAAGGGCGGTCTTGACATGTTCGGCGTTTACTGGGAGTATGTTCCCTCCGCCAACGGCTCCATCGTAAGACCCGGCAACCCCACTCTCACAGACATAACAAAGTGGAGAGAGGTGGTAAAGTTCCCGGATGTGGACAGCTGGGACTGGGAGAAGAGCGCCAGGGAGGACAGAGAGTTCCTAGCCAACAGCACAAGACTGCAGCTCTTCTGCATCCTTACCGGTTTCTTTGAGAGGCTGATCGCTTTCATGGATTTCGGCCCCGCGGCTTATGCACTGATGAACCGCAAGACAAAACAGGACGTCAAGGATTTTATGGATGCAATCGCCGATCTCTGGATCGATGTGGCTGATCATGTCCATAAATACTACGGCAATCTGGTAGACGGCATAACCATTCACGACGACTGGGGCGCACAGGACGGCCCGTTCTTCAACGAGAGAGTCGTAAGAGAGATGCTCGTTCCCTACATGCGCAAGGTCACCGATCATATCCACAGCCTCGGTTACATTACCAACCTGCATTCCTGCGGCAAGGTGGAGAAACTCCTGCCCTGCATGATAGAAGCAGGATGGGATTGCTGGGATGGCATGGCGATCAATGACTACCATATGCTGCATGAACAGTACGGCGACAAGATCATAATGAACGTTCCCGGCACGGAGTGCCCTGCGGGATCTGACGCGGAGACGCAGAGAGCATGTGCGGCAAAGTTTGCTGACGATTTCGCTATCCGCGACAAGCCTGCGGCTCTGTCAAACTATGACAATCCCGGGATCGACTTTGACTTCGAACTGTACAAACTTTCCAGAGAGAAGTTCAGCGCGGAGATGTGATTAGAAAGCGCAATGAGTTGATGCATGAAAAAGCCCGGTGCTTTGTGCACCGGGCTTTTTGGCGCGCAATCACTGCACGCCGGTGATATACTCTGTGTTATGAAATGTGCTGAAGATTTGACAAGAACCCGGCCGTATGCGGACGGCATTTACGAGTGTCACGGCCATCTGATGATGGACGGGGCAGATTTTGCTTCTGCTCGGAACAGGCACAAAAACGGGGTGGATGAGACGGCGCTCAGAAAAGCCCTTGAGGATCTCAGGTCAGCTGGCGTCAGGTATTTCCGTGATGGGGGAGACGCTTACGGGGTTTCCGCATTGGGTCGGGATATCGCACCCGAGTACGGGATAGAGGTCATCACGCCGGTGTTTGCCATTCATAAGAAAGGATATTATGGTTCAATAGTCGGCAGGAGCTATGATGGTACTGCTTCGTTCCACCGACGCATTGATGAACTGCGTGAGGCGAAAGGGAACTTCGTCAAGCTTATGCTGTCAGGGATAATCACCTTCAGGACATGGGGAGATCTTTCCTGTGAAGGGCTGGATCCGGACGAGATAAAGGAACTGGTTAACATCGCTCACAGTGAGGGATACCGTGTAATGGCCCACGTCAACGGGGCAAAGACCATACGGGCAGCGCTTCTTGCTGGAGCGGACAGCATAGAACACGGTTATTTTGCCGGCCGGGAAGATCTTGAGCTCATGGCTGAGAAAAATGTGATCTGGGTACCTACGCTGACTGCCGTGGAGGCATTCGTGGAGAGGGGAGGCTTTGACCGCTCAGTTGCGGAGAAGACTGTTGAAGAACAGGAGAAAAACATCAGGCAAGCTCACGGCCTGGGTGTCCTTATTGCCGCAGGCTCAGATTCTGGAGCGGTGGGTGTTCTGCACGGAAAGGGGATCCTGCGGGAACACGAGCTCCTCGCCCGGTGCGGACTGACTGCTGAAGAGGCAGAGACTGCAGACAAAGAGCTGTGGAACAGGTTCTCCGGCAGAGTGAACTACCCATGACTGAAGTCACGGGCTTCCCGTTTCACAGGCAATGACCCTGCTCCAGTACAGGAATATTACTGTTTTGGAGTATTGGGTCTGACCTCCGCGGGACTCTGAGTTCTCCGTTCCGGAGAAACTGTATTCTCTTACCGCTTCTTCCAGGATCGAAATCGCTGCCTTTACATCTCTTGAGCGATGATGATATCCGCAGTGATCGCAGGTATAGCTTCTTTCATTCAAAGGATGCTTTGTCAGTCTGCCGCACATGGGACATATCTGTGTGGAGGGATAGTTCCTGCTCACCACATGGACGCTTGAACTCTTCTTCAGTTCCGCTTTGATCACGCCCAGGGCTGAATGCTGGACCTGTCTTCCGAACAGTCCCTTGTGCCAGTTATGTATCATCTCA
>JAFWDH010000027.1 GCA_017513135.1 Oscillospiraceae bacterium
AAGGAACCAAGCAAAAAACCAGAAGGAGTTATTCCAGCGTTATGGATAGATTGTATTTTAGGGAAAAATACTTAGAGAAACTACGTGGGTTCTATGACGATGTCGATATGATTAAAGTCATTACAGGTGTTAGACGTTGTGGCAAATCATCACTTATGGAGATGGTCTGCTCCGAGATAATTCAGAGTGGTGTTGAACAGAAGAACATCATCTATATTCATTTGGACAGAAGACCATACAAATCTATCAAAACTGCGGAAAAGCTTGAAGCAGTTATCGACGCTAAAGCAGCAGGAGTTGGCGGCACAAAATACTTATTTATCGACGAAATACAAAATGTTAAAGACTTTGAGGAATCGATTAATGCTTATCGGGAAGAAGGTGAATACTCCATTTTCCTTACAGGCAGTAATTCGTATCTTCTTTCCGGTGAATTAACTACAAAACTTACCGGCAGATACATTGAATTCGAAATGAAGACGCTTACTTTTGATGAGTATATCGGAATTAAGGAATTCTTCGGTAAACCAATCAATACAGACATAGAGCGCGAGTTCATACAGTATATTCTTGAAGGTGGTTTTCCGTTAACTGTTAAATATGATTCCTACGAAGACAAAATGACGTATGTTGATAGCGTTATTACTGAGATCTTTGAAAAAGACATAAAGAAGAACAACAAGATACGCAAGAAAGGGCTATTCCAGAAAGTTCAGACATATATTATCAACAACTTTGGGGCTACCACTTCCGTAAACTCAATATGTGATTATCTGGCAAGCCATGGTGAAAGCGTTTCGGCTTCTACCATATATAACTACCTCCGTATTCTGGAAAATGCCAAGATAATATCAAAGTGTGAAAGATTCGACATGAAGAGCAAGAGATTACTTAATGGAGAAGAGAAATACTATTTGTCGGACCTCAGTTTTTATTTTTCACAGAATACCGATGGAAGGATAAACTATGGGCCTGTTCTAGAGAATGTTTTCTACAACTACGTCTGCTCTAAAGGTTATAAAGCCAGTGTCGGGAAGATCGGCAAACTTGAGGTCGATTTTATTTTGAGAAAACGGATGGATGAATACTTCTACATTCAAGTTGCACGAACGATTGATAATGATAACTATGATGAAAACGGGAAGAATATTACAGAGGAACGAGAGTATCGATCGCTGGAAAGAATAGCTGATGGGTATCCGAAATACTTAATTACCATGGATAAATTACTGCAGAGAAGAAGTGGTGTAAAGCATATCAATATAATTGACACAATGTTGGATAATAAAGAATTCTAGATAGAGCGAATAGAAGGTTACAGATGGGAAGAATAAAGATAGATTCTGAACAGCTGAAAAGAATTGCAAGATATGAGGAAACATTCGAACAGTACGCAGATGTCCTGAAAGAAGGGGAGCTGGGTTATGCGTTCGACATCACAGATGATTACAGGATAACCCTGAATGACGTAAGCGCCGCGCTTTCGAATATCACCGTAAAGGATCCTTTTGATTATGACTTCGCAAGGTACTGGGTCTACCCTGTGCTTGAACTGCGCGATCACTTCGGGCTGAAACCTGCATGGGGTGACAATGAGAATATGTCTCAGAAGTCCGTGAAAGTCAGAGGCCTCCCGGTAACAGAAGATGATATGATCGGCGAAATATGGGATTTCTTTTATACGGTTGCTGCCTTCTCCTATTATTCTGACGGTTACGAAGAAGAGGAATGGCAGGGGGACAGAGTAACAGAGTATGAGCGCTTTCCGGAATACGTAAATGAGATAGAGCTGTTCAGAAAAAACATTGATAAGCCTGTTTCCGAGAGAGAGTACAGCAAAAGGCAGAAACACAGCTTTATAGAAGTATTCCGTAACGGGTGGAGAGTGGAAAATGCCAACGATACCGAACTTGAACTCTGCAGGAAGTTCACAGACGAATTCGCTGAAGACGATGACACTTACGCGCTCTGGCTGAAAGGCTATTCGTGCTATGGCGGAAGCAGTCTGTATCCCTGCGACTGGATTATGTCCAGAGACTGTATCGAGAGGCTTTACGAGATCACAGACGATCCCGATTACGCGAATACTCTCGGATACATTTACTATTACGGCAGATGCACCAACGGGGAACCCGAATATGAGAAGGCTTTCCGGATGTTCTCGGTAGCTGCCGCCAACGGCCTCTATGAAGGCATGTACAAGCTCGCTGACATGTACAGGCACGGGTATGCCTGCAGGAAAAGTCCCAGAACGGCGTTCAGTCTGTACAGGCTTGTGTACAATGATGCGATAAACGGCTTTGTCCACGGGGAGAACAATGAATTTGCCGACGCCGCCTTGCGTATGGGCAATGTGTACCTGAACGGAATAGGCGTCGAGAAAGATCCCGAAAATGCCTATGATTACTACCTTGAAGCTGATTTTGCCGCAAAGAGAAGAGCTAAGGAGAACGACTTCTTCGGCAACACCAATGTGGTGATGAGCATACAGGAAGCCCTGAACGAGACCAGAGCCCAGCTTCCGGAGGATTACTGGCAGGAATACTTCAGTTTCAGTAATCCGGAGATCCTCGACCTCATGATAGATGACTCCTTCCACGCAGCCATCTCTGTGACCAAGCCCAGGAACGGCAGCCGTAAGATCACCGTAAAAAGAAAGCCGTATCATAAAGGAGGCTGGATCAGACCGCAGCTTTTATCGTACGGTCCGATCAATTACTGCGATATGGTGACAAAGATTCAGCTGACAGCAGTGGACGCAGAAGTGTCTCCTGAATTTGACGGAAGAAAAGAGATCGAGTACGATCAGGTGTTTTACAACCATAGAAAAGGCCGGTACGATCTCTATTTCAGGGATGAATTTGCCGGCTGGTTTAGATTCGAAGAGCTCCGCCTGTATCCGCCGAAGAAGAAAAAGCCGTCGGGAGAGCTTCTCAGATTCGTGAGCATATCCTTCCAGAGCGGAAACAGAACATACGATTATCTCTGTGACATTCCGGAGATAGAGCCCGGTGACAGAGTGATCGTTGAGGGATATGACGGCGAGACAGAAGTCACTGTACAGAAAGTGTTTACCGAATATGAATCCGAACTTGGCCTGCCTCTGGACAGATACAAGCGGATCCTGAGGAAGGCATGAAATAATCAGTCAGAGAGTGAAACGGAAGGGAAAAGAGTCCCGCCCACCCGCCCCGTGTATGAAAAAAGAGGTTTGCCCTATTTTTTAGGGCAAACCTCTTTTCTCTGTCTTTCTGCGTTTTTCTTTTTGTTTTATGCGGGATCCGATGCAGTGTTCAGCTTCTCGGCTTCGTCGTTGAGCATCTCGTCCTTGCCCAGGTTCGGGATGCTTGATCTCTCATAGAGCTTTCTTATGCTGAGCTGGTTCTTCGGGTCCTTTTTCTTGCCGTTGTATATCATGACCATGGCTTCGGCCATGCGGGTGGAGCCCGGCCCTCTTTCCTTTGCGATGCGGGCGAGGGATTTTACGGAATATGCACCGAGCTTTTCGATAAAGAGCTCATCGTTCATGGATTCTCCGTATGCGAGGTACAGCTTTGCGACGGCGTTGAGCATGTTGGCGGACATGGAGTTGACCTCTCCCTCCCATGTGGCGGTGCACAGGTGAAGCACATGATCGAGCACGTGATAGCCGTATTTGGTATATATGGATTCAAGCGTGGATACGGCTGTGATGGTGCAGGGGAGTGTCTTGGTATCGATCCTCAACCCGTACGATTCGACCATGTCGCGGATGATGAGCTGCTTGTCGCTGCCGGCTTCTATGTTTGCCATGAATACTTCGTAGGGGCTCAGGGGCTTTACGAATTTCATCTGGTTAGCGAAGATGTCCGCTTCGTGCTGGTATGAAAGGTCATCGTAGATCATGCACCATACCGGGGTCTCGCGGGATCCCGAGACGAGGGCGACGATCTCGATGGTGTGCTGGCCGTTGAAGACATAGTTGATGCCGTCCCTTCTGCTGACCTTGACAGGATTTATCTGATATAGGTCGAAGTTCGCTGCAGCGCGCTGTATGTGAGCCTGTGAGAGGTTGCGCTGGTAGTCCTGGTTCGAGACCAGGTTCTTAATCGGGATCTGTTCGAAATGGACATTAGGGACAAATATGCTGAGGTCAGTCATTTGCTGTTCTCCCTTAGTAATGTAAGCATGTGCAGGGCGCTGTTCTGAAGATCGATCAGTGCGCTCTGAAGGCGTTCGCGCGCATTGCGGGTGATGCGGGAAAAGTCAGTCGCCTTCTCGACGCGGGACATGGAGCTTACCCATGACGGCATCGTCAGCGAGAGCGCCGTTACCTCCGAGTCCGGGTCGTATGCCGGCATATCCTTTACGGAAGGAGACTGGTCTGGAACGATCTCTTTCTGTCTGTTCTGGAATATCTCTTTGCGAGTCGACTGGTAGCGGACGAAATCAGAATCTGCGCGTTCCATCTGGCGGTTTATCTTCTTTACGTCGTCTGCAGGAAGGTTGGACAGTTCCAGCACTCCGTTATGGGAGATCTTGTACTTGCCTGAAAGGATCTTTGAGACCAGCGCAGGCTCTTTTTTCTCGATCTTTTTCAGGGCTTTGGAATAGATCGCGTATTTTTCCACCGAGCCGCGCGACACATGGTATGCATCAGCGATCCTTGCGGCGGTCTTGCTTCTGGACTGGATTCCCTGATCAGGCGCATCTTCGCTTTTGCCGGTATACTGATTGGTTCCTCTTGCGTTCTTTTTCCGGTTTACGGTCTTTTCGCTCTCGTACTGTATGCCGATGAGATACTTTCGTGTCTCTTCTGACAGGTTCCGGCGTCCGAGCTGGTTCGCGCAGATCCAGGCTATGGCTTCTTCCCTGCATGAAAACTTATGTTCTTCCGTAAAGAACGGGATGCCGTTTTTTCTGCATATCTCGTAGCGGTTGTGTCCGTCTACGATAACGCCTTTCCATGTGACGATCGGCGTAAGACAGCCGTCTGCGATGATGTTTGTCTCAAGCTGCAGGTATTCCTGACGGGTCAGGGGACGTATAAGGTTTTTGAATTCGTCGTCTGTTTTCAGATCAAAAATGTCAGGTCCTTTCATGTTTTTCACCCGTGAGGCACTGCAGTCATGGTATCCATGGAAAACAGTGTGATCCTTTCTGTAGGTACTATGATCCCGGACAGCTGAAAGGAATGTTCCGGTCTCAGCTCGGGAAATGTCGCTGTCAGCAGGTTCATGAATGCCTGGCTCGTTATAGTGGCAGGGAGGTCGCTGTCCCTGATCTTTCGCGGTATGCGGAAGGTCTGATCGTCATCTTCGGCACGGTCGACTGCACGTACGGCGATGGCGCGTGAGCCCGGGTTGACCAGCAGCTGCACGTAGGCGGGATTTCCGATGGACCGCAGCGTAGTGCGGTTGATACGGATGACGTTTCTGCTGACATCTATGCCGAGAGTGGTCCTGATGTTTATGCTTTCACTCATGCCATTCACTCCTTACCGGCTTGATGCGCCGACGATATCGTCCGGAACGGGTATCTCAGTGTCGCTGGCCTGAGAGGACTCGCTTATGTCCCTGAGCGAGTAGACGGCGTACCCGTCGAATATGTCAATTTGCATGGATCTCTTGTGTTCGCTGTACGGCAGGCCGAACTGGTCCTGCCACTCTGCGGGGAAGACAGGCTTTCGCGAGTTCCTGACCTTTCCTTCTTCCGTGTATGTTCTCTGGTAGATCTCTGCTGCCTTGAGATCGAAGACCATGAGTGTCTCTCCGTTGGCGCGTATCATCTTGCCCAGCATCTTGTAGCGGTAGTCAGGATTCCAGTCCATCAGGTCGGCGACTTTAGCAAAGAATATCCTGCATGTGACCTGACGCGGTTTGCGCCTTGTGCCGTTGCGGCTGCACCAGAGAAACGCGTCCTTCTCGGATTCGGGACAGGGCAGAAGCGCCAGGATCTTTGTCTCCCTGTTGATCAGGACCTGGACTGCGTTTGCATCCGAGAACTTCCTGAGACAGGCCATGTTCACGTAGAACTTGCAGTTGTTGAATACTGCTGCGGGATCCATGGTGTGAGCAAAGAACTCTCTTCTGACTACCTGAAAGCCGTCGAAGTCAAAGTCCTGACCCATATCCGTGATGTCATCATCGTCGGTTACAGGGATCTCAGGGGATTCGTCAGTGAGTTTGCCCAGCAGGTCCTGCAGGACTTCCTGTTTGTCAGATGTGTTGTTCATCGTGATGCCTCCGTGCCGGTGACAGGTGCAAGCTCAGTTCGGATATAGGCTTTAAGGGTATCGAACGGCGTGACATTGAGACGCTTTCCTGTCTCAAACAGCTGACCTTCCAGCATTATTGCCCATTCGTTGCGGTCGAGACTGTCCAGTGCGGAGAGCGACAGCTCGTGAAGGTAGTACGGGCTTCCGAAAGACCTTGCCCACTGTTGCGGGATGCCGGTGATGCGTCCTTTCTGTGAGGAAAAGGGCTTTACCGACGGATCTGCGCCAGTATTTGATACTTCGTCGGCAAGGATATATGCTTCCGAATCGTCGGTGTCGAATATGAAGACGATCTCATCGTCAGATCCGTACTGAAATCCGTAGACCTTGTAGCGGTATCTGCTGTTCCAGCCCATGAGCTCCAGCATCACGCTGAAGAACGCAGAGGCGGAGACTGTCCTGGGGTAATAAACAAGATCGTCCATGTATGAGAAAACGACGCTGTTCCTGTTTTCTTTCTGTGCGGGACGGATCGCGAACCGTTTCAGAAGGGGATGGACCAGCAGTTCTATGCGGTTGCGCTTGCCGAATTTCCTGACGCATTCGGTGCTGAACTGGATGCTGTTGTTGGAGAAGCGGACGAAAGGCTTGTCTTTGTTGCTGAAGAATGACGACCTGGTTATCTCGAATCCGCGCAGATCCAGGTCTCCGGGACTGAACTCGATATTGGTGTCCTCCGGGTATTCCGTAAGTTCCTCCGGGGATCCGTAGACGCTCTGGCTGGCGCGGTAATAGTCTTCTGCTGTAAAGCTGCCCCATCTCGGGTTTACGGAGACGTATCCCTTGAGGATGCCTTCCCTGATGACGCGGAGTTCGGGGAGGACGGACCTGTTTCCGTATTTGGCGTTGTCAAGCATCCTCTGGACTGCTATGAAGTCGTCCCTGCTGACGATCGCCTCATGGTGATTGATATATCTGCTTTGGGGACGGTCACCGCGGTTCTTGAGGGTGCGGTGGGTGCGGAAGTCTTCAGTGAATGTCTTTCTGGTCAGGACATCACCGCAGTGGCGCTCGTTTCTCAGGATCTGTACGATGCCGGCGGATGTCCAGTTGATGTTGCCGAGATAGGATGTCTTGCCAAGTGCGTTGAAAGCGTCGGCGATCTGCTGGGTCGAGTAACCGTAAAGGTACATGTAGAAGGCAAGTTTGACGGTCGGGGCTTCCTCGGGATTGATCACGAGATTGCCGTCGGCATCGTGGGCGTAGCCGAGAAGCTTGGGGGTGAGCGGAATACCGTTGTCGAGACGCATCCTCAGAGAAGTCTCCATGCTCCTGCTCCTGGTGTGGGATTCCTCCTCCGCCATGGTGGCCTGGAACGTAAGAGCCATCTGGGAATCGTCATTAAGAGAGAAGATGCATTCCGATTCGAAGAATATCCCGACAGGAGGCTTGAGGTGCGAAAGTTCGCGGGCCATTCCGATCGTGATCATGACGTTTCTTGCAAAGCGCGAGACGCTCTTCGTGATGATCAGGTCGATCTTGCCGGCTTTGCAGTCGGCGATCATCCGGTTGAACGCGTCCCTGTGCTTGAGTGATGTGCCGCTGATGCCCTCGTCGGCGTAGATCCCCGCGAGGGTCCAGTTGGGACGCTGGTTGACGAAGTCCTCATAGTATTTCTTCTGCAGCTCATATGACGTGGTCTGGCGGATGTCATCTGTGGATACCCTGACGTAGATCGCAACGCGCTGCTGTATGTCGGTGTCGTAGTAGTCCGCCTTTTTCTTTTCCGGGATATATTCGTAGTTGTCCGGATCCACAGTAACGTTAATCCTGCGGCGGACTTTTTCTTTTGCTTCCTGTTTTGCTGTGCGCTTGGAGTTATCTGTCATTCTTCCAGCCTGCCTCTTTCATCGTCTGCATCGGGCAGTATCTGCCAGTCTTCGCGGGGAAACAGCTCGGGGTCGTAAAGGTCATCACGGTAGTACGATGCCAGTGTGAAGACATCTTCCGATACGAAGTAGATACCGACAGGGTGTTCCTGCGCTGCAAGGATCCTGCTGCAGAACGCTATCTCTCCCGGATCCCTGGAGACGTTCGAGATCTTCTGGGTGATCACGAGATCCACCTTTCCGTCAAAGCAGTCTTCCATCAGGCGGCTCCATTCCGGCGCGTTTTCCATGTATGGAGTGGAGGATCCTTCGTCGATGTAGAAGTCTGCAAGCTCCCAGTTGGGACAGAGTGCCAGAGTGTCGAGGTACTGCTTCTTATGGAAGGCGAGGTAGTTCTCGTGCTTCGTCTGATTGAAGTACCTGATGTAGATCCCGACCTTGAAGCGGTGCGCGGTGTTTGGGCGTTCATGCCGTATGCTGTGGAGCCACACCCTGTGCTCCGAAAGACGCTTTGCCTGTTCGGAACCGTCTTCCGTGAGCAGGGAAAACTGGGGTGCATATTCTATCATGGACAGATCGTCGCTGATGTTGTTTTCCGGCATGTTTTTTCCTCCGGTATTTATTGTTGTATGCATTATATAGAGAGACCTGCATACTGGGAATAAACCGGAAGTTAAGTATATAAACCCACGGTTAAGAATAGGCAAAAAAAGAAGCCGGATATGCATCCGGCTCAATCATCCGATCCTGTTCTTTGGCTGTCTGTAAACTCGAACATCTTCCTGCCGACCTTAAGGAGGGCTTCCAGCTCGGCAGGGGACCGCCCTTCCAGGAGACTCAGAAGCTCTTCTATGTGACGGCTGTTGGAAGGCGGTGTTTTAAGCAGAAGGATGTCACCAGGCGATACCTCAAGAGCTTCCGCTATGTTTGCAAATGTGACAAGGTGCATGCCTGAGCGTGCGTTTTCTATGCCGTTTATCACTGAGAATGACAGGCCGGCTTTTTCCGCAAGCTCGGTCTGTGTCATGCCTTTGAGGGTGCGGATCCTGCGGATCCTGGATCCGATCTCCTTATAGAATGAGGTGTCGTTGCTTACCAAAAGAGGGTACCTCCGTTATTGAAAAGATGTGCGATTTCGCACGTTTTTATTTTGCCGGAAGCGGCTGTACAATGTGGAAAACGAGATCACGGAATGGAAAGCAGGAGGGTATGTTGAATGGCTCTTAACCGCTCGGCACTGGGAAAGCGTATACAGATACAGAGAAAGAGAAAAGACATGTCTCAGACTGATCTGGCAGATATCATCGGGAAGACGACCCCGTTTATGAGCTATATCGAGAACGGGACCAAAAGCCTGAGCCTGGATACGTTCGTGGATATGGTCAATGCGCTGGAGACTACTCCGAATGAGCTGCTCAGGGAGAGTGTTGATCTGAATAAGGAGGATATCGCGATCTCTCTGGCTGATGAGCTGGGGGAGTGCACCGAAGCGGAGAAGCAGCTTCTGGTAGAAGTGGTGCAGGCGGTAAGGGCGATATTCCCGCAGCAGAAGGAGAAGGAAAAGAAAAGCTTTTTCAGATAAATACTACATACTTGACGCAGTAAATGGAATAAACTGAGAGTTTACGTTTTGCCATCAGATATAGAACAAACCATATAAAAAGGACGAGGTGTTGCTTTGAATGAGCACCTCGTCTATTTTTATGAGAAAAAAGCAGGAGATCATCATTTTGATGATCCCCCGTCTTTCATGTTCGATCAGTCGTCGCACCAACCGTAGCTTTCGCCTTCAAGAATACCGACATCGTACTTGCTGTCCTTGTTGGAACGAGCTTTGGATGTGCTTTTGTTCTCCTGATTGGCTTTGTAGGCTTTGTTGTTGGGATTATGCTGATTGGCATAATTATCCAGCTGAGCTTTGGTGTGAGTCTTTCCTGATACCTTTTTGCCTGCCATTTGCTGTTTCTCCTTTCTCCACAGAAAGTTCGTTTCTGAAAGTTGCACAGGTTTGCATGGATGTTCTTGAAAGGCAAAACGAGGCCCGTTTCTTCCGCTTAGTGAAGCAACAGTGAATAGCCGGCTACCTGGAGCCCTCTTTAAGCTGTGTCCCTCTCAACACTCTGAAAGGCCGAAAAAAGACAAAACCTTTCAGAAAACCTTTGCTTGCACCATTATCTGTGGGTTGGAGCTGATTTGAAATGAATAAGTGTCTCTTCTTATTCCAAGCAAATCGACGTGAAATAATTATATCACAAATGAGGATCGACATCTGTCTTTTCTGACATATTTAAAGTATCCTTTTGCAACATACGTCGTCGGACTTATACTTATTTATAACAGCCGAGGTTAAACTTGTTTATCAGCTCATTGACAGATCGGAGGATGAAATGGATCACAGCAGACTGACCTTCGTGAGAATAGGACTTGAGCAGAAGGAACAGGTGAAGGAGAAGTTCCTTCAGGTGTTCACCGATGCACCGTGGTTTGACGACTGGTCCGATCCGGAACAGCTTGACATGTATCTTAACGACCTGATGGGGCAGAGCTATTCCGTCGCATTCGGGCTGTATGAAGGCAATGATCTGATAGGAGCGTCGCTGGGATACATAAAGCACTGGTACAGCGGGACCGAGTACATTATCGATGAGCTTTTCATAGTTAAGGAAAAGCAGGGAAAGGGGATCGGCACATACTTCATGGAAGAGATCGGCGATGCGATCAGGGAGATGGGCGTGTATCACATATTCCTGCTCACGGAACGCGGAGTTCCCGCATACGATTTCTATAAGAAGAACGGGTTCAGTGAGATCCCCGAGACAACGGCTTTCTGGAAAGAGGTCTGAAGAGAGAAAGATCGAAAAAAATGAGATTCGTTAACAGGCTCTATAAAGATAATGAGATCAGGTTTGCGGTATTCTGCATAATGCTTTACTGTGCCCTGAATATCCCTGTCGAAGGCGGCGGGGAAGACAGTTTCAGGATGCTACTGATCCATATACTTGAAGCAGTGCTTATCATCATCTTTGTGAGCACGAATTACCTGGAGCATAGATACGGCTTGGACAGGTGGCCTGCTGATACTAAGGAATATCTGTACTTTATTCCGGTGTGGATCCTTTCCACAGGCAATACGTGGGACGGATTTGCGCTCGCATATGATATGCCCGGTGAAATATATGCCGTACTGTCTATGATACTGATAGGGTTCGTCGAGGAGATGCTGTTCAGGGGATTCCTTTTCAAGGCTATGGTTCCAAAAACCGGGCTGAAGAAAGCAGTTGTTGTATCGGCGCTGACGTTTGGAATAGGCCATATCGTGAATCTGTTCGCTGGGCAGGCAACGCTGCTTACGATCCTTCAGGTGGTTTTTGCAATAGGCTGGGGATTCATGCTTACACTGATCTATCTCAAGTGCGGCAGCATCTGGCCGTGCGTGGCAGCACACTCTCTCGTGGATGTGATGTCTGTCATCGGAAAAGATACGGAAAAGGGAGACTGGATCTATATCATAGTTACGATAGTAACCGCAGCGGCTTACTGTCTGTATCTGTCAAAGATCGATAATTACCCGCTGAATGACGAAGAGGTCGTTATAGTTGAATGATGATGGGAAAAGTGCTTGCGGATAAGGGTAAGAGGACAGCGATCTGGCTGATCTTCTTGGCTTACGTCGCGATACTTCTGAAACTTACAGTGTTCCGATACGGGTTTGGGATTTATGAGCATTTCAGCGGAAAGCTCAATCTGGAACTGTTCACGAACTATATTCCGATAATAAAAGAAGGTCACTGGTTTGATTTCGTGTATCTGTTCTTCGGAAACATAGTGTGGTTCATTCCGTGGGGACTGTTCTTCCGTGCTTTTCTGAAACAGCCCGCATGGATCAGCATCTTATCCGGAACGCTGCTTTCCGTACTGATAGAAACACTGCAGTATATATTCGCTGTAGGAGATTGTGAGATAGACGATGTGATCCTCAACACCATTGGGGCAGTGATAGGATGTGCTGTCGGAACTGCATTTCTTCTCAGACGCAAAAGAGGTTATTAATGGATACTAGGACTGAAAGCGATAACAGAAAACTGATCGAATTCTGGAGCAGCGCCTTTGCAATGTCAGAGGAAGATAAGGCTGAAGAAATGGAGAGAGGACAGGACGGATGGAAGGATATGGCTCCGTCTGAAAAGCTGTTCAATGCGGCCTGCTCATTGGCCTCGAAAAAGAAAGTACTGGATTACGGTTGCGGAAGCGCCTGGGCAGGGATCGCTGCAGCTATAAGCGGATGTCCTGACGTTACTGCTGTGGATGTTTCTGCCGGCGCAGCAGAGATGGCAGGTTTCTATGCGGATCTCTACGGAACAGCAGACAAGATGCATATCAGCTGTGTTGCTCCGGACTGGCTTTCTTCTGTTCCGGACGGTACATTTGACGGAATAATCTGCTCCAATGTCATTGATGTCGTTCCTCCTGAAACTGCAGGATACATAGTAAAAGAGTTCTCAAGGATAGCGGCAGGAGACGCAGTTGTTATAATCGGAACGAACTATTATATGTCGCCTGAGAAAGCGGCGGAGAGAGGAATAGAGCTCGTTGAAGGGAACAAGGTATATGTTGACGGAGTGCTCAGGCTGGTATCGAGATCTGACGAAGAATGGGCAGAGATGTTCTCTGAATGCTTTTCGGTAAAGAAGCTGGACCATTTTGCTTGGCCGGGAGAAGAGAAAGAGACGAGAAGATTGTTCGTGCTGGAAAAGGGCTGAACGCAAAAGCGAAATAAACCTGTTATTTCAGAAAATCAGCAGTTAATTATACTCGGGAATTCTTTTATACTTCTTTTAAAGAAAGGAAAAAGACCTGCCGGGAAGAGGGCGGGCCGGAAAGGAGAAAGCCGATGAGATATTACATCCGTTACAGAGAAGACCTTAAGTGGGAAGAAATCAACCGCACGCAGGCGGCAATGTGGATAGTCGATGATAATCCCGACAACAGATGGCGCCTGGCGATGCTCACTATACCGAACTTCATCAGATGCAACGGCGTGGAGATCAAAGTGGTCGGAGACCATGGTGAACAGCCGGACGCAAGGACTCTGAACGCAGTACCTGATCAGTTCAGGGATAAGGCAAGGCAGTACGATGGGATGCAGAATCTGGAAGCTGCATTAGAGATGGGAAAGAAAGTCTTCAGGCAGGCGTTCTCCGTGGTGCTCAATCTGTATGTGTTCGCGTTCAAGGTCAGCTGGGAGATTCTCAAGAGGATATTTCGGGCGATAGAAGAGATGAGAGAAGAGGAAAGATACGGAAAGTCAATAAATGCATAATACGTATTTTGTTAATTTTAGAAAAGGGGCTGTGACAAGAGTCATGGCCCCTATACATATTTCCGAACTAACAGTGAAGAACTATAATTATTGTGAAAACAAACAGATGAAAACAATAGGATAGTCAGAGTTCTCAGCGTGTTTATGACAGTGCCAAGGTCGCTGATCGTACCTTCTTTCCAAGAAGGATCCGCATTAACTATAAACTGATGATAGAAATATGCCGCAACTTGCTGCTCTAAATTCTCGTTTACCACAGAAAGGATATTTTATTGAGATACATAAGTGGCTTTGTTATCACGTTCATCTTTATCATGGTGGGCTTACCTTTATTGGGCGTGATAATTGAACTGTTTTTGCCCGGATCAGGGATAAAAGAGCTGTTTTTATTTATTCCAAGAATGGTGTGGATGCTATTTAAGCAATTCGAACTTGAAAACAGTTTGAATACTTTCGGGTTGTTTATAGTGATAGCACTGATTCTTAATGGGTTTGGTATATATATCAGCAAGAAGAAAGAAAACTACATATACGAGGTTATAGCGTTGATCCTATCAATTATTGGACTTGTTACGGGATCAATTATATAAATGAGAACGGGGGTGTGTAACAAATGCCAGGGGTTTACAAAGAAGCTGATTACGAGAACTCAGTTATTCAGTTGTTTGAAGAAATGGGCTAATCGGGAATGTTTATATAAATTCTGAATAATGAGCGAGTGCAAATGCATGTGGATTCATAACGGAAAAGAATATACAGGTGATGAAGTTGTCTCCAAGTTAGCTGATACCGAAAGTGGTATTGTAGCATTAGACGGGCCGAGCGGCTGTGGTAAAACAACTATCATCAAGACGCTGCAAACTACTAGCGTGAAAATCGTATCAGGTGAATTTGCTTCTGCAGTAATAAAGGAATTTGAAAGAAGCAGGGAAGACCCAGTAAATATTGCACTTCGTTTCCTGGAGGGATACGAGATAGTATGCTTTGAAGATGTGGATTTATATCTAAAAGAAAGGCCATCAACAACTAGTTTCATCAAGAAAACTATCTCAAATCTTTCGTCTAACTGTTTAGTGATTGTATCTGGAATAGATTTGCTTAATAGAGTACCGGAACTGATAAGTGAGTTGAATGTGACTTATTATGTGTGGGATGAGAAAGGAGATTAGTGTCATTAGTTAACAGATCTGAAAGGAAGAAAAAAGAATGATTAATTGGTTTAGGTCACAGAAAATAAAAACAATCACTAATAATGTAAATGAGTATATTAAAATAGTTCCATGTTTGTCGGAACACCAGTTGGATAAAATCACAAAATTACAAGGTCATGTTTAGCTAGGTATCAAAAATTTTGCTTGTTGAACGTAATTTTGAAGCTAAAACCCCTGTTTCCGTCTGTTCGTTCAGTATTCTTGATAAGAAAAGCTGTATGGTCTTTGTTGCGGCCGTACAGCTTTTGATCTATATAGAGATAAGTTTGAAGCGGTTCTTTTCAAATTCAAGCAGGCCGTCATCACGCATCTTTCCCAGCTCACTTGACATGGCGCTTCTGTCTACAGACAGATAGTCTGCCAGCTGCTGCCGGTTAAAGGGGATGGTGATGACCGCGCTGTTCTGCTTCCTTGCTTCCTCGGAAAGATACGATATCAGTTTTTCCCTTGTTGTCCGTCTGGACATATAATCAAGTTTCCGGACCAGATCCTTGTTCTTCTCGGATATGGCAAAGAAAAGATTCTGCACTACAGCTGTGTGAAAGCGGCATGCCGAGGAGCAGGTCGTGATAACGCGTTTGACATCAAAGAAGAACACAGTGCTGTCTTCCACTGCTATGACATCATTAAGAAGCGGACCGCTGTCCGGAGCAGCATAGGCTTCGCCGAAGATCTCACCGACTCCTATGTGTCCGAGGATGCTGCGGTTTCCCCAGTAATCGTCTCTCTGGATGTGCAGGGCTCCTTCTGCAAGTACGAGTATATCGCTCAGATGTTCTCCCTGGCGGAGCACATATTTGCCTTTTTCGTATCTGTTGACTCTTGCCCCAAGGCAGGACAGCATAGTGACGATATCGTCATGGCCTACTCCTGCAAACAGCCTTGTCCTTTGCAGGATGTCGAGATAGTTATCCATTATCAGTTCCTTTACGTTGTAATTACAACAGAATCGTTGGAATAATAATACTATAATCTAACTATAGAAATAAATGAGGCGGAATAGATAATGATCAGGAAGATAATTAAGATAGATGAGGAAAAGTGCACCGGTTGCGGGCTTTGCGCGAGTGCGTGTCACGAAGGAGCCATAGAGATAATAGACGGTAAAGCGAAACTTGTCAGAGAGCATTTCTGCGACGGATTCGGAGATTGTCTGCCCAAGTGTCCTGAAGGCGCTATAACATTTGAGGAAAGGGAAGCGCCTGCATACGACGAAGACGCAGTCAAAGCTTCTAAAGAGGTAAGAAAGGATGATGCGGGACCTGCAGATTCTGACGGAACAGAAACAGCATTTTCCCGTCCTTTATCCAGACTGAAACAGTGGCCTTGCCAGATAAAGCTCATGCCCGCGAAGGCAGGTTTCTTTGACAGCGAGGAACTGCTGATAGCTGCTGACTGTACGGCATATGCATATGCCGGAATGCACGAAGACTTCATGAAGAACAGGATCACTCTGATCGGCTGTCCGAAACTTGACGGTGTAGATTACACTGACAAACTTACTGCGATCATCCGCGACAACGACATCAGAAGCGTGACATTAGTCAGGATGGAAGTACCATGCTGCGGAGGGCTGCAGCGGGCAGCCGAGAATGCGATAAAAGCCAGCGGAAAACTGATCCCGCGGCAGGTCGTTACCATATCGATCGACGGAAAGATCCTGTCAGTAGAATAATAACTCTCAGAGATACAAGGAGGAACCGAATATGCTTCTGGAAGGTTGTCAGGGAAAGCCTCAGATAAAGATAATAGAAAAGATCTGCCCTCAGTGCGGAAATGAGATAGAGATCTTTTCGGTAGATACTGAAGCCGTATGCGAAAACTGCGGATTTACTATCTATAACGATACGGTGACCTGCGTGCAGTGGTGCAAATATGCAAGAAAATGTTTCGGCGATACCGCGTACGAAGCGCTCATGAAAGCTGCAGAGATACAGAAAGCTAAAGCAGCGTCCGCGCAGGCGGATAGATGACAGAAGTTGCATCTCCTGATACTGCGGAGCAGAGAAAACTATTTCCGTTGCAGCAATAAGCGCGGACATGTACATCTACAGGATGCATAGCGTATTGTAACTTCACTGTCCGATTTTGCATCTTAGATAAAATGGGTGCTGAAGTGTACCATTGTTAAGGACAAGGAGGTTTACAGAAATGAATAAGAAAGAAAAACAGAATGCAGTCCCTATTTGGGAGAAAGCAGCGCTGTCGATAGAAGAGGCGGCGGCATATACAGGAATCGGAGAGAATAAACTCCGTGAACTAACTCAATACGATGACTGTGATTATGTGATCTGGGTTGGAAATAAGCGACTCATCAAGAGAAAAAAATTTGAAGAATATCTTGATAAAGCGTATTCGATTTAAGAGCAGCACTGAAAAAAGCAAGGAGTATACGCTGTGTGTACTTCTTGCTTTTTCCTTATCAAGTGTTACACCATTTCTTACACCACTTATGGCGATGACCTGTGAAATAATAAGCACTTTCATTCGTATAATGTACGGACGTTTGCTAGCGATAATAGATTCTATGATGTGTTATAATTCACTAAACGTTCAGTCTGTATATTCCCGACACTGCGTTCCGTCAAGACCGGAAGTGAAGAATCTATACAGAAGGTAGATAGTTCCGTACAAAAAGAGACCGCAGAACCTGTCACTGACAGTGCGCAGCCTCTTATCAGGGCAGGAGAATCCATGGACTTCTCCAATGTCCAGATAGAGCCCTTGTTTGAGGACTATGTGGACTTCGAGACCTTCTCGAAATCTGATTTCAGGGCTGTTAAAGTACTTGAGTGCGAAGCGGTTCCTAAGAGTAAAAAGCTTCTCAAATTCGTTCTGGATGATGGTACAAGTCTACATAGAACTATTCTAAGTGGAATTCACGAGTACTATGAACCGGAAGAGCTGGTCGGAAAGACCTGCATCGCTATCACGAATCTGCCTCCCAGGAAGATGATGGGAATAGATTCGGAAGGAATGCTGATCTCAGCTACTCACAGTGAGAACGGAGAAGAAAGACTCCATCTTCTGATGGTAGATCCCCATATTCCTGCAGGAGCGAAACTCTACTAACTGTAATATGCGGTTTGTACGTACACCAACCTGTACACCGATTTACACCAGCGACACTCCAATCCATGAATTTGGATTATGCAAATTCGCAAATTTCTATAGCAGTCTATGCAGGTCCATTCAACGCACATTATTTGAGTCCGTCGAAATAATGATCGGCGGACTCTTTTAAAGGTATAAGTGTTATGTTTGAACCACTGAGCGAAGAAAAAGAGTGGAATACCCTTTCCTACGACGAAAAGAACGAACAACTGTTCCAACACGAGAAAAGGATGCTTGAGATGTTTCTTGCGAAAGGAGCCATCTCAAGACAGCAGTTTGAGAAGAGTCTGCATGACCTGATCGAGAAGACAGGACATGTGGAGTAGGGATAATCAAATCGGGATTTGTGTGAAAACACAACAGAGTATTGAGAGGAATTGCATATGGTGTTTACAGAAGCGTTACAGCGTGGGAGTCTTGAAACCATACGCAAATCACCAAAGGCAGATCTACACAATCATTTTGTTTTGGGTGGAAGCCGAAAGTATTTGTTGAAACAATCTGGAAGGGATATTCAGCCTGTTATGAAACCTCTTCATTCCATGGAAGAGATGCACGCCTGGAATGCAGCGAATATAGGGAATTTCTTTGACAACACCAATGGCCGCAGGATGCTGATCAAAGCTGCCTTTACGCAGGCTAAAGAAGACGGCGTCACAATTCTTGAGATTGGTGAAGATGTATGGGGGTTAGGCGCTTTCTTCAACGGACATATTGATGAGCTCGTTGATGCTTTTGAAACGGCACATAAGGAAATCGCTCCGGAGATAGAGTTGCGGCTGCAGATCGGAATGTCCAGACATTGTAGAATTGATTATCTAGAGGACTGCTTGTCTCACTTCTGGGGATGCAGTGCTTTTTACTCAATCGATTTATATGGTGATGAATTGGCACAGCCAATAGAAAATTTTATCCCCATCTATCGACGGGCAAAAGCAGAAGGCCTCAGGCTGAAAGCACATGTTGGAGAATGGGGAACAGCTAATGATGTACGTAGAGCCGTCGAGTGTCTTGAGCTGGATGAGGTACAACATGGAATTGCAGCCGCGAAGGATGCGTCGGTTATCCGCTTTTTGGCTGATCACAGAATCCGTTTGAATATCACTCCATCCAGTAACTATCTTCTGGGAAGAGTTGCAGATCTGAGAACACACCCCATTGCCAAGCTTTATCGCAGTGGCGTCGATGTCACCATCAATTCAGATGATGTGCTGATCTTTGATTCAGATGTATCCAAGGAGTATCTGCGACTGTATCAGTGTGGCTGTCTGACTGCGGAAGAATTGGATGTTATTCGGAAGAACGGTTTAAAAAGTCTGTAACCCTGTTGCTTGTATAAACACAGGACTGTCCCTGACAAATTCCGGGTTGTCGAGATGATGCGATAGTAAGTAATATCAGAAGTTAATCATACAACTTCCCGTTTGTCGGGATGACGCAAAATCGGTATTTGCAGAAAGGGAAAAATGATCATTCGAGACTTTGAACCGAAACATACAAAGGAAGCAGCGGAAATTGCCCTTGGCGCATATAATTATGAGAGAGCATTTACACAGGAACTTCTGGAAATATCAAGCATTCCAATACTGAAACAATTATCCGGAAATGGCTTCGGTGTTGCAGCATTTGAAGGCGGAAAAATGGTCGGATTTCTTTGCAGTGTGGAACCATTTGAGAATGTTTTTCGTTCCACTGATGTGAGAGGAGTTTTTTCTCCCATGGGTGCGAATGGTGCAGTTATGGAAAATCATGGCATGATTTATGCGGCATTGTATCAGGCTGCTGCAAAAAAGTGGGTAAAAGCCGGAGCGGTGTCACATGCAATTTGTTTATATGAACATGATGAGGAAGCAAAACAGCAGTTTTTTCGGTATGGATTTGGCATGAGGTGCGTTGATGCCATTCGTCCGATGGAAACAATCGATTGCGTTGTATGCAGCGGATATGAGTTTTTGGAATTGCCCAAGGAAGATTATGCAGATGTTTATCCGCTTCATTTGGCACTGAATGAGCATTACTGCTCCAGCCCTTTTTTTATGAATCGAAAACCAGATACACTAGAAGAGTTTTTGGATTTTTCGGAAAGGAATAAGGAACGTTACTTCGCAGCGAAGATAGGCGGAGAATTATGCGCTTATTTGGAAGTGTCAGATCAGGGTGAAACCTTCATTGCATCAGGAAATCCTTATCGTCATATCATGGGGGCATATTGTATGCCGGAACACAGGGGCAGGGGTGTATACAAAAACCTGTTGAATTATGTTATCAATACCTTGAAAACTGAGGGATATACCAGACTAGGCGTAGATTTTGAAAGCATCAATCCGTCAGGCAGCGGGTTTTGGCTTAAGTTTTTTCATGCCTATACCAACGGCGTTGTGCGCAGGATAGATGAGCGGATTATGCAGAGAACTTCTTTGATATAATCTCATAGGTTTTTTTACAGACAAATTCAAGTTTGTCGGAATGAGACATAGCCTTTTATCTCGCAATATAACGTAGGAAGGAACGGCTGAATTTACCTATTGTACGGATGTTCTGGAACCCGATGACTTAACGGTTATTGGGTTCCTTTTTTTATTGTGTCGAGATGATAGAATATACACAAATCGATGTTTATGGAGACAATTATGGATAAAGAAACAATCATGGTGGACTACATCCGGGAGGCCCATGAAAAAGGTGCTTTTACCGGAACATGGTTATACGCCGAGAACGGCAAGATCGTGTCGAAGGGCGCTATCG
>JAFWDH010000009.1 GCA_017513135.1 Oscillospiraceae bacterium
CGCAATGTCATCATTGATACCTTTCGCTATTGCCCACAGTCCCGGAGTTTTGCTGCTGCCGTGCTGCTGCGCTTTCTTTATCCTGCCTATGGCTTTTCCCAGACAGTCTTCTTCTTCCGGAAGATGCAGAAAACGTCTTCCCGCGACAGTGCCGTCTGATAAAAGGCACGAGCAGGTGCATGCACTGTTTATTCCCAGATCCACTGCAAGCACGGTCTGTTCCAGTATGGGCTTGGCTACAAGTTCTATTGTTTTCTCGTAAACAAAGTCAAGGAACCATTCCTTCCCGCGCTTTTGCAAAGTCGGTGAGCTCTGTTTCATGCCTGAGCAGTGCCTCTTTACATAATCGACATCAGACTTTCGGAACTTTACAGTTATCCAGTCCCATGTGTTCCTGACAAACACTTTGATCCTTGCTGTATAACCGTCTTCTTCTCTGTACATGTTCTCACGGTAAAGACATGGATATACATGTCCGGCAACAGGGACACCGGGTCTGCGTCCATGCTTATCCTTTTCCCAGTTCATAAGATTGCTCTTGTAAGACGAGACCTTTCCGATCGCTTCCATGCATGCTGAGCGTCTGAGATAGCTTGGGAACTTATAGAAACGTTTATCAGCGAAATCAAAGCAGTAAGGGACCTCAGGACGTTTCGCAGTCGGATGCGTCATTGCCTCCAGGGCATTCATTCTTCTCTGCGGAGATGTCTGGAATGAAATATGTTCCCATTCATCCATACAAACAGATATAAAAAAGGACACAGCGGCGCGATACGCATCGACAGTATCTCTGAAGATGTGATTGTAATGCTTGATCTTCTGGCTGTACATCGCACATGTTTTCATGCTGCTGACCCTTTAAAATCCTTCAATCTTTTACGTGTTATGTATCCTCCGGCTGGCTTCTCTCCGATTCCGTATACTCTCTGTGGTATGCCTGCAGTCTCTCGAGGTCTCTGGGATGCCTTCCTTTCCCTCCCCATTCCTTTTCCTTCTGGCTCTCGATATACTGCTCCACCATCTCACGGCTTCTGTCGCTTACGGTCACGACACAATATGACGGATTCCACAGATGCCCTCTCCAAAGCTTCTCCTTAAGCTCCGGATGCTGCATGAACAGTTTCCTGGCTATACCCCCTTTCATGATCCTGATCATATCAGGGATACAGAACTGGGGGCTGGCATCAACGAGCAGATGGATATGATCAGGCATCACTTCTATGGCTGTGATCTCAAACTTATACTCTTCTGCAAGAGAGTAAAGCAGTTCCTTGCAGTCTGAATCAACTCCGTCAATAAGCACAGGCCTTCTGTACTTAGTACACCAGACGATATGGTATTGAAGAGAATAGACATATCCTCTACCATATGTTAATGCATAATTATTTCGATTATTATCATATATTTCCATATATCTATATTATCATATGTTATTTACTTTGTCACTATATTAAATCGATCATTAAAGGGACAGGTCTGAAGTTGAGCATAATAAGAAACCGGCTAACTCAAGACTGAAGTCCCGAGAATGCGCCGGTTTGTTATTCAGTCTGCGTAGAAAGCACGGCATCTTCTATATAGTAATTTACAAGCAGGTCTACGCATGCGCCGTAGCTTCTGAGTCCGAGCTCCTGGCTGTAGCTCTGGAGAAATCCCTCATAGATACCATTGGATACTGTCTGCACAGGCGTCTCGAACTGCTGCCAGTATGCCCTGTTATTTGAGATATCTGCCTTTACGCCTTCATCAAGTCCCTGCCGTATCTCATTCCATGAATCAGGGTCTGCCTTATAAAGGGCGTTGCTGAGGTATATATAAGCCGTATAGCATGCCGAATAACAGTAGTCGGGGTCACCGTACAACAGGCTCGCAAGGACTGCGCAGAAGTTTGCCTCCTGTTCCTTCGCAACGCCGCGCTGATGAGCGAGTTCGTGAGCCACGGTGGCAGCAAGCGTGCACGGCGGATAATGAGTGTTCACGTTAGCTTCCCCTGTGAACGGGAAGAAGAATCCCGTATAGTCTGTATAGCTCATGAGTATCGAAAAGCGTATGCCCTTGGCGTGCACTTCCGGTCCTTCCAGACATGGAAACAGTTTCTCTGCGTTGACATAGACTTCATCCGAACGTGACAGTATCACGTCCCTGTCCTGACAGTAAACGCCGTTATCGTCGCGGGGAACTCTTTTGCCGTATTCTCCGGTCATATCGGCAAAGTACGCAGTCACAAGCCTCAGGTCTTCTACAGAGATCTCTTTATCAGGCAGGCCGCTTCTTTCAAGAAAATCATCGGCGTAATAGTAGACTCCCCACATCACACAGAAAAGAGCATACAGACACAGTCCCGTGCAGACGGCGGTGATAAGCATGCGGTACAGCCGTTTCAGTTTCTCCGGACGGGTGATAAGGCAGATGACCGAGCTTACTGTGTATACGATCACAGCCGCCGCAAACAGTCCTATGAGCAGTTCCGCGAATGAGAACCGGAACCTGTCAAAAAAAGATGCCATTGCTCTGTGTGCAGGCAGTACGAATCTCTCACACAGAAGCGCGTTGAAGCTCCTGCTGCTTCTTGTGATCAGATGAGCGCAGATCACCGCAGCGCTGAGCAGTATGAGGCAGTGTCTCACCGGAGCCAGTGCGAACAGTCCTTTCTCTCTTCTTTTGGCTGTTTCAGTCCTCATGGTTTCTTCCTCTGATATGTCTGATATGTTTGATGGCAATATTATTCTACAACACAGATATCACTGCATAAAACACGGCATCTCTGTTGAGAGATGCCGTTCCTGTTAGCTATCGATCCGTGCGTTTTTTTCTTCAGCCGGGTCTCTTTCCGCCGGGAGGAGGGCTGCCGGACCCTCCGTGACCGCTGCCCGACGAGGCTTTCACCTGTATGCGCTCTCCCTGTGACGCGCTGCCGTCATAGAGCTCACCGTTTATATACAGTCTGTGACCGTTTAGGTCCACAGCACCCTCATCACATGTCAGCGATGTGATATAGGCATCCGCAGTCAGTGTCCATTTTGATTTTCCGTCTATCTCCACATATACCTCGCCCTCTTCTCCGTCCGGATTGATCGTCCCTGTGAAGACGGATCCGTTCATCAGGATAAGATTGAGGTTTGAGATATCGTCCACAAGCATATCGCCTTCTATCGCCTGCCTGTCTGCTGTGAGAGTTACCTGTCCTCCGTTTGAGCCTTCTCTGCCCCATCCCGCAGCGGCAGCCCGCAGGAACGCTCCGTCAACATCCTCATTGATGATGGCCGCCCCGCTGAGGAATATCTCCGTGGCTGTATTGTTCACGAAGAATATGTCTCCGTTTTTGTTGGTCAGCGATCCTCCTGTCATCGAGAAAGACGACATGCCTTCAGCGGCATCTCCCGACATCGACTGGTAGATCATTACCGCCTGGAACCAGCTGGATTTGCTGCTGTTTTTTGAGTTGTTGTCAGCAACCAGTTCCGCATCATTGAGGGTGACGGAATTCTTTCCCTCAATGACGATGCCCTGCGCTGAGGTCGATTCAAGATATGCGTCACTGACTGTTATGTCCGCAGTGGAGTAAATTGCAGGCGATCCCTTGCCGTCAGTGACATATGATCCCCCGCTTACCGTAACGGTGCCTCCTCCTCTGTCCGATCTGATCGCAGCCGAGGAATTTCCGGTAGTGTGTATGTTGAGGCCGACAGCGTTCATGGTGCCTCCGCCTGTGGTCATGATCCCTCCGGAGCAGTTGCCGGAGGTCTCTATGACCGAATCCCTTATCGTCACAGAAGTCCCTTCGCCGTAGCAGAAGACCGCATTTGCATGCGTTCCGTCCGTTGTGATAACCATCTCGGAAAGATCGAGCGAACCTCCCCCGGTTGCGAATACCGCTGAATTCTCGCCGTAGAAATCCGCTTCATCGCCGCTGGAATCGCCGGTCTTGCTGACTGCCGTATTCGTGTATGACAGCGATTCGCCGTCCGCTTCCACTGCGTGTTCTCCGTCTGCGGAGTTCTCTATCGTCTGTGATATCTCTATTTCTTCTTTTTCTATCACGTGAACTTCTATCTCATTTGTTTCCTCCGGGACCTCTGGGGCATCCGTGTAAGTGTCCTCCGCGTCTGCTTCATTTGGTTTTACAGAACCGCATGAGACGATCGAGATGCTGAGTACCACGCAAAGCAGCACGCATATAAGTTTTCTGATCATGGAAGTCCTCCTTTCCGTCAACTAAATGATAGTTATTCCATGTGACGTCTCGGTGAACGCTGAGGCAATACTGTCTGAAATCTTGAATCGCTGCAAAAACAGCGGCGGGAATCCCGCCGCTGTCATCGTTCCGTGATACGCCGTTTTACACGGCAGAATCTGCTTTTTCCGTTTTTTCAGGTGTCTGCCAGACCTTTTTCTCCCACTGCAGTGCATTCATAAGTCCCCGGAACCATTCCTCAGATGACTGTCCGATCCAAAGGCCGACTATCCCGAGTCCGAGAGGTACCGTGCACAGGTATCCCAATCCGACATTAATCAGCCAGATGGAGAAGAAGTTGATTATCATCGGGCGGAAAACATATCCCGCGCTCTTCAGTCCGAACGAGTACGAGTGGTTCAGGCTTCTTGCAGCTCCTGTGATTATGTCGATCGTCAGCAGAAGCTTGGCGATCTGCAGGACCTCCTGCGATGACGTGAACAGCCCCACCAGACTGTTTGCGAAGATGCGGCACAGCAGACATCCCGGGACGTCGAACAGCAGCGCGATGAAGTACGCCTTGCGTATGAGCCTGTGCGCTTCGTCCTGCTTTCCGGCACCTATCAGGTGCCCGCTGAGGATCTGTGCAGCCCTTCCTATTGAGACGCCGAACTGGTTGGGATATTCGCTTATCGTCTGCACGTATACCTTGGCTGAAAGCACTTCGATCGGGAGTCCCGTGATGAACCTGGTAGTCAGCATCTGTGCTATGATGAAGCACACTCTCTCCATGGTGCTCATTACCCCGACACTGAGGACTCTTCTCGTCATCTTACCGTCCAGGACGAACAGGTCGGATATCTTCTGTCCCCATTTCTGACAGGAAAAGATGATCAGCAGGAGCGCCGTGCTGAGGACCTCCGACAGCAGTCTCATTATCGCTATCCCTCGGACCCCGGTGATGCCGAGCTTCCCGTTCAGCACCATGGAAGAACCGGTGAAGTTGATCACGTTCGAGATGACCACTATGACTGTGGGCACGACCGCGCTTCCGTGACACCTGAAATGAGTGGAGAGCATCGTGCCGACGAACTGGAAGAGGCAGGATGCCCCGACGATCCTCAGATATGTCTCGCCGTCTGCGCGCAGCTCATCGGCAAGTCCCATGAATGATACAAGTCCTCCGGAAAAGATGACTGTCACCGCGCTGCAGATCACACCGAGCAGAGCGGCTACGGTGAGACTGTTCATCATTATCCTGCTGCTCTCCCGCTCTTTCCCTGCGCCGAGCACCTGGTTCTCAATGATCCCGACTCCTGCCGAAAGCATGACAGAGACCAGAAGGACCACGTTCAGTACCTGGTTGGTCACTCCGACAGCCGCGGAAGCGCTGTCTGAGACTCTGCTGAGAGTGAATGTGTTGACGGTCCCCATCAGTGTCCTGAGAACGTCCTCCACCATGATCGGGACCGATATCTTCAGTATGTCTTTTGTTCTGTATCCTGTTTCCATCCGGATCTGCGGGGCTCTCACCCGCGCATTGAATTCCCTGAACTGCCTTGTTCGCGTTTTGGTGTGTTATGACAATTATACACTACCTCATCCTGTATTTTTCTGATGTTGCAACTGTATTAAATTCTCCCCCGCTCCTGTGTTCAATCTGTCTGTTTCGTCAATAGATTTTCAGGCTCTCCGAAACATATAATTAAATCAGTTTCAGGAGGGCTTCCGAATGCCTGTATTTGACAAGCACAAGATAATCCGCATTCCCTATAACTGCGTCGCGATCATCAGCGCGGTCGCGGCCCTTCTTAAAGATAATTCTATAGTTTTAACTTCCCGGATATGACAGCGAGGAATACGCGTGATCATCCGGGTCTTTTTTTCCGCATCCGGCGGACCGGACCTTGTATGAGATAAACCAACATATAAAAGGAGAACTGAAATGACCGATTTTCTGGAGTTTCTGAGGAACAACAGCTACCCCGGCAGAGGCATAGCCGTAGGAAAAGGCCGTGTCTATTACTTCATCATGGGGCGCAGCGAGAACAGCCGCAACCGCATCTTCTCGCTCACTGATGACGGGATCCGCACCGAGGCCTTCGATCCCTCAAAGGTGACAGACCCGAGCCTCATCATCTACCATCCCGTCAGACAGATGGGAGACAGCCTTGTCGTCACCAACGGGAACCAGACCGACACTGTCGTGGAGATGGGAGACTTCCGCAAAGCCCTCGCCACCCGCGAGTATGAGCCTGATGATCCCAACTGGACTCCCAGGATCTCCGCGATCCTCAACAAGGACGGCAGTTTCTCCCTTTCCGTTCTTAAGAAAGTGAGCGGGCGCTGTCTGCGCTGCTTCTATGACTATGAAGGCTGCGACGAAGGAAAAGGCTATTTCATCAGCACCTACAAGGGAGACGGCAGTCCTCTCCCCAGCTTTGAAGGCGAACCGATCGAGATAGACATGCCGGAGCCGGAAGAGGTATGGAAAGCTCTCAACTATGACAACAAGGTTTCCCTCTACACATATGTGAACGGAGAAGTCCGTCTCTTCAATAAACATCTGGAGGATTAAAATGAACGAACTCGAACTCAAGTATGGCTGCAACCCCAATCAGAAGCCTGCCAGGATCTTCATGAAGGACGGATCCGATCTGCCCGTCAAGGTGCTCAGCGGAAAGCCCGGATACATCAACTTCCTGGACGCTCTCAACTCCTGGCAGCTCGTCAGGGAGCTCAAGGAGGCAACAGGACTTCCGTCCGCCGCTTCCTTCAAGCACGTCTCACCTGCCGGCGCCGCTGTTGGCCTTCCCCTCAGCGACGTGGAGAAGCACATCTATTTCGTATCGAAGAAGGCTGAGCTCTCCCCCATCGCCTGCGCATACATCCGCGCCAGAGGCTCCGACCGCCTGTGCTCATACGGCGACTGGGCCGCTCTGAGCGACACCTGCGACGCGGCTACAGCTTCCTACATCAAAAATGAAGTTTCCGACGGCATCATCGCTCCCGGCTACACTGACGAGGCGCTCGCGATCCTTCGCGAGAAAAAGAACGGTGGATATAACGTAGTCCAGATAGATCCCGACTACTTCTGCCCCGAGAAGGAGAACAAGGACGTTTTCGGGATCACTTTCGAGCAGGGACACAACAACTGCAAGATCGATGACAGCTTCCTTTCCAATGTCGTGACAAAGAACAAAGAGATCACCGAGCAGGCCATGATCGACCTCAAGGTTGCTCTCATAACCCTCAAATACACACAGTCCAACTCCGTATGCTTCGTCAAGAACGGTCAGGCGATCGGTGTCGGCGCGGGACAGCAGAGCAGGATCCACTGCACGCGTCTCGCCGGCAGCAAGGCCGACAACTGGTTCATGAGACAGCATCCGAAGGTGCTCGGACTCAAGTTCGTTGACAAGATCCGCCGTCCTGACCGCGATAACGCCATAGACGTCTACACCTCCGACGAGTATGAGGATGTCCTCCGTGAAGGCGAATGGCAGAAGTGGTTCAAGGAGAAGCCCGAAGTCCTCACGGCAGAGGAGAAGAAAGCCTGGATCGCAACCCAGACCGGTCTGACCTGCGGTTCCGACGCATTCTTCCCCTTCGGCGACAACATCGAGCGCGCAAGGAAATCCGGCGTTCAGTATGTCGCGGTTCCCGGCGGCTCCATCCGTGACGACAATGTCATCGAGACAGCTGACAGATACAACATGGTGATATCCTTCATACCCTTCAGGCTCTTCCATCATTGATCAAAAAACGAAAAAGAGGTCTGTAAATGGAACTTCTTAAAAGAAAAGACGTCCCCGTACAGGAGACGTGGGACCTGACCCTTATCTATCCGAACGACGACGCCATGTGGCAGGCTCTTGAGAGCACAAAGGCCGCAGTAAAGGAAATCTGCGAGACCTTTGAAGGCAAGCTCACCACTGCCGAGAGCATCGTCGGATGTCTGGACGCTCAGGAGAAGATCATACCCGAGATCATCAAGCTCGGCTCCTACACAGGTCTTGCACTTGAAGTCGACTACACCGACAACGCTGCGCGTGAACTCAGTGAGAAGATCGACGACGAGACCACACGCATGTTCACTGACCTGTCCTTTATCGACAGCGAGATCCTTCTGGCTTCCGATGAAGTCCTTAAGGAAGCAGTCGAGCTTGCGAAGGGCTGCAAGAATTATCTCAAGGACCTGATCGCCAGGAAGGCTCACATGCTCTCTCCCGAGACAGAGAAGGCACTCGCCGCTCTGGACAGGTCGTTTTCCGTACCATACAACATCTACAACACCCTCAAACTGGCTGACATAGCCTTCGAGCCATTCACCGTAAACGGAAAAGAGTATCCTCTGAGCTATTCTCTCTTTGAGGACGACTACGAACTCGAGGCTGACGCAGATGTCCGCAGAGCCGCTTTCAGGGCTTTCTACGGCACGCTTAAAAAATACGAGAACACCACGGCAGCAGCTTACAACGCCTGTGTTACGCAGGACAAGACTATGTCCGAACTGCGCGGATACAAGGATGTCTATGAAAGCCTGCTGTTCCCGCAGAAAGTCACCCGCGAGATGTATGACCGTCAGATCGACGTCATCACTGAGAAGCTGGCTCCGCACATGAGGAGATACGCCACGCTTCTCAAGAAGAAGCACGGTCTGGACAAGATGACCTTCGCGGATCTCAAGATCGCGGTGGACCCCGAATACGATCCCAAGGTCACGATAGAGGAGTCACACAAATACATCCGTGAAGGTCTGTCCATCCTCGGTGAGGATTACGTGGAAATGGTGGACAGAGCCTACAGAGAGCGCTGGGTGGACTTCGCCAAGAACATCGGCAAGAGCACCGGAGGCTTCTGTTCCGGTATCTACCGCCAGAACTCCTATATCCTGCTGAACTGGAACGACCGCATGTCGGACGTCTTCACTCTTGCACATGAGCTGGGTCACGCAGGACAGTCCATGTACGGAGACGCGGCCCAGTCCGTCTACGATACCGATTCCTCCATGTATCTGGTAGAAGCTCCTTCCACCATGAATGAGCTGATCATGGTCAATCACCTGGTCAACACCAGCGAAGACAAGAGATTCCGCCGCTGGGTGCTCTCCAACCACATCAGCAACACTTACTACCACAACTTCGTCACCCACCTCAGGGAAGCCTGGTACCAGCGCGAGGTCTACAAGATCATCGAAGAAGGCGGCAGCGTCAACGCAGATATACTCAGCGACATATTCCGCCGTAACCTCGAAGTATTCTGGGGCGATGCCGTGGAGATCCCGGAAGGCGCGGAGCTGACCTGGATGAGACAGCCTCACTACTATATGGGACTTTACTCCTACACCTACAGCGCAGGTCTCACCGTGGCTACACAGGCTATGCTGAGGATCCGTGAAGAGGGACAGAAGGCAGTGGATGACTGGAAGAGATTCCTGTCTGCCGGAGCCACTAAGGATCCCGTTGGCCTTGCAGCTATCGCCGGAGTCGACATCACGACCGATGGTCCTCTCAACGCGACCATCGACTACATCGGTTCCGTGATCGACGAGATCTGCAGGCTCACGGAAGAGCTGGACGGCATCACCGTCTGATGATACCAACCTCAAAAGAAGGGACGCGGCATTGCTGCTGCGTCCCTTTCCTATAGAAAGATACTATTCCGTCAAACATTCGCCGTTAGTGGCGATGACGTTCTGATACCATCCGAAGGATTTCTTCTTGTACCTGTTGAGGTCCTTGAGATCGTGCTCATCGCGGTTGACGAATACGAATCCGTAGCGTTTGGAAAATCCGGAGTGTCCGGAGATTATGTCTATGAACGACCAGGCGCAGAACCCTATGAAGGGAACTCCCACGTTCATGGAACGCTGGACGGCGCGCAGGTGCTTCGACAGGTAGTCTATCCTGTCATCATCCTTTACCATTCCGTCTTCCGGCAGAGTCTCCTTGTTTCCGAATCCGCACTCCGTGATGAGCAGAGGCAGTTTGTAGCGGTCCCACAGGAGCCTGCATACGCTCTCAAGACCTATATCGTCGATCTCCCAGCCCCAGAGCGTGGCCTTCAGGTTCTCGTTCTTCACGACCTTGAACACTCCGGGATCGGTCTCGGGGAGAAGATCCCCCACTATCTCGCCCATCCTGTTCTCATCGTCCAGCGGGAACGCTGATACGCTCTTGGATGCATAGTAGTTGAATGCCACGAAGTCCGGCTTGTTGGCCTTCATGAGTTCCATGTCACCCGGCTGTATCTCGGGCATCCAGCCTCTGTCCTCGAGGTACTTTCGGAAAACTCCATTGTATTCGCCGAGGACGTTCATGTCCAGCACGTAGTAGTTGCGTATCTCCATCGCGTCCATCCAGGCAAGGCCGTCCTCCGGCTTGTTGCTTGTGGGGTAGAGCATGTCGAAGCAGACAGCTGGTCCTATCTTTCCGCCCTCCACAAGTTCGTGGCAGGCGGCGACGGCTTTTGCTCCGGCAACGCACATGTTGTGGTTGGCCAGGAAGCCCGCTTTCTTGGTGACCTTTACGTCACCCTTCTTGAGTCCGATGCGGAACGGCATGTGGACCACGTGGTCCTGCTCGTTGACGGTGAGCCAGTATTTTACCCTGTCCCCGTACGTTTTGAACAGGAAGGAGGCGTAATTGACGTAGTCGTCTATGCTCCTCCTGTCCAGCCATCCACCGTACTGGTCTATAAGTCCCTGCGGGTACTCGAAGTGATAGATGGTGACTATCGGGGTGATGTCTGCCGCGATCAGCTCATCTATCAGCTCGTTGTAGAAGTCTACTCCTGCCTGGTTGACCTCGCCGTTACCCTGGGGGAATATGCGGGTCCAGGCTATTGAGAAGCGGTAGGCCTTGAGGCCCATCTCCTTCATGAGAGCGACGTCTTCCCTGAACCTGTGATAGTGATCGCTGGCGACCTCATAGTCGCATATGGAAGGATCTATCTCGCGGACGTCCATTACTGAAAGTCCCTTGCCGTCCTCATGAGCGGCGCCTTCGCACTGGAACGCGGAAGTCGATGCGCCCCAGAGGAATCCTTCCGGGAACGGTTTGATCCTTAATGTCTCCACGGATCTCTCCTTTCAGTTATTCTTCCTTGTCCTCATCGAAGCCGATTATCCAGGTGATCACAAAGCCGAGAACGAACGCCATCACGGCTGCCGCAACAGCCAGATAGAAGTTGCTCATCGGACCGCCGAGGAATATGGGCAGTGTCAGGAAGGAGCAGGAAGCGGTCGCATACGCGCGGACATCGAAGATACCGATGAACACACCGGTGATGGCTGCCGCGATTATGGCGGAGACCAGAGGTCTGCCGAGACGGATGAGGCATCCGTAAAGGGCGGGCTCGGTGACTGCCAGGGCGGCGGTGATGCCGGTGGAGATGCCTGCCGACTTGTTCTCTTCCTTCTTTGCCTTCACGCCGACTGCAAGGGCTGCGCCCGCGATGGCGAGGTTACCGGCAAGAGCTTTGGAGAACAGCAGGGACGAACCGACCGTTGTGATCTCGTTGACGATGAGCGGTGTGATGACTGTATGCATTCCGACCATTACCAGCAGAGGATGCAGCGCGGACAGTATCGCCATGCTGATGCCGCCGAAGCTGGTGAGCCACACGCAGAACTTCGCGAGAGCTCCGCCGATCCAGGTTCCGATGGGGCCGAGGACCCACAGCGTCAGGCTGAACATTATCAGTGTCAGGCAGAACGGACGCAGCACGCTCTTGAGCGCGGAAGGTACGTATTCCTGCAGATATTTGTCTATGAATGCCATCACGGGCACCATGATGAGCGCGGGCACGATGTTGGAGGTGTACTTGACTGTCGTGAGCGGTATACCGAACAGTTTCAGTCCCTCAACGCCGGTGATCGCGCTGGAGCAGAGCGCCAGCATGATGAAGGCCGCCAGATACTCGTTGGTCTTGAGTCTGCGCGCTGCCGAGAATGCCACCAGGACCGGCAGATATGTATATGCCGCGTTTGCCAGAGCGTTGAGCAGTACGTATGTGCTGCCTTCCTTGTCGATAAGGTTGAAGTTGGCCAGAAGCGCCAGGATCGCGCTGATCATTCCGGATGCTACGAGCACCGGCAGCGTCGGCGTGATGGATGTGGAGATGAAGTTGATCACCTTTCCGCCGAAAGCCTTCTTCTGAGGCTCGTCCTTCTTTACCGGCTCGTCATCAGGTACGGATCCCTGTGCCGTGATGCCGGGTGCAGCGGAGATCAGTTCATTGTAGATCATCTCGACGTCCGTTCCGACGACGACCTGATACATCGAATCGTTCTTCACTACGCCCATGACTCCGGGGATCTTCTTGACCTCGTCATCCACAGGTACCGACATGTCCTTCAGTACCATGCGCAGGCGGGTCATGCAGTGTGTTACGTTGCCGATGTTCTCCGGACCGCCTACGGCTTTGAGGATATCGGCAGCAAGCTGCGTGTACTTTGCCATGGAAACTCCTCTCTTTCTTCGCGTTCCGCCGGGCTTGAACATGATGAACGATGCATTGCCCGGCAAAAACAAATATGGGGCTCTTCTGCTGCTGAACCAGTCATTTGGTCGAATTGCCCCAAATACAAGAATTTATACATAATATTTTAGTTATTGTGATGATTTCCGGTCAACTGTCACCATATACATAATCTGCTATGTAAATTTCAATAAAATGACGAAGATGATGACTGTGATTGAATAGGAATCTCAAATATGAGAGAATTAGTTTTAGTGAATTTTCATGAAAAATATAATAGATCGAGGTGCACAATGGCTTACAAGACAGACATTGAGATCGCTCAGGAATGTGAGCTCCGCCCGATACAGGAGATCGCCGCAAAGGCGCATATCGATGAGAAATATCTCGAACAATACGGGCGTTACAAGGCAAAAGTCGATCCGAAGCTCCTCAAGGAGACGGACCGCAAGAACGGCAAACTCGTCCTGGTCACAGCTATCACCCCCACAGCAGCCGGTGAAGGCAAGACCACCACGACAGTAGGACTCGCAGACGGACTCCGCCGTATCGGCAAGGAAGCTATCGTCGCTCTCCGCGAGCCTTCCCTTGGACCGGTATTCGGTGTCAAGGGAGGCGCCGCAGGCGGCGGATACGCGCAGGTCGTTCCCATGGAGGATATCAACCTGCATTTCACAGGCGACTTCCATGCCATCGGTGCAGCCAACAACCTGCTCGCAGCGATGCTGGACAACCACATCCATCAGGGCAACGAACTTAATATCGATCCCAGACGCATCACCTGGAGACGCTGCGTCGACATGAACGACAGACAGCTCCGCAACGTGGTGGACGGCCTCGGAGGAAGGTCAAACGGCTTCCCCAGAGAGGACGGATATGACATCACGGTCGCCAGCGAGATCATGGCAGTGTTCTGCCTCGCCTCCTCCATAACCGACCTCAAGGAGCGCCTCGGACGCATCATCGTAGCGTACAATACCGACGGCAAGCCCGTTACCGCCGATGACCTCAAGGCAACAGGCGCAATGGCCGCCCTCCTCAAGGATGCCATCAAGCCCAACCTCGTACAGACGCTGGAAGGAACCCCAGCATTCGTGCACGGCGGACCGTTCGCCAACATAGCTCACGGCTGCAACTCGGTCATGGCCACACAGATGGCTCTCAAGATGGGCGAGTACACCGTAACGGAAGCCGGTTTCGGCGCCGACCTCGGAGCTGAGAAGTTCCTGGACATCAAGTGCCGTATGACCGGTCTCGTACCCGATGCCGTAGTCATAGTCGCAACCATCCGCGCTCTCAAGATGCACGGCGGTCTCAACAAGAAGCAGCTTGAGAATGAGGATCTGGCTGCTCTCGAGAAAGGCATTCCGAACCTGCTCAGGCACGTTTCCAACATCAAGAACGTATACGGTCTCCCCTGCGTGGTCGCGGTCAACCGCTTCCCCGCGGACACCGATGCTGAGATCGAACTTCTCATCAGCAAGTGCCGCGAACTCGGCGTTAACACCATTCTTTCCACCGTATGGGCGGAAGGCGGCAAGGGCGGCGAGGATCTCGCACGCGAAGTCGTGAGGCTCTGCGAGGAAGAAAAGGGCGACTTCCGCTTCTCCTATGAGCTCGACGAGACGATTGAAGAGAAGATCGGCGATATCGTCACCAAGGTCTACGGCGGCGAAAAGGTGAGCTTCACTCCGGAAGCCAAGAGACAGATCAGGGATCTCACAAAGCTCGGCTACGGGAACATACCCGTATGCATGGCAAAGACACAGTACAGCTTCTCCGATGACGCCAACAAGCTCGGAGCTCCGGAAGGCTTCACCGTTACCGTAAGGAACGTTAAGGCTTCTGCCGGCGCAGGCTTCATCGTAGCTCTTACAGGCGACATCATGACCATGCCCGGACTTCCCAAGGTCCCCGCAGCAGAAAAGATCGACGTAGACGAGAACGGAGTCATCACCGGACTGTTCTAAGGATCGTTTTAAAGATCATATCCATGAGAGGCACTTCCACGCGAAGTGCCTCTCTTTTTTTCTGATATTCACAGCGACCGGCTATTAACAAAACGCATCGAGCATAATATAATAACGTTTGTTATAGTATTGAGGTGATCCGATGCCCAAAAAACCTACGACAACTAAAGATGAGATCATAGAAGGCGCTTATCAGCTGATCCGTGAACAGGGCCATGATGCACTTACGGCGAGGAATCTCGCGGCTTTTCTCGGCTGTTCCACCCAGCCGATCATGTATCAGTTCCCGAGCATGGAAGAGCTGAAGGATCTGGCTTACCGCAGGGCTGATGCCGCTCACAGTGAGTACATCCTGTCCGGCGGAGACCTTCTGGAGATCGGTCTCAGGTACATCCGGTTTGCGGAGGAAGAGCCTCATCTGTTCCGTTTTCTGTTTCAGACGAACCGCTTTTCCGGTCTCAGCCTGAAGGAGCTGATAAACGCTCCTGAGACCGCCGGCGTGCTTGCCTCTGTCAGCGCAGAGGAAGCGCTTGCGCCTGAGGAAGCCGCAGCATTTTTCGAACCGCTGGCCGCTCTCGTGCACGGATATGCGAGCTTCATAGCCAACAACGCAATGAAATACGATCCCGAAGCGATCCGTACAACGCTGGTCGCGGTCGCGGAGGGACTGGAGAGAAAGGAATACTGATGTTAAAACTGTTTAAAAAGAGCGAGATCCTGTTTGCGGTCTTCTGGATCGTTCTCTACACCGTCTCAATGGGCAATCTGCGGAATCTCGGCGACGACAGTCCCTTCATGTTGGCGGGGCTGATCGTGATCAGCGCCCTGATGTTTCTGTTCGTCCGGAAAAACGGGCTCTCAGAGTATTACGGTCTGTCCTCCTGGTCGGAAAACTGCAGGACCATGCTGTGGTTCCTGCCGCTCTGGATCGTCGCCAGTTTCAATCTGTGGGCAGGCATCTCACCGAAGTACAGCCTTCCCGGTCTGATCTTCGCCGCGGTATCCATGGCGCTGGTCGGCTTTGCGGAGGAACTGATCTTCCGCGGTTTCCTGTTCAGGGCAATGCTCAGGGACGGCGACGCCAGGACCGCGATCGTCGTATCATCCGTCACCTTCGGCATCGGCCATATGATCAACCTCTTTACCGGACATGAATTTGCCGAGACGCTCATGCAGGTGATATTCGCAATAGCCTACGGATTCCTGGTCACGATGGCCTTTTACAAGAGCGGCAGTCTTATTCCATGCATCCTGTCTCACAGTCTTACCGACATCTTTTCGGTGTTCGCGAATGAAGATGCGCCGGCTCTGTTAAACTGGATCACACACGCTGTCATGTTAGCTGTTACGGTCATATATGTCATCTATCTGTCAAAACGCGTGAGGACTCATCAGTCCTTTGACCCTGCGGTACAGGAAAGCCATACGACATGACCTGCTGTCATGCCGGTATCATATCAGTGAAAAAGCCCGCGGATGATCTCAGCAGATCACCTCGCGGGCTTGTTTTCGGTTATCCGGCAATCATCCCAAAGCGGATCTCAGAGCCTTCTCGAACTGCATCTTGATCTCGCTGTAATCATGCTTGGGATCGCACTCATACAGCTTCTCATCGCCGCAGAAAATGGAGGGCACGCGGTAATAATCGTACCTGTCCGCGATCTCGGGACTTTCGGATTCCTCGATCCACTCCAGATCGACCCCTCCCAAAAGCGGATCTTCGGACGTGAGCTCTTTCAGCGCATCAAACGCCTTGCGGCAGTACGGACAGCTCTTCAGATAGAATACAGTAAGCTTTTTCATATAGGTATCTCCTTTCGGATGCGATGCCCGGCACTTATCATGCCGCGCCGTTTACTTTTTTCTCTGGTCATTCGGAAGCGCCCAACATCTCTCCCAGCAGCCTGACGAACTGCTGCTGATAGCTCTCTTCCTCCTCACGGACGATGTCTCTGTATGAGGCGATCTCCTCTTCCTTGATCTCGGTTGCTGAGACGAATCTCAGCGCCTGCAAAGCTTTATCCGTCTTTATCGCCGTCTGTTCATATACCGGGCCTATCATGAGAAGCCGCAGCGCCTGCTCCCTTTTTATGAACCCGCTCGTTGTGATGCCGAGGCTGTCATAGATCGTATCGTTGGCAATGGGTCCCATGATGACATCATAGTCCGCCAGCGCGTCAGCCGCTCCGGTCCTGTTGGCGAAGATATAGTCATACCATTCCTGTTCCCTGCCGAAACGCTTTACTCTAAGCCGCGCGGTGTCAAGCTCATACTCATTCAGGTACGTCTTCCGGTCTTTTCTCGTTCTCGCCCACCGCTTTGAAAAATCGCGGTCATCGGAAAGGTAGAATCCCTGACCGAAATCGGCGTTCTTCCTCCCCGCCGTTATGTCCGGAGCGGTAATGATAGAGAATCCGGTATGAAAGAGACGGATTATATTACTGTTGTTCTGTGATCTCATAGGTAGCTATATAGACAGTATCGTCGGAGGTGCTGATGCCCGGGTCCTCTATCCCGAATACGGCAGTCAGCCCGTTTTCTTTTGCGGTCAGTTCAAAATGGCACAGGGCTATCCCCATATCGATCTTCTGGACATCCCATGCTCCGTCGTCATATCCGCGGCTGCGCTTCTCGTAGAAATGGACCTTGTTTCCGCAGAGCACTGCGCGCCACGGCTGTTTGTTCACGGCGGAAGGGGCGAGACGAACGGCTTCCAGCGCAGGAGCAATTTCTCCTGCCTTCTCTTCCGTCAGGGGAGTTCCAAATGAACCGTCATAAAACAGTTCGCCGAATCCCAGACGGCTGTCTGCTTTTACGCCCTTGCGCATCAGGGTCTCGCGAAGAGACATCTTCCCTGCAGGATATCCCAGCGGACTCATGCAGGGCATCACCTCGCCGTCTGAAACGCCCATGGCTTTTTCGAACGCGTCCCTGTTCATCGTACCGGCTATCCATGTCGTCCCGATCCCTAGGCTCTGTGCGTACAGAACGATTTTCTCGAACGTGTACCCGAAAGCCTCCTCGGCATGCGGCACCTGCTTCATCCTGCCTGCGATGTAGGTGTCAGTCCCCACTATCACAGGGCTTGAGAGCCCGTCTCTCTTCGCATCCAGCAGTTTCCATTCCACCGGTATGCCGTAGGGATTGTCCGCCTTCTCCGCGAATTCCATTATCTTCTGCGCGTCTTCCGGACTGAGAGCAGTCCCGTCGAAAGTACGCACGCTTCTTCTTTTTCTAATATCGTCGAACACGCTCATGTTCGGGTCCTTTCTGTTACATGCTGTGCCTGTTTCTGCTTCTGCTTCTTTTTGTCTCATACGCCGCTTTTCCGTATATGGAAAGCTGCGGCATCGAATTCAGCTCCGGGAGAGACCTTCAGCACTCCGCCCTCAAATGTCCAGCCGGTGTCTTCGCACATCACTGAATCAAGCACCTCGCCTTCCCCGGTCGCGATCTCGATTGCTGAGGGAACATCTCCCCCGAACGTGTGCACGGTAACGAGCTGTTCGGTTCCGCTGTCCCTGACCACGGTCTGCCATCCCCTGAGATCGGAATAGGATGTAACCCCGTTCTGAACGACTTTCGAATCGCCGTGAGCGATTATATGCCTCACGTTCCTGTAGAACTCGACATCGCGGTCGATCACGCCCCACTGTTCCGCGCTGAGATCTGTCACATCTCCGGACAGACACATCGCGCCGAGGAAAGTACTCACCAGTGAATAGTTTATCCTTCTCAGGCTGTCATCCTTCCTGATCACAGCCCATATCTGCGACTGCATCGGAAGTATCAGTCTGTGCAGGTTCGCGGCGATGACCGGTATCGTCACGCATTCATGCGCATCTGAGAAGGACGCCATGTCGAACAGAGACATCAGAGAGGGCTCCAGACGGTGACCGCCGGAAGCGCAGTTCTCCATCACTATGCCGGGCACTTCCTTCCTGATCCTGCGGAAGAAATCCCTGCTGCATTCAACCGACTGCCTGAGTCCCTCGCCTAGGGATTCCGCTCCGTCAACGCCGGTCCCTATCGATTCGTTGTAGTCGTTCTTGATGTATCCGAAGCCATAATCGTTGAGCTGGCCTATCACCTTCTTGTCAAGATACGCCTGCACTTCCTTTTTCCTCATGTCAAGAAACCTGCGGGAACCGGTGTCGATCACGTATCCGTTCCTGGTCAGAAGCATATCCTCACGGTCATGCATCAGAGATCTGGATCCGCATGTCTCGGACTCGAACCAGATCCCCGGGACCATACCTGCTTCGCGGATCATATCTGCTGCAGCCTTTATGCCGTCAGGGAACAGAGTTTTGGAAGGGACCCAGTCTCCTCCCGTCATATGCCACGGATTCTCATCGTCCTTGTACCATCCCGCGTCTATCACAAGGTATTCCATTCCCTTGCCCTTAAGCGCGCTGACTATGCCGCTGAGGTTCCCGTAGCTGGGCTCTCCCCAGGTTGTGCAGTACTCGTTGAACATCACCGGCGGAAGCGTAAGATGTTTCGGCCTGTTCCTTTCGTGGATATCCAGCAGCCGCTGCGACGCCTTCTCCGCGTCTCCGGTCACGGCAGTGATATACATGGAATGAGTCCGGAAGGACTCGCCGGGCTCCAGATCCTTGGCCCAGTGGCCGAAATCAAAATCAGCGATGCCGCCGGTCATTGCCAGACCGTAGTCCTTCCTGCGGGCTTCGATCTGCCATGAAGCCGGAGCTTCCAGCTGCACCGCCCACGTGACGTTCCTGACCTTGTCATGCACTGCCATGAACGGGAAATGGTTCCTTATGGGAAGCGAACCTCTCTGACCGATCTTCATGACCCTGTATCCCTGGATCGCCCAGCTCGTCTCCAGACTGAGCTGCTCTACGGTCTCGGTAACCATCGCGCCTTCTGCGCTCCAGTTGGAAGTCGCCGTGGTTATCTCCATGGTATCCGGAGCCTCACCTGCGTCATACGGAGTGAGCCCTCCGATATTGCCGCTGGATATCATCTCCAGTGTGAATCCGCGGTCTCCCGCGTTCTTTATCTCGCTGTAGCATTCCACTGCCCTGAGTTCTTCAGAGAACACGAGCGTATGCGTGACCTCCCTTGAACCGGTGCTGTCACGGAAGCATGTGACTATGCTGTCGCCGTCAGTATACTGGCGTTCAAACACCAGCGAGAAGGTCGAGGCTGATCCGCACATCGTGTTTCCTGCGGCATAGTCTGCAGGAAGCACATCTCCGCGCACATATAGCTCGACCAGCGGGGCTGCGCCGCAGTCCTTCTCCTTCAGCATGCCTTCAGTCTCTTTCGGGATCAGCGTGAACCCCACCATGCCCTTCTCATCTTTCTCGAAGATAAGCAGCATATCGCCCCTGACGAATCTGGAGATCTCCTGTTTCATAGCGGGTACTCCTTTTTCAGCTTATTCCGGATCTGGTCCGGTATCTCATATCAATATGCGCAGCCGCTTCTCAGCTGATGACCACTTTGCATTCAACGTCTCTGAACTCGTCCCTGAGATCGCGCTCTTCAGTCATCTCGAGATCCGGAAGTCCGTTGATGTTCCAGTGCACTCTTCTGACTGCCACATGCCGTCCCTGCGGCACCCCGTCCTTATGCGGCACTGCATGGAACACTATCAGGTCATCTCCGGTCTCAGGATCCCTGATAAAACTGTTGTGTCCCGGTCCGTACATGCCCGGCACTGACTCCTTGGTCATGAACGGCCACGGATACCATTTCCATACGGAAGGATCCATAAGGTCGTCCCCTGCCTTTGCCCTGAGGAAGCCGAGCGTATAAAGGTCAGCCATACCTGTCGATGATCCGGATACGCATACGAAGAGATCATCGCCTCTTCTCAGAAGATACGGACCCTCTTCCACCTCAGTCTGGCAGCGGTCCCAGCCGTAGATCGGGCGAAGCACGCACTGCGGCTCGCTTATGAGCTGCCAAGGCCTGTCCGGATCTATTATCGCTATATATACGTCTGCGGGAGCCGGGTAGAGCTTCCCTTCGATGTCGTGTATCTTTCTGTCAGACCACATGACGTAGTGGACTCCGTTGACCTCGAACTCAGTCATGTCGAGGCTTATACCGCCCTCTGTCAGGATCCGGCCGTTCGGCTTGACGCATAATACAGGAGCTTCCCATGCGCCGGGATCCTCTATGTCCCCGCTGCATCTCAGAACAGCTGCCTGCACAGTAGTCCATTCGCCGGGACATATCCCCGTAAAGATATAAGGAACGTCATTTATTATGTGTATCTCAGCAGCCCAGGTGCCGACTCTGCCTCCGCTCTCTCCCCTGACCGTGTAGACGATCTTAGCGGGAGCTGAGAAGACATCTTCCAGCCTGTCCGCGGCTCTTATTATTATGTCGTTTCCGCCGGAGCTGGAAAGATAATATCTTCCCTTATACTCTATGACGCAGGGATCGCTCATATGCCCTGATACAGATCCTTCGAGTCCGGGGACGCCCTGAGATCCGCTCGGTCCGGGAGAAAGCTCGATCGGGAATGGCCAGTGGCGCATCCTGATCCTTCCCCTTACCGTGTATGTCCCGGGCACTCCGGGATCTATAGCGCTGTAATCATCGATGTTCCAGTCCACCGGTTTGTAATGCACCGAACCGTCGCTGTAGAGACATTCAGCGGCGGGAAGGTCATCAAAATCCGGCAGATAATCCAGATCGTCGACCCTGACTGCGGTGTTCTCCGGAGGAAGGAACCAGGACTTGAGCCTGCTGCATTCCTCGTCCGTGATCTCGATCACGCTTCCCGGTATCGCGCCGGACACATCAAAGGCTTCTGCGGAAGCTATGGTCCTCTCCGCTTCCTGTGTGCGGAACACTTCCTTCAGTTTTCCGGATTCAGCCCTGAAAGTCTGTCCGCCCTCTGTCTCCCATTCCACACAGTATGTGCCAGAAGCGCTGTCGTACGATGCCCTGGGCCTTCTGATCTCCTCATCCGACAGCTTCAGGAATCCCAGGAAACTGTATTCGACAAGATCAGGCGAGCAGTAGACCGCAGCGCAGCCGGTGCTGAGCGGATCAGGCGCGTTCTGGTTCCTTCTGACGCCGAGCACATAGAACCCGTCCAGGCCTCTGAGCAGGAACGGATCGATCAGCGTTTTGGTGGTCCCCTTTATCACTCCGTCTGTGAGGTCGCATTCCGGGAAAAGGATCCCCGTGTTGTTCTTCAGCGGAGTGAAATGCCTTCCATCGTCGCTGACCGCGAGATGCATGGAATGATCCAGGTCGCACAGATAGCCCGGCTGGGCTTTCTGCTGCGGATAGAGATCCGGAGGATATATCCCCTCACCTTTTTTCATGTAAGACAATAAGTATGCCATGACAGCCTCCTGTTGATGATAGATCTGTTCTGGTCATCCTGTGCCCTGCACGGAAGGTCAGAAACCGGGATCTCCTCCCAGCGTCTGTTCCTTTTTCCCTCCCGCGCAGCCTGCAGACATCGTCAGGCAGAACAGCAAAGCCAGAAGCAGGCTAAGTATCTTTTCAGCGTTTCTATAATAAACTATATCCCCCGAAGATCCGGTTCGCCGGGGGATATCAGTCTTATCTGTCAGAGCATCATCCTGTAGATGTTGGTGCAGTCTTCCTCGTTCAGCGTTACGAAACCGGAGATGCTTCCTTTTCTTCCGTCACCGTAGCATAGCGCCTGGACCAGTTTCGGGATGTCCTCCTCTTTTGCTCCGATCTCACCGAAGCTCAGAGGCATTCCTATGGATCTGAGGAAGTTCTCAAGAGCCGCGATACCGGCGAGCGCAGTGGATTCGGGATCATCGAAATCCATCTGACATCCCCACACCCTCACCGCAAGCTTGGCAAATCTCATTACGTCATGCTTGTACACATACTTGAACACTGCGGGCATCGTTACGGCAAGACCTGCTCCGTGAGCGCAGTCATACAGCGCTGACAGCTCATGTTCGATATTGTGGCTGTTCCAGTCCTGTGTGCGTCCGACTCCGCAGGAATTGTTGTGCGCCATCATTCCGGCCCACATGATGTTTGCCCTCGCCTCATAGTTGTCAGGATCCGCGATCACCCTCGGTCCTTCATGTATCATCGTGAGCATAAGTCCCTCGATGAGCCGGTCGGTGACCTCCACGTCCTTTGTGTTTGTCAGGTACCTTTCATGCAGATGCGCCAGTATATCTGTGATACCCGCTGCAGTCTGATAGGGCGGCAGCGTCTGGGTAAGCGCGGGGTTGAGGATGCTGAATCTCGGTCTCAGTGCATCGCCGCTGGCTCCCCTCTTGAACATCCCGTTCTCGTTTGTGATGACCGAGTCGGGGCTTCCTTCACTTCCGGCGGCTGCTATGGTGAGGATCGTTCCGACAGGGAGCGCCTTTTCTACTCTTTTGCCGCTGTAGAAATCCCAGAAATCTCCGTCATAAACGGTTCCAGCGGCAATAGCCTTGGAAGAGTCGATGGTGCTTCCGCCGCCGACAGCGAGGATGAAATCAATGTTTTCTTTTCTGCAGAGCTCTATCCCCTCATATACAAGTCCGCTTCTGGGATTGGGCTTGACTCCGCCGAGTTCAACATAACCGATCCCCTCTGCTTCCAGTGACTTCTTGACCCTGTCCAGAAGGCCGGACCTGACGGCGCTGCCGCCGCCGTAGTGGATCAGTACCCTGCTTCCTCCGAAGCGCTTTACAAGCTCGCCTGCGCGATTCTCGGTCTCCTTGCCGAACATGAAATAAGTCGGCGAATAAAATGTGAAATTCTGCATACCTGATTATCCTTCCTTCAGTCTCTCCCGTACGCCCGGCGCACGGGCATCAATGCTTGATATATTCTACTTATATTATATTGGATGTCATTCCCTCAACGGAATACCGGAGAGACAGGAACTGCCGTACATGCCGTCCTTTTCTGCCTTCTTTCCCCGCTCAGAAGAAAAGCCGGCTCAGCCGGCTTTCCATATGTCTCATTTCGACTGTCACGCGTAACACATATGAGGTCTCAGGCACCTGTTATTTTAGTTTGCCTATCTTCTCGGTCCTTTTGTAGTCCTTTCCTGTCTCGATCACGAAATCCGGATAGTCATCGGCATTCGTAAGGACAAATGCCGTACAGGTCGGGTGTCCGGCAGCCTTTATCTTGCTTATATCAAATGTGAGCAGAGGCTGGCCGCATGTGACCTTCTGCCCTTCCTTGACCTTCATCGTGAATCCGGCGCCGCCCATCTCGACTGTGTCCATCCCTATATGGATCAGGATCTCCGCACCGTCGTCTGTCGTGATGCCGACCGCATGTTTGGTATCGGTGACCTGCGTTACGGTCCCGTCTGCAGGCGCTGCCGCGACACCGTCTTGCGGCTCTATTCCGCATCCGGGTCCCAGGATGCCCTGGGAAAACACCGCATCCGGGATCTCTTCCAGCGGGATGTACCTGCCTGTGATAGGAGCATAAAGCGCTCCCTTTTCGGTAACTACCTTCGGTGTTTCTTCTTTTTTGAACAGTTTGTCAAACAGACCCATGATACGGTCCTCCCTATTATTCCGGTTTTATCTTCAAAAACGGGTACCGGGATGCTTTCCCTGGTGGATCCTGTATCTCCCATCGATATTCAGGCACAGCCGTTTTATTAATTAATATTACTATAATCGGTCGATGCAATCAACTTTATTTGTGCAAACTGCTGTTGCAGGTTGAAAAAACAGTCTGCGGCAGTGCATCTATCAAAGAACCGGAGGCATGACATGCACGCCTCCGGTCATACCACGTCCGGGCACGGACGGTTTTTATGAGTCTTTCTCTGCCGCTGCGATCCTTCCTATCCCGTGGAACCAGATCCAGGAACACTTCATGTTGAGCTTTGAAAGCGCAAGCGCTACCAGATACCCGACGAGATAGATCCCGGCAAGACACATCACCGGATAAAAGAATGAGTGATGCTTGAAGTCAAGGAACGAATAAGGCGCAAGTTCCGACGGAACGATCCCGCTTCCGAACAGAAATGTCATTACGGCGGCATATGTGGTTATGTACCACGTTCCCAAGAACGGCTCAAGCGGTTTGAGCCTCCCTATCGGGGCTTCATTGAAGATGAAGCTCACCACCGTCATTGGAGGAATGACCAGGTGCGTCATGATCCCTACCATCGTCCTGATATCCGGGTTATCCGGCACCAGCGGCGTAAGTCCGAAGAGCACAACCGCCAGCACGATGCTTTCCGTAAGAGCTGCCGACAGTCTGAGAAAATACACTGCCTTCTTTGTCACCTCGGTCCGTCTTCTGGCTTCGAGGATACATACGACAAACGTAAAAAGGGAAGCAGCCGAAGTGAACAGCGTGCTGCAGAAGGTCATGTATTTCAGCCTGTTCAGCAGACTGCGCTTCTGGACGATTATGGTGTACAGGAACACGAACATCCCGCAGACCGCTATAAGCAGGTTGAAGACTGCGTTCACGGTCTTCTTGATCCTGTACCTTCTGTCAAATTCTGCAGCGACCTTTTCAAGGCCGGATCCGTTCGGACCGCGGTCCAAACCAGTTCTGTCCATCCTCTTCATTTCTCTCCTGTCTTAGGTGTTTTCTTATTTGCTGCCGATCACAGGTGGCACCGTGAGATCCGACGTATAGTATCCTGCGGGCTCACGGGCTTTATCGATGTTATACCAGTTCCCGGTGCACTCGTTCATGAGGTACAGTTTGTTTCCGCGCTCCTCAAGATCGAACAGCAGCATGCGCTTGCGGTCATGCGGATGATTCGGCGCATGGAAAGTCATCATCTTCTTTCCCTCAAAGGTCCGGAATATCATGGCATGTCCGCCGTCCATGACATAAAGCGGTATCGGTTCCTGTACCCAGGGTCCCTGTATCTCACCCGACATGCTGCGCGCGTATCCTACGGCGTAACCGTGACGGCAGAAATTGCTCCAGAGCATGATAAGCGTTCCGTCATCAAGTCTGTGCGCAAAGCATCCGTCAGTAATGAATCCGGATATCCAGGTCATGCCCTCCTCAGGCATGTATCCCAGGCGGTCTTCGCGCCACGGAGCATCGGAAGCATGGAAAAGGACCTGGGCTTCGCCTACCGCATGTCCGAGATCTTCCGACAGCGGGATGATGCATATCTGTCCGTCCTGCACCTGGGTCCACTCATGGCAGAACACCATCCAGGGCTGCCCTTTTCTGTCAACGTACAGGCTGCCGTCCAGACACTGCCAGCCTTCCGGAGTTACCGGGTCCGGCTCGATCGGACGGAACGGTCCGTCCGGAGTGTCGGATACCAGGCACTGGCACCTGCGGTATGTTCCGGGCGCCCTGAAAGAAGAAATGATGTAGTACTTGCCGTTGTATACATGCCCCTCCGGAGCCCAGTAGTCCAGCTTCCCCCAGAATCCGGTCTCATCCGCATCAAAGACCTTGAACGGGCGCGACCAGTTGATCAGGTCCTCGCTGCAGATAGCGTAGATCTTCCCGCCTCCGGTCGGAGCCTCGCCCGGAGCAAATATCTCGGCGTTGAAACGGCTGTAGATGTAGTATTTGTGAGAAACGGGATCCGGCATGATGCACGGATCGGATATACGTATATCTCTTACTGACACGGGATAGTCGCCCATTTTATTGTCTCCTTTATGAACTCTCAGAAGATGAATAAGGCTTTGTTTTATTCTATCATCTTGTAACATTTAAAAACAAAAAAACTCAAAGGCAGCACAGCCGATGAGCTTTTTATTTCAGCGGCAGCGATCCATGCCGCTGAAGAATTCATAAAAGAGAAAGAGGCAGTTCCAGACAGTGTGCTTCCAGCAATTCCCTGTCATGCAGTATATCGCCGCATTCGCCGTCAGCGATAACTTTCCCTCCGTCCAGCAGCACGACTCTGGAGCATGTATCCAGGATCATATCAAGGTCATGTGACGCGATGAGCATCGTCTTGTCAAGTTTTTTTATCGTATTGATCAGGGCTCTGCGGTTTTTGGGGTCCAGCGATGAGGATGGCTCATCCATAAGCATGACATCCGGTTCCATGGCAAGGACGGTCGCTATCGCTGCCATCCTCTTTTCTCCCCCGGATATGCGATGATTATATCTGTCCCGGAGCCTTGATATCCCAAGATCTTCAAGCACTTTATCAGCCTGCGCTTCAGCTTCTTCTCTTGAGAGACCGTAATTCACCGGTCCGAAGATCATATCATCTATGACTTTCGGCATGAACATCTGGTTGTCCGGGTCCTGAAGAACATAGCCGACCTTCCTTCTGACATCGGCGAGTTTCTCCCTGCAGACCTCGATCCCGCTGACCGTTATCTTTCCGGATGCTGTAAGAAGTCCTGGCACGCATTTAAGAAGGGTGCTTTTGCCGGCACCGTTCGCACCTATGAGGCCGACCTTCTCAGCGTTGCGCACGGCAAATGTGACCTCTTCCAGCACAGGGCTGCCGCCGGGATATGAGAAACAGACATTTTCAAAGATTAACATGTAGTAACCTCAGATAAATAAGGATGTCAGAAATGCCGGAATATTGATGTATCTGGCTGTTACCGCAGCTATACACACGGCCAGAGTGACTGCCCATGAATATCTGCTGCTTCTCTTACCGGCAGCGTAGTGGAACTCGCCGCTGAAGCCCCTAAGCATCATTGCTTCATAAAGAGCATCAGCGCGGTCCATGGTCCGAAGAAGAAGCTGACCCAGGAAAGTCCCCCATGCTGATATATGTATGCCCTTCTGGCCCGGCGCTCTCAGGCTGTATGCCTGAGTCATGTCAGATACTTCATCCAGCAGAACAGATGTATACCGGAATGTCAGCAGTATCAGTGATGTGATCACTCTGGGGCAGTGTATCCTGCGCAGCGCCCTGCACAGATCGTCTATCTGTGTAGTTGCCATCAGCAGGAATGAAGCCATAAGGCAGAACACTCCTTTAAGCATAAGCGTGATCATGGAGACCATTCCCGAAGTAACAGTGATCCTGCCGATCCGGAACACCGGCACTCTGTCAAACAGGGGATTCAGCAATCCTACGGCAGCGACCAGCGGCAACACTCCTCTGAGTTTTGAGAAACATGTACTCACAGGTATCATGGCAAACTGATATCCGAGCAGAGGAAAGATCACCATGAACAAAAGGCCTGTAAGGTCATATTTATGAAAGGAAGTCGTTATAAGGATATAGACAATGGTCATGACGAGTTTTGACAAAGGGCTCAGCCTGTGATAAGGCGAATCCATTGACGCAAGTTCATCCATTGCGCGCAGATCAAGCAGTGCTCTCTCGGCATTATCCATACATCATCCCTCCTTTCAAGAAAATCATGCGGCAGCAGTGCTGCCGCATGCCATATATTATAGCCTTTTTTTACGCCGCTTTCTCAGCGTTTTTTCTGCGGAAGAATCCTCCGACGAAACATATGACTGTTGCAAGGCAGGCAACGATCAGTGAGCCGATTATGCCGGAGACCGTAGTTCCGAGAGGGTTCTCCTCATCATTTGCGAAGGCATAGTCAGGAAGGAACGATGTGCTCTCCTGGATCTCGCCTGCTTTTTCCGAGATACTGCTGGATACGCCGAAGTCTTCCTCATCCAGTCCCATGTTCTCGGCATAGCCTTCCTCTGCGTTTCCGAAGAGCGCCCATTCCAGACCGTCCGGATTGGAGCTGGCATAGAGCGACAGTCCGCCTCCGACGATCACCGCGATCACGGCAAGGACTGCGATAGTAGTCTTCAGTGAGAGCTTGCCTGAGGATGCGCCGTCTGTATTCACTTCACGGAGCAGCTCAGGTCTCGCCTCGTACATGAACAGCAGAACTGCAGATGTGATCAGTCCTTCCACAAGTCCGATCGCAAGGTGGATCGGGAGCATGAGTCCGAGGAAAGTTCCGAAAGGCAGTTCGGTGATACCGGAAAGAGTGGTCTCAACAGCGACCGATCCGGCACCAAGCTGCAGCGTTACAACGCACCCGAGGATGGATGCAAGGACAAGTTTGATCCTGTTAGCTGCGTCTTTCCCCTTGGATGCAAACAGGCTGCTCTTCATTATGGGTCTGTATATACAGAAATACCCGACGAAACAACCGTAGAACGCCATATTCCAAACATTCGCCCCCAGCGCCATCAGTCCTCCGTCGGCAAAGAAAAGGCATTGTATCACCAGGACCGATATCATCGACAGGAATCCCGCGTACGGTCCCAGGATCGCCGACAGCATCATTCCTCCGCACAGGTGTCCGGATGATCCTGTTCCAGGTATGGTGTAGTTGATCATCTGGCCGGCGAAGACCAGAGCTGCAGTGACTGCCATAGTCGGTAGTCTCTTCGACGTGTCTTCAATTCCGACTTTTTCCTCCTTACGGAGTTTGTGGATGGATACGCCGGCAGCAGTGCCGGAAGCGACATACATCGTAGCCGCGACCGCAGGAGCCAGCAGAGCATCTGCCATATGCATGGTTCTTCCTCCTCACATAAACAGGGTATTATTCATTGATATCCCTGAGGACATCATTTATCGACATACCATTCTCAGAAGCGATCCTGGACAGATCATCGTACTCGAACTTTTCCCTGGTCACTCCGTATCCGGCGGAGACTTTTTTTCTTACGTCGCCGAACTTCGTCTTAACTGTCTCTATCCTTCTTTCAAGCGTATATCTGCGGCTTATGTTTTCACGGATTCCGAGAGTCGTGGAATGCCTGAAGATGAGCTCGATTATCCTGTCTTTGTCGGATTCTCTTGTCATAACACTGATGAGGGTACCGGGTCTGGACTTCTTCATTCCGATCGGGACCGTATAGACTTCCAGCGCTCCTGCGCTGAAAAGAGTCTCTGTCAGGAAACCGATCTGTTCTGCTGTCATATCGTCCACATTGAGCGACAGTTCGGCAACAGTGTCGCCTGAAGTCCCTGTATCCCCCAACATAGCTCTGACACAGTTGGCCGCTTCGAAATCCTTGTTTCCCATGCCGTACCCTACGGCACTCACTCTCATGGGAGGCATATCTCCGAATGACGTCACAAAATGCCTGAGAAGCGCTGCTCCGGTAGGTGTGCAGAGTTCTCCCTGAATGCGTCCGCCGTAGATCGGCACGTCCCTTAGTATATAGGCAGTCGCCGGAGCGGGCACAGGCAGCAAGCCGTGGGCGCAGCGGACCTTTCCGCTTCCGACATGGACAGGTGAGCAAATGACCTGCTGCGGCGAGAGGATGTCCATGAGCAGACAAACCGCTGTGACATCTGCTACCGCGTCCATGGTTCCGACTTCATGGAAGTGAATCTGATCCATGTCTACGCCGTGTACATGGCTCTCCGCTTCCCCTATCAGACTGTATACAGCCATTACATCGTCCTTGACATTTTCAGGCAGGTCCAGATGTCCCCTGACTATATGTTCAATGTCATGAAGGCCGCTGTGGCTGTGAGTGTGCGAATGATCATGCCCGTGATCATGATCGTGCCCGAAGTCATGATCGTGATCGTGACCGTGCTCATGATCATGTGCATGTTCGTGGTCGTGCTCGTGGTCATGATGGTGATGCATGAACATCTCTTCCGCCTCTTCAGTCCCGTCCACCAGGACCGATACATGGGTACCGGTGATACCGCACTTTACGGAAGGCTTCACCTCGAATCGGACACCCGGTATACCGAGAGAGTTGACCTTTTCTATAAAATCCATGCGCTGATCTTCACTGAGAAGTTCAAGAAGCGCGGCTGTCAGCATATCGCCTGCCGCTCCCATCCCGCAGTCCAGATATATAGTCTTCATTTTTTAGTCTCCATATGGTTTATCATGGATGCGAGATACCCTGCCCCGAACCCGTTGTCTATATTAACTACTGAAACTCCGCTCGCGCAGGAGTTGAGCATTGCGAGCAGTGCTGAGAGCCCATTGAATGACGCTCCGTATCCCACACTAGTTGGCACCGCGATGACCGGGCAGTCCGCGAGGCCGCCGATCACGCTGGCGAGGGCTCCTTCCATACCGGCGATCGCCACGATGACGCTGGCGCTCATTATATCATCCATATGGGAGAGCGTTCTGTGCAGTCCGGCTACCCCTACATCGTAGAGTCTGGTCACCCTGTTGCCGTGAACTTCCGCCGTGAGGGCCGCCTCCTCGGCGACCGGGATATCGGACGTTCCTCCGGTAGCCACGACTATGGTGCCTATTCCGCTGGGCTCCGGCATTTTCCCTATGATGCCTATCCTGGCATCAGTCCGGTAATCCATCTCATGTTTGAGACTTACCTGTTTGGCCTGCTCGGCGGAAAGCCTGGTCACCAGAATGGTGGGCACCCCGTTGTCTTTCATAACATCCAGGATCTTTACGATCTGTTCGGGTGTCTTTCCTGCTCCGTATATGACTTCGGGAGCTCCCTGTCTGATCGCCCTGTGCAGGTCCACCTTCGCGAAGCCTATATCCTCAAAAGGCTGTTTTTTTATGGTGAGGAGCGCTTCATCCACGGATATATCGCCGTTCCTCAGCGCTTCAAGTGTTTTCTTTATATCGTTGTCCATTACCGCACCTCCAGATCGAGCGAGATCTTATCGTAGTATTCTTTCAGTTTTGTAAGTATCTCAGAACGTTTATCTGCGATCCTGGCAAACTGACCGGAAGGTATCTGTATGAGTGCGTCCCTTCCTCTCATCCTCACTCTGAAATCAGTGAATCCCAGCGAGAACAGATAATCCTCTGCCTTCTCCGTTGCGGTAAGCTTTTCAGCTGTGATCTCTTCACCGGTCCTGATCCTGGTGGCAAGACAGGCGTATGCCGGTTTGTCCCATGTGAACAGTCCCGCTTTCCTGGAGAGCTGTCTGATCATGTCCTTTGTCAGCCCGCATTCCCTCAGCGGAGACCTGACTTCGAGCTCTCTGAGCGCTTTCATCCCGGGCCGGTCACCCTCGTCATCTGAAGCGTTCGTCCCGTCCAGTATGAGCGTGTATCCGTCTTCCGCAGCTGCCTTCAGGATGTTTCCGAATATGGCCTGCTTGCAGTAATAGCATCTGTCGGAGGGATTCTCCCTTACCTTCTCATCAGCGAGAACATCGACCTCGATGACCTTTACCCTTGCCCCGATCTGATCTGCCAGCCTCATTGCGTCGTTCATCTCGAACATTGGCTGGAATGCGGATTTCACGTAATAGCCGGTCACATCAGCCCCGGCTTCTATGCCGGCATACAGCAGATATGAGGAGTCTACTCCCCCTGAGAATGCGACCGCCGCTCTGTTGTTTTCTCTGAAAAAGTTGCTTAAGTCCATAGCTTTCTCTTCTTTCTTTTACAGTAAAAAAAGAAGACGTGTCACCCTTCTGGATGATGACATGCCTTCTGTGCACGTACTTATTTAAAATAGAATGTATTACCAGTATTGAGACTTCAGTCTCAGATGCGTGTCTTCATGTACCGCTATAAAAGAATAACATCCGGGTCATATCCGTGTCAATCATCGGATCTTTCACGATTGATCAGATGAGCCCGTATTTATGTCACCGGAATGTACAAAAAGATAATACCGTAAACAGTCTCTAATGCTGCTGAAATGTGCTATTATTTAGGGTAAGGTACTCAAAATAAGAGTCTTCGGACACTGGAGGGCATTATGAAGTATAACTTTGATGAAGTAGTGGACCGCGTCCATGAGGACGGGAGTTACTCCAGCAAATGGAGCAACAATGAGAGAATGGCCAAGATGTTCCTGACCGACAAGCTTCCGGAAGACAGGCTTTGCTTTTTCCTGGCGGATATGGATTTCAGATGCGCTCCGGAACTGACCGCGGCTCTTGTAAAGGAAGCTCAGCACGGCATCTTCGGATACTCTTCCGTGCCTGATGAGTACTATCAGGCCGTATGCCGCTGGATGAGAGACCGCTTCGGAATGGAAGTCAAGCCTGAGGAGATCACTACGGCGCGCGGAGCTCACTCCGCGATCGTGAACGCGATCGAAAAGCTAACCAAGCCCGGAGACGGGATCATAGTTCCCCAGCCTACCTACTATTACAGTGACGACGTAAAGGGAGTAGACAGATATTATGTCGGCTTCCAGATGAAGAACGATAACGGATATTACACCTTCGACTGGGATACCTTTGAAGCTCTGTGCAAGGAGCCGCAGAACACTATGGCGATATTCCAGCAGCCTCACAATCCCACCGGACGCGCCTGGACAGACGATGAGATAAGAAGGTTTGCCTCTATCTGCCGCGAGAACAACGTTATCATGCTGAGCGATGACGTGCACATGGATATCAAGAGGAAGGATGTTGAGATCCATCCGTTCATCAAGGTAGTCGGTCCTGAAGGAATAGTGATGGTCACCGGCATCAACAAGACCTTCAACCTGGCCGGGCTCGCAGTCACCAACGTGATCATCCAGGATCCCGCTATCCGCGAAAAAATGGGACGCTCCTGGTCCAGTATGTCGCCTTTCGGCATCCGCGCATGCATCTCAGCCTATACAGAGTGCGACGAATGGCTGGATCAGCTCAACGACTATCTCGATGACTGTATAGATTATGTCGTGGACCGCTTCCACAATGAGCTTCCCAAGGTAAAGGTCTGGAAACCGGAAGGAACCTACATCCTCTGGCTGGACTTCACCGACTGCGGTTTCACCAATGAAGAACTGGACGAGAGGATAGCCGGCAAGGCTCACATCGGCTTCTCAGACGGTGCCGGACTTGAGCCCCCTGCAGGAACTCTGTTCCGCAGGATGTGCATCACATGTCCCAAGAGCGTTCTGAAGGATGCCATGGACCGTCTGGTCTCCGTGCTGAAGTGATAAAACAAATACTGCAGATGACGAAAGCCGCTTTCCTGAGAAAGCGGCTTTTTTTGTATTCGAATCCTGTCCTCTACAGGAGTTCTTCACTCCATTTCAGAGATATACTTGATCGCTTCCGTAGCGGCCATTGCGCCGTCTGCTGTCGCTGTGACCAGCTGACGCAGCAGTTTTACCCGGTTGTCACCCGCCGCAAATATCCCGGGAGTGCTTGTATGGCAGTCCTCCCCCGCCATAACGTAACCTGCGTCATCAAGCGTCACCAGAGAAGCGAAGTTCTGGTTCTCCGGTATCCTTCCGACAGCCACGAAAAGGCCGTTGAGTTCGATGGTGCGTACGCTACCGTCAACGTTGTTCGTCACTTCAATAGCCGTAAGTCTCTTCTCAGCTATCAGACGCGTGACATTGGAATTGTATACTATCTCAACGTTCGGCCTCTCCATCAGTTTTGTCGCGGTAGTGGCTTCGCCTCTGAAACTGTCACGGCGGTGTATCAGATACACCTTTGCCGCCAGATCCGCCAGATAGAGCGCGTCTTCAAGCGCGGTATTTCCGCCCCCGACGACTGCCACTGTCTTGTTGCGGTAGAAATTTCCGTCGCATGTGGCGCAGTATGATATGCCTCTGCCGACCAGGCGGTCCTCCTCGTCCAGACCAAGCTTGCGGTTCTCCGAGCCGGTCGCTATGATCACAGCCTTGGCCTCGTATGTGTTTTTGGCGGTAACGACTTTCTTAATGTTACCGTCTGTCTCTATTCCGACAGCCTTCTCGAAAATGAACTCAGCTCCGAGATTCTTTGCCTGGTTATGGAGCTTCTCAGAGAAATCAAATCCTGAGATGTGCTCCTCTGCCGGATAGTTCTCTATGTCGGGCGTGTTGATGATCTGACCTCCGCAGGCCAGCGCTTCAAGCACCATTACCGATCTTGCTGCGCGCCGGGCATATATGGCCGCAGTCATTCCTGCAGGTCCCGCGCCGATAATGATGATATCATACATCGCTCAGCCCTCCAGCAACGCGCTGATATTATCCCTGCTGATGAGTCCTACGCTGCGGTCAGCTTCTGCTCCGTTCTTGAAAAGCACGAGACACGGGATAGCTGTCACATCATATTCGTCAGCGAGGTCGCTCTCCTCATCGATATCTATGGAGACGATCTTGTAGTTATGCTCACCTTCCGCAAACTCCTCGAGTATGGGGTGCATGGCGCGGCAAGGTCCGCACCAGCTCGCGTTGAAATCTGCGAGCACCGGCACTTCCGCCTTCAGAACTTCGTTTTCAAAATTATCCTGAGTCACTGTTATGATAGCCATTTTAAACCTCTTTCTTTTATGTGCCTTGATCAGATCAGGGCTGCGATGTCTTTATCAAAGGAAGCGGGATCGCTCGTAGGAGGATAGCGCTTCACCACATTACCCTCGCGGTCGACCAGGAACTTCGTGAAGTTCCACTTGATGTCTCCCGGTTTCTTGCATGTACTGCTGATCTTCTCGATCATTGCCATGGCAGCTTTATTCTTCAGGCCTTCGATCTTCTCGTCGGGCATCTCTGCCTTAAGGAAAGTATACAGAGGTTCCTCATCATCGCCGTTGACATCTATCTTGGCGAGCTGTTCAAACTGCGTCTTATATCTTGCGGTGCAGAACTCGTGGATCTCATCCTCATCGCCGGGAGCCTGATGGCCGAACTGGTTGCAGGGAAAATCCAGCACTTCCAGTCCCTGATCATGGTACTTCTCATAGAGAGCTTCCAGAGCTTCATACTGCGGTGTAAACCCGCATCCTGTCGCTGTGTTGACGATCAGCATTACCTTTCCCTTAAGCTCTGCCAGATCCAGCTTCGCGCCTTTTCTGGCTTTTACAGTGTAGTCATAGATACTCATTTTGATTCCTCCGGAACTTTGTCTGTGGACCATTCACATTCTCATATACTGCTTTTTGCGTCCACGAAGTCTTATGTCTAAATAAGCAATCTTGCTTTACAACGGATTTCTTATCTGCTATGATTGTATTCGAAACGGACTCCCGTGTCAATAAGTTTGGCGATCCTTTGCAGGAAAGCAGGATCTTATCAGGAGGAATATGCATATGGCAGATAAACATGATTGCCCCTGCTCGCAGCAGTGTTTCCTGCAGTCGGCTATGGATAAGATCGGAGGCAAGTGGAAACTCCCCGTGCTGTGCTCTCTGACTGCAAACGGCACCAGCCGCTACAACGAGCTTCTGCACAACGTATCCGGCATTTCCAATACCATGCTGTCGCAGACCTTAAAGGAACTCGAGCATGATGGCATGGTGATCAGAAAACAGTATCTTGAAGTCCCGGTCAGAGTAGAATATGAACTCTCTGAGAACTCGAGAAGGCTTCAGCCCATCCTGATCGACCTTATAAGGTGGGAGATGGGCGCTGATATCTGACTTTATACGGCAGGTCCCGGACAGACAGCGCTGATCAACCGGCAGGTGTGACCTGCCGGTTTTTTATGTGAGCCGGTAAAACACAAGCTGCGGCAGTCCTTCCCTCTCCATAAAGAGACCGATGCCGCAGCTTTTATAGATCAGTATGCTATCTGAACAGAAGCGGAAGGAACGCTCTCAGGCTCCTGCGGCAGACATCCAGATCGTGGTATCCGGGGAAGATATCATGGCGCCCGCATGAGAGTCCTTCTGCGACCAGCTTTTCCATCGCCTCGTGGCTCTGCCTGCAGCCCGCCTCATGATCCCCGTTGCTTGCATAGAAGACCTTGAGCTTTTCGGCCAGAGCCTTGGGATCTTTCAGTGCTTCAGCCTGAACTCCGATCGGAGCGGTTCCGATACCTCCTATGATAACGCCCAGATACGCGAACTTATCAAGATTGTTCAGAACTATGTTCTGGGACTGAGCGGAGCCCATTGAGAGGCCGGCCATCGCGCGCGATTCGCGGTCTGTCTTAACGCGGTACTTGCTCTCGATCATGGGGATGCAGTCTTCCAGCAGCTCCTTTGTGAATCCGGGGCTTCTGAGCGCGGGAGTCTCATCTTCCCTGAGAGCAAAGCCGTAGTTCATGACGACCAGCATCTCTTTCGTTTCGCCGGATGCGATCTGGTTATCCAGGATGTAGTTCATCTTGCCCATATCTATCCAGCCGGTCTCATCCTCTCCGGCACCATGCTGCAGATAGAGCACTGGGTATTCCTTTTCGGCATTTTCGTCGTATCCGGCCGGGCAGTACACCCAGCAGACTTTGTAGCGCCCCGTATGGGAGGACTTGTAGTACTCCATGCGCAGGTCTCCGTGAGGCACATCCTGCAGAAGGTACCAGCCGCAGTCCTCATCTACACACTCAAATGCATTTGCCGGTTCGCCGGCGCAGTAGACCAGAGGCATCTGGTCGTGAAGCACCAGAGCTCCGTCCACGAGATAGCGGTGAACGTGGATGCCGGGAGTAGTCTCTACCTCCACCCTCCAGTAACCGTCCTCACCCTTGGTCATAGGATGCTCTCCTGAGAAAGCTCTGTCCTCACTGCCTACCACGCTCACGCTCTTTGCATCAGGGTTGTAGTAGGTTAGGCGCACACGCCCGCCTCCCAGGTTCTTGCAGGGTTCCATCATCCGGAAAGTCTCTTTGAGTTTGAAGTTGAACGGTCCTCCGTCCGGTTCCGGATCAACCATCTGGAAAGAAGGAGCAAAAAACGTCAGTGTCGAATTTATCGCCTGATTCTTTAGAATTTCTTTCATTATCATCTCCCCCTTATCTGAACAGTCTCTTTGCGAAATCCCTTGCGCAGAAGCGCCAGGTGTCCCACTCGTGGAAGCCTCTGTAGCCCTGACCGTCCACATTGTAGCCGGCTGCCTTGTATTCTTCCCATCTGTACGGCATCACGTCTCCGGGGAATTCCCTGCGGGTCCCGAAGCCTTCGCGGAAGCCGCCGCCGTGCCACATCAACCTGAAGCGGCTGTTGAACAGCTCCCTGTCCTTGAAGACATCGGAGAAGTCGAAGGTCCTTCCGAAGTAATTGGCGTTCGGGCTGATCGGCATGATATGGCCGCTGAAGCATCCGAGCCAGGCAAACAGTTCAGGATATCTGAACGCAGCCAGATATGAGTGGACCACTCCGAAGGAAAGCCCGGCGACCGCGCGGTGATCTCTGTCCGTGAGAGTGCGGAACCTGCTGTCGATAAAGGGAACGCATTCCGTCGCCAGCACGTCGCAGTACTCAATGTTCCTGTATACTCCGTCCTCGTCGGTGGGGGCGAACGTATCGAAGGAGTTCATGACGACGATCATCTCTTCGCATTCCCCTGCAGCGAGAAGGTTGTCGAGGATCAGGTTGACCTTGCCCTGCCAGATCCAGCCTATCTCATTCTCGCCGCCGCCGTGATGCAGATACCACACGGGATACCTTTTATCCGGTTCCTTGTCGTAGTTGGGCGGAAGATATACCCAGCAGTTCCTGGTCATATTGCAGAGATCCGAATGATAAAGCTCCATACGTACACTTCCGTGCGGAACGTCCTTCAGAAGATAGAACGTGTTCTCCGGATCGGGAGTATCGCAGTAGTTTGCGAAATGACTTGCGCCATAGCCGATGGGTTCCCTGGGGTTCAGTGTCTTTACACCGTCCACATAGACGTCATGGTAATGGAATCCGGGCTCGATCTGGTCTGCCGGGACCGTGACTTCCCACCACCCGTCTTCTGTTTTAGTCATAAAATGAGGAACATCTTTCGGGAAGGTCCCTCCCCAGCCCCTGATCTCCACGCTTTTCGCGTCCGGGGCATAATAGTGAAACACCATGCTCCCGTCATCAGCGGTCTCGAAACCTCTCGGCGAGGTATAGTACACCCTCTCTCCGTTTTCCGTCCTGGAGTTCTGGCGGTTCTGGTCGAAAACCATGACTGAGGAGTACAGCGCCTGATTCAGTCTTACTTCCTCTTTCATATGCTCTCCTTTCATATAGGTTTTGATCTATTGCTCCTGATCACTGACCTGAGTGACCGTTTTTCTTTATGATCAGAAGCCTGACGCTGGATCAGGCTTCTGTATTTCAGTTATGTTCCTTCTGCTTCGTCAATTACCGTAACAGATCGCAGCACATCCGTTACCTTGCACTGTAAACGAAAGCCTTGTCATATGCAGAGTGCAGCGCATCATAGATCTGTCCTGTAGAAGACGCGTCTCCGACGCAGATAAGGTTGTCTCCGAATTCTCCTGCGAGCTCTTCTGCTCCGGGTCTTGAAGGTCTGACACCCATGGCAAGTATGACGGTATCAGCGGGCAGTTCGGTAATCTCTTCGGTCTTCGTATCCTTCACCTTCACACCGGTCTCGGTCACCTCAACCAGCGCTTTTCCTGTGAGGACATCTCCGCCCGCTTTCTTGATCTCAGTGACGAGATGCATGGTGATGCTGGGATAGAGATTCCCTCCGACCTTGTCCAGCATCTCGACTACTTTGACATTGCGTCCGGGTGCATATGTCTCCGCAGTCTCAAGCCCGGTAACGCCTCCGCCTACGACCACTATATCATTGCCCTTGATCTCGGCTCTTCCGGCCAGCACGTCCTCCGCAGTGACTGCTCTCTCTATTCCGGGAAAAGCGGGTACTGACGGTTTTCCTCCGGTCGCGAGGAACACCGCTTCCGCCCCTGCAGTTCTGACTGCATCCACTGTGCCTTCACAGCCAAGCTTCACTTCGACCCCGGCTTCTTCCATCTGGGCTGCCATAGTTTCGACAAACTCACTGATCATCCCTTTATTTGGAGGGATAGCAGCAAGGTTGGCTGTTCCGCCGAGTTTGTCCTCTTTCTCAAACAGTACAGTCCTGAAACCGCGTTTTGCAAGAGTAATTGCAGCCTGCATTCCGGCTGGTCCTCCGCCTATGACCGCTACGGTCCTTCCTTCTCCGTTGCGCACGAGTTTCTCATCTCCGTACTCGAACTCTCTTCCGAGCACCGGGTTGAGCGTACACCCGAGCGGCAGTCCGTCATTGAGTATACGGAAGCACTCCATGCAGCCGAGACACTTCCTCAGCAGTCTGTCCTTGCCCTGTCTTGCCTTTACTCCCCAGTCGGCATCAGCGAGGAATCCTCTGGCGATACCTACAAAGTCGCAGTTTCCCTCCTCCAGCATCTGCTCCGCGAACGCGGGATGCTTGATATTGTCGACTGCTATGACGGGAATGCTGACAGCTTTTCGGATATTCGCGCCGAGATGTCTCTTCCAGCCTTCCTCGTAGAATGACGGTTCTATGATCGTGGATCCGGAATCGTACATTCCGCAGCTGACGTTGATGCAGGAGATACCCAGTTTTTCCAGATACTGCGCGATCTTTATACCTTCCTCGTCATCTATTCCTCCGGGCAGGTAGTCGTTTCCGTTCATGCGCACCGAGATCGGATAATTGGGGCCGCAGTATGCCTTGATCCCCATGATGATCTCTGTGATAAAGCGCAGTCTGCCTTCAAAGCTTCTGCCGTATTTATCTTCTCTCTTGTTGGTATAGGGAGACAGGAACTGGCTAACGAGGTATCCGTGAGCGGCATGGATCTCAACTCCGTCGACTCCGGCTTTTTGCGCGATCACGGCGCCGGTGACGAACTTTTTGACCATAGCTTCAACTTCTTCCGTAGTCAGCGGTCTCGGCTGCTCGCCGATGACCCTGCAGGTGACGTCGGAAGCAGACACAGGCTGTTTTCCTCCGATCAGTCTGCTCGGAGTCTGGTTGCCCGGATGATGCAGCTGCACGAACAGTTTTGTGTCATAGGCATGAACTGCCTCCACGAGCCTGTGAAGCTGCGCGATCATATGCGTATTCGTTACGCTCAGCTGGTTCGGTGTGCCGACTCCGGTCTCGTCATCGACTCGTGTGATCTCAGTGATGATGAGTCCAGCTCCGCCTCTTGCCCTGTCGGCGTAATACTTTATCATCCTTGCTCCCGCTTCGCCGGTCGACTCTGCCAGTGAACACCCCATAGCAGTCATAACTATCCTGTTTCTGATCTCAAGTCTTCCGATCCTGCCGGGTTCAAACAATCTGGTATATCCCATTTGGCCTCCTTAAAACAAAAAAAACTGTCATATTGAACTCTTCTTCTGTTCTAACTATAAAGAACACACTGACACATTAGCAACCTTGAAACGGCGCGCTTACGATTTCTCGTATACATGCACTTATCGGAATTATATTGTTTATGCTTTTTGACGGAATTTACGTTCTCCAAAAAGTAATTATCCGTCTCTGCCCAAGCGCCTTTGTATAAAAAAAGGATCCGGTGCTCCGGATCCTATTTTATTTCAGTTGATTGAGCTAACAGAACCGATCAGAGAGCAGCCTTGTAGATCTCAATGACTTCTTCCTTGGTGAGCGGTACGTACATGCCCATCGGGCGTGCAGTGGCCTGTGTGGCCATCTCATCGAAGAACTCATCGGTCATGCCGATCTCAGACAGCGTGCGGGGCATCTCCATCTTGTTGAAGAAGAGGTCCTCGGTCGCTTCGATCGCCTTGTTGGCTATCTCATACTTGTCAAGAGAAGGATCGATTCCGAATACGTTCACGCCGTATCTTACGAACCTGTCGACTGTGTTGTCGCTCAGAATGTGACGCATCCAGTGGGGCATCAGGATAGCAAGGCCCTGACCGTGGATGATGTCATGATAGGCGCCCATCGGGTGCTGCAGGCCGTGCAGCGTCCAGCCGGACATGCGCCCGCCGCTGAGAAGTCCGTTGATGGCCCAGGGAGCTGCCCACATCAGGTTCGCGCGCGCCTCGAAGTTCTCGGGTTCCTTGATCGCTATCGGAGCGTACTTGGCAACGGTCTTCATGATCGCCTCTGCGAAACCGTCGACGAGGTCGATGTCGGTAGCCGGGTCAAAGTATGTCTCGGAGGTATGGATGAAGATGTCAGCCGCACCTGCGGAAACATGCCTCTTCGGCACGGAGTATGTGTATTTGGGGTCCAGTATGGAGACGTTCGGGAGGAACAGTTCGCCCATGAAAGCGCCGCCCTTCTGATGGGTGTGCTCATTGGTGATGACTGCGCCGCCGTCCATCTCGGAGCCGGTGGATGCCATTGTGCAGATGACTACCATGGGGAGGGTCTTGGTGACGTTTCCAAAGCCGGCGCCCCATGCCCACAGTCCGTCATAATCGTCGAGATCGCCGGGGAAGAAAGCTGCCGCGCGGATAGCCTTGGAGCAGTCGATAACGGAGCCGCCGCCGATAGCGAGGACGACTTCTATGTCGTTCTCCTTGCAGATCTTGGCGCCTTCGATAACAGACCTCAGCCTGGGGTTGGGGTCGACCTTGTCATACTCCCACCACTGATAGCCTTTTTCTCTGAACAGGTTGGTGACATAGTCATAGATACCTGTCGCTGTTGCTGTGTTCTTGTCGAACACCATAAGGACCTTCTTGCCATAGGGTGCCAGAGACTCGTCGAGATGCTCGATCGCGCCTGCGCCGAAGAAGACCTTAGTCGGAGTGTAATACCTGAACTGATATTCTCTCATTGTTAGGTTCCTTTCTTGTAAAATAATGCTACCCTCTGACAATTATATCACACGCACTAAAGCGTTGATACAACAATGTTCTTCTTTTTTATGTATGGCAGCTAAACCGATTTGGCTCCTGTCAGACAAAAAATGAGCTCCGCATGCGGAGCTCATTTTACTGATTTTTCTGCCGGACAGTCCTCGATCAGAGAGCAGCCTTGTAGATCTCAATGACTTCTTCCTTGGTAAGCGGTACATACATGCCGCCGCGTGCGGTCGCCTGTGTGGCCATGTCATCGAAGTGCTCTTCTGTTACGCCGATCTCGGAGAGCGTGCGCGGGATGCCCATCTTATTGAAGAAGAGGTCCTCGGTCGCTTCGATCGCCTTGTTGGCTATCTCATACTTGTCGAGAGAAGGATCGATTCCGAACACGTTCACGCCGTATCTTACGAACCTGTCGACTGTGTTGTCGCTGAGGATGTGACGCATCCAGTGAGGCATCAGGATAGCAAGGCCCTGGCCGTGGATGATGTCATGATAGGCACCGATGGGGTGCTGCAGACCGTGCAGCGTCCAGCCGGACATACGGCCGCCGCTGAGAAGTCCGTTGATGGCCCAGGGAGCTGCCCACATCAGGTTCGCACGCGCCTCGAAATTGTCGGGCTCGGCAAGGGCGATGGGCGTGTACTTGGCAACGGTCTTCATGATCGCCTCAGCGAATCCGTCAACGAGGTCGATGTCGGTCGCCGGGTCAAAGTATGTCTCGGATGTGTGGATGAAGATGTCAGCCGCGCCTGCCGCTACATGCCTCTTGGGCACGGAGTATGTGAACTTCGGGTCAAGGATGGAGACGTTGGCATAGAAGAGGTCACCTCTGAAAGCGCCGCCCTTCTGATGGGTGTGCTCATTGGTGATGACTGCGCCTGCGTCCATCTCGGAGCCGGTGGAGGCCATCGTGCAGATGACCACCATGGGGAGGGTCTTTGTGATCTCTTTGCCGCTGGCGCCCCATGCCCACAGTGCATCGTAATCATCGAGGTCACCGGGATAGTACGCAGCCGCGCGGATCGCCTTGGAGCAGTCGATAACGGAGCCGCCGCCGATAGCGAGGACGACTTCCACGTCGTTCTCCTTGCAGATCTTGGCAGCTTCGATAACGGACCTCAGCCTGGGGTTGGGGTCGACCTTGTCATACTCCCACCACTGATAGCCTTTTTCCCTGAACAGATTGGTAACGTAATCATAGATTCCCGTTGCCGTTGCAGTGTTCTTGTCGAACACCATAAGGACCTTCTTGCCGTACTGAGCCAGAGACTCGTCGAGATGCTCGATGGCGCCTGCACCGAAGAAGACCTTAGTCGGAGTGTAATACCTGAACTGATACTCTCTCATCTTGTTTGTTCCTTTCTTTTATTTATTATTTTTTCAAATAATAACTGATTAAAAGACACTGCAAATATTATAAAAAAAACAGTATTCTTATTCAATATATTGGTATATTGTGTTAGTTTCCTTAAGATTCCGTACGCATCGCCTCCCACATCCGGCACTCAGATGCTGACGGTGATGCTTTTATACTTTGTATTCGGTGTCATTCTTAGACAATTATGAATTTTTATATACAATTCCGTTTCATACCTTGTTTCCCCCAAAATGAAACACTATCATTTCCGTAGAGGATACAGTTAACATCTCCGAATAACTCAGTATCCCGGAAAAGGAAGGGTTCACATGCGCTCCGACCGGCACAGTGCATCAGGTATTATCAGATACATACGTAAAGAGATACTGACTATCCCCAACATCCTGAGTCTTTTCAGGATACTGATAATCCCGCACATCATTTCTCTGTATTTCAACAGTGAGTACGGCACCGCGTCGATATGGATCCTGATCTCCTTTGCGTCTGACGTTGCTGACGGCTTCATTGCCAGGCACTTTGATATGGTCTCAAGCGTCGGAAAAGTTCTGGACCCCATTGCAGACAAGCTCACTCAGGGAATGATCTTCATCTGCCTTATCTCCAGATACAGATGGCTGGGCTGGTTTACATGCTTCTTCGCTTTCAAGGAGCTTACAGTCTTCTATATAGGTTTCATCTCGTACATGTATACCAAAGAGCTTGATCAGGCCAGATGGTACGGAAAGATGTGTACCGGAGTAGTCATAGCAAGCCTGCTCATCATGGTCCTGTTCCCGTCACTGCCCGAGTCTGTAATAAAGATACTGTCCGGGCTCTGCATTGCTGTACTCCTTTTCTCTCTGTACATGTATACCCGTCATTATCAGCAGAGGATCGAAGCAAGGATCAGCAGCATACCGGGAGACCATTATGCCAACATGTTCGGAATTGCTTTTTCCTGGCTTGTTACTTTCGCTCTCGGCGCTGCGATGATCGCTGGAAGGCATATCCTGACAGGAGATGCAGTAGCATCGTTCATTTCCGACAATGCAGTATATATTTCCGCTGCGGTTTTGCTGCTGTTTTTGCTTAAGGCTGCCGGTATGCCGTTCTACATAGGCGTGATATATATTGTCTGCGGATTTTTATACGGGACGCCACTAGGTATCGGCGTATGTGTTATCGGCGGAGCTATAGTTTCCTGCATACAGTACTTCCGCGGCAGGAACAGATTTGCCGAATACAAAGAGGAACTCAGCAGAAGACTGACATGCATCGATGCGTATAATTCCATACGCAGCAGATGCGCGGTATTCTTCATGTTCCTGACAAGGTTCATGTGTCTGCCCACCGAACTGGTAAGTATTTACATGGGCGTCACGGGACTAAGATTCAGAACATTCATTGCAGGCAGCCTGCTCGGGAAGCTTCCGGACATGATCCTTTTCACTATAATGGGATCGCATCTAACGGATATCGGGTCCGCGGCTTTCATCATCTCCGCCGCGGTAAAGGTACTTGGCTCTTCTGCTCTGTGCCTGTTTCTCTATCTCAACGGAAAAAAACTCGCTGCAGTCCAGGATTCCGGGACAGATTCCGAACCTGATACTGCTGTCTGAGCTCTCCTGCTGACAGCTCATTGCCAGTTAGATTAATACCGTCATAAACAATTTGACCCGGCGGATTTCCCCGCCGGGTCGTTTTTCATTTATCAGTTGTATCCGGTCAGCTGCTCCTGCTGTCCGGGACAGTATCACGCTCGCCGGAATCTACCAAAGGATCGCTGCGTTATAGGCTATCGTTCCCTCTCCATAGTAATAAAGAACGTTGTTGTCCCTGCAGAGCTGAGTGATAAAAATGCCGTATCCCTCTATCGCTTCTATTCTCTTGTCCGGGAACCTGCACGGCTCAGGCCGTGCGCATTTCTCACATACACGGCACCCCCCTGCTCCCAAAGCCAGGCAATTGGGGTACTCTTCTGCCACGATATCCTTAAGTTTTCTGATGCCGTCAGACAGACGTTTGCCTGTATCGAAATACATCTTCCGGTCTATACGCTTTGTCGACCTGCCGACACACTGAAGAAGCAGTCCGTGTTCATATGCCTGAAGCTTCGCGTTGTCCTCTTCCGCTGTCGAATGAGGCGGGCAGCCCCAGTTCTGTCCGTAAGAGCCGCACTTGTTTGTCGCGCATGTATCTCTCACCATCTGATTCTGAACGAATGTTTTGGGATCCAGATAGTTTACTTCATCGAAGCCGCATTCTTTTGCGATCTCCTTTATCTGCTCTACTGTCATGCTGTCCTCCGTTTTTTCCATATCTTCCGTAAGCTTACACTGTTTCCGTCTATATAGATTATAGTTGCCTCCATCCGGAATGACTATTCCTTATCATCCGGTTTTTTCCGGATCTGCGGACGCATGCCGAGCAGGTCCCGGAGCATGCCGACAGTCGTGAAGTTCCTGTCATTCTCAAAGCCGGGGATCATGGTCATCGCTGTTGTGAAGCGCATGATCACCGCCGCCAGGATCGCGCACTGGTACCGGTTAAGCGACAGTGGAAGCGGCTTTCCGTCAAGGAACTCAAGCAGGCTTCCGCCAAGCATTATGCCTGCGAAAGTGCCTAGCAGCGCTGTCACGCATCCGAATATAGCCAGAGCTCCCGCCCTGTTCTCGTCATTCGTCAGTGACAGCTGAAGATTCGATGCCACCAGGTTCGTCCCGCTCCAGAAGATTGAACCGACGCCGTAATAGAGCATGATCGGCCATACTTCATGAGGACGTGCCAGTATGAAGAGCAACTGCACCAGAGATGCGCCGGTCGCCGCTATCCTGAGTACCGGTTTGAATCCGTACCTGATAGCCAGATGGCTCCATATCCGCACAGCGATCATAGAGACGATGTTGGAAGTTATGCTTCCGAAAATGGTCATCTGCGTATAGGTGATCCCCAGCTCATTCACCGCATACCTGTTAAGGTAGGATCCCACGAAGTTTGCGCAGAAGCACCACATGGTCCAGAAGATCATGAAATGTCTGAATCTGCTGTTGTCAAATATCCCGGATCCCATGGATCTGAGGCTCGGTTTTACCGGCGCAGATCCGTATACTTCCTTGCATCCGGCATACATGAGCATATCAAGTATTCCCGCGGTCCCGCCTATCGCGAACAGCACAACGTATCTCGTGTAGCTCGGCAGATGGTCCATCAGGAATCCGGTGCCCAGACCGGATATGATGCTGACCAGCGCATTGATGGAATCTCTTGTCGAGAGCCAGGTGCCCCTTATCGTTGGCGGTGTCAGATCCCCCAGCCACGGGAACCAGCTCACCTGGATCAGCGCGTTGAGCGACGAAGCTATGCCTACCAGGAAAAGGAGCGCCCACATCCTGAGATCGGCGACCTTATCAGGCAGCAGGATCGGGACGAGGCCGACTGCCAGCCAGAGCACACGGGATGCTATACCGTAAGTAAGCAGGTATCTCTTCCTTTTGTGCGTGTAGTTGACCAGCATCGCCGCAGGTATCTGGAGCAGCACCGTCACCTGAGGCACGGCATTAAGTATGCCGAACGCGAGGTCTCCTGCGCCGAGATCGTTTGCAAGTCCTATCATAGGGCTGCTGCCAGCAGCGCAGATGTTTGCACAGATGACTCCGAGAAGATTGCTTATCAGCATGAGTCTGAGGGATCTCACCACATCGGGTTCAAGTCCGTGTCTCTTCATAGCGGCTTCAAGATCCGCTGTAGGTGAAAGACTTCGTCTACCGATCCTCTGCTTTATTCTGTAAAGAAGTAATCTGATCTTCATAGATAAACCAATCAATAAAACCGCAGATCATAGAACTCTATGACCGATCCAAATAACGACCATGTATTTCGAGTTTGTCTGTGTTCAGTTCTTCCTGTTCTTCTTGACCCTCATGAAATTGAATTCCAGGTCAGTGTTTTCCTGGAACTTCCACACAAGTTCCCTGTCGAAGTCATAGCGCATGCCGCACTGCCTGTCAAAGATCATAGTTCCGCATTCGCCTTTTCTGTAAGGTTCCCAAACAGGCACATCTCCGCCGTTGGGATCACCGCATGTCGCGAAATTGATCCATGCCTGATGCATTTTCTGGCTCAGTGCGACACAGTCAGGCTCATTGCAGGCGTCAACATACTCCGTATTCCCGAACACGAGAGGCAGGCAGAACCCGTGGTACGCCGGCACTCCTCCGAAATAGTTCAGGTGGTATGTGATCATATAGCAGTACAGAGGCGCCTCGCATTCCGCCTTGCGGTCAAAGAACTCATATACGCCTTTGCGTACGATGAAATCGAGGTTGTACAGGTCGAGCAGGTCTCCGTCAGGATACACGCTGCGGAAGAGACTGATCATCTCCTCCTTGTTGTCTCCGAACAGGTCAGTAAGCAGTTCATCCTTCTTGTCATCAGGCGTGCTGTACGGATAGAATTCGGGTACATACAGCACCGTCTCGCACTGGCATGTTCCACCCATCACAGGCACTTTCTTTGCGTATTCAGTCAGCCCTACTTCGTTGGGGTTTCCGACATAGTATCCGTTGCGGACCGGCTGCACTATCCCATGCAGGTTGATACCTTCGTCAGCAAGCACCTTGACGCTCTCATTGTATACCTGGCACAGTCTCTCATACGGAACATCGGCTATCTCTGAGAAATTCTCCTTCGTGAGGCCAAGCTTCTCAGCCATCGCTCTGCAGACCCTGCGGTTGTTAGCCGCATCATCCACTTCACCTGGCAGATTCATAAGGCCGCTCTGGAAGATAGCCTTGTGATAGAGCCCGTCCGCTTCGGGTATCTGCATAAGAGTGCGTATCTTCCCGCCGCCTCCGGACTGGCCGAACAGCGTCACGTTGTCGGGGTCACCGCCGAACCGGCTGATGTTGCGTCTTATCCACCTCAGAACTTCAACGATATCTTCCATGCCCGCATTTCCGGAGTTCCAGTATTCATCCCCGAATTCAGAGAAATCCATGTAGCCCAGTATGTTCAGGCGGTGGTTGAACGATACGACTACCAGATCTCCGTCACGGCAGAGATTAGCTCCGTCGTAACTCATCTGCTCCACGGATGACCCAGTTCCGAATCCGCCTCCGTGTACCCAGACCATTACAGGCCTCTTTCTGGAGGGATCCGGAGACTTTGTCCATACGTTCACATACTGGCACTGCTCATCCTCAGGCCAGAACCGGTACCCGAAGAGAGGTTGCTGTGTCAGCGCGTACATACGCGACACGCTCGGTTTGCTCAGAGTAGGCGCGACGGGACCGTATGTCACCGCCTCCCGCACGCCTTCCCAGTGCTCCATAGGCCTGGGAGATCTGAATCTCTCCGCTGTTGCATATGGGATACCGCGGAAATAGTAATGATCGTTAAGAAAACACCCGCGGACCGTTCCTTCCGCAGTCTCGACCTCTGTGCGGGAGTCGCTGTAAAACCTTCTGTTTGTTTCCATAGATTATCTCCTGTTTATAGAGTTATTACCGCCGGCAGTTTCCGCTTTCCGGTTTCCCGAACAGCTCTGTATCACTTTTCAATAACGTCGAGGATGTCGCCCATAAAGACCCAGTGCGGCTGCCAGTCACCGTTATCATCGACAGGATATGCCTTGGGATTTATCCTGTAATACTCCTGTATATCGCTCACCAGGTCATCTCTGGTCAGCTGATGCTGATAAAGCTTACGGCAGAGGAAAGTCAGACTTGCCTCTTCATAGGTCACGCTGTTTCCGAATGCGACCGGCGTCAGGCCTGATTCAGCGACCTTGTCACAGTCTCTGCCCGAACGGGAGCCCATTATCCCCAGTGCCTTTCTGTACTCCTCCGGGAAAAAACTCACGGTGAAATGATCGCTCTCAAGCATTACATCCCTCGTATACCTGGCGGGATGCAGATAAACGGTGACGATGGATCCGCTGGAATCCGGGCGTCCCCAGATCGTACCCAGGCTTCCCCATCCCACTGTGCACGAATTGAAATGCTCTTTGTTCCCTGCAGTAACGAGAGCCCACTGCTTTCTGAACATCTCAAATACTTTATATTCTTTCTCTTCCCAAGCTGCCATCTCATCTGTCTCCTGTTTTCTATTTATGTAATTATTCTATCATTTTGCCGTTGCAGCGAGAATGCCTGTGACCGAGCACAGGCATTCTTGTTCTTGTCTTATTCTGCTCCGAAGCGGTACTCGCCCTCCTTCTTATCAACAGGAACGAGGCTGAATGCTTCTATGATCAGATCAGTGACCTGATCCGGAGAAAGATAGGTATTGTCGATCTTAATGTGGTTCTCAAAAAGCCTCTCGTCATCATCCGTGTTCAGCTTATGGACCTCCGCGCTTTTGAGTATGTCACGCCTGCTCCATTCCACGTCTTTCTTTGACGGCTTGCGTTCCATACGGTGAGGTGTCTCGTTTCTTCTGAGTCTCTCATCAAGCGATGCGCTTAGTTCCACGAAGAAGAACCTGCCCCCGTTTCCCGTGAACAGGTCGTGAAGCCTTACTATATAGCCGATGTCTTCGGGATCCGAGAAATCACACACGTACGTGAATATCATATCTACGCCGTGTTTGACTGCCAGTTCAAAAACTTTCTTCCGGAAAGACTCATTGAATTCTCTCATAGCCGGCGTGTCAAACCCGAAGATCCTGTCGGACACCTCTATGCTGTCATGGTTCACCATGAGATTGTAGTGTATCCTGTCACGCAGGCACTCAGCCACTGTCATCTTTCCGACAGCCTGAGGACCGCATATGACTATGAGATCAGCCATCCCATCATCCTCCTGTCATTTATGCACATAGACTCTGGTCAGGTGATCCTCCCCGTCCCCCTGCGCCATGCAGAAGAACTCCCAGCCATACCTTTCATAAAATCCCGTATGGTCAGTCACAAGATATACCGGAGATATCCCTTTGGATCTCTGGTCCTCCACCGTCATATCAAGAAGCCTTCCTGCGATCCCTTTCCCGCGGTGTTCCGGTTCCGTGTATACCGCGCAGACATTCGGAGCAAGATCCTTGCGGTCATGGAAATCATTCTCTATGACTCCCATTCCTCCTACTATCCGGTCGCCGCAAAGGCAGAGATACCATCCGTATTCAGTCTCTCCGCTCAGATAAGCATCCATACACTCGAGATATGCCTCCTTGGGCACGCTCCACTTGCCGCTGAACCACTCAGCCGCTGCGTCTTCAAGTCCGGGAGTATCCCTGAGTGTCATGTATCTGTATTCATCCATATCAATCACCTCACGGCAAAGTCACATGAAGAGCGCAAATATGACGTTCTCAAGACTCCGGACAGCGGACAGTATCTCATTCAGATCCGCACCGTCGGCTTCTCTAACCAACAGAGAAACAGCGACGTGACCGTCCACTCCGCCCGGGTATTCTATCTTCAGGTCAGAGATTTTTCCGTCACATGAATCTATACAGCTGAGAAGGACCTTGAGATCGTCCCTCCGCTCCAACTCACAATACAGCCTGCCGGACTCACGGCTCCTCTCTATCTTCTTTATGCCCTCATTAAGAAAAACTATGACTATAAATGAAGCAATAAAGTTGACGGCTGCGCCGAAATAGAATCCGGCTCCTATTGCGATCCCCGTGATAGATGACGCAAGCAATCCGGCGGCTGTAGTCAGGCCTTTTATGGTGTTGTCCCCGTCTTTCCAGATCGCTCCGGCGCCGAGGAACCCAAGGCCGCTGATGAATGCAGCAGGCAGTCTTGCCGCGTCCGTATCCCCGACACTGCTCTTCAGCCAGATCCCGAGCATGGCAGTGAGTGCAGCTGCTTCTGTCACAGCCATATACGTTCTGAGTCCCGCTGCCTGACTGATCTTTTCTCTGTTGAGCCCGATCGCACCGCCGGCGACCGCGGCAAACAGTATTCGCAGTAATATAGTTTTCCAATCCATTATTTCAAGCCCTTCACTGATCTATTTTCTGACCAAACTCAATCCGCCGGATCCGCTGTCACTCATCGAGTATGATGCCGCCCCACTCAACAAGCGTGAACCCGCTTCTTTCGACCTCAACGATCTCCGGTTCCTTTACATCAGTCACTTCCGAGGCCTTTTCAAAGGTGAACCACAGACGGAAAACGCTGTCGCAGGCAGGCTCGACTTTCAGCGGCATCGCCCGGTCAACAGTACCGGTCATCTGCGGGTACATCATATAATCCTCGCCCGGATCGAGTCTTGTTACCCAGAATTCAAGGAAATCTAGGGTCTCTTTTTCGTTGAAGCCGTAGGCTTCAAGTATACTGCGGAACTGCTCCTGACGTGTCTCTGCGCCGATGCGCCAGCCTTCTTCCTTCTGGAAGTAGAACGGCTGTGTCTCAGATTCATAGAAGAGATATCCGTGCTCCGATCCGTCTTCCATTACAATACCGCCGTCGCCCAGCACACGGGCCTGCCACGAGCCTTCATAGAGCGGATCACTGACACGCAGCCACTGCGGCACATCAAACGTGACCTTTGCTTCGGTCTCTTCATCGCTGTACAGATAGATGTTCGGTTTCAGCGCACCGACTCCTTCCGCCGGTTTTGCGCGTCCGGTGGTCTTCTCTACGATCCAGTCCCAGGATTCCGACAGTGTGGTCTTAAGATTCTGCCACGGCTGCACGACCATCTCCATGGCTATCGAGCCTTTAAGGTACCGCTGGTGAGCTTCGATCCACAGCGGAAAACAGAAGAACCCACCGGGAAGCATCCACAGTGTCCCCCAGTCGACCTGAGCTAAGTTTTTACTCGTCCAGTCCTGCGTGTGTATCTTCCACTCATCCGTAGTAGTCAGATATATCGCTCCCAACAGCATCGTTGCGAGGAGGCCGGCCTGCGCCCCGGCTGCAAAAAAAGCCTTCCAGGTAAATGCGGCCGTTCCGGCTGCCTTGATCCCGAGCGCGGTCGGGAAGAATGTCCGGATCACCGTAAGGACAGCTGATGTTATCGAGGTCGCGGAGATATACCGTTTTGCTGCCTGATCCACCAGGTTGGCATCTTCTCCCTTGAGTTCCAGTTCATAATCCAGCTGTTTCAGGTTCTTCCCTTCATTATAGATGACATATCCCGCGAGCAGCATATTAATCAGGGAAAACGCCGCTCTGAGCTGAGTGGCAGACCACTTGCCCTTGACAGGCTTTAAAGCATCACTCGCTTCCGAAACTTTCTGCTGTGCCTGATTGTAAGTAAACTCCCTTTCCGCTATCTGTTCCGGATGGTAAAACCTCGGATTCTCCCTCGCGTGGTTCAGGAGGGATCTTGCGCGGTCCAGATTTCCGAGTGCTCTGCTGTAATCGGCCTCCAGGACCGTGCGTTTTCCGATTATCCCGACATCCTTCACTGACAGCTCCCCGGTCCTAATCCACTCGTTGAATCCCTTCGGCGTCATTATGTCCAATCCGAGGCCCTGAGTCGTATTGAAAGCCACCAGAGATTCAGTGCTTATCAGCCTGTCAGCGAGATCGGGTGTAAAAGCGAGTCCGAAATCCTTCGCGGCCTGTTGAGAGGTGTATCCTTCCTCTTTCTGTCCGGGAAGCGCCAGCGGTATCAGTTTGGTTCCGGTGTCGATCACCGGGATCGGCGGGACGACGGGCCCTTCCTTCCTGACCTTATCATGCCAATATGTCCAGTCTATGCCAGCTGTGTCCGCCGCGGTATCGCTCTGTGCGCCGGCTGCAGCCAGAATACCTTTATGAAGGGAAGCCGGCTTTATGACGGTGCCCTGCACGCACATCAGGACCGACAGCAGCAGAGCTGTCGCCTTCTTCAATGAAAACATCGACAACAGTTTCATGATGTCATCACTCCTCCCTGCCTTCGGCTTCGTTCATGTACCAGGACATCCAGGATATCATCTCATCGCTTGCCCCGGCGCCGATGCTCTGCCGGAAATAACTGTCGGCGCCTTCGATATCTCCCTTCTTGCAGGAGACAGCACCGAGATAATACAGAGTCACCGGGTCTTCAGTATCCTGTGCAAGGGCATTTCTGAGATAGAATTCCGCATTTGTGATCTTTCCCTGTTCAAAGCAGGCGATGCCGGCGCTCTTCTGCATGTATTCCCACTTGAGATCGTCTGTTGCTGCTTTCTCATACAGCCGGTAAAGATCTGTTGGGTCCGTCTTCGCCGGATCCATCAGGTAGAGCGCTTCCATGCGTAGATAGTAGTCTTTCGAGGTCTTGTCGCTGTAGCGGTTCATCCAGGAATAAGCCTCGTCTGCGTTTCCGCCGATCATCGACAGATACGCATGCAGGCCGCGGGTCGAATCGCTCTCCTCCCACTTCTCCTCGAAAGCGGAAAGCGCTTCCGCAGCTCCGGATTCAATCGTCAGGATCTTGTTTTCGACCTCATAAAGCTCGCGGGCCATGTCGTACGTGCTGTTGTTCTTCTGCTTGTACGGTCCGATATACAGCGAACACAGCATCGCAGCTGCCGCCAGTACAGCCGGCAGGATCTTCCTGAGTCTGCCGCTCAGATTTCTGAAAACAGGAAGTCTGAGAACGATCTCTCCTACGGAGATGATAAGCATCAGGAACGACATGATCCCGGCTTCGCGGAAAAGAAAGATCGAAAGGACTGCAAGCAATGCGCATGCTGCGCAGATCCCGATTGTCATCATGATGTCAGCCCTCCTTCAGTTTCTGTTCCAGCCGTGACAGCAGGTTGTTGTTGTGGAATCCGATCCCGTACCAGTCCGAATCGTGGTTGACGGAGGGAAGTATCTGCTGTACCTGCTTGGACAGTTCATATGCCTTCTGGTAATCTCCAAGTCCGTCATAAGCGTTCGCGGCGGCATACAGGAATGAAACGTTGTCCGGATCCGCGCTGATGCATGTCTGATAACAGCTCTTTGCCGTCTCGTAGTCCCTGTCTTCAAACGCCATATTGCCCTTGAAGTATTTCGCGAAGACAAGGTCGGGCCGCATCTCAAGAACTGCGTCTATCTCCTGTCTCGCCTGCGCGCGTTTTCCGTCTATATTGCTCGTTGCCGTATATCTTGTGGACAGCGCGTCGAGATAGTGACGCACGAACGGAGAAAGGATCCCCTTCTCGTCTTCCGTCAGGCTGTCATAGAAACGGTACTCATAATCCGTAAAGTGCGTATGGTCGCTCGTCGTTGCGTACATGGCGAACATATAGAAGAAGCACTCCTCTTCGTAAAGCTGTTTGCCTGTGATGTTTCTGTCAAGAAGCTTTACTGCCGAGTCTTCCAGAAGCTTAAGCACCTGCCTGTACTGACCGGTCTTCAGCGCTCCCTCTCCGTAGTAGAACAGGACCCTGATATCGTCGCTTCCCTCTGCGATCATCTTTTCCGCAAGGGCAAAGCATTCCTCTCCCTCGCCGAGGTTCGAGAGGCATTCGATCTTCAGCCTGTCGATGTAATGATTCACATCGTCATCTGTGCTGCTGGGAATGCCGTTCAGGTATTCCATAGCTTCCCTGTACTGCCTCAGGATGATCATCTGCTCTGCCGCGAGCGCTATCGCATTGTATTTCTCGGCCTCTGTGCTGTCCTTCTCCATGAGGCTCACGAGGGCTGCGACCCTCTCCTGTGTACGTGAAACGTATTTGTTGTTGTCGTCAGTTGCGGCAGCAGCTGCAACGACAGCTGTATACTGAAGGCTCGCATTCTCCGGATATCGTTCCGCCAGGTCAAATATCTTATTTACTTCATAAGGGCCGATCCCTTTGCCTTTCTGCAGGTCAAGGATCATGCGGGCGTCACTCTGGAATTGGCCGATGAATTCATAGTTCTGCTTCATCTCGCTCGCCAGTGAAGCAGCTTCCTCTTTGTCAGGCGGTATCTCCGGCAGCGGGCACTCAAACAGTGACAGTCCCGCCATCTCGAAAGCGATCTCTTTCTGCCACGCTCTCTGGACCCCGGTTATCTCACCGCGGTCCATTTCCGAATAGCGCATCAGCAGCAGCGCCTTGAGACTTACATCCATCGGACTCTCACTTACAGCCTTTTCCAGTACTGAGATATCCCCGGACAGCGCGTCATACATGCGCCACAGCCTTGCATCGTTTGTTTTGCGCGCGTAATTGTAGACCCGCTGCGGATCTTCCGCGCCGTACGCCTCCATGCCGTCCACCAGATCCATGATCTGCTGGCTGTAATACACCGCGTCACTTGCGATGCCGTTTGAAAGCGCGTATGTGCTGAGGAACATATTGTCATCCAGCTGTTTTATGAAGTCTTCTCTCCAGGTCAGCCGGCTGGCCTTTCCCGTAATGAAGAACAGAAGCAGGGAAAGCACGCCAAGCGCGGCGTACACTATGCCCTGTTTCGGATCGAAGCCCTTTTCTGCAGGGTATTCCTCCCGGTTCCACTTATCAGCGCTGCTGCTCATGGATCTTACGGTATGTGTCAGGATCAGAGCAGTGATGCAGCTTGCCATCAGAGCGCTACCGAATATAGCGGAGATCGATGCTTTGGCATGCAGAAGAGAGATCAGTGAATAGTACACTGTTGCAGCCGCGAGCGACGCCCATTCTTCTACCAGCCAGACAAGCAGCTTCCACGGATGCTTAAGCAGCTGCAGCACATGCCTTCCGGGGCTTATCTGTCCTGATCTCATAGCTGCGATGCCGGAATACACTGCGGCGGTAGCAAGAAGAGTTGCGACAAAGAGCACCGCAGACAGAGAGAATACATTGAATCCGCCGCTGATCATCTTCTGCAGAAGACCGTTCAGCATCAGTACGAAAACTATCGGCACAACTGACAGACCCGCTCTCAGTGCGCGTGCGCCTGCCGGGCTGTTCTGCCCGTCTGAAAGAAAGAACACCGCAAAAACACACAGGAATCCTATCGCACCTGAAAGGATGCCGAGGGATGAGACCTGCTTTGCGGTGAGGAAAGACTGACCGGAAACTATCGCGACAGTACAGAAAAGGTCACGCAGACAGGTGAATGCCGCTGTACCGAAAAGAAGGAACACCGGGATAAATCTGTTTACCGGGGCCCCTGACCCTGCCCGGACCTGCTCAGCATTGTTACGTTGAGACAGCCGGCTGCCGTCAGTCCTCTCCTGTGTCTTTCTCTTAAGTACGGAGAAAAAAGACTCCTTTGTGCTCCCATCATCTCTTTCGCCATTATCCGGAGCGGCGCCGCCGTCCTGCGTGAAATGATGGTCAGTCACAGAAGGATAGACCGGGTTTTCAGAAGCAGCTGTCTGTGTGCCGAAAGGCTCAGGCACAATCTCTTTGCTGTCTGTGAGGCTGCCGGCAAGGCCGCGGTCTCCCTGCGGCTGCTGTTTTCCGCAGTACAGGCAGAAGACATCATCATCTCCTATCTGCTTCCCGCAGTAAATACAAAACTTGCTCATAAGCTTGCTCCGTAGAATAGAAAAACTGTCCAAAGCTCCGGTCAGACCGGCGCATGATCCACAAGACCTTTATGTTCGGACAGACGTTTCATGTTGACTCTATTAATTTATTATACATTATGTGGCTGCCACACCAAAACCGGCCTGCAGGCAGCAAGCAGGGCAAAACAAAACGGGTATGGCAGATCGGATACTGTCAAGCCCGTTTTTGCTTCTCTGCTGATGACAGTCTTCGGACGCTTTTCAGAAATAATTTCAGCGAAAAGAGCGTGCCTGATCAGAACTGTCTTCTTTTTTAGCCGCTATCCTATGTTTTCCATCAGATTCATGAGGTCGTCATCATGATCAGATCTGCATTCTGACGGATCACCGAAGATCATGCATGCGTGATCGCTCCCGGTATAAGGCCTCCAGCATTCAGGGAGTTTATCGTGATTCGGGTCTCCGGTCCTCACGAACTGTATCCAGGCATTGAATATCTCATCCTGGAAACGCCATGTCTTCTCCCCGTTGATCACAGCAGGCTGCAAAGGCACGTTATGGAACGTGAACGGCAGTTCTGCTCCGTGATAGCTCATATATCCTCCGCCCAGCGCAAGCTCATATGTCAGAAGATACTGATATGTGGGAGCATTCATCTCTGCGCGAAGTCTGCTGTAATTCCTGATCAGCGGACGGAAATTATAATAGTCAAGGTTTCTTGCGTAACAGCTGTTTACGCCGGGATACGTCTTTTCAAACTCATCCCTGACTCTCTCGGCATCATTCCCGTAGACTTCCCTGAGCATTTCAAGTTTCTGCTCTTCACTGAGAGCTCCCTTATCTACATAGTCAACCTTCTGGCCGAACTCGTTCAGCGCCGATCCCAGTATCACCGGGATCCCGGCTGTTTCCTTTCTCAGTCCTGCAACAGTGTGATCTCCTATAAACGTTCCCGCTCCCTGAGTGGGCAGCCAGAACATCTGGTTGTCATATGTCCGGGTGCAGAGTCTCATCATCTCATTAACGGGCATCTCAGAGAGCTTGTCCAGACCACCCGCCGCTTTGACAAGTTTTTCCGCCCATTCAGCGGATTCCTCATGCGTCGGCCACTTAAGGTGCTCATTCTGTATCAGTCCGCTCTGCATGATCACTTTATGATACAGTCCGTCAGCCGCCGGCATCTGCATGAGAGCAGATATCTTTCCGCCCCCTCCCGAATGCCCGTATATCGTGACATTATCGGGATCTCCGCCGAACGCTGAGATATTCTTTTTGACCCACTTTAGCGCCAGCACGAGGTCCAGAAGGCCAAGATTTCCGGAATCGGCATATTCTTCGCCGTAGCCGGACAGATTCATATATGCCAGTGCTCCAAGACGGTGATTCACGGATACACACACGACGTCGCCGTACTTTGCCGTGTTATGTCCCTCATATACCGCCAGATGGATGGCGTTTCCGGAAGAGAACGCTCCGCCGTGGATCCAGAACATGACAGGTTTCTTTGCTTTCGGATCGGTCGACCCTGTCCAGATATTGAGATTGAGGCAGTCCTCGGAATCAGGCCAGAGAACGGGAGAAGAGAGCAGAGTGTCTCTGAGACCGAACTTCAGAAGCGGGTTCGGACATACATATCCGTAGTCCGTCGCGGTCCTGCATCCTTCCCAGGGCGTTTCCGGCTCAGCGGAAAGAAAACGCTTTGCGCGCCCGTATCTGACTCCCAGAAAGTGATATATGTCTTCCTTGATATATCCTCTCAGCATACCGTTTTCCGTCATCACTTCAGCGATTCCGGGGCCGCATGCAAATTGTGTATTTGTATTACTCATGTTTCCTCCTATGCAAGATATTCTATGGATCCGTCAGCGTGTCTGACGAACCTTGAGAAGAATTCATCATAAAGCATGAACGCCACTTCAGGTGAATAGGTGTGCGGCCAGTTCTTTACCCCGGTAAACCGTACCATGGGGACATTGGAGCTGTCCCTCCACACGTGGTTCATATAGATCCCGGATTCATAGTATTTCCCTTTTTCATAATCTGCCTTGTTATGCTCGCAGAGTCTTCTGATAGTTTTGACATTTGCGTTTCCCTCTTCCAGTCTGCATCCCAGCCCGTCGTATTCTCCGACGAAATACCAGATGTTTCTGGGAAGATCATCAGGCATCGGGGGAACATCAGTATACATCCCCTCCATAAATCCCACAGGCGCAAACCCTGCAAAGAATTCAGGCATATATCTCATGAGCGTCTGCGTCATCATCGCTCCGTTGGAATGGCCGGTCACATATATCCTTTCTCTGTCGATCGGATACTTTGACACCGTATCTTCTATCAGTTCTCTGAAATACTCGAGCTCATCAGGTCCGTCAACATCAAAGCCAGAAGGCACTCCGCCCGCATTCCATTCCGGGGTGGCTATATGCTGTCCTCCCATAGCCGGAACGGCTCTTTTGAACGGATATGCTGACGGATACACCACGAAAGCTCCTCTCTCCTGGCCGACACTGTGCCATCCCGTATTGTTGGCAAAGAACTCCCCCGAGCAGGTGAAGCCGTGAATGGCAACTATCAGAGGATACTTTTCCGCTTCAGCGCGCTTATACGCATCAGGCTCAAATGTAAGCCAGTAGCGTTTCAGTCCGCCTATCTCTTTCTCCGTCCTGATAAACCCGTCGCTTTCATGCACGGTCCTTCTGATATAGCCGTTGCCTTCTCCGCCCCATCGTTTGTAATCCGCCAGAAAACTGATTATCGCACTGACTGTTTCCTCTGCTCCTGCCTCTGCTGCCTTATCGGGGGAAGCATGCCACACTTCACAGCAGCTGTGATCATTCAGGAAACTCTCGCCGAGTTTCTCCCTCTGTTGATAGACCAGTCCGAAACGGTTACAGAGTCCTCTGTCCTCTACGTCACACGCTTTTTTGAAGTATTCAAGAACGTTCGATACTTCACTGTCTATGATAAATGTCGGAAGGCTTATCTCTCTCCTGCTTTTTTTGCTGTCGCAGTCTGAAGGACCGTTCCCCAGATCCCTGACAAGATCAGGATCAAGAGATACGCTTCCCCAAGCTGCCCACCCGGCAAGAACAGAAACATGCGTCAGCGCAAATACTGCCGCAGGTCTCGCCCCGTCATCGAAGCCGGCAGCATATATTGCCGGCGCATTGCTCTGGAAATAACGGTTCTTCTGCATCTCAGCCAGAGCTTTGACCGCCGTGGACAGTTCGAACCCGGGGTCATCGTTTTTCCAGCCATTCGGAGCAGGAAGGAAAAACCCGGTCATTTCGTTTTTCTCAAGAGCTTCTGCCCATCCTCCATCCCGGAAGAACTGTTTCGGATCCTTTCCTCCCGGGACAAAGACCAGCACCATATTCCATGCAGACTTCTCCGTAACGGGAATGTAGCAGAACATATCTCTCTGTACTCCGTCATCGTCCGTGATCGGAGTATCGATCACACCGAGATATGTGTTGCGGTAAGGATCTGCGGGATCTGCGAGCGGATAATCAACAGGTTCGGATGGTTCTGGAAACCCGTGAGCCTCTCTGGGTTTCCTAACCCTGTTCAGCAACGGGTCCAGCTGAGGATGCCTTTTGTACATTTCCGTTTCCTTTCTTTGCTGACCGGATAAAATCGGCCTTCTTTCAGTCAAAACGCTATTTGTATTCTTCTGTTTTTCATCACATCCGGCATGCGGCGTCCGAAAACGTACGCCGCATGTCATCTTTTTTTATTTCCTGTAAATCTCTGTCATAAATGCGTCACACAGGGTTCTCCACTGATAGTAGTTCGGATGTTCAACCTCTCCGAGTATCGCATTGCCTACCCCGCCGTGAGGACAGTTGATGAACGTGTGCATCTCGACAGTGACGCCGTGGGAACGCAGATCTTCCGCATAAGGCGCTATGTTCGGTATATTGAAGTCTTTCTCACCGACTATGACTATCGTCGGGGGATACTCCACTCCGTTCCAGTCGAAAGGCTCGCCCAGGAACCTCGGACCGTATACGCAGAGAAAAACATCAGGGCAGCCGCTGTATGCGTCAAGTTCATCGGGCTCATATTCCGGAAAAGCGTCCTTTATGGATCTGCCGCCGGAAAAATGCTGGATGTTGTGCTCTCCCGTGAGTCCTCCGTTGGAGTATCCGGCAAAAGCCACACGGTCGTTTCTGATCCTGTACTTTCCGCTGTTAGCCCTGACATACTGCACTGCTCTTGCTACATCTGCTCCGGCTTCCTTGCCGCTCCAGGGGTTTGCATTGGGACGGTTCATGAGAATGAAGCACTGATATCCGAGCTCGTTCATCTCGATACTCGCCTGATAGCACTCCAGAAGGATGTTGGATCCGTGATCTCCTCCGGCTGACATTATTATGGCGCCTTTCGGAGCGACGTCTTCCGGCAGAAGCATCTCATACATGAACGGAGCGTAATCCGGGTCATGTGTATATCTGAGGTCCGAGTTGTCAGTGTATTCTGTCTCTGCCGGCATATTCCCCTCTTTCCAGAGGATGATGCGCTGCGGCACTTCGCTGAAACGCCTGCTGCCGACCTCATCTATTACTTCTCCGAACTCGCTCACGCGTCTGTCGAGCTCATCCAGATCTGTGATGGCTCTCATCTCCGCTTCCTTCTTGTAAAGCTTTACCAGCTCGTCTTTCGGGTAGCATACGCAGTCTTCGTAGATCTTCACGGCCTCATGGGCGTAAGGTCTCAGGATCCTGTTGAAAGGTTCCTGTGCTTTGAATTGTTCCTTAAGTCTGTCAAGTATCCCCATTTATTCAACACCTCTCTGTGATTGATGGTGCTGCTGTTCCGGAATGCCGTCAACAGTTTCCGGAACAGCGTGCACGAAACGACTCTATACTCTTCCGAGTTCAAACTCGATCCTGAACCTTGCCGCGGGGTCGAGTTCCCCGGCTTCCCGCCCGGGCCTGTCCGTAAACTCCATGACGAACATATCATCCTTGGTCACCGGCTTCCATTCGGGAAGCGGTTCACCGTTGATATCCGTTCCGTTCGGGTCACCGGTCTTGATGAAGTTGGTCCAGTATTTGCAGGCTTGTCTGGCCAGATCGTAGTGCCTGCCCTCAAACGGACGCCAGCACTTATCGAGATTGTTGAAAACGAACCACAGATCGCTTCCGTGGTATGGCCCGACATTATCCTCTCCGGGGATGTCATGGTTGAATATGTAGCAATACCCGGTCTTACCCTGCTCTGCCTGAGTCATCGCAAATCCTCTGGCGCCCAGAGTCCTCGCATTGAAGGCCGGTCCCTTATAGGTCTTTGCTATTTCCTCTTTCGTCCCGGTACGACAGTAGGTGAGGAACTCGTCCGTTCTGTCCCCGAAGACAGGCTCGGCGATCGCCTTCAGTTCATCGACCGTCTCCGGCACCTTGCCGCCGAACACCGATCCGCCCTCACCCGCAGTGCTCCCGAACAGATACGGAATATCATTGAAGTTACCGTTTATATAGGCCTGTGTAGAGTCTTCCGGCAGCATCTTGCCGTCTATTCTCGGACTCCACGCGTCAAACCTCCTGCCCATCTTCTGATAAGCCTCATAAAGCTTTTCAGCCGGGACCTCTCTGGCTTCAGCTATGCTGTCGACGCCCAGTATCTGCAGCAGTTCTATTCCGGTCTCCTCCGCCTTTTTGAGCGGAGTGCACCCGGTACCGTATCCGAGGGCTCTGAGCCCGCCGCCGGACTGCATTATGATTCCCGTGATCAGTCCTTTGGCGAGCGGTGATGTTCCCAGGGCCTGAGCGCCGAAGGCGCTTCCGCTCTGTCCTCCGAGAGTTATCCTGTCAGGATCGCCTCCGAAAGCTCTGGCATTCCTCTTCAGCCATTCACAGCAGAATAGTATGTCCTGCAGACAATAGTTGCCGTGGCAGCCGTCAGGATCTTCAGCAGTCAGTTCCGGATGAGCCATCCATCCGAAGACGTTTATCCTGTATCCGACGGAGACGACGATGACGCCCTCTCTGGCCATATGCTCGCCGTTGAATTCCATCTCATACGAATATCCCGCCTGGAGTCCTCCGCCATGGAACCATACATATATAGGCAGTTTATCTTCTGTGCTTCTGGCCGGTGACCACATGTTGAAGTACAGACAGTCCTCGCTCTGTTCGTATTCCGCGGCTGTAGGATTCAGTTCCTTGGTGTAGAAGTCGTTCTCATCCACACCTATCTTGGCCTGTACCTCCATCGGCGCGTATCTGTCGGCTCTGTACACCCCTTCCCAGGGCTTCGCCGGCTGCGGCGGTCTCCATCTTAGCGGTCCTACAGGAGGAGCCGCATATGGAACGCCCCGGAACTCCGTGATCCGGGGATCCCCGCAGGGTATGCCTTCCAGATACCCGAGGTCAGTTTTGACTGTTCTGAGCATTTATTCCTCCGTATTCTGTCCCAGGAAGTATTCCTGAGTGAAGCGTTTGAGTTCCTTGCCGGTTTCATCCAGCTTTACCGGTTTGTCCTTGAAACAAATCGTAAATCCTTCATCCTCCGTAAAGGGTTTCCATTCCGGAAGTTCCTTCCCGATCCGGTCGGTCCCGTTCGGGTCACCGGTCTTCACAAAGTTAGCCCAATATGACGAGACCTGCCTGGCGAGATCGTAATGCTTGCCTTCGAACGGTCTCCAGCTGTGTCCGAGTGAGTCAAACACGAACCACATATCCGAGCCATGGAAGGATCCGGCATTATCTCCGGGAATATCATGATCAAACACGAACGTGTAGGCTTTCCTTCCAAGCTGAGCTTCGCGTCTTGCATATGCCATGGCTCCGGTATACCCGGTGCAAAGGCCCAGTTCATCAGATACGAAGTTTCTGAAATCATCTTCAGAAGACAGATCGCACATGGAGAGGAATTCTTCAGCCCTGTCTCCGTATTTCTCTTCAGCGCTCTTCCTGAAAGCATCGATGCTGCTCAGTTCGCCTGTAAACTGCTTCGGGATGTTCTCTCCCTTGCAGCATCCGATCATTATCGGTACATCGGCGCTGTGTCCGGCGATTATCGAATCTCTCAGTTCTTCGGTAAAGAACACTCCGTCGATAGTCGGGCGCCATCTCATCGGCGCTATCTTTCCGTCAGGCCATCTTCCTAAACCGGTGCTTACGATGACTTCAGCTGGCACGCCTCTCGCTTCTTCCAGACTCTTTACTCCGATAAAATCAAGCAGCTGCTGTCCGTATCTCTGCCCGTCTTCCAGAGAGAGCCACGGTCCCACTCCTCCGAACGGAGGTCTGATCCCTCCGCCGGACATCATTATCCCGCCGCTGAAGTATCCCTCAGCCAGAGGAGAGTTGAGCAGACTGGATACGCTCATTCCTCCCGCAGACTGACCGCATATCGTGACCCTGGAAGGATCTCCTCCGAATGCGGCGATATTCTCTTTGACCCATTTCAGCGCTTGAAGCTGGTCAAGAAGGCCCTGATTTCCCTGGCTCTCCTCGTCAAGTTCCCTGTGAGAGAAGAACCCAAGCGGTCCGAGCCTGTATCCGACCGTGATGAAGATAACGTCATTGCGGGCGACTCTCTCACCGTCAAATTCCACTTCATATGAATAACCTGCGGTGAATCCGCCCCCGTGGATGTAGAAAAACACGGGGAGCTTATCATACGTGGATCTTGCGGGCGACCATATGTTCAGGTAAAGGCAGTCTTCACTGGTCTTGTGCTCATATCCGGTCGGATTCAGTTCCTTGGTGTAAAAATCTGTCCAGTCAACTCCGGGCTGAGGCACCACGGCGATATTCGGAAAGCGGTCTGCTTTGAAAACTCCTTCCCAGGGTTCTGGAGGCTGCGGAGCTCTCCAGCGCAGATCTCCGACCGGAGGTTTAGCATACGGCACTCCGCGGAAAACGGTTATGCGGGGATCCCCGCTGGGAACTCCCTCAATCACTCCGTATTTGGTCGTAACTTTTCTAAGCATCTCTGTGTATCTCCTTTTTGATTGAAACTGTTGAATTGTTTTTTCAGAGCATGTCACCAGCAGGCTGTCACCTGAAAAGATCCATCAGGAAATAATCCGCAAGCTTGAGCCACATCTCGAAGTTCGGGTACTTGACATAGCCATCCAGTACTCTTACTCCCGCCTGTCCGTGAGGTGTGCCTGCAAATGTATGGACTTCGACTTTGACGCCGTGTTCTATCAGCGTCGGATAAACGTAGTTCAGATTATCCAGCGCTCTGTCCTCTCTTCCCACAGCATAGAAAGTGGGCGGATATACGACTCCGGTGAAATCGAACTCACCTCCTACGAATCTGGGTCCGTATACGCAGATGAACGCGTCAGGCGCTCCGTAGAAACTGTCCAGTTCGTCAGGAACATAATCGGGATAGATATCGGTCATTTTCTTTTCGCCTGAGAAGAACCGGATGCAGTTCTCTCCGGTGATACCGCCGTTCGAGAAACCGGCAAATGCTACATGATTCGGGTCAATGCGAAGTCTTTCGGCATTTTTCCTCGCATATCTTATAGCTCTGGATGCGTCTGCTGCCGCATCCTCCGCCTTCCATGGACATCCGTTCGTCCGGTTTCCCAGCAGTATCGCCTGATATCCCATAGATACGAAGTCGAGGCAGGATATATATGCCTCATGGAACATGGGGTATCCGTGATCTCCGCCGGCGCAGAACACTACCAGTCCCTTTGGCTGTACGTCATCAGGCACGAGCAGTTCATATAGGAACGGTCTGAAATCAGGATCGTGATTCCAGCGCAGGTCGCTGTTGTCCTGATAATCTGTCACTGTCGGAAGCACTCCGTCCGGCCACAGCGCCACGGGTTCCGGATGCTCCGGTTTCTCGGTAATACTGTCTCTGACTGTTTCAAACTCACCGATCAGTTTCATCCGTTCATCCCGGTCATCTGTTTCCAGTATGCGGACTCCCAGTCTCTGCATCTCAGCCAGTTTCTCCGTGTCGTAACACGGCGCGTTCTCATACAAAGGGATCGCAGGATGCTCTGCAGGAGCAAAGTCACGTCTCCTCTCCTGCTGTTTTGCCCTGATCTCTTCCTGTGTAAGCGGTCTGTTCTGTTCCATTACTGTAACTCCTTATTTCTCCAAATGTGTTTATCGTTCAGACTCTGGTTGTTTTCCCTGCACATACGCGCATCTGCAGCGAACCGATCTACTGCAGTTCAGGCACTATCTCACTGAACACGAGCTTTATGATCTCCGGGCCGTTCTTTTCCTCGTGTGATGTAAGCGCGATCACTGCATTGCAGTCGGGAACTCCGATGCTCAACTGTGAGAACATACCGTCCATCCTGTAGGCGCCGGGTCTGGCGCACATCCACGTCTGGTAACCGTAACCGGCACCTGCGTTCTCATCCGTGTTCTCATTTTCATTCTCGACCTGCTTTGATGTCATCTGCCTTACAAACTCCTCCGGTACCAACTGCTTTCCGTTCCACTTTCCCATATTGAGGAGCAGCTGACCGCCGCGCGAAAGCTCTTCGGTGGTGAGATGCAGCCCTATTGCTCCGAGAGCATGACCCTGCGGATCGCAGTCCCATACAGGGTCCGCTATCTCAAGCGGATCAAAAATGCGGGGCATCAGATAATCTCTCATATTCATACCGGTCGCTTTTTCGATTATCCTCGCGAGCACATAAGTAGCGCCGTTGTTATAAGCCCAGTGTCCGGAATCAGGGTCGAACGAAAGCGGCTCAGTCATGAAAGCTTCGAACCATTTATCCGAGAAATTCCTTCCGCTCCCTGGAGCCTGCGGTGCCGCCCCGCTGCTGACAAGTTTCTCCCTTTCCTTCGCCTGCATCTTAAAGACCGGGCATTCTGAATGACCTGTACTCATCGTAAGCAGATGCCAGACAGTCAGCCTGTCAAATCCGTCGGGAAGCTCAAACGGGATTTCCCCTTCAAGCAGGTCGACCATACGGTCTTTTATACCGAACAGTCCTTCTCCGACAGCAATGCCCGTAGCAATGGCAGTCCATGATTTGCTCGCCGAAAACAGCTGAACTCTTCCCTGAGGCTCTATAAACTGATGGCTGGCAACTACTTCTCCGTTATGCCTGACCACTGCCTCATGGACTCCGAGTCCTTTCTCGCGGACTCCCGCTATGAAGCTGTCAAGAATTCCGCTTTTCATCTGAAATACCTCCTGTGTGCTGAAATATCTTTTATTTCAGCTGTAGTTATCAAGCGCGTCAAATATCAGCGCCGGGGCATCTTCGGCAAGGAGATATCCGTCAGACACCATCTTCAGAGCTGACTCTATTACCCTGCGCATATATCCGTCCCTTGTAGGATAAAGTTCCCTGATCTTTTCCTCACTGAACAGCGTGACCACGTTGAAAACGGAGAAATCATCTATCCATGTGTAAGTCCTCGTGGGAACATCAACATAAGGGCTTCTCACGCCTCCAAGCGGATTCCCGTGTTCATCCAGCACGAAATCTGCGTCAGGATACTCTCCCTTCATCTCAAGATATGCGGAAGGCGGTGCAGGCACTCCGTCCCTGACCCACTTCTTCAGGCTGTCGAGGACAGCTCTGATCACATAATAGAACGGTATCTCGTTGTCGACTTCCGGATCGTTGTTGACCTCTGGTTTGCCTGTATACTTTTCAACATCTTCACGGCAAGCACCGCAGTTTCTGTCATACAAAAGCCCCAATGCAGCACCGGCTATCTCGTACTGCCTGTGCTGCCTTCCCGGGAGATCGCTGTCCGGCCACCTGTACATGTAGGAATAGCTCGGGTGCACTCCCCCTCCCCTCATGTCACCCATAGTCTGCGTCCAGACAAGAGGGACATTAGTCATGATCTTGCACCTGTCGTCATTCGCCTCGAATCTGGTCTCTCCGTTGCTGATGCTGCCCGGATATCCGGTCATATGGATGTGAAATCCGTCAAAGCAGGGATGTACACCGTCTGTCGTAGCAAATGGCTGAAGCGCCGCGGCATAAAGAGACAGATCACAGCCGGACGCTCCCATTCCAAGCACATATTTCGCGGGCTTGCTGCTCGGTCCTCCCCTGAAAAGAGGATTTGACCGGTCTCTTGCTTTGAGCAGCGCCGCTACCTGGCTCATTGCGTCATAAGCCAGTCCGCTCTCATACTCTTCAGCTCCGGGTGCAGGCGGGCCTCCGATCATGGATGTTACGGGACGTCTTTTGCCTTCCGGCACCGGATTGGGGAAGCCGAGGTCTTTATACCTCTGCGGATCGAACCGTTTGAGCCCGTCCACTGCATTCTGCTTTATCGTGATCCCTACCCAGACATCGCCCCTTTTCAGCATATACTCCCCGCAGAATCCCCAGCCCGCGAAAGCCTTTTCAGGGCCTGCGTAATTAAATATCTCCAGCACCGCGAACTCGCTCTGCTTAAGGGGATCCCTGGGCCTTCTCACAAGTATCCTTGTGGTATATCTGCCGTTCTCGCACCGGATCTTGGGATATTTCCCTACGTCATGATATTCATATACATTGGCGTACCCGCTTACTATGAATTCCTCCTCGACATATCCGTATGCTTCCAGATCCACTGGCACTTTCTGCCGCGAGGCTGTTCCGAAAGGATATGAATCCGCACTGTTCTCAAGCGGTCCTGTGACATCCGGAAGTTCGACCGCCGCAACAGGGACATCCATCAGTTCCTCATGATAGACAGGCATTCTCGTCTTATCCATCTGTTACTCCTCCATAAGTTTCTTCCTGAAGAAACCAAGAACGATATCATAGTATCCCGAGCCTTTAAAGAAGCCATGTCCCTGTCTCGGAACTATTACGAAGGTCACGTCATGGCCGTGTGAAAGAAGCGCGTCATAATAGTTGTACGAAAACTCGATCGGAACAGTCTGGTCACTGTCTCCGTGCATCAGAAGATATGCCGGCTGCTCAGTGTCCACGTAAAAGATAGGGCTTATGTCCATGGACAGCTCAGGAGCCTCTTCACCCGGCTTTCCGAACATCATGGAGAAAAGTCCTCCCGGAGAGCTCTGTCCTCCGTCTCTTTCCATCCGTGTAAGGCTGATGCCGAGTTCCTGCGCCTTATCCTGAACTTCTTGCACCCTCCATGCTCCCATGTGGGTCATGTCTCCGCCGCAGTACCAGTCGCACACTGCCCGGACACTGCTGGAGACATTCTGCCATCCTCCGTTTCCTTCAAGGCGCGGATTCATATAAGAAGCTCCCACCAGTGCAGCCAGCTGACCGCCGGCGGACTCTCCCCATATACCGAAACGGTCTGGATCAAGTCCCAGCTCATCAGCATTTGCCCTGAGAAATCTCACCGCGCATTTGCAGTCTTCCACAGGAGCAGGAAAAGGCTTCTCGGTGACAAGTCTGTATTCGATGCTTGCAAAGCCGAATCCCATTTGGCATGCCTGAATGACAGCATTTGTCGGTCTGTATTTTTTAGTCAGTTCCGGGATGCTCCAGCCGCCGCCATGCACCCAGATGATGAGAGGCAGTTTTCTGTCCGCTCTGTCTTTCGGAAGCATCAGGTCCAGAAACATATCATGGCTGCCGCCTTTTCCGTACGCTATATCCTCATAGAAATCTATTCCGAGCTCTTCCCAGTCAGCCGCGAATTCATGACTGACTCCTTTCTCTGCTCCCGTCAGTTTCTTCCACTTCATCTGTCTTTCCTCTTTCCTACGGGTTTTTTGTCGTCTTCTGATGAAACATGTGATGCCGGATACAAATCCGGCATCACTTTCAGATCCGTCCGGCAGGATGGCGGTCTGTTTCCTACCTGCCCAGGAACTCCCTTATCTCTTTCCTGTAATCGCTGACAAGGGTGCATTCCACATCGATCGACATCGTATACCGGTCAACGCTGTCATACGGTTTCCAAGCCGGCATGTACGGATTGCTCGGGTTGCCGGTCCTGGCAAATGCTGCCCAGGCTGCTCCTGTCGCTTCCGAGACCTGCATTGCCGTTACTCTTGTATCTGCGTCCCACATTTCCGGAGCATAGATCGCGTTATCAAACACGAAAGGCACCTCAACTCCGTGTATCGCCTTCATCATTCTTGATGGCGCCTCACGGCAGAAGACATAATTGTACATCGGAGCCGCGCCTACCTTTGCTCTGGCTTCATATCTGTTGATGTTTGCGATCAGCGCGTTTCTGTCCTGAAGAAGTCCCGTGTATATGTCACACGCATCATGGTCTTCCGGCAGGACTCTTTCATACATACTGATGATCTTTTCGGCCTCTTCCGCGGTATATCCGAGTCCCATAAGCTTCTCCGGCAGTTCTTCCATCGTATAGCTGAATACAGGCGGATTGAACAGCGCCTGAAGCTTGGCATCATCCCGGGTATAACCGCTCATCAGGATGACATCCTTGCTGTATTCGGAACCTTCTGCGCCATCGAAGGGATCGTATCTGATCACTTCTCCGTCCTTAATAAGCGGACAGACGAAATAGTTTCCGTTTGTTCTGGTCCTGTTGATGGCACGGGTCGCCTCGATAAGCTCTTCCGCCGAGTACTTTAACAGTTCTCCTACATTGCCGGTGTCAATTCCGAGGTGGTCCAGAAGCTGTTTTGCGACCTCTGCACCTTTTTCCTTTGTCACCAGTCCCCCGAACCCTCCGGACTGTATTATCGCCTTGTGCACACATCCTTTTGCCAGGGGCATCGCCATGAGACCTGCTACCTTTCCTCCGCCTCCTGACTGTCCGAAAATGGTTATGTTGTCGGGGTCTCCGCCAAGTTCTTCGGCATTTTCCTTTATCCATCTTAGAGCAGCGGCCATGTCCTGATGTCCGACATTTGCCGAATCCTTGTATCTCTCGTCAAACAAGCCCAGATACAAATATCCGAATATGCCGAGGCGGTGCCCGACCGAGACCAGGACCACATCCTGCTTTTTCGCCATATTCCATCCGTCATGCCAGTTGCACGGCGCGCCGCCTGCAATGTATCCGCCGCCGTGGAACCATACCATTATCGGACGCTTTCTTCCGTCTCTCAGACCTGCTGTCCAGATGTTGACAGCAAGACAGTCCTCGGACTGCTCACATGCAGAAGGATCTGTGTTTCCAGTAAGAAGTTTTCCGTACAGAGACGGAATGTCAGTGCTGGTGACTTCCTTATCCTCCATTCTCGGAGTATCTGTCTGCCAGCAGATCGGAGCATACTCCTTGGCTGACCTGATCCCTTCCCATGGCTTGAGCGGCTGCGGGGGCATGAATCTGTTTTCTCCCCAGGTAGGCTCAGCATACCTGACACCGATGAAACGGTATATCCCGTCTATACATACTCCTTCGAGTTTTCCTTCTTTAGTGTTGATTATTGCTCCGTCCTTGATCATAATCGTCTCCTTATTCCGTGGTTGGCTTATCTTCCGTTATTCAGACGCATAAGCATCAGTTCAGTAACTTCTTCCTTCTCCTGACGGCACTCTTCAGTGAACTTCATGATATTCATATTTCCGGCTGTATAGGCATCCCAGCGCGGAAGCTCCTCCCCGAAGTTCGTTACGCCGTTGGGATCGCCGGTCTTGATGAAGTTGATCCAGTAGGAGTTGACGTACCTGGCCATATCATAATCGACACCGGTGAAAGGTCTCCACATACGTGAGATAGCGTCATATGCGAAAGCGAGTTCTGCACCGTGATAGACTCCCGGATCATCATCTCCGGGAATGTGATGGGCAAACTCGTAAAGATACGCTTTTGCTCCCTGCTTGTCTCTGAGGCATCCGGCAAGAAGCGTGGATATAACGAGAGGTTTGAACGCTCTGCTTTCAGACATGAATTCCTTTACTTCCTCGTCTGTGGTGCATCCGATCAGTTCGAGGAAGCGCTCCTTGTCAGCGCCGTACTTGTCAGCCACCGCAGCAAGTTCCTCCATGTTCTGAGGAAGATTTCCGGCAAACATGCCTCCGGATCTGATCTCACCCGAGTTGAATCCGAAGATTATCGGTTTGTCGCCCCATTCCCCGTCCAGAAGCGCCTGCGCGGAAGGCTTGAGAGAAAAGATGCCGTCATTGCACGGCGAGAATCTCATTCTGTTCTCCTCAACGACCTTGTACAGTTCCATGGCGTCACATGCTCTGGCTTCCTCAAGACTCTTGAATCCGCAGAGTTCAAACAGTCTTTCTCCGTTCTTCTCAGCCTGTTCCACCGTCTGATTGCGGTCGGGTTCTCCTGTATCCTTCATTGGGATCCTGATTCCGCTCTGTATGACTGCAGCGCGGAAAAGTTCCTTGGACATCGGACTGGATAGATGCGCCATGACACTGCCGGCTCCGGCAGACTGGCCTCCGATCGTGATCCTGTCCGGGTCGCCGCCGAAGGCTTCGATGTTGCGCTTTGTCCACTTCAAGGCTGCCAGCTGATCCAGATATCCGTAGGATCCCTTCGGGTCTTCCGGAGCCTCAGCGGAGAGCCAGGGATGCGAGAGGAATCCCATATATCCCAGCCTGTATGCCGGCGTCACTACTACGATCCCCTTCCTTGCCATATGCTCCCAGTCAAACTCGATCTCGTGTGGATAACCTCCCTGCAGTCCGCCTCCATGTATGTAGAAATACACCGGAAGCTTTTCATCCCCCTTCTTTGCGGGAGTATACACATCAAGGTACAGGCAGTCTTCACTCATTGTGAATTCCGGGCCTGCTGGGTGAAGTTCCTTTGTCCAGAACTCATTCGGATCTCCTCCGGGGACTTTCTGTATGGATATGTCTGCGTATTCAGTTGCAAGTCGCACCCCGTCCCATGGTTCGACCGGCTGCGGCGCTCTCCATCTGAGTTTCCCGACAGGAGGAGCCGCATAAGGCACACCTTTAAATACCGTTATTCTGGGATCATACCCGAAGGTTCCCTGCAGTTTTCCTGAATCGATCTTAACCATTCGCTTATTCATCGTTTTCTCCTTTATCTGTTTTTTTTCTTTAGTTTATAATAACCTGTTTTTTATACGTATTCTCATTGAATCTGTGCATATTAGCTATTCACTTAGCCTATAAAAAACAGTTTGGATTTAAAAAATGAATCAAACAAAGCAGAATCTTCCTTGTCCGCAGTACAACTTTGCTCCGCTGATCAGGTCGCTTTCCGTTTGCATACTCGCTGCGTTCTCAGTTGTTCAGCGGAGATCATCGGCAATAAAAAAGCCCATTATCCAGGCTCGGATAATGGGATGCCATGAAGTGAAATATCACATTTCTACGAATGAATCATTGTTTGCTGCTGAAGTGTTCTATCAGTCTGTTGAGCAGATACTCAGACTGAACGGGCATAGCACTGTTCTTTTTCCATATCAGGTACGCTGAGAGGTTTGTGTTCAGCGAAACATCCTTCAATACCATGTGTCCCAGTTCAACTTCTATATTGCTGTCAGATACAAGAGCGATTCCATAGCCGGAATTGACCATAAGCACTGCACCCACAGGGGTAGTATAAGCTCCTGTTATATTATATTTCGTCTGATCTATCTCATGCCTGCCAGGGATCGGCGATCCGAGGAACCTCTTATGCAGTATGAGCGGATAGTCTTTAAGGTCATCATATGTGATGTGATCTTTCCGTGTCAGAGGATGGCCTTCCGGCGCAAGTATATGGATCATCACATTTTCCTGCACTTCAAACCGCTCAAACATATCATCCCCCTCCTTCTGTGCATATATCAGGCCGAAATCCACCTGTCCGGACTGGACCAGTTCTCTTACGGTATACATGTCGCCGTTGGATACTATCAGCCTTGTTCCCGGATGCTCGGAAGCTACCTCTTTTCCCAGATCCAGAATAGTATTCAGCGCTTTTGCATAGATACAGGCGACATTTATGTCACCGGTTATAACTCCGGGTTCCGACTGAACTTCTATCTGAGTTTTCCTGTACATGTCAAGAAGTTCAACGCTTCTCCTCTGAAGGAGCAGTCCCTGTGAAGTGAGAGTAGTCCTTTTCTTATCTCTGACAAACAGTCTGGCTCCAAACTCATCCTCAAGGCTCTGTATCTGCCGGCTGAGAGTAGGCTGAGAGATATGCAGCAGTTCAGAAGCTCGTGTTATGTTCTCTTCCTGTGCTACCACCAGGAAATTTTTTAGTATTTCAAGATCCATTTCTTTCACCGTTTCTACATGTTTCCATTCCTACCGCTTTAATTATATACGCTTTTTGCATAATATCCATAAGAAATGACTATTTTGCATAAATTACTTGTTCTGTTATCATTTAATCATCGAAGCAAACTATCTCTGTAACTATCCTTTCCGGATTTGAACTGACAGCTTTTTGAGAGAGTAGTCTTCGGTTCCTCTATTAAGAAAGCCATCCTTTCAGGATGGCTTTCTTCGTTATGTACAGTTGCTTTAGTACTCCCGACAGGGTAGTATAGAGACAAAAGAATAAACCTCCGTCCCTACGGACGGAAAAACATCTCTTCTTAAGGAGAAACTAACATGTATCGCAAAATAACAGTAGCAGGAGGCGGTGTGCTCGGAAGCCAGATCGCTTTCCAGGCAGCTTACTCAGGATTCGATGTCACGATCTGGCTGAGAAGCGAAGGCAGCATCGGACGCACACAGCCCAAACTGGACGAGCTGAGAGACACTTACCGGGAGACCATCGAACAGATGGCAACACCAGAAGGAAAATCCCCCGATATCTGGGCAAGAGGTCTCGCCGATCCAGAAACCTTTGATAAGGAAGCCTGCCTTGAGAAGGTTGAAAAGGCATATTCAGGGCTCAAGCTTGAACTTGACCTCGCGAAAGCGGTAGAGGACGCAGATCTTGTGATCGAGTCGATGGCTGAGCTGGAGAATGAGAAGAAAGAGTTCTACACCAAAATGGCTCCACTTCTTCCTGAGAAGACAGTTATTGCCACCAACTCTTCAACGCTTCTTCCCTCTACATTCGCAAAGTACACCGGCCGCCCGTCCAAGTACTTGTCACTGCACTTTGCCAACCATATCTGGAAGCAGAACCTTGCCGAAGTCATGGCTCAGGACGAAACAGATCCAAAGTATTTCGCTGAAGTCTTTGAATTCGCCGCCCAGATCGGCATGATCCCGGTAGCAGTCAACAAGGAGAAATCCGGATATCTGCTCAACTCACTGCTCGTTCCGTTCCTGCTCTGCGGAATGGATCTTGTAGCCAATGGAGTCTCCGATCCCGATAGCGTCGACAAGGCGTGGAAGCTCGGCACCGGCGCACCGAGAGGACCGTTCGAGATCATCGACGTTGTAGGAATCACCACTGCCTACAATATCATCCAGCAGTATCAGAAAGTACCCGGACTGATCAGCCCGCTGCTCAAGAAGATGATGATGCCCTACAACTTCAAAGGGATCTCCGCGATGCTCAAGAAGTATATCGACGAAGGCAAGCTCGGAAGGACTTCAGGAGAAGGATTCTATAAATACTCAGAAGACCAGAGAGTATGATCACACACAGCTAATCAACGCTCCGCACGCTTAGAAAGTGATGCGGAGCGTTTTGGTTATACAGAAAAAGCACCGCTGCACAGAGCGGTGCTGAATCTGCCAACATTGTCTTAGAACATCAGTTTCCCAGACAGCCATGTTCCTCACAGTGGTCATGACCGCAGTCACCGTCATGATGCTCATGATGGTCACACTGCGCGTCGGGATCATATACGAGAGAACCTGTCGCGAGCGCAGCTGCCGCGTCATCCGCAGAGCCCTGCACCCCTGCATACAGCTTGATGCCTGCATCGGCCAGTGCCATCTGCGCTCCGCTGCCGATTCCCCCGCAGATCAGCGCATCAGCGTTTACTGACTTAAGAAAACCTGCAAGTGCACCATGCCCGCTGCCGTTGGTATCCACCACATATTTTCCGGTGATCACACCGTTCTCCACGTCAAACAGCTTGAACTGTGCAGTCTTACCGAAATGCTGGAATATCTCCCCGTTATCATAAGTAACCGCGATCCTCATTTTTTCCGATCCTTCCGATTCTTTTTATTCTTTATTCTCCAAACAGCTCTTTTGCCTTAGATGCGAATCTGTTCCCGTATATGCGGAAATTATCGCGATAGTTCTCCATGCCGTTATACTTTTCCACATTGTCGTTTATGCCCACAGGCCCAAGATGGATAACAGGATGTCCGTATGAACCTCCTCCCGAATAGCAAAGCATTCCGAACACCATCTCGTTTGTGATAATGGACTGGATGATCAGTTCACCTCCCCCGTGGCTGTACTGCTCAGTTGCAAAAGCACCTCCGAGTTTCCCCGCCAAGCCGAGTTTACCGGCTTCTGCGAACAGCCAATTGCGCATGTTGGGAGTCATCAGCGCGCCATAGGAAGGGCATCCGGCAACTACTCCGACTGAATCTTTTACAAAGTCCGCGTCAACTTCACCGACAGCAAAAACCGCCGCCTCTGTTCCTTCGACCTCGTTCATCCCTTCCGCTATCCACTCAGCAGCCTTCTGAGTGTTTCCTGTCTTTGAATCGTAGATAACTGCAAGTCTCATGGTATCCCCCCATACTGTAATAATGATCTATAAGTGTGACCTCAGGCAGTCTCATTCGCAAATAAGAAACTTAACCTTCCGTCTTAAAATCAAACCCGGGATCACTGCAGGCTCCGCTACTGTCCTTGTCCCTGCCTGTACGGAGATCAGCTGCTAGAAAAGCCAAGACTACATCATCAGCCGTCCCGTCTTTTCCATGATACAGTTCTATGCCTGCCTCATTCACTGCCGTTCTGGCGCCTGCTCCTATTCCTCCGCAGATCAGTTTATCGACATTCAATTCCTTCAGCATACCGACAAGACTGCCGTGGCCTTCTTCTGTGCTCTGCACGATCTGTTCTTCTATGATCATGCCTGCAGATATATCGTAAAGCTTAAATACCCTGCTGCGCCCGAAATGCCGGAATACCTGTCCGTTCTCGTACGGCACCGCGATCCGGACAGCACCTTCTCTTTTCCTGCTGATCTCAATATCCGCACCGGAACAGATATGATAAGCTCCTCCTGTTATCCGCAGCTTCTTTCCTTCTATTATCAGTTTCGATAATTTGCTTCTGGCACTTGTATAGATGGAGGTCACAGTAGTCCTTGCGACGCCCATACTGGCGGCACATTCCTCCTGATTCATCCCCTCATAGTCGATGAGCCTTATCGCTTCATATTCATCCACGCCCATAGTGATCAGCTCATCATTTACGGATCCGTCCGCAGTGAAGACCCAGTAATCGGGGAATTTCCTTATTCTTCTTTGTCTGCATGGTCTTGGCATAATCAGGCTCCGGTTTCTGACATATGTCAATTATATTCCGCCAGTTGTCCCCGTTCAAGGTTCTTTCAGCCGGTATTCCTCACATAACGGTCTGTACCGTAAAAGCTGAAAAGCCCTCCTTTTTTTGTATCTCCGACCTTCCAATACAGTCAAAAACCGCGGCAGTATCGGAAGGCGAATATCTCTATATATAGGTTTAATGCCATCTGTCCAACAGATATCCAACAAAACCGCTCTTCGCCCTTTACGCGCTGCAGTTCATCATGAGCCGGAGACAAACGATTCAGACGTCCGTCATTGCTTCTGCATGTTTCGCTCACAGGCTCAGACAGCTGTTCATCCTGTTATTTCATGACCTAAGTCCCTGCTTTTTTATAAGGTCAAAAAAAAAGAAGCTGTGCGCTCTGCTCCTTATCAGGCCACAGACGCATCAGCTTCTTTGTTGATCCGTATTACATAAGTTCTGCGATATTCGTCATTTCCAGCACAGGATGACCTTTTTCCGCCAGGAAAGTCATAAGAGCATCGAGATCATCAGTACAGACTGTCTCATCCGCGATCATGTCTGTGAAGTTATCTACTCCGTACAGATCTTTCGCTGTGGCATCGAGTTTAGTGCGGACCTGCTCCTTCAGTGCGCTGGGCATCCATACTATTCGTCCGATTCCTCCTTCTGCTCTGAGGAATTTGTGCGAAGCGATGTAATGCTTTCCGTGGCCCATATATCCCGGAGTCTGAACGCCTCCGCCGGTAAATGATGCCATCTCGGAGAATGTCATTCCCGCAGGAGTCATGCCCGCGTGCTCTCTTGTAGTGATGACAACGCCGCCGCTGGCGGGCTCAACGCCGCAGATACATTCAAAGCATCCGCAGGAAGTCATAGGATCGGTAAGCAGCGAATAGAGCGTTACGTGCTCAAGGGCGCCGTGGCTGAGCTGGAAAACAGCCTCATCCACATCTTCAAAGCGTCCCGTGACCTCATCAAGGCACTTTTCCTTCGTAACAACTCTGCAGGGTCCGTTGGGATCCAGCTCGTAGGTCGCTTTGGCGTCAAGCCAGGATACCGCTCCGCAAAGTCCGAGACGCTCCGGCGTGACGACACACACGTGGCTGGGAGAGAAAGACTGGCACATGATGCAGCTGTAGAACACCGGTACCGATTCGTCGGTAAGGGATTTCAGGCGTGCATCTCGTGCGTTGAATATCACGTTGGCCTGTTCTCTCAGTTCTTTGTTCATGTCAGCATCCACTACGATCCTGACCTGGCATTTGTCGACTACGGCTTCAAACTCGCTCTTGATCTTTGCGTAAAGCACCTCACCGAGATGTTTGAGCCGGAATCCCGCTTCATAATCCGCCTTGGAGATACGTACGCGTATCATATCGCGCTGACCTGTATGCATGACCCCTTCGATACAGTTGAGGAACTGATGGATCTTTCTCTCTATTACCGATTCGAAATCGGTCTGCATATTCTTGCCGGCCACCTCAACGGTGTATGAGGCGGAGATCCTGGTTCCGACGGGAATGTCATCAAGATCCGGTCCGATCATCTCTATCTTATGGTCTTCTATGGCAGCAGCGTCCGCTGTCCTGACCAGTTCGAAGCAGTCCACTCTGGAGCCGTCGATCTCGACCTGCATATCGCCGCGGCGAATGATCTCACCCTCGAAAGCGTTGGAGAAAGCTACCGGGATATCGATGTTAGTGACCTTGAGCTTGATGCCTCTGGCTTCCAGTGATGTGTCGATCCAGTCCTTTGTGTTCTCGTTTATGATAAGAGACTTCGGTATAGCCCACATGTCATCGGTATCGTTGGTGATTACCGGGAACCCGAGTTTGATCGCACCGGCTCCGCAGGCAACCACTATATCCTCCACCGGCTTGTATGCGTTTACGAACGCATTGATGCGCTCGAACGTGTACTTGTGGAAGGAATCGCAGTCACCCGGCTCAACCGCGCCGAATATCATGGCGGCGCGTACCACCAGAGAAATGATGTGTCCCACTCCCCAGATCTCAGGTCCTACCGGAACGATCCTCACACCGTAGTTCATAGTGACGCCGGAACGCTCCAGCTGATCGATGATTCCGCCAAGCAGGAATACAAAGATACCTTTGCTCTGGTAGCCCTTGACCGTTTCCACGGCTTCCTCGTCAGACGGTGCAGATCCGATCATGACCACGAACCCAGGGATCTCTCCTGTAACGAGCGGTACGCCGAGGGTACGGACCTCTGAGTCGCTGAAATGGCCGTGATATTTTGTTCCCTCGTATGGAACAGGGGTGCGGGCATACTTGCACGCTTCTATTATCTCAGCGGCGATGGCGGTACCAACGCCGGACTGGAAGATGGAATTCGTACGGGGTTCACGGAGCATCATGCCCTTCACTCCTTCCAGCGCTCTCCTGACATCGGCAAGAGTCTCGACCTTTATGCCGAGATAGGCATTGATGCATGCGAGGGAATAACCTGTATCGGGCATGGACATAAGAGCTGACTCACCCAGTTCAGCGATCACTGCATCCAGTTCCTGCTGTGCCTTGGCGACCATCTCGTCCGAGCCGCGAAATACTCTCTCAAACAATCCCATAATATGATGATCCTTTCAATTTATGATCTGCTGTCTATCTTTTCTTTTATCCGCCTGATCTCTTCAAGAGCTCCGGCGCTTACATCATAGGGAGACAGACCGTTTCGGTCCGCATCTATGACTTCTTCGTTGAAGTGGATGAAGCCCAGAAGCGCATCCTCCGGGATCCTCTCGCGGATGAATTCCTCATCCGATTCGCTTCGTATCTTGTTCGCCACGACTGACACCTTGTAGATGCCCAGGTCGGCAGCCAGCTGCTTGACCTTCTCATAGGTCTGAATGCTCCTGGCTCCCGGTTCCACGACCACGATGAACTCATCCATCATGGAAGCGGTCCCTCTTCCCAGATGCTCCAGCCCTGCCTCCATGTCCATTATGACCACGTCGTCCTTTCGGAACACGAGAGCGGACAGGATGCTCTTGAGCACCACATGTTCGGGACAGACACATCCGCTGCCTCCGGTCTCCACCGTTCCCATCACCAGCAGTTTCACGCCGTTCACATCTCTGGAATACTTGTCAGGAATGTCCGAGACCTGAGGATTAAGCTTGTAAAAAGTATTCAGTTCGTTGGCGCCGGTCCTTTCCACCACCAGTTCCCTCATTTTGGAGATCGGAATGATGGAATTGACCTCTTCCTCGCTCAGTCCAAGAGCAAGGCCCAGGTTCGCGTCCGGATCCACGTCGGCGGCGAGGACCGTATGCCCCTCATCCGCATAAAGGCGGGCCAGCGTTGAAGCAAGCGTCGTCTTCCCCACTCCGCCTTTTCCGGTTATTGCCAGTTTCATTTCAGCCTCCAGGTCAGATGCAGAGCGCCGCGCGTTTTTCCTCGATCCTCTGCAGCATCAGGTCGCCGAGTTTCTCGATATTGGTCTCGACCGTGAAGTTCGCCTCGACCCAGTCCTTGACGCCGTGCTCTCCCTGAAGGAGATCAGTGACCTCAGTACTGCCCTTGGTATAAGGATCGACACCGAGGAAGGTATCGATACCTGTTGCGATGACATAGTTTCCGATGGATACAGCTTTCTCGCTCATCCATTCAGGGGCGCATCCTACGACCGGAACCTGTGAGATGTTGACGCCCCAGTCTTTCGCCAGATCGGAAGCCAGCACCATCATACGGGAGATGTCGACACAGGATCCCATGTGCAGGATCGGCGGGATGCCTACCAGTTCACAGACTCTCCTGAGCCCTTCGCCGCAGAGTTCCTTTGCTTCCATGCTCATCAGCCCGGCTTTTGCGGCTGCCTGAGCGGAACATCCTGAAACGATGACGATGACGTCATTCGCTATGAGCTTCTTCATCAGTTCGATGTGCGCGGTATCCGGCCGCACCTTCGGGTTGTTGCAGCCGACCATTGCTACGGCTCCGCGGATGACGCCGGCTTTGACGACGTCGCGCAGGGGCTTCAGCGTGCCGAGCTCGTCAACATGGCTGTTTGTCACGCCGTCGAGGCACTTTTTGATGGCTTCCACGGAATACCCGACGCGCGCTTCGGTCTTCAGTCCGGGGATATTGACCAGATCCCAGTCACGGTTCTTGAAGTTCTCTACTGCCATCCTGACGATCGCCTTACCGTTTTCGGCAGCAGTCTCTTCATGAAACTCTATAAAATCAGAATCCGGCATCATCGCTATGGGCGATGTTGTTATAAACTTTGTATGGAAGCACTTTGAGAGCGGTCCGAGTGCCGGGAAGATGCACTGCACGTCGACTACGACTGCTTCGCATGCTCCGGTGAGCACTACGTTCTCCTGGCACAGGAAGTTGCCGGCCATCGGGATCCCGAGGCGCATGGCTACTTCGTTGCCGGTGCAGCAGACACCGACAACATTGATCCCTTTGGCGCCGTAGCTCTTGGCAAGCGCTACCATCTCAGGATCGTTTGCATAGAAGACGACCATCTCGGAAACTGAAGGATCATGGCCGTGAACTACGATGTTCACCATGTCCCTCTCCATGACTCCGATATTGGCAGTGGTATCTGTCGGCTTGGGAGTGCCGAACATTACGTCCGAAAACTCCGTGCCCATCATGGAACCGCCCCATCCGTCGCAAAGTCCGGTGCGGAGCGACTGCCTGATGAGTGCCTCGGCAAGAGACGAGCATCCCATATGAGTCATATGCATGGAAGTCGCGATCTCGCGGTCTATCGCTCTCGGTACTATCTCAGCCTTTTCCCAAAGCTCTCTGGTATGTTCCGGCGCTCTCTGGACGAACAGCTGTTCGCCGAAGGGTTTGCCGTACTCCAGCAATCCCTTGTAAGCCATTTCGTGAGCCAGATCGTAGATGTCCTTTCCTTCGGACTCCACTCCCCATTCATCGGCAAGCCTTCTGAGCTTGTCAGGGTCCTTTACCTGGTAGGCTCCGCCTTCCTTTGTCTGGTAAAGGGTGTGCATGATCTGCCTTCCGTGGTCGGAGTGAGCAGCAGCTCCTCCAGCCGTGAAGCGGACATAGTTCCTTGCCACTATTCCGTGAACATCGCATCCGCATATGCCGCGGGGTGACTTGGGGGTGATCCTGCAGGGTCCCATAGAACAGATACGGCAGCATGTTCCTGCTTCACCGAACCCGCAATGAGGGCTCTGGTTCTTCACTCGCTGCTGCCAGGAATCGGCGCCTACTTTCCTGCCGTTCTCCAGCAGGCTCTCGGTAGCCTGTTCCATCTGCTCTATTGAGATGAAACGGTCGTAATTCATCAGATATCTCCTTGAAACAATTGTTTTTCTTTTTTTGATCTGCCATATGGCAGCACAGGATAGGATCAGGATTCTACGATCTCAAGCACATCCATGGGACATGCCTTTGCGCAGATACCGCACGCGATACACTTGGAAGCTGTTTCGGAATCATCCGGTTTGAGGCAAACTCCCATGGGGCAAACCTCCTTGCACCTTCCGCAGCCGATACAGAGTTTCTTATTGATCATATAGACCCCGTTGGCGTTCTGGGTAATTGCGCCTTGCGGACACTCCCTGGCGCACTTTCCGCACTGGATGCAGACCATCGGTTTTACTGTTCCGTTGTTCTCAACGATCCGTATACAGCTCTTATCCTGATGGAATTCCTTGTAGAATGCCTGTGAGCATGCAACGACGCAACTGAGGCATGCCATGCATTCCACACCTTTTTTTACTGTCAGTCTTTTCAAAGTCGCACCTCTTAATGACACATATGCGTATAATGTATCACATAATCCGGAAGAATTCTCTCTGTTTTTTCAGAAAAATTGACATAAGTTATTTCTATGCTCTGTGCTATCAGAGCAATAAAAGGAAGCTTATTAATGTCCAGCCATTTGGTTACTGCATGTCTCTGTAGAAATAGGTGTTCAGTCAGACAGAGATCCCTGAAAAAAACTGCTGAGTATTATATCCGCGTATATAGACACGGTGGCGAACACCTTGTTTTGAGCGTTGTTTTTCATTCAAAGGCATCAGACATATTTGGGCAGGAAATGACAGGAATGCCACGTTGTTCCGGAATATACTGATGACATCAGATAAAGGAGGACACGATCATGGAGTGGTTGACATGTATCCGTACAGCTGTCGAATACATTGAGACTCATCTGGAAGATGATATCAGTGTACAGGACATCTCCGACCGGTTATTTATCTCACCCTTCTTTCTTCAGAGAGGTTTTGCACTGATGACAGGCTACAGCATCAGACAGTATCTCAGGAACCGCAGACTGTATCAGGCTGCAGTCGATCTCAGAGAGACAGATGATAAAGTCTTAGATATCGCTTTGCGTTACTGTTACGATACTCCTGAGAGCTTTACTAAGGCTTTTTCCAGATTTCATGGTGCTACGCCGTCACAGGTGAGAAGCGGTGCCGCAGCGAACGTCTTCCTTCCGTTAACGCTGAGTGTTTCCATACATGGAGGTGATCAGATGGAATATACTATTTCCCCGATGTTCCCGTTTAAACTCATAGGTTTTCAGAAGATATTCGACACAGAAACCTCATATGCAGAGATACCTAGATTCTGGGATGAGATCTGTGAAAAATACGCCGATAGTGTGTATGCCGGAAACGAACCGGCAAATCCCTATGAACAGGCATTGGTTGACAACTGTATCGGAGAATACGGAGTTTGTATCGATGACATAGGGGACGGCAGATTCAGATATCTCATAGCGGGAAAGTATACAGGCGGTGAAATACCTGAGGGCATGGTCCTCTATGAGTTTCCCAGAGGAGAATGGGCAGTGTTCAATTGCGTCGGTCCGCTGCCGGATGCGATGCAGAGCGTCAACACCAGGATCTTCAGCGAATGGCTGCCGGGGAATCCGGAGTATGAGATCAGTGGAAATGCCAACGTTGAATGGTACGATACCGTCAACGGTGAAAAAACAGATCCCGATTACCATAGCGCTATCTGGATACCCGTAAAAAGGAAAGGATGAGATCCGGAAAAACCGCACATGAATAATGAGATCCTTCCGCAAGCACGGAAGGATCTCATTTTGATCGGTGCATATTTTCATTGTGTTTTATTATCTAGGCGAGAATACCCGTGCTTTCAAACATGGGATGAATCGCCCGAAGTGTATAATTGCAGCATTGAATAGATACATTGTATTATCAACTTCTCTGATGTACAATTAGTTCAACGAAGGATGATGCCGGCGGCTGTTGTCGCAAGTGAATGGAGAACTGAATCATACCGCTTTTCACGCTCATCTTTGGATGAGCGTTTTTTGTTTAAGGAAAGGTATAATGATGGACCAGACTGCTCTGGCTGAGAAAAACAGCAGAATACGCGAGAAAGGCAAAGCCACAAAAGCCCGACGCAGAGACATGATCTGCAAGGTTTTTGAAGTCAAGGCCGACGCCTCCAAAATGTCCGTGGCGCAGAAAGATCAGATCAATGCTCTATTCCGTGAAGCGAAGTGGTTCAGGAATGCATATCTTTCCGACAGTAGTGCGGTGAACGATAAGAACAGATCCATACCGGTGAAAGCCGGAGATTCATTCGAACAAAGAGAACTGACAGTTCTTGGCAGTCATATCCGTCAGTCGATCATCGCTGAGATAAAAGACAACATCAAAACCCTTGCTGCTCTCAAAAGGAAAGGTTATTCTGTAGGACCATTGAAGTTCAAGTCAGTCTGCAACTGCGTTGATCTGAAGCAGTATCATGTCACCTACAACATATACTTCGATAAACAGAGGATCAAAGTCCAGGGCATAAAGAAACACTTCAGAGTC
>JAFWDH010000002.1 GCA_017513135.1 Oscillospiraceae bacterium
GGTCACCATCCAGTTGAACGGGGCGTAATCGCACTCCATTCCCACACGGACGACTCCTGCCTTCTTGACAGCAGCCATATCGCTCTCTTCTTCCTGCTTCTTGCCGCATGATACGAGGCAGAGCGCAAGCGAGAGCAGGAGAATGATACTTATGATTTTCTTCATGATCTTCTTTCCTTCTTTCAATTTGGTTCTGAGGTCCCGGTCCCGACAACCGGGCATCTGCCTGCAGAAGCCCATACAGATGTAATTATAACCCTCCGTGTTCTTTTACTCAACTTAATATATATATTCACGTCCGCCGTTACAGGTTATGGTATAATTGCCTTAATTATTTCCTGGAGGGTTTTATGGTCCTCTGCAATCTTCACACTCATACAGAACGAAGCGACGGCATCGGCTCCGCCGAAGATGTCATACGCATAGCGCTGGAAAAAGGCTTCCGTACGCTGGGTTTCTCAGATCACGTGTACACTCCCTGGGGCACGGACTATACGCTGCCTGAAGATCCGGACGGTTACATACGTGAGAATCTGCAGTTTGCCGAGAAGTATAAGGATCGGATCGAGATCGTATGCGGCATCGAGAATGAATTCGACTGCTGGCAGGCCGATAAGCGCTATCAGTACAATATCGGCTCCAGACACTGTCTGCCGGTATCTGACGGTCATATGCTTATAGACGAGACCCCTGAGATACTTGAAGCCGGGATCGCCGCTTATTATGACGGCAGGGGAGCGCTCGCCGCCAAAGACTATTACATGCACCTGGCAGAGGACGCTGACAGGTTCCGGCCGCAGATCATCGGTCATTTCGATCTCATAAGGAAATTCAACCGTTCCTCCCGGTTTTTTGACGAGAACAGCGCATCCTACCGCCGCGCAGCCCTGGAGGCAGCAGAAGCGGCGGGCAGCACCGGAGCAGTATTCGAGGTAAACTCATCAAACATTGCCAGAAAGCGCCGCCATATACTGTATCCGGCCGACTTCATCCTCAGATTCATACTGGAGCGGGGATATCCTGTTATCCTGGGATCCGACGCGCACGATCCCTCGCTTCTGGACGGAGGCTTCCGGGAAGCGGAAACAAGACTGTGGGGTCTCGGATTCAGGTATATCACCGTTTGGGAGAACGGACGCTTTGTCCAGAAAGAACTCGCTGAACAGATGACAGTGAACGCCTGAAAGGACACTGGCACAGTCCCGAAAGGCGAAACAATAAACAATGTACTATTCATTTGGAGGTAATAATGAAAAAGTTTATCGCTCTTATGATGCTCCTTCTGATCGCCTTCTCGCTCGCTTCATGCGGCAAGAAGCAGGAGGATGAGACTCCCGCTTCCGATATGGAAACGATCAAAGCATCCGGAAAGCTCCGCGTCGGAATGGAATGTGACTACGCGCCATTCAACTGGATGGTCACCAATCCCACCGACACATCCGAGAAGATCCAGAGCGGCGGCTACGCAGACGGTTATGACATCTACTTCAGCCGCATGATCGCCGAGGCGCTCGGAGTCGAAGTCGAAGTCGTAAAGCTTGAATGGAACGGCCTCACGCTGGCTCTTGAAGCCGGGACGATCGACCTGATCATTGCAGGCATGTCTCCCACAGAAGAAAGGAAGCAGACAGTCGACTTCACGGATGCTTACTACAGAGGCAAGAAAGTCATCGTCGTAAGAAACGACAGCAGGTTCCTCGGAGCCAAGTCCCTGGACGAGCTCGACGGCATCACCCTCAGCGCGCAGCTGAACTCCCTGCACTATGACCTTATCGATCAGGTGCCCGGCGCAGTAAAGGGAATGCCTTACGAGAACAGCCCTGCAAAGATCCTCGCAGTACAGAGCGGCGTTCTGGACGGTTTCGTTGAGGACATAGACGTCGCCAAGGCCGTAGTTGAAACGAATCCGGATCTGACCTACATCACATTTGAGGACGGAAAAGGCTTCAACGTCGACGAGACCAAGATCACAAACGCCATCGGCTGCCGCAAAGGAAGCGACATGGTGGAATTCATAAACGCCATTCTTGCAAAAGTCTCCACCGAAGAGCGCGAGGCGCTTATGGACAAGGCGCGCAGGTCTCAGCCCGTAATTGCCGACGGGGAATGATCCTTATCCGGCTGAACATCTGAACAGTAAAAAATCCCGGACCGAGCTGATCGGTCCGGGATTTTTCAACGTTTTCTTCAGATCTCAAACAGATCTCTCGGGAACTGAGTCAGCGACTCGGCTCCGTCCTCGGTAACGAGTACCATATCCTCTACCCTCATATATCCCTCATTCGGGAAGAACATCTTGGGCTCAGAACAGAAGATCATTCCGGGCTGAAGGATAAGATCTGAATCGGAAGTGAGCCACGGGACTTCATGCACCTCGATGCCTATATGGTGTCCGTTTCCTCCGCGTTCCTCTCTCTTGAACCTCAGATACTGATAGAATCCGAGCTCCTCAGCCTTGTCGCAGATGTATGAATAGAGATCTCCGAATCTTGTGACACCGGGCTTGATCTGCGAGATCATGTAGCACTGCGCCGACTGAAGTGCAGCGTAACCGTTCTTCACAAGTTCGGGAGCCTTTCCGTAATAGACAGTACGGCCCCAGTCGGAGCAGTATCCCTGATCCATGTAACCGATGTCAAAAGCGACCATCGTCCCGGGCACCAGCTTCCTTTCCGGTTCAAACGGTTCGATATTCTGCGCATTCTCAGTGTTTCTTGTCTTGAAGCCGCATGTCGGCGGGAAAGAGAGATCCTGCGCTCCGTGAGTGAGGCCGTAGTCCACTATTCCTCTCTCTGCCTCAAACATCGTCATGCCTTCCTGCATATGCTTAACGACGTACATGACGGCATCGTCAGTGAATTTTGCGAGCTTTCTCATCTGGGCAATCTCGCCTGCATCCTTTATCCTGCGGATGTCATCGAATACCGTCTCCGCACTCACCGTCTCTATCTCGGGATCCACCTCTTTGAGTGTGGTCACGAACCAGCTGTCACAGTCCCTACCGATCCCGATCTTTTTTCCGTCGATGATGTGCCTGAGCTCATCCTCGAACTGATCCATGTAGCTCACGACCACATCGTTCTTTGTCGTGTCGAAGTGATCCTTCTTTGACGGGATCGTAAGGATAGTGGTCTTTCCCTCTCTGTTCATATAGATCATGCACTCAGGCATGATATGGCTTCCCGCGACGGGAGCGCCGAGGGTAAAGCAGTTCCTCTGCCAGAAGTAAGATGTACATTCGGCAAGATACTGGAAGTTAGCACCTGCAGCAAACAGCACCCCGTCCAGGCCGGTCTTGCTGAACTCTTCCAGACATTTCTTTCTTCTTTCCGTAACGATCATTTCTTTTCCTCCATGTTTTTTTGTCATTATACACCATCGCTGGCCCCGATAAACCGCAGAGGTCACGCGCTCAGTCCAGTATCTTTACCAGCAGTTCCCACGTAAGATTGGGCAGCCTGTCAAAACAGTATTCCATATCCGCTCTTTCGGTGAACATGTGAGCGTCTTTGCCATAGGTTCCGAGATTTACTACCGGCACGTCGCCTAGCCTGCTGACAAAACTCGCATCTGATATAAACGGGTAATAGGTCCTTACCGGGATTCCGAGTGATGATACCGCTGTCCCGAGTTCTGATCCCGGGTCGACAGTGACCGGTGTGTAGCTGACTCCGGCCATAAAGACCAGTACCACAGGGCTCATCTCCCTGTCGGCAGATCTCAGTCTCGCTGCTTCCGATATCCAGAACTGTCTGATATCAGTGAAAGGATCCGGTTCCCTCAGCTCTTTCCCGACATTTTTCGCATATTCATTTATAGTCATCACCTTCGGAACAGGTACAGTGATCTGTTCCTCTCCCTGCGGGATCGATGCTCTGGAAGCTTTGAGCTTCGCTATATGCTCTCTATGCGATGCGGCGATCTTTTCCGCAGCTCTTTCCGCAGCTTTCCGTGCCTCTGTCCGGCAGATCTCCAGGATCTCGTCTTCGGTCTTCTTCAGCGAAAACCAGTTGAAATAAGCGTAAGCGCTGTCAGCAGTCTGTACGCTGTATGTCTGTTTCATGTCGCTCTGCTTGAGGCTTACCGGGGGCTGCGTCATCTCTCCGAGGTTCTCCTCACAAAGAGCCGTATTGTAATCCAGAGCACAGACAGTCTCGGAGATGATGAGATTGGGATCCACACTGCTGAACACCTGCCCTACATGGCTGCTCTTTCCGAAAGCCATTACACAGGGAAGATACTTTCCTATGGTCCCGAGATATGCTGCAGCCTCGTTTGAACTGTAATCAGCGCACAGTGCTGCCTTGATGTGTATGTTCTCCTTCTCTGCCAGCTCCTTTATGAACCTGACAGACGTTATCATTCCGTGTGAGTCTCCTTCTTCATCACACTCGAAGAGCGCGATGAGATTGCCTTTCAGCTCCGACCTGTTCTCGGAAAAATGCTTCAGGACGTACATATAGCAAGCAACTCCGGATTTCATATCCAGAGCCCCTCTTCCGAACATATACCGTCCGCTGTCGATGTCCCTTGCAACCTCATCTGAGCATATCGCTCTGAGAGCTGTCTGAAGTTCGTCCGGACTGCAGGCCAGCGGCTCAAGCACACCGTAGTCCGATGTCTCCACCGTGTCGATATGTCCGAGAAGCAGGACCGCCTCCGCGGTTTGCTGAGACGTACCAATGGCATCAGTCCTTACCACTGCGACCACACTGCTCCTGCCGATCGTATCTGCGTCTGTAGGTACCAGAAACAGATCATCCGGCCGTTTTCTGAAATAGTCCCAGCCGGACATGATGCCGTGAATATGTTCAGCCATGGTCTGCTCGCTTCCGTCGCTTCCCACAATGCTTCTGATACCGACGAGTTCCTTCACCAGTGCTTTCTGTTCATCAAAACAGTCAAAATACTTCTTCATCGATGTACCGCCGATCATTCCGTGCAAAAGAAAAAACCGCACCGAAGTGCGGTATGAATTCTGGTGCGAGTGACGAGACTTGAACTCGTACGTCATGGACACACGCCCCTCAAACGTGCCTGTCTGCCTATTCCAGCACACTCGCAACTGCAAAAAGTATTGTAGCAAACCGACTTTGCAATGTCAACGATATTTAGATAATCAAGGATCTGTCGGGACAATGATCCCGTATGCATCTTTTCCTCTTCATGGGAGGATCTGAGCTCCAGCCCTGCGCACAGCCGTGCGCAGGGCTGGTTTTATTATGCGGAATTATCCGTCATTGCGACCCCTGAACATCAGATACATCAAGGCCGCTTCTGCCGAGAAGAACAGCAGCATCAGCGCAGTCCATTTATCAGCAGCTTTCATCACGCCCCCCATGTCCTCTGTTACCAGATACAGGATGGCTGATGCGGCTGCAGGTACCAGTCCTGTCAGTCCCAGCAAATCTGAACGCTCCGCCCTGTTTGATCTCTTTTTCCTGATAAAGATCCACAACAGGATCAGCGCCATCATGATATTGAAGAACATAAGGATCAGGTTCGTAAGCGCCCATGCACTTTCTTCCTCATCTTCTTTACCGCCGGGTTTAGTCCCGTTCCCTGAAGGCTTGTTGCCCGGTTTTGTTTCAGGCTTCATTTCCTCAGGTTCAGTTTCCGTTTCATCCGTCGGATAGTGATGATAGTAGTAAGGCGGTACATAGACGTTAACAGAATGCTGTTCTCCGTAGACGTTGCTGATAGTTACATTCCCTGAAACATCGACTACCAGCGGGTGAGCTGCGGTTCCGACTCCGCCGTAAGAATTCAGAGTCAGATTGTCCGCGGTGATGTTTATCTGAGACGGACCCGCAACGGTCTTTCCCTCAACATCTATGAAGACATCCTCTGCCTCTATCCTGTCGATCTCAAGATCCTTTATGGAGCGGATATACACGTCATCCGCGTTCACAGAGATGGAATCTATCGCTGTTACCAGAGGTCTGCCCTCGCTTCCGACGTTACCGTCAGCACGGATCTCAGCCTTCTCTGCAGTGATGTTCGCAGTGCCCTCAGCTGCTTTTCCCGCCAGGATGCTGCCTGCTGCGCTGAGTTCGAGTCTGCCTATCACAGTCAGGTCGTCTACCGTCAGGCTTCCGTCATTCGTGATGAACGCATCTCCGTCGACCGAGCCTTCAAGTATCTTCGTCCTGAGTGCAAGAGGTCTGTTCGCAGTTCCGGCGTTTCCGCCTGCATAGGTACTGACTGCAACTCTTCCGCCGGTTATCACCTTGTCGGATATGATATCTCCTCCTGCAGTCAGATAGACGTCTCTTGAACTGTCTGCATTTCCGTCAGCGTCGAGATCCGCAATATGCAGAACCCCTTCGCTGAAGATATACAGGTCTCCGGGCGTGCCGACAGTCAGACTGCCTCCTACGTTGAGGTCGAACCTGTTTTCATAGGCGCCTACATCGTCCCCGGCATATATCGTCAGGTCACCGGCAGTGATCACCGATGTTTCTGCCTGATATGCCTTCTCTTCCAGTACGTTCGCCCTGACCCTTGCCTCTTCAGCCGCAGCGCGTTTGCTTCTCGCGTCTTCAATGGCTTCGTCCGCGATCCTTCTTGCTCCATCCGCCAGTCTGCGCGCTTCAGCCGCAGGAACCGCTTTTTCATCGGCAGTCTTTTCAAGGGCTTCCGCCGTCCTTACTGTCTCGTCCGCAGTCTTCCGCAGGCTGTCGAGACTTCCTTCGAGCATCTTCTTCTGCTCCTCAAGTGCAAGGATCTTCTCTTCGTTTTCTTTCTTCTCTTCGTCAGAGAGGCCCTCATCCTTCCGGAGCCTTTCGATCTCTTCTTCTATCTCCGTGATCCTGATCTGCGCATCCGCCAGAGCCTTAGCTGCTTCTTCCGCTTTATGCCTGGCTTTCAGAGCTTCTTCAGCCGCTTTGGCAGCTTCTTCCTCTGCTTTCCTTGCCGTCTTTTCAAGCCTGTCGGCTTCTTCTTCCAGGATCTCAGCTTTGTCTTCAGCCGAATCCGCAGCATTATCAGCGTCAAATGCCTGCTTCCAGGCTTCTTCTGCATCCTTGAAGAGGCTCTCGGCATTCCTGTCTGTCACCTTTCCGGGAGCAGTGATGACCGCTTCTCCTTCAGTCGTGACAAACCGGTCTATGACAAGGTCGCCGCTTGACTCTCTGATATATACATTCGTTCCGTAAGCCGTCAGCGTTCCTTTTCCGGTTGCCCCTGAAGAGGTGTCTACGGTAACAGGACTGTCTTTTGCGCCTACTGTCCCGTACCCGTCAGCGTCAGTGTCTGCTCTGACCGTGACATCATCTGCGGTCACTTCAGTCCCTGATCTGCCGTTGACTATGCTTCCTTCCGCACCGGCATATGCCGAACCGGAAGCTGAGATGTGCGTTCCCGCGATATCTCCGCCTGTCCGTACATCGGCATTTCCGTCTGCCGTGACAGTCGTTTCCGTAATTCCGCTGCCGGAGCTCACATAAGCATCTTCACCTGCTGTTATCACAGAACCATCCCTGATCTCACCGCGCACATCGACAGCGGCGTTTTTGCCTGCAGTGGCATAGAGCGTGATATCGCCCGTGCCGTGAGCTGCGTTTACAGTATTGGCTACGGACAGGTCTCTTTCCGAGGAAACGGTAACTGTTCCGTCCTGGGAATCAGCTGTGATCGCGAGATCATCAGGCGACATGACTTTGATGTCATCCTTGGACTCAGCGGTCATTTGTCCTCTCACAGATACAGTGATCGGTCTCTCTTCTGCGCCGACTGCCCCGTTATGAGCCATGACAGCGGTATCTCCGGCAGATGTGATGTTGTTCCTGCCGGCGGCTTTCTCCGCATCAGTTCTGACATCCGAGAAGCTGCCGTCCGTAATGAGCGTTATGTTTTCACCGGCGGATATGATGCCGATACCGGTCCCGCCTTCCATCTCGATGATCGAAACGCTTCCGTTCTCAGCCTCTGCGTCCAGCCTCTTGATGGCATCCTCGACATCCTTGAGCATCCAGTCATAGGAAAGAGTGACTCCGTATGTCCAGCTTCCGTCCTCATTGCGTCCTATCAGTTTCGGATCGTCAATGCTGCCGGGGTCTGCCGGATTGACTGCGACAGTGGGAACGCTGTCTCTCTGCTGGATCCTGATGGACTCTCCCGCTCCGATGTTCTCAGATGCAGCGAGGCTGATATTTCCTCCGAGGATGTTCTCGTTCTCAGAACCTGTCCCTTCCAGGCTGCCGTTCCTTACAATGACGGTGACGTCACCACGTTCAGAGCGAATGTATTCGGCCTTAAGATCCGATTCTCCGGTCACTTCGATATTGATGTCCCCGTTGTTGTAGATGTTTATGCTGCCGGAGGCTCTGCCGATCTCGACATTAAACGCCTTTGGCTCTTCGCCTGCATATCCGTTACGGGCTTCTTCCGGCACTTCTGTCTCACCGACAGCTTTCTGCCTGATAGCAGACAGTTCCTCTGCTGTGAGCATCTTCTCTATCAACCCGGTTATGCCGGGAATGATGTCTTCGCTGCCGTTTTCGGCAGTCTGCGAATCCAGAAGCATCACGAGCAGGGCAGTGCTGTCATCGGGGCTGTCACACGCTTTGACTGTGTTCCAGATCGCTGCAGCTCCGATACTGACGCCGTTTTCGTCCTTTGTTTCGGATATGATCCTGATCTTCTCCTGTCTCAGGTCTGCCTTTGCCTTTTCCTCGGAAGGCTGATATCCGGCGGTCACTTCAAGTATCTCGCTGTCGCTGAGCTCTCCGCCCTCTTCCAGCCTCTTCCTCAGTTCGGGATAAGCCTCGGTGTTCATGATTATCCAGGTTGCCAGCTGTCTGTCCGCATCGCAAGGCACCGTCTCATTGTGGCAGAGGAGCCTGATCATATCGGCTATCTCATCATCCGTCAGCAGATCTGTATAACCCTTTCCTGCCACGGCGTCCTCAATGAGTTTTATCACTGCCTCATCGTTTACGATGGTCAGCCAGCTTTCGCCCTTCAGTGTCATAAGGCTCTGAGCCAGTTCTTCTGAAGTCTTCCAGGGCAGATCTTCTGCCTTAACTTCATCAGTTATGTGGCTAAGCCAGTCACCGGAGATATCCTCCTTAGTGTCTACTTCCGTGCCGCTGAATTCGTTTATCTTGGGGTTGTCAGGATGAGACACTCTGTCGAGTCCAAGTCCCGGATCGGACCCGGACACTCTTACTTCCTCAAACGTTCCTGACGGCCCGCAGATCTCAGGTATCAGTTCCAGCGACTCGATGAACATGTCGCCGGCCTGAGGCACGAGAAGCGTAATGCTCTCGGGTATATCCACTATCAGAGTGCTGTTCCTCTCTCCTATGCTCTCTTTTCCTGTCAGCGCAAGAGAGGAATCCGCATCGGTATCGTCCCTGTCGATCTGGATGAAGGCATGTCTGCCGTACTCTGAACAGTCATTTCCTCCTCCGTCTCTCATTCCAAGGGTCTTTCCTGCAGAAAGCGACATATGAGTCTTCCGGATGATCGCGTTGTCGAACCGCAGGTCTCTGCCCATATCCATGGAGATGTCAGATCCGTAAGCCCTGATCTCGGGGATCCTGCCGTCTTCCGCTGCAATGATTTCTACGCTGCTGCTGACCGCGGATATATCTCCCGAGGTAAATCCGCCTTTGCGCGATGTCGCAGTCACGGCCGAGCCGTTGATGAACTCATCGGACGTGACTATATCCGTACGTGTCTCCAGCGTGAATGCGCTTCCGCTGATGTCCATGATCCCTGCCGTGAACCCGCCTTCTCTTGAGGTGGCTGTCACATTGGAATCCTTAACGGTCTCATTGCCGGTTTCGATATCCCTGCAGATGTCAAGAACGACCGTGCTGCTGCCGATATCAACGACCGCAGCGGTGAATCCGCCTTCTCTCGAGAATGCGGTCACATCGGAACCCTCTATGTGCTCCGTGCCTGTTGTGATATCTCTGCCGGCTTCCAGAACGATTGTGCTTCTGTTGACCTCAACACTTGCTGATGTGAAACTTCCCTCTCTGGAGACAACGTTCGCCAGGGCATATTCCGTCCGTATATCTCTGATACCGACATCTCCCGCGGAATCTATGATTACGGAACTTGCAAGTCCGTCTCTGCCATACACCGACACGTCTCTGATCACCACTCTGCCGGTGCTTTCGGCTGCGGCGTTATCCGACCAGCTTCCGTCGTTCTTGCGGATCATGTTTGTCGCTATAGCCGCTTTGCCGCCATTGATGACCGTGAGGTCGTATTTCCCTTCTGCATCCTCCGCTTTATCCGCAAAGACAACGCTTCCGTCACGGGTCCTGATATCCCACACAACTGCATCCACGACGATGCTTCTGTCTATCAGGATATCTCCATCGTCGATATACAGATATGTATCGGTGTTAACGACCTCTTCCCCCTTGAAGTTCCTGCTGCTGAGCACCTTGGCCTCTATTTCAAGCCGGTTGTTTTCGGTGCCTATGGTCCCGGTGCTCTCTGAAATGATCATGACCGTTCCGTCCGGGGCAAAGATATCCGTGTCATCTACGATCCTGTCTCCGTCGAGAATGGATCCGTTGGGATCTGTCATCCTGATCGTGACATTGCCGTTCGCGGCGGAAATCAGTCCGATATTGAACTTAGTGCCGTCGCTGTCGGCTTTCATCTTCATCGTGGCGCTGTTTTCACCCTCCTGCAGGAGCGATCCGTCAGCTCCGACTCTGACATATGAGTATTTATTGCCGTTGAATACCGGGATCCTGTAATACAGCACCTTTATGCTGCTGTCATCTTCGTACGCACTGGCATCATAGTACATCTCGAGATAATGTATCTTCTTGCCGCCGAATGTGTAATCGACATATCCGGTCCCGCTGGTCCTGTCGACATGCACGTCACTGCTGCTGATCGGCGCGGAGGACCACTTATACTCGCCTTCCTGGTCGATATAGAAATACCAGTAATCGCCGTTCACGTCGGTGGCGATATGATCCGAACGCAGCTCGCGCATCAGCGGCTGGCCTTTAAGGATCGTGATCGCCGGGCTGTTTGCTCCTCCGTTCAGGCTCCGGGCCGTCACTCTGTTGGAGATATAGACCTTGGAGTCATATCTGGATGAGAACTTCTCAGCGGGGTTGATCTGAATAACCAAAGCTCCGCCAACTTTGCCTGATGTGATATCCGAGACATAGAGCGTATCCGTGATGCGGTAGCTCTTGTTTATAGTCTCGCCTATCGTGATGTCATAAGAGTTCAGCGGGAGCGTCACGGTGTTGAGCGCGATGCCCTTGATCTCTCCGAGGAACAGCATCTTTGGCGATTCCTTGTCGCTTATCTGCGTGAACCTCAGGACGTATACGGCATTCTCCGTGCCGCCTTTTCTCATGGTGCTCTTCTTCTTGGTGAAGTCGAGCTTTCCGTACTGCGCCAGGCCGTCACCGGTCCTGGAATACTTGATCCTGAAGGTGTTCTCGGTATCCGTTTCGGTGAACTCGGAAATCTTCAGACCGTCTGCTACAGTGACGGGCTCTCCCTCGTCCCAGATCACGGTGTGCGTTCCGGCTGCAGTGTCTTCTTCGTTGATATAAGGCTTGCTCATCCTGTATCCGGTCGCGGAAAGGATGCCTGTTTCGTCTTTCCTGTAACAGACTATGACTTCTGCCGTCCTGTCGATTAGAGATTTGTAATCTTCTGCCTTGACATAGAGGATGTTCTTGTCTTCCGCGTCGGCGTAGATTATCTCCGTACCTGCCGTGGTGTTGAAATCGGAAGCCGTCAGCACGAGTCCTTCAGCGAGCACCCATGCGCTGTCATTCGTTACATAGACTTTTCCGTTGTCTGCAAGCAGGAACTTCTCGTCTCCGTTCGTATAGACCGTTCCGGAGACTTTGTCTGTCTCGCCTTCGACCGCGGTATCGGTCACCTCTTCAGTCTGCCAGATATCTTTCTCTCTCTCGAAGTAATAGATGGTCTGAGTAAAGTAGCCTGTCTGTGTGGTAAAGACTCCGTACTGTTCCTTCAGGACAAGACAGCTGCCGTCACTCTTTTCGAAGACCCAGAGCCTGTAGGAAGCGTCATATGCACCGACGTTTCCGTCGCCGACGTCCGAGCCCGTACCGATGTCGTTGAACTCATAGCATTGGCTGATGCCTTTGACCGTTGCCGACTTCTGATCGTTCTCGTCTCCGCCCTCGTACCAGGTAAAGGTGATCTCACTGTCCGGGTCCTCCCCGGTAACTGTGCATGAGGTCCATCCCGTCACCAGAGTCGCGTTCGATTCCGTTCCCTGCCATAGTATGCGGTCTTCCCTTACGGTCAGCTGACTGTCCTCCGACTCGATGCGTCTGCCGACCGTGATCCTGACGACCCTGACGCTGACGATCTTGCCCTTGCCGTCGGTAGTCACCTGAACCTTGTAGTCTTCCGCGGAACCGAGAATGCCTCCGTTTGCGTCCAGATACAGATAGTTGGCTTCATATACCGTTCCGTCTTCTGTGATCGGCACAAGGGCTTCGCTCCACCGGAACATGAACCCTCCCGTTCCGGGATCCGACTCGGTGAGCATGAATGCGGCAGGAGTATCGGAATCGCTCATCAGACGATAGATGCCGGTGCCCTTCACGACCTCTGTGCGTCCGCTCAGTTCAACTGCAGCTGTATGTCTGGCGCCGTCTTCTTCCCATCTCTCCTCGTAGCCGGTCACCTGGCCTGTCTCCTTGTCGACTACCGCGTAGACATACCTTTCATTTCCATTGTCATCAGTAGTCACATAGAAGGTATCTGTCGTGAATCCCTCACTCGTGAGAGATGCGGAGCATTCTTCGAGCCTGAGGTACATGATCATCATGTACCTCGTCTTGGGATAGAAGGTCTTGGGCTGGTAATAATACCCTTTGAATGCCCTGTGTCTCATCATGTCCGTGGTATAGCCGCCGTCAGAACTGTTGGCGTCTATCGTCTCGGACGCATACACTATCTCCCCGTTCAGTATGTACCAGACGACTTTCGCACCTTCTTTGAGGTCTCCTGTCACATACTGGTCATCCCAGTAATAGCCCCACAGGTCTTTATAGATTCCGGTGAGTCCGTCCGCGGATTCGGTCTTGACTGTTTTCCCGAAGACGGTATCCATCACCATAAGATTAGTGAAACTGTCAGATGCTTTCTTGCGGTATCCGTAAGTGGATTTCCCCGTAACAGTGTTGTAGGTTATCCTGATCTCCCAGCTGGTGCCCAGGAAATCACTCACTATAAACTCGGACATTCCGTTCTTGATGCCCGTGTTGACGATAAGAATGCTGTTGGATTCGTAATAGTTATTGGTAGCCCAGAACGCCTCCCATTCTCCTCTGTTGACGAGATAGTTGTTTCCGTGGGTATCGACCATTCCGTTTACTATCTTGAGATGCTGGAACATGTCGTCGTAGGAGGATGACTTCTGAGTCGCCGCATGTGTCGCATTGAAGAATCTTACGATATTGTTCTTTTCGCTATAGGCGATAAGGAAGCAGTCCTCTTCAGCGTCGAGCACCGTACCCTTCTTGGTCCCTGGGACGAGCCCGTCGAGGCACCACCATTCGTATCCGCTCCAGGTACCGATGCTGGAGATCTTGAAGTCGATCTCTTCCCTGTCTTTTCCGTTGATCTTGGTCGTGCGGATAACGATACCGCTTTCATTATTGAACAATCCGTTGGTCACGAGCCATTTGGCGCTCACTGCTTCAGAGAGGACTTCAAAGAACACGTCCTGCTCCACCGTCAGCGTGCCGTCGGTAAGGACTACCGTGACGCCTTCCTTCAGTGTGAGGGACACAAGTTTGCCGTTCTCGTAATTGAACTTGTAGTCTCCTACTGCTGCAACTGTTCCGCCTTCCTCGATCCTTATGACTTTTCCCTCGCTGTCAAGGAAGAAGATGGTGCCGTTGGGCAGCAGATACTTGTACAGTCCGGTGACCGGATCATAGCCGACCATGTAGTATTCAAGCATATCGATACCGGTGAGCGTATAACCGTTATCGCTTGTCACCCTGACCTGCGTCGACGGAGCGGGATCGGCGTATTCGAGCGTTCCCGGCGTCGGGATCGTTATCGTATCCGCGTCAGGAAGCATGTAGACATTGAACCCTTTCTCCAGGGTCAGATCGACTGAACCGTTCCTGCTCGTAAGCTTCTCTATGTTCACGGATCCGTCCGGCAGCACAGCCTCGTTCATATGTTCGTCATCAAGAACTTCTACCGTGACCGGCCTGATGGGGGTTATGTCAAGGTATATTTCACCCGCTGCTTCGACGTTCACTGTGCCGCTGCCGTTTCCGGAGAACATCCAGATGAAGAACGGCTTTACTGTCCCGTTCTCGACCTGTCCGATTCCAGAGGCGCCTTTGACCGTGAGCGTATGAGCCCAGAGAGGTCTGATGATGTCAGTTTCCTCCTTGCCCATCGTTATCACGTTCACTTCGTCGACAGAGAGCAGCATTCCTCCTGTCTTCCCGGTCCAGATGAACTCGGCTGTCCCGTTGAATGCAGGTACAAGTTTCGTCACGGCAACGTCTGCGGAGCCGGAGTTCTGCACTCTCATGAGAGGCAGCCATTCGGTATGGCTCGGCTCGATGCTCTTGCGCTTGCCGTTGATGAACAGTCTGGGATTGACGAATCCTGTGTTCCTGAAGGTGACTTCTCCGAGTATGATGTCCGTCTCGGTGGAGTTCGTGATCGTGACTGTCGGGATCACCGACTGGTCATAGACGGTTATGTTGCTGATATCAGGTCTCTTTTGCCCTGTCCGGAGGCTTTCGGGATTCGGCAGGAATTCGCCATCGAGGCTGCTGCCGTAAAGGTTGGCGTTTCCGGGCAGGAAGTTGAATATGTTGCGGAATCTGATCGCTCCGCTCTCGAAGTTCCAGATCTGCTCTTCCTTGCGTACACCGACCTGGCGGACAGCGGTCCTGCCGTCTTCTGTCTCGTAGATATCGATGAAGATTCCGCCTGCGGCGTCTCCGAGATAGAGAGTAAGGCCGTGGATCGTGGAATCGCCTGAGATATTGAGCGCGAAGCTGTCGTCATACTTGTGCTGGATTATGAACCCGCCGGTCTTCAGACTGTTCCTGACCCTGCCTCTCTCCAGAGAGTAAGTCGTCGCCAGGAAATCGCTTCCCGTATAGGTGCAGTCTCCGCTGATCTCAAGAATGCTCGCTGCGGTTATGTTCGGGTTGGAGATCGCCCATGAGTTTCCTGCCGCGTTGAGTTGCGTGCGGCTGAGTATGTCTATGTTCCTGCTTCTGTAAGCCGGGCTCGTTGACGCAGTCACCGCAGCTCCGTCATGACCGATCAGATCGGCACCTATGACTGAGGTCTGCGCTGTGAGGCCGAGCGTCATTATGTTCTTTGCTGTTATGTCAGTTGCTACGAGAGCAGATCCTTTCGAGTATGTCGATACGTTTATTCCGATCTCGCTCATAGCGGACTGGATATAGATCTTCCTTCCCTCGATCTTCACGCGTTTATCGCTGTTATTCTCTCCGATGGCGATAGTCGATGTGAAGACGAGATTCTCCATGTTTGTCGTGCCCTTGGCTTCTGTTCCGAGGCCTGAGCAGTCGACGGAGTTGTTGACGGAAAGCTGATCGACCGAGGAATCAGTCCTGATCGTGATGGTATTGAACCTGTCGTACAGTTCGGCACCGCTGCCCACGGATATGTCCGCTTCAGACTCGACCGAGATGGTCAGGGATACCTTGCCTGTACTGACGGCTCCCGCGCCGCTTGTCTTGGCAGCGGTGACTATCTTGTCCTTGACGCCTGTGCTGACCAGCAGATCGATGTCTCCGAAGTCAGCATACAGCTTCGAGCTTCCGGAGACCGTCATCTTCGCGTGTCTCGTAAGGATGTTCGCGGCATCGATCTCCTTGACGTCGAAGAATCCTCCGCCTACTGCCAGTGTCTTGGAGGTCATATTCGCGTCGGAGTTCATCTTCGCCTCGATGCCCTTGCCCGCATAGAGTCTTGCATCGATGTTCAGATATGAGTATGTGGAGACATAGTTGCTTCCCTTGGTATCGCTGGAGTTCACGCCGAAGCCGATGCTCAGGGAGTTGGCTACGCTAGTGGCTGTCTGGTTATCAGTCGTGCCGATCTTTATGTCTTTGCCGGCTGTGATCACCGTTCCGTCTTTTACGGAAGCAGTCGTGCTGTAGAGGGATCTCGTCGGCATCGATGTCTTTTCGATGCTGATGCCGCTGAGCACTGTTCCGGCTTCTACGTTGGCTACCGCTTCCCCTGTATTGACGGCACTTACGGTGACGTTTCCGTCCGCTGTAACAGACCCGCCGGAGATTCCCGCGTATACAGTCTGCGGACCATATCCTACGAGATTGCCGTTTATGATGAGGTCATACCCTATATAGCTCTCCGCTATGGACTTGGAGTCGTTTCCGCCTCCGATGAATCCTCCCATCTGGGTATTTGCTGTCGACGTCGTCGTCGCGCTGCCGCTTACGGTGAGATCTCCGCTGAGGATTATGTCAGCCTTCTCTACAGAAGCCTTCAGGGAGTCCTCAGTCCTGGATTCCGCATCAAGTCCGCCAAGTGCCATCAGTCCGACTATGAACTTCGTTACCGCCTGCGCATCCACTACAGTAGGAGCCTCAGCAGACACAGTGACGCTTCCGGTCCCGATGCCGGCTTCTCTGCTCTTCACGGTCCATTTGCCGTTCTTGAGCAGGGCAGTATTATGCGTGTTGGATTTAGCTTTCGCAATGTTGACTGTCAGATTGAAAACGTTCAGATCAGCGCCGGAAGCAGCAAGACTCTTACCGGTGCTGTTGCCTGTAATGGAAGTGCTCTTCGCTGTGGTGAGCTTGGATGTTACTTCAAGATCTCCCGCGAGGGATTCTCCGGCAAGTTCCATTGATGCCAGGTTTACCGCGCTGATATTCGAGGTCGTGTGGTTCACCGCCACCTTGGATGCGGAGATCGTCGTTCCTTCAAGGATACCGGCGTATGCGTTCACCGATCCGGTGACAGTGATTGCCGCTTCACCGATCAGGTCGGCTCTGCCGGTTCCGGAGACTTTCGCGGTACCTTTGGCGCCGACTTTCGCGGTCGCGGTATTTATGTTCAGTTCGCCGAGCGAGACTTCGATGCCTCCGTTGGGCTGTCCAGTCTCCGCATATGCGTTTGCTGTATAGTCCGACATGACCGTGAGTTTCTTTCCGCTTACCGTGCCTGAGATGTTCTTCATCTCTGCGTTGAATACCGCGTCGGAATCCGCTTCCACGATCATAAGCCCGAATCCGAGAAGTTTCACGTCGAGTCCGATCTTGGTGTTCTCAACCAGCGCCCTGGCCAGCGCTCTTCCCGTACTGCTAATGGTTATTTCACCGGTCATGTCGAAGGACGCCGCGTCCGCTGTCGCGTACGACCCGATGTCCGCCCTTGCCCTGGCGGTATTGGCCTGGATATCAAGAGCGTTGATCGACAGGCTGAATCCCTTGGAATCCGGCTCTCCTCCGACCGTCTGGGTGGCGTCAGCCGCCCACAGTCCGTTAAACTCTTCGGTACCGTTAAATGTCGAGGATACCGTCAGATCCTGTCCTGTTACCTTTATCTTTTTGACAGATGCAGTCTGTGTTCCGGTGATGTCAGCCATGACGACGTTGACAGCGATCTTGATCGCGCCAAGCTCCACCAGCGGCGAAGCGAATCTGGATACCGCTGTACCCGTACCGTTGACAGTGACAGAAACGTCTCCGTTCTTGACGAAGCTGCCGTTGATAGTAGTGCCTGCGGCTGCTTCCGAATCACCTCCGGTTCCCTCAAGTTCTGCCTCGGCTGTGGCGGAAGCCTCAGCGAACGCCATGTTCACGCCGAGTTTCGCGGCGTTTGCGCTGACTCCTTTGGAAGCTACTGCGCTCTCCGCATCCGCTTTCATCCTGTACTCTGTCTTTACGTAGATGTTCTTTGCTTTCAGTTTCTTCTTGTCAGTCTTCAGCGATGATTTGAAATGACCGTCCGCAAAGCTGGCGACTACCGTAAGCGACGCAGACAGGAGGTTCATCTCGCTGTCAAGCACTATGTCAGTGACGGCGACAGATGTCGTATCCGTACTGAATGTGACATCTCCGGCGATCTCAAGCGACAAGCCTGATCCCGTAGCCATGTTATCAGCTCTGAAGTCAGCGTACGCGACATTGGCCTGTACTGTAAGAACGCTGAATTTCACGCCTTTTCCGGAGTATGCTCCGCCGACTTCAGCGGCTGCTCCGGCAACTTTTTCGGTATCTTGGGCGTTGAGATTGGAAACCACCTCCAGAGACGCCGCCTTGATATCTACATCGTTGCAGTGGATCTTCTGGCTCGTGCGGTTGAACGCGAAGCTCGCGTTTGCAACTATTGTGATCTCGCTGATGCTGAGCACCGGCGGTATCACCTTAGCCGTACTGTGTGAATTGCCTGTCGATGTGACCTTCACGTCTCCGGCTTCTATTCTTCCCTTTCCGCTGATGCCTGCCAGCGCCTGCGTGCTGTTGATGGCGAACGCAGTGTTGAGTCCTATATCGACCTTCGATGCGTGAACCCCTCCCGCAGCAGGTGTCACCGTGGAAACAGCGGATGAACTATAATCATTGCTGACTGTCAGATCACCTATGATCCATTTGGTACCGTCCTTGACCTTGGCTTCAGTGCTGAAGGTTCCGGCTGCATATGAGAATCCCATCAGGACTCCTACAGTCATCAGTCCCGCGGATACGTTGTCCACCTTGACGTTTGCGGATGAGAGTCCGCCGCCTTCTACTGTGACATCTCCCGCAGTGACTGAACCCGCGCTGAAGAGCACGGTATTCTGTGAATCGCACAGAGCAGTCGCAACGCTGACGTTCGCGTTTGCAAGGCCGGAGCCCGCGGCGAAGATGTAGGCGTTTGCCATCGCTTCGGTGAAGGATACCGTATGTGTCGCGGTCGGCTGATCCAGCAGACCGGTCTGAGATGTGAATTTGTAGGACGTGCGTTTCCCCTGCTGCGCGGTCTGCACGGACATGACCGTGATCGCCGTGCCGACCCCTGCAATGGATCCGACGTCCGCAGAAGCGGTTTGTATGTTCTTGAGTCCGGCAACCGCTATTGAAGCATTGACTGCGGCGCCGCCTATCGCAATGCTGTAAAGTGCGGTGTTCGACCTGCCACGTCCGTATGCTTTGACTGAGAACAAATTCCTGGCCACCGTTCCGCTTGCGGTCTCGGCTCTGTATCCGGTGATACTGATCTTTCCGGTACCGTTGACCACGGCAGTGTTCTCCGCCTTGTTGAGTGCCAGTCCTACGTTCACGTTGACTGCGGCGCCGCCGGCCCCTACTGTAACTGCCAGCACTCTGGCATCGCTGTTGTTAGGTGCCGTCTCGGTCCCTGCATCGATCATGAGACTGCCGACCGTTATGTCGTTCGACGCGAGATCGGCCATTGCCCTGCTTACGCTTCCGGCTATGGCGACCGCCACGGTGGCTCCCACCGCGACTCCGCCGGCTGCCAGGGAGACTACCAGAGTTTCGACTTCTCCCTTGTATGACGTGCCAAGACTCAGCTGTCTGGAAAGCGTGACAGGCATCTTGTTCAGCAGCGCCATGTTGCTTGCGTTTCCTATGGCCAGCGCGACTGCGGCATTGACCGCTACCCCGCCTGCTGATACGCCTATGCCTGTGACAGACGTATCTCCGGCGGCTTTTCCTTCTATCGTGAGGCTTCCTGCCTGAATGCTTCCGCTAACCTTTCCGGCAGCAGCATCGGGATCCATACCGACATAGGACACCGCATCGAGTTTGTTTATCGCTACCGCCGCGGTGGCACCGACTGCGATCGCACCAGCTGACACGGATATGATCAGGCTCTGAGCTTCTGCCGTGTAATCGTGATACACCTTGATGTCCGGATAGGTCCTGTTGTTTTCGTCAGATCCTATCTTTACATCCTGTGCTATATAGCTGCGGACCCTTGTCCTGTTGATCGCAAGCGCGACCGCGGCGTTAACTGCCGCTGCGCCGCCCGCCAGGGCTGCCGCAGCCGTCATGGCATTCGTCGTTCCGGTATTGCTTACGGTGATCCCGGATCCGACGTTCCATACCTTCGCGTCTCCGCTGATCTTCGCTTCGGAAGTTCCTGCAAAGTACGCCATCGTATAGGAGGCGTTGACCGCTGCGACTCCCGCAGCAACACCTACATTGACAGCCAGGATCTTCCCGAAGTTCATGCCGGAGCTCACGTTGAGGCTTCCTGCAGCTGTGATGTCACCTGCCATCTCAGCGATAACATCCGAGTAGACCATGAGGACCGCGCAGGACACCGCCACTCCGGCGATGCCTCCTGCAGCCGTGACTGAGATGAGCCTTATCGTGGACGCTGTCTCTCCGTCACTTGCTCCGGAACTGCTGTCGGCCTGAGCATTCTGTTCTTTTGCCGAATTGGAACTGACCGGATTGTTCTCGCTGCTTGCGGGCAGGCTGCTTATAGCATCCTGCGTATCCTTGGGCAGCGACCCGCTCTTTGCTTCGACCGTGATGACTCCGCCGGCTGACAGCTTTGCGCCGTCATCCACTTTCGCGACCACATTGGAATGCAGGACAGCGACCGTGACGCCGACGCCCACACCGGCAGCTCCGCTTGCTGCGGCAGTTCCGGATATGATCAGCGCATCGATCATATCTCCCGCGGACACGGTGATGTTTCCGGTCGCATCAATGGTCGTTCCCTTTGCGACAGTTGCCAATACAGCGTCGCTCAGGGTCCTGGTGACGGTCTTTCCGTCCTTTCCGGTCTCCTCAATGGTCACCTCCGCTGCGGAGAAGGATGATCTTCCGGATTCTCCGTCCGCGGTGGAATCAAAGGCTTCAGAGCTGTATGACTCGTTTATCGCCACATAGGAATCGGTATCCTTGTCGTACCTGTACTTCTGCTGTTTCTTCTCGTCCTCTGTAGGTTTACTGGGATACTTGTAATACTCGTTCTTACTGTTGTTGAAGATATAAAGTGTCTCACCCGGCGTCGCGTCGTTGGTCTTTCCGCCCTGACCGTAATCGGAATAATCGGCATCTCCGGGATGTTGTCCGTCGCCTTCCAGAGCGGCCCCCATCACTTTGCTGTCGGGTTCGCTCGTCTTTGCGGCGTTTCCGCCTTTCGAGAACGCGTAACCCATCTGTTTCACGGGATCCATTCCGGTGCTTGAGAGGCAGTCCTCGTCAACTTCACCTTCAAACGCCACGAAGTCGTATTTCTCGGATTCCTCGTTGTAAACGTACCAGTAGTAAGATCCTCTGTTCTCGTACAGCGTGGTATCGATAAGCTGTGTCTTGTACTTATATACGTTGTAGCTGGTTCCGTCTATCGTCTTGCTGCCGTAAAGTGTGTCATGGGCATCCTGACTCATCTTCGCGCCTGCGACGATGACTGTCACTGTTGCTCCGACTCCCGCTGCTCCGCCGACGGCCACCGTTCCGTCCGCACTGACGAGATCCCTGTTGTCCTCAGCAGACACAGTTACGTTCGCCGCATCGATGTCATTGTTTTCGCCTACTGACGCCTTTACGTCACCGAGACTTACGCTGACAAGGGCAGTCACGCCCACTCCGGCTGTGCCGCCAAGCGCCACGGTGGCCACTATGGCGATCAGTCCGTAGGTATCTTTGGCGGTTATGCTGAAGTCTCCTTTAGCATCCACTTTGACCTTTGTTCCCGTCACGGCTGATGTGTGCAGCTGGGTGACGATTACATCCACGGTACCTCCGACTCCGGCTGTGCCGCCGAGCGCTGCGCCTGCTCCGTCGGCTGATACTGTTTCCTTGGACTGTGCGGACACCGTTACATTGCCTGTGCCGCTTCCGGTCGTAAACAGCTGTGTGTTGTCATATACCAGCGCCTCGGTCGTTCCCTCGAAGTATGTCACCAGAACGACCGCACTGACGCCTGCCGTTCCTCCCGCTGCCACTCCGGCGGCAACATTGACCAGCAGACTGTCTGTATCAGCTTTTACTTCTATTTCGTTTCCTGCAGTGACGGTCCCTCCGAGTCCTGCCCTGACGGTGTCACTGAAGACCATTGCGTTGACGTCGCCCGCTACGCCGACCGTGCCGGCTGCGCCGAATCCGATAGCTAGAAGGATGAGTTTGCTCTCATCGTCGGCATGAACGCTGACGGATCCCCTGACTTTCGTTATTTTCGCCTTGTTTATGGCTTCTACTGTCTTGGAGAACACGAGTACCGATACCGTTGCTCCGACACCGACCGTACCGGCTGCCGAGAGAGATCCGGCAAACCCGAACACGAGTGAGTCATCTGAGGCTGCGATCTCGACGTCTCCTTCCCCGTCCTCTTCCTTCTCATCGAAGGATATGACGGTGTTCTCTCCGACCTCAGCTTTTGAGGTGCTTTCTATGACCAGCGTCACTACCGTTCCTGCTACCGCAGCCGTTCCTGTGGTTGCCGCTGCGGCTACGCCTGCCATCACCGTGGTATCGGTGGCAAATGCCTCGACTATGACGCCTCTTCTTGTTTTTCTGTTATGTTTCGTGTAGATGCCGTTTCCTCCCGATCTTCCCTGTGCCATGATCACGGCGCCCTGTCCGACTGTGGCGTTCACGGTCCTGGAGAGGACAGCGACGCCTATGGTCGCTCCGACTCCAACTGTGCCTGTCCCAACTGAGAGTCCGCCTCCCAAGATATAGATCTTGTCTTCCGCAGAAGCGATGACACCTGCGGAGTCTCCCGCTGTGATCTTCGCACCGTCTCCCGCTGCGGCCGTTATACTGGCATCGGATACGAATACCGGTATCGTTCCCGCAAGGGCGTTGCCCTCTGCGGCCGCGGCCGCCAGGCCGATGATGATATTGGTGTCCTTGGCAAGCGATGCGATGAGGACATTTCCTGTCCTTGCTGTCATCGACGCTCTTCCGACAGATGCTTCTGCCGTTCTGTGCACCGCGTTGACTATGACAGTGGCTCCTGCGCCGACTTTTGTGCCGCCGAGGCTCACGGAGCAGGCCGCGGTCACCAGCATGCTCTCGGTCTCAGTGACCACGTTCACATCTTTTTCTGCCCTGATGACGGCATCGTCTTTCACAACTGCGCTCGCCCCGGTCTTGGAAATGAGAACTCCGACCGTGCCGGCTACTACCGCCTCACCGGAAGGAGCGGCGGACGCTGCAGCCAGGACATTTATGAGCTTCTCGAGGTTGACCGACTTCACTGTGACGCCGGCATCCGTGCTTTCAAGGACCGAGCTGGATCCTATCACCGTCTCGGCTTTTGCCTCATCCAGCACGACTGCTATCGTTCCTCCGACTGCGACCTTTGAGTTGCCGCCCGCAGCCGACAGAGAGATGAGTACCGTGGTGTTCTGTGTGACGCTCTCAACAGTCAGATCGCCGCCGGTAGTTATCCTGGTCTGGTCTCCGACTTTCGAAGTTACGGTGCTCTCCGAGTCTACGACATTGAGGGCTCCGCCGACAGTAAGCGTAGACTGTGCCCCGCTGGCTATGGATGCGGCGATGGTCAGCACCATCGTGTTCGTCTTGGATCCCGCATGCTGCCGGAAACCGCCCTTGCTGACTTCCACAACGGAGCTCCTGCCGATGCTCGCTTCCACGGTATCTCCGTTGTCGAGCCATGCGACAGTAAGTCCCACGCCGAATTTGGACGGAGCCACCGAGAGCGATCCGGATATGATCCTTACATTCGCCTCATCGTCGGCACGCAGCATCACGCCGCGGTCCGCAGTCTCTTCCGTGGCCCTTCCGTTGATGATGGCCATGGTCACATCGGACCTCTGCCTCTTTCCGTTGACTATCTCCCATACTCGATCTCTGTATACGTAGAAGGTCCTGTCACCGACGATGTACACGTCATACATGGCGCCTTCTATCTCTTTCTGTTCCTGCTGTTTCTGCGCGCCGAAGGTCGCCGCAGTGAATCCTTCTTCCTGCAGCGTGCCGTTTTCAGCCTCGGAATATACGGTATCGTCCAGAACGTAGTAGATGTTTCCGTCCGTATCCTCGTATATCCTGTATGTGCATCCGGAAGCGCAGATCAGGGCATGCTCGCCTATCGTCGCGCTGACCTTGTTCCGGAAGACCACCACTGCCGCAGACCCGGCGATATTGAGCTTGCTCTGCTCCCCGCCCGAACCGGATCCCATAATGGAGCCGGCGATCGCTTCAGCATAATAGTTCTGGCTGGACAGCACGTTAAGAGCGTCAACAAGTCCGATAGCGTTCTCAGTCGTCACATTGATATCGACTGTATATGTCGCGTTAGGATCCGTTTTATCCTTATCCAGATTGATGAATCCCTTGTCCGCCTGACCCTTGTCTGCAGGATCGAGGTCGGATGTATCGGTGATGAATGTCGTCAGGTCGATGGCGCTTTCAAAGTCTGAGAAATCGACCTTCGTCTTTTCGGCGTTTATCACGATGCTGGAGCCGAAGATCTGCGCGTAATCACCTATCTCAACGTTGATGGCGTTGTTGGCATAGATCATTGCGAATGCCACGCCGACACCGACGTTGGAGCCTTTGGATACGCTGATACCGCCGGCCCTTATGGCCAGCTTCGTCTTGTCCTTGGCTTCAATTGTGATCCTGCCGCCCTTGATGATTGCGGGAGCGGCTTCATTTGATACTATCTCGACCTTGGTGACGGCGTCGTCAACGACTACCGACACGCTGCCGGCGATGGAGACCTTTCCTTCTCCGGACACGGCGCCAGCCAGCGACTGCGCAGCCAGGAGGCCTTTGTATTTGCCGTCCATGTTCTGCGTCGTATGCGCTGTTATGCTGACGTCTCCTGTGTTGCTGTCCTTGTCCGGCTTGGAGATGACGCTGCCTGTGATCTTCACGGTGGCTTCGTTCTTGTCCACGCTTACCGATACGCCTGCCGCGATGGAGTTGGAGTTCCTCGCGAGACTCATCGCGATACCGGTTCCCTTTGTCAGGAAATTCCCGCGGTTCTCAGCGGTGACTGTGATATCGCCGCCTGCCGTGATGGATCCCTTGAGTTCCGTGTTTGCCTTGTGCTTAGTGATATTGAGTCCGACAGCCGCCGCTACCTGGAAGTTCTGGCTCTGCGTGGAACTGCTCTGGGACATCGTCTGATTCTCAGGGCTGTTGTTACCGCCCTGGTTGCTGCCGTCCCTGTTTCCTTTCTTGCCCTGCCCGTCGGAGCTCTTGTTCTTGTTTGCTTCGTCTATTCCCTGGTTCCCGACACTGGTCGCCTTTTCACTGGATTCTCCCTTGACTGCCTGTGTCTTCAGGGCGTTAGATGAGAGGTTTGCGTTCTTGTCGGGATCTGTGGCCTCTCCCTCTCCGTTCTTGTTTTCGGTGAGGGTATCCATGATCCTCTGCTGAGTGTCGTTCGGCTTCTTGTCGTCGGTATCTCCGTCCTTCTGGCCGCCCTTCTTTCCGCCGTTGTTGTTATTGTCGTTATTGTTATTGTTGTTTCCGGAACCGCTGAAATACTCTCCGGAAAGGAGCTTGTTTGCTGTTTCCTCGGTGCTCTGGACACCGCCCGCGAACTTGTTCATGTACCTGTCAAGGTCGGCACCCATCGCGGTCGCGAGAGCCTCCGAATCGTCGCGGTTATGGGTCTTTGCGCTGAGATTCGCGCTTCCGGCAGCTGTGACGTCACCTTCAAGGATGGCTTTCACATCGGAAGAAGTGATATTGATGGTTACCGAAGCTCCCACCGCAGTGGATTTGCCCGCCGCGAAGGAACTTGCCTTTGTGACCGCGTTGCCCTCCTGATAAGCGGAAAGGATGAAGCTCACGAATTTCGTATCCGGATCTTCTGGATCTACGGCGATCTCGTCCTTTCCCGTTACGGTGACCTTCGCTCCTCTTCCTATCTGTGCTTCCACGGTGTCTTTCACAACTGTGACTGCCACGCTGGCGTCGAGGGATACATCCTTCGCCGTCTGGCTCTGCGTTCCTGTGGATGCGCCTGCAAGAGGATCTGTTCCGGCTACTCCGGATGTCTGTGTCGAGTGGATGGACTCGGCACGCAGGTCGGCAGTTCCAGCCGATACTGTCCTGTTCTCGCCGATGACAGCGGTCACGTCGAGATCCGAATAGGTCATGGCGAATCCGGCACCGGCGCCGATGGTCTTTCCGCTCTGATTCTTCTGCTGTTCCTGCTGCTGAGGAGCCGGCTCGGTCTCCTTTTCGAAGATCGCGAATATCTCGGTGCTGGCGTCAGGAAGATAGAAGAGGTATGTTGTTCCGCCGTCCGGATCGACTATCGAACTGTCGGTCGTTACGAGATCCTGTGTCTTGTCCGTGTCCTGCCCGTTGACCTTGACCTTGTACTTGATGTACAGCTTGGCGAGCTTGTATCCGTCTGCAGGCTTGACCACGACAGCGATCCTGTCTTCATAGACAGCCCTGGGATCAGCGCCGTCTTTGGCCGCAGTCACGTTGAGGAGCTTTACGGTCCCCCTCAGGGTTCCTCCTGAGCTCTCCTTGTCCTGATATGTGACCGTCCAGGTCTTGTCAGAGTTCTGCTCCTTCTTTACAGCCCCAAGCGCCTCGATCTTGTCCGCGCCGGAGGTCTTTTTTACTGTCTTGACTGACAGGGTTAGCTTGCTTATGAAGGTGAGTTCCGCTGTGACAATGGAACCGTCCTTGATCTCAACTTCTTTTGCACCTCTGCGCATGATGAGCTTTGTGGTCCAGTTGTCCTTATCGTCCTTCTTGCGCTCGATGCTGAAACGGAACCCCGTATCGCTGAACAGATCGTCGGAAATTATTGCTTCGGACGCGGGTTTCCCGTCTTTTCCTATGTAATTAAATACTATGGCCTTGTCTTCCAGTTCATATCCGGTGTCGGGCTTGGCTTTGACGTAGTAGAACTGCTCGGTCATGCCTTCCGAAACGGCGCCCTGCAGATTTCCGGCGGTCAGTTCTCCGCTGCCGCTGCCTTCTGTGACAAGGTCTGCGTCCTTTACGGACTGTGTGCTCTCGCTCACGAAGATGACCCTGTACTCCAGAGTCGAGCCGGCTTTGACCCTGACAGCCCTTCCTGCCAGCGTTATCTGGACCTCGGTCCCCTCGGAAGAGATCACGGGAACGGTGAACTTGTTGTCCGAGAATACCGGGACTTCCAGCGTCGACTTGACGCCGTCCTTGTTCTCGTAGGTCACCGTGACCTTGCGCAGCTTCATTCCCTGGTCGGGGACCAGAGTGACCTCGCGCTCGTCCACCTCGGCCTTGCCTCCTGCGGAGATCGTGATGTTGGCGTTGGATATATCGGAGGGTTTGATCACGGACGGCGCAGTTGTCTGCTCTCCGTTCGCTCCTGCGACTCCGGTGCCCTGTCCCGCATTGAGGTTGGCGTTGGCCTTTCCTCTGGAATCTTCCGCGGCGGACGCAGTGGTCTTTTCTATCTGGTTGCCTTCCGCGTGTACGGTAAGCGCTCCCTTGACTATGACGTAATTCTGGCTGTTCGCCTTCGTTCCGGCCAGCGCCGCGGATGTCGTTCCGTGGATCACCGCGATCGCTACCGATCCGGCGACTGCGGCCTGCGCACCGCCCGCTCCGGCGATCGCGTCAGTTGTGAACGTATGGGAATCCGGGACGTCTTCCACTTCCACCTTGACCCCGAGCAGTCCTGTGAGCTCGTCGATCGCGGCGTTGGTAAGAGCCTTTCCCGCTTCTTTCAGGGCGTTGATCAGGTTCTCCTTGAGCTTTGTGCCGATCTCGCCCGATTTTATGAAATTCTTGAACGTATTGATATCGCAGATGCCGTCAGTAAGCGTGCCGCCGACTTTGAGGGCGATTGCCTTCAGTGAATCGGTGACTGCCTTCTTGAAGCCTTCCGCGTTAAGGTGTTCCCTGTCGGGTATGGTGATGCTGTATTCCTTGGCCACTTCTGCGACCTTGGCTAAGATGTCATCGACTATCTTGTCCCTAGCGGCTATGAGAATTCCGTTCGGACCGATGAATGCGTCCTTGAGGCGCTGCCCCAGCTGGCTGTCTTCGGGGATCTCCTGCCCCGGAGCAGTCGGGTTGAGGAACTCACCGAGCATAGGCTTGACTACCTGGACTATGTTGGACAGGATCGCGTCCTGAACTACCGGCCAGGCTTCTGTCTTCAGATAATTGAGCAGTACTGCCTTGAGCCTGTCCATCACCGTGGGGCCGGGCTCTACGAGCAGTGATTCTGCTGTTTCCTTAAGCTTATCGGGAATGCTCAGGAACATATTGACGAAGTTCCTGAGGTTCTCCTGTACCTTTTCATAGGGATTGCTTTCAAGTATCTGCTCGAATCCGGTGCCCTTGAGCAGCTCATCCTTGGCAGCATCCACCGCCTCGGTGATCATATCCGCGATGACGCTCTGAGCGTTCTCTCCGAAGATATCACCGAAGCCGACTGCGTTAGCAATATCCTTTACGAGATCCTTGACCGCATTGTAGAGCAGGTCCATGAGCCACCCGTACTGGGTGTCCGGAGCAGCGCTGTCGTTTGAGCCCTCGCCCTTATCCGCCTTGATCATTCCCGCTTCAAGGGTGAGAGACACGCAGTCGACGGCCGAGTCACCAATGACGGCTATGTTCTCGTAATTGACTATGTTGATGGAAACGGCTACGCCGACACCGATCTTTCCGTTGCTGGCGCTTCCGTTTGCGGTGATCAGCGCTTCGTTCTTGGCCAAAGACTGGACGATTATCGCTCCGCCGTCTCCGGCTTTCGCCTTGACTGCGAGACCAGGATCGATCTCCGCCTTGACGCTGATGTTCTGGATGTTGAGCGTGAATGCCGCGGCTACGTCAATGCTGCCCTCTGACGTTGAAGCGCCTTGCCTTCCGTTGGCGCTGCCGCGTACCGATGACGGGTTTGTGCCTCCGGCATTAACGTGCGACGAGAGCTTTCCGGCTCCGCTGAGCATGCCATCGGCTTGTTTATCTGATTCCGATTTCTGTTCCCCGTCCGGGTCGGAATCGGATGACCCCGAACCTGATGACGAGTCCCCTGATCCTCCGGAAGACGCGCCGTTTGCGCTTGCCTTTGAAGTTGACGTCGTGCGGTTCCTCGCCTTTGTCGTAACTGAGAGGTTCCTGGTATTTACGCCGCTTGACAGCTTGGCATTCGTGACATCCTTCAGTACGGAGATAGCGAAGGATCCTCCTACCGCTACGCTGCCGCCTGTTGCGGACGCGTCAGCAGTAAGAGTTCTTGTGATGTCGCTCTCCGCCTTTATGATCGCATCACCGGTGCAGTCGATCACTTTCCCGAGCTTTCCGATGTGCGCCTTTGTCTCTGTGCCTGTCACCAGCAATGAAAGCACAGGAGTTATCGATATGCCGCCTGCCGAGCCTGCAGCGGCAGCAACGGTCTGTGTGTCCTTTGAAACGGCCGAGAACTCTATTCCGGAGAGCGGATCTCCGATGGTTACCTTTGTTCCGTCCTCTATCTCGGCAATGGTCTCGATTCCCGTTACCTGGACTGCGATGCCAGCGCCGACTCCTGCGCTCTTGGACGTATCCTTGCCCTGGGCGTCGCCTTTTGTCGCGAATGCGGTCACTGAGGATGCTGTCGCTCCGAGGTTTCCTCCGGACAGCTCCAGAGTCGCTGTTTTGTATATCTTTGCGTTGGTCTTTGCTTTGCCGACATTAACGGCAACGGCGCCGCCGATGCCGATGTCGCCCTGGCTGTATCCCGCCAGTGCCTCAACAGTACCGGTGGTCTCTGAAGACGCCTTGACCGTCAGTCCTGCGGCTTTGATGTTCGCGTTCTTTACCTCGGCTTTGATGGTGTTCTTGACCACGCCGACTGAAACGGAGACTCCCGCGGATACCGTGCTCTTTCCGCCGGCTCCGGAACCTGCTCCGGACTGCACTCCGGGCACGAAAGTCACCCTGACCTCGGCTGTGGAACCAGCCGGAAGATCAGTGGGGAGCTTGCATGTGTAGGCGGTGCCTGCGCCTGTCGCTTTGATGACCTGAGTGTTCGATCCGCTGGTCACTGCGACCTCGACGCTTCCGGACTTGATCTTGTATCCGGAATTAGGTGTTATCGTGAAGGAGACTGTTTCTCCCGAATCGGCCTTGCTGGAAGCAAGAGCTATCTGCCCGTTGGCATATGTTGAAGCCTTGAGCGTGAGAGCCTTCTCTCCGACTGTGGCGCTGAATGCGAATGTATAGGCATCTTTGTCAAAGTTGTACTGGAAATCGTTATAAACGTATTTCGGTTTGATGAAGAAGCTCCATGTGCCGTCTGCGCCTGCCTGGATCGTCAGAGGCGTCTGCCATACGTCCCCGCCCTCATCGTTCCTGATCATCAGAGTGAGCTCTGTGATCTTGAAGCCCTCAGATGCTCCGGTCTCCGACAGGGACACCGTGATCGTCTCTCCCGCAGATGCCTTGGTATGAGAGATCTTGACCTTGTCCGAAGCAGAGGCGTCGGAAGTCTCCAGAACGATGGTGTGCATCTGATTGAAGAAATCCACGTCTATCTCGACGTCGGCATCCGGCATCACGAAGGAGTACCACTCCTCTGTGTCTTCCTTCTCAAGCGTCTTGACGGTCTCCTGTCCTGCTAAGGTGTATTTGACCGTGACACTGACCAGCTGCCCGTTGACAGCGGAAGTCGGCCTGAGTTTGAACTTTACGGTCTCCGCCTCTATTGCCTTGGCAGGAGCCTCACCGGCCGGCATTGCTGATACGGAAGTGGGATCGAATTCCACCGATCCCGCGTTCGTCGACTCGGTACCGCCCTGCAGCACCTTGACATCGACATTGTGCGAATTTGCTACGAATATGGCGCCAACTGTGATCGCGGTACCGCTCTTCAGCCCGGCGAGTTCAGCGACCTTGAAGAAGTAATTGCCGTTTGAATCCTTGCTGAGCGCGACCTTCACGGTCTCTTCTGTCTCAGTGGTCCCTGTCTTGCTGACCTTGGTATATGTGACATAGGGGCTGGCCGGATCTGCAGCCGTGTTCTCCCCTTCTGCCGCATTGCCCGCAGATACCGTGTATCCGGTGCTCGGTGTCACTTTGAACGCGTACACTCCGCTTCCGGCTTTTCCGCTGGTGTGCGTGATGGCTCCGTTCAGGGTCCTCTCTATACCGACTGTGTTAGCGATCAGGTACTCACCGGCGACCTCCGTTCCGGTAGTGAAGTCTGCCAGCTTGACATTGACCTGCGTGCCGGACTTGATCTTAAGTCCCGAAAGATCGACCACGTACGTTCCCTTGGCTGTATCCAGCGTCGCTTTCCCTGTCTGCAGCTTTCCGGTCTCGTCTGTATATGTGAACGTTACTTTCCCGTCATCATTGGAGAAGTTGTTCGTCGGGCTCACTACCTTGAGCACGAATATTCCCTTGGCTGCGTCGCCGCCAGGGACCTGTTTGAGCGCTGCCCCCTTTGAGGGCTCGAGGTAGACTGTATACGGGACTATCGTCTGGGCAGCCGTGGCGGAAGCCGGTCCTCCCGGAGTGCCGCTGGCATCCGGTCCTGCAGAGGGAGACGCAGCTGCCTCTCTGCCGACGGCTGTACCGTCAGCCCTGACTTCCGACTTGGCGGTTCCTGTCGCCTCTACCGTGACGCTGCCGCCGGCTTCGATCGTTCCGGTCGTATCGATGAGAGCCTCGTTGCTGTTGAGGTTGACTCCGCCGGCCAGCGCCCCGGATGACTGCGCAGTCGCCGCGGCCGGCGCAGTGCCCTGATCGTCAGATCCTGTCACCCCGGCTTTGGCCCCGAAAGTAGCGTTGAGCTTGATGCCATCAGCGCTTACTCCGGCAGGGACCGTGTATGTGTAGGTCCCGTCCTCACCCTTTTTGATCTCATCGGTCACGGTGCGGAGCTTTGCGTCGTCTTTCGTGTAGTATGTTTTGTCTTTGGGAATGGGGTCCCCGATCTTGCAGGCCTGCTCCTTATACTCGCCGTTGATCAGCAGGTAGTATCCGACATCTTCCTGGAATTTATCTTCCGTGGCGGGGGAATACGCGCTCTGGTATACGGCATAAAGCCCGGTCAGGCTCTTTCCGGCAGTGGGATTGACCGTGATCGTGAATTCCTGGCCGATATCCGCTTTCGCGATCTGGCAGATTATCGCGCCTATCCTTTCGTAATAGGTGTCCGCAGGAATGTCCTCGCCCTCGATCGTCCTCTTTTCATAGGTGCCGTTGGCAAGTCTCATGTAGTATTCGGCGCCTTCCTGTACTTTTTCATCGTCTGTGAACTCGAAAGCGCTGGCGCGTGAGTAATAAGTGGTTCCTTCGCAATATTCGCCGTCGGTGACCCTGATGTATCTGTCTGCTGTCTCGGAGGCTTTCTTATAGTAGATATCGCCTTCAGCTGGCTTGCCGGTGAGCGGCGTGAATACATCCTGATACCTAATGCCTATCGGGACTGCGTCAGCAGACTCGGAATCCTTATCCTCTTCCTTATCTTCCTGAGCGCCTTCCGTTGCCTCATTGAACAGGTCGCTCAGACCGGCATCGGTCTCTTCATCTTCTGCCGTCCCGCTGTGCGCTCCTTCCTTGAACGTAACGGTGATAGTCACGTCGCATTCGGGCATGCGGAATATGAACGATCCGTCGGCCTGCTGCCTGAGCGCAAGTTCATTGTTCGTCAGAAGGCTGTCGACCGTCTTGAATTCCGACGCTCCCTTGGGCAGGTAGCTGATCTTAACTCTGTCTATCGTGTAACCCTCATCCGGCTTGACTGTCAGCTTGACCGGGTCGGAGAGAGTGTAATATGCCACGTTCTTGGGTATGTCGGTCCCCGGCACCACCGAGAGATCCTGCACATACTTGTTGTCGATATATTTGAAATACTGGACGCCGTCCTTGAACTTCTCGTCAAGGCAAGGCTCGTGTCCATTCGCGGACGGAGGAGCTGTGACGCTTCCGTGTTCCGTCTCTTTTACTGTGACCTTGTACGCCTTTCCGGCGATGTGCTGCGCGACTCCGTAGATCCTGGCCGAGAGCCTGGAGCCGGTATCCTGGAATATCTTCAGCGATATGTCCTTAAGCATCGTCTTTACGGAGGCAAGTCCGCTTCCGGCAGACGTATCCTCGCCGTCTCCTCCAGCGGGGTCCGTCGGGGGCAGCGCACTGGTCGCTACTGCTGAGCCGGACAGATCGGCGGAAGAAGACACGGTTATACTGCCGCCCGCGTTGACGGAAGCCTGATCGGTGATCTTTGCTCCGCCTTCCTGGACAGCTGCTTCTATCGCTATGTATGCACTGATGTTGCCTCCGGCTGTCTGACCTCTTGCCGCTTTGGCCTCTGCAGAGGTCACAGCCTTGGATATCAGTTCGACATCGCCTTGAGCTGTAATAGATGTTTTCCCTCCGACCGTGATGTGTGAGTCATTCACAGCCACTGCGACCGACAGCGCTACAGGAAGCATTCCCGTGTTTGCCGTCGTCCTGATCCCGACTGTAGACTGAGAGTTTACCTTCACATGAGATCCGGAGACGATCGTCGCGTCCTCCATCTCTACCGCCGCTTCAGTGACTGAAACGATGAAGGCGAGCGGCAGGAAGAGTTTTGCAAGGAACTCGTTCGATACTTCCAGAAGCACATTGGCAGCGGCAGATATGACGGTTGCCGCCTTGGAGACTATAGCCCCTGCAAGGCTGATCAGCGCCGTCCCGATCTTCACGTTGAAGAAATTTATATTGTCGGACAGGGGACCCAGAAGATCGACGACCTTTCTGGTCTGATCGGTGGTCGCAGTAAGCGTGACCGCACCGGACCCGGCTTCGATCTTTCCTTTCTTTGTCAGTTCGATCTCAGCGTTTGCCGTGAAATCGAACAGGCTTCCGGAGAGAACATCTCCCCCTATGCCGCCAGTAAGATTACCGAGATCGAACAACGTATCCGAATCGGTCGCTCTGACCGTTACTGACGCCGCTTTTACGGTACCGTCCACCTTGATCTTCTGCGCGTCAACAGAGACGTTGACCGTGGGCATATTGATGTCACCCAGCAGCACCGTCGATCCGCTTATAAGAAGATTCGTCAGTAATACGGTATATCCGGTCCAGTCGGCTGAAAGAGGTATCTCTTCACCGGTCACCGGATCTGTCTGTTTCTTGTATTTGTAGGTATAATTCGTGAACGATTTGATATTTGCTCCGGCCATGCTTTCCAGTGTGACCGTTGGCTTGCCCTCTAATGTATCCTGCAGGAACTCGAACGACCTGATCGAGAGCTTAAACAGATCGTCCCTCCCGTTCGGGACCATGTTTACCGTTCCTGAGTAACTGTCACCCGTCTTTCGGAGATCTCCCGAAAGCGGATTGCTGTTTCCGCTGTTTAACTGGCCGGTCATCATCAGGACATCGTATCCTGATCCGGCAAGGATCTGTGCTGTACTGTACCCGTTGCCAAGCACGGCATCAACCGTCACCGTGTTATCCCCGTCTCCCACATCCGCATAGAAACTGCCCGTAAGCGTCTGTGTTCCGTCTTTCATGGATCTCTTGGCATTTACGGCACCGGTCACTGTGACCGTGTCGTTTCCGTTCTGCGCCGATACAATGGTATTTGCGACTCCCGCGTTATGCGTGAAGCTTATCTCGTTACTGCCTCCGCCGGCATCCAGTGTGGCGGAGGAATATGCTCCTGACTGGGTAAGGTCTATGTGGTCATCGCCGTCTCCGGCTCTGATGGTTGCTTTTATGCGTCCGACTCCGTTGACTACGGAGACACTGTCATCTCCTTTTCCGACATCCGCATCGACTGTATTTGTAAAGTTGTCACCTTCACCGAGTGTTCCGTATTTTGTCTCTGCTTTCAGCGAATCGTCGCCGTCTCCTGTCTTTACCGTAAGACTGCTGCCGGAATGGTCCATCGTGACATTGATTCCGTCGTCACCTTCCGTACCGTATATGGTAACGTCCGCTCCGCCCTTGATATTTACAAGGTGATCCATTGACAGGTAAATACCGGCCATGATCACATTGATTCCATCAATGTTTATGTTTCCGCGTACCACGACAGACGGATCTGCGCCTTCATTAAGAGAAGTTTTATCTATGATCTTGTCCTTATCCGGCTCGGTATAGGAACCCGCACCGAGGATATACAGGACCATGTCGCTGCTGACATTGTCTGTCGGCCTTGCCTTGATATCTATGTCTCCGTTATAAGTCCCTGCCGCAACAGTTATAGCTATGCTCTTAGTGTCCCGTGTAGCTTTGCTCAGAGCGTCCCTTACAGCTTTCTCTATAGCGCTCTCCGATTTTGTCACCGTCGTTTTGGTGATCGTCACTTCGGGATCCTGCTGCCCGGTGCTGCCCTCCGGCGCTTCCGGAGTCACCGGCTCACCCGCTGTCACGGTCACTTCTGCGCCTGTTGTTTTGACTTTTGCCTGGCTGTTCTTGTCCAGGAACTCCCCTGTATCTGTTATGGTATATTCCGTGTTTGTCGGCTCCATGCCGTATATCTTGTCCTCCGGCGGAGTCTCGGAGGTGTCATTGGTGACATATGTTTCTGTTATGGTTACTGAAGGAGCGTCATTGCTGAACGACTTCTGATCATCGCTCACGATGTTGTTTTCTTCTTCGCCTGTCCCTTCCACCACTTCTGCCACTGTAGCCGTTCCTGACGGAGTCTCGAGCGGAACCCTCTCGACATCGGGGTCGGAGTCGATATCCTGATCGGCAGAAGGCGCACTTTGTCCGCCGTTTTCTGCAGAAGACCCATCTTCCGAAGCGCCTCTCGTTCCTGCTCCCTCTGCCGGTCCTTCAGCAGGAGCCTCCTGCTCAGCAGACGACACATATGCACCGGCTGTATCTTCTCCCGGAGCTTCGGAAGACACAGCAAGCCCTGAAGACGTCTCCTCAGAGACAGTCTCCCCTTCCGGTATATCTTCTGCCATTACCGGGGGCTTGTACACAAAGAACACGAACAGCATCACAAGCAAAAGTGCCAGGATGCTCTTCCCTGCCTTTCCTTTCATAGTCATTGTTCTGCGTTTACTGTCAGCAGACATCGTATGCTCCTTTGGTCCGTTATTTCCGTATGGCTCTGAAGCCTTTTTGTAAGCGTTTTGATCCTCCGCCGTTTCAGCCTGCGTTCTCTGTCACATAGCCGACAGGAGCTCGCGGGCCTGCGAACTGAGGCCGGGATCGTCGTCTCTCTCTATCACAAGGTACAGGTCATCTCTTGTACCGGTGTAGTCTCCCAAGTCGTATCTGCAGAGCGCTCTGTTATATGCGCAGGCAGTGACGTTCTCTCCCCTGTCGATGGATTCGGTAAACAGTCCGATAGCCTTCCATGTCCGTTCAAGACTCATGGCGCAGATCCCGAGGTAGTATCTCAGATCCTCCCTTTCCGGATCCTCATCCATCGCTGTCTGAAAACTGTCCTGAGCTTCTTCATATTGTCTCAGCATGAGATGGCACAGGCCGATCCATACCTCTGTTTCAGCTAACGGTTCCGATGCCGCCTTCTTCGCAGTCAGCACATCGCCGCCATCCAGAAGCGCGGCTTCGTAATCTCCTGCGAAATAGGAGCACATCATTGCCTGCTCGTGCATCAGCTGCGCAGGAGCGTAACCGTCTTCCGCTGCCTTCCTGAATTCCGAAGCCGCTTCGGTGTATTCGCCGCTGTCCATAAGGCATACCCCGTAAAGCGCTGACACCTCTCCGTTCTTATCCTCTGACGAAATGATCCTGAATGTCTCAAGACTGCTTCTCGCGCCTTTTATGTCACCGGTAACTATACGGCATCTGGCCAGATCCACATACCCGTGCGGATCATTCTCCGCAGCAAGAGAATAGCATTCAGCAGCCTTGTCGGGATGGCCTACATTTTCATACAGCTGTCCCAGGCTCGACATGATCACAGGACTTCCGCCGTCAAGTTCAAGATATCTGTCCACATCTTCGGCAGCACCGTCCATATCTCCCAGCACCATTCTCATCTCCGCCCTCATGAAATATGCGGACGCAAGCCCGGGATCCTTTTCCATCGTCCTGTCGAGCTGTGTCAGAGCTGCAGCGTAGTCCTCGGTGATCACATACAGGCTTGCCAGCCTTAGCATCATCACAGCCAGTTCTTTGCTGTCATTGCCCGTATACGTCTCGATACATCCTTTGAGATACTGTATAGCTCCGGAATAATCCTCTCTCGCGATCGCGATCGAGGCGTACATCTCATACTGATCGTAAGTCTTCGGCTTCCTTATCAGGCTCTTGAGTATCGACCATGTCCTGTCCAGCCTCTTCTGCGTCAGATATCCGGTATTGTCTTCCGTTATACTTGCCGCGTACTCCGCGATCCTGCCGACATACTGCGTTCCCGAGAACAGGATCCGGGACTCCATGCCCAGATACATGCTGAAGATGATCAGCACTACCAGAACAAGCGCCAGCGTTCTCAGCCATATTCTGTTTTCAAACTTTGATACGGCGTTTTCCATTTCAGGTCAGGTCCTGTCTCTTTTTTCTTTTATTCTTCTGTAAACAGCAACTGTGACAGCGCAGGCGATCGAAAAGCTGACAAGCGTGCAGAGAACATAGCCGCCTGCAAATTCATCCATCATAAGCGCTCCGTACTGGGGAAAAACGATGCCTGACGAAGATGTCCGGACAAGCAGCGAGTAAACAAAACAGAGCGCAAAGGCCAGCGCACCGCTCACTGTTGTGAGCAGCACGGAAGTCCCCGCGCTCTTTCTCTCTTTTATGGATTCACTGCGCCTGATTATCTCCTTAAGTGCAGTTTCTGTATTATATTTCATCAAAAAGGGCACCTTTCTGCATAGAATTCTTCTTCTATGCTTTAGTGCCCTTGGTTTTCTGTTTTTTCTCACATAGCAGAAAATTTATTTTTCCGTTTTTTCTTCCGTATCGGGAAAAAGAGCATTGCTCTGGAACATTGCGTAAAGGATCATAGCCGTGATAAACGGCATCACATATCCTATACCGGACGATATCCCGGGTTCAGATACGAGCAGGTTATAAAGCGCGTGCAGAGTAGATGACATGGCAAGCGCTCCTGTCAGAGAAGGCAGCGAGACTGCGTTGAATCTTCTCTCAACGATTATCACGCTGGAGAGTATCACGGTGCTCGCTACATGCATCGTTCCGACAGCAAGACCGCGGATGAGGACAAAGGTCAGACTCATACTCCCGCTGGACAGAAGATAACAGATGTTCTCGAACGTCGCAAAACCTGCACCGATCGCCACGGCGGTGATGAACAGTTCTCTGTCATCCGCCTCAAGCACGTACATCGTGAACAGTATCGGAAGCAGTTTCACTGTCTCTTCAATGATCGGAGAGACATATACGGCAGTGTCTTCGGCAGACATGCCTGAAACGATCCTTGCGAATCCGCTGATATAGCCTGACATCAGACATATGATCATACCCAGGACAAATGCTTCCAGCACCTTTCTCGGCATATCCCTAAGAAACAGTACTGTTATGAGAAGCGGTATCGAGAGACACAGAAGAACGTTTTCGGAGTATATCATTCCGATGCCTCCTTCCCCTTCTTCCTTACAGCCAGATATGTAAGCGCTATGGTCACGATCACCATGAACTCAGCAACGAAATAGATGGGCTCATAACTCATATAGGTCGTGATGATCGACATCACGTATGAAGATGCCGACAGCGCCAGCGCCTTGTCTGCACTTCCCCTGACGAGAGCATCCACAGTCCTGAAGATAAGATACAGCGAGCATGAGAACATTATGATATAGCTTACGGTATCGAGCACCGCATACAGCGCTCCTTCCGAATAGTACAGGACTGTCTCAAGCACTGAGATAACAGCCGAAACCGTCATGAGCGCTATCTTATCCGTCTTTCTGAAGGCTCCGCTTATTTCAAGCGAACTGGAGCATACATACAAAAGATAGACGAACGGCAGCATATTAATGATATTCCCCAGCCATGATCCGGACCAGAGTATCCACAGCCAGATATTGATGGCTCCAAACAGAGCGCCCGCCGAGTTGAACGGCGTGACCTTTTTAAGGTCGATGGAGAAGTTTTGCTGTAGCGCAGCGGGAAGAAGCGTGTACAGTCCGGCCGACACCACGTCCATTGCTGAGAACGGCAGGTACAGACCTTTATTCTGCAGCGCATGCGTCAGGTAATAAAGGTTGCTTATGAACAAAGTGGCTATCCACATCAGGTACAGGAGCTTCGTGACAGGGTGGACCCCCTTCAGCCTCGCGCAGGCTATAAAGACCGCGAGCAGCACGGCAAACTCAAGTACCATCATCGCCGAGGAAATGCTGTTGGATGATGTCATTTTCTGTCCTTTTTTCTCTCTCTGACATGTATGCAGAGCATGGTGAACGATATCCCGAGAAGGAATGCAAGAATACCGACTATCATATACGGGAGAGCATTGTTCATAAGGATCAGACTGCCGAATGGCGTCTCCCCGGATACGGCAGGCATTGCCATATCCATGCCTGACAAGGTGACCGACAATACAGAGATCAGAGCGACACAGACCGCGGAGGCAAGAACTGCGGTTGTGGCAGTGCGCCTGCGGGCGCGGACGAGTCTGATAGACTCGCTCCTTTTTTCTATCTCCATAAGCTGATCGTCAATACTGCGCATTTTCCAGTTCCGATCCTTCCAGTATTTTTTTCAGAGCCTGCTTTCCTCTGAACACGAGATTGTATACCTGCTTGACTGATTTGTGCATCACTCCTGCAACTTCCTCATGGCTCATATCTTCAAAATAGATCAGGTACAGGGCATTGCGGTAATCGTCCGGCAGTGTGCTCATCGCGCTGTACAGTTCTCTTCGGGACTCTTCTCTGAGGAGTTCATCCTCTGCTTCCTGAACGTCAGCCGCCTCCAGCGAGTCCGCTGTTCCGAATATTGATCTTGTCTTTCTGATATGCTTCCTGGCGAGATTCCTGGCGATCCCGAAGAGCCATGTCTTGAAACTGCTTTTGCCGGAGAATGCTGCGCCTCCTGATGCAGTGACCGCAAAAGCGTTCAGCATGATATCCTCAGCATCTTCCATATTGCGTACAAATCCGTAAATGAACAACGTAAGGCTCTCTCTGTGCCGCTCCAGCAGCTGGCGCAGATCGTCACTTTTTCCGTCTTTGAGAAAACGGCTGTATATGATCTCATCCGTTTCTCTGTCCAAGCGTCATCCTCCCGCAAATGCACACGATAGTAACCTCTTCAATTATACATTATCGGCGAGCGGCTTGTCCCCGCATCTGTCCACGCGGTCTCCGGCAGCCCTTCGGGCATAAAAACAGACCGTCCCATAGCGGAACGGTCTTCTGGTGCGAGTGACGAGACTTGAACTCGTACGTCATGGACACACGCCCCTCAAACGTGCCTGTCTGCCTATTCCAGCACACTCGCTACTGCATGCAGTATTCTAATCGAACGCTCTTTCAATGTCAATCACTTCAGCATTGATAAATCAGCGAATAGGGGTTATTCTCTATCTATAATAAAATAGCAGGAGATCATCGGAGGCTATAACTATGTTCCAGCATGTTAACGGCATACAACTGTACTATGAGGTAGTCGGAAGCGGCAGTCCGCTTGTCATGGTGCACGGGAACGGCGAGGATCACACGATCTTCAATGAGGCTGTAGATATCCTCAAGGACAGATTCACGGTCTATACCGTTGATTCCAGAGATCACGGCCAGAGCACGAAGGTCAGCGAACTGCACTACAGCGATATGGCAGACGACCTTCTTGTGTTTCTCAACGATCTGGATCTGAAGGATGTCACATTCTACGGATTCAGCGACGGAGGCATTATCGGCCTTCTTCTTGCCCAGAAAACGGACAGGCTCAGCCGTCTTATCGTGAGCGGCGCAAATCTCACGCCCGACGGCGTGAAAAGCAGTCTCAGACTGTTCATAAAGATAATGTACTTCTTCACAAAGGACAGTAAGCTGAAGATGATGCTGAACGAGCCGCATATCACAGCCGAGTCTCTGTCTGCCATCAGTGTCCCGACTACTGTCATGGCCGGGGAGAAGGATCTGATACGCAAGAAGGAGACTGAAGCGATCGCGGCTGCCATACCCGGATCAAAGCTTAGGATCATCAAGGGAGAGGGACACGGCAGTTATATTGTTCACAAGACGCGCATAGCGGAACTCATCATGGAAGAGTCGTCGCAGGACTGAAAGACCGTACAAACATAAGCCGGAGCAGGTGACTGCTCCGGCTTTTTCACAGTGTAATTCCGATGTCATCCGAGTCGTCTGAGATAGCCGGTGCTCCTGAAGCTGGAAGCTTTGAGACATCCTTCAGCCTTCTCTGGATCTGTCTCGTCCTCACTCCTATCAGTTTGTCCAGATCTTCGTTGACCTTCATGATCCTTCCCTGTGCACTCTCCAGTACCGCCCCGAAGGTATCGAATTCATTCCTCACTTCACCAAGCACCTTCCAGACCTCTCCTGATCTCTTCTGGATCGCCAGTGTGCGGAACCCCATCTGAAGAGAGTTCAGCAGAGCAGCCATGGTCGTGGGACCGGCTATGCTAACTCTGTAGTTCTGCTGGAGCGTATCGACAAGGCCTCTCCTTACCGCTTCAGCGTACAGACCTTCAACAGGAAAGAACATCACGGCGAAATCCGTCGTGTTCGGAGGTGATATGTATTTGTCTCTTATCTTTTTCCCTTCCTGTCTTATCCTTGTCTCAAGGAAGCTGCCGGCTGCATCAACCGCCGCCTTGTCTGCGGAATCATAAGCGTCAAGCAGCGCCTGGTACGCGTCCATCGGGAATTTGGAGTCGATGGGGAGATACACCGTTCCTCCTCCGTCACCGGGAAACTTCACCGCAAATTCGACCGGATCGTTTGACCCGGGTTTGGTGACCACATTCGTCTCATACTGTTCCTGAGACAGGATCTCGGACAGTATTGAACCAAGCTGCAGCTCCCCGAATATCCCTCTCGTCTTTACATTTGAAAGAACCTTCCTAAGATCTCCTACTCCTTCAGCAAGAGACTGCATCTCCCCGAGGCTCCTGTAGACCTGCTCAAGTCTCTCGCTCACGAGCCGGAAGCTCTGACCAATCTTGTCCTCCAGCGTCTTCTGAAGCTTTTCGTCGACAGTATTCCTTATCTCATCGAGCTGTCTGCTGCTATCGTCCCTGATAGCCTGCAGCCGCTTTTCCATGGAGTCTCTCATGCTCTCCAGTTTCACCTCGCTGTGAAGTGAGGAATCCGAGATCCTCTTGTCCATGGCTCTGAGTCGGTCATCAATCAGGTCCTGCATCGACGCAAGCCGGGCATCCTCCCTTGCAAAGCTGCTGCCGATATTCTGATTGAGCGATGAGCTCATTGCCTGCGTCTGCTGTATGCTCTCGGTTCTGGAGGACCGGAACTCAGCTGATATATCCCTTCTTATGTCGTCAAGCCTTCCAAACTCTGAGCGAGAGGCATGCAGCCTTGCCAGGACTATGCACGCCAGGATCGCTGCAACTGCCGAAAAGACTGTTGCCGAGATCGCCAGATATTCCGCCAAAGTCATTTTGTTCTTTTCCCCTCCGTTCAGTCCTGACCTTCCTTCCGGCAGATCAGACACGTGCCCTCTGACAGAGGGCTCCTGCTTAAGTATATATCATCCATTGTACTCTATTGTGTATTATGACTGCTTTTGAAAAACATTTCGTGAAATAAAAAAGCCTGCCGCATGCGGCAGGCAGAACAACCAAAGACGCTGATGTGCTCTCCGGAACGTACTCCATTCAGGACAGTTCAAGCTCAGCATATACCTTTTGGATATAAGAAGACTTGTACTGTATATACTTCTCAATATCATCAGGGTACAGGTCTGCTCCTTTTTCCTTGATCCTGCTGTACTCTCGTGCAGCATCGGGGTGGGTCCGCAGATAGTCCCTGAAAGCGGTATGCTTCCTGAGCTCCGGGGAATCCTCCGGACAGACATACAGATGATGCTCCGGCAATTCCGCTTCTCCTTTGTATGCAAAGGCCTCTCTGTCAGCTATCCCGAGGTCCCCCTCATAGACATAACCGGCATTTGCCAGTGATGATACGACATCATTAAGGTCTTTCCGGTCATTTATCACGACATCCATATCTATTATCGGCTTAGCCGACATTCCTCTGACCGATGTACTCCCGATATGCTCTATACGTATCGCCAGATTCCCGAGACTCCTAAGGATCACTTCTCTTAAAGTCTTAAAGTCTTCTTCCCATTTCACATCATAGGGCATTACAGTTATCTTCTTCGTTTCCATCGATCACCCCGGTCAAAAATCCTCTGAGACAAACAGCATCCTCCCGCTCTATGACGGGAGGATGCATTACTTTAAGGATATTCGGTCTCAGCCTCTTCCTCTGATCATAAGTCTGATCGGAGTCCCCTCCAGTCCATATGCTTCTCTAATCTGGTTCTCCAGATATCTCTGATAACTGAAATGGAACAGTTCCGGATCGTTGCAGAATACCGCAAATGCAGGAGGTCTTGTGGTTGGCTGGGTTATGTAATAGATCTTGAGTCTCTTGCCTTTGTCGGAAGGCGGCTCCACGCGGGCGGTGGCCCTTGCAAGGAGCTCATTGAGAGCACCGGTCGTTATTCTCATGGCATTCTGTTCATCCACGAACTTGATGAGTTCAAGCAGCCGGTCTATCCTCTGGCCTGTTTTCGCGGAGATGAAGATTATCGGGGCATACGCCATGAAACTGAAATCGCTTTCGTACTTTCTTCTCTGCTCGTCCATCGTCTTGTCATCTTTGACGACGAGGTCCCATTTGTTGATCGCGATGATACAGCCTTTTCCCTGTTCATGGGCATACCCGGCTATCTTGCTGTCCTGTTCGGAAAAGCCTTCCGTAGCATCGATCATTATCACGCACACGTTGGCTCTGTCCACAGCAGCAAGAGCTCTCATTACGCTGTATCTTTCTACGTTGTCCGTTATCCTGCCTTTTTTCCTCATCCCGGCAGTATCAATGAAAACGAATTTGCCCTGTTCATTTTCGAATTCCACATCGATGGAGTCTCTGGTCGTTCCGGCTTCATCCGACACGATAACTCTGTCCTTGCCTATGATGCGGTTTACAAGGGATGACTTGCCGGCATTCGGTCTTCCTATCACCGCGACCTTGATGCTGTCGTCTTCCTCTTCCTCCTCCACAGGGTCATCGAGGTAGCTGCATATCTTATCCAACAGGTCTCCTGTACCGTGACCGTGGACCGAGCTGACCGGATAAGGGTCGCCAAGTCCCAGCGTATAGAAGTCGTAGAATTCCGCAGGCAGTTCTCCGATCGAGTCGACCTTATTCACTACGAGTATCACCGGCCTTCCGGACTGTCTGAGCATGGTCGCAAGCTCCTGATCCGCGGCGGTCACGCCTGCTCTGATATCAGTGAGCATAACGATGACTGCAGAGGTCTCCACTGCAAGTTCGACCTGCTGCCTTATATGCGGCATATACCCTTCGTTGTTGCCGATCTCGAGGCCGCCCGTGTCTATAAGTGAGAACTTGTACCTTCCCCACTCGCACTCACCAATGACTCTGTCTCTGGTCACGCCGGGCATATCGTCCACGATGGAACGGCGCTCGCCTATCATCTTGTTGAAGAAAGTGGATTTGCCCACATTGGGTCTTCCCACTATCGCTACTGCCTGTCTCATTTCCCGATACTATCTCCCGAGTATTGCGTCCAGCAGGTCGGCCCCGTCCTCGTCGGTCCTTACCGGAAGGCCGATCCGCTGCTCAAACTCCTCTTTTGTTATGTCATCCAGGAATCTGTCCCCGTCTCTTCTGAGGACGGATTCCGGAAGGATTATCCTGTCTGCTCTGATATCATCCCTGCTTACCTGAGCCAGAATATCGGTCGCGGTCAGCAGTCCGGAGACCGTTATGGTCGGTCCGAAGAAATCGTTTCTGACGCCGTGGACTCTGACATGAGTCCGCGGGAACTTGTCCTTTATCCTGTCGGTAAGGCCGGATATGAAACTGTATGACATAAGTCCCGTAACTACATCTGCATATCTCTCCACACTGTCGCCTTCTTCAAGCTCCAGCGCGCTGAGAAACTCGTCCTCAAACATGGACACCATTCCAACGCCGTTCTCCAGCTGCTTATATTCGCCGTACTCACCGGCATCCGGAAGCTTCTGTTCGGCTATGATATACATCTCATCCGACGGATAGACTATTCTGTCCCCATATTTGGCAAGGCACATCTCCTGGAAGGGCTTTATGATCTCTATGACCTCACGTGCGCTCTCCCTGTCGAATGATTCCAGCTTCGTGAGTTTTTCCCTGTGGCCCGTCAGACCTACCGGCACGACAGCTATGCTTCCGACAGCTGGACACAGATCTGTCAGGTCCGTGAGCGTCCGTTTGAGATGCTCTCCGTCATTCCAGTTCCTGCATACCACTATCTGGCAGTTTATGTCGGCACCGGAACCGGCTAGGCGGTATAGATGTCTGAGACTGTCTCCGGCAAACCTGTTGCCCATCATCATGCACCGGAGCTCCGGCTCTGTCGTATGTACAGATATGTTTACCGGAGAGATCTTCATCTTTATTATGCGGTCCACATCATGATCTGTCAGGTTTGTCAGCGTTACATAGCTGCCGAACAGAAATGACAGCCGCATATCATCGTCCTTGAAATAGATCGAGTCCCTCATTCCGGGCGGATTTTGGTCGATAAAACAGAAGATGCATCTGTTTCTGCAGGCATGCTCCCTGTCCATGAGGAAGGTCCCTGACTCAATACCGAGCTCCTCATATTCACGCTTATGGACGTGCAGCCTCTCCTCGCTGCCGTCTTCCCTGCGGATGAGAAGTTCCAGCTCTTCAGCCGCTGTGTAGAAGCCGTAATCAAGGACGTCCTCTATCTCTTCTCCGTTTACGGATACCAGCATGGATCCCGGCAAGATATTCAGTTTTGAAGCGGGGGATCCTTCCAGGGTCCCCGTGATCTTCACTGCCATAATTCCTCTATACAAAACAAAAAAGACGAGGATGTTCTTCCCCGTCTTTGAATGTTGCGTTAAGCTTCCTTGTTGATAACCTCACGGCCTTTGTAATAACCGCAGTTTCCGCAAGCTTTGTGCGGGACCATGAACTGTCCGCACTGGGGGCAGGTTACGAGCGTCGGGGCGGCTATCTTCCAAACGGAGGAGCGTCTTTTATCGCGCCGCGCCTTGCTGGTTTTTCTTTTCGGTACTGCCATGCCTAGCACCTCCTCATCAGTCATAAAAGCGCGCTTCAAAAAAGCGTGCTTGATTATTATATCTGCGGGAAGTTTGAGTGTCAACAGTCTTTTTCTGTTTTTTCATGCTTTCCCGAAAATCCCTGCTGTTTACTGAGTATCTGCGCTTCAGAGATACTTGCGGACTGAATCTGTCAGCTCATCCATGCTGCAGGACACCGTGACGATGATGCTGACGTGTTCAGGAGCTATGTCTGAAAACTTGTCCAGAAGAACTCCCAGCCCTTCTATGTCTCCGTCTCCGACCTTGAGGACACCGTCAAGGTAGACTTCCACGATATCATAGTCTCCCGCAAGGACTCCCATAAAGAAGCCGAAATACTGATCGTATCCTCTTATGTTGTAGTCATCGACATCAATGATCCTTACGCTGGATTTGATATTATATGTGGACTTCATGCCTTTCTCAATGCAGACTATGTGTCCGCCGGATTCGTCAACAGCTTTGTTCATCATATCGATGATGGTCTTTGTCTTTCCGGAACCTTTGGACCCCACTATAAGCTTTATCATTTTTGTCTCCTCTATCTTTTCTCAAGAAGTCTCTTTTTGTCTTCTTCATACCCCGGCTTATCCAGCAGCGCAAACATGTTGCGCTTGTAAGCTTCCACACCGTTCTGATCAAAAGGATTGACTCCGAGTGTGTAGCCGGACACCGCACAGGCTCTTTCAAAGAAATATATGAGTTCTCCGACGTTATACTCGTCAAGCTTTTCACACTCTATTACCGAGCAGGGGACGCCTCCCTCGGTATGTGCAGACATCGTCGCATCGGAAGCCACGGTATTTATATCGTGTATCTTCCTGCCTGCAAGATAATTGAGTCCGTCAAAGTCTTCTTCTTCGCGGTTCACTGTGATCCCGGAATCGACCTGAGCGAACTTCACCAGAGTCTCAAATATGATCCTTGAACCGTCCTGACAGTACTGTCCCATGGAATGCAGATCGGATGTGAACACGCATGTAGACGGGAACAGTCCTTTATGCTCCTTGCCTTCGCTCTCGCCGAACAGCTGCTTGTACCACTCACCCATCATTCTGAATCTCGGTTCAAAACAGCTCAGTATCTCAACGCTCTTTCCCGATCTGAGCAGCAGATTCCTGACAGCCGCATATCTGTTCGTCGGATTTACGAGCGTGTCATCGCTGCTGACAGCCTTCATCATATCCTCTGCGCCTTTAAGCAGCATGTCAGTGTCAATTCCCGCAGCCGCAAGAGGAAGCAGTCCCACAGGAGTGAGGACAGAGAACCTTCCCCCGACGTCTCCGGGGATAATGAAGGTTTCATATCCCTGCTCTTCGGAGAGCTTTCTCAGCGTGCCGCCTGTTCTGTCAGTGGTCGCGTATATCCTTTTTCTTGACTCCTCTTCACCGTATCTCTTTATGAGATAGTCGCGGAAGATACGGAATGCCACAGCCGGTTCGGTGGTAGTACCGGATTTTGATATGACATTTATTGAAACATCCGCCGTATCACAGAGCTTAAGAAGATCTTCAAGATCCCCGGGCGACAGCGAGTTCCCCGTGAAATAGACTCTGAGCCCACCGGTCTCGTTGTGAAGCTCGCCCTTGATTAGTTCCAGGACCGCTCTGGCTCCGAGATAGGAGCCTCCGATACCTATCACCAGAAGGATGCCGCTCTGGCTGCGGATCCTTTCGGCAGCCTGCTTTATCCTTGCATATTCCTCTCTGTCAAAAACAGCCGGAAGATCCCTCCAGCCGATAAAGTCATTGCCTCTTCCGGAGCCTTCTCTAAGTGCAGCGGAAGCTGTGGCGATCTCTTCTTTTATTGAGTCAAACTCCCCCCTTGTGAGGAATCCATCCAAAAGGCCGACATCATATCTCAGCATCTGCAGTCTCCTTTATTTATCAGTGCGCTATCCTGTTCACACACTGTTTATCCAACTAAATGATAATATTTCTCAGCTTACGTTTTCAAGGAAACGCCGTTATTCACACGGGGCAAAAGTGACGGAAATTATTCTGTTTTTCGGTCTTTTTGTATATACTAGTCAGAGACACAGACACGGAGGTTCCTCCCTTGAAAGTTTATATCGAAACATTCGGATGCAAAGTCAATTTCTATGAGTCCGCCGCAATTCTCAAGCTGTTTGAACAGAAGGGATTCGAGACCGCGGACAGTTTTTCCGATGCTGATGTAGTCGTGATCAACTGCTGCACCGTGACTGGGAACGCAGACAGGAAGGACCGCTTCTTCTTCAATCGTGTAAAGAGAGAGAATCCGCAAGCTGTAACCGTCATTACAGGCTGCTGGCCTCAGGCATATCCTGAAGCGGCAGAAAAGACCGGTGCCGATATTATCACCGGAAACGGAGACCGTTCCTCGATTCCGGATCTGGTGATCAGTTTTATCGAAGACCGACAGCCCGTCAGGGACGTAAGGGATCTTGCCGGGGCAGAGTTTGAATGCCTTGACGCCGATGAGCTTCTCGAGCACAACCGCGCCTTTCTCAAGATAGAGGACGGCTGTGAGAAATACTGCACATACTGCGCTATTCCGAAAGCGAGAGGTCCCGTAAGATCCATGCCTCTGGATGAGATCACCAGACAGTGCATTTCTTTTGCGGATAAAGGATATCACGAGATAGTTCTCTCCGGCATCAATCTTGCAGCGTACGGCACGGACATCGGCTGCGACCTGGGGGATGCCGTTCTTGCCGCAGCAGTTCCGGAAGGAGTCATACGCGTCAGGCTCAGTTCTCTGGAGTGCGACATAATGACAGACGGGATGATGGATAAGTTCGCCTCCTGCAGCAAGTTCTGTCCGCAGTTCCATCTCTCCCTCCAGAGCGGTTGCGACCGCACTCTAAAGCGCATGAACAGACGCTATACCTCCGCTCAGTACAGGGAAATCTGTGACAGGATAAAAGAACGTTTTGACAGACCGACCTTCACTACTGATATAATCTGCGGCTTTCCGGGCGAAACCGAGGAGGATTTTACCGAGAGCCTGGAGTTCTGCAAAAGCATAGGCTTTCTCAGGACCCACATCTTTCCTTATTCCAGAAGGTCCGGCACGATGGCTTATTCCATGCCCGGACAGCTCACCAGAGCCGAGAAACAGCGCAGGGCATCCCTTATGAAAAAGGAACTTGATGCCGTTTCAGCTTCTGTTACGGAGAGCTTCAGCGGGCAGCGCGCCCGCGTCATCCTTGAGCAGCGGCTTCCCGACGGCAGCTTCAGCGGTTATACAGACAGATACATACCTGCGAAAGTCATAGCAGAAGGATCATCCCGCAATGACATAGTGACAGGAACGATCTCTTGCGTTGATGGGATGACGGCGGTCATCACTGCGGATAATGCATCCGCGATCTAGTTCTTTCTTCCGCGCCCATTATCGGCGTTCAGTTTATCATATCAATAATCAAGCCGCAGACGCATGACGTCCGCGGCTTTTTCGTTATGTTGTGTTTTCAGTCCGCTCTTGTAGTAGTCCTTTCGAGCCACTGCTGTTTGGTTATCCTGATCTGTCTTGGCTTGCTTCCTTCCGGCTCGGATATTATTCCTGCCTGTTCCATCTCATCCATGATCCTCGCCGCTCTCGCGTATCCGATCTTAAGCTTTCTCTGAAGCATGGATGTGGAAGCCTGACCTGCATCCAGGACCACTTCAACCGCAGCCTCGAACATGTCGTCTTCCGAAGCGCCCTCATCACCGGACGACGCTCCGCTTGCTTTGCCCTTCTCCTTGACAGAAAGGCGCTCGACCTCCTGTATCACATCCTCATCATAATCTTCACTGTTGTATTTCTTGATATATGATACGACTGCTTCCACCTCTTCTTCCGAGACGAAAGATCCCTGTATCCTCACCATCTTATTGGTACCCACGGGAGCGTAGAGCATATCTCCTCTTCCCAGAAGCTTGTCGGCACCCACCGCATCGAGGATCGTCCGGCTGTCGACCTGTGAAGATACCGCAAATGCTATTCTGGACGGGATATTGTTCTTGATGACACCGGTTATGACATCGACGGAAGGTCTCTGTGTAGCAAGGATCAGATACATGCCGGCTGCTCTCGCCATCTGAGCCAGCCTCTGTATCGCCTCTTCCACCTCGTTGGGAGCTGCTATCATCAGATCGGCGAGCTCATCGATTATCACCACTACCCTGGGCAGCTTTTCAGGCTCATCCTCCCCTTCAGGCGGTTCGTATCCCGGATTGCTCAAAAGCTTCTCAACATAGGAGTTGTAGGAAGTGATATCCCTGCATCCGCTCTCGCTGAAGGTCCTGTATCTCTTGAGCATCTCGGACACAGCCCACCCCAGTGCTCCGGCCGCCTTTCTCGGATCGGTCACGACCGGCATATAAAGGTGGGGTATACCGTTGTAGCTTCCGAACTCCACCATCTTCGGGTCCACTAGTATAAGCCTCAGATCGTCGGGAGAGCACTTGTACAGCAGGCTGAGAATGATAGAGTTAATACAAACGGATTTTCCCATTCCTGTCGCGCCGGCTATCAGCAGGTGCGGCATTTTCTCTATATCGTCGACCTTGACCGCTCCGGTTACATCCTTCCCGAGCGAGAATGTGAGAGATCCCTTGGCATTTTGGAACTCCTCGCTCTCGATTATTGATCTGAGAGCGACCGTCTGCCTCGTTGCGTTCGGTATCTCTATGCCGACTGCAGACTTGCCGGGTATCGGCGCTTCGATCCTGACTGACTCTGCAGCGAGATTCAGCGCTATATCGTCAGCAAGGCTGACTATCCGGTTGATCCTGACGCCCATCTCCGGCTGAAGCTCGTACCGCGTGACCGTAGGTCCTCTGGAGATGTTAGTTACCCTTGTCCTGACGCCGAAGCTCTCCAGCGTTCCGACCAGTCTCTCTGCGTTTCTTGAAAGTTCTGTCTCAAGAGACCTCTCGTTTCCTGTCACCTGTCTGTGCAGCAGCGAGATCGGAGGCCGTCTGTAGTTTCTCGGCTGTTTCTTCTCCTTTATTACTGCCGCTTCGGCATTGGCATTCTTCAGATAAAGAGCGTCGGCGTTCTTTGCGAGCCTTCCGACCTCCTCGTCGACCTTTACGCTTGCTTCGGAGGCTTCCTTCATCTTGCGTTCTGTTTCGGCGAACATCGTGCTCGCTTTTCTGTACTCCTCCATAGTCTGGCCGGATCCCTCCGGATCAAACTCGGCAAAGATCTCGTTCTGCAGCACATCCTTAATGACAGGTCCTGCCGGTCCCTTGGGATCCAGTTCGATACCCTCGGCTGTAGGGTCAAAATCAGGTCCCATATCTATATCAAAATCCGGACGCGGCTCCATATGCTTCGAGACTGTCTTTTCCCGACCGGGATCGAAAGAAACTCTTTCGCCGTCCAAAGGGATATCCTGAGCTTTTTTTCTGCCGTCATACGGGATATCTATTCTTTTTGCCTTCTCTTCAAAATCATCAGCCTGCCGCAAGTTCTCAAGACTGGTAGCTTCCACAAACCGTCTTGCTTCCTCCAATCTTCTAGCCTGTCTCGCCTCCCTGACGCTCTCCCTGGCAGCGATGAACCCTTTTCTGGCGAACAGGAAAAGATCGACGAAAGTCTTCCCTGTCAGGAACATCAGTGTCAGCAGTGCAAGGACCATTATAGTTATCTTGGCGCCGGAGGTCCCAAGATATCTCTCCAGCGGCCATCCGAGAACAGCAGATATTATCCCGGTCCCTATCTTATCAGCTCCCATCTGGTAGAGATCGCTCACGATCTCAAGGAACGTGTCCCCCGTCGGTCTAACAATGGAGAATATATACGTCATGCCCGACACCGTAAGTGCCAGGCCGACCCATTTCAGCACATCAAATGCTCTGATCTTTCTGCCGGATCCTTCAAACACTCCGAAGAGGATGAGCACCGGTCCCACCAGATAGGCGAGATACCCCAGGATCCCGAAACACGCATCGTGCATGAATTTCCATGCTTTCTCACCCTCTACGATCACCAGAGCCACAAAGAACACCCCGAAAGCCATAAGCACCGCCGACCTGATCCCTCTCAGCTGTTCTTCACGGCGTCTTCTGGCTTCTTCCTGTCTCTTCTTCTCCAGGTCTTTTTTGCTCGGTCTGCCTCTTTTCTTCTCGGCCATACGTTATCCTTTCAGCGCATCGATCAGTTCTGCCCAAGTCATTCCCGACGCTGTTTCAACTGTGCCCGCTATGACGGCAACCAGTCCGACAGCGAGCGATATATACGCAAATATTGTCATTTTTTCCTTCTTTATAAGTATCCCGGAAAGCCAGACTGCCGCCAGTCCTGCCGCAGCGGCAGCCGCTGTGCTCACTGCGATCACGGTGATATCGGTACCGGCAGCTGCATCCAGCGGACCGGATAATACCGAAAACAGCTCCGCCGTCAGCGACGGAAGGAGTGAGCGTCTGAACGCAAAAGACGGCTCATACCCCAGCAGAACTGCAACAGACATTCCGACAGCCACAGCAGAGATGCCCGGCAGCACCGAAAGTGCGCAGACGGTTCCTATAATGAGCGCATGATCCGCCCGCATCTGCCCGTCTGCTCTGTCTGTCACAGGATTCCTGCATGCCGCAGTCAGCACAGCCCCGCACAGCAGAAAGCATATACCCTCAACGATGACGTCCCCGTCAGTCATGATGACCGTCAGTTTACTGCCGATCGGAAACACCAGCGCCGTCGGAAGAACAGACAGCAGGGTCATCACTGCGTCTCTCTGGTTCGCAGTAGCTTCCTTCTCGTAACTGAATCCTTTCCATACCATACTGATCAGCATCCTGAACGTTCCGGCGAGCGACGCAGATATCTTTCTGAAATACCGTAAAAGGAAAGCCAGCGCAGTGCCTCCGATCACGCACAGAGCAGCCAAACCGTCAGTCTGCGTTTCAATACCCGTGAAATGTCCGGCAAGAGAAGCCAGCCCGGAAAATGACAGAGGAAAGGCTCCGAAAGCTCCTCCGGCGAGACCGTATAGTATCTCTTTAAGAAGACTCATTTTCCTCTCCCTCAGTTTATAAGGCTGTAATAATCATATTCCAGGATATATCTCGACATAAGGAATTTGTAGTAAACCTTCTGATTCATCTCGTCCACGTAGTTCTGTCCTATCTCTGCCAGTCTGGCTTTGTGGAAGGTGTCTTCCGAGGCATCATAAGTCCCGCTGGATGTTTTCCAGCTTCTGTCTGACAGTATCACTACAGGCTCCTGACCTGACATCACGTCGGTTCCCATGACAAGTCTCGAATCGAATTCCAGGCCGAACATATTGCTTACCGTCGGCAGCGCGTCGAGGCTGGAACAGACAGTGTCCACCTGTCTGCCTTCGGTCGCGGAGTTGTAGATCAGGAAGACGCCCTTATGTATGTCAAACTTTTCGTTTTCTATATAATCGCAGAATTCTCTGAGTTCATCGTTCAGGAGCCCGTATGGATAGTGGTCGTTGGATATAACTATCACCGTGTCATCAAGTATGCCCTCTGCTTCAAGATCGCTGAGAAGCAGCGACAGAGAATCATCGAACTCCTTCTGACATGCATAATATGCGCGCACCGGCTCCGTGTAAGGCAGATCCGCCACTTCATCCCGGTGCTTTGATGCCATAGTGTTCCCGCTGAATGTATATCCGAGATGCCCGCTTATGGAAAGGTAGTAGACCATGAACGGGGAGTCCGAGATATACTCCGGCACGGATTTTTCCACCACTTCTACATCGCTCGGCGGCCAGTAGCCGGCGTTCACGTCAAGACCCGAACCTACGGCATTCCATCCGTATCCGAGATTGGGATGAGTTTCATCCCTGTAGTAATAATCATACCACCATCCGTGATATGCCTCAGACCTGTATCCGATTTTTCTGAATGCGTTTCCGTACGAATAGGGAAGGTCATTGTTTCGCGCGGTATAAAGACTCCATTCCCCGTCTCTGGGGATCAGGGACAGGAGAGTCATGTACTCACCATCGAAAGTGCTGGCATAATACAGCGGTGAATAGTAATTCGTAAAGTTTATTCCTTCAGATGCCATCTTGTACAGTGTCGGCGTGATCTCGGGATCTATAGCGCCGTAGCACAGCGCTTCCGCGACTATATAGATGAGATTTTTACCTTCAAAAATGCCGGTGTAGTCATTCTTTTCGGTAGGTCTGGCAACTGCGAAATATCTGTGCATGTCAGCTATCGTTTCCCTGCTCTCAGAATCCGCAAGAGACGCAAAATCAACAGCTGTCACATTGTACTCCACGTCTCCGTCATCATCCTGCTGCACAGCAGAAGGAGCAACTATGACTGTCTTCTCCTCAAATCCCGTAAGATATCTGTACGCATCGATGACCATCGTCTCTCCAAGCCCGAAATATCTGACGGAGTAGAACGGCGAATTGATCTCATGGTAGATGTTGTACGGCGAATACATCCTGCCGTCTTCTTTATTCAGTGCAGCAGGTATACAGAAGAATACTGTTGCCGCCAAAACGACGCAAACCGCTCTGGCTGCGACCGACATCCTGAAAGACATCTTTTTGCTGAAAGCAAGGATGACGCTCACAGCGGCAGGCAGAAGCAGAAGCAGGATACTGAAAAAGTGCTTCATCATGACTCTCAGTATCGAATCAGCGAACTGAGCGACCTGTCCAGTTCCGCTCATGAGCGAGAAAAGTGAAAAGAAAGATGAATAGAACAGATAATGCACGTACTGACCGGTGTACACGGCAAAGCCTGCCGTTTCCGCGGCGGCGAGCACCCAGCGCCCGGCTTTCTCTCCCAGCAATGTGATCGCAGTGCCGATCAGCGTTCCGAAGACGATACAGTAGCCGCCCGTCAGGAGCCAGCCCTGAGGATCGGGATTTCTGACAGTAAGTGTTTTGAACAGGACTTCCCAGACAAGAAGCGACACTATGCATACCAGAACAACCGGAACACCCGACGTTTTTTCCTGAACCGCTTTGCTGCTGCCGGTATCGATGGCAGTTTCTGCCGCAGGCTCATCAGTCTGCTGCTGTATATCTGTTTCGTCAGCAGATCCGGTGCTGCGCTCTTCTTCCTGCTTTTTCCTCTTCTCTCCGCTCTTTGCTGTTTCCTTCTTCCCCTTTTCCTGCTTCCTGCCGTTCTTCTTTACTGCTGCGGAACTGTCTTTTTTGCTCTTGCCGGTCCCGCTTTTCTTCCCGGAGCTGCCGTTCTGAGCCTCAAGTGCCCTCTTGGCTTCCGTATACGCGCTGTTCTTTCTTTTTTTCTTTTTGGCACTTTTGCTCATGTCTTTTCTGCTTGCTTTCTCAGTTTCTTTTCAGCGCTAATTTTATCAAAAAAGCTCTGATAAGTAAAAACCGGCACGGTGTTCCGGCCGGTCATTTTATCGTTTCCCCCGACAGCATCCGGGCATATCGGGATCCAGTCAATGTTATGTATTGTACAGTTTCTGCGTCTCAAACTTAGGCTCACAGGTGACGTTGATGCCCAGCTCTTTCAGGGTGTTAAGGTCGACGGATGACAGTATCACCGTAGAATGAAGTTCGCTTCCCCTGACCTTACCGAGCTCCGCCAGTGCGGCTGCGGCATTTCTGTCGTTTACAGCGCATATACACAGAGCTATCAGTATCTCATCTATGTGAAGAAGTCCTGACGTCCTGGCAGCGATGGAGTTCTTCAGTTCCTGGACAGGCTTGATTATGCCGCTGTGCATGAGCAGTACCGGATCCGGTATGTCAGCAAGATACTTGAGCGCGTTGAGCAGTGCTGCCGAGGCGGACCCGAGCAGATCTGAAGTCTTTCCTGCCAGTATCATTCCGTCAGGTAGTTCAATGGCGCAGGCGGGTCTTCCGGTCTCCTCTTCCCTTTCAAGAGCAGCGCTGATGACCTTCCTCTCGGAGACGTTTATACCGGCCTGCTTCATGATCATCTCTATCTTGGAAGCTTCATGGCCGTCATCATCGCCTTTCCTCTGCTTGACCAGAGCTGTGTAGTATCTTCTGATTATCTCATTGCGGGAAGCTTCCTCACAGGCATCATCGTCTATGATGCAGAATCCCGCCATGTTTACACCCATATCTGTCGGTGACTTGTACGGGCAATATCCCAATATCCTGGTAAAAGTCTCTCTGAGTACAGGGAATATCTCTATGTCCCTGTTATAGTTTACGGTGGTCTCGCCGTAAGCTTCGAGATGGAACGGGTCTATCATATTGACGTCGTCGAGGTCTGCTGTCGCAGCCTCATAAGCAAGGTTCACGGGATGTTTGAGAGGTATGTTCCATATCGGGAACGTCTCGAATTTGGCGTACCCGGATTTCAGTCCTTTTTTGCTGTCATGATAGAGCTGCGAGAGACAGGTCGCCATTTTGCCGCTTCCCGGGCCGGGGCCGGTGACGACAACGAGTTTTCTTGTAGTCTCTATGTAGTCATTCTTTCCGAAGCCCTCATCACTCACTATATGGTCAACGTCGGTCGGGTATCCCTCTATGGGATAGTGCAGGAACACACTGAGTCCGAGAGATTCCAGTTTTCTCTTGAACGCCACCGCGGAAGACTGTCCGGCAAATCTGGTGATAACCACACTGCCGACGAACAACCCCCTGTCGCGGAATGCATCCACGACTCTCAGCACCTCGTCTTCATATGTGATGCCGTAATCGTCTCTCTTCTTGCTCTTCTCTATGTCGCCTGCGCTGATCGCTACCACGATCTCAGCTTGATCCTTGACCTGCATCAGCATTCGGATCTTACTGTCCGGCTCAAATCCGGGGAGAACTCTGGAAGCATGGTGGTCATCAAACAGTTTTCCGCCGAATTCCATATAAAGCTTGCCGTCGAACTCAGCCATTCTCTTCATGATCTGGCTGGACTGTTCTCTCAGATATTTGTCATTGTCAAACCCTATTCTCAAAGGTCTACCTCCCGGTTTTTCACCTTTTCCGCTCTGTCAGCATCCGTTCATAATTATAACTTCCGCAAAACAGAAGTGTCGAGATACATATACCTCTTTTGTTCATTCTTTTTCTGTTTTCCCCCGGCAGGCCGTCGCCTCTCGACTCTGTTATTGACTTAATCACGCGGCACCGCTAGAGTTTACTCAGAGAGGGCACGATCCCTCGTGAAAGGAGAACAGACAATGGCACTTCTGGAAATGGACTTCAGATCAGGTGCCCTAGGGTTCCATGAGGAAGTCATAGTTTCACTGCCGGACAGACCTGCCGACAGGGCGTATCCGGTACTCTGGCTCTTCCACGGAGCCAATCAGGACTGCACGGAATGGCTCAGGCTGACATCCATAGACCGTTACGCTAACAGCCGCGGCCTCGCAGTGATCATGCCTGCGATGTCCAACGGTCACGGACAGAATATGGTCCACGGAATGAATTACTGGACGATGGTCAATGATGAACTCCCCGCCGCAATGCACTACATGCTCCCCTGCCTTTCCGCAAGGAAAGAGGAGAACTATACCGGCGGTGCATCCATGGGGGGATATGTCGCTTACAAGCTTGCGCTGAACAATCCCGACAGTTACTGCGCCGCAGGCGCGTTCGGCGGAGCTCTTGATATCGTCAGCATACTGTCCGGAACGGCAAATGACGGAAACGCTGTGCTGTCGCCGACATTCACCAACGCCTTCGGAAGCGCGGACAACATCCGCGGAACGAACGGAGACCTCATCTGGATGGCTTCCAATCTCGTCAGGGAAGGGAGATGTCCGAGACTCTGGTCGGTAGTCGGCAACAAGGATTTCGGATTCAGGCAGGTATCCGGCGCTGTTGAAAAATTCAGGGCGGCAGGATGCGATATCACCGATCTCTGCGGAGAAGGCGGACACTCGTTCGACCTTTGGGACGGATACGTTGAGAGCTTCCTTGACTGGCTCGATATCCCGAAAGGAGTGAACTGACATGGCAGTTATGACATTACGCTTCAATCCGAAGACCATCGGACTCGCTACGCAGGTGAGGATAATCCTTCCCACCGGGGTACATCAGCCTGACACCGACTTCAGAAAACTGTACGGGGATAAGAAGCCTCTTCCTGTGCTATGGCTGCTGCACGGAGGCTCTGACAACTACGCCGACTGGCATGACTGCACGCCGGTACAGGTCCTTGCGGATAAGTACAATTATGCAGTCGTAATGCCGGACGCTCAGACATCCAGTTATGCCAATATGGCTTACGGGCCGAACTGGTTGGATTACTTCCGTACGGAACTGCCAGAATACATCTATACTCACTTCCCGGTATCCCGCAGACGTGAAGACAATTTCATCTCAGGTATGTCCATGGGCGGAGGCGGCGCTCTCAAGCTTTCTCTCGTAGACCCGGACAGATACAGCATCTGTGTTCCGATCTCCTCCGGCGTCGAGGTCGTCAGAAACTATGTCAACGGCACGGGAAGGTCGGTCGGAAAATTCTTCACAAACATCTACGGGCATGAGGATGACCCCAAAGCCATCCTCGGAACTGAAGAGGATATATACTGGCTTCTTGAACGCAACGTAAAGAACGGAAGTCCTCTTCCCAGATTCGCCTTCTGCGTAGGTCTTGAGGATTTCACGAGAGCCGGAAACATCGAATTCAAAGAGTTCGCTGAAAATCTGGGCGTTCACATAGACTGGTATGAGGAACATGGCATGCATGACTGGGACAGCTGGAACCTCTATATCCCGAAAGTCTTTGAGTTCATCAGAAAGTACAGGCAGGAAGACGGCCTTGAATAGGCAGGAATGACCGGATACGAAATAGGGAGGACAATGTCCTCCCTTTTATGTTCTCCGTTCGAGCTGAAGATGTCAGGCGGTCACTATGGCCACACCGGCTGAACATCCGAGCCTGCTTGCTCCTGCGTTAAGCATGTTCACGGCATCATCGAATGTCCTTATCCCTCCGGATGCCTTCACTCCCATATCAGCTCCGACAGTCTTTCTCATAAGCTCCACATCTTCTGTCGTGGCTCCCCCTTTTGAATAACCTGTGGAAGTCTTGACATAGTCTGCTCCGGCAAGCCTTGCAATTGTGCATATACCGACCTTTTCCTCATCTGTCAGAAGCGCTGTCTCTATGATCACCTTGACGAGAGCTTTCCTATCGGCAGCTTCTACGACTGCACGGATATCCTCGTATGCCTTTCTCCAGTCCCCGTTCTTGACATTAGCTATATCGATCACCATATCGACTTCTTCGGCTCCGTCGTCTATTGCCTTTTCCGTTTCCGCCGCCTTTATCTCCTTCGCATGCGTACCGAACGGAAATCCTATGACACAGCAGGTCTTTATTCCGCTGCCGCTCAGTTTACGTGCCACCTGCTTCGCATAGGTCGGGTTCACACACACGCTCGCAAAGGCGTATTTCAGCGCCTGTTCGCAGACAGTGTCGATTTCATCCTGCGAAGCCTCCGGCTTAAGCAGTGTATGGTCTATATAACCAGCCAGTTCTCCGGCTGCGTAGACTTTTTTCTCAAATGCGTATTCCGCCGGCTCCACATAGGCCAGGCCTGCTCTTCCGGCTGCCTCCATGGCTGTTTTCCTGATATCCATCATATGATCCCCCTATGCCTTTTTTACTGGGTTAATTATACACCAAAGCCCGCTTGTCAGCCTCACCCGTACTGCGCTCCCGCCACTCTGTGGTCCTTTATAAGAATTCCGATTCGTATTATAATTATTAAAATGGATTTTTATGGGCACAAGCCCGTTAACGGGAGGACAATACATTGGCATACGATATAGCTGAACTTCTGGGAAGAGGCGGAAGGATCCACTTTGTCGGCATAGGCGGTTCCGGCATGTTCCCGATCGTGCAGATACTTCATTCACTGGGACACGAGATCTCCGGCAGCGATGTGAATGAAGGCAGCATCATAGAATACGAAAGAGCCATGGGCATAGATGTCTGCATAGGCCACAAGGCAGAGAATGTCGACGGTGCATCCATGCTGGTGGTGACTGCGGCGCTTTTCTCCGATAACCCTGAGGTCGCCCGTGCAAATGAGCTTGGGATACCTGTGATCCCCAGAGCTGATATGTTCGGATACATCACGACTCTGTACAGCAATTCCATGTGTGTGAGCGGTACTCACGGAAAGACCACCACGACCTGTATGCTCACATCGATCCTTATCAAGGCAGGATACGATCCGTCTGCCCTGATAGGCGGGAAGTTGCCTCTGATCAACGGATACGGCCGAGTCGGCGAGTCGTCCAACTTTGTATGTGAGGCGTGCGAATTCAAAGACACATTCCTTCATCTCTCGCCGTCCTACTCGATAATACTGAACATCGACAATGATCATCTGGACTATTTCGGCACCATAGAGAACTCAATGAAGTCGTTCCGCCGTTTCGCTGAAAATGCATCTCAGGCGGTAGTTGCGAATCTGGACGACGCAAACACTGTCAAGGCGTTGGAAGGATTTGAGGGCAGGATCGTTTGGTTCGGAGAAAGCGAAGATGCTGATTACCGCATCTCCGATGCTGCTCCCTACGACAGAGCTTTCTTCCGCTTCAGACTCAGCCGCCGCGGAGAAGATCTGGGCGAATTCACGCTCAGGATCCCCGGCAGACAGAATGTGTTCAATGCTGCCGCCGCTATAGCCGCCGCCTCCGAGATTGGCATCAGCGCGGACAGTGCCAGAGAAGGGCTTGAAAGCTTCCGCGGAGCCGGAAGAAGGTTTGAGATGCTCGGTGAATTCAACGGAGTTACTGTAGCAGATGACTACGGCCATCATCCCAGGGAGCTTTCCGTCACTCTGGATGCGGCTCTTGCAATGGGATATGACCGCGTGATAGCGGTGTTCCAGCCGTTCACCTTCTCAAGGACAAAACTGCTTCTGACAGATTTTGCCGACGCTTTGTCAAAAGCCGACATCGTAGTGATGACTGCGATAATGGGCTCCAGAGAAAAGAATACTTACGGCATCTCAACACAGGACCTCGCCGATCTCATTCCCGGTTCCGTATGGTTTGAGACCTTCGAGGAGGTCCGCGATCATGTCCTGAGCATCGCCAAGCCAGGTGATCTCGTACTTACAATGGGATGCGGCGATGTCTACAAATGCGCGCATATGATACTTGATAAAGGAAACGAATAATATATGTAAAAGTCCGGCCTTACGCCGGGCTTTTCGTTAAGGAGGACAGAATGAATTACCTTATCGTTGTCGACATGCAGAACGATTTCATCGACGGAGCTCTGGGAACCGCCGAAGCTCAGATGATTCTCCCTGCCGTTGCAGAAAAGATCCGCAGTTTTGACGGTCAGGTCATCTTTACCAGAGACACACATACTCCCGAGTACATGGATACACAGGAAGGAGCCAATCTTCCCGTCATACACTGTGTGAAAGGCGAAAACGGCTGGAATCTACCGGGGGTTCTTGAAAGTCTGAGAGAAGAGAAAGACAGTCCCGTTTTTGATAAGCCGACTTTCGGCAGCGTTGATCTCGGTGAATATATGCTCAGCATGTATAAACTCGGCAAGGTCGACAGCGTAGAGCTGATCGGCGTATGCACGGATATCTGCGTCATCTCGAATGCTCTTCTGCTTAAGGCTTTTATGCCTGAAGTACCTATATCTGTAGACTCGTCCTGCTGCGCCGGAACGACAGTACAGAACCACGATAACGCTCTGGCTGCCATGAAGATGTGCCAGATCGCCGTCAAATAGCCTTTTGAGTCCGGAGGAAACCCATGTATCTCAACGGAAGCGATTCCATATATATCGGCCTGGCAGAAGGTGAACGCGTCTGCCTTCCCCTTAATATGGCCAACAGACACGGACTTATTTCAGGGGCGAGCGGCACCGGAAAGACGGTCTCCATGAAGGTAATGGCAGAGTCTTTCTCAGACGCCGGAGTCCCTGTGTTTCTCTGTGATATCAAAGGCGATGTCTCAGGTCTTGTCACGCCCGGCGAACAGAATGACGGAATGGAGAAACGCATCGACAGATTCGGTGTCAGAGACTGTTTCACATACAGGTCTTACCCGGTAACATTCTGGGATGTTTATGGGGAGACGGGACATCCGGTAAGAACGGCCGTCTCGGAGATGGGACCGGATCTTCTCGCAAGGATACTCGGACTCACGGCAGCACAACAGGCTGCCCTGAACGTGGTGTTCCGCATCGCTGATGACCGCGGCCTGATCCTCACTGATCTCAAGGATCTCCGGGCCATGGTCGGATACGTGAATCAGCATAAGGCCGACTATACTGCGACATACGGGAACCTGGCTACAGTTACCCTTAACACCATAATACGTTCCCTCCTTCCTCTGGAGACACAGGGAGGCGACCTGTTCTTCGGAGAGCCCGCACTGGATATCAGCGACTGGATCAGGACCGATCCGAACGGACACGGAATTATCAACCTGCTTGACTGTACCAGGCTGTCTCTCAATCCGGTGCTTTATTCGACGATGCTGCTGTGGATGATGGCTGAGCTTTATGAGAAACTGCCGGAAGTCGGGGATCCGGAAAAGCCAAGGCTGGTCTTTTTCTTTGACGAAGCACACATGTTATTTACCGACACCCCGAAAATCCTGGTGCAGAAGATAGAGCAGGTCGTCAGACTGATCCGCTCCAAAGGTGTCGGGATCTATTTCGTGACTCAGAGTCCTTCGGACATACCCGGGATCGTCCTTGCGCAGCTGAGCAACAGGATACAGCACGCCCTGAGAGCGTATACTCCCGCAGAGCAGAAAGCAGTGAAAGCTGCCGCCTCTACCATGAGACAGAATCCCGCATTCAATGCTGAAGACAGGATCTCTGAGCTTGGAGTCGGCGAAGCGCTCGTGTCTTTCCTTGGGAGGGACGGCGTTCCTGATATAGTTAGGGACACTGCCGTGATCTGCCCTCAGAGCCTTATGGCACCCGCTGCGAAGGAAGACATCGAGGTCAGCATCGCTTCCGACGGCATGGCAAAGTATGACACTGCCGTCGATAACCGTTCCGCGTTCGAGGACCTGAACTATTTGGCTGAGGTCGAAGCCGAGAAAGCAGCGCTTGAGGCGGAAAAAGCCAAACTGGAGAAGGAAAAAGCCGAGCTGGAAAAACAGAGAAAAAAAGAAGACGCTGCCGCCAGAAAGAAGACGGAGCGCCGTATCGCTCAGGTAGAGCGCCAGATCATAAACACCGGATTCATGATCCTCAGAAGAGGGCTGTTCGGATCCAGGAAGAAATGATTGTTCGCAGAAAACGAAAAGCGCCGGGAAGCACTTCTTCCCGGCGCTTGTTTTTTCATTCAGTTTCAAGGACGGTGAACACCGTTACCAGATCTCCTTCGTCCGTCACTGAAACGAATGATCTTAGTTTTCTACTGCTGACTATCTCCTCTGCCCTGCCCCTGAATTCATAGTACGGCTTCCCGAGATCATCCCTCATAAGTTCAACCTCATTCATGGAGAATCCCCTGACACCCGTACCGAGAGCCTTGGAAAAGGCTTCTTTAGCGGCAAACCCGGCCGCAAGCTTTTCCGGTCTCTCCCTGTACAGTTCTATCTCTTTCTCGGAGAACACCTTCTTGAGGAACGATTCCTTTGCGCAGGCTTTTGTCACTCTCGAGATCTCAGTCATATCGACGCCAATCCCATAGATCATTTGTTCAGAATGAGTCCTTTCCTCTTTGACTGTACCGGCAGTGTCATCTCAGATAGTTTACCTTGGTATAATCACGGGGCTTGGGCTCCGGTCTTTCATCCGGAATACCGACTGTGATGCCGTACAGCAGCTCATATCCTTCCGGAACGCCCAGTTCCTCTACGAAACCTTTGCCGTCCTCCCCCTTCAGGAACCCCATGATGCCACCTATGTAGCACGTCCCCAGGCCCAGTGATTCTGCCGCTAGGACAATGTGCTCCGCCAGGAAACACGCATTGACGTCAGATCCTTTTGCCGAGATGAACAGTACCGTCGGAGCTCCGAACGCGACGCTGTAACCTGACTGTGAGAATCTGTCCTTAATAGCCTGCGGAAGCTCCTTATCCGCAAGCACCTGTTCCCTGTTTGCCGCAGACAGTCTGTCGATGAAATCTTTCGACTGCACTACAGTTACATGCCAGTTTTGGCTGTTCCCTCCGCTCGGAGCGAGGAATCCGCATTCAAGCAGCGTCTGGAGCTGCTCCTCTGTGATCTGCTCATTTCTGTATTTTCTGATACTGCGTCTTTCTTTTATTATTCTGGTAAGTTCATTGTCGATCATCTTTATACCCTCCTTTTATTCTGTTTATATACTAGCACCTCTTACTAACCGCTTGCAAAAGCAGTTTGCAGCCTACTTGCCTGAACCTGTCCGGCGTGATATGATTAATTCTCGGAAAACAAACGCAAAGATCAGGATCCAGTAAGCGCAGGACCTTGGCACAGAGACATGTGCACAGCTGAGAGCACATGAAAAAAGATGCGCTGAATTTCACCTGTGAGCGGCTCCCTGAAACCGCAGTAGGGGCAGACGGATGTGTCCGTTACAGCACGAAAGAGTGTCGGCTCTTTGTTCAGTCGGAATACGGGTGGTACCGCGCGGCGTTTACGCTTCGTCCCGTTGATGGGACGGGCTTTTTTTATGCAATCAATATTATTTTGATAGAGGAAAAATGAAATGGCGATCAAAGAAACTCTTGACAGGATCCGCGATGAAGCACTGTCCGCTATACGCGGAGCAGATGCCGAGTCCGTGATCGAGGAGCTCCGTGTCAGATATCTCGGCAAAAAAGGCGAGCTGACCGCGATCCTCAAGCAGATGGGAACTTTACCTGCGGAAGAGCGTCCTCTCATGGGACAGCTCTCCAACGATGTAAGAAAAGACATCGAGGCTCTTATTGCCGAGCGTTCTGCCGATCTCAGGCAGAAGGCACAGGAACTTCGTTTCAAAGCGGAAGCTCTTGATGTGACGCTGCCCGGTACGGATCCTCACATTGGTTCAAGGCACCCTCTTGAAACCGTTCTTGACGATATCAAGGAGATATTCCTCGGAATGGGATTCAATGTTGCCGAAGGACCGGAAGTTGAATTCGACCACTATTGTTTCGAGATGCTTAACATGCCGAAGCACCATCCCGCCCGAGACACGCAGGATACGTTCTATATCAATGACAATGTGCTTCTGCGCACGCAGACATCGTCTGTACAGATCAGGACCATGCTTGCTCAGAAACCTCCTATAAGGATCATCTCACCCGGGCGCGTCTACCGCGTCGACACTGTCGATGCGACTCACTCCCCGATCTTCCATCAGATAGAAGGACTTGTAGTTGACAAGGGCATCACGATGGCTGACCTTAAAGGAACTCTTGCCGAGTTCATACGCAAGCTTTACGGCGCCGACATCAAAGTAAGGTTCCGTCCCCATCACTTCCCCTACACTGAGCCTTCTGCGGAAATGGACATGGAATGCTTCCGCTGCCACGGAGAAGGCTGCTCTCTCTGCAAGGGAGAAGGGTACATCGAGATCCTAGGATGCGGAATGGTTCGTCCGGAAGTCCTTGAAGGATGCGGGATCGACCCGTCCGTTTATTCCGGCTTTGCTTTCGGTGTGGGAGCCGACCGCATAACCATGATGCGTTACGGCATAAACGACCTGCGCGTGCTGTTTGAGAACGACATGCGCTTCCTGCAGCAGTTATAAGGAGGAAACCGAGAAATGAATGCTCCTGTATCCTGGTTGAAAGAATATACCGACCTTGACGGCATTTCTGTTAAGGAACTGTGTGACGCTCTCACGATGTCCGGAAGCAAAGTCGAGCGCTGGACATGCGAAGCGGACGAAATAAAGAACGTAGTTGTCGGAGAAGTGAAAGAGATGCACAGGCATCCTGATTCCGACCATCTCTGGGTCTGCAGCGTGGACTGCGGCGGAGACAGACTTCTTCAGATAGTCACCGGTGCTCAGAATGTCAGCGTCGGAGACAAGGTCCCCTGTGCTCTTGACGGCGCCGAACTGCCCGGAGGGACAACTATTAAAAGCGGAAAACTCCGCGGCGAGCTGAGCGAGGGAATGATGTGCTCTCTCGGAGAACTCAATCTTACGGTACACGACTTCCCCGACTGCATAGAAGACGGTATCGCGATACTCGATCCTGCTTCGGTTCCCGGGGAGGACGTCTGCAAGGTCCTGGGGCTGGATGATACGAGCATTGAGTTTGAGATCACTTCAAACCGTCCCGACTGCATGTGTGTTTCAGGTCTTGGACGCGAGGCTGCAGCCACCTTCCGCAAGCCGTTCCGTTTTCCCGTACCCGAAATCCGTAATGCGTCCGGCTCCATAGAGGGAATGCTGAAAGTCAGAAACGAGACTCCTGAGAACTGTCTCAGATACACAGCTGCGATCGTCAGGAACGTAAGGGTAAAACCGTCCCCCATGTGGATGAGACAGCGCCTGAGACTCTGCGGAGTCCGCCCGATAAACAACATAGTTGACATCACCAACTATGTGATGCTCGAGTACAACCAGCCGATGCACGCCTTTGACTACAGAAACGTCAAGGACAGCGAGATCATAATCCGTCAGGCGAGAGAGGGCGAACACATAGTCACCCTTGATGACATAGACCGCGCACTTACTCCCGATATGATGGTCATCGCGGACAGCGAGAAACCCATCGCAGTCGCCGGGATCATGGGAGGAGAATACAGCGGGACCTATGATGACACCAACACCGTTATCTTCGAATCCGCCTGTTTCAACGCAGTCAATGTGCGTTATACGGAAAAAGGTCTCGGCATGAAGACCGAGTCTTCAGTCAGATTTGAAAAGGGTCTTGATCCCGAGAACACGCTCAGAGCCCTGACACGCGCTCTTGAACTCGTCGAAGAACTTGACGCCGGCGATGTTGTCGGCGGATATGTCGATATCAAGGGCAATATCCCCGAGCGCAAGACACTGGTGCTGGAGCCCGACAAGATCAATGCCTTCCTGGGCACCGATCTTTCTTCGGATGAAATGGTAGATATTCTGCGCTCCCTTGAATTCGAGGTCTCCGAAGACATGAAGGTCACTCCTCCTTCATTCCGTGCAGACATCCTGCTTATGAACGACCTCGCGGAAGAGATCGCAAGGTTCTACGGCTACAACAATGTACCCTCAACCGTCATGACAGGCGTCGCAACGGCTCAACTGACCGAAAGGCAGCACTTTGAGAAGGATCTTGCGCTCCGCCTCGTCGCCGCAGGCCTCTATGAAGTCAAGACATACTCATTCATGGGAACAAGGACTCTCGACCTTCTGAACGAGTCTGCGGACAGCGATCTCAGAAAAGCGGTCGTGATCAGCAACCCTTTCGGTGACGATACCGCGCTTATGAGGACCACTCTTCTGCCGGCAATGCTGGAAGTGGTCTCCAGAAACGTCAATGCAAGAGTCCCGTCCGCTTCGTTCTTTGAGATCGGAGTCGCTTTCCACGCTCACGAAGATCCCAACGAGCTGCCTGATGAGCTGAAGGATCTTGTCATTGCAAGTTACAACTCACTGGGATTCTACGGGGTCAAAGGCGTCGTAGAAGACATCTGCAGAAACGCAAACACCGAAAAGCCTTCCTTCACTCCTCTTACGGACAGCACTCTGTACCATCCCGGCCGTGCTGCTACTGTCACTGTCGGTGATACAGTGATCGGCACCATGGGAGAGCTGCTTCCGTCAGTGGCTTCAAACTTCGGCATCAAGGAGAAGGTCACCGCGGCAGTGATCTCTGTCGAAAAACTGTTTGCCGTCAGAGGCGGAGTCAGAAGATTCAGTCCCCTTCCCAAATTCCCTGCTATGACCAGAGACCTAGCTGTAGTGTGCGACACCTCCGTTCCAAGCGCAGACATAGAGCATGAGATCCGCTCCGCGTGCGGTGACATACTTGAGTCGCTTTCCGTCTTCGACGTGTATACCGGAGATAAGGTCGAAGCCGGGAAGAAGAGCATTGCATATTCGCTTGTCCTCAGGCACAAAGACCGCACAATGACTGATGATGAGGCAGACACTGCGATAAGCCGCAGCCTGAAGCGCCTTGAACGTATCGGTGTGCTGCTTCGCAGCTGACTTGCCTATTTTCCACAAATAAGCTATCCTAATATTTATCTCAACAAAAATGCAGAAAGGAATCGGATATGCAGGATGAGACCATGATCTTCTCCTATGAGGATGAAGAGGAAAAAAAGATCCGCGACCAGCTCACTCTGGTCTATGATGCCCTTACCGAAAAAGGATACAATCCCGTGAATCAGATAGTCGGATATATTCTGACCGAAGATCCCACCTATATAACCACTAACAGAAACGCAAGATCCATCATGCTGTCCATGGACCGCGACGACATCCTTCAGGTGCTCGTTCGCAGATTCCTGAGTTAAGGAGGAAATATATGGCAGAAAACGTCACCCTTACATATAAAGGCCATCCTCTCGTAAGACACGGCAATGACATCTACTACGGCGCTCCGGAAGATCCGTATGTCGTATACATGCAGATCCTTGGCAGCGAAAAAAAGAACGGCATCGATACCGCCAACAGAGTTCAGGTGATGCTCCTTTCAAATGCTGAAGGGCTTAATCTGATGGAGCGGATAGTCCGAGTAAGTGAAAAGAACAGTCTTTACAGCGCTCTTGATATCGGTTCTATCTGGTATGAAAAGGCTCTGCTTGAGAGCGCGAAATGATCATTCTTCCTTGTGAGAGGTCGCACAAACCGTAAGGCTGAGCCGGTACCCGTATCTTTCGGGTACCGGCTTTTATAATCTTCTGTCACTTTATGGAAAGACCGGTATGCATCGTTCTCTGCATACCGGTCTTCGGTCATTCATTTTCCTGACAGGGATCACTTCGCTGTCCACCGGCGGATCGTTAAGGTTCTGCCGGTCCGTCTCCCGTGCCGGGATCGTTCCCATTGCCCGGGTCGTTGCCTGTACCCGGGTCATTGCCGGTACCCGGGTCATTGCCTGTGCCCGGATCGTTCCCGGTGCCGGGATCATTGCCGGTGCCCGGATCGTTCCCGGTGCCAGGGTCATTGCCGGTGCCCGGATCGTTCCCGGTGCCGGGGTCATTGCCGGTGCCCGGATCGTTCCCGGTGCCGGGGTCATTGCCGGTGCTGGGATCGTTTCCTGTGCCGGGATCGCTGCCGGTACCGGGGTCGTTGCCTGTGCCCGGGTCATTGCCGGTGCCAGGGTCATTGCCGGTGCCGGGGTCGCTGCCGGTGCCCGGATCGCTGCCGGTGCCCGGATCGCTGCCGGTGCCCGGATCACTGCCTGTGCCCGGATCACTGCCGGTACCGGGGTCGCTGCCTGTGCCCGGATCATTGCCGGTGCCCGGATCGCTGCCTGTACCCGGATCATTCCCAGTGCCCGGATCGCTGCCTGTACCCGGATCATTCCCAGTGCCCGGATCGCTGCCTGTACCCGGATCATTTCCGGTGCCGGGATTACTTCCTTCCGGTGTGTCTGTACCGCTCTGCGTGTTTCCGCCGCTGAGTTTGGCTATCTTTCTTGTAAACTCTTTCTTACATCTGGAGCAGGTCCCTTTCTCTTCTCCTTCCTTAAGGGTGGTCGGTTCAGTTACAGTTGTCCACTTTATATCATGCTTATCGGGATCCTTGTCCAGCTTTGCTTCCTCAACATGCCCGCAGACTGTACAGGTCCTTCTTCTCAGTCCTTCACTGGTGCAGGTCGGTTCCGTTACAGTATTCCAGCTACCGTAACTGTGTACTTTACACTCAAGCAGTTCCCTGACCGTAAAAATGTGGTCTCCGTCCGAATTGTCCTTCCATGTGATATTCAGTCGGGAAGCCTTGCTGCAATTATCCCTGACAAAGCTGCACAGCGCTTCCGCATACTCGGTTTCTGAACCGTATACAGCATAACCAGCGACTGTAAATCTGTGCTCTCTTTCTTCGCCTCCGGACTGCGATGCAGGAAAAGTGAACCCATCCTTGGTCAGTCTGTTTATTGCTATGGAAAGCATGCCGTCGCAGTCAATGCTTCCTTCCTCATTAGGCGTTCCTATCTGGGCAGGAACATCACTAACGGTTCCCCTCCTGTCATCTGTCACAAGAGCGTGTGTCCGGAAATAATCCAGCACTGTCCGAAGTGCGTTCTTCGTAAGATGTATGCCGTCATCCTCAGTCATATCCGAATAAGCGTAGCCTGTTTCCGGATCAGTCAGCGCCTCAGAAGCATCAAGGAAAGGGATCCCGCAATCAAGACACATCGTCTTAAGTGCGCTGTTGAACCCTTCCGTCTCCTTTGTAGTCAGTGCACCTGCCGGCATGGTTACATCTTTCCCCAGAGGAGGTATCGACATGATTATTACATCTGTATCCGGATAAGCCGCTCTTATACTGCTCACCGCATCCTTGTAATCGCTGATAAAACTGCCGATCATTCCTGCAAGGCTGTCGGTCCCGAAACACAGAAGGACCCGCCTCGGATGCATTATCTTAACCGCCTCCGGCACTGTCACAGGTCCATCAAGTCCGGAGAAGAATACACAGGGCTCTTTTGCAGTATTCCTGATCCCTTTTCCGTCCAGACCGATCACATTGTTGTAGGTCAGCAGTCCGCTTCTGACAAATCCGAGAAAATTCCCGTCACCTATAAACAGGGTATCCATGACGTATTCTTCTCCCGCATCTTCTGTCTCCGCGAGGATTATCTTCTCCCATTCCGGTACCGACAGGCCCTTATCATCCCCATCTCTGTTTACGGGTATGAGAGGAATCCCTCCATGATTGCTGATCACATAGAACACCGTGAATATCAAAGTCACGGCAATAAAAGTCAAGGCGATCGTAGTTACGAAGCCTTTATCTATTCCTTTTGCAGAAGCCTTGCGTTTTGTTTTTGTCTGTTCCGTCAATATCAGTGCTCCTTCCGGTCCGGACGTCTATTAGATTGCATTTATGATTGTAGCACTTTTCGCTCCGTAAGACATTATGTGAAGGATACAGTGCCCCGGCAACAAAAAAGGCTGTCTGCCGACAGCCTTTGCTGTTATGATCCTTGTCCGGAGATCAGTCTTCCTCATGATGATGGTGATGATGGTGATGGCCGCAATCGCAGTCCTCGTCTTCACAATCGCCGTCACAGTCTTCGCAATCGCATTCCTCGATGTCGAACTCGATCTTTTCTCCGCAGAACGGGCACTTTACATCCCCATTGAATATGGTGTCCTCATCAACGGAAAAACTCTTTCCGCAGGAGGGGCACTCCACATCGTAGAGATAGTCCTCATCGTCTTCGTCTTCCTCATCCTCTTCGTCGTCATCGACTCCGTAGAGAGCATCGAGGTCATCTTCGATATCATCAAGGTGCAGATCGATCGCTTCCACTTCTTCATAGAGATCGCTGACATCATCGTCGCACTCCTGAAGCATATGAGCCATATCATCGACAAGCTCAAGAAGAGTATCGAAAATCTTTCTCTCCTTGTCACCAAGAGAGAGATCGCTGGCTTCTACCAGTCCTTTGAGAAAACCGACTTTTTCAAGAATATCCATATTATGCCCTTCCCATATATTCACCCGTACGGGTATCGATCTGGATCACGTCGCCCTCATTGATGAACAGCGGCACGCGTACTTCAGCTCCGGTCTCGAGTGTAGCGGGCTTAAGTGTGTTGGTTGCAGTGTTGCCTTTGAGGCCAGGCTCAGTATGGGTGACTTCCAGTTCAACGAAGTTAGGTGCTTCAATGCCAAACACGCTTCCCTTGTAGGAAAGGATCTTGACATCCATGTTTTCCTTGACAAAGCGGAATGTGTCGGGAAGATCCTTCGCTGCGACGGGGGTCATCTCATATGTCTCGGAATCCATAAAATAATACATGTCTCCGTCATTATAGCTGTACTGCATGTCGCGGCGGTCTATGAACGCCTGCTCAAATTTATCAGTGGGGCTGTATGTGCGCTCGATCACGCCGCCGGTTATAACGTTTCTGACTTTCGTACGGACGAATGCGGCGCCTTTTCCGGGCTTAACATGCTGGAACTCGATGATCTGATAGACGTTGCCGTCTTCCTCAAAAGTCACACCGTTCCTGAAATCTCCTGCAGAAATCATATTCAATCTCCTCGCTAATATAACTACCGATTTAACTAAGTAATATTATCATATAAGATATTGCCTTGCAAGAAAAACTGAGGCTTTCCTCATCTGATGTCTGTCGACAAAAAAGCTGCGCCGATCCCGGAACCTGTATGGACCAGAACCGCCGGCGCAGCCATTTGCATTTTTCTGATCAGATCCTGTTGACCCCAGTCCTTACTGCAGCATCTGCGACCGCTTTGGCAACATTTTTCACCACCCTCTCATCGAAGGCTCCGGGAATTATATACTCAGCAGTCAGTTCTTCGTCGCTAATCGTGTTGGCTATCGCGTATGCCGCCGCTACCTTCATCTCATCGTTGATCTGGCTTGCTCTGACATCCAGTGCTCCGCGGAATATCCCGGGGAACGCGAGGACGTTGTTTATCTGGTTCGGATAGTCGCTGCGACCCGTGCCGACCACTGCCGCTCCGGCAGCTTTTGCTTCGTCAGGCATGATCTCAGGCATCGGATTTGCCATGGCGAATACGATCGGATCCCTGGCCATGGTGCCGATCATCTCTTTTGTAAGAGTCCCCGGCGCCGATACGCCTATGAACATGTCTGCACCTTTGATCGCGTCAGCCAGAGTACCCTTTACCATCTCTCTGTTTGTGATCTTTGCCATTTCTTCCTTTACGGGATTGAGATTTTCTCTTCCTTCATAGATGGCACCGGTCCTGTCACACATGATGACGTTCCTCAGTCCCATGGATACGAGCAACTTAATGATGGCGATACCCGCGGCTCCGGCTCCGGAAGTGACTACTTTTATATCGCGGATGTCCTTTCCGACGATCTTTAGTGCATTGACCGCAGCCGCAAGGACCACGACCGCCGTTCCGTGCTGATCGTCATGGAATATCGGTATGTCGCAAATCTCTTTTAGCTTCTGCTCGATCTCAAAGCATCTGGGGGCGGATATATCTTCCAGATTCACGCCGCCGAAGCTGCCGGCTATGAGCGACACAGTCCTTACGATCTCATCCACATTCTTGCTTCTGACGCAGAGCGGGAAGGCATCAACGTCTGCAAATCTCTTGAACAAGGCGCACTTGCCTTCCATGACCGGCATTCCTGCTTCCGGCCCGATGTCTCCGAGGCCGAGCACGGCTGTGCCGTCAGTTATCACCGCTACCAGGTTTCCCCTTCTTGTGTAGGTATAGGAAAGATCCGTATCCTTTTCTATCTCAAGGCATGGCTCAGCCACCCCCGGAGTATATGCTACGGAGAGCTCTTCGGGTGTATTGATCGAGGCTCTCCCCACCACTTCGATCTTGCCCTTCCACTCTGCATGTGCTTTGAGCGCTATCTCTCTTCTGTCCATTCTTACTCTCCTTTGACAGACACCCGTACATCTGTTGCCGATGTACAGTTAATCGCTGCATATAGCAACGAGATCATATATAAATTCATATAACCCGGGTTCACGCTTCCCTGACCCATTTTCCGGTGATGTGTTCAGGTCTCAGCGCGAACATCAGTGTACCCGGGCCGGACCTCTTTATCTCATTTGCAATGTAATCAGCATCATCAGTGAATTTACGGCTCAGTTTCTCCGCTATGCTGTAAACAGTCTTCTGGTCCTCTATTATCTCTATCCTGCCGAATACTACTGCACTCCGTATCGTCAGAGCCCAGTCTCCCTCTTCTTTGACTCCGCTGTCATAGACGCAGAAAGAAGCCTTGTCGCATCTTTTTATGGCGTCGACCTTATGTCCTGCCTTGCCGCTGTGAAAATACAGTTTGCCGTCCTCTTCACAATAATAGTGATTGAGCGGGATCCCGTACGGATATCCGTCATCTCCCTGTACCGAGAGGACCCCGCGGAGTTCCTTTCTCAGCAGGTCAAGAGTCTCTTCCTCACTCAGCCGTCTTCCTGCTCTTGCTACATCTCTGAACATGATTCCTTTCTCCTTGGACAACCGGTCATCTGTATCTTCTGAACGCGTCTATATGCATTTTAACGAAAATATCCCTGTCCAGATCAAATGCTACCATAGTATTTGGTCTCCTGTCTGTACAGTTTTCATCTGTCACAGTGCATGCGCGTGTGTACTGTCCGTTCAGATCCACTTCCACATAGCATGGCTTCGTCCGGAGCACCGCAGGATTGATCAGCCACGCCACGGGGACCGAGTCATAAATGACCGCTCTTCGCTCTCCCGTCAGTTTTTCATTTGCAGCCAGATAATCCCTGCTCATGTCATAGTAGAATCTGCCGACGCTGCCGCCGATCAGCCTGAACATCTCAAGATCGTCTTTGATGAAATAAGCTTTTTCTGCTGACTCCAGCCCGCACATGACTATGCGCACGCCGCTCTGCAGCACTATCTGAGCCGCCTCAGGATCAGCCACGATGTTCGCTTCTCCGGCCGGAAGCATATTGCCTCCGTATACAGACCCTCCCATCATTGCTATCCCGTCGATCCTCTTTCTGATATCAGGATAAGCAATCAGAAGCGTGGCGATATTTGTGAGCGGTCCCAGAGATATCAGTGTCACTCTGGTCTCTTCCTTCTCTATCAGCTCCGCCATATAGCTCACTGCATCAGAATCTACTTCTATGTGAACAGGATCCGGAAGCGTGTAACCTACGTTTCCGAGCCCATCCTTCCCGTGAAGAAACGCCCCCCTGGTATTTGAGTAGTTCCTGCTTTTACCGAACAGCGGGCCGGACGCTCCTTTCGCTACTCTCGCACGTTTTTCTAGAAGCTCCAGTATCTTGATCGCATTCAGTGTTGACGTGTCGACAGCCACATTTCCGTAACTCGTGGTGATGCCCAGGACTTTGAGAAGCGGTGAACTGAACGCAAGCATGACTGCGTAGGCATCGTCGACTCCCATATCAGTATCAATAATGACAGGTATCCTCTGGCTCATTCTGCATCCCTCCTGTCATAAGTCCTCAGGCAGCGGAAATAAAAATCGGCAAACATGTCTCTTGAAGTGTATATGGCAAGACGCACGTTGGGATCATCCGTAAAACGTCTTCCGAAATCGAAGAGAGTCCTCCCGCTGCTTATATCGCTTCTGAGCTCAACCATCGTGTAGACATTCGAAGCCGAGATCGCAGCAGGTATAGAGAGAACGAATGCTGCCGCCGCATCATGCCAGAACGTCCTGCGGACATCCTCATTCTCGGGCAGCAACCCGTTCAGACCGAATCTGGCGACCCTTTCTCTCTCACAGCTTGCCAGGATATCCTTCCACGGGTTCGACCCGGCAGTCCCTGCCAGTCTTTCCGCATCAGCATCATCAAGATAAGCCGACCCGCAGAACTGCAGATCGACAAGGTCGATCTGTCTGAATCCCGCATCCAGCACGCATTTGAACGCGTGCGGATCGCTGTATACGTTATACTCCGCATACGCAGTTGCATTTCCGGCCTTTGAGGCCCCTGCAGCGATGGTTATCCGTTTTATGTATTTGGGCAGATCCCTGTGGCGTATTACGGCTATAGCGATATTGGTTAGAGGACCGGTGCAGAAAAGCTCAGCCTCTCCGTCTGATTCAACAGCCTTACGGTATATGAACTCCCACGGCAATTCTCCGGTCTCTGCACTGAAGGTGCTTTCCCTGTCAAACTGTTCTATCGCAGAACATCCATCCGGAGCTGCGGCACCGCCCCTCCTCACCAGAAGAGGTCTCTGCGCGCCCGGTATCACCGGGCATTCGATACCGCAGATATCCCTGAGCCACGCGGCATGGACCGCAGCCTCTCCTGCCGGGGCGCTGCCGAACACCGTACATATGCCCTGTATCTCGAAAAGCCCGCATCCGGAAACAAGCATGGCCGCATGAACAAAACCACACCCCGTATCAGTATCTATTATGAGAGGTCTTTTAGTCATTTTGTCTCCCGGTTTTCACGGCTTAGTTTTCTCAGTAATACTAGTATAATATAATACCAGATGTATACGCTAAACAAGACGCAGCTGTGTTTGAGAACCAGCAGTCAGAAACCTCCGTGGAGAAGATACGATGCGAGAAAAGACCTATAGAACCGCTCTCGGCGGGATACTGTCCGCTTTGGCGCTTTCTTTCCTGTTCCTTGGATCCGTTTTCCCCTTTGCCGAGATCGCCGGTCCGGCGCTTGCTTCAGTATGCGTTCTCCTCGCGACAGTTGAGTTTTCAGCAAAAGCTGCGGCTGCCGTATACGCAGCAGTATCTCTTCTTGGGTTCCTCGTCGTACCGGACAAAGAGTCTGTGCTGCTATTTATTTTCTTTTTCGGCTGGTTTCCCATGCTCAAGCTCCGTGCCGATCTCCGGCTCGGTCCTTTACCGTCTCTTCTTGTTAAGCTGGCATGTTTCAATATCTCCGTGTTTCTGATGTACTGGCTCATCCTCAAGATCTTTGTCATGGAGTCTGTTGCGGCTGAGTTTTCCGATTATTCGGTCGGAATGTATATCCTGCTCATCGTTCTTTCAAACATCACTATCGTTATAATGGATTTTGCGTTCTCAAAAGTCATTTTTCTCTACAGAAACGTCTGGAGAAAAAAGCTTGTTCGCTGAAGACGCCTGTCCTGCATAATATCGAAACAAGAGAAGGAGCATCCGCGCGATGCTCCTTCTCTATCTGTTTTTCCGTTATGAGATCAGGCTGTCTCCGTTCCTTCCTCGCCCTCGGGTTCAGGTTCGGGAACATAGGTGAGTATCTCATTTATCTTTTCTGCGGCAGCGGATACTTCAGCTGCTCTGCCGGACTGATCGGGCCAGCAGAAGATATACTGCTCATCAAGAGCCCCATCCTCCGGCTGTGTCCCGACAAATACCCCGTATGTTCCGCCGGAGTCAATGATCAGATCGTGCACGAAGAGAGTCGAATCGGAACTTACCGGCTCCACGAAGACAGCATCAACTCCCTGCGCAATAAAGTAGCTGACATGATGCTCCTGTTCAAGCAGGTCGCCTTCTGAGTACATAAAATCCACAGTATATCTTGCGGTCTCGGTCTCCAATCTGGCAAATGCTCTTTCAAGTTCATCCTTGTATTCCTGTGAACTCTCGCTCTCGGAGGAATAAAGCACCGCTCCGATATAGTAAGGCACCTGTACTACCGGCTCCGGTTCGGGTTCTTCCCCGCAGGAAGAAAGCACGAATATGAGCATCAGGCACAAAAACCCACAGATTATACGGCTGAGATTTTTTCTGGTAAATATTGCAGTCATTGGATTGGAAATGCTCCTGTAGTTAGTTTGGAAACAGCGAAAGTCCTATACATTATACAACTTACAGAGAAAAAGGCCACAGCAGGTCTCACGTCCGGATCAGCATCTGTCATCTCAGACGATCCATTTGGACCCTCTCTTCTCCCTTATTTCAGGAAGTACTTCTCCGTCGATCGGCATGACAGCCTGCTTCATGAATCTCTCAGCACCTATCTTTCCCAGCAGGAGATGAAGCGTCGAGCTGGACGGGTTTCCTTCGTCGATCATTCTCTGACGGAATGCGGCAAGCTGCTTCTTGTAGCCTTCATCTTCATGTGCGCCAGGGATCATGGACAGATATGCTTTTACGGAATCTGTCGCCATAGACATGAGCTGGCTCTCTTCTCCGGTCTTGATCAGGGAGTACGATTCCCGTTCGCTCACATACCAGTTGGGTTTTTCAGAATAGTCGGGAAGGAGTCTGTAGGTCTCATACAGCTCTTCCAGTGCATTGTTCTCAAGGCCATCGTTTCCGCATCCGTAATACTCCACGAACACGCATCTTTTGTTTTTCATGCTCATCGCGTCTATAAGCAGGTACGGCACGGTGAGTCCCGATGAGGGCATGAACGACATGGTCAGCAGTTCCATTCCCATCCTGGTGGTGGTGTGCATGGTCATCAGCTTTCCGAATCCTTCCAGGGAATACCTGTCGACTCTGAACTTCATCAGCTTGATCAGACTCGGAAACGACATATTGGTCCATCCGTCCTCAGGAAGGGCTGAACATTTGACAGCATTTCCGACTGTCTCCATCATTTTTGTCTTCAGTTCGGCGATCATGTCATTTCTCCTCACTATGTGTATTAACCGCGTGTCAAGGTCACTCCGCTCTGGTCTCACAGTATATGCATCTGTATTCCATGGTCTCTGCGTCATACAGACGGAACACGTGCTTGAGTTCCTGCTCTGTAGTGGTGATACATCTCGGATTTCTGCACTTTATAACGTCAGTCAGCAGTTCCGGCGGTTCCATCGTTTTCTTTTCCACTGTTACGCCGTCCCTGATGATATTGACGGTAGCGCCGGGATCGACATATCCGATAATGTCAAAGTTTACAGGTATCTCGGCATCTATTTTTATTATATCTTTTTTCCCGAGCCTTTTGCTCGAAACATTTCTTATCAGTGCGACTGAAACATCCAGCGAGTCCAGCCCGAGCAGTGAATAGATCTGGGCTCCTTTTCCGGCTGTTATATGGTCTATCACTATGCCGTTCTTTATAGGATCGATATTCATATGTCGTCCTCCCCGTTACAACTGGATCGTACGCGATCCGCTCACGCCGGTTCCGTTCAGTTTGCCGGCATCTTTCAGAAGCATAATTATCAGCGCCATCCTCATGTACTTGCCGTTGAGGACCTGCTTGAAGTAGCAAGCCCTGGGATCGTCATCGACAGCCACGCTTATCTCGTTTACTCTCGGCAGCGGATGCATGACAGACATATCCTTCCCGGCGTACTTCATCCTGTCCGCTGTCAGGATATATGAATCTTTCAGTCTGAGATAGTCTTCCTCGTTGAAAAACCTCTCTCTCTGGATCCTGGTCATATACAGTATGTCAAGCTCAGGCATGGACCCGTCAAGATCCTCCGTCTCAATATACGGGATGCCTTTCTTCCTTATCGACTCGTTGATCACGTAATCCGGGACTCTGAGTTCCTCCGGAGAGATAAGCACGAATCTTGTCCCGTCGTATCTTGACATTGCATTGATTAGCGAGTGCACTGTCCTCCCGAACTTCAGGTCACCGCATATACCGACAGTCAGCCCTTTGAGACTGCCTTTTTCCCTGTATATGGTCAGAAGATCCGCGAGCGTCTGGGTCGGGTGGCAGTGCCCGCCGTCTCCCCCGTTGATCACCGGGATGGAGGCGTTGTTTGCCGCCACGAGCGCCGCGCCTTCCTTCGGATGCCTGATGGCTATGATGTCAGCGTAGCAGCTGATGACTTTTGCAGTATCGGCGACGCTCTCTCCCTTGGCAGCAGATGAAGAAGCCGCGCTGGACATTGAGAGCACATATCCTCCCAATTCGTACATCGCCGCCTCGAAGCTCATCCTTGTTCTTGTCGACGGTTCAAAAAAAAGCGTTGCAAGCTTCAGCCCGTCACACAGATGAGCGTATTCTCCGGGGTTGCTGATTATATCCTGTGCAGTCTCGATGAGACTGTCGATCTCTTCCACCGAGAGATCGAGTATATCGATAATGCTTCTCATTCAGTATCTCCGATCCAGCTCTCGTCAGACGGATCGTTGCGAAAAGCGATCAGCCTCTGCACATCCTCGTTCTTTATATAGCCGGTCTCCGCAGCGACCTGAGCGATGCAGTCGAAATCGGTGAGAGAATGGTTCTCGACGCCGGCTTCAGACAGCCTCTGGAGTCCCTTCTTCATTCCGTAGGTAAAGATCGACACTATTCCGAGGACCTCAGCGCCTGCTTCCCTCAGCACATTGACCACCTCGATCACGCTTCCGCCGGTAGAGATCAGGTCCTCAACCACCACGGTCTTCTGCCCGGGCTCGAGTTTCCCTTCGATCTGATTCTGGCGCCCGTGATCCTTGCTGCCGGAACGCACATAGCCCATCGGCAGCCCCATGATGTGCCCGACGATTGCTGCATGGGCTATCCCTGCTGTTGAAGTTCCCATCAGCACCTCAGCCTGCGGATAATAGGCCCTTACAAGTTCTGCAAGTCCGTTCTCCACATCATTTCTGACTTCCGGAGAAGTGAGAGTCAGCCTGTTGTCACAGTATACCGGGCTCTTGATCCCGCTGGCCCAGATAAAAGGTTCTTCCGGACGGAAGAACACCGCTCTGATCTTAAGAAGGTCCTCTGCTATCTTTCGGTTAAGTTCCATTTTCAGTCCTCCGCATCGATGAATTCACTGCAGCAGCGCTCATATGCCGCTGCCGGGTCCGCTGCCGCCGTGATCGCTCTTCCGACGACTATGTAATCGCATCCCTCCTCCTTTGCCTGGGAAGGAGTCATTATCCTTTTTTGGTCATCGCTGGATCCATCCGCGAAACGGATTCCCGGCGTGACAGTGAGAAAACCTGCGCCGCATGAATCGTGCACCTTGCGCGCTTCGAGAGGCGAGCACACTACTCCGTCCAGTCCGGAAGAAGCGGCATTCTGAGCATATTCCATGACCACCTCATCCAGAGGTTCTCTGATAAGGAGCTCATTCTCCAGCGTCAGCTGATCTATGCTCGTCAGCTGAGTGACTGCGATGAGCAGCGGTCTCGTTCCGTCTGCTCTGGTAAGGCCTTCCGCCGCGGCTTTCATCATCGCTGAGCCTCCTGCGGCGTGAAGGTTGCAGATATCGACATCCAGCGAAGACAGCGCCGCCATCGCCTTTTTTACGGTGTTGGGTATGTCATGCAGTTTGAGGTCAAGGAATATCCTGTGGCCTCTTTTCTTTATCTCTCTCACGATCTCGGGTCCTGCCGAGTAAAACAGTTCCATCCCTATCTTTACGAAAGGCTTCCTTCCGGTGAACCTGTCAAGAAATCTCAGCGTCTCATCCTTGCTGCTGAAATCACATGCGATGATGACATCCTTACCCATTATGCGCTCCTCCGATAATATCCTTTATGTTCTCTATCCCCAGGCTGTCCATCAGCTCAGGGAGACGTTCGGTCATTTTCGCGCACACCCACGGATCAGTGAGGTTCGCAGACCCTATCTCGACTGCAGACGCTCCGGAGAGCATCATTTCTATCACATCTTCGGCAGACGAGACTCCTCCCATACCTACAACGGGGATCCCGACAGCTTCGTAGACATCCCATACCATTCTCAGAGCGACCGGGAACACGGCGGGGCCGGACAGTCCTCCGGTCCTGTTCGCTAGGACCGGTTTTCTCCTTCGTATGTCCACTCTCATGCCCATAAGAGTATTTATAAGACTTATCCCGTCAGCTCCGGCATCTTCACATGCGCGGGCTATCTCCGCAATATCCGTCACATTCGGCGACAGTTTCATGATGACCGGCTTGTCTGTCACCTTCTTGACTTCCCTGGTGACTTCTGCAGCATCCTTTGCGCTGGTACCGAAGCTCATGCCTCCGCCGTGCACGTTCGGACAGCTGATATTCACTTCAAGCCAGCCGACCTGCGGCTGAGCCCCGAGTTTGGCGCAGGATTCAACATAGTCATCCACCGAGAAGCCGCTGACGTTCGCCATTACCGGCTTACTGAATACTTCAGCAAGCCTCGGCAGTTCTTCGCTTATCACCCTGTCGACTCCGGGATTCTGCAGACCTACGGCATTGAGCATGCCGGAAGGAGTCTCAGCTATTCTTGGAGTGGGATTTCCGAATCTGGGTTCCCGTGTAGTTCCCTTAAAAGAGAAGGTCCCCAGAATGTTTATATCATAGAGCTCTGCGAATTCGTATCCGTACCCGAAGGTTCCGGAAGCCGGTATGAGGGGACTGTCCAGTTCTATACCGCACAGACTTGTGCTCAGTCTTCCCACAGTATCTCCTCCTTCTCAAGGACGGGACCGTCCTTGCATATCCTTTTATAGCCGGTAACGGTCCTGCAGGTGCATCCCATGCACGCGCCGAATCCGCATCCCATCCTCTCCTCGAAACTGAACTGCCCGGAAGTGACCGTGGCTTTCTTTACTGCCCTGAGCATGGGCTCAGGACCGCAGGTGTAGAAGTAGCTGTACTCTTCAGGAAGGCCGTCTGTGACGAACCCCCTGACCCCGGCGCTGCCGTCAGCGGTCGTCACCGTCACCTCGCACCCGAGGTCTCTGAACTCCTTTTCGAAGAATATCTCTTCCTTGCGGTTGAATCCGAGCACCGCATGTACTCTTTTGCCCTGCTGCGTCAGTTTCCTTGCCAGCAGATACAGCGGAGGGATACCGACGCCCCCTCCGATGAGCAGCGGAGAATCTCCGGAGCATTCAAGGTCATAACCGTTTCCGAGTCCTGTAAGCATGGATAATTCTTCTCTCGGCTTCATCTGTGACATGGCTGCCGTTCCTCTGCCCACCGTCTTGTAGATGATGGTGAGTTCATCGTCTCTTATGTCACATACCGAGATCGGTCTTCTCAGGAACAGCCCCTCGATACGTATGTTCACGAACTGCCCGGGCCTGTCCATGCCGGAACAGTCTCCCGCGGCCTTCATAAGAAATGTCAGTGGTGCGATCTTCCGGTTTTCAGTGATCCTGAATAATGCTTCCTTCAAAAAGGGCCTCCTCATGCATCGATGGTGGATATCGTCAGCGTGGTCTCCTCCAGCACGTCCAGAAGCACTCTGACCGTGTCCAGCGAAGTGAAGATCGTGACATCGTTCTCTGTCGCGAGCTTCCTGATCTGCACCCCGTCAGTCTCCTCTGATACCCCGCCCAGATCTCTTGTATTGATTATATAGGACAGATACCCCTGAGTGATAGCATCCGGTATATCGCTGCTTCCCTCTCCTATCTTTCCGAGGACATGAGTCCTGATACCTCTGTCCTTGAGGAACTGGGCTGTTCCTGCGGTAGCCTGGATGTTGAATCCCAGATTGTAGAACCTGCGGATGAGCCCGAGCGCCTCCTCCTTGTCCTTATCTGCGATCGTAGCAAAAACGGTACCATAGTTCTGTACTTTTGTGCCTGCAGCCTGCAGTGCTTTAAAGAGCGCGCGGTTCAGTTTGTCATCATAGCCTATAGCTTCGCCTGTGGATTTCATCTCAGGACTGAGATACGCATCCAATCCCTTTATCTTACTGAATGAGAACACCGGCACCTTGACGTAATATCTCTTCTTCTCATCCGGATACAGCGTGAATATGCCCTGCTCCTTGAGCGTCTTGCCGAGCGTCACTTCGGTGGCTATGTCCGCCAGCGAATAGCCTGTCGCCTTTGAAAGGAACGGGACTGTCCTGGAAGATCTCGGATTGACCTCGATGACATACACTCCTTCGTTCTTGTCCACGATGAACTGTATGTTGTACAGTCCCCTTATACCCAAGCCAAGTCCGAGCTTCTTTGTGTACTGGAGTATGATCCCCTTCACTCTGTCAGATATGCTGAATGTGGGATAGACGCTGATGGAGTCGCCGGAATGGATGCCAGTCCTCTCTACCAGTTCCATTATGCCGGGCACGAAAACGTCGCTTCCGTCACAGACGGCGTCCACCTCAAGTTCCTTACCTTCTATGTAGTGATCCACCAGCACGGGCTTGTCACTGTCTATTTCGACTGCAGTCCTGAGGTATCTCCTCAGCTGTTCCTCATTGGCAACGATCTGCATCGCTCTTCCTCCGAGCACGAAGGAGGGTCTGACGAGCACGGGATACCCTATGCGTTCCGCTACCTTTACTCCGCTCTCGATGTCGGTGACTGCCTGTCCTTCAGCCTGTGGTATATCCAGTTCCTCAAGCAGTTTCTCAAAGCTGTCGCGGTTCTCCGCGGTATTGATGGCATCGCAGTTCGTTCCAACGATCTTCACACCCCTGTCGAGAAGCGGCTGCGTCAGGTTGATGGCGGTCTGTCCTCCGAGCGAGACGACTATGTCATCCGGCTGTTCGTAGTCGATGATCGCCATCACGTCTTCCACGGTCAGCGGTTCAAAGTACAGCTTGTCTGCCGTAGTATAGTCCGTCGAGACCGTTTCGGGGTTGTTGTTTATGATGATCGCTTCGAACTTGGAGCGCTTTATCGTCTGGACCGAATGGACCGACGAGTAGTCAAACTCGACTCCCTGTCCTATACGGATCGGGCCGGCGCCGAGAACCACTATCTTATTGAATTCCGTGAGTCTTGATTCGTTCTTTCCGGAGTATGAGGAATAGAGGTAGGGAATGTATTTCCCCGTATGCAGGGTGTCGACCATGCGGAACACCGGCGTTATCCCGTTCTTTTTTCTTCTCTCATATATCTCTACTTCCTTCAGGTTCCACAGCCTTGCGATACAGGCATCGGAGAATCCCATGGTCTTCGCCTCTCTGAGCACCTCTATTGAGTTCACGTTGCTCTTCAGCTTCTTCTCCATTTCCGTGATCTTCTTGTAGGATTCGAGGAACAGCTCCGTGATCATCGTGAGCTCATGAAGTCTCTCCACGGAGATTCCCCTTCTGAGAAGCTCGCACACCGCGAATATGCCGTCGGAACGGAACCCGGACACATACTGTTCCAGTTCACCGTCACTGTAACTGTCAAACTTCGACAGCCACACATGATCCACTCCGATCTCCAGGGACCTGACAGACTTCAGAAGGCATTCCTCCAGATTGGATCCTATCCCCATGACCTCCCCGGTCGCTTTCATCTGAGTTCCCAGTTCATTGGATGCCGTCGGGAACTTGTCAAAAGGGAATCGCGGAAATTTAGCAACATAATAGTCCAGAGACGGCTCCGTGGAAGCGTAGCCTCCGGCAACCGGTATCTCGTCCAGTGTCATCCCCACCGCGATCTTTGCGGTAACTCTGGCTATGGGATATCCGCTGGCCTTGGACGCCAGAGCAGAGGATCTGGACACTCTGGGATTGACTTCGATGAGATAGTATTCGCTGTTCTCAGGATTCAGTGCGAACTGCACATTGCAGCCTCCGCTGATCTTGAGCTCTCTAATGATCTTGATAGCACTATCGTTGAGCATTTTGAGATCCGAATCCGAAAGAGAAAGGATGGGAGCCACGACTATGCTGTCACCGGTATGTACGCCGACAGGATCAACGTTCTCCATCCCGCAGATGGTAATCGCATTGTCCCGGGAATCGCGCATGACCTCGAACTCTATCTCCTTGAATCCCTTGACGCTCTTCTCCACAAGCACCTGATGCACCGGGGACACCTTGAACGCATTGGCAGCGATCTCCTCGAGTTCAGGCCTGTCGTTTGCGAAGCCTCCGCCGGATCCGCCCAGCGTGAATGCCGGTCTGAGAACTACAGGATACCCTATTTCATCCGCCGCTCTGACCGCCTCTTCCACGCTGTAAGTGATCTGGGACGGTATCACAGGCTCTCCTATGGAGATGCACATCTCCTTGAACAGTTCGCGGTCCTCAGCAAGCTCTATGCTTCTGCTTGATGTGCCGAGCAGTTCAACTCCGCATTCTTTGAGAACACCCTTCTTCTCCAGCTGTACTGCGAGGTTAAGACCTGTCTGTCCGCCGATGCCGGGCAGTATCGCGTCAGGACGTTCATATCTGAGGATCTTGGCTATATATTCCAGAGTGAGAGGCTCCATATAAACCTTGTCTGCTATCGAAGTGTCTGTCATGATAGTCGCGGGATTGGAGTTGCAGAGTATCACCTGATAGCCTTCCTCTTTAAGAGCAAGGCAGGCCTGTGTTCCTGCATAGTCAAATTCCGCCGCCTGTCCGATGACGATAGGTCCTGAGCCTATGATGAGTATCTTGCTGATGTCCTTGCGTTTTGCCATTTTTCTATCTCCTGTATATCGTCTTTCCGTCTAATACCGTTTTTATGCAGCTGCCGTAAACTTCCATTCCCGAAAAAGGCGTTGAGTGCCCTTTTGAAAGAAACTCTTCCGGGTCGATCCTGTAAGCTCTTCCCAGATCCCACAGGGTTCCTCCAGGATCTCCTTTTATCCCGAACCTTTTCCTCGGAGCGGTCGTCATGAGCCAGACGAGTTTTTCAAGGCTTATCTCTCCGGTCAGCACCAGCTTCGTGTAGAGCACCGGGAATGCCGTTTCCAGTCCGGTGATCCCGAATGAGCTCTTTTCTAGTCCGCAGGATTTTTCTTCCGCGCTGTGCGGGGCATGATCGGTCGCGATCATATCTATCGTTCCGTCTGTGAGCCCCTCGAGCAGAGCTCTTCTGTCGTCCTCCGATCTCAGAGGCGGATTCATCTTGAATCTCCCATCCTCCTTCAGATCATCCTCGCAAAGGACCAGATAGTGCGGCGCTGTCTCGCATGTCACGTCGACTCCGCGCGCTTTTGCCCTCCTGATGACATCCACGCTCTCTCTGGTCGATATGTGGCAGACGTGATACGCACAGCCGGTCTCCTCCGCAAGGGCTATATCTCTTTCTATCTGTCTGAACTCGCTGGCTGAGGAGATCCCTCTGTGACCGTGAGCCGCTGCATATCTGCCGTCATGAATGTAACCGCCGTTAAGCAGCGTGTTGTCCTCGCAGTGAGCAGCAATGATCTTTCCGAGCGATCTGGCCTTGATCATCGCCATTCTCATCATTTCGTCCGACTGGACTCCCTTCCCGTCATCCGAAAAAGCTATCACCGCGGAAGCGATCCCGTCCATATCAGCCAGTCTCTCGCCTTCCTCCGCTACAGTTATCGCTCCGTACGGATGGACTCTGATCAGAGCGTCTCTTTCGATCAGTTCCTGCTGCGCCAGGAGATTTTGAGGGCTGTCGGGAACCGGATCCAGATTCGGCATGGTGCAGACGTCGGTGTATCCTCCGTGTGCAGCGGCCAGAGTGCCAGTCCTTATCGTCTCTTTATACGAAAAACCCGGCTCTCTGAAGTGCACGTGCACATCACAGAAACCGGGAAACAAATACAAATCAGAGCCTTCTGACTCCAGTGAGGCTTCCTCTGATAATACGGAATCATAGGTTTCGCGTCCGATGATCCAGTCCGGATCGACAGTTCTTATCGTTCTGCTCATCCGCTCTTCCTCCGTCAAAAAAATCCTGCCCGCCGGCAGGACCACATTGCACAAAGACAAGGCGGAACGATCCGTCTATCCGTTTTGTTCAATGATCTTGCCGACATCTCTGTATCGCCTTAAAGACCGCAGAAAGTATATCATGCCGTTTATGCGTTGTCCATCAGATAAACACACATTCCGCCATTTCTGCGATATGCTCAATTCAGCGCATGTATTTCCGCCGGCATTTGTCTATTTATATGTTCTTTTCTCTTCTTTCTGTCGTATCCATGCGAATAAGGTCCGTTATGCACTTCTCATCTACATGCGCCGGATCAATGTCGTCATATTGCACAAATTCGTTTGGTATGTTGACTGAAATTACTGCACCATATATAATAATCTATATCAGTTACGGGGAAAACTTAGCCTATAGTTTGGCAGACCCCGGTTTTTTTGTCTTTTGGGTTCCAAATCTCAGGCTTAAGCGGTTTTCCCGTTCAAAAATGAGGAGGTACACCAATGCAAGCTGTATTCCAGAGCATCTCCAGCAACATCCTGACGCAGCCGGCATACATCGTAGGTCTTCTGGTCCTTATCGGTATGCTTGCGCTCAAGAAGAAATGGTATTAAGCTCTCAGTTCCATGATCAAGGCCGTTGTCGGTTACCTGATCATGTCCATCGGCTCGGGCGGCTTCACGTCCACATTCCGTCCGATAGTCAACGCGCTGGCCTCTAAATTCAACATCACCGCTTCCCTAATCGACACTTATACCCAGCAGGCGCAGCAGATGAACCCGGAGGACGGCTTCTTTGTGACTAATCCTGATGCGATGATGTACATAATGGCGTCATTCGTCATCTCGATAGTAGTCAACTTCATTCTTGTTGCACTCAACAAGTACACCAAGATCCGCACGCTTTATACGACAGGACACGTTCTTCAGTCCTATTCGCAGATCTGGATCTGGTTCATCGCGCTTCTCAACCCTGCATGGTACGGCTGGCCTTATGCCATCGCCATCGGTATCTTCGCCGGCGTATGGGCTTCCTGCGGCTCCAACTTTACGGTTGAAGCGACACAAAACCTGACCGGCGGCGCCAACTTCGCAGTCGGGCATCAGGAGATGACCGGCATCCTTCTTACCGACAAGCTTGCACCGAAGCTCGGTAAGGAAGAAGACAGCTTTGAGAATCTTGAGCTTCCCGGATGGCTCTCCATGTTCACAGACAACGTGGTGTCCACCTCCGTGCTCATGTTCATCTTCATGGGCATCGTTCTTGCCATTATCGGCAAGGAAACAATGATGACCTTCGACACAGGTCTTTCTGCAGCTACATGGTATGTTATGTACATCTTCAAGACCTGCGTCAACTTTGCAGTCTATATGGTAGTTCTTCTTACCGGTGTCCGCATGATGGTCGGCGAGCTGAGCAACGCGTTCCACGGATTCTCTGACAAGCTCCTGAAAGGCGCTATGCCCGCAGTTGACTGCGCTGTCACCTACAGCTTCGTTTCCGGTTCCGTTCCGGTCCTTGGATTCGTAATGGGCCTCGCCGGAGAGCTGATCGGCATTGCAGGACTTCTCCTGTTCAAGGCTCCGATTCTCCTGCTCCCTGCGTTCATCCCGCTGTTCTTCGACAACGCCACGCTTGCCTGCTTCGCCAATAAGCGCGGCGGACGCAAGGCTGCTGTCATCATTCCTCTGATCAACGGTCTCTTCCAGGTCGTAGCATCAGAGCTGATGCTGCTCTTCTTTGAGAAAGGCGTCGGATTCCACCTCAATGCCTGGGGCGCGTTCTTCGACAACAACACCGTGCTTCCCGCACTGGTCCTTGGCTCGAAGTTCCTCACCCCGATCGTCTGGTCTCTGATATTCTCCGCGATCCTCCTTGTTCTCACTCAGCTGTACTACAAGAAGAACAAAGAGCATTACTGGGATCACACCAACGAATAATGATATAATCGACTGAGGGCGGGACCGACCCGCCCTCAGAACTCTGAATCGAAAGGATCTCCGTAAATGAAGGTTTTTGTCGCATGCGGAAACGGCATGGGAACCAGCATGCTGATCAAGATCAAGGCACAGCAGGCTTTCAAGAAAGTCGGACTTGATGCTTCTTTTGATCATGGCACCGTTGGTGAGGCAACATCCTCGGCAGGCGGATATGATATCGTATTCTGCCCGATGAACTTCGTAAGTCACTTCAAGTCTTTTGAGGGTTCCTCTGTCAAGATCATTGGCCTCAAGAATCCCCTTGACCAGAATGAGATGATTGAGAAGCTCCGCGAGAATGGTTTCATTGAGTGATAAACACTCTGACCTCTTCCGACCCGGAAGGGGTCTTATTCTGTCCTGAAAGACCGGCTTACAGACAAATGATAAGATTATGTGCATTCGACCTTGACGGCACACTGCTGGATCCTCACGGCAGGCTCAGCCCCGGCAATGCTGGAGCCGTAGTAGAGCTGTCCGAAAGCGGGACCGTTATCGCACTGATATCTGGAAGGCCTCCCTGCTACACCGGCGGTTTTTTTCATCAGCTCGGAATCTGTGGATTTACCGCAGCTTCAAACGGGGCTTTTATCTCCGGCCCGGAAGGAGACATTATCCGCTTCGATCCGTTTCCTGAACAGCTCACAGCGCAGATCACATCTCTTCTTGATGAAAACGGCGCAAGATACGCACTGCAGACCGTAAACGGTATTATCGGAAATAAAGAGGCATCGTCTTCTATCTCAGAACGATTTATAAACTACTGCAGTATGGTATCTTCCTTCGGTATCGACACACGACTTCCTCTGACGGATCCAATCATTGGAGGACGTGCGGTCCCGGGCGTTCTGAAAATAGCCGTAACAGGAGGCTCGCTGCCGCTGCAGGATTATCAGGCAGCTATAAGTTCTGCCTTTCCGTCTCTCACGGTCTCCTTTTCAGGAGCTACCGTACTGGATATCAATCTTCCTGGAAACAGCAAAGGTAATGCACTCGAAATGATCTGCAGCCATCTTGGTGTTTCGAGGGACGATGTCTGCAGTTTCGGCGACTATAATAATGACATACCCATGTTCAGAAGCTCTGGGATCTCCTTTGCGATGGGAAATGCCGGAGATGCCGTTAAGTCTGAGGCAGATCACATTACTGCCCCCAACTATGATGACGGTGTCGCGGAAGCTATCCGCCGCACCCTTCTCCCTTTAAATAACGAGGTATCAGAATGAAAATACGCTGGATAGACACATCCTGTTTTGAGATCGAGACCGATCAGGGGAAGAGGATCGTGACTGACCCTTACATAGACGAGTGCAGCAGCAGTCCCGTCAGTTCCGATGATATCGGTGCAATGGACTATATCCTGATCTCACACACTCACTTTGACCACATATCGCAGTTGGATAAATACTTTGACCTCTATCGTCCGAAGATACTCACCGGCCCGCTTAACGGTATCAGCCTTCTCCGGAATCTTGATCTTTCCGGACAATGTCTTTACGGCATGGAGAACGGAGAGACCCTGGATTTCGGAGACACCCGCTTCCTGCGTCTTTCCGGCAAGCACTCCATCCCCGGAAGAAAAAGCAGGCATCTTGTAAGAGAAAGCGACGTTATCGGCGAATTCAAGGAGACCTTCTCTCTTCCGGATAAGTATCTGTCCCTTATGTCAGAAGGTTTCTACGAGTTCTCGAACTATCTGATCGAAACCGCCGATAATACCAGGCTGCTTCTTTGGGGCGGCGGAGTGACTCACGAGCAGGCAGAAAAGGCACGGGGTCTTCATCCCGATATCATCCTGATGCAGATACCCAGCAATCCTCCTTCCATGATAGCAGAGTTTGTCAGGACATGCGGCGCTTCTTACGTGATACCTCATCATCATGACACTTATTACGGCAGCCGCGATGTTGCCGCTATGATCAGCGGAATCGCGGAAGAGATCAGCAGTCTGTCTCCCTGGGTCAAAACGATCGACCCCGTTCCGGGTCACTGGTACAACTTCTCCAAACAGCTGCAGGAAGGCTGACAGCGTCTTATTCACTGACTGGACACGAAGCAGCGGCAGGAGCATTCCTGCCGCTACTTTTCGGTGTCATCCATTTCCGGTGAGGTCTCATTTTCTTGACTATACGCACAAAAACTGATAGCATTTTCTGAGCACAATCGACAAGCAAAGGAATATTTGTATGGAAATCAACGAACAGAAAACGATTGGCAGAGACTATACTCTGGCAGGCCTTGCCAGGTTTTGTTCCACGGCTGTTTTCACCCAGATGATGTTCTCTCTTCTGATGTCTCTTGACGACAGCCTGTTCATCTCAAGATATCTCGGTCCGACTGCTCTGGCATCATTCAGCGTATGTTCTCCTATATTCATGATCCACGGCGCTCTCGCCTCCATACTCGGCGGATGCGCTTCGCTCTGCTCATCTAAGATGGGAGAAGGCAGGACGAAAGAAGCCGCCGGCGATTTTACAGCGATCGGCATATTCTGCCTGATCTTCGGAACTGTCGCCGGTGCTGTCATGCGCATTTTCATGGATCCGCTGCTCAGATTCTGCGGAGCTACAGATATGCTTATGCCATACTGCAGACAGTTCTTCGGGATCATGGTATGGTCGTTCCCTGTCTCCATGCTCAGCAGGCTCTTTTCCTTCTTTTATGTTCCGGCCGGCAAGCCTGCGTATAACATGATCACTACACTGACCTCCGCAGTGTTCAATATCGTTTTCGACTGGCTGTTCATCGTTAAGTTCGGGTTCGGGATGCGCGGTCCGGCTCTTGCCAACATGTGCGGGACCATAGCAGTCGTGATCTTCGGTTTCTTCTTCTATTCCGGCAAAAAATGCGAGATCGGATTCGGAAAGCCCACCCATCACTTCGGAGAGCTTCTGCTCAGGACCGTAAAACTCGGTTTCCCGCACATGGTCACTTCTGCCGCTCTGGGCATCAACAGTCTGGTAATCAACAGGGTGCTTGTCGCCGAGGCGAGCGAGATGGCTCTTTCGGCAAACAGCATCGTCAACAGCATGCAGTTCATCTTTATGTCTGCTTTCTTCGGGGTCTCCTCGTCAATAAGCCCGATGCTCAGCTTTGCCTACGGAGAGAGAAAGCCCGAAAGGATCAAACGCATCATAAGACAGTATGCGGCACTGGTCCTTGCCCTCTCCGCGGTGATCGTTACGCTGTACATTCTCGGCAAAGGCCATCTCGTCAAGCTCTATCTTAAAGACGATTCTGATCCGACACTGAGGGCTATGGTACTCAGGGGACTCAGCGCTGCAGCTCCCACGTTCCCGTTCTTCGGGTTGGTCATTGTGATCCAGGATCTCTTCACCGGTGTGCAGAATACCAGAGTGTCAGCCGCAATATCAGTTACAGAAAACGTCATCTTCTCCAACCTCACAGTCATTCTTATGACGAAGTTCTTCGGGCTGAACGGATTCTGGTGGACTTTCTTCATGTCGGAGTTTCTGACTTTCCTTGTTGCCTTCATACTGTACATGAGATACCGGGATGTTTACGGATATGGTCCCAGCGGCAAAGCCTCACATTTCACACAGGGCAGGATACTCTGACCGGAACGATACAGTAAAAAAAGGGTCTGCATGATCTGCAGACCTTTTTAATATCATATTCTTTTCACCAGTCGCTGTCCCAGTCAGTACCGGAATCCCAGTCGGAACCGCTGTCCCAGTCAGATCCGGAATCCCAGTCCCAGTCGTCATCATCCCAGTCATCATCCCAGTCGCTGCTGCTCCAGTCGTCATCGCTGTCCCAGCTGGAACTGTAATCATACGGATCATAGTACCCGCTGTCATAGAAATCCGATGTTCCGTATCCCGAGTCATATGAATACGACTGGTAGTAATCATCATAGTTGCTGCTGAAGTAACTGTCCACATCCGTGGGATACCAGTAGCCGGTTCCCTGGTCGTAATAGTACCAGTCATCGTGATAGTTATAATAGGTGTCTCCGCCGTAACTGTAGTATCCGGTAGAAGGAGAATGCGAGGCACTGCCTACTATCATTCCCACGACAACCAGCACGATCCAGATCGTGATCATTACTGCAAAGCCAGTTACTATGCAGCCGCATCCTTTGAGGTTTTTTCTTCCCCGGGGAAGCGTTCTGTATGTCCTTCCGGACCTGCTCTGCGCAGCAGCTCTGGCTTCTGCGTTTCTTCTGTTCGCAAATTCAGACTTCAGCTTCTGATATATCTCGTTCACCGCGTACTCTTCGTCGGTTCCCCTGTATCTGACAGCTCTGGATCCGTCTGCCTTGTTCTTATATACTACGAAATTTCCGTCGTAATCCCTGTATATCCCGAAAGCCTTCGGGCTTCTGTAATCCTCTCCGATGAAGAAACGAAGCTTGTCAAGCGGGATGTTGTATCTTGCACAGAATGCTTTGAGTTCCTCAATGGTCTTAGGGATACCGCTTCCGGTCCTTGCAGGAGTCACATTCGGTGCGCCGCAGGTCGGACAGTTAGTATTCGTATCGGAATAGTAGCTTCCGCAGTATTCACATTTGATCCTCATTGGGAATCCCCCTTTCCCGGTCCATTACCGGAACTAGTTCCTTTTCCAGCAAAGTTAGTATAGCATAACGGTTTACTGACAGGAACGGAAAAAACTGCGGAATAACGCTCTGTAAACGGTCTGTTTCGCAAAATAAGGCCCAAGAAGCAAGAGGCTGCGGTTTTCGCCGCAGCCTCTGTCGTTTCTGTTTCAGCAAGTCTGAACTGTTCAGTCTTCCTTAGTCTGATTCAGCAGCCAGGACATTATTCCGTATTCATTTTTGTATGTCGGCACCCAGCTCCAATGGTTCTGGCGGAAAAGCTTTCCGTAGTTTTCCGGCTGCATGAGACTCGGTGTGATGGAAACATCATACTTCTCAAGGTCTTCAGGTGAGAAGAGAGTGAGGTGAGCGTTGTTGTTTCCGTTGTCTCTCATATTCATAACAGCGTCAACAAGGTATTTGTGACGATAGAGAGTATGATCGATGTATGCAGACGTGACCCATATCGGACGCCTGATCGACTTGAGGATCGTAAATGTTTCAGGTGTCATGGAGGGGCAGACCGGCACTGCTGCCGCAAACAGATCAGAACCGACCGACATCGCGCGGACTGTTCCGGCTCCGCCCATCGACATTCCGGTAACGTATACCCTCTTGGGATCGACCTTGCCGTCAGCGATCATCTTCCTGATAAGATCGCACACCAGTCCGAGATAGTATCTGGACCAGCCGTATCTGGGATCCTTTGAAAAATCGCTGTTCTCGAATTTATTGTTCATGTTGACTTTGGAGAAGTCGCGGCGCTCCTCCACGCACATCGGTGCAAGAACATACAGATCCGGATAATCCTCTGCAAAGTTAACAGGGCCGTAGTCGGCGGTCAGCTGCTTTTCATTGTTCCTGGCTCCTTCTCCGTCTTCATATCCTCCGTTTCCGCCTCCGTGGAGGAAAAGGATCATCGGGCGGGGAGTCGTCGCGTTCTCCGGCGTATAGAGACGGTACATCAGACGTCCGTCCACCACTTTGGCGAACTTGTCGTCCATTGTGCGGGTCCTGACCTCGAACTCGCTCTGGCCGATCTTCCTGTCGCCGACGCAGAGAGTCCATACCGCCTTGTTCGTGGAAGGCACCAGATCGATATGGAGGACACCGTCCTTCACTTCAACTGCGGTGACATCTCCGGGTGCTACGCCTCTGCTCTCCTTAAGGAAAGCGTTGTGCTCAGTGTCCACAGCAGGTCCTTCAAGACAGACCTGATCGATCGCAGGAGCATCACCTGTCCACGGTATCTCCAGCCAGTCTATCTCCTGTCCCGTAAGCCCTAGGAATGCATGTGCTACGTTTGCCATGTTCTTTCTCCTGTTTTTTATCGTTCTTATGGTTTTCCGCCCGCTCTCGGACGGTCTTTTATTGATTAGATTATAATTCCGCCGTATCGTAATGGCAATCCAACAGGCAGCAGGCTTATTCTTTTCGGAAGCCGTCCTTATACTTATCAAGGAAATAATCCAGCTTATACTGCTGGACCTTCGGAAGCTTCCTCTCACCCATCCACGGAGAGGTATCGAACATCATGCTGCGCTTATCTGTTTCTGTATACGGCGTCCACACCGGCAGCTCCGCTCCGTTGGGATCTCCGTTCTTCACGAAGTTCGCCCAGTATTCAGCCATCATATTGGAAAGCTCATAATCACTGGCAGCATATCTCCTCCAGTCGCGGTCCAGTGTCTGGAACACATAATAGTGCTCGAAGCCGTGATACGCGCCCTGGAAGTCTCCCGGAGCCCTTCTTATATTGCAGTATACGAACGCCGGCTTCATATGGTTGCACAGCTGTGTCTCGGCAAACATCCTCGCCCTGTATATGTTGCTGTCAGTCATGGCGACCGCTATATCAGTGTCGGTCAGGCTGTCGCAGAACCTCACGAAATCCTCTGCCCTGTCTCCGTATTTCTCCGAGTACTTCCTGACACCTTCTCTCGTGAGTATCGCACTCGGGGCAAAAGACGTGACTATAGCGCCTTCATCGCCGGCTCCTCCGACAAGATACGGGATGTCATGATGACGACCGCTGATATAGACGTCACAGGGATCTTCAGGGAACACGTATCCGTCTATGACTCCGCGGAAGAAGCACAGATATCCCGGCATCTTCCTGTACACGGCGCCCAGTTCCTCACAGGACAGTTTTCGGAGATCATCAAGGCTCTTGCATCCTGCTGCCTCAGCAAACATATCGCCTCTTCTGAATGCCTCCTCTTTTGGCATCCAGAAAGGAGATGATTCCGGCCCGTCATTGGGGTCCATCATATCATGCGTCACAGGAGCGCTCTCGATGATACAGCCTGCCAGATCGCCTCTCGTAAGCGGGGTGCACGCCAGGGCGGTAGCCGCGACCGCTCCTGATGAGTGTCCCATAAGAGTGATCCTGTCAGGATCGCCCCCGAAATTTGCTATGTTCTTTCTGACCCACTTGAGTGCGAATATCTGATCCAGATAATAGATGTTCCCTGCGCTTCCGTACGGATTTTCCTTTTCCATTTCTCTGTGGACCAGCATTCCCAGCGGTCCGGTCCTGTAGTTGATCGTGACCACCACGACGCCTCTTTTGCAGAAGCCTTCTCCGTCATACTGCGGCCTGTTCGACGCACCTCCCATGAACGCGCCTCCCGGAATAAACATAAGGACGGGAAGTTTCTCATCAGCGCTTCCCGCCGGAGTATATACGTTCAGATAGAGGCAGTCCTCACTGTCCCTGAGATCGTCACTGCGCCCCATGAACTGATAGCAGGCGTTGCCGAACTCGACACAGTCTCTCACGCCTTCCCATTTCTCATGCGGCTGCGGGAATCTCCATCTCAGCTCGCCGACAGGCGGCGCTGCATAAGGGATGCCCTTGAACACCGTGAATCTCGGATTGTTTCCCTCTGTCCCTCTGACCGCACCGTACTCTGTCTGTGCGATCCTGAGAGCTGTTTTGTCTCTTCCGTATGTAAATGCCATTCGGTCTTCCTCCGCAAATCCTTCGCTTTTACATGCTGCTGTTTCTGTTATTAGTATACTTCCGGCATCCATCTATTGGAACTGAACCGCATGCGTCCGAACACCGTCAACTTGCCTTTTTTCTCTGCATATGAGAAAATAAGTTGCTAAATCTGAAAATGGAAAGGAGCGTTTATCTGTGAAAAGACTATTCATATCAGAGAAAAACGAGAAAAGAAACAATAGCCGCATCGGCACCGCTGTTGCAGTTGCCGTCACTTCGAGTGTAGCTTTCGCAGCGCTTAGTATCGCCGTGCTTACGGCTGTCTACTGCAGATCGCTTCTTAAGATCGAGTATCTCGGAGACAGCGATGTCTACGATGAATGATCTGCAAACACTGATAAGAAGGTAATAGAGATGGCAAAAAAATACAGATATATCCCGAGGATGGAAGCCACTTCTGTCCGTGAAATGCTTGAAACTACAGTCAGCGCCCACCCCGATGTGGATGCCTATCAGTTCAAAGAGCCCGGATCCGATGAGATCAGGCATGTCACTTTCAGGGAATTCAATGAGATCACAGAGAATCTCGGCGCCGCACTGACCGAGATGGGATACGGCAAGGCACACATCGCCTGCGTCGGCGAGAACAGTTTCGACTGGATCTGCGCTTATATCACCGTTCTCAAGAGCGCCGGCGTATTCGTACCTGTGGACAAAGATCTTCCGACAGATGACAAGATACATGTTCTTACGGAGAGCGACGCCTCTGTCCTGTTCTTCAGCGACAAATTCGAGCCATGGGTCCGTGAAAACATGAAAGCTCTCAAGGGCATAAAGTGCTTTATCGGTTTCTCTGTCGAAAAGGACGATAAAAAGATCAAGTCCTACAAGGCTCTTATAGAAAAAGGAGCTCAGCTGAGCAGAGAAGAGTATGACTCTCTCAGATCTGACCCCAATGAGCTCAAGCTCATGGTATACACGTCCGGGACCACCGGAATAGCAAAAGGTGTTATGCTCAGCGAGCATAACCTGACATCGGTCATAGTCAATGCCCTTTACGTCACGCAGATATTCGGCAAGAGCCTTTCTATCCTTCCTTACCATCATACATATGAAGGCGTTCTCGATATCATAGGCTGCATATTTGAGGCAAATACGCTGTGCATCAACAGTTCGCTCAAGAGGATCGTCAAGGATCTGCAGGAATACAAGCCGACACAGATATTCATCGTTCCGGCTATAGCCGAGTTCATGTATTCGAGCATTCTCAAGAACATCCGCCAGCAGGGGAAGGAAAAGTCCTTTAACGGAGCCGTGCTTCTCTCAAGATCGATGAGGAAGATCGGCGTCGACCTGCGTCCTGTCCTTTTCAAGACCCTCAGGAGCGTCTTCGGAGGCGACCTTGTAAAGATAATCTGCGGCGGTGCCCCTATCCGTCCTGAGATCGGCAAGTTCTTTGACGACATCGGCATCAATCTGATAGGCGGTTACGGCATAACCGAATGCTCTCCTCTGGTGTCGGTAAACGATGAGAAGTCTCTCACATATGATACAGTGGGTTATGCTCTTCCCTGCACGGAGATCAAGATCGACTCTCCCAATGAAGAGGGAATAGGAGAGATCCTCGTAAAGGGCGATACCGTTATGCTCGGTTACTACAAACAGCCCGAAAAGACTGCAGAGGTCCTGACTGAGGACGGATGGTTCTCCACCGGAGACTACGGTTACATCAACAAAAAAGAGCGTCTGGTCATCACCGGGAGGAAAAAGAACATAATCGTCCTGAGCAACGGCAAGAACATATATCCCGAGGAGATAGAGGGATACATACAGGACATACCTTACGTAGAGGAAGTCATAGTCAAAGGCCATAAGAACGAGAGCGGAGAAGAAGTCGGACTGGACGCCGAGCTTTATCTCAGCGAGCCTCATGATGAGGCTGATGTCCTGAAGGATATACAGAAAAAACTCTCGATCCTTCCGATGTACAAGAATGTGTCCCGCGTTGAGATCAGAACGGAACCATTCCCGAAAACGTCCACCAACAAGATCAAAAGACAGTACTGATCATGAAAGCGGGAGCCTGGAATGGCTCCCGCTTTTATTGCTTGACAACTGTTCCTGCGGTAATGCACAATTATTCAAGTCAGAAACAGAAGGAGAACAGAATCATGTTATCCTGCAGACCGGTCCATATCATGATGATGCCTATGCTCATGCGTCGCATGGGCACTTAGGTGATGAACGGATCGATACTGAAGGAACAGTCTGATCCACAATCTCCGCGGTGCCTTAACGGTACCGCGTTTTTTTGCGAAAGGAAAAGAAGATGAATTACAACATCGACACACTGTGCGTACAGGGCGGTTATGTTCCAGGCAACGGCGACCCGGTACAGCTTCCTATCACCCAGAGCACGACATTCCGCTACACATCCGCAGAGGATATGGGAAAGCTGTTCGATCTGGAAGCCAGCGGGTATTTTTACAGCCGTCTGCAGAATCCCACCAATGACCTGGTAGCCGAGAAGATCTGCAAGCTGGAAGGCGGTACCGCAGCCATGCTGACCGCTTCAGGACAGGCCGCGACCTTTTATTCGGTATTCAATATCGCAGAGTGCGGAGATCACGTTGTTTCCTGCTCCGCGATCTACGGCGGCTCCTACAACCTGTTCGCGAACACGATGCGCAAGATGGGGATAGAGTTCACCTTTGTGGCTCCTGAGTGTTCGGATGAGGAACTGGAAGCAGCATTTCGCCCCAATACAAAAGCTGTTTTCGGAGAAACTATCTCGAATCCGGCTCTTGTCATCCTTGACATCGAACGCTTCGCCAAGGCAGCCCATGCTCACGGCGTTCCGCTCATTCTTGACAACACATTTGCAACCCCCATCAACTGCAGGCCTTTTGAATGGGGCGCAGATATAGTCACACACAGCACCACCAAATATATGGACGGCCATGCCGGCGCTCTCGGCGGAGCCATAGTCGACTCCGGCAACTTTGACTGGATGGCTCATGCGGACAAGTTCCCCGGCCTCACTACCGCTGATCCCAGTTATCACGGGATCATATATGCCGAGAAATTCGGCAAGGAAGGCGCCTTTATCACCAAATGCACATCCCAGCTCATGAGAGACTTCGGATCCATCCAGGCCCCTCAGAACGCATACTATCTGAACCTCGGACTGGAAAGCCTGCATGTCAGGATGCGCAGGCACTGCGAGAACGCACAGGCTGTAGCCGAGTTCCTGTCTTCAAACGATATGGTATCCTGGGTAAGCTACTGCGGTCTTCCCGGTGACAGATACTATGAACGTGCCAGAAAGTATATGCCGAACGGTTCCTGCGGTGTCGTCAGTTTTGGAGTGAAGGGCGGACGGAAAGCCGCTGAGGTATTCATGTCGAACCTCAAACTTGCCATGCTTGAGACTCATGTTGCCGATTCCCGCACCAGCTGTCTGCACCCCGCCAGTACTACCCACAGACAGATGAATGATGAAGAGCTTATAGCGGCAGGTGTCCAGCCGGATCAGGTAAGATTTTCCTGCGGCATCGAGTCCGCGGATGATATCATTGCCGACATCAGACAGGCGCTGGAAGCCGCAAAGGGGGCCTGAGCCAGATGCCTATCAAGATCTCCAGAGATCTTCCCGCTTTTGAGACCCTGACAAGGGAGAACATCTTCGTGATGGACCTCGACAGGGCTATAACACAGCGGGTTCGTCCGTTGAAAATCGTGATCCTCAATCTGATGCCGACCAAGATAGAGACAGAGACTCAGCTGCTTCGCATGCTGGGCAACACGCCGCTTCAGGTAGAGATAGAGCTCATGCAGACTGCGACCCATACAGCAAAGAACACCTCTGCCGAACACATGTCTCATTTTTACAGAACCATCGATGACATCCGTGAAAGAAACTTTGACGGAATGGTGATAACAGGGGCTCCGGTAGAACACCTTGAATTCGAGCAGGTGGAATACTGGGACGAACTATGCGACATCATGGACTGGACAAGGACCCATGTGTTCAGCACATTTCACATCTGCTGGGGCGCTCAGGCTGCTTTGTACCATCACTACAGGATAAACAAGCATCCTCTTTCAGAGAAACTTTTCGGTGTCTTTCCGCATTCGTCCGAAGTCAGAAACAGCCGGTTATTCCGGGGCATGGACGATGTATTCATGGCACCGCACTCCAGGCATACCACTGTTCTGCGGGATGAGATAGAGTCCTGTCCTGCACTTACCATTGAAGCTTCATCTCCGCAAGCCGGGGTCTATACGGTCACCGCAATGGATGGCAGACAGATCTTCATTTTCGGGCACAGTGAATATGACCGCGGAACCCTTGAAAAGGAATACCTGAGAGACAAAAACGCCGGTCTCCCCATCAAGCCACCGGTCAATTATTATCCGGACGACGATGACACACGGACCCCGAATATGACCTGGAGGTCTCATGCCAGTCTTATCTATGCAAACTGGCTGAACTACTATGTATACCAGGAAACGCCGTATGACCTCTCAGACGTCAATAACATAATAATGTAATGCTGAAAAGACGTCACAGCTGCGCTGTGACGTCTTCGATTTCATTTGTTTTATTCGGAAAAACAGTAACGCCTCATCCGAAAGATGAGGCGTTACTGCTATTTGGCGGAGAGTGTGGGATTCGAACCCACGTGACGTTGCCGTCAAACGGTTTTCAAGACCGCCTCGTTATGACCGCTTCGATAACTCTCCACTTTTATCAGGCAGCAGTTTCCTGTGCCGCCCGATTATTATATATTTATTTTCTTTCCTTGGCAAGACGGCTGTCTAAGCTGTCCGTCAGGTAGTGTAGTCAACTACCGAGACCTCTTTCCCGTCTCTGATATAGACTCTTTCCACTCGTCTTGATATCCCGCAGAGTATCTCATAATTGATGGTTCCTGCCAGAGCAGCGACATTGTCCACTCCGATGGGACATTTCTCTCCGAAAAGGATCACCTGATCGCCTTCATGTACTTCCGCACTGGTCACATCAAGCATCATCTGATCCATACAGATGTTTCCGATTATCGGTACGACCGTATCGTTCACAAATGCATAACCTCTGTTTGAAAGGACCCGTGGATAGCCGTCGGCATATCCGATCGCTACGGTCGCGACCTTCATATCCTTCTCACACCTGAATTTTCTTCCGTATCCGACGGTCTCGCCGGGGTGCAGATCCTTGACAAGCGAAACCGTGGTCTTCAGCGTCATTACGGGTCTGAGGTCGACTTCCTCGATAGGCTTGCCGCTGGGAGAGCATCCGTAAAGAACTATTCCGGGCCTCACCATAGTGTGGTGATATGACGGGATGAAGATCATGGCTGCGGAGTTGCAGCAGTGGACTCTTTCAAAGTCCACTCCCCTTTTCTTCAGTTCCCATATAACATCTGAGAATCTGTCGTGCTGAAGCAGCGTAAAGGCCTTGGATTCATCGGAGTCCTCATCTGCGACCGCGAAATGTGTGAATATCCCGGTGGTGTTGAGCCCCGGCAGGGACACGGCCTTCTCTATCTGCCTGACACACTCTTCCGGCTCGCATGCAGCAAACCCGATTCTGCTCATTCCGGTATCGACCTTGATATGAACGTCTACCGCGATACCTGCATCTGCCGCTGCAGCACTCAGTTCCTCTGCGTAATCCGGTCCAAGGACCGTCTGTGTTATACCCATCTCAGAAAGATCCGAACAGTTCTCCACAGGCGTATAGCCAAGGATGAGGATCGGCTTTTCTATCCCCGCCTTCCGAAGCCTTTTTGCCTCCATGAGATTAGAAACCGCGAACCAGTCTGAGAATTCGGAGATGGCATTGGCGACTTCAACATCTCCGTGTCCGTAAGCATCAGCCTTGACGACCGCCATAAGGGCAACTCCGTCCTTAAGCATTCCCTTGAGCTGCGCACAATTGTATCTCAGATTGTCAAGATTTATCTCTACCCAAGTCCTCTTCAGTTTTTCCACGGAATGACCTCCCTCAGTCTTCAGTTATGAGTCTTGCTGCAAGGACGAATCGCGTATACGGATCAGATGTACAGGTAGAAAGCAGCAAGATCTGGTCTTCTTCTGTAAGTTCTATTCCGAAGTCCACATAACTGTTTTCTATCATATAATCGAAAGTCTCTCTGAATCTGTCCTCTGTAGGATCGGGATCTATGTAGTTGATCGTTACCGGCATGTCCGAACAAGCGAACACTTCCCACTTCATCTCTCTGAACAGCAGCGAAAAGGTAAAGACCGGGTGTTCTCTGGCAAAGTCCTCATCTCTGTACCGCTTTATCTTGCTGAACTTGTTGCCGTTCGCCGAGTTCCCCGATGAATGGCCATAGATTATAGTGACCCTGTCGTACAGAGTGGCGCCGCTGTGGAGATTGATGAAATCCATGAAGTAACAGCCCCAGACGCTGTATCTTCCTTCCTCATTCTTTCTGAGATAATAAGAGTTGTCGACAGACTGGAACACCAGATTGTCTACTTCACATCCGTCTATCGTCAGCCATCCGACCACGTCGCTGTTGGCATTGAATGCATTCTCAAGATTCTCGCTTACAAACTTGCCGCTTCCTGTGTAATCATCCACGACTACTATGCTGTGCTGGGTCGAATCATTCTCCCTCACTGTATCTCCCGCAGAGGGAGTCATAAGAAACCACACGGAAGCTATACCGACAGCCATCATCAGTACTGACGATATGACCGATCTTCCGACCTGTCTGATCCTGTACCCGAAAGTATCCTTCAGCAGATCTTCATATATCTCCAGTCTCTGCTCTTCCGCGATACCGTCAGCAGTTCCGCCAGTTGCAGTTTCCGTGCTGCCGAAAAACTCTTCTTCCATTCCGGGAGATGATCTTTCTTTTTCAATTCTCTCCTCAGACGCTCTGTATATATTCTTATCTTTCCCTTTTCTGTACATCCTTCGCTGACCGCCGTTCTGTTAATCGAGAGCGATCCTCCGATAAATTGGTCCGCTGTACCCGTATGATCCTTTATGCGCTTTTTCGGGCATCCTTATTATTATAGCTTATCAGACACGCTTTTGCTCACTGCTTTGTATTCTGCAATTATAACCACGTCAAACAACAGTTAACCGTTTGCACAAAAAGGTTTCATCATTTTTGTTATGCATCATTAACAAATTATACGATAAAGTCATGTCGATTTATTGTAGAATATATGTAGAACCTGAAAAGGAGGGTTTGCAAATGAAAGTTAAGACATCAGGACACGGACTGAATCTGAGACAAAGCTTCATTGACAACGCCAACAAGCGTCTTCAGAAGTTTGACAGGTTCTTCAACGATGAGGCAGACGGCGCCGTTAACGTCGATCTTGAAAAAGACCGCTATACGGTGGAGATCACAGTAAAAAGCCGCGGATTCTTCTTCCGCACGGAGAAGACTTCAACGGATCTTGATTCTGCCTTCCGTGAGGCTGTGGATCTCATGATGAGGCAGATAGTCAAGAACAAGAGCAAGCTCGGAAACAGAGTTAAAGCCCGTGAAGTCGAACTTGCAGGAGAAGAGCTGGAACTTGCTCCGGAAGCTGATTCCGAGCAGGAGTACACGATCGCCAGAGAAAAGAGATTCCTGGTCGAGCCTATGAGCGAGCAGGAAGCCATTCTGCAGATGAATATGCTCGGGCACACGTTCTTTATGTTCCGCAATGCGGATACCAACGAGCTCAACATAGTTTACCGCCGCCATGATGATTCCTACGGCTTGCTAGTTCCTCTCAACTGATATACAATTAGCACACAGGCGCCGCGAAATGCGCGGCGCTTTTCTTGTTCCGGGAGATATTATGTACAGATTAGTTGCTACCTGCGGTTTCGGGCTGGAGTCAGTCCTTTCATACGAGATCAGGCACCTCGGATTCGACGGTGTAGAAGTAAGCGACGGAAGGATCTTCTTTGACGCCGATGAGTACGGCGTGGCTAAAGCCAACATCTGGCTTAGGACGGCAGAAAGGGTCCTAATCGTTCTTGAGGAGTTTCCTGCCGGGGACTTTGACGCCCTTTTTGACGGCGCATATGCTGCGGACTGGTCCTCTGTCCTGTCGTCAAATGATGCTTTCCCTGTAAAAGGCTACAGCCTTAACAGCAAGCTGACCAGCATTCCCGCCTGTCAGTCTGTTCTCAAAAAGGCCATAGTTGAAAAGATGAAAGTCCAGTACGGAACAGAGTTTCTCCCTGAACGGGGCACTGAAAAAAAGATAAGGTTCTCCATAGTTAAGGATATGTGCACTCTTATGCTCGATACGTCCGGAGACGGTCTTCACAAGAGAGGCTACAGACCTCTCTTGAACGAGGCGCCGATAAGAGAAACTCTGGCCGCGGGCATGGCAGATCTTGCGCGCGTTTACGATGACAGCACAGTTGTCGACCCGTTCTGCGGTTCCGGAACCATAGTCATTGAGTCGGCCATGAGAGCACTGAATATGGCGCCCGGCCTCTCCAGGCACTTTGCTGCGGAAGAATATGACATCGTAGGCAAAGAGATATTTGACCGGGTGCGTTCTGAAGCTCGCTCTGCCGTCAGAAGTGACATTCAGTTCCGCGGATTCGGTTCCGACATAGATCCGGAAGCCGTAAGGATCTCCCGCGAGAATGCAGAAAGAGCCGGCGTGGATATGTACTGTACTTTCAGTTTAGCCGATGCCAGAGAAATCATTCCGCAGACTGATTCTCTCATAATAACCAACCCTCCCTACGGGGAGAGGCTCTCCAGCCCCGCTGAAGCGGAAAAACTGTGCTCCGATTTCGGAAGACAGGTGCTGAAAGGAAGTCAGCGCGGCATTTATGTGATAAGCAGTCTTCAGGATTTTGAAAAGCATTTCGGGAAACAGGCCTCCAGGAGGAGAAAACTCTACAACGGCATGATACCGTGTCAGCTTTATATGTATTTCGGAAACAGAAGGAAAGCAGAGTAGTTCCTTCCAACGATTGTTCCCTAAACGAAAAAGACGAATCCGCATCAGTCGGATCCGTCTTTTTTTATTGTTTCGTTCTCAATCGATTCCGGTGATATCTTCATATACTCTTTCATCGACAGCGGCATATCCAAGCTTTTCTCTGGCTATCCTCTCGATATACTCAGCTTCCGTCCCCGAGAGCATATGTCTGAGTTCGTCATTTTCCTTCTGCGCGATCTCTATCTGTTCCATTATCAGATTCAGCTGCTGCTTCTGCTTATAAAGTCTTACACGGATGGAGATAACATTTATCAGAAGGTATACACAGAACAGTGAAAGGATAAGGAGTATGAACTTCCTGCGGTTTATATAAGCAGTCAGTTCCCTTCTCTCGCTCTCTGTCATATTGTTTGCTGCAAATTTCATATATGCGCAGCCCTCCGGCAGAGCGCCGGAAAGAAGCCCCTCCTTTCCCGTATCATTTAATGACCATATACATCTGTTTGGCGACATCCTTTGACTGAGTCTCGGTGACCATAAGCACCTTGAACTTCGTCACATTTTCACCCATAGTTATCTCAACGATGTCGCCGACCTTGACATCATAAGACGCCCTGACAGGTCTTCCGTTTACGGAGACCCTGTCTGCATCACACACTTCATTGGCTACCGTGCGTCTCTTGATTATCCTGCTGACTTTAAGAAATTTATCTATGCGCATCTCTAGTATTAAGACCGGTCCCAAGCTTAAGCCCGGGACCTTTCTTCTATGTGATTATTTTGCAACTGCTTCCTTGAGGGCAGCACCGGCTGTGAATTTGGGGCTGCGTGAAGCTGCGATCTCGATCTTTTCCTTTGTTGCGGGATTGATTCCCATGTGCGCGGGGCGCTCCTTGACTTCGAAGCTTCCGAACCCTACGAGCTGTACCTTCTCGCCCTTGACCAGAGCTTCCTTCATGCAGTCAAACACTGCATTGACAGCAAGAGCTGCATCCTTCTTTGTCATTCCGGCTTTCTTTGCAACTTCTGCAGCCAGTTCAGTCTTTGTCATTTTTCTGATTCTCCTTGTTTTTCTTTTTTTGATTCTTCCCAAAGCATATTCAGATGGTCCAAATCAGTTTTTTTCATATCAATACCGCGCTCGGCGGCAAGATCCTCGGTTATTTTGAACCTTGAGATAAACTTCTCACAGGCTCTGGTCAGCGCAAGTTCTGCATCCGCAGAGATAAATCTTGCTACATTGACCGCTGAAAAGAGCACATCTCCCAGTTCTTCGGCAGGGTCTCCGTCCCCGGCGATTGCTCTGTCCAGTTCGTCGATCTCGCTTCTGAGATCGGACATGGCACCGGATACATCTTTGTAATCGAAGCCGGTGTACGCAGCCCTCTTCTGGACTTTCTGGCTTCTGATCAGCGCAGGGTAAGCCTTGGGAACGTCATTGATCGCGTCAGAACCGGTCTTCTGGCTCTTTTCGGCACGTTTTATGTCTTCCCAGTTTCTGAGCACCGTTTCCGTATCATCCGCTATAACTTCCCCGAAAACATGGGGATGACGCAGCACCAGTTTTTTGCAAAGCCTGTCGGCAACATCATCGATATCGAAACTGCCCTTTTCTTTCTCTATCTCACTGTGAAGAGCTATCTGCATCAGCAGATCACCTAACTCTTCCTCCAGGTTGTCCATATCAGCCCTGTCGATAGCATCAGCAACTTCGTATGTCTCTTCTATGAGATCCTTCCGGATCGATTCATGTGTCTGCTCCTTGTCCCAAGGGCAGCCTGTTTCGGGATCTCTCAGGCTCTTTACGATAAGCGGTACGTCATCAAGTGTGTATTTGTTTTTTACAGTGAATTCAGCCATGAAAAAATTCTACCCCAGAGGTACTGTTTTTTCAAGTAGACACGCCGTTTCCCGAGATCCCTGCAGGAATTGTGTTATGCCTTTACGGGATTTTCTCTGCACAAAGAAAGCGGGCATTCAAATGCCCGCTTTTCATTGTTTTCAGCTTACTGCAGGGATGCTCCGCAGATCGGGCAGGTCTCTGTTCCCTTGGGGAACTTCGCACCGCAGACGGGGCAGACGACCATCTCTTCTTCGACTGCTTCGGCAACTGCCTCAGCTTTCTCTTCCACCGCTTCAACAGCCTCTTCCACTACAGAAGCAGCCTGTTCGGCTCTGGCCGCAGCTTCAGCTGCTTTCGCCGCTGCAGCTTCCTCTGCCTTCTTGGCGAGCTCGGCAAGTCCGGCTTTGATCTCTTTGGCCTTGTCAATGAGTTCAGTCAGGCCTTCGGGCTCTGTTCCGTTGACTTCTCTCTCAAAGAACAGTTCACCGATCTTTGTGAACGTCTCATTCAGATCATGTCCGAGTTTCAGCTCTTCAGCCTTATCTTTGCCCTTCTCCAGAAGGTCATTGGCTGTGTCCTTCGCTGTCGCAAAGAGCTCTTTTCCTTTGCTTGTCAGTCTATCGAAAAAATCACTCATTCTTTTTTGTCCTCCTTGATTACTGGCTTTTCAATTATACCCAACACCTTTTTTCAAATCAACACAATGACCAATAAACAGCCTTTTGTTAACGTTTTTTTGACAATTTGGGCACAACCCGTTAACAGTTCAGATTCGTTTTTCGCCGAAGAACTCCGTTATTTCGTCTTTCCTGGTCAGCATCTCGTCAAATCTGTCAAGATACTCCTGGGGGTACTTGAGATCAAAGACCCTTTTTATCAGGTTGCTCTCAGCGTTCCTGAGCTTAGTCACTGCGCCAGCACCGCAGGCTATGATGCTCTGGAGCTCATCCATTATGAACAGGTTGTACAGGCATTCCGTCCCCGGTTTCGCATATCCGGTATTCTCAAGACTGTCAACCGTCCCTTTCTGTCTGTACATATAATACGGAGCATATCCTTTCGCCGTCAGCTCTTCCTGAGCGAAATCGACCATTGCAGAAGCGTCCGGAGAGAATATCTCACTTTCTGTTTCCCTTAGGAACGAGGCCCGCTTAAGGGTCAACGCGTGGACGGTGATATTCTCCGCTTTCAGTACATCCGCAGCCCACCTGACACTGTGTCTGAAGCTCTCAAGATCATCTCCCGGAAGACCCGCTATGAGATCGGCGTTGATATTATCGAACCCGAGCGATCTTGCCAGTTCATAACACCTTTCTATGTCAGCCGCCGTATGTCTTCTTCCGACTTTTCTCAGGACTTCATCATTTGCAGTCTGCGGATTTATGGATATCCTTGTGACCCCCGCTTCTTTCAGGACCAGAAGTTTCTCTTCTGTTATGGTGTCCGGCCTCCCGGCTTCGACGCTGTATTCTCCTTCAGAAGGCGTTCCGAAATACCGGGCGATAGCCTCCGTGAGTACTCTCAGTTCATCTGCGCTGAGTACAGATGGGGTCCCTCCTCCTATATATACCGTCTGCATAAGAAGGCCGAGATCCTTTGTAATCCGGGATGTATACTCAAGTTCTCTGCACAATGCCTCAACATATGCTCCTGTCATGGACCTGTCTCTCTCGACAGTCTTTGAAACGAAAGAACAGTAACTGCATCTGGACGGGCAGAAAGGTATAGATACATACAGTGAGAAGCCATTATCTGCGCAGCGTTTTCTCATTCTGAGTCCCGTTTCCGCAGTCATTCTGCACAATTCAGCCTTTCCCGGATCCACAAGCGAACGCTCCTTGAAGAGCCTTTCCGCTTCTTCCCCGCTCATCCCCTTTTCCATAAGGTCAGCCATATACTTGGCCGGCCTGATGCCGGTCATTATCCCGAACGGAGGTCTCTTGCCGGTGGCTTCGGACAGCACCTTATACATCATCAGTGCAAGTTCATGCTCCAGTTCTTTTTCCGAAACATCAGTCCCTGCTCTGTCCCTGCGCTCGATCATGGTGTCTTCGTCGCGGAAAACCACGCTGAGGTCCACGCAGCCATCACCCTGTACCGCTGCAGCTGCGCAGTAGCCGTCATCGTCATTCTCCGGAGCCCCGGATACTATCTGAGGTCTCCAGTAGAACATCCTCATTATGTTTTCCAGTTCATAATGGAATCTGTCGTCAAGCAGAAATAGTGTCATAGAAAAGGATTGTACTCCATCTCGTGTTTTAGATAAAAGGATTCTCCGTGACCTGGTATCACCGTAAGGTCTCCGTCACTGAATCTCGATTTCAGTATTTCAAGTGTCCTGCATAGCGTATTCCAGTCCCCGCCGGGAAGATCGGTCCTTCCGACTGAACCGTGGAACAGCGTATCTCCGCAGAACATATGCTTTCCCCACAGGTAACAGACTCCCCCTTCGGTATGTCCCGGAGCTGCTATCACTTCAAGGCTGATATCTCCGAATCTGAGCCTTTCGCCGCCATAAAGGAGCTCATCAGGTTCTACCGGCATCCTGTAGGCATCCCCTGCGCCTACCAGTACCGGTGCGCCGGTGGCGTCCTTGAGTGCCTGCACGCCTTCGATGTGATCTTCGTGCCCATGAGTCAGCAGTATCGCCTTAAGCTCCAGACCGTTTTCCGAAAGCAGGTCGATCACCGGAGCAGGATCTCCGCCCGGGTCTATCACGACCGCGGTGCCTCTGTCGTCCGTAAGCACACAGCAGTTGGCAAACAGCCTTCCCAAAGGTATCACCGAATATTTCACCGCTTCCATTCCTCCGTGTCCAGCATCACGGTGACCGGTCCGTCATTGCATATCTCCACTTGCATATCAGCTCCGAACTCCCCAGTCTTGACTTCCTTAAGGCCGAGGGAAGACAGTATACGCACATATTCTTCATATGCATCGACAGCGAGAGGCGGCTTCGCCGCTTCGATGAAACTAGGCCTGTTTCCTTTATGGGTATCCGCAAGCAGTGTGAACTGAGAAACGACCATTGCGGACAGTCCAAGTTCCAGCGCTGACAGATTCATTTTATCCTGTTCATCTGTAAAGATGCGAAGATTAGCAGTTTTTTCCGCCAGTTTTCTGCAATCCTTTATGTCATCTCCGACAGCACAGCCGAACAAGATAAGGAGACCGGGTCCGGTCTCCCTTGTCTCTTCTCCGTTTATGGTAACCCTGGCGTATTTGACTCTCTGTATGAGGGCTTTCAACTGTCAGCACCTATCCTTTCTACGCTCAGCACTCCCTTTATCCTTCTGAGTTTATCCAATGTGGATTCCAGATGGTCCCTTCCGCTCACCCCTATTGAAAGCTTTATCGCATGGTTGCTATCGCCTTCAGGAGCTGTGTTCATCGAGTATATCGGGATATGGAGAGATGACAGTTTTCCGCTCACGTCGGCTATCATTCCGGTGCGATCCAGACAGTATATCAGCAGGTCAGCCTTGAACTGTTCCTTGACACTGTCATCCCACCTGGCAGCCACCATCCTTGCCCTGCCGTCCTCCGAGTTCATGGAGTTGATCACGTTTTTGCAGTCTTTCTTGTGTATCGATACACCTTTTCCTCTGGTGATGAATCCTACTATCTCATCGCCCGGAAGAGGATTACAGCATCTCGAGAATCTGATCAGACAGCTGTCGAGCCCTTCTATAATGACTCCGTCCACAGCCTTGGCCCTGGTGATCGGGACCTCATGTACCGGGACATTTACGACTTCATCGGGTTCCTCTGCCTTTTTTATCTTTTCATATTCTTCTCTTGCCTTTGGCATGATACGGTTGAGAGGAATGCCGCCGTATCCTATTTCAGCAAGGAGCTCTTCTCTGGTATTTACTCTCTGTCTTCTGACCAGTTCATCAAGAAAATCGCCGTATTTCTCAGGCGGAATGCGTATGAGTTCCTTACGGAGCTCCTTCTCCAGCATATTCCTGCCTTCTGCGATATTCTCCTCGCGGCGTTCTCTCTTGAACCAGCCTCTGATCTTGGATCTCGCTCCGCTGGTCTGAACTATATTGAGCCAGTCTCTGGAAGGTCCTTTATCCTTTGGCCCCAGGATGATCTCGACCACTTCACTGGAGTTGACTTTGTAACTTATCGGAACTATCCTTCCGTTCACCTTCGCGCCTGTCATTCTGTTGCCTACTGCAGTATGTATTGCATAGGCGAAATCTATGACCGTTGCGCCGGCCGGAAGGTCGATGACATCCCCCTTAGGCGTCAGGACGAATACCTCTTCCGGCAGCAGGTCGCTCTTTATGGAACGCAGCAGATCCGTAGCATCCGGAGACTCCTTGAGGCTCTCCAGTAGCTGACGGACCCATTCCAGCCTTTCATCAAAATTGTCGCTGCTGTCATTGACTCCGGCCTTATACTTCCAGTGCGCGGCTACTCCGTATTCAGCGGCGCGGTGCATCTCAAAAGTCCTTATCTGGATCTCAAACGGAGTGGCGTTTTTTGCGATCACTGTCGTATGCAGCGACTGGTACATGTTGCTCTTGGGAGATGAGATATAGTCCTTGAACCTCTTTGGTATAGGTGTGTACATATCATGCACGACTCCCAGGGCGTTGTAGCACTCAGACACAGTGTCAACAAGGATCCTTATGGCATAGATATCATATATCTCTTCCATACTGCGGTTCTGGATGATCAGTTTCCTGTAGATCCCGTAGATCGTCTTTATCCTGGCCTGTATCTCTACATGCCCCATTCCGTTCTCTTTGAGCCTTTCCCTAATCTCATCCGTCAGAGTCTCAATAAGCGGACCGTTCTTTTCCTGAAGGTCCTCCAGCATCATGCTGATCTCGTTGTACGCATCCGGATCAAGGTATTTCAAGGACAGATCCTGGAGCTCATCGTTGAGGTTTTCCATCCCGAGCCGGTGAGCGATCGGAGCGTAGACTTCCATGGTCTCTCTGGATTTGTTTCTCCTTTTATCCTCGGCCATGTAGTCCATAGTCCGCATATTATGAAGGCGGTCGTTGAGCTTGATGATCATGACACGTATGTCTTTGCTCATTGCAAGCAGCATCTTTCTCAGGTTCTCTGCCTGCTCTTCCTCAACACTTGAGAAGGAGATCTTACCGAGTTTTGTGACCCCGTTCACGAGCTCAGCCACTTCCGGTCCGAACCCTGTCTCTATTTCCTCCAGCGATGTATCAGTATCCTCTACCACATCGTGAAGCAGGGCGGCGCAGATACACTGGTCGTCCATCCCGAGATCGACAAGATATGATGCCACGGCCAGCGGATGAATTATATAAGGCTCGCCGCTGCGTCTTTTCTGCCCCTCATGACGCTCTGCCGCAAAATCATATGCCTTCTCTATCAGCGCAAGGTCATAGTTCCTGCCGCTCTTCACTATTGAGTTTTTAAGATCTTCAAACGTCATTTTCTTTTCGCAGTTATGTTGTATATCAGTTCTTACAGATCGCTCTGAATGTAGGTGAGTCCATCAGATCCTTTTTCGTATCTGTCGGGACAGTCACTATTATCTCCTTATTCCCGTCAACCTGCTCCCTTTTGGCAAGCCCCAGTTCGGCAAACACTCTCAGGAGGGCAAGTATTTTCCCCAGAGGCATGTCTTTTATCTTTCCGCTGAGTCCCGCTCCGCATGAGACAAGAACCTCTCTTCTTGCCATGCATCTGTAAACTTCCGCTGCGTCGTTTCTGTCCGACCTGAGCAGAGAGTTCTCGCTGCAGTGACCTGACATGTTGAGCCTTCTGAGTTCCTCGAACGAATCGATGTCTTCCTTCGTAAGGGAAGCTCTCCTGATGTCTATCACCTTGACAGACACCATGGTCCTGATCTGCCCGTTATAGAGTGAGAGGCTGACCACCACATCGACCTTCTCCCCAATGTCAAACGGGACCTGACACGGCTTCGTGCCGAAAAGCGCTCCGTAGAACTGTTTCTCACCGGTCCTGAAACTGATCCGCGCATGTCTTTCTCCAAGAGGATATATCCCCTCCACCATGCAGTTTCTCACCACGAAATATGGCTGACAGTTGCAGTTACCGAACGGTTTCAGGATATCAAGTCCTCTGACTTCATCTTCATTCACTTCTCTGGAACATACTTCTGCATCTATCTTGATGGAAGCTATTCTGTAATCCTCTGTATGCTCACGGCAGTACTGGCGTATCCTGTCCTTCAACTCAGGAATCTTTTCCGCTCTGATGGTAAATCCCGCCGCCATATCATGCCCGCCGAATTTCTCCATCAGGTCGGAACAGCTTGAGAGCATATTGTAAAGTGAAAACCCTTCTATGCTCCTTCCCGAACCCTTGGCAGTCTCACCGTCAAGAGAGATGACTATTGCCGGTTTGTCGTATTTGTCTACAAGTCTGGAACTGGCGATACCCATAACGCCCGGATGCAGTCCTTCCGCCGCTACAACAAAGACCGGATCTGAACTGTAGCTGATATCCTTCGAGATTATACTGTTGATCTTCTCAGTGGTCTCCTGTTCGACCTTCTGCCTCTGCCTGTTGAGCTCATCTATCTCGCCGGCTATACGCCTCGCCTCAGCCTCATCCTCAGTAAGAAGGAGTTCCAGCGCAAGATTCTCGTTTCCCATCCTTCCGGCAGCATTCAATCTGGGTGCCAGATTGAACGCTACGTTCATCTCGTTAACGGATTCTATGTCCACACCGGTAGTCTCGCACAGCGCTTCTATTCCGGGGCATCCGCAGTAGGGCATCTGCGCCAGTCCTTCCCTGACGAACAGCCTGTTATCACTGACCATCGGCATAATGTCGCTGATCGTTCCTATGGCCGCCAGGAACCCGTATGACTCCACCGCTTCTGTCACCGATATGCCTTCCAGCGCCGCTGCAGTCTTCAGAGCAACACCGACACCTGCCAGGTCCCTGAATCCGGACTTATCGTCCTCCCTGTGCGGATTTATAACAGCAATCGCATCAGGGATCCTGTCCTGAACCATATGGTGGTCTGTGATAACGATGTCAATTCCTGTACTCCTGGCATATACCGCTTCATCAAAGGCCGAAATACCATTATCCACCGTAACAATAAGCCCGACACCGTTCTCAGCAAGAGAGTCTATAGCTTCCGCAGACAGTCCGTATCCCGTTGTATCCCTGCTCGGCAATGAACAGATAACATCCGCTCCGAGCCCTTTCAGGCACCTGTACATAAGCGTAGTAGCCGTGAGCCCGTCCACGTCATAATCCCCGAATATCGCTATTCTCTCGCCCCGATCAATCGCTTTGTGAATACGTTCCACAGCACGGTCCATGTCTTTCAGGAGGAAGGGATCGTCCGAGCTGAGTTCGCCCGCAAGAAAGCTTCTGATCTCTTCCGGATCAGAATACCCTCTTCCGGCGAGAACAAGTGCAGCCAGGTGTGTTACTCCAAGCTCTTTCTCGATCATCGCCGCTTTCTCGCGGTCAGGTTGACTGACAACCCATCTCTTGATATTCATCGCAGCTTCCTCCCTGCGTTTTCTTCCGCTCTTTCTATCAGCCGCGGAACGGGCAGTATTTCTCAATGATTGCAGCCGCTGTCCTCAGTCCGTCTACAGCGGAGCTTACGATCCCTCCGGCATAGCCGGCTCCTTCTCCGCAGGGATACAATCCCTGTATCCCAACTGCCTGTCTGTTCTCATCCCTGTTGATCCTGACAGGTGCGGATGTCCTGGTCTCCACTCCCGTCAGAACAGCTTCAGAATCCGAGAAGCAGTCCATCTTGTCTGCGAACGCTCTTAAACCGCCTCTCAGGCACTCCGACAGTTCAGAACCCAGTATTTTTTCGAGGTCAAAAGGAACCACCCCTCTCGGGTAAGACGGTTCTATCCTTCCCTTGCGAAGTCCTTTTTTCCCATCCAGAAACGAGCCGACGTCGCTTGCCGGGGCAGAATATCCTCCGCCCGCGGCGGCATAAGCTGCTCTCTCCAGATTTCTCTGGAAATCCATCGCCCTGACGGGACTTGACCCGAAGTCTTCGGGTCCCACAGAGACACATACGGCACTGTTGGCGTTTTTCCCGTCGCGGAGATACCTGCTCATTCCGTTCGTCACAATAGCCCCGCTTTCGGACGCTGCAGCCACAACAGTCCCCCCTGGGCACATGCAGAAAGTATATACACCTCTGCCTCCGACATGTGCGGAAAGATTATATTCACCCTTTGGAAGTCTCGGGTCTCCGGCAAACCTGCCGTAAAGCGATCGGTCCACATCCTCCTGCAGATGTTCGATCCTGAATCCGACCGAGAACGGTTTCGCCGTTATCAGCGCTCCGTGCGACATCAGCATGGAATAAGTATCTCTTGCGCTGTGTCCGCATGCCAGGACTACTGTCTCGACCGGAATGTCGTTCCCAGCGCATCTGACCCGTGTGATCCTCCCGTCTTCTACGGTTATATCCTCCACGCGGCTGAGAAATCTCACTTCTCCGCCGTTTTCTATTATTTTTTCCCTGATCCTCTTTATGATCCCTCTGAGATTATCCGTTCCTATGTGCGGCTTTGCCTTTGTAAGAATGTCATCCGGAGCGCCGAAGAAACAGAATGTGTTCAGAACGTAATCACAAAGCCCGTCATTAATCCTTGTAGTGAGCTTCCCGTCCGAGAACGTACCGGCTCCTCCTTCACCGAACTGTATGTTAGTGTCTGTATCCAGATCCCCGCTGAGGAAAAACGAATCCACCTTTGCGGTCCTTGTATCCACATCCGCCCCTCGCTCCAGGAGGATAGGCATATAGCCGTATTCAGACAGAAGATAAGCGGCAAACAGACCGGCAGGACCGGCCCCAACTACTACCGGCCGGTAGTTCATTCTCTCCGTGCCGTGATGGGGTCTCAGCTGCTGCATCTCGGAATACTGCATCTCCTTTGCGGATGAAGCGATCCTCTTTTCCGCCTCAGCATCCCCGAGTGAAGCAGTCACGGAGCACACCATAGTTGCCTGACCGCGGCGCATATCGTAAGACACCCGTCTTAATGTATAGTCTCCAGGATGACCTACCCTTTTAAACGCTTCTCTTTCCGCGTCTTCTTTGGTACTGCCGAGAGGAAGCCTGATTCCGGACACGATGATCATTTTCTCGTGACCTCGACGTTTACGGTGTACGTTCCCAATACCCAGACAGAGCTGCTGGAGGGAATAATGATATCCACCGGGACGGACTGCGTGCCGTTTTCCGCTTTGAGCAGAGACGCATCCACTACAGCGACCAGTGCCCCTGCCCCGAGTCCGCTGACGGTTTCAGCCTCACCTATGACATTTACTCCGCTGATCCTGTCAGTGAGAATACTGACTTCATATCCTTCCGGTATGTTGGAAGCTCTAATGTCATTTACAGTCATCTTCCTGGAGTCCAGTCCTTCCGGATCAAATTTGACGGATATGGAATCTGCCCCGTCAAGATTCACGTAACCTGAAGGCAATGTGACTTCAAACTGATATGTTGCGCCGAGATCAAGTGTCGCTATGTCGACATACCCGGCTGTCCTGACCGTTTCAGGAGCTGCAGAACCTCCCGCGTAAGCGACACTGATCTTCGAGGGAGAGAGGGAGTATTTCAGTATCGTCGTGTCAAATCCAGCAGGCACGTTAGTGAATTCTATATCAAAACTCAGTTCGCTTTCTCTGTATACGGGCACCAGCACCTCGGCAGTCGCCGTATCCATTCTGAGAAGGTCCGTCGATATCTCGTTGTCCTCCGCATCATAAAGATGTATCGTTCCGGCAACGGTCGATGAGGAGGAGAGGTCGCCCATGAGCGTACCTTCCGCAGTGACCTTTCTGATCCTGTCCACTGTCTCCCGGCTCCCTACTATCGTGACATATGCCGGAGATGCCACCATCGGCTGAACGACATATCCGTCAGCGAGCGTGAACCCGCTCACCGATGGGGTGATCTGGAACCGTTTCGTTACGGATTCATCAAACGTCAGAACGAGCCTTGAAGGATCCACAGACTTGATCTCAAAGTTGAGGAGCTGATTGTTCTTGGTGGCATTCAGGGTAATGTTATATGTGCCGGCTTCCGTGACCTTGGAGAAATCCGGCGTTACAGTAATGCTGTCGGAAGTGAGGCTGCCGATGATGCTCCTGTCTCCGGAGACCGTGACGCTGGCTCTATATTCTGTTTCTCCGCTGTCGATCAGATCAAGCCCCAGCGACTGGTAACTCGCCCCCGTCGACGGGATCTCCACTATGATATTGTCTATCGTTCTTGTGCTGATGCTGTTGACCGAGAGAGCCACGAAGGCCCAGATCACTATCGCAAGCACCAGCGACAGGATCATCAGCTTCGGTTTGTTTGTCAGCCAGTCTGAGAACAGATCCTTGAACCAGTCTTTTTTCACTTTATAAACCTCTTGATACTAAACTTCTGATTATCGTCTTCTTCCTTTTCCTTAGGCATCAGTTCCCTGGTCAGGATCCTCAGCGCGCCGGCTTTATCCAGGTTTCTGATAATGACTCCGTTCTGGGCGATAGAGATGAATCCGTTCTCCTCAGACACGATCAGCGCCAGAGCGTCGGTCACCTCAGTGATCCCGATACCTGCGCGATGTCTCGTACCCATTTCCTTGCTTATCTCGGTATTGTGTGATACCGGCAGAAGACATCCGGCGGCAGTAACTCTGTCGCCCCTTATCACCACGGCTCCGTCATGAAGAGGAGCCCCTTTGTAGAAAATGTTGCCGATCAGTTCCTCGGATATCTCGGCATCTATGACCGTACCGGTCGCGATGATCTCAGTCAGAGGAGTCTCTTTTTCAAAGACTATGAGCGCTCCGGTCATTGAGCGGGACATGCCTGCTGCAGCCGAACAGATCATCTCATACGCTGAAAGCCTTCTGTTTGCGCTTTCCTCGTCAAGCTTGATAGTAAAAAGAGATCTTCCGAACCTTGCGCGCCCGACCCGTTCCAGCATATTTCTGAGTTCCGGCTGAAATATCACTACCAGGACAACAAGTCCGTATCTGAACAGATAGTCGATCAGGAATTTGATGGTCTTGAGTTGAAGAAAGTTAGTCGCTGCGTAAGCCGCAGCGAGCACGATAAGGCCTTTGACCAGCGTTGCTGTTCTGGTATGCGCGAGCATTCCGAACAGGATATAAATAAGATATGCGACCAGTATGATGTCCAGTGCGTCACGCCATGTGAACGTGTTAGCGGTCGCTATGAGTATCTCCTGTACGGATCTGAAGAAATTAAGCATGTTTCGCTCTCTTTACTAAAAGTTATTTTCTGGCAAGAAGTACCACCGCATGCGCTGCGATCCCCTCACCCGCTCCGGTAAATCCCAGTCCTTCTTCAGTCGTTGCCTTGATGTTGACTGAACCTTGAGGGCATCCCATTGCGGCGGCTGTATTCGATATCATCTGCGGTATGTGCGGTGACAGCTTCGGTCTCTGACATAGTACGGTCGCATCGACAGATACGGGTCTGAATCCTTCTTCTCCGGCCAACCTGCAGCACTCTTCCAACAGTTTCAGGCTGTCCGCTCCCTCAAACCTGGGATCGGTGTCCGGAAAGTGGTAGCCAATGTCTCTCAGGGCAGCAGCTCCGAGCACAGCGTCACAAATGGCATGCAGGAGCACATCCGCGTCGGAATGCCCGAGGAGGCCCTTTTCCCATGGGATATATACTCCTCCGAGTATCAGTTTTCTTCCCTCTGTAAGTCTGTGGACATCGTAACCGTGTCCTATCCTGATATCACTGTCTCCGACCTGCATTCTTGCTCTCGCTATATCTTCAGGAGTAGTGATCTTGAAATTACTCCTGTCGTTCTCCACAAGTTTTACTTTATACCCTTTTCTCTCAAACAGCTGGCAGTCATCGAAACTGTTTTCCGCATCCAGGATGAATTCCCGGTAAAGATCAGCGCGGAACATCTGCGGCGTCGCGACCGCGAACAGTCTGCTCCTGTCAGGAGTATCTACGGAGAACCCGTCCTCGGTCATCTTTATCGTGTCCGTGACCGGAAGCGCAGGTGCTGCTGCTCCGTACGCCCTGACCGCTTCCGCCGTTCTTGCTATCAGATCTTCTGTTACGAACGGACGGGCGGCGTCATGAATGGCAAAGAACTCTGTTTCCTCAGGAGAAGCGTCCACGCCTGCTTTTGCAGACAGACACCGTGTAGGACCTCCGGGAACGACAGCGTACAGTTTCGGATACCTGTCCTTCCAGGACATTATCTTCTCCGTGAGGTCTTCTCTCGCTACAGCTACCACAGCGCTTATCTCGGGGCTCTCACAGAAAGCCCGGATCGAGCGCTCAAACACGCTAATTCCTCCGATCCTGAGCATCAGCTTGTCTGTTCCTCTCATCCTTGAGGAGGATCCTCCCCCCACGATCACCGCGGTAATGCCCATATCGAGCCCCTTCCCAAAAATGAATATAGTATCCGTATTCTAACTAAATATTATAGTTAAAGAAGGTTTCTTTTTCAAACGACGTGCAGCCGTTCGCCGTTCCGAATGTCGTTATTGCGTTGACTATTTGCGATAAAAATAGGTAACATAAAATCAGAAAGCGCCCTTCATATGTAAAGGAGAACAAAATGAGCAAAGCACCGGAAATGAAAGATACAAGGAAACTTGGTTTCGGACTTATGAGGCTTCCCAAGAAAGGTTTCGGGATAGATGTAAAGCAGACATCAGAGATGGTCGATCTGTTCATGGACGCCGGTTTCACTTATTTTGACACTGCGTATGTATACACAGGTTCAGAGGAGGCAGCCAAGAAAGCCTTGATAGACCGCTATCCCCGCGAGAGCTTCACTCTTGCCACGAAGCTTCACGCGCCGTCGGCAAGATCAGAGGAAGCCGCCAGGAAGCAGTTCTACACCAGTCTTGAAAGGACAGGCGCGCAGTATTTCGACTACTATCTGCTTCACTCAATAATGGGAAATAATTACAGGACTTATGAGAAGTACCATCTTTGGGATTTCGTCAATGAGCTTAAGGCCAAAGGCCTTATACGCCATATCGGCTTCTCGTTCCATGACAGCCCTGAACTTCTGGACAGAGTCCTGAACGAGCACCCTGAAGTAGAATTCGTTCAGCTTCAGATCAACTATGCAGACTGGGAGAATCCCTCTGTCACCTCGAGAGCGAACTACGAGACCGCAAGGAAACACGGCAAGTTCATCACGATCATGGAACCGGTCAAAGGCGGCAGTCTCGCAGACCCGCCCAAAGACATCAAGAAACTGTTCTCGTCCCACTCGCCAGATATGTCATATCCGTCCTGGGCGATCAGGTTCGCCGCTTCACTTGACGGCATCCTCACAGTACTGTCAGGTATGTCCAATGTGGCACAGATGAAGGATAATCTTTCCTACATGAAAGACTTCCGTCCTCTGGACCCGGAAGAACAGGAGATCATCCGCGAGGCACAACGAATACTCGGGCGTTCCAAGACCATTCCATGCACCGCATGCAGTTACTGCACGAAAGGCTGCCCGATGCAGATCCCGATCCCCGATATCTTCCGCGCAATGAACAAGCGTCTCGGCAACGGGCAGCTTGAAGAGTCAGTCAGGGATTATGCAGAGATCGTCTCGAAAGGCTCATCCGCAGCAGACTGTATCGCGTGCGGGCAGTGTGAAGGGGTTTGTCCGCAGCATCTTAAGATCATAGATCTGCTTAAGAACTGTTCCGAAACGCTTTCCCGGAATTGACACGAACAGAAAAGATTAGGCCGCCACTGGCGGCCTTTTTCTGTGTTTCAAATAAAATTTATCGTTATACGATAAATTTTTCTTGACATACATCAATTACTGCAGTATCCTGTGACGCAGAAGTCACAGGAGGTCTGATAATGGATTGGAATAATGACAAAAGCGTCCGGCTCACAGCAGTCTTTACCGTTCTGTTTGCGCTCATACTGCTTTCTGCCGATATACTGGGATTCATCTGGATGCCGTGGTATGTATCGGTATCCGCGATCGAAGAAAAACATCTTTCTTTTCTGGCGCTGACGATATATTCAGCAAGCATTTTTGCCTGGATATGCCTTTATGCTATGTTCAGACTGCTGAGAGAGATCGGAGCAGGACAGGTCTTCACAGAAAGAAACACGCTGATGCTCAGGATCATCAGCTGGTGCTGTGCAGGTGCATGCCTGGTGTTTCTGGCAAGCGTACTGTACTATCCGCCGTTTATGATCATCGCAGCCGCCGCAGCCTTCATGATGTTGATCGTCCGAGTAGTGAAAAACATTATACAGCAGGCGATCGATATGAAGGCCGAACTTGACCTGACTGTCTGAGGAGGCGGAAATTGAAGATAATAGTCAATCTGGATGTGATGATGGCCAGAAGAAAGATATCCGCCGGGACGCTTGCCGAAAAGATCGGCATAACACCGGCCAACCTTTCAGTGCTAAAAACAGGCAAAGCGAAGGCGATCCGGTTTTCCACCCTGATGGCGCTTTGCCACGAACTCGGATGCCAGCCCGGAGATCTGCTGGAATTCAGCGAGGATGAGGAGGAAGCTAAACAGCAATGAATACTGTAGAAACAGTACCGCAGGGAAACTTCCGGTACTCCGGCAGCCCTGACGAGGCAAAACCCGCTTTCTCAGCATCGTGGATCGAGAGGATATGCTCTGTCCTGTCGTATATCACAGCCTTTACATATACCGGCATATTTCTGTTCGGAGATTTCCATCATAATGTATCACTCGCTATAACAGCCATTCTTATCGTGCTGATCACCGAACTGGTACATCTCGGCAGACATAGACCTGCGGAAAGCTGGATATGGCTTGGCTGTTACGCCGCCGCTGTCGTCTCCGTTGTCTTCGGCATCAGCAGCGTATGGGATCAGGATCAGATGCTTCTGTTTATACACATCTTCGCTGTATGGTGGATCATCTCCCGCGGAGGAGTCCTTCTCGATGGAAAAAGCGGACACCTTCTTCCCCTGGACGCACTGAACGGATTCATAGCCTTCCCGTTCCGGTTCTTTTTCCTGAGAATAAGGACCGTATTCTCAGTATTCTCAGTGATAAAGTCCGGTATTCCCCGTCCCGTAAAAAAGCGTAATCTGTGGGGTATCGCGGCTGTCGTTGTCGGCGCAATGCTGTTCATGGAGGCAGCTTCCCTGCTTCTCTCCGCTGACAGCGGATTCAATGACCGCTTCATCATTCTGGGAGAACTGATAGACAACTGCCTTGACTGGATCTCAAAATGCTTTGACGAGAAATTCATCGTGCGATTCATCCTCAGCATCCCTGTAGGCTGCTGGCTGTTCGGTCTGATGTCAGGCTCTGCAAGAGTCAGGCCCGGAGAGCTTAAACACGAGCGTTCTTACGTTGCAGCATCTCTGATACAGATCAGAAAAGTTCCCGCAAGGGTATGGGCGTTCGTCATCGGCGCTTTCTCACTGCTGTATCTTTCCTTCTTCTTCCTTCAGGGGTCATACCTGTTCGGTGCGTTCACAGGCACTCTTCCGGAAGGCTTCATCGTTTCCCAGTACGCAAGAGAAGGCTTCTTTGAACTGTGCAGAGTCATATCGGTAAACTTCAGTCTTCTTTGGTTCGTCACCCGCACGACCAACGACGGATCTGAAGGATCCTCTGTTTCCCTTGTCCCATGCCTTGTCCTTCTTGCGGAAAGCATAGTTTTCGCGGTCATCGCCTTCTCCAAGCTTTTTCTCTACATCCGCTGCTTCGGCTTCACACCTCTCAGGCTTCAGAGCACCTGGCTGGTCTGCTTGTGCTTTGCAGGATGTGTCCTCTGGATATACCAGCTGCTGACCGGCAAGCCTGCATTCAGGAAATGGATGATATTCGGAGCGGTAACTCTATCCGCACTTTGCCTGATTTAGGAGAAGCACGATGAAGAAGAAAAAGCTCTTCCGGTCTGTCATATTGTCTGTGATCCTGTGTCTGATCCTCAGCGGATGCAGGCACACCGATCCCGTACCAGACCCGGATGAGATCATTTTTGTTCTCTCTCTGGACTCCGACGACGACATATACGTTATCGCAGTCGAATACTGGGCAGATGAGGTTTTCTGCGGCGGTATGGCCGCCTCTCATGCCGATGGTTCGGTCTACAAGAGTAATGAGCAGTCCTATTTTGTTTTTGACCCTGAATGCTTTCCCAACGGAGAGATCCCCGGGGCAATCAGAGTATCAGTAATGCTTTCGGACAGCCTTAAATACATGAGCATACAGGATCTGGCCGACAGGACCGGTTTTTCTGATCCGTGCGATCTTGCCTCTATCCCTGCCGTTCCCGGTTCTGTCGTGCACGTAACGGTGAAAGGCTCTTTTACTGACGGCTTTTCTGCTGAGCTTTCATGACATTTTCATATACAGTAAAAAACACCCCTCACGGGGTGTTTTTACTTATTCTATCCAGTCAAATCAGACTTAACTGTTTCCTGCCGCCAAAAACGCAGCGATTATCAGGATCGCAAGCGCGGCGCATGCCGTGATCCTCAGTAAAACGCTGTCGTCAGGAGCCATCGCCGGCGTCTCTGTATCCGATACATGCTCAGATGCCGAATGCTCTATCGGGAGCTGTCTGTACGGGCTGCTCATAGTCCTTACTGCCAGAGGCCGCAATGCCGAAAGAAGCACCGGCTCCTCTTCTTCACCGAAATGCTCACGGCTGACTGAACCTCCTTTCGGCAAAGGGAAATCCCTGCCGGAAAGCACTCCGAGCACTCCTCCTGTGACGAACCTTACAGCGTAACAGTCATCAAACCTGATGATTTCCAGTACATCGCCGTACTCCGACCTGAACGGAAAGACCTTTCCTGCCTGTATGATACCTCTTGCGGACACTGTACAGAATCCGTCTTTTGAAGAAGTCCTGACGATATCCCTGATATAGGCGATCAAGGTGACCGCAAAGCCCAGTACTGCCGATGCTGAAAGCACCAGCAATGCGCTGCTGTTTCCACGCCTTACATATGAAAGCACCAATATCACTGCCAATACCGCAAGCATTAGCGCATAGCAGAGGAAATGTTCCCGGACGCTTTGGCGGGCAAGCACTCTGCTTATCAGCTTCTGCTGTTCTTCGTTCAGCCTTACCGCATAGACTGACCCTGAAACGATCTCTTTGCAGGCTCTTTTACGTGATATGGCTTGTGCTGTTTTCAAGGCAAAATACAACATTGCTGATATCGCAGCCGATCCCATAGCATAACGGTAAACGGAAACCGTCTCAGGAAAACCGTTTCCCAGAATGGCCCACACCAGCGCAGCCGCTGAAATCATGAGCATTGCAACAGCCGCAATGATATCTCCGGTACAGTTTCTCTGAGCTCTGGAAAGATCGCTGTTGTAATTCCTTGTTCTGCTTGCAGGCGTTTCCTTATCCCTTCGCAAATCCGATGCCTCCGTTCTCGTTCCGAACTGCTGCTCTGACCGTCCTGGCTACTGTCCTGTCGTCAATAGGCTTTCCCGCGAGGCTGTTGACTGTCATTATGGGCATCTCCATCAATGCAGCTTTCCACTTGTCATGATATGGTCTTGCCACGCCGTCAAGCGTCTTCTCAAACTCAGTATAAAGGGCTTTGCCTGAAATCGTATTCCTGGCTTTTTTGAAGCTTATCTCCGCTGCTGTGACAGCGGCTCCGTCAAGGCGGGAAGCCGTTTCCTCCATCTGCCTCTTGAGAGCGCTTTCGTCCCACTCCTCTGCTAACGGAACGGTATTCCATTCCTTCGGGAAAACGCTCAGGTCAAAGGACTCAAGTATTCCTTCATCAGATGAGTCCGCCGCAAGCTCAAGCGTATATTGCCCCGCGCAGAAGACTTTCATAGAAGTTGAAGGATCAAATTCCTTGAACCGCGATACATCTATCTCTATGGTCTCGTTTTTGATCTGCCCCGGGAGGAGCCGTATCTTACTGAAAGCGACCAGTCTTCTCATCCTGCCGCTCCCGCGTCTCAGATATACCTGCGCCACGAAAGATCCCGCTCGGTCTGAGTTGTTCCGCACTCTGACAAGAACAGCGACCTTCTGATGTTCTCCGATGATAACATGCTTGTCTATTGCAGACCCGAGATACTCTACGTCCGTATAGGATATGCCGTATCCGAACGGATAACCTTCAAAAGCTTTTCCAAGTTCCCGGGCCCTGTGTCCTGTCGCATAGCCTTCACTGTAAACATGTCTGTCAGCCGCCGCTATCATCGAGGTCCTGGCCGGCCAGGAGAAAGACAGACGGCCTGACGCATCCGTTCTCCCAGTGATTATGTCAGCTGCCGCGATCCCCGTGGCATCTCCGCAGTGTCCGGCAAAAAGGATGGCTTTCATTCCGTATTCAAACGGAAGCTCGACCGGTGACGCAGTCATGACTGCGCAGGCTACCGGGAGATCCTCTTCCAGGAGAAAATCGGCCAGTCTGAGTATCCCGTCGGGAAGCTTCATATCATCTCTGTCATATCCGTCGCTTTCGGCACCCGATGGCAGATCTACGGCAAGTATCCCTTTCCCTGCCTCTCTGAGCGCCTCTCTGGCTTCCCGCACCATCGCGGGGTTAGTGCTCCCGTCGGGGTTGTATCCCTTCGCATATACGACCTGTGTTCCGTACTCTGCAAGCCCTTCTGTCAGCGTACTGCCGGACGGCTCAAGAGAACTGAACATTCTGAACGTTTCCTCAGGTTTCTTCTCAGCTGCATATCCGATAATAGCTATCTTTTCACCGTCTTTAATCGGGAAGAAGCCTTCCTCATTCTTGAGAAGGACCATGCACTCTCTTGCGATGCGTCTCGCGGTGCTGAAAGCGGCATTACTGTCACGTCTCAACACCACCGGTGAGTTTTTTAGGCTGTCGGATATGGCATACGCCCTTACTGCGGCTTCATCCGCAGACTTTATGTTCAGTCTGCCTTTTCTCACTGCATTTTCCAGCTTTTTCGCCGCATTCTCATCTGCTCCCGGCAACAGATCCATCCCTGCTCCGACAGCTGCCACAGCATCGTCAGCCACGCCCGGCGGCAGCACAAATGCACCGTCAAACGAAGTTTCCGCCCTGAGCCTTTTCAGCTCGTTATTGCTCAGCCACAGACGGTATCCGTTCATTCTCGCTTCCGACAGACGGACCGCGAGAGCGTCACCCTCCTCAATAGCTATCCTGAATGATTCAAGATACAGATCTCCGAATACCGCAGGATCCACAGTGTTGTCCGAAGAATACTTCCCGTCTTCCGAATGGCAGCATCCAAGTTCTGTCAGACACCCTTCCACGCCTTTTGATCTGAGGCCGTTAAGAAAAGCTGCTGCCATCTTCCCTGTCAGATACGGTTCTTCTGAGAACCTTCGGCTGTTCCGGCCATCCAGAGGACTTCTCATTATTGCCGCAGACGGTCCTGTTACGAACTTCTTTCCGTCCGCTCTGTACTCTTCTGCAAGAGATGCTGCAGCCATTGCTGCCATCTCCGTATCAAAACTGCACCCGATCATAGAGGAGGCAGGATAAGATATATCTCTGGTCTCTTTGATGATCATGGACGTCCTGCTTTCCGGCAGTTCTTTTCTGAATGATTCTGTTCCTTCCGGTGCCTGATCCAGTCCGCTGCAGCATATCAGCTCAGCTTTGTCGGAGGCCGGCAAAACAGCGATTCTTTCCCTTATTCTGTTGTAACGGGCTTTATAGTTCATAGGATCTCCGGTTCGTCCCTCCCTGTAAGGCTCCCTTCGGTTTTAAGATTCTCAAACCCATGCTGTCTCAGCACTTCATAGACAGCTATAGCAACAGAATTTGAAAGATTGAGGCTTCTGGCTGATTCATCATTAAGCATCGGGATCCTCACGCACCTGTCATAATTTGCCTCAAGCAGGCGCTCGTTGATACCTCTGTCCTCTCTGCCGAAGACGAGATAACATCCGTCGGGGTATGAAATGTCACTGTAGATCTTTTCTCCCTTTGTTGAGAAAAAATACATCTCTCCCGCATTCTTTTCGAAGAAGTCAGACGTACTGTCATAGTAGGTTATATCCAGCAGGTGCCAGTAATCCAGTCCGGCTCTCTTCAGCTTTTTATCGTCCGGCGTGAAGCCCATAGGCCTGACTAAATGAAGACGTGCCCCTGTTGCAGCGCACGTCCTAGCAATATTGCCGGTATTCTGCGGTATCTGCGGTTCCAGGAGCACTATGTTTATCATTCTGCTTTAACTGCCGGCTCATCCACAATACCGGCTTCCTTCAGTGTCGGCCTGATGGCCGCGTTGAGTATGACTGCGAATATGACTGCAATGACACCGTTTGCAAGTGAGGTGACTCCCTTGGTCAGCATCGTCGCGTAAACTGTCTGCGCCTCGTAACCGAGTATCAGTCTGTTCTGTATATATGTCTTCAGCACATAGCAGATCACATAAGTCAGGGATCCGCATGCCGCCGAGGCTGCAAATCTGGGCGTTCCTTTTTCTGCCGCCTTCTCAGAAAGCTTCCCTGCGACCCATCCCATCAAAAACTTCATTATGAACGTGACCCAGCAGGTAGGGAGGTATCTCGGATCCAGCATATCATAGATCATTGAACCAAATCCTGCTGCAAGACCTCCGCGCCATCCGCCGAACAGAAGCGCTGCAAGCAGGCTCATAACGTTGCCGAGATGGATCATTGTATTTGAAAGCGGCGTCGGTATGTCTATGTGAAGATATGTAAAGATAAACACCAGCGCCGTCATCAGTCCGACCATTACGACATCCTTGGCAGGGGACTGTTTCCTGTTCTTGTTTTCCATCAGAATCTCCTTTCCAGCACGCAAAAGGTCTTTGCGGCGTTCTGTAAAGGTCAAAACACTATTTTCTCGGGAGAATAGTATTTTGCAGCCTTCTTATCAAGCTCGATCGTGAATCCCTTGGCATTCTCATCGAGATAACTCTGGAATCTTTCCGAAGCTACTACGGCGATGATCTCATTTATCAGACTGTCATAGTTGTCGGTCTCGGGATCCAGCTCTTGTCTGTACGCTATTGTATACAGACCGTCTCCGCCATCCACCATAACATATTCCCCGACTTTTGCTCCGAACATCTGAGCATACTGCTGAGCAGTAAATTTCCCGTCGCCGGTGACCATTCTCTCGTTCTCGTATGTGATAGATTCCATATCCTGCACATAGCCGAGCATATTCTGGTAGTTGGTTGAGAACTCTTCCGCAGCGGAGGCGATGACTCCTTTGACACTGCCGTGTGCGGGGATCTCGGCCTCCTCACAAGCCTTGAGTATCTGCGTCGCGTAGGATCTGAGCTCCTTCTTCTCCTCGTCGGTCACATCGACTCCCATGACCTTGCGGTAAGGAAGGGACAGATATGTAAATCTTGCGACACCGTTCTTGATGAACTTTTCAACGTATTCCCTGCTGAGTTCCTGCTCTCCGCCTTCACCGTAGAGGTCGTAGGGAAGCTGCGCCGACTTAAGAGACTGTATCTCGTACTTCTTAAAACTGTCGAAACCTATGCCGTTTCTGATGAGCGCATCTCTGTTTGTGGACCATTCATTCTGGACATAGTTGTCAAAATAGATCGTTGTGGCGACATCATCACCGAGATCGGTCCTGTCATACAGATAATCTGTCACCGCTTTCTGAAGAAGTATCTCTGAAACCCTCTGACTTATAAACTCTCTCACAGTGCCTCCGTCGTACCAGGTATCCAGGAACTTTTCAATATCTATTTCACCGGACACCTCCGCTTCGTTGAGCAGGCCCACAGTAACCTCGTACTGCGCGCACAGATACTCTCCGCAGGTGATATCGATCACGTTTCCGTCCGGATCGGTGATCGTTCCGACCGTTTTGGGGTTGTATCCGCATGAACAGAGTGTCAGACATACCGACACGATGAGAAGCATAGCAACAGATCTCTTAAAATTCATCATTATAGCCTTTCCTTGAGGTAGATTCCTGAACTGTAATTATACCTTTCAGCCATATCTATTTCAACCGACACGGTCAATGCCTCCGCAGAAAAGAAACGCTCCCGGCCTGTCGGTCCGGGAGCTATGCTTATGCGATGATATCACCGCACTGTTTCTTTGAAAAGTGTTGCCAGTCCGGCTACATCCTGAAGATTGGAGGGCACGACGATCTTGGTGGCCTGACCGTCAGCCATCTTCTCAGCGGCTTCCATCGAGCGGATCTGGAGGTATTCCTTGGAAGGCTGTACCCTGTTGATCATCTCGATCGCCCTGGCCTGCGCTTCCGCGACTGCCGCAATCGCCTCTGCCTCACCCTGTGCGGTCCTGATTCTCTCCTCACGGATAGCATCAGCTCTGAGGATGGCAGATTCTTTCTCACCTTCCGCCCTGGTGATAGCAGACTGCTTCTCGCCTTCTGCCGCAAGGATGACAGCTCTCTTCTCGCGCTCAGCCTTCATCTGTTTTTCCATTGCTTCCTGGATGGAGAGCGGGGGCGTGATGTTCTGGACCTCTACTCTTGTGATATCGATGCCCCACTTGTTGGTGGCTTCGTCCAGGACCTTGATGGTCTCTGCGTTTATTGTCTCTCGTCCTACCAGTGTCTCGTCCAAAGTCATGGAACCGATGATGTTGCGCAGCGTGGTCGCACAGAGATTCTCGATCGCGGCGATCGGACGCTCGACCCCGTATGTGAGGGCTTTGGGATCGATGACCTGGAAATATACTACAGAGTCAACATTCATGGTGACGTTATCTTTTGTAATGACCGACTGCGGTTCGAAGTCCGCCACCTGTTCCTTCATTGAGATCTTTCTCGCAACTCTTTCAAGCACGGGCGTCTTGATATGGAGTCCTGCGCCCCATGTAGTCGCGTACTTTCCCAGCCGCTCGATGACCCAGGTGCTTCCCTGCGGCACTATGCAGAGGCTTGAGATCGTGATGACGATCGCTGCTATGATAAGCAGCACGATTATGGCAATGATTACTATGGGATCCATTGTTTCTCCTCCTGTATCTTATCTGTTTCTTACTTTTTGTTCCTGTTTGCGAGATATAACACATATCCCACCGCGGCCGGTGCGATGAGCAACAGAAGCGGCGGAAACAGGACCATCAGAACAAACCCGCCGAACAGTGCCCGCTGCATGTTCTTCCTTGCTTCAGGCGTTTCGCTGCCGATCCGGTCTTCGGCTTTTCTCATAGCCTTTCTGAATTCGGCATCCAGAGCGCTTCCGCTGTGTTCTCTTCTGTGCGCCTCGGCATTCGCCTCAGCCTCACAGCCCAGAGCGTGTTCTGCAGCCAGTCTGCGGGCATCGCAGTTTGCGGCATGCTCTTCCCTCAGAAGTCTTCCGCCGTCGATGTCCCATGCGGATATCCGGTTCTCTCTTTTGATCTCTTCCGCAAGCCAGTCATCGCTTCCGTACATTTCCGAGTGCTGTTTCAGCATTTTGTTCCTCCCTTCCTTATCTTTGCATAAATATTGTAGTCTTTCCGCGCTTCCGGTTACACCCGTAAATCTGCAAAATACAGCCTGCTATTTGCAGACGTATATCGAAAAAACACTCTGCTTTGGCACAAACCTGCAGATCCCCCGGACCGTCAGGCTTTCATTCGTACCGCAGCGCTTCTATCGGATCCAGCTTGGAAGCCTGTATGGACGGCAGAAGCCCGAAAACTATGCCCACAACAGTGGAAAAGACCACCGAGATGAGTATGGCCGGCACGCTGATCGATACAGGCACCTGGGCAACGAACTGTATCACATACGACAGGGCTATCCCCACAGCGACCCCCAGTATGCCTCCTATACTGGTCAGCACTGCAGCTTCTGTCAGGAACTGGGAAAGGATCCTGTTTTTTCTGGCTCCGAGCGCCTTTTTGAGACCGATCTCCCTTGTCCGTTCCGTCACTGATACAAGCATTATGTTCATAACGCCTATACCTCCGACAAGAAGCGAGATACCGGCGATCCAGATCAGCATGCTGTTCGTGCTTCTGCTGAGATCCTGTATCTGCTTTGCCTGTTCAAGAAGATCGTCAGCTTTGTACCTTATATCCTGATCTCCGCCCTGAGCGTCTTTGGCTTCACCTATTCCAAGCGCTCCGTTCAGCAGTTCCGCAGTCGCTCTTCCGACCTCAGTCATGCTGTCGGTGTCCCTGGCTCTCACTATAACCGACTCCGGCTCGTCGAACTGAAACAGGATCGGCCAGTCAACTATGGGAATGTATACTCTTGCCGCCTTGTTTCCCATATAGGTGTAATAATCCTGCATCGTCTCTATCACCGGACTGAAACTGTTCCTTGTGTCGACGACTCCCACGACCAGAAAAGCTTCTCCTGATATCTCAATAGTCTCTCCGATCGGTTCCTTTCCACTGAAGATGCTCTTGGCGGCAGAGCGGTCCAGCACAGCGACTTTGGAAAAGTTCGCTGCATCATGCTCTCCGAACAGCCTGCCCTTGACGGCCTGAAGACCTGCTGCAACGAAATAATCGTTCTCAACGCCGATGATCCCGCAGTTGTCCAGTGTGACTGCGCCGCAGCTGACTGAGCCGGAGTTGTTTCGGCTGACAAATCTCGCAGCGGATCTTACCCCCGGCAGTTCCCGTATCTGCCTCATCGTCTCCTCCGATACGGGATAGAATCCCTCAGGGATTCCCATCCAGTCAAACTCATAATCCCATTCATTCTGCTTGATCTTGACTGTAACGCTGTTGGTTCCCGCACCTATGAGATTCTGTTTGATCTGTTCATTTGTTCCCCTTATCGTGGACACTATGGCGATGATCGAGGCGATGCCGATTATTATTCCCAGCATCGTGAGAAAAGATCTCATTTTATGCGTTGAGATTCCCCGGAACGCAAGCTTTATGTTCTCTGCGAATCCGCTATGTTTCACCATGCCATCACCCCGGATTCGTAATCCGCCTTTGCCCCTTCGACTGCATTCTTCCCATATGGGAACGCTATGTAATCCTCCATCCCTAGTCCGCTGATTATCTCGACTGACCATCCTCCGTAAAGGATCCTGCCGACTTCCACATACTGCTTCTCGAGTCTGCCGTCATCTCCGGCTTTCAGTACATAGTTTCTTCCGCCTTCCTCTCTAACGAAACAGGCTTCCAGAGCAAACAATCCTTTTGATCCCTGCTGGTCTGAAAGGAACTGTATCTCTCCTCCGTCCCAGGGCTGGAGCTCGTCTTCGCATTCGAGGTCCGCAATGAACATATAGTTTGAGGTGTTCGGATTGTATGAATATCCCATGTTATCGCCGGTCGGATACGGGGATATCCTTACTATCCGTCCGGGATACGTCTGCCCGTTTGACCACATGCTCACAGAGATCTCGTCCCCGACCTTCACGGTTCCAAGCTGAAGCTCTGTCAGAGTGCTCATGATCTGGTATCCGTTACCGCTGCTCACGCTTATCAGAGGCTCATCGCTTTTACCGGAATAAATGCTTCTCACGGACACTACGATACCGTCATGATCAGCCCTGACTACTCCGTCAGAGGCAGTCTGCCCGGCTTTTTTCCAGTCAAGTTCAGCCTGAGACACGGCTATCCTGTACTCCCGGATGAGCCTGTTCTGCTCAACTATCATGCTGTCTATCTGTTCTTTCGTGTATCTCTCTGTTTCCGGTACCTGAGCGTTGGCTCTCTCCCTGCAGAAGATGAAAACTCCTCTCACGATATCGTCTACCTTCTCTTCGACCGCCCCTGTCATTCCGTCCACCGAGTAATTGGTTGAAAAGAAGTACACGGGATCAGGTTCGGACTCCGGTTTGGGATCTGGAGTCGGATCAGGCTCCGGTGTCAGGTCAGGATCAGGCACCGGGTCAGTTCCCGGATCTGATCCCTGATCGGGATCCGGCTTCTGTTCATCTTCTTTTACAGGCAGAACAGTCTCCAGCCACCTTTTCCTGGCGATGCCGTCCTCTTCCGGGTTCGCGTGCACGGAAGCTATACGGACACTGTCCATGTCTCCGTAATGCTCCCATATGACGAATGTGAAATTCATCTGGGGAACGACTTCTATCTTTCCCTCTTCGCCGTCCTCTCCTTCTTTATCCTTGTCTCCCTGACCGTCAGTCCCTCCTGACGGATCCGGGCTGCCGTCTCCCGACGGATCCTGAGTATCCTCTCCTGCAGGAGACTGCCCGGGATCATCCGGGCCGGAAGGAATGACAGGCACTTCGTCATCCGGGTGCGGAAGCTCTGCTCTCGGGTCATATGACAGGAGCGTCTCAAATGTCCTTCTTGTGACGGGCGTGCTGCAGTTTATGTTGATCGTTATCCCGTACACGCCGTCTTTATCAATGAATTCCTCTACCGACTCTTTGCCGGAGATGATAAGCAGTCTTCCCTCTTCATCCTTTGTGATGTCGACCGGATCCGGATATATCATCCTCAGCGGTTCAGGTCTCTCATTGGGTCTGAATGTTCTTATATACGACAGTCTCTCTTCAGCGCGTCTGAGATCTCTGGCCGCCATTTCATATTCGATCCTGCAGCTGTCCTCCTGAAGCCTTGCCTGGGTGACATCATACTGCATCAGGGGATCGCCCTTCTTTACGTGATCTCCCTCAGACACATAAATCTTTGATATCAGCATGCTCCTGTCGGCCCATACCTGCTGCGTACCACCCTGACTGATCTGTCCGTAACCCGTCGAGCCGTAGTCATACCAGGTATCCGCGATACTCATGACTGATACCACGCCCACGCTCTTTTTACTGTTGACAACTGCCCTGATGCCGAACAGTATTCCCGCCAGCGCCGCCACTGCAGCTATAGCCAGAAATATATTTCTGAGGGAAGGCGATATCTTTTTCTTCACTTGATTCCTCCCTCTCCCAGATCATCGGTCTCCGTCAGGATGCCGTCATTCATCATGAGGACCCTGCGGGCATAGCGTGCCACTCCTCTTTCATGAGTTATCATAACGACTGTCATTCCCTGCCTGTTGAGGTCGCAGAAAAGATCCATCAGCTGCTCTCCGCTCTTTGAGTCCAGCGCGCCGGTAGGCTCATCTGCCAGAAGGATACTGGGATCGTTGACTATGGCTCTTGCCACGGCTACCCTCTGCTTCTGTCCTCCGGAAAGCTGCGTCGGCAGGAAATCCGCCCTGTCCGACAGCCCTACCCTGTCCAGTGCCTCCCTTGCCCTGCGCTCACGCTCAGCCGGAGCCACATCAGCGTACACAAGAGGAAGCGCCACGTTCTGGACCGCTGTTTCTCGCGGAAGCAGATTGAACTGCTGGAACACGAAGCCCACGCCTTTGTTTCTCAGGTCAGAAAGCTCATCGTCGGACATCGACGAGACATCATTTCCGTTAAAAAGATATGTGCCGCTCGTAGGTCTGTCCAGGCACCCGATAATGTTCATAAGTGTGGATTTCCCGCTGCCTGACGGTCCCATGATGGAAACGAATTCTCCCTCATCGACGCACAGGGACACATCGTTGAGCACGGGAACTTCCATCTCACCGTTCAGATAATTCTTGTAAAGGTTCCTTATATCTATGATCATCAGCCGGATACCTCCGACTCCTCAGGCTCGATCCCGGGAACCGGTTCCTCTTCCGGAACGTAAGACCCGAAGTACTCCTCCTGAGTCATTTCAAATCCTTCAGGTTCCGAGGCAGGATACTCCGTAGTTGTCTTCATCCCTTCAGATACAGTCCCATCAGGGTAGGCGATATAATCCGAAGCGGAGAGACCGCTCAGCACCTTCCAGCAGCCTGTCTCAGCATCATATTCCCCGAGTTCCACATGCCTTTTCCTTATCCGTCCCGAGCTGTCTGCCCAAACGAAGGGATCGTCGGAGCCGGCGCCTTCTATATAGTCCTCAAAAAGCCATAGCCCTTCCTTTGACCCTGCGCCAAGGGGCTCAACGATCACGTGCTGTCCGAGAAAAAGCCCTTTGCTGTTCTCCAGCTCAACATAGAAATAATATTTTGATCCGCTCTCCTCTTCTCTGCCTCCGATATACATCCCCTGCTGATTCTCAGCTGTCTGATTGGTATCTATCCTGGCGACCGTTCCGTTCCAAACAGTATCATCCACGCGGCTGTGTATCGCGACAGATGTACCCTGAGGAAGACTTGCGATGTTCATCTCGCTTATCTTTCCCTTAACGATATAATCTCCCGCCTTCATCACGGTAATATACACATCGCTGCTGTCAGTCCCGTCAGAAACGCTTTTCACGGTCCCGTCCACATTGCATACAACATCAGTGTTCGCGGCAGAAGCTTCAAGGCTGCTGAGTTCATTCCTCAGTGCCTTTATCCTGTACTCTGTCTGCAGATTCTGGTTCCTCAGGCGCTGCCTTTCAAGATCATCATCAGTCATATCTATCAGTTCATTGTTGCTTGCTATGGCAGCCTGCTCCCGCTGTATATCGAGCTCTTTCTGAGCTATCTCAAGATAGATCGCGTCCGAGTCATATGAAAAGAGAACGTCGCCGAACTTGACTGTGTCACCCTCCTTCACATATGTCTCCCTGACCGTCTTGCTGCTGTCCTTCCGGAACTCAACTGTCTGCTGAGGCTCGACCATCCCGCCGTATCTGTTGGCACTGCCTGTGCTGAAAACAGAGACAGAACTTACCGGCATCACATAGACGGCATCTCCGGACGCTGTCCTGAAAAACAGTAACCATACCGCAATCGCTGCGACAAGCAGAACTGCCGCGGTTATGATGATAACTGTCTTTTTATTCTTTATTTTCTTACTGCCCATAAAAGCGCTCCAAAAACCGTATTAGAGCAGGTCCGGAGGCCTGCTCCTGATATTCTAGTGTTTTGCGTTTATCAGATTGTTGCCTCAAGATTAAGTTTTCTCACTGATTCCAGGGATTGTCAGGATCCGGATCAGTCGGATCCCAACCTCTGTTCGGGCTGGAAACGTCGATCTTTACCGGTTCTGGTTTTCCCAAAGGACCGGGATCGTCTGCGTCATCGTAGAAAGTGACCATGGTCCCTTCCGGACAGTGTGATACGACCCACAGCATGTCGCGCACAGATAGACGCACGCATCCTGCTGATGCGGAAGTTCCGAGTTTATTGTATTCTTCAAACTCCAGATCGCCGGGATCCGGAGAATAATACGGAACAGAGTGAAACAGGATAGATCCCACGATACCTGTTGCGTACATCCCGTACACGTCTCCGTAAAGAGGCCACCATGGGTAATACGGGGCCCAGCTCGAACTGAATGGATCATCGTATGTGTAATATGTTCCGACCGGGGTGTCATCTCCGGTGGAGCAGACCATCGCCTTGTAGGGAATGGTATATTCGCCGTTCGAATCCCTTTTATATACCGTTACCGTATTCGCTGCACGGTTGACCTTATACGCGTACGTATATACACCATCGGAAGGAGTCTCCGCCAGCGCAAACTCCTCAACATCCACCGCATACGAAGTTACGGTCTCATTTCCGCTTTTGTCCGCAGCGGTTAGCGTCACCGTGTAAGAACCTTCTTCTGAGGTATCCACGTTCGAGTCGACCTTGCATGACAGCTCTCCATCGACCGGATCCGTACAGGAGATCACGTTCGACATGGGATCGAAGCTTTCTCCTGTAAACAGTGTAACCGTGGGAGCTGCTATCCTTATGTCAGGAGGAGCAGTATCTGTTACAGTGTAGAAGGCCGTGACCTCTTTTGAGACCTCTTTTCCGTATCTGTCTGTCTTGTAGAGCTTGTAGGTGATCTCATAGTCGCCGCTCACGGATGTATCGATCTTCCTGTCGCCGTCGACAGACACGTTGCAGGTATGGCTCACGACAAGAGCGACTGGGTCTATCACTTCCGTCCCGTATTCGAAGGAGCCTCCGTTCTGCGCTGCGCGAAAACTTGTTCCCTTGAATCTGGAATTGACCTGCTCTTCATCCAGGAAGGATACAGAGAGACTTTCCTCCGCTTCCCTGTTTGCCCTTTTCCTTCTGACTGAACCGGTAACGGCAGTTATTATCCCCCCGAACATGAGAAGCAGAATAACCAAAGCAACTATACGCCTTGCGATATATACGCTGTGTTTTTTCCTTTCCATATCAGTCCTCAGTTTTTACGCGATACCCAATCACGCGCTCTCCTTTTCCTTTAGTTCCCTCAACGCATCCAGCACGGTGAAAATATCCGGCAAAGGGTCATCTGCGGGTGTGTCGCTTATAGTCAGGTATTTCTTTCCCCTGGCCGAATAGAACACTCTTCCCGGGATCGACTTCGCCGCGGCTTTCAGCTGTTCCTCGTTCAGGTCATCAATGTACATTAGCACCGCCCCGTTGCTGCTTCTTATCTCATAGAAACCGAGTTTAGCTGCATTTGCCCTTGCCGAGGATACGCTGCACAGCAGTCTGACACATTCCGGAATGGAACCGAAACGGTCTCTCAGCTCACTCACGACCTCGTCATACTCCTCCTTGCAGGTCACGTCGGCGATCCGCTTGTACATCTCGATCCTGCTCTCTATGTCCTCAATGTAATCATCGGGTATATAGGCGGATATCGGCAGATCTATGCGGCACTCCGTTTCCTTTTTGGGCGCTTTGATCCCCTGCTCGTCGCTTACCGCCTGCTCCAGTATGCGTATATAAGTCTCATATCCGACGTTCTGTATGTGCCCGCTCTGTCTGGCAGACAGTACGCTTCCGGCTCCGCGGATCTGAAGATCCCTCATAGCTATCTTGAACCCCGATCCGAACGCCGTGAAGTCACGGATCGCTGCCAGTCTCTTGGCTGATATCTCGTTGAGCACCTTATCCTTCCTGAACAGCAGCCAGGCATATGCCCTTCTGCTGCTTCTTCCGACACGCCCTCGGAGCTGATACAGCTGCGCGAGGCCTAGATTGTCAGCGTCTTCTATGATCAGCGTGTTGCAGTTGGAGATATCCACTCCCGTCTCTATGATCGTGGTGCATACAAGAACGTCGCACTCTCCCTCCACCATTCTTCTCCAGACTTCAGAGAGCTGCTGCTCGTTCATTTGCCCGTGAGCTATCTCTATCCTTGCCTCCGGTACCATTTCCTGAAGTTGAGCCGCTGTCCTGTCTATCGTCTCGACTCGATTGTGAAGGTAATAGACCTGACCTCCTCTGGACATTTCCCTGCGTATGGCATTTCTGACAGTATCACGGTCATATTCGGTAACATACGTCTGCACCGGATGCCTGTCCACAGGCGGGTTCTCGATCGTACTCATATCCCTGATCCCGCTCATTGCCATATTCAGGGTCCTGGGTATCGGCGTAGCTGACAGGGTAAGGACATCTACTCCCGGGAACTTCTCCTTGAGTTTCTCCTTGTGTGCGACTCCGAAACGCTGTTCTTCGTCCACGATCAGAAGCCCGAGTTTTTTGAACTCTATGTCTTTCTGAAGAAGCCTGTGCGTACCTATGGCAATATCAACCGTTCCGTTCTTTATTCCTGCCACCCCGGCTTTAATGGCCTTGGCGTCCGCAAATCTTGAAAGCAGCGCTGTGCGGATAGGAAACGGATCCATCCTTTCCGTAACGGTCTGGTAATGCTGCCACGCCAGGATAGTGGTGGGAACGAGGATCGCCACCTGGTACCCGTCACTTACGCATTTAAAGGCAGCGCGCAGAGCCACCTCGGTCTTTCCCACTCCTACATCTCCGCAGAGCAGTCTGTCCATAGGCTTCCTGCTTTCCATGTCCTTCTTTATCTCTTCTGCGCTTCTCAGCTGGTCCTCTGTCTCCTCATAAGGAAATCTGGCTTCAAAATCCCGCTGCCATTCGGTATCAGCGGAAAAACTGATCCCTTCCGTACTCTCTCTCTTGGCATAGAGCTCTATGAGTTCCTTGGCCATTTCCCGTACGGATCTGTATACCTTCTGTTTTGTCTTCTGCCACTCTCCTGAATTGAGTTTATTCAGTGTGACTTTTGCATCATCCTTTCCGGAAATATACGGGCTGACCATATCCAGGCTCGTGACCGGCACATAAAGCATATCGCCGTCGCGATAGCGGAGCGTTATGTAGTCGGCTACATACCCATGGTGATCTATTCTCTTTATTCCGTCAAAGACGCCGATGCCGTGATTTCTGTGAACGACATAATCTCCCGGTTTCAGGTCCTCCAGGCTCCCGAAAGACTCCGAAGGTTTTCTCTGCCGTCTGGAAACACCTGACCGCCGCTCCTCATTGAACGAAGTGATCACTGCTATTCTGAGCGGAGCGAATTCGAATCCGGAAGACAGCGACCCTCCAGTGACGGCTACATGGCCTTCCGCCGGCAGTGACGCCCGGGTCACCTCAGATTCAAATCCTTCATTTGTGAGGTCTCCGCTTACCGCTTCCGCCGCGCGACCGGTGCCGGCAAAGACCACACATCTGTATCCTGTGTTCCTGTAAGCGGAAAGATCCTCGGTGAGAACAGTTATCTCGCCGCCCCACCTGGGGACCGTATTTGAGTTTATGTTCACGATCGCGGACAGGACTCTTTCTCCGACTGCCCTCGTGAATGTCTCGCAGAGTACCCTGTCGTGTCCTGAGAACACAGAGTCCATGTCAGCATAAAAGCTTCCAAGGGCTTTTGTATAGAGCCCCTTTCCGGAATAATCCTCGAGATCGAAAGTATGTCTCTGCATCAGGTTCTTGTATCTGATCTCGAGCTCGACAGGCTCTGATATGAAGATAACCGAATCGGGCAGATAATCTGCAACTGTTTCCGGTTTTTCATAGCAGATATTGAGATATCTGTCAGGACAGGCGGGGAGTATCCCCTCTTTCATCTCCTGCAGATCAGTAGCTACCGCTGTCCTGAGCGGCCCCTCCTTCAGTAAAGCGCAGAACTCCTCTATCCTGTTCTCATCATCGCCCCGGAATGATATCTCACGGGCAGGCGAGATATCCGCTTCTGTCAGGTCGCTGCTTCTTCTCTGCGTGTCAGGAGAGAATTCGGATATGCGGTCAACCTCATCTCCGAACAGTTCGATCCTCAGCGGCATATCCCTGTCGGCAGGGAACAGGTCGATGATGTCGCCTCTGACGGCATACTGCCCTCTTCCCTCCACTCTCTCGGTCCTCGTATAACCGGCATCTACCAGGAACATCGCCAATTCCCGCTGATCAAGTCTGTCTCCCTTACGGATCTCCTTCAGTCTGGACAGATATACGCTGTGCGGTATCGTCAGAAGGCAGAGCGCCTCGACGGAACAGCAGATTATGTCAAGCTCCCCTTTAGCTGCTTTGCCGAGAACAGAAAGCCTTGCTACCTCCTCGTCTCTTGATACGCTCTCCACATCGAGGAGCGTTATCTCCCTGGAAGGCAGCGCCTCCACTCTCTCGAACCCCAGAGCTCTGATATCATCTGCGGAACGAAAGGCATCGGCATCATTCTCAAATACGGCTATGACTTTTTCCCCGGTCCTGAGCGCGAATGCTGCAGCGCAGACGGCACGGTGTATCCTGTGCGCGCCGAAGAGTGCCGCCGCGGTGTGCTTTCCCTTCAGCGCGCCGGCCAGTTCCTCAATCTGCTGACTTTCAGCTATAGCGTCAATAATCCTCATTCGCTCTTTCCCCTGTTGTGTCTGCTCTGGGCAAGCTCCAGCTGTCCGGCCTTTATCAGTTCCTGAGCGGCTTCTATGTCATCCATCCGCGACATTATTGCTTTCATATCTTCGGCCGAAGGCTTTCCGAGAACAAACTCCACGAGCTCGTCCCCTGAGGGTGTGTTGTTGCCGACTCCTATCTTTATGCGCGGGAACTCACTGCTTCCCAGCGCTGATATGATGCTTTTGAGCCCGTTATGCCCGCCTGCCTCTCCTTTGGCCCTTATCCTGATCGTGCCTGCGGGAAGAGAGATATCGTCACAAAGCACCAGAACATGATCTGCAGGCACCTTGTAGAAACGGGCAGCTTCTCCTATCGCGTCGCCCGAACGGTTCATGTAAGTGAGCGGCTTCATGTAGAGGACCTGCCCGCATTCCTCTTTATGAAGAGCTGTCAGAGACCTGAACCTGTTCCTTGTCACGCTGAACCCTTTATCCTCAGCTATATGGTCTATAGCGATGAATCCCATGTTGTGACGGGTCCCCTCGTATTTTTTATCCGGATTGCCGAGTCCCGCAACGATCCACTCGACCCCGTTTTTGGAAAACAATCGTGAAAACATATGTTACTCCTGTGCACACGGCATTGGCCGGCAGGGTCTCCTGCCGGCTTGTTGCTGTATTTCTTTGTTTATGGGTGACTGTCAGTCATCCAGTTTCAAAACTGCTGTGAACGCTTCGCTGGGGACCTCCACGGATCCGAACTTGCGCATGCGCTTCTTGCCTTCCTTCTGCTTCTCCAGCAGTTTCTTCTTCCTTGAGATATCTCCTCCGTAGCACTTCGCAAGGACGTCCTTCCTCAGCGCCTTTACGGTCTCTCTGGCTATGATCCGACCTCCGACCGCAGCCTGGATCGGCACCTCAAAGAGCTGTCTGGGAATGTACTCCTTGAGCCTCTCCGCTGTCTTGCGCCCTCTCGCATATGCGTCGTCGGCAAAAATGATGAAGGAAAGCGCATCGACCTGCTCCCCTGCAATTAGGAAATCCAGCCTTACCAGTTTGCTTTCCTTATATCCCTTTATCTCATAGTCCAGTGAAGCGTATCCTCTTGTCTTGCTCTTCAGGGCATCAAAGAAATCATATATGATCTCAGCCAGCGGCAGCTCATAATGCAGATCCACTCTAGTCTTATCGATATAGTTCATATCGACGAAACTGCCTCTTCTTCTCTGACAGAGGTCCATGATCGCCCCGACATAATCCGTCGGAGAGAGGATGTGCGCATCTACGATAGGCTCTTCCGTTCTGACGATAGTGGACGGATCGGGATATGCTGTCGGGTTGTCTATCTCCACCACTTCTCCCGTGTTGAGCGTTATCCTGTACACGACACTGGGAACCGTAGTAACAAGATCCAGATCGAATTCCCTCTCGAGCCGCTCGGTAATTATCTCAAGATGCAGAAGTCCCAGGAACCCGCACCGGAACCCGAAGCCCAGCGCCCCCGAGGTCTCCGGCTCGTATGAAAGCGAAGCATCGTTGAGCGCAAGTTTTGAAAGCGCGTCCTTAAGCGCCTCGTAATCGGCACCGTCAGCCGGATAAATCCCGCAGAAGACCATCGGCAGGACCTTTCTGTATCCCGGAAGCGGTGCGTCGCACGGCTTTTCCGCGGAAGTGACCGTGTCGCCCACTCTTGTATCTGCTACCCTCTTGATACTGGCGGTTATGTATCCGACTTCTCCTGCGGAAAGCTTTTCACAGGGTTCGTGAGACAGTGCGCGCATACGGCCCACCTCTACGACCTGAAACTCCGCCTCAGTGCTCATCATCCTTATCCGGTCGCCGGCCTTGACAGTGCCGTCATAGACCCTGACATAAACTATGACCCCCTTGTAGCTGTCATACGCTGAGTCAAAAATAAGGCACTTGAGCGGGGCATTCTCATCACCGCCGGGAGGAGGGAAGTCGGTCGCCACTCTCTCCAGTACTTCCTCAACATTCGTGCCCAGCTTTGCCGAGATCAAAGGAGCGTCATCGGCAGGGATGCCTACATAGTCTTCCAGTTCCTGCCTGCACCTCTCCGGATCGGCAGAAACGAGGTCTATCTTATTTATGACGGGAAGTATCTCAAGATCGTTGTCCACTGCAAGATATGCATTGGCAAGAGTCTGCGCCTCAACTCCCTGAGTCGCGTCTACTATAAGAATCGCTCCTTCACAGGCAGCAAGGCTCCTCGATACCTCATAATTGAAGTCAACATGTCCCGGAGTATCTATGAGGTTGTACTCATAGGTCTCTCCGTTCCTGGCTTGGTAGTTGATAGTCACGGCACTTGCCTTGATGGTTATTCCTCTCTCCTGTTCGAGTTCCATTCCATCCAGTATCTGGCCGCGCATCTCTCTGGAGTCCACCGCTTTTGTGATTTCCAGAAATCTGTCCGCAAGCGTGGATTTGCCGTGATCTATATGTGCAATTATGGAAAAGTTTCTGATGTGATCGTTCATATTCATTCTCCTGAAACTTACCAAATTATAATAAGAATCTTAACATCATGTAAAGCACTGCGCCATACAGTGCGGGTGGTTTCACCGCTCATCCGCCGTCCTCAGTTTTGTTGATTTATTAACATGTTTAAACTATTATGTAACTATGGAAAATGATGAAAACAAGAGCATATTCACATTTGATCCCGGCGAACCTCCCGAAGGGTTTATTGCCGTTGAGGAAAATGCCGAAGAAGATGTCGTATTTGACTGGGATCCGACCTACGATGCCGGCATCTATCCGGAAATGAGCGATCTGAACAGTGTATCCGAGGAAGACGAAGGCACAGAAAGCGACGCAGGCCCTTCCTTCCTGGAAAGATGCAGGGATTTCTTCAGATCTGTTAAGTTACCGTCCGTCAAGGTGCAGCTGCCAGCCATGAAGAGCATTTTCAAAAACAAGTATGTGATCAGAAGGGCAGTGGCTTTGGCCCTGATCGCTCTTTTGATACTGGTTCCCGCGGTCAGTCTGATAATCAGGGCAGTCCGGAACGGGAAGCCGGTCACCACCGAGAATGTGGGTCCTCTTCCCAGTGACGAAGTCGCTGTGCACCGTGTTCCTGTCTATTATGATTACGGCAAACCTGCCCCCGAATCGCCCGGCAGCACGGGATACTTCAATGATGCCGTCATAGTCGGAGATACACGTCTGGTGCAGCTGCTGCCCACTTACGGGATCGGTTCATTCCAGAAGGTCCTGTACGGAACAGCCGTCAGTGTGTCAAACGTTCTTGAATATGACAATGTGAATGCCGACGGAGAGCCCGAGACATTCATTTCCGCCCTGACCGGAAAACAGTACGGGAAGATATACATCTGTCTAGGCCTCAATGAACTCGGCTGGGCTTATCCTGAAGTGTTCGAGGAAGACTACCGTACACTTATTACTCAGATCAGATCCATTCAGCCTACTGCGCTGATCTATCTTCTCGCCATCGTGCCGGTCAATGAAGCCCAGTTTGATAACGATTACATATATAATACCCGTATTCAGCAGTACAATTCGATGATCCTTTCTGTCGCCGAATCGAACAGGATCTATTATGTTGACTGTTATGCGGGTATGGCAGATGCTTCCGGCGCTCTGAATCCCTCCTATACATCAGACGGATTCTATATCAATGAGACCGGTGCTGAAGCCTGGTGGAACTACATCGCTTCTCACACAGTTGATCCGGAGGTTTACGAAAATTGATCAGGAAAGTACTCGCTGTTCTGTTAATAACCGTTCTCGTCTTTTCCCTTTCTTCCTGCGGCGGATCATTTCAGCTTGATACCGCAAAACTTGCTTCAGAGATAAGGTCGGCTGATCTGTTTCTGGATACTCTTGCTCCCGTTTCCGAAAGCGTTGTCGGCAAGGTGGTAGGTCTCTCCACAGACCTGATCGCTGACTTCCAGTACGAGATCGGTACCGGGGCTACGGGTGAGGAATTTGCAGTCATCACCTGCAAGAGCGAAGCCGATGCGAAAAAGATAAAGGAAGAGATCGTAAAAAGACAAACAGATCTGTACAACACCTATGAATCATACAGTCCCGAATCCCTTCCGCGCATCAGCAATGCGGTAATTGAGCAGAAGGGCGTTTACGTGATCTTTGTCTCATGCGACAAGGATGCCGACGCTCAGAAACTCGTGGATTCTTTCCTGAAGTAAAGACCGATCGACATATCCGGACTACCCGTGGCGGCAGACGCCGCGGGTAGTCCTCTCAGTTTTACGGAGAATGACATGATAAACTGCAGCGGGATCATCGACACACACGCCCATTATCTGGACAGAGCTTTTGACGAAGACAGGGAATCCGTCCTTTCCTCTCTCCGTGAAGCCGGCATCACGGCCATAATAGAGAACGCCATAGACATAGCGTCATCCGAGGCTGCCGTTGCTTTGTCAGCGCAATTCGGGCACGTATATGCCGCTGTAGGTGTCCACCCGGAGGATGCCGCCGGTCTGCCTTCTGACTGGCTGAGCCGTATCGCTGATCTCTCAGCTTCTCCCAAGATCGCCGCTATCGGCGAGATAGGCCTTGACTACTACTGGCCGGAGCCTTCACGTGAGATACAGCATATCGTATTCGATTCCCAGCTCACGCTGGCAAAGGATCTGGGAATGCCGGTCGAGATACACGACAGAGACGCACACGCAGACATCCTTGAGTATGTTCTGCGCTACAGACCGTCCGGCTGCCTTCACAGATTCTCGGGTAATCTTGAGATGGCAAAAGCTGCCGTCGATGCAGGTCTTGTGCTCGGTATCGGAGGTGCATTGACTTACAAGAACTCCAAAAAGGAGAAAGAAGTAGTGAGAGAGCTTCCTCTGGACTGCTTTATCCTGGAGACGGACTGCCCGTATCTGAGTCCTTCCGGCTACAGGGGGACCAGATGCACGTCTGATATGATCTCCGTTGTCGTGGACGAGATTGCCGCGCTTAAGGGGGAGACCAGGGAGAAGATCATAGAGGTCACCACTGAGACCGCGAAAAAAGTATTCCGTCTCTGATCTGTTTACTGTTTTATAGAGAACAAGCAGGCCGTCCGATCTCCGGGCGGCCTGCTTTTCTGGTTCTTCTTATGGGTTTGTGCTCAGATGTTATACGGACTCTCTGCGGTGTCCATCGGATCCTCATCATCGTCCCATTCACCGTACACAGAGAACAGATTGGGATAGGTCTCTGCCTGTCCTGTAAAGAATCCCCTTCCGTAATCCTGCATCCTTCTGGTATTGAACGCGTAGACCATCGCCCCGCCTCCTTCGAGAGGGTCTACCCGGTTTCTGTTCGTCTCTGCAGTGCATACGACGAATAGATGGTCATTGATCCGGATGTACTGGCAGGGCTCTTCAAAGAATATGCTTCCCCATCTGCGGTATCGGTCCATTGCGTCGAACACCGCTTCTTCCGGAGCGTCCGCAGGAAGCGGTTTCATCTTTCCGAGCGACGACCTCATATAGCATTCAGACATATAGCAGTGGGTGATACTGACGTACGGCGAATAGTGCCATGTGACTTTTTTACCCACAAGATCTTCCGTAAAGCTGTGTCTCACAAGTCCCGTTTCTTTCCCCGCCCGCGCGATCGCACCAAACTCTATTTCGTGATGTACCATCTGCATCCGGTCAGGGTAAAGCGATGTGCTGACCGTCGTAACGAGATCGCTGGCTGTATCAAGCACGAGCGTCAGGCACTCTTCCCCTCTCATAAGCGTTACGAACCATACTCCTTCGTCACACTCCATACAGCTGCAGGAATGCTTCTCGAACACCTTCCCTTTCTCTGCCATCTCAAGAAGATCATCAGTAAGGAAACGGACAACAAATTCATCAAGGCTGTCCATGACGATATGGAACACCTTTCCGGCTATTCCTTTGTGTGTCTGAGCCACATATCGCTTTCTTCCGTCAGCCCCCGTCGGCAGCTCTCTGATATGGTCAGATCCGATGAATACAGTGCCGGTCCTCCCGGATACAGCCAGATCCACAGCAGCAAGCGCGGCATCTCCCTCCATTGCATAAGCCGCCTTCTCTTCTTCCATACAGTAATGCCCGGTCCTTCTGTAGTCCCTGTCCATCTTCTCAGGCAATACCATTACTGCTGTCTTGCCGTCTCTGATGACTCTGACCTCCTTATCTGTCACTTCGACCTTTATGTCAGCCGCGTCTTCCGCATCGGTCAGCTTGTGGCCTCTGTGCTGCGCCTCTGAGGTTATCCTCTTCTTGAGACTGTTTTCGGAACCTCTCACGCAGACAGTCAGTTTGTCTTCTCCTGTCACCCTGTATGGAGTGGGCTCATCCTCTATGGGAAAGTCCTCATCCACAGGCTCTCCGTATGCGCGGAAAAAACCGTGCTCCAGCTTCCCCTGCCTGTTCACGGAAAAGGTCCTTCCGCAGTCCACCCCTCCTTTGAGGTTCTCAAGGACTATCATATTATTGCCTCCGCGGGAAGGATCGACCCGGTTCATGTTATCTTCCACAAAGCTGATAAGATACATGCCATCCTTGATCCTGATGAATCTGGCCGGCTCCTCATACAGCAGTTCCCTTGGACGCAGGCCGAGTTCTATCTCCCGTTTATCCCTTTCGATCTCTTCAGGCGTTCTCGTATCGGTCAGCGGAACGATCCGGTAATATCTTTCGCTCTGGTAGATATGCGTGTTGATGAACCCGTTTGCATAGTGCCACACTATCTTTTTACGCACGAGGTCACCGGTGAAACTGTGCCTTTTCTCCGGTAAAGGTCTGCCAGGGACTCGAATGGCACCGAACATATACTCAACGACTGCCAGTCTCGGTCTGGACGGATGGATCCCCTGTCTGGAGACGCACATCGTGACCAGGCTGTTCTCTTCATCGAGCACGAGCGTAACACAGGTACATACATCCGTCCCGCTCAGGACAGAAGCAACGAAGTATGTGCTGTCATCAGCCTTGAGACAGCCGTACTTCTCCCAGCGCAGTTTCTCTCCTTCTCTTCTCCATTCCGCGATCTCACCGTCCAGAAAACGGATCTGATATTCCTGTCCGTTATCCATCGCAAGCCGGAATGTCCGCCCGGCGAGATCGCTGTCAAGCTTCTTCAGGTATTTCTCTGTAGACTCGAAAACAAATTCCTTCCTGCCCTTCTCCATGATCTCTCCTTTACACAGAACGGGAGATGCCTGAAAAGACATCTCCCGTTTTTTTATTATCAGTGGACTTCACTGCCCGGTGCTACCTCTTTATCAACGAAGACCACCCTGGGCTCTCCGTCAGTCTCGCTGCACAGAAGCATGCCTTCGCTCTCAATACCGCGGAATGTGTGAGGCGCAAGGTTCACCACGCAGATAACTTTCTTCCCTGCCATATCTTCGGGGCTGTACTGCTTGGCGATCCCGGACACGATGATCCTCTCCCTCTCACCGTCGAACAGCTTGAGTTTGAGGAGCTTGTCTGCCTTCGGTACCTTCTCGCACTCAAGCACCTCACATACTCTCAGTTCAGTCTTTGCAAACTCATCTATGCTTATAGTGTCCTTATGCTCCAGTTTCGGAACTTCAGGCTGAGCATATCTGCTCTGGATCTCCTCAACCTTTTTCTCGATCTCTGCAGGATCAAGCCTCGCAAAGAGGATCTCAGGCGTCTCGGTCACCTTGTTCCCGGAAGGATAGAGTCCGAATCTGTCCATCTCTTCCAGACTGCGGTGCTCTGTATTGAACTGTCCCAGTATCCTTTCGGATGTGGACGGCATAAAACTGCTGAGAAGCGATCCGCCGATCACGATGCCTTCCACGAGATTGTACAGGACGGTCTTGAGCCTGTCACTCTGTGCGGGATCCTTTGCGAGCTTCCAGGGTTCCGTCTCATCAATATATTTGTTGCAGCGGCGGAATATCTCAAAGATCGCAGTGATGGCGTCCGCAACTCTGAGCACATCCATTCTTTCCTGGACCCTTTTCACACAGGAAAGGATAGTTTCCTTGAACTCGCTGTCAGGTTCCGCATCCGCTCCGGTGTTTTCCACTACGCCGCCGAAGTATCTGTTTGACATGGCAACGGTCCTGTTGACCAGATTTCCCAGGATGTTGGCAAGATCCGTGTTTACCCTCTCTGTTATCAGGTCCCATGTGATGGTCCCGTCATTCTCGAACGGAGTCTCATGAAGCACGAAATACCTTACGGCGTCCACGCCGAACAGTTCTACCATATCGTCGGCATACATGACGTTTCCTGTGGACTTTGACATCTTTCCTCCGGCCATCAGCAGCCAGGGGTGTCCGAACACCTGCTTGGGGAGCGGAACGTCAAGGCTCATCAGGAATATCGGCCAGTAGATCGTATGGAATCTCACTATATCCTTTCCTATCAGATGAAGATCCGCAGGCCAGTACTTCCCGTACAGTTCACCGTTATTGCCGTCAACATCATAGCCCAGGCCGGTGATATAGTTGCTGAGCGCATCCAGCCAGACGTAGACCACGTGCCCTTCGTCGAAGTCCACGGGTATGCCCCACTTGAAGGAGCTCCTGGAAACACAGAGATCCTGCAGACCGGGCAGCAGGAAGTTGTTCATCATCTCGTTCTTCCTTGATACCGGCTGTATGAACTCCGGATGTGTGTTTATATGATCTATGAGACGGTCTGCATATTTGCTCATACGGAAGAAATATGCTTCTTCCTTTGCTCTAACGACCGGTCTCCCGCATTCCGGGCACTTTCCGTCAACCACCTGCGAGTCAGTCCAGAAGGACTCATCGGGCGTGCAGTACCATCCTTCATAATAGCCCTTATAGATGTCTCCCTTTTCATACATCTTGCGGAACATCTTGCGGACCTGTTCCTCATGGTCCTCATCGGTAGTACGTATGAATTTATCATACGTGGTATCCATCAGGTCCCAGATCTCCTTGATGGTCTTCGCGACTTTGTCCACGTATTCCTTCGGGGACATTCCGGCAGCAAGAGCCTTCTGCTCTATCTTCTCGCCGTGCTCATCAGTTCCTGTCTGAAATCTGACGTCATATCCCTGCTCCCTGCGGAATCGGGCAATGGCATCTGCCAGAACTATCTCATATGTATTGCCTATATGAGGCTTTGCAGACGCATATGCGATCGCAGTGGTAATGTAATAGGGTTTCTTCTCCATTGGCTGTTTCTCCGTATTTAAAGATTGGCTTCTTAATTGTATTCTTTCGCCATGTTTTTGGCAACATGCCGATGCTCTGATAAAAAAGCGGGCAGACATTTATCTGTCTGCCCGCGGATCATAAATGCATTTCTATCCACGACTATTGCGCAGAAGCATATTTTACCGAGTAGATATGATACTCTCCGCCTTCCTTGAGAAGGATATACTCCATCTTCTTCACCACCTGATATCCAGAATCATCTCCGGGCAGCACGATGGCGATGCCTGTCTGGTCGGCATAGGTTACATACTCGACCGTAAGAGTCCTTGTGCTTCCGCTGGAATCTATAGCTGCGACCCTGGGGAAATATGAACTGGGAAGACCTGTGATCGGAAGGAGGTATGACTCAGTCTCTTCATTGTACTCGAACGTCAGGTCACCGTCGGAGAATGTCACATGTTCGGGAAGAGACGCAGATCCGAAAAGTTTCTTGAAATGCCTGTCAACATCGACAGCAGGGATCATCATCTGATCATTTTCATTTCGCTGATATTTCGTGGTGTCCTCATTGTAGATGATAGACCAGATCGATGCTTCTTCCAGTATCTCCGGTTTTGCCTTGTCAACGCTCTCGAAGGGGACCGGATCCAGCGCTACCAGCGGAGCTATGAGCTTGGCGTATTCCAGTTTCAGCTCCCCGTCGTCCTTGCGCGTCCTGACTTTTCCTATTACGAATGAAACTATAGAGAAAACACCGACAAGCGCAAGCAGCAGGAATCCGGCGCCGATGAGCTGTCTGAATCTCCTGCGCCTTATCCTCGCTCTCTGTGCTTTAGTATATTTTACTTTTGCCATTTACCCGATACCTTTCAGTTATTGATCAGACCATCGTCTTTGTCAGCCTCTCCGGAAACAGCCTGAGCCGGTTCAGCTCCGGCATTTTCCGTTTTGGCCGGCATGGTTCCGAGATCATATACGACTTCCGTGTCGGCAAGCCTGTCGTACAGCGGAAGGTGACGCTTTCCAAGCAGCATCAGATTTCCAACAACGCATATCGCAGATATAAACTTTCCGAAAGTCTCCCGGAAGAATACCGTCCACAGATCAGCCTTTCCGAAAGTCTCGCTGCTGATCAGCTTTATCCTCAGAGCTCTTTTACCGAGCGTCTTCTGACTGCGCCAAAGAGATACGATACTGTACGTCTTATACGAGACATAATACAGCACTGTAAGCAGATCTATCTTAAAGAAGAACGGCTCAAGCAGTCTTTCAGTTATAAAAGCCCGCACAAAAACAGATAATGCGAACCATATGACCGATGCGACAACAGCATCTATCAGTACGGCGAAAAGCCTCGGCCAGAATCCGGCTCTTTCCCCTACCGGATTCCCGTCCGGATACAACCTCGTCTTCTCCGGCTGAGGCGTTAAGCTCTCATAATACGGTGCGATCGATCCGCTGTTCTGTCCTCCGGCGGTCTCCTCGGGTACCATTTGTCCGTCCGCATCTCCGGAGACAGCAGTATAACCCGGTATTCCTTCCGCTGCCGCATCAACTATATCGCTCTCCGGCAAGGTCGGTACGGGCTGCGGCGCACTTTCCGGTCCAGCAGTTGCTGTCCCGTATGTGTATCTGTATTCCTCAGCCATGGTACATTGCCTTTCCGTTGGTCCTCTCAAGCAGTTCCCTGAGTTCCTCTACCTGGTTTGCCTGGCCAAGGAGTCCGACTCCCAGCCTGTCGAGGATAGCGCTTATTATATCCTCTTCCGCGACTTCCGGATAGAGAAGCGTATACACTCCGAGCTGATCCTCGAAGTCAACAAGAGCGTCATCGTATTCCTTGATCCCATCTATAAGTCCGTTGGCCAGCGCCTGTGTGGCTGTATAAGACCTGCCGTCTGCTATGGCTCTGAGAGTATCCCTGTCATATCCTCTGGATTTCTGAACGATATCCAGGAATCTCTCGTAATGCTCGTCCACCACGCTCTGGTATATATCTCTCTGCTCCGGAGTCATCTCGTTGTACATATTTCCCATCGCCTTGTTCTCGGACGATCTTATATAGTCCACCTTAACGCCAAGCTTTCCGACAAGCTCCGAGACATCCATCATCTCGATATAGACTCCGATGGAACCGACGTCCGCAGTTCTTTCGGCATAGATCTCATCCGCCGCGCTGGCAATGTAATATGCGCCGGAACACATAGTGCTGAGGCATGCAGCTACAACAGGTCTTCCGGTGTTCTCTTTATACTCCATGATAGCCTGATAGATCTTGTCGCTGTCATATACTGATCCGCCGGGCGAGTCTATCTCTATGAACAGGCCTTTATTATGTCTGTCCGCAGCGATCTGATCAAGGTAGTCGCAGATCGTGAACGTGGACAGGGATGTCTCATTGCCGAAAATATCGTATGTCGTATATCCGATCGTACCGCTGATCCATATCACAGAGATGTATGAGCCGATATATCCTTCGCTTCCGCCGAAGAATCCGGATTCCTTCACACCTGCTATCCCTACTGCGAGGATCAGGATGCATGATATTATTATCGTTATGAACTGTTTGGTCTTCATCGTGTTTATATGCCCCGTTTTCCTTAAGTCACCGATAATTATACTATTTATCACGTCTTTTGCAAAATCAGGGTTGCCTGAAGCCTGTTCGTAAAGACGGCACGTTTACGGCTTATGTTCCGTTGAAGCATAATCTGCTCCGGGGCAATATGCTATAATATGAAAAAACACAGGCTGCAGTTCAAAGCTTTAATCAAATCATATTCGGAGGCTGGCTGTGAAAAAAAGATGCATATGGTTAATATCTCTGCTTTGCCTCGTGGTATGTCTTGCATCATGCGGGAAGAACAACAATGACAGATCCGACGGCAAGCTGGAGCCTATACCTACTGTCCCTTCCTATAGCGGAAACACTGTCAAAGGCTCTCCGTTTGTCGGAAGTTTCCACTGCTCATGGTCATCGGTTGACCACAGTCCGACAGACGACAGCAGCTGGGAAGGAAGGATCTCTGAACTGACCATACTGGAGGATGGCACTTTCAGCATGACATTTGATTCCCTCGCAGGAGGAAACACTGTCATAAAAGCTACCGTCTCCGGCACTGTTGCCGTAAAAGACGATGTCGCTACCTGCACCGTGACCGGACGCAGCATAGACCGGTTTTTCGGCAGCGACGTCGAGTCCTTTACACTGGTGCTGATAGACAGCAATGAACTGCGCTACCGCGGTGACCAGCAGGGAATGGTCGGGGACAGGGATATCTTCTCCAGGAACTGATGAACTGCTCTTTTCACGATATATACAAAAAGAGCCCGGCTCAATGCCGGGCTCTTTTTTAATGGTCTTATTCCTTGTGATTGGCTCCTTCATAGAGCAGTTCTGTCTTAATGTCATAAAGTTTCTGGGACAGATCGACATAGTAACCATGAGGGTTTTCAAATCTCTTGACTTCATCCCAAAGGGAATCGACTTCCCTGCTGCAGTAATCCCTGATCTCCTTGATGGAAGGCGACTCATAAACAAGTTTACCATCTTTGAAAATCTGCTTCATGAGCTCTCTCGCAGTGAAGTTCTCGACTGTTTTTCTCTTCCAGGGGTTGTGCTGATCGAAGATCTCAAGAGGCTTGCTCTCATCGATGGTCTCATCATATACGCACAGCTGATCGGCGATCGCCTTGCCTGTCTCCTTGTCGTAGAGCCTGTATATCTTCTTGAAGTGAGGAGTCGTGATCTTCACGACGTTCTCACTGATCTTGATCCTGGGATGTACGACACCGTCACTATCCTCTATCGCCACAAGTTTGTATACACCTCCGAGGACCGGATCGCTCTTGGCGGTGATCAGTCTCTCACCTACTCCGAAGCTGTCTACACAGCCGCCCTGAGCGATCAGGTCACTGATCAGATACTCGTCGAGACTGTTGCTGATGACTATCTTGCATTCCTCGAGTCCGTTCTCGTCAAGTATCTCTCTCGTCCTCCTCGTAAGGTATGCGAGGTCTCCGGAGTCTATCCTGACAGAACACTTATGGACTCCCATCGGCCATAGCACTTCCTTGAAAGCCCTCATTGCATTCGGCAGTCCGCTGTTGAGAACATCATATGTATCAATGAGAAGACATGCGTTCTGCGGATACTGCTCACAGTATGTCTTGAATGCAGTGTATTCATCATCAAATATCTGTACCCAGCTGTGAGCCATGGTGCCCAGCGCAGGAATATCATAATCTTTCCCCGTAAGCGTGCAGCTGGTCCCCGCACAGCCGGCTATGTACGATGCCCTGGCTCCGTAATACGCAGCGGATGCGCCGTGCGCTCTTCTCGCTCCGAATTCCATGACCGGCCTTCCCGCTGCCGCCCTGACTATCCTGTTGGATTTAGTGGCTATCAGTGACTGATGATTTATACAGAGCAGCAGGAACGTCTCCAGTATCTGAGCTTCAACCGTTCTCGCTCTGACTGTCAGCAGGGGTTCGCCGGGAAACACTACCGTACCTTCCGGAACAGCCCATATGTCTCCAGTGAATCTGAAATCCTTCAGGCTGTTCAGCCATTCCTCGGAGAAGCAATTTTGATCCCTCAGATACTGAATGTCATCCTCGTCGAAGTGGAAATCCCTGACATAATTGATTATCTCATCGAGCCCCGCAGCTATCACATAGCCTCCACCGTCAGGAACCTCACGGAAGAAAATATCGAAATAAGCTTTTCTCTCGGAAAGTCCTGCAGCTTTGAAGCCGCTGGCCATGGTGTACTCATAGAAATCGTTAAGAAGTGCAAGATTCCTGTCTGTCATTTCATGTACCTCACAGCAGTATTACGGCAGGTTCGGATACCCGCCGTGTATTCCATTATATAACTTCCTCCGGAAAAGAACAGACCCGGGAATGCAGGAGCGTTCCCGGGTCTTCAGTGATCCTTTTACCTGTACTGATCAGATCATGCAGCTGTCGTTGTCATTTTCTCCAGAGCAGGTCCGCCGCAAGGGTATACATTCCCTTTACGGAAGGAGAAATATCCTTCTCCGACATGTGCGACGTATCATCAAACACCATCGGTCTTGAGAAGTCTTCCGTAAAAGGCTCCCATCTGGGCATTGGAGTCCCGTCTGCGTCATTTCCATTGGGATCTCCCGTCTTTGCGAAGTTAGTCCAGTAATTGCACATCTGCCTTGCAAGATCGTAATGCTTTCCTTTGAAAGGTCTCCAGCAGGTGGCAAGATTCTCGAACACGAAGTTGAGTTCGGAAGAGTGATAGTCGCCGGGGTCATCATCGCCCGGTATCTCCGCATCAAACTCGTACAGCCATGTGGGCAGTCCTGCGTCGACCGCGCGCATAAACAGCAGTCTCATTCCAAAAGGAGATCCGTTTACTTTTGAAAGCTCCAGGACCCTGTCTATGTCTCCGCTCTTGAAATCGCACAGTTCGAGGAACTCTTCCGCATATTTCCCGTAAAGGATGTGTGCCTTCTCCTCGAACTCCTCAAGACTCTTTGCGCTGATGACATCGAAAAATTCCCCTGTGGTGTATCCGCCCATAAGCGGGATAGGCTTGCGGTCGTTGTTTGCCATCATATAGTTTGGCTGATCGGTAAGAAAATCCCCGTCCACCACGAACTGGAACTGCCCTTCCCTTTTCCCGAGATACTCAAAGCATTTGTCACGGACGAACTCTGCCGGAAGTGCTCTTGCTTCCTCGAGTGTCTTCACTCCTAGATATTTCTCGAAGAAATACTCGCCCTGTTTCTCCGCCTGCTCAAGTGTCAGGTAATCAGTGCCGTGCCCTCCTATAGCGAAGTTGATACCGGTGCTGCTCTGTGTAATGGCTCTCTTGATGCAGCTGTTTCTGTTAAGGGGCGATATGACCTGGCACAGAGTGCTGCGTCCTCCTGCGGACTGCCCGAAGATCGTTACGTTCTCAGGGTCTCCGCCGAAGTTCGCGATATTGCGTTCCACCCAGTCGATTCCCGCTTTCTGGTCAAATAGTGCGAAGTTCGTGCAGTGTTTGCCGCCGTTCTCAGCACTGATCTCAGGATGAGCGAACAGGCCGAATACGTTTGTCCTGTAGTTGACAGATACAAGGACCACACCGCGTCTGGCTATCCTCTCTCCGTCAAACTCCATCTCGGCAGGGTTTCCGCCGATGAGTCCGCCTCCGAATATCCAGATCATTACAGGGAGCCTGTCATCCGGTGTCTTTGCCGGTGTCCAGATGTTGAGCTGCAGGCAGTCTTCACTCATCGGGAAATCCATGTCCCAATGCCATTCTTTCTCATAGAACGGTCCGTATGCCCTGCTGTAATCGGTCATGTTTGCGGGACCGAATTCCAGACAGTCTCTGACACCTTCCCAGGGTTCAACAGGCTGCGGGGCCCTCCAGCGGTTCTTCCCCACCGGAGGTGCTGCGAAAGGTATTCCCTTGAATACAGCGATTGCCATATCGCTGCCATAGGTTCCACGGACAAGTCCGCCTTCTGTTTTTGCGATCTTGATCATGAATTGTCTTCCTTTCCTGTTTGATACTCTCATTATAAGTGTTTGTATCTGAAGTATCCAATGTCAACTACCCACGACTGAAGTCGCGGGCTTGTACCTGCCCGGTGGTCAACGGCTAACGCCTTCCACCTTTGGCTTTTAGTAAGCTTGATTCTATCAGTTCTCTATCTCAGAGCCCGACAGACTGGCGGTATATCATGGGGTGATCGACTGCACCCCGACTGCGGGAGCATGCTCACGCAGCACGGTATCGTTTCTTTACGACACCTGAACCTTTGGGAGGTACTCCGTTCCCATCCTCCAGAGATTCATCGCCCCGATGCGGTCATCATTAGTGGTGTAACCGCACTGCCTGCACCGAAACGTGTGGTTCTCATGATCCCTGTTCGACTTCTCCCTGTGCCCGCATACAGGACATGTCTGGGAAGTGTATCGCGGATCCAGCTTTATCACTCTGCTTCCGTTCATCTCAGCCTTGTATGTCAGCTTCTTCTCCAGATCAGAGTAAGACCAGCTGACGCTTACATATCTGTCTCTGACCCTGACACGCTCGGTAGCGGAACGGATGCCTGTCAGATCTTCCAGAACGAACAGCGTGCCGGCAGGATTGTCGCAGACGAGTGTCTTTGATAAGCAATGATTAACATCGTTCATCCAGCGGTTCTCTCGCTGTCCTATGGCGCGCAGTCTTTTTCTGGCAGATGATGTCTGCTTCTTCTGCAGACTCTGACGAAGCTTCCTGTAATGTGCTCTCTTCTGTTTGACGGCTGCTCCTGATGCAAAGGAAGTCTTATTTCCGTCGTAGGATACCGCAAGGAACCTTATCCCTCTGTCTATACCTACGACGGAAGTGATATCAGAGAGCTCAGGAGGATCGGGTATCTCCACAGTAACCGGTATATGCAGGTAGAACTTCCCATGCTTATACACCAGCTTAGCGGTACCCATTCTCGCTCCTTCAGCAAAAGCCCAGTCCATTGCTTCCGCAAAGAAAGCTGCCTTTATCCTTCCCTTGAGAGTATTGATGCTGAATACTCTTTCCGTA
>JAFWDH010000028.1 GCA_017513135.1 Oscillospiraceae bacterium
CAATCAGAGCCATTGCCTCTTCGCCTCCGCGCCCGAAGACAAAAGGATCTCCGCCCTTGAGTCTTACGACCGTCCTGTAACTTTTTGCTGTTCTGATCAGAAGCCCATTTATCTCTTCCTGCTTCATGCTGTGACTGCCCATTCTCTTGCCGACATTTATCAGCAGGCAATCATCCCTTGCATTATCCAGCAAACTGTTGTCAATAAGACTGTCGTAAAGGATGGCATCTGCCATTCCTATGAGTTCGCGGCCCCGCACTGTGATCAGATCCTTGTGTCCGGGGCCTGCTCCGACGATGTACACTTTACTCACCTGGCACCTCCGGCATCTTTGAAACAGCCTCAGCCACTATGCTCTCGATATTATCGGCCTTGCCCTCTGCACATACACGCGCAGTATTTCCGCCGTCATGTTTCATGACCCGCAGAAGCATACTTCCGTCCTTCTGAACAGTCGCCCAAGCTCCTACCGAAGCATGACAATCGGCACCGATCGCCTTCATAAAGCCACGTTCTGCCCTCAGAGCTGCACTTGCTTCTCTGTCATCCAGGCTGCGCACGGCATCACTGATGTCACTTACAGCAAGTCCTTCTATCGCTATGATCCCCTGACCTGCTGCAGGAATAAACCTCTCAGGATCAAGGTCGACATATCTGAGATCCGGTTCATCATCAAGTCCAAGCCTCTTAAGGCCTGCTTTCGCAAGCACCAGTGCATCGAACTCTCCCCGTCTCAGCTTGGTCAGCCTCGTTGGTACATTCCCCCTTAGCGGTCTCGTAATATAATTTGAAGACAGCTCTTCAATAAGAGCCTGCCTTCTGCGGCTGCTGGTTCCGACTATCCTGATATCTTCAGGCCTTCTCCCTGATAACGAAACCAGCACATCACCCGGTTCTTCTCTCTCGAGGCACGCAAGTATATCGATCCCTTGAGGAAGCTCACCGGGCATGTCTTTTGCGCTATGGATAGCAATATCGATGCGTCCTGACAATATCGCTTCTTCAAATTCAGAAACGAAGACTGCTTTGCCGCCAAATTCCCATAGTGGTCTGTCTGTCTGTTTGTCCCCTTCAGTACGAATGATCACTGCCTCACAGTTGATTCCGTGCTCCTTAAGTGTCCTGATCACGATCTCCGTCTGAGCCATCGCAAGAGCACTGCTTCTTGTACCGATACGGATCTTTCTTATCCCAATCCGTTTATCTGCTTCTTCTCGGAACAATCTGGCTCTTTCATCCTGAGAGTCTGCCGTTTTGAGGACATCTTCTCTCATCCGGCCAAGCTCACCGACCGCCTCATCGAATTCTTCAGGAATCAGTTCCGCGATCCTGCTGCGGATCCTGCCGGCAAGCAAAGGACTTCTGCCATCGGTACAGACCGAAACAGAATAATTCTCTTTCTTCAGTACTGCGGGGAAAATAAAATCGCTGTGCTCTTTGTCATCGACCGCATTTGCCGGAATGCCTCTTTCTCTGGCAAGATCAACTATGCGTCTGTTGAGTTCCCTGTCATCGGTCGAGGCTATTACAATATCCCTTCCCTCAAGATCGGTGATCTCGAATGGTTTCCTTACCATAGCAAACTCTCCGGACACTTTGATGATGTCCGGAGAGATGTTCTCAGCAATAACGGTAAGATGCGCGCCGAATCCGCAAAATGCGCGGACTTTATGGAATGCGCTCCTGCCGCCGCCAACGACCAGAATATCCTTGTCACTGACTTCTGTCATGAACGGAAAATATGCCACATCCGTCCTCCTGTATTTTTATTTTTCTTTTGATGCGAAATGATACGGCAGCGCAACAAACAGTATCGCTCCGATCATGTTGCCTAAAGTTACTACAATCAGGTTGTACCAGTAACCTCCCATGCTGATTGCCTCGTTGCCTCCGTTGTTGATAAGAGCCAGCGTCAGCAATGTCATGTTGGCGATACTATGCTCAAATCCTGTTGCAAAGAATGCCAGCAGACACCAGAAGATCATAAGCAGCTTGCCTGCGTCCGATTTAGCTCTGAAGCCGCACCATACAGCCAGGCATACCAGTGTATTACACAGCATACCTCTTGTCAGAAGCGGTATGAAGCCTGCCGTCATCTTTGCCGCCGCAGCGCCTGTCATAGCGCTCAGCGTCGCGTCACTGTAGAGTCCCGTCAGGCTGAATACCAATGCCAGCAGCGCCGAGCCTGCAAGATTTCCGACCCAGCATACTCCCCACAGCTTCAGTGCGTCGCCAAGTGTTACGGTCTTGCGAAGGAGACCGGCGGTCATTACCAGATTATTACCGGTAAATAATTCCGCGCCAGCTATCACCACAAGACTCAGTGCAATGCCGAAGCAGCAACCCATCACAAGTTTGGTGTATGGTGCTCCGGCAAGTGCTCCGCTTAATGTAAATACCAGAAGGATACCAAAGCCGATGTATGCTCCTGCCAGCATGGACAGCAGAAAGTAGCCACCCGGATTCTTCTTCAGAAGAGCGGATTTTGCGGCTGCTCCTTTGGAAGCAGCTGTGAATTCTTCATTGAACATATTATTCTCCTTGCTTCAGAACTACCGCATCTTCTCTCTCGGAAAAACGCCACATTGAGTTTCTAAGCTCGTTGTTCTGATCGTAGCGCTTGCCGCCCCAGTAGATTCTTCCCTGGATCTCGCACTTCGGATTCGGAGTGACATCCTTCATGATGTATTTCAGGAATTCCTCAAAACCGGTACGGTCAACGATATAGCCGATATGTTCCTTGCTCTCAACTGCCTCTCTGTCCAGATATTCATCCAGATATGCATATACGTTACAGATGACTTTCTTCACGGTATCATGGTCTGCCCACCTCATGAAGTCTTCTGCCATGCGAGGATTCTTCTTGCCAGTACGTCCAAGCAACACGACACGGTAATACTCTTCTTTGCTTCTTGTCCATGCTCTCGTTGGGCAGTAATTGACACAGAGTGCGCATCCTACGCATTTGTTGACATCACGCTCTATTTTGCCATTTACAACCTTTAGAGCTCCGACTGATCTCTTTTTGCAGTACTTGACGCACTGCTCGCAGCTGATACAGCGATCCTTGTTGTATTGAGGCTCACTCATGCCGATGATACCAAAGTCATTAAGACGTGTGTGTGCGCAATCATTTGAGCAGCCTGTGAAGGCGATCTTAACGTGATGATCGTTCGGGAATATAGCCTTATCTATCTCCTGCGCGAATTTCTTTGTATCATAGTTGGCGAACGGGCAGAGCTGTTTGCCCGGACAAGCCACGACATTACGTGTTCCGGAAGCAGGATATCCGCCGTTATACTCTTCCTGATTGATGTTTCTGTTCTCGATTATCAGCTGAAGAGCCTTGTTGACTTCTTCAACATCCTTCAGATCGATCCCCGGGATCTCAAATCCCTGGCGGTTCGTGATGTTTACCATGCCCTTGCCGTATTTTCTGGCTATATCGACGACACGCTGCAGCGAATCAACATCGATCTCTCCGCCCGGGCAGCGAACACGGGAAGCAGTTTCTCCTCTGACCTTGGATACACGGTAGGCGTTCTTCTTCAGTTTCTTTAAATTAGTATCTGTAGTCGTTTTATTCATGGTTCCACCTCCCGCTAATCGATCAGTGTCTTGTGCTCAGAGAACTTGAATACAGGACCATCGATGCAGACATACTTGTCGTTGATGCGGCAGTGACCGCACTTTCCGATCCCGCAGCTCATCCTTCTCGAATCCGAGATCCAGACGTTATCCTCACTTAGACCTCTCTTGACGAGTTCGATCATAGAGAACTTGATCATCGGAGGCGGGCCTACTACGATGGCCTTGCACTTACTGATATCTCTGATCGGGATGTCCGGAATGTATTTGGTGACCAGGCCGACCTTGCCCTCATATCCTTCAGGCGCGCCGTCGACAGTAAGCGTCAGGTCGATCTTCTCAGCCCAATCCTTAAGGTCTGCCTTGAACATGATCTCTCCCGGGTCCTTGAATCCGGCGATCATATGTACGTCTTTCGCGCTTTCAGTCTCGCACAGATACTGTACTACACCTCTGACAGGTGAAACTGCAGTACCGCCGACAACGATGATCAGCTCTCCGCCTTCAAACTCATGCACATCAAAGCCATTTCCGTAAGGTCCGCGGAGGAAGAGGCTGTCGCCTGCCTTGAAGTTATCAAATAGATAGTCCGTAACTTTTCCTACGGCTCTCAGGGTCAGGTCAACGTAATCAGGCCCGATGCCGCTGACCGAGATAGGGCATTCTCCGACCTTAGGGATCGAGATCTGGAAAAACTGTCCTGGTTTTACATCTCCAACGTAAGTAAATCTGAAAGTCCATTCCTGAGCCGTATGTTTTATAATGTCCTGAAGCTTTGAAGGAACAGGTGTATATTCATTCTTTCCGCAGTTACACATTCTCTGTCACCTCCTTCACTCTCGCGTTAAGTTTGTTTATACAGTTCGCAAACGAGATATACTCAGGGCATACAGTATCGCAGCGTCCGCAGCCTACGCACATATCGTAGCCGAAGCGTTTTCTGAAGTCATACACCTTGTGTAGGACCTTGAATCTCATTCTCTCGCCGTTGGTTTTTCTCATTACCAGACCGCCTGCTACATCGGTATATCCGTCTACCATGCATGAAGCGTTGACGCGGCGGCGTTCGCCTACTCTGCCGTTATCCGTATAGAAAACGTCCTGGATCGTAAAGCATGTGCAGGTCGGGCATACGAAGTTACAGCGGCCGCAGTTGACACAACGCTTGGTGTACTCATCCCACATCGGATCCTTGAACAACTCGATAGGTACTTCCTCCGGCCTTGTTACCTTGAACTCCGCCTCTGTCACAAAACGAGGCTCAACATTATCTTTTGAACCGCCTGCGCCTTCGAATGCAGCAAACAGTTCATCATCTTTGACATCGCAGTACACTTTGCCATCGACAACATCGATCGAGAAAGCATACTCATCTGTCTTGTTGCTTCCCATGTCTACGCAAAAGCTGTTCGGACACGCCTTTCCGCATCCGATCAGAGCGAATTTCACTCTGTCTCTGAGCCTCTCATAGAACCAGTCGTTGTTTGGCCCGTTACCTGTATACATCTGATCGAGTCTCTTCACCGCGTGGATATCGCAGCTTCTCATCAGCACGATTACAGGACGGGCATCATAATCCGCTTCCTTTATCTCGTTCTCTGTAAAGTAGAACATAGTCTCCGAAAGAGGTATCAGGATCTCCTTAAAGGAGAAATCCGAACGTTCCTCCAGCTCGGCATCTTCGATGCGGCTGATGTAGTCGTAGCGGATCAC
>JAFWDH010000010.1 GCA_017513135.1 Oscillospiraceae bacterium
ACTCCGGAGCCCGAGGTCGCAGGTTCGACTCCTGTCATGGAGGCCAATTTTCCCCGTAAAATAAGGCGTTTCCGCCGTTTTACGGGGATTGTGTTTTCAAGAAAAAGAATGTAATCACAGTTACCCAAGTCGGGATGTGCACTTCTAACCATATGACAAATAACGGCAAAAGGTCTTCATTTTTCTGCTAATCATGATTAGCAGAATTTTTTCTTTTTGGGGATCATTTTGCCATCACTCTGCTAATCATATTGGCGGCAGTAGGCAAGATTGAACCTTTTGCCCAAGCATTTTACCAAGGCAAAAGGTTGATTCGTGCAGACGATAAAGTCTATATATCCACCCGTTATCAATCGCATAATTGCATTCTTGTAATCGCTTCAATATATAAAAAGCAGAAAGAGAGGGTGTTATAAATGCGAAACCGTAAATATCACGTATATCTGACATCTGAAGAAAAGAGAATGCTTATAAAGGCTTTGATTGATGAGAGGAACTTTCTAATAGCGAATGGGGAATACACGGATGCGGTGGACGATCTAATCATCAAAATCACAAAAGCACATCGAAAATGGCTTTTACTGTCCGCATAACACGACAGAAAACAAATTTTCTTAAATTTTTGAAAAAAGGGGGCCCCTTTTTGGCCTTCTAAACTACTTATATAAGTAGAGGGATCTTTTTGGAAACCTCTGCTGGACATTGAAAATTGAATATGCAAGCACTGAGACATCAGTCCTGGTGATAGCCACTTGTGAGGTACGCGGTGACCCTTCTGAAATAGGGGAGGCTGAGCGAGAATCCCGTCACAGACCATGAGACAGCTTCTCATGTAGGCGATGACAGCCAGGATGATAATGGTACTCCCGGAAACGGCTCGGAGAGATCCTCGGAGGGGTGAGATTCCCGTGATGCGGATAAGCTGTCCGCTACTCAGTGACTTCCCGGTTGCAGGGGCGAGGAGGATAAATACTGCAATATCACATTTCGAAAGAAAGTGACCAAAGAATGGCAAGAGTAAAATCCAGAGCGATCACAGCTCTGGGAATAATCTGCCTCATTCTATGTTTAGCCTCCGGCGGAGTATTTGTCTGCCGGAGGCTTGGCTATCGCGAATCAGCGAAAACGTATGAAAAGATTCGTGAAGAAACCGTTTCGACAGAATCGGATGTTACCGATTCTTCTGTCGTAAATACAGACCAGCTTCTGGCGATGAATCCGGACTACGCATTCTGGATCGAAATACCAGGAACGGATATCTCCTATCCGGTAGTCCAGACTGCCAACAACTCAGATTATCTCCGAAAATCCTTTATCGGAGAGTATAAGGTTGGAGGCTGCATCTTCATTGACGCTGCATGTCCGTCAGATCTTTCCGGAAGAAATACAGTGATCTACGGTCACAGAATGTATGACGGAACTATGTTTTCTGGACTTAGTGAGTATCAGAATTCTGATTACGCAGCGGAGCATGCAGAGCTTCGGATCTATCTAAGAGAAGAGATACGGATTTATAGGCTTTTTTCTGTCAGGCAGACAGATCAATGGGACGATTACGCCAGAACAACCTTCGAAAATGATAATGATTACGCGGAGTGGATGGAAGATCAACTATCACAATCTCTGTATGATCCAGAGCCAGTTTCACTAATGCAAGCAGCTCTTCGTTGTTTCCGTTACCTGTATCCTTGACCTCGTTGTGATAGAACATTTCCTCGAACTTCTCCGCATTGATCCTACGGTCATCATCCAGAATGTGGGCGTATCTCTCTGTAATCATCGCCGCTTCGGCATGACCGGTATCTCCCTGAACAGCTTTGATATCACCACCGCTGACTTTCAGTTTATATGTCGTACTGGAGTGCCGCAGGCTATGAAACACCACCGGTTTCAGATTCGCTTTCTTGATCAAATCCTGAAATTTTGTTCGGATCCTGCCATGCTCAATCGGTGTCCCATTGTCATGACAGATCACAAGATCAAAGTCGTTATAGTCGTCACCTAGGAACTCCTTGATTTCATCAATACGTGCTTTTCTCTCCTGCAGAAGGAGAGCCATCGTCTTACAAGGTTGCACGTATTGCTGAATATGCCGCTCGACAGTATCTGGATTATGGTTCCGGTTGCTGTTCTCAGAGAGCTCAGCGAGCCTTGGCATGGATCACTTACAAAACTATACAAACTGATGAGCACAAAACCCGGGGAGGCAGTATGAGCCTCCCTTTTATAATGGGAGGTTACTATGCCGGAAATAAAGACAAGAGATCACGTTGCCAGAACAGTGCGTTCTATGAACCGGGCCCATAATCTGTCCACCAGGATAAAAAGCAACACGGTACGAAGCAGAGACGACCAGATCGATGAAAAACAGTACGCAGTAGACACGGCTGAGAGTGGGGCGGCAGAGATGCTGCCCCACGCATCAGAGTTTCGTATTCGCATGAAAAATAGAAACGATGTGGTTGATGAGGTCGGTTTTGAGTCCGAAAATGAACCGACACAGGAGCCAGCGAGATCTAAAACAAAGGAGAATCTGGTTTCACGTTCAAGGGAATCCTCTAGGAGACAGAGTGCTGAAAAGCAGATGAGAACTGGGGAAAAGAGAGTCAAGACTGTCCAGCCAGGAAGAAGCAGATCCGCAATGGCTTCAACACAACAGGAAGTATTTAAGAGATCTGTTGTGCAGAAGACTCGTGAGAAAACCATGCTGCTTAGACAAAGAATAGTTTCCGGAATAAAGCATGTCCTAAAGCGAATTCGCGAAGCAATGAAGAGTTTGATTGCGGCACTGACTTCCGGAGGAGCTGTGACAGTTGCAGCTATAGTCATCATTTGCTTTATTGGAATAATTGTCGCTTCCCCATACGGGATATTTCTTTCCAAAGACAGTGAAGGAGAAACGATTCCTGTTGTGGTGCAGGAACTGAGTAATGAGTATTACAAAGGTATCGAGGATATTAAGAACTCTATTGAGTATGATGACATTGAGATTAGGTCTAATGACGGAGCCTATTCTCTTAGATGGGATGAGATCCTGTCAGTATTTTCCGTCATGCTGACTACCGACACAAACAACCCAGTGGAAGTTGTAACGCTCGATTCTACAAAAAAAGATCTTCTGAAGACATTGCTCCAGGAGATGAATGCTGTCGGGTATTCTGTGGAAACCGAGACTTATGAAGAAATAGAGACTGGCGAAGACGATTACGGTAATGAGATTGAGGAGATCGTTGAAAAGACGAAGACGACACTCATTCTTAAACTGACTCACCGAAGTGCTGAAGAAGAGGCTGCCAGATATTCCTTCTCGGCAAAACAGATGGCTTTTCTTAATGACCTGCTTTCCGGGACGTACTCGACATTATGGGCTCAGCTACTCGGAGGATATTCCAGTGGCATCGGCATTATCCCATCAAATGCGACATGGATTGGAACGGGAAGATATTCTTGGCCGCTGCCTGTCAATGGTGATATTACTTCAGGATTCGGCTGGAGGACGGATCCGTTTACCGGCGAGCAGAAGTTCCATGGTGGTATCGATATAGGTGTCGGGGCCGGTACGCCGATCATTGCGGCTGATGCCGGAACTGTCACAGTCGCTAACGGCGTTGATTCCTGGGGCGGCGGATACGGCTTCTATGTGATAATCGATCACGGCGGCGGTGACGAGACCCTGTATGCGCACTGCTCTTCAATCTGCGTCCGGTACGGACAGACCGTACAAAAAGGAGAAGTGATTGCCTATGTCGGTTCCACTGGGAACAGTACAGGCAATCACTTGCATTTTGAAATAAGGGATAATGGGCAGAAACAGAATCCGCTCGATTGGTTTGTATAAAGTTTACGACTCACACAAACATCTGTTGAAGCAGCCCCTTCTTGACTTGTTTGATGGCTTCCAACTTATCCTTTTCAATCTGTATCTGTTTATCAAGAAGTTTGAAGAACGCAACGATTTTAGCCTGTTCTTCTGAACACGGAACATCAAATTCTAAGTCAGCAAAGATATCGAACTTAAGATTCCACTGGTCAGATGTCATACCCTGAGAATAGATTGTGAACTGCTTCAGTGCGTCATAAGTCTTAAACAGTACCATAAAGAATTCTGCATTTACACCGTCTTCAGGAATAATAATCGTATATGCGGGGCTAACGATTCCGTCCCAGTAAGAAACCCCTTCTGCACCTTGCCACATTCTCATCGTATTATAAGCCATATCACCTGTCATGACGCGCTTATAGTTACTTTTATCTTCAGAGGAGTTGTCACGTTTGTCAGAATCAGCCTGTCTGATAACTCCATTAGCAATGGTTACAGAGAGAAGTTCTTCTCCACCCTGAGCCTTATCCTTACGTTCTGTAAAGAATTCGCCCATCGCATGCGATTCCCAATCAGGGAACTCGCTTCCGTCATCAGCCTTAAACCTGATTTCCTGATAGAAAATCTGCTGAAGAAGACCCTTGCGACGAGTTTCGAGGGCATCAACCTTTGCCATCTGATTCTCAATCTTCTGGTCATACAGAGACAAGAAAGCAGCTACTTTGTCCTGTTCCTCTTTGGTCGGAGCGAAGTGATGTGTCGTTGCGAAGAAATCATCTGGGGACACATTCAGAAGACCATGATTCCGAGCCCCTTCCGCACAAACTTCATTAACCGCTTCATACCAGGCAGGCGAATTGAAATACTGCACCAAATAATCCGAAGTGACATCTGCATCATCTTTCAGTGCAAAACAAATATACAGCGTCGATAATGCTCCTTGAGCATACTTATCCAGCCTCTTGATAGAGCCGACAGGAAAGCCCTTGGAATAGCTCTTATTGTAGGCAAATTCTCCATTCTGAAGCAGATAATAGCCAGACATATCCTTGCTGGCAACGGTCTTTCCAAAGTATGTTCTCTGGTCAACAAGGCCTTCTATTGAAGCTATTGTCAGCGGGATATCCGTCTGATTTTTAGAGTTTTTACGGCGAACTCTATCAGATATCTCCGACAAAGAGTCATTGATATATTCGTCATGGAATTCTGGAAATCTAATCTTTGGTGTAATCATGCTTGCACCTCTAATCCGAGTTCTTTCATGAATACAGATAACTGTTTATCGATTTCTGCTGACTGTATATCACAATTCTGAATCTTCTGGGTCTGAGCGTTGATGTCAACAGGCGGTTCCTTCTCGAAACTATCTACATAGCGAGGAATGTTGCAGTTATAGTCGTTGCGTTCCAATTCATCCATGTATGCCACATGCGAGAACTTATCGATTTCAGACCTGTTGACATAGGCATCAACAATGCGGTCGATATCCTCATCCGTAATAACATTCATGGTCTTTTCAGGTGTGAAATACTTACTTGCATCAATGAACAGGATGTTGTCGGAGTTCCCGTTGCGCTTCTTTTTAAGGACCATCACGATAACGGGCAGTTTTGCACCGTGGAACATCTTGGCAGGAAGTCCGATAATGGCATCTACCACGTTCAGGTTCTCAATCAGATGCCTGCGGATGTCATATTCTGCATCGTTCTTACCGTTCTTCTTCTGTTTGCCACGAAACAGGGCACCGCTCGGAAGCAGAACAGCAATCCTGCCGTCTTCAGACATGTGATAGACCATACTCTCTACGAACATCAGGTCAGCCTTGCCTTGTGGGGCAAGAACTCCGCATGAAGAGAAACGAGGGTCATCTAGAAGCTTCGGACTCTGATCGAACTTGGCAGAATATGGCGGGTTTTCGACCTGGATATCGAACATCAGCGGCTCACCGTTCTCATAGTAGTTATCCGTCTTAATGGAGTCTGAATTGAAACAACTGAACTTCTTATACGGTACACCATGCATCAGCAGGTTCATACGAAGCAAATTGTAGTTGCTGCCGTTCTTTTCAGTCGCATAGAAATGTCCGACTTTCTTAGTAGACAGGTGGTTCTGCACTTCCAGAAGCAACGAGCCCGAACCAGCACAACTGTCAGCAGCGTTCTTTACTTCATCCAGCCCCACTGTGGCAAGGCGTGCCAAAAGTTTAGATGCACAAGTCGGAGTAAAGAATTCACCGCCTTTCTTACCCGCATCAGATGCAAACAGGGAAATAAGAATCATGTACGCTGTCCCCAACACATCCATTTCTGCATCGTCAACGTTGAATGAGATATCATCGACCTTCTGCATGACCTTGGCAATCAATGCAGTCCTCTCCGATACTTCCTTTCCAAGATCTTTATCCTGAAGGTTCATGTCGTCAAACAGCTTATCGAATGCTGCTTCGGATTCCTGTCCGATGGTGGAAGCTACCAGAGCAGAAATCGCCTTGTCGAAATGCTCGATAGAGAATTCAGTCCCTCTGATTTCATCGATAAGTGAAGCCCACAGATATTTTGGTTCAATGATATATCCGAGATGCTCGATGGACCAATCTCTGACAATAGGAGCTAACTCTTCGTTTTTCAAAGCCTCACGGTAGGTAACACTATCATCCTTCAGAAGTTCGTCCATATAGTTTTCAGTCTTCTCCGACAGGTATCTGTAGAAGATAACACCGAGGATATAGTTCTTAAACTTACTGGCATCCATATTACCGCGAAGTTCATTTGCAATAGCCCAAAGTTGGGTTGCCAGCTCCTGGGACTGCTTCTGTACGGCGTTAGCCATTGTAGTATTCTCCTTTCATCATTCGCCTTCTGCTGTAAATTTATTGTAGCTGTCTGTCAGAAATTTCTGCACTCTATTGATCATAGTTGTGACCCTCACGAGCCCTTTCACGCCTGCAGAAGACAGTTCCTGTCGCAGCGTTTCTTTCGTAACAGCCTTTGTATCCATGAAGTACTGATGCAGGATTCTGGAAACGAATTCCGTCGCCAGATTGTTTTCAGTCGCAAACGATTCGATATCCGCTTGCAGAACTTCACGTTCATATTCGTTATAAGCTTCGATGATATCGGCATCGGGTTCCAGCTCGAAGAATCGTTCCATCACGAATGTTTTCATAACATCACGCTTATAACGCATTTTCTCGTTATCGGAACGTTCGATTTCCCGGAGGATGAGGTCAACGGATTTCTTCATCTCGTTTTCATTCTTTCGGTTGATATCCTTCAGGAGATTCAGAATATAGACCACATTAATTTTATCCGTTCTAACCAGTTCAATGTTGAAGTCCACATCGACCAGGACGGACTCTTTACCACCGCCTTTGTGCTTGTCATAGTAATACAGATACCAAGATTTGAAGTCAGCGTATTCGTCTTCATCCAGCGTCGGAGCAAGATCTGCCCAGTCAAACTTTGAGAAGGTCTTCAGCGTGCTTAGAATACCAGCAAGCGTTCTAAACGCAATAACAAAGGCTCTAATATCATCCTCAGACTGAAGATTTCCTGCATCGTCAGGTGTTGCTACAATGGTACGCAGCTCATCTACTTGCTTATAATACTCTGTGACATAAAAATCGTAAGATTGAAGCAAATATGCGTTTGGATCTCCGTCGCCAGAATATAGTTTTAACGCCTCATCTTGCGCTCTCTTAATGTTGCGGTAAGTAACGATTTGACCAAATTGTTTTGTGACCTTATCAACGCGGTTTGTACGGCTATATGCCTGTACCAAAGAGTGCCACACGAGGTTTTTATCAAGGAACAGTGTATTGGTCGGTTTGCTGTCAAATCCTGTTAGGAACATATTTACAACGAGAAGTAGGTCAACCTGAGGCAGGTCTTTCTGTTTCATGCGCTTTGAAATGTCCTTGCGGTAAGCATCAAATTTGCTGAGGTCGTAATCCGTGCCAAACATATTATTGTAGTCTTTCATGCAGGCTTCCAGATGTTCACCAGCATGTTTGTCCGGGCTTTCTTCCATGTCTTGGTTCGCCTGATACGTGAAGATGGCCGCAATCCTGTATCCTTTAGGATTATGAGCCTTCATGTAGTTATAATACTTCACCAGCGTCTCAATCTTATCGATCGCAAAAATGGCAGTATAAACATTGTTGTTTTCAAGCCTTGTGTGTTGATTCAGGTGTTCAAGAATATCCTCCGAAATAGCGGCTATACGCTCATTGGAGTGATATAGTTCGTCAAGGTCAATCTTGTGACGCTTGCAGTATTCAGCATCATCCAATGCCTTCGGGTCAATCTTAGAGTCCCTAATATTTGTGACAGAAATGCTTCTCATATATTCCACAGAGAAGCGAAGCACATTGCCGTCAGCGATGGCCTCCTTAATCATGTACTTATGGATACACGGATCCAACTTGCCTGAATGGAAAATATCAGCGGTTGTCTGTCCCTGCGGGCCTTTATTCTCCTTAAAGATAGGAGTTCCCGTAAAACCAATGTAGTTGGAGTTCTGGAAATGCTTTCGGATCTGAGCATGCATCTTTCCGAACTGGGAACGATGGCACTCGTCGATGATAAACACGCATTTCTGCTGTTTAAACGTATCCATGATGGTATCGTACTTCTCAGAGCGAAGCGCAGTTGCCATCTTCTGGATGGTTGTGATAATCAGCGACTTTGACGAGTCCTGAAGATCTTTCACCAAATTGTATGTGCTGTCGGTCTGGTCAACACATCCTGCCTCAAAGCTGTTGTATTCGTCCACGGTCTGATCATCAAGGTCACTGCGGTCGATAAGGAAAAACACTTTGTCAATCCTACGGTCATCACGAAGAAGGGATGCCAGTTTATAACTAGTCAGCGTCTTTCCTGAACCTGTGGTATGGAAGACATAACCGTTCATGTTTGCCATGATGATACGGTCAAAAGCACGCTTCACGGCATAGACCTGATAAGGCCTCATGACCAGCAGGATAGGCTCTGTATCTTTGATGACGATATACTTGCTCAACATCTCTGTCAGATGGAGCTTCGGAAGGAATGTATTCGTGAAGTCCATCAGTCTATTCACGCGTACATTGTTCTCATCTGTCCAGAAGAAAGTCAGGGATTTCAGGATATCTTGCTTATGCCCGAACGAGTCGTTCTCGTTAATGTTGGCACAGTACTTGGTCATTGTGGAGTTGGAGATCACGAATAACTGTATGAACCTAAATAGGCCACGGAAGGAGAACCTTCTATAGCGATTAATCTGGTTCACAGCCTCGTTGATTTCGATACCAGGACGCTTCAGTTCCGTCTGTACGAGAGGCAGACCGTTAATAAGAATGGTAACATCATAGCGATTCTTGTACAGGACATCACCCTTGTGGGCAGGATCCATCGTCACCTGGTGTGTGACCTGATATATATTTTTTGTCTCATCGCTGGTGAAGAACACGACATACACGGTCTTTCCGTTATCGAGTTCTAGAACCCACTGCTCACGCAGTATTTTTGCAGATTCGTAAATAGTATGGTTCTCAAGGCGTATCAATACACGCTCAAACTCTGTATCAGAGAGTTCAGCTACGCCCTTCATCGCTATAAGTTCTTTGGCATTTAGCTTACAAAACTGTTTCCTAAAGTTGGAGCAAACATCATCATAGGTTTTTAGCGAAACGAAGTCATAGCCCAAATCTATAAGCCTATTAATATATAATTCTTCGACTTCGTACTCTGAAATATGAGCCATTTGATATTAATCTCCTTTAATATCATTCAAAATATATATTCACGATAGTACTACAATTCTAGGAATTGTAGACAAGAATGTTATCACCAAATTGAGCTAACCATCCTTGGAAGGTCGGGCTTGCCTGAATCATAACAGTTGTTTCAAGTTTGTCATCTGAAACTGCAACCACTTCTATGTCTTCGCCAAACTGATCATAAATCTGACTGAGAATAGATCTGTTAAATTGAAGCGTCACTTTCTCGGGTTCACCACTAAACATTCTAAAAGCCTGCTTAGTATATTCTTTAAGGTTATCCGCCAGGATCGCCGCTTCTGGTGCTGAAGGTTCTTCTTCGATCCAGGTTGAATCCATGCGGTCTATTCTGTAGTTCAATTGCTTTTTGTGCTTGCTGGAATAGCAGACTACATAATAGTTATCATTGCTGAATACCAAAGCGGCTGGAGACTCCTTATATCTTCTCTTATTCTTTCTAAATACTTTTTCTTTATTCTCGTTCAGGTCAAAGTATCGAAACGAGATTTTTTTATGGTCAATTATTGCTTTATTTATGACATTAACGATTCTGAGAATGTCTTTATTGCTATGCTTTCGTGTATTAAACGCAATCTGATTGCCTTTTAGAACTTCTGCTCTATGAGTTCCACCAAGAGCGGAGAGCTTTTCAATGAGTTCTTGTGACATATCTTCCGGAATAAAACTTGCAGCCTGAACCGCATCAATTAGGATTTTAAGTTCCGGTACAGTAAAAGTATTGTCATCTACATAATATGCCTTTTTATGACCATCTCTCTTGACCTTGATATGCAGCCCAACGCTATTGAGATCGTCAATATCGCTACTGAGAGTCCTACGGTCACAAACAATACCGAGTTTATCCATGCGTTCTATCAGATCATATGTCGTTAGAGCATGGTCCGCATCGGTTTCAGTGCGAAGGATCTCATAGAGTTTGATCAATTTGACTTTACTCTTCTTTGTGTTCGCCATATGCAAAAAACTCCTAATTATATACATATATATTACACCCAAGAGACTGTGTTGTAAAAACAATAATGTCAGCATAACGCGACAATAAGGCCAACTTTTCAATCTGGGGCACAAAAACTATTGAATTCGAAGAAAAGCACTGATATGATTCAACTACACCGGTGATGGGGCAGCGCCCCAGAATAATCTAGGAGGCTTCCTAAGATGCAATACAAGGATCAAGGAACGATTGACCGCGTAGCGGAATACTGTAAAAAGTATCTTGAAAGATACAATGTTCTTCCATCAACTCGGCAGCTTGCCAGAGATCTGAATCTATCTAAAAGCGGTGCGCAAAGATATCTTGTAACAGTTAAAGAGCAAGGGCTGCTCCGATCGGAAACAGATATTTCCTGGGAAGGCGACCGCGCAGAAAAACTGCTGAACAATATCTCTTGCGGTGCTCCGACGTATCAGGAAGAGCATGTTGAAGAATATGTCTTTCTTCCTGACTCCTTATTCGGGAGAGGACATAAATACATTCTTACAGCTTCCGGTGATTCCATGATTGGGGCAGGGATCAATGAAGGCGATCAATTGATCATCAAAGAGCAGGAAACTGCGGAGAATGGTGATATCATTGTCGCTTTGCTCAATGGGGAAAACACATTAAAGAGGCTCCGTTATGATGCAAACGGACGGCCATATCTCCACCCGGAGAACCCTGTTTATCCGGACATCATGATTCACGAAGGTGACCGTTTCTATATCCAGGGCGTCTTGATTTATGCAATCAAAGCTTATTAATCAATGGAGGGAAATTGTGAAAAGCACAGACTGTTGCTATGACAGAGTGTGTCCGGTATGCGGCACACTGAATCGTAATCTGTATCTTCAGGAAACAAAAGGGCTGTATGAATGCGAAAGATGCGGCAATATCATACACACTATCTATCCCGAATACAGACAGAAATACACCTCCGTAAAGCTTCAGGATAAAAGGAGAATCAACTGTGTCAGATAAAGAGTTATATGAAGATCATTTCAAAGAAATCCGCAAAGAGTACCGGCACGGGTATGACCGGGTGCCGATTGAAGATCTGCATCTTTCCATTAGCGTGTACAACAGACTGAGACGAAATGGGATCAGAATGTACGGTGAGATCCGTCACCTCCCGGATTGGAAGCTTGCTCAACTGCTGTGGTGTGACAAAAGCGCTCTGTCTGAACTAAAACAGCACATGGAGTGGTTCGAAAAGAAAAGAAAACCATCAGCAGCCGGTACACCGATTGAAGTTCTTGGGATGGGTTCGGAAATAGTGAATACGCTTAAATGGTATGCCATTTATACCGTGGAAGATCTCGCTTCTATATCAACTGAAGATCTGAAAAATGAGATCAAGGGCATAGGTCCAGCACGCTTAAATAGGATTCTGGAGTGCCTGAGCGTATATGAGTTTCGCAGGGCAACTAATGAAAATGCGGCATAAAGGAGGGTTTCGATGATCTATGGTATGACAAGCAAGATCGATGTAATTCTGAACCGAGACCGAAACGGAATGCTCGTTCCTTACGTGATAGAAAAAGACGGCAAATTCTATAAGGTCCAGGATATAAAACAGATCCGAAGTGGTTCAGGAAGACAGCGCGGAGCGACGATTAAGTATCTCGTCAATATCAATGGGCATGACAAATATGTTTTCCGCGATGAGTACTGCTGGTACATCATCGATGAAGAGGAAGACAAGAGAACCTTTGCCAATCCTGCAGCATCGCCGTCGGAGGCGATTGCAATATGAGCCGGGAATGCAGCGAAGCTGCTCTGGACGATGTCGTTCCCATAAAGAGATACGTGATAATAACCTTTTATTGTGAGAACTGCAGTCAGAAGATTTCCTCATACGCAAATGACAAAGGTGAACAGCATATTACATGCCCGAGATGCGGAGCAGAATATCACCGCAAGAGGATCTCCAGGCGGCGCGTAGAAATCGTAATGAAAGCCGCGAGAGGCAATTATTTCGATTGGGACGATGCCATATAAACAATTTAACGAAGACAAGTAGAGAATGGTTGAGATGAAATAGGCTTAGTAATTCCACCTCCGGCTGTCTTCCCAATAACCCCGAGAGTTAAACCACACACGTGAGAGGCCTCGGTGAGAGTATAAGGGATCACTATATGTGATTTCTGGTGCTCTTGCCGGGGCTTTTTTATTTCGACAACAAGTGAATGGAGGAAAAGTATGGGAAAAGATTATGTGATCCTGAACATTGAAAAGGAGTACCCAGGATACACCGGGAAAGAAAAATGGATTCTGGCAACAGATCTTTCTGAAGATGAATTCCATGTCAGGCATCCGGAGGAAGCCGAATTGTGGAAATCGTCTGTTGTTATCAGCAAAGAAATGGCAAGGGTGATGTTCCGATATGACTTCAATGACTGGAAACACCTGCAGAGAAGCACGGAAACAGAAGTGTCCCTGGATGATATGGATCTTGAATTTGAAGACCCGGATACACAGGATGAGATCAGAAACATCTGGCTCAGAGAAGCTCTGGCTATTTTGCCGGATGATCAGTGCAGACGCATACGCAATCATTTCCTTTCCGGGTATTCCATAAAGGATATTGCTGAGGGTGAAAAAGTAAATAGGTATACAGTGCGAAAGAGTATAAAAAAAGGACTGCAGCATCTCCGTGAATACTGTGGTGTTGCGCTACCAAAAAACGGAGGTGTTGCAGTATGACTGATCTCAAGTGCGGTGATGTCTGTATCTGTGATCTGTCTCTGAGCATTAATTCATATAAGTATGCCGTTGTCCCACTGGTCTATATTTCAGTAACTTACGAAAAAGAAATGCCGATCTATTCTTTCTGCAGAGTTGGAAAAGCGCCGAGAGCATATTCAAGATATCCTTTCGTGGATGTAACAGCAAGCAACTGCGTTCGGAAGGGATCTGCAGTTTATCCCACACAAGTAGTCCTGTTCAGTGATGAGATGGGGATCATAAAGAAAATCGGCTGCCTGTCACAAAGTGAGATTTCGAAAGTACTGAATGTGCAGCAGCAGAAAAAGAAGACATCGGTTGCACTGGTCATGGCGCTGTGCCCAAGATGTAGACGTGATTTTCTGTCGGATCCTTCTTCTGTTGTGATCCGTATGGATCCGTTCGCTGTCCAGGAAACACAGTGCGATTACTGCCAAGTCCGGAATGGGCATACATATATCATCTACAAACGAAAACTGTACGGGAGGAGCATAGCAAGATGAAGAAAACATACACGGTGAAAGAAATCCAGGAGATCCTGCAGATCAGCGCTCCAACAGCGTATGCCCTGATAAAAAAAGGAGAATTCAGTTCGGTGAAGTTTAATAACACGCTGAGAATCTCGAAAGACAGCTTTGATGCGTGGTTGGATTCCAATCTGTCAAGTGTGCGATCCGGCAAATCGCATCCTAACGCTCCGTTACTCGTGCAAGATGAAAAACAATCTGGATTGCCATGTTCACGCATGAACCGTTATATTTCTATCATCATGAGCTCTGACAATACTCTTGTACCGAAAAGGTACTCAGTATCGGTATAGATGTCGATATGGATATCGTTCTCGAGCCTGAGATCGATTCCAATAAACGGGAAACAAGCAGGATCAGATTGGACGTATCGAAACAGTTAACCACAATACAAATCAAGAAAAGAAAAGACCGGAACAGTGTAAGCTCTGTTCCGGTATATTTTATGATTCCATTTTGATATCCGGCCTGTGATATTCCTTCAGTCTGACCTGATAGGCTTCATACGCTTCTTTTTCAAACACGGGTATACGATCCGGTTCTCCAAGAATCCGAAACAAAAAACGGACAAACGGTGGATTCAGCAGTAAAAACGGCCCAAGCACATAGGTGCCCAAAAAGTGCTTGTATCGTATTCCTTCGAGATCTGTCTGTCTGTTGATCCCACAGCCTTTTTCAGCTTTTATCATGAATTCTTCGGAGTTGTCACCGTACAGATGCGAAAACTGGGATTTGAATCCTACGATCTCAAAACCTTCCATTTTACCGAGAAAAAGCGAATTGTAACGATTCAGCATCTCCCTTTTCGCCTCAAAGTCAAACAGACCAAGAGCTTCGATTTCCTTTGTTTCGTCACTGATTCGTTTACAGAAGATCTCAAGAGCATTTCCCGTACAAAGAAATACGGTTCCTGATTCAATCAGTTCCCTGAGTCTCTCACGGTAAGGACAAAGGTGTTCAATGATCATTTCTTGCCCGTATTCTGTCGAGGCGCCGAGGTAGATAAGGTCAACATTCTGCGAAACAAACGCAGGGACCTGTTTAAGATGTGTTTCTATTATTTCTGCTTCCGGAAAACATTTTCCTAGAAATCTGAAATTATAACTGTCGCCGTAGAGGTTACCGACTTCGGGATAAAGATATTCAAATCTCATTCATTTCCCTCCAGTCTTGATCGAATCATGTTGATCATCAAATCGCGTTCAGAAACGGAATAGATATCGTTCAATACGAATACGGTCGTTCCCTCTTTCAGATCCAGATGATCTGAAACATCCTTCGGCTCAGGTGCAAGCTCGATTTTTTCTTCAGCGATTCCGGCCATAAGGAGTCTGTAATAGAAATCAAATCTTCTATAACCAGTAATAACAATCTTGCTGATCGAAGTGTCCTTCAGAAGATGGAAGTCACTATCCCAGATCCAGGTGATTCTCTCACTGCTAGCAGCAATCTCATGCTTATCCTCCAGATACAGAACAACTTCTTTCGTTCCTGGTTGGGAAACAGTGTAATCAAGGACAGCGTTACAGGCTGGTGTGAGTCCTTTTGACATTATCGCTGCAATCCGTATACTGCCTATCTGCATTTCTTTTAGACGGCTGTCAACAATTGAAACCTTCGAAAGACCTTCAATGATCTTTTCATTCGGAACACCCAGCTCAGTAAGAAAAGCGATACAGGCAGCCTCATTATAAATATTAAATATCGTATCGGAGATCATATGATACGAGTTTTTTTCATTCCCTTTCCGGATAACGATCTGTCTGCTTTCACGATCAATAGTTTCGACGACGTAATCGGGTACAGGTGAACGGAAACCGCAATCGGGGCAATAGACCTGACCGATGTGATCATATTTGATGTATCTGTAACGGAGTAAGCCTTGGCAGTGCGGACATATCTTCGCGTCATTTATAAGATGAGTATCTACTGTAAGGTCTCCTTCGAACTGATCCATTCCGTAATATACTCTGGTATTTTTCTCTTTCAAACGCGACGAAATCGGGTCATCTGCATTGAGTATCATCTTGGCTGAATCAGGAAGATAAGTATCCAGCATGCTGAAGATATACTCCGGATGTGCATTACGCATGATAGTATCTCTTGAGAGATTGGTGACGATCACATAATCAGGGGTCATATAAGGATAGATTCTGATCGCGCTTCTTTCATCTACTTCCAGGAGGGCGATTTCCTTGAAAGAATGGTTATTCCAAGTTACGCCGTTTAAAAGAGCTGTGGCGACACCGGTCTTGATATTGCTGCCGTATTCATTGCTCAACACGTCAAAGCCGGATTCCCGAAGCAATGATGAAAGAAGATTGCTTGTCGTCGTTTTTCCGTTTGTTCCGGTTACGACGGCAATCTTTTCAGGTTTATCGACTTTTCCAATGAAATCCGGACAGATCCTGAGAGCGACTTCTCCGGGGAAATTCGTGCCCCGCATAGAAGTAAACCTGCTCACGATGCGCAGCAGAAAACCTGCCAGTTTTGCAAGCCATAAGGCGATAAAAAATCTCAAATGGTGCCTCCTGTATATCCCAATCAATCATATAGATGGTAGCATATCACGCTTTCTGTTCTCAATAAACAATAACTGCCTCAGGACTGTACTTGTCTTATTATTCATTGCCCCAATAAGAAAGTCGGGACAATTCTGATGGTTTTATTCATTGCTTTTTGTGTTGTTTTTCTAACACTCCGCACTCTGGTGAAGACCAGAGAATCGAATTCTAGCGGCGTACCAGAAAAATCGCTCGGTTCATACCAGAACCGAAAGACTTTCCTGCTGGAAGGGACCTGTTCTCCTCGTGTTTCCCGCAGATGATATAATTGTGGTGATCGGAACGCAGATCACGGATTACTGCGTTATGTTGTTAAGATTTAGATGTCCCTGTTTTCTTCGATTCCTTAGGGAGGAATCATCATGTCAAGGATCGTTTCACTTATCACATGCATTGCTCTGTTTCTGAGCATTTTCTTTTCTTCCCCAGACGCAGCGGTGGTCCTTGCTTCAGCGTCAGGAGGGGTATCTAATACCATAACAGAGATCGAGATCAACAGCTCTGTATTCCCGGATGAAAACTTCCGCCGATTTATACTGGATCAGGGCTATGATCAGGATTCTGATATGAAGCTGTCTCTCTCTGAACTAACTTGCGTGACCGAGATGGACTGCGCAGGCGCACAGAACACGGATTACAAGATAAGAGATCTTACCGGAATTGAGAACTTCAGGTCCCTGACCAGTCTTATCTGCCGCTCTAACCTGCTGCAGGAGCTGGATGTGAGTGAGCTTCCGGAGCTTGTCTATCTTGACTGCAGTTCCAATCTGCTGTCTTCTCTGGATGTGGGCGGGAACGATGTCCTGAAGACGATCATATGCAGCGGAAACTCTCTTACGTCACTGAATGTTTCCGGATGCTACTCTCTCGTGTCCCTTGAGTGCAGGAAGAACGATCTGAAAACACTGGATATAAGCGATTGTCCTCAGCTTGACATTCTGTCATGCAGTTCAAACAGCCTGACTGTGCTGGATGTCACCTCAACGCCGCTGATCCGCAATTATATCCTCACGACTCCAAGAGTCGATAACGGTTCGCAAATTGCATACGGAGAATATGAAAAGGTCGGAGCTGGCTCGGGCGACAGGAGGGTGGTTTCCCTGTACCATGTGGAGCTGGATCCGGAAACGGCGCCTTTTTCCAACGATACCGGCAGAAGCCTTGATACCGGAATCAATGCTGATCCGTTCCTCATTACCACTATAATAGTTGCGTATATGCTCACCGGCCGTTTTGCCAAAGAGAAAAAGAATGAGTGGTTCGATAACTGAGACTGCTTCTGCAGGCGAAAGCCAGTGACACTGCAGGAGGGTTGGCTGATGCAGGTTCGAATGTTGCGAAAAAAGCCGGACAGACAGAAGAACAGTATAACGTCACACATATTCAGACATCAGAAAAACGGCCGCCGGATTCCGGCGGCCGTTGCGTATGTCAGTTCTGGGTTCAGACTCGTTCCACGGAGATGACAGCATCTTCTCCGTTTATATCCCATTCTTTCGTGAATCCGGCGCTTTCTCCGAAAGTGATGGCATCGGCGAGGACGTCCTCGGAGATCCCGGAAGAGAATTCACGGACCACGTCGGCAAGACGGTCAGATGTCTTAATGCTCACTCTGATGTGATCCATCACGTTGAAGTCGGCTTCCTTGCGCATGGACTGGATCTTGCTCACGACTTCACGCACATATCCTTCCTTGATAAGGTCCTCTGTGAGTTCGGTGTCGAGCGCAACTGTGTATCCGCCTTCTGAAGCGGATGCGAAGCCTTCCACCTTTGAAGCTTCTATGAGAAGATCTTCCGGAGCAAGGGTCTCATCGCCGTCTGCTGTATGTATAACCAGCTGACCGGTCTCGTCCAGCTCTTTTTTGGCAGCAATGCCGTCCAGAGAGGCGAGGATGTTTCTCACTTCGTTGAGACGTTTACCGAAACGCTTACCCAGTGTGCGCAGCTGAGGCTTAAAAGTGTAGGAAGAGAAACGGCTCATGTCGTCGGTGAATATCACGTTCTTGATGTTGAGCTCGTCTTCGATTATATCCTTGTACAGCTCGCCGAGAGTCTCAGCGCCGCCGACGTACATGACTGACAGAGGCTGGCGGTTCTTGACATTGGCTTCGTTTCTTGCGGCTCTTCCGAGGACCACTATCTTGAGGACCTCTTCCATATGATGCTCAAGTTCCTCATCGATGAGCGACTCATCGGCGACGGGGAAGTCACATAGATGGATGCTTTCCGGAGCGGATGCGTCCACGCGACGCACAATATTCTGATAGATCTCTTCGGTCATGAAGGGGATCATGGGTGCGGCCAGCTTTGACAGTGTCACCAGGGCGGTCCAGAGCGTGAGGTAGGCGTTTATCTTGCTCTGGGTCATCTCGGCTTCCCAGAAGCGCTCCCTGGAGCGGCGCACGTACCAGTTGGATAGTTCGTCGGTGAAGTCCTGGAGGGCTCTTGCTGCTTCCGGGATCTTATATCCGCCAAGGTCTGCGTCAACTTCCTTGATGAGGGAGTTGAGACGTGAAAGCAGCCACCTGTCCATGGAATTCAGAGTGGAGAGATCCAGCGTGTACTTGGTGGGATCGAATTTGTCTATATCTGCGTAAAGCACGTAGAACGCGTATGTGTTCCAGAAGGTGCCGAGGAATTTGCGCTGTCCCTCAATCACTGCGTCCTTGTAGAAGCGGTTAGGCAACCAGGGGGCACTGTTCTCATAGAAGTACCAGCGGATGCTGTCGGCGCCGTAAGCGTCAAGTGCCTCGAAAGGATCCACCGCGTTGCCCTTGGACTTGCTCATCTTCTCGCCGTTCTCATCCAGAACGAGCCCGAGCACGATGACGTTTTTATAAGGTGCCTTGTTGAAGATCAGCGTAGAGATCGCGAGCAGGGAATAGAACCAGCCTCTGGTCTGGTCGACTGCCTCAGAAATGAAGTCTGCGGGGAATGTGGACTCGAAAGTCTCTTTGTTCTCAAAAGGATAGTGATACTGGGCGAAAGGCATGGCGCCTGAATCGTACCAGCAGTCTATGACCTCTTCCACACGATGCATCGGTTTTCCGCAGACCGGGCATTTTATAGTGACGTCATCCACATACGGACGGTGAAGCTCGATGTCGTCAGGACAGTTGTCTGACATGCTCTTGAGCTCTTCTATTGAGCCGATGCAGTGCTTGTGTCCGCACTCGCACTCCCAGATCGGAAGCGGGGTGCCCCAGTATCTGTTGCGGGAGATAGCCCAGTCCTGGATATTCTCCAGCCAGTTGCCGAAGCGCTTCTCGCCAATGGTGGCGGGTATCCAGTTTATCGTGGCATTGTTGCGCAGCAGATCATCTCTGACCTCAGTCATCTTTATATACCAGGATTCCCTGGCGTAATAGATGAGAGGCGTGCCGCAGCGCCAGCAGTGAGGATAACTGTGGGTGAATTTCGGAGCGGCGAAAAGAAGGCCTCTGTCCTCAAGTTCCTGCAGGATGAGAGGATCGGCGTTCTTTACGAATGTGCCTGCCCAGGGAGTGGGTTCAGTCATATCTCCCTTGGAATCCACATACTGAAGGAAGGGAAGGTCGTATCTGAGACCTACCTGATAGTCGTCTTCGCCGAAAGCAGGAGCGATGTGCACTATGCCTGTGCCTTCGCCTAATGTGACGTAATCAGCCAGCGTTACGAAATGGCCTTTGCGGTCGACCTTCTGGAATGAGTACAGGGGCTCATACTCTCTGTTCTCTAGATCCTTTCCCTTTACGCGCTCGAGGATCTCCCAGCCCTCGCCGAGCACGCTCTCGAGCTGGCCTTCTGCCAGCCAGTATGTGTATCCGTCCGAGGCTTTCACCTTGACATAATCCAGCTCGGGATGTACGCACAGCGCCACGTTGCTGGGAAGAGTCCAGGGAGTGGTCGTCCAGGCGAGGAAGTATGCGTCATCATCCTTGCACCTGAAACGGACAACAGCGGAGCGCTCTGTCACGTCCTTGTAACCCTGTGCCACTTCGTGGGATGCCAGAGGAGTCCCGCAGCGCGGGCAGTAAGGGACGATGCGGTATCCCTTATAAAGCAGACCTTTGTCCCAGATCTTTTTCAGAGACCACCAGATGCTCTCGATGTAGTCGTTCTCATAGGTGACATACGGGTGATCCATATCGGCCCAGAAGCCTACAGTGGAGGAGAAATCCTCCCACATGCCCTTATATTTCCACACGCTCTCCTTGCACTTGTCGATGAAGGGAGCGATACCGTATTTCTCGATATTCTCCTTGCCTTCAAAGCCAAGCAGCTTCTCTACTTCCAGTTCCACGGGAAGACCGTGGGTGTCCCAGCCGGCCTTGCGGGGGACCCTTTCACCCTTCATGGTGTGGTAACGGGGTATCATGTCCTTTATGACTCTGGTGAGGACATGGCCTATATGAGGCTTGCCGTTGGCCGTCGGAGGGCCGTCGTAGAACATGTAGACCGGGCTGTCCTTGCGGTCCTCGATGCTCTTCTCGAAGATCCGGTTGTCTTTCCAGAACTTTTCGATCTTTTTTTCCTGCTGGACGAAGTTGCGGTTGGCATTTACCTTTTCGTACATATCTTCCTCCTGTAATAAAAAGACCTTCGCCCCAAAGGACGAAGGTCTGAACTTCGCTGTACCACCTCAGGCATACAATCATATGCTGTCCCTTTAACGGGAGACATCCGCTGATATCTACCGGCTCTCGCTTTGGTATCAGGGCTCGGAAGGGATCTTCACTCGCGTCCTACTCGCTGCGGGCTCTCATCGTCCCCGCATCGCTGTGCCTTTCATACGCGGCTAATGTCTTCATCATCGCCTTTATGCACATTCATTCTACTGATAATAGTGCAAAAGTCAAGAGAATCGGAAGCCTGCCGGATAATGACTTTTTTCTGTCTCTTTCCGTGCCGGGTGAAAATGCATTTCACGACCTGCTTTTCTGCGTCAGTTTTCCCGAGACGGATGCTATCGAAAAGGTGTTTTTTTGAGGATAAAGTTGTGATAGTATTAGTTAGAATGCCCTAATGTGTTTTTTTTACACACCGTATCGTATATATGTCGATTAACAGGACATTAAGAAATAACCTGCCCTTGAATGGAGATGTGGCTTTGAGAAACAGATCAGAACAGCGTAGAAAAAGGCCGTACTGCAAGATGCTTTGTTTTCTTGCAGTTCTTCTGGTGATTGTAGACTTATGTTCGGTATTTGTTCCGGTACTTGCTGTATCCGACAGAGGTGTTCTTGCCGAAGATGGAAACAATGATGACAAAATGGTCCTGGATCTGTCAGATCCAGGAGATTCGTCTGTTGTGTCGAATGCAGAGGGGGAAGATGTTTTTCAGGAAGGCTCCGTAAGTTCAGAGGGAGATTCATATTCGGTAACTGTGTCATATCAGGCTGACGCCGAGATACCGGACGGAGCTTGGCTGGAGGAAAAGGAGATACTGCCGGGCGACCCTCTTTATGATGAACTGTATGAAAAACTTGTTGCAGCACACGGGAATCAGACACCGGTCTTTGCACGTTTCTTTGATATAAGCATCATGGATGGAGAGGAAAAGATCCAGCCTGCGGCTCCTGTCAACGTTGAGATCTGCCTTGAGGATATCCCCGAGAAGGATGAAACACGCGCTCTTCAGATGGACCACTTCAATGATGAAAACGGTGAGGTTGAGCCTGTAGAATGCACCGATAAGTCGGAAGAAGGAGTACAGAGCATAAAGTTTGATGCTGAATCCTTCTCGATCTACAGTGTGTATCAGTTCGAGTCATATGGGACCACAGAAGATCTTGACGGTAAATCTTTCCTGATCGTCAATCATATCGACGGGGAGAGGATCGGCTATGCGCTTACCGCAACGCCTAATGCTGACGGAAACCGTTTGCTGTACAGCATAGTATGGTTCAAAAATGACGAGCGTATAACAGCATCGACCGAGCCTGATGAGCCTGCATTATGGACTTTTACACGGGTTACGGAAGACGATGTAGCATCCGGTGCTATAGCTGAATCTGTTTTCAAGGACAGCAGGAACAGAGATGAGAGCGGATCGATACTGTACTTCCTGTCAGCATCGGTTGAAGGTTCTGTAAGATATCTGACAATAAACAAACAGTCTCTTTATCTGTCGTCATCCCCGATGCCCTTTATAGCTGTTACAGATGCAGCCTATCCCGAGATGGTGATGATCAGATGCGCGTACGGAACGGGAAACGAAAAGTACAAACTGAATTACAAGGATACCGACAAGGGGTTCAAGGGGTCTGACTATGCGGTAAACCAGAATGACTATCAGTTTCTGCTTGACGCAGAGAGATTGGATATCGAGCCGCAGGATGAGAAGCACTTCGCAGACAAGATCTCGGTATCAGAAATGGAAGACGGCAGCACAGTCGTCATTTACCGCAGTGTGTGGAATGAACTGTTCAAGGAATACAACCTTGTTGCCATAGACGGATACGGCGATCTGATCGATATATCCGATGAAGGGAGTTCTGTGGGCTGGTATTCGCTCAGCGATTCACAGGGCAAAGACCTTGCAGCAATTGAGTGGAAATACACTGTCGGTCGCAATTCTGACGGCGAAGAGACCGGTTACTATTGGCTTCAGAATACGGTGACCGGGGCGTATCTTGCACCAAGGGCAATATACGGCTACGACGGAGCTAAACTGTACGATGTCATCCTTCCCGGAGACGGTATCATCGCAGGAGAGAGTCCGTCTTTCAATTACAGTCTTCAGCTTCCGGGAAGGCAGAACGGAGATTTTGAGTCCACTCTGATAGCATGGAGCAAGGATGACGGGACGGAAGGACTTTACCTGAAGGATGACGGGGAAAGACTGCGCCTTGTAAAGGGCGGTATCGGAGATGCTGATACATTTAACTTCGCTGCTGCAGTTCAGATCGAAGAGCTTTCGACCGTTCCGACTCTGGATTCCAGGTCTCTCGGCATGAAGATCAATATGTTCAACTATCCATCCCGCAAGTGGATGAGCAACGAGATCGGGTCGGATGCGGTCCAGTTGATCACGCAGGGGACCGACAGTTCCAGGTATTATGTTCCTGAACTGGTTGACTGCAGGCTCAATGAAGACGGAATCCCTGTTTCCATAGTAGATGGCAGGCATGCGCTTTCTGAGCTTTTCGATCCGCGCAGCAAGTACTTTGTTACAGAAGCAAATCATCTTCTGCTGGAGAGTGCGTACAGCGAGACGGGCTATTTTGAATACAATTCAGCAAAGAACTATGCGTATCTGGATACTGCCACCGGTGAGTTTTCGGTCTACGATCAGCTCGGAGCACCGGTAAAAGTGAATACGCACGGCCATTTTATGCCGTTCAGCAGGATACTGACAGACGTCTATACCGACCAGACGAACATAAATGATGAGTATATGAAGCCTCTTCCAGCGGACGAGCCGCGGAGAGGAGAGGCGATCCATAAGATCGAAACAGCGCCGAAACTGGACGGAGGATACGACTACAACTACGGGATGTCGGTGGAGACCAATTTTATACAGCCGGCGAATGGAAAAGACCGCAACGGGAACGAGATCATATTTGAATTCTCCGGCGATGATGATCTTTGGATCTTTGTGGATGACGTACTTATACTGGATCTCGGAGGTATCCATTCAGCACACCGGGGTACTATCAACTTCACTACGGGTGAGATCTCGACTCACAATGCGATCCCCGTCAGTTACTCAGGTTCCGTCCGCAAAAACTATGAATATCCGAAAACGATCCGAGAAGCATTCAAAAAAGCCAATGTGTTCCCGGACGGTTCTGTCTGGGACGATGCGGAGGCAGACAGGTTCTTTGACGGAGAGACTCTGAGAGGGGACTTTTTCGGGCACAAGATGCGAATGTTCTATCTGGAGAGAGGAAAGGGCTCAGCCAACCTGCGCACCAGATTCAATATCGCTACGACACCGGATGATCTGCTTATCGCAAAAGAGATAAGCGGAACAGACAAGCAGATGTATACAGACAAGGATTTCCTTTTCCAGGCTTTTCTGCTCATGGAAGGAGAAGAGGTCCCTCTCACCGACAGTGTTGCTTCGGTAGCGGAAATGACGGACGGAGGCGGATGGCGTGACACGGGAGAGCCGACTTCCTTTGAATCTTTAAAGATCGGTGATCAGCTATATGAGAACGTGATACGCCTCGGACATGGTGAAGGTGTCGTGTTTAAGGATGAAAGGCTGCAGAAATATCCATACTATGTCCGAGAGATCGCAGTGGATCCTTCAGTCGTTAGCGAGGTTCGCGGCAATGGCGTTCTTCTTGATGCGAAGGCAAACGAGGGCGATGGATCGCTGAGCGATTATTCTGTGGAGCCGGCGCTCGTCCGGCAGCGCAAACAGCTGATCTACGATAATGTCATTCTTCCGCAGGAACTGCACATTACAAAGAAACTTGATCTCGGTCCCGGTCAGACGCCGGACGACTCGCTCGTATTCCAGTTTCAGGTCCTGTTCGGCCCTTCCGCTGATAAGCTGACCGCATATTCGGTTGCTCCGTATTACATCGTAAAGGACGGTGTATATTACTATAGGATCGATTCGAGAATGGTACCGCTGACTCAGGGGGATGACGGAAGATACTATTATTCTTCAGGGGATACGATGCAGGTGATCCCATCCAAGGATCCGGCGGACCCGATCTTCGACTGGAGCTCACAGACAGGTTATATTGATTACGTTCCCGCAGATTATACGGTAGTAATAAAACAGGTCATACCGGATATGGTGTTCCAGGTCGCTGAGACCGATACGCCTCAGAGCTGTTCGCTTGAAAGCATCTCAGACAGCGGGTCTACTTTTAAGACCCTGACCGACGAGGACAGCGAAGTACTTCAAGGACAGATACTGAAAGACCAGGCCGCTGACGTAATCGTTCTGAACCAGTACTCGGAAGGAGCGTTCCGTTTAATTAAGGTAGCTGCAGAACACAATAACTGGTCCCTTGACGGGGCTGTGTTTGAGCTTTACGGCGGCGATCCGGAATATGCTAACGACCAGTGGAACTTTTACATAAGAGATCTGATAACTACGCTGTCTTCAGGTGATGATGGGTTCTTGAGAGCGGATGACGAGTATTATGGAGCGGATAAAGGCAGCGCAGATCTAAAGCTTTCCAATGGTACATATTACCTCAAAGAAACTAAAGCGCCTGATGATTATGAGCAGATCGAAGGCATACTCGCATTCAGCATCAGTGATTCAGGAATACTTGGTATGCTCGGAAATGTTGATTGGGATAAAGATGAGAAGAAGCTTATATTTACAGAACTGGAAGATTTCAGGCTCATTGAAAACACCGTTATTGAAGGAATTGAGCTTCAGACAGGACTGATTGCAGATACCTATAATTCAGAAACTGTAAATGTGAGCGGCAGCAAGGCATGGGATGACGACGATGACCGGGACGGCATCAGACCGGACAGCATTACGGTGGACCTGTTCGCAGACGGCGAAAAGATCGACAGCGTGACGGTCACGGAGAAGGACGGCTGGAAGTGGACATTTGAGAAACTGCCGAAATACGATGACGGCGACGAGATCGAGTACACTATGTCCGAGCAGCCGGTGAGCGGGTACAAAGCCGACAAGGACTCGATAAAGGACGGTGAGGTGATCACCAACAAACACGAGCCCGAGAAGGTGAGCGTGAGCGGCAGCAAGGCATGGGACGACGACGGTGACCGGGACGGCATCAGACCGGACAGCATTACTGTGGACCTGTTCGCAGACGGTGAAAAGATCGACAGCGTGACGGTCACGGAGAAGGACGGCTGGAAGTGGACATTTGAGAAACTGCCGAAATACGATGACGGCGACGGGATCGAGTACACCATGTCCGAGCAGCCGGTGAGCGGGTACAAAGCCGACAAGGACTCGATAAAGGACGGTGAGGTGATCACCAACAAACACGAGCCCGAGAAGGTGAGCGTGAGCGGCAGCAAGGCATGGGACGACGGTGACCGGGACGGCATCAGGCCCGGGAGCATCACGGTGGATCTTTACGCGAACGGCGAAAAGATCGACAGCGTGACGGTCACGGAGAAGGACGGCTGGAAGTGGACATTTGAGAAACTACCGAAATACGATAACGGCGACGAGATCGAGTACACCATGTCCGAGCAGCCGGTTTCAGGATACGAATCAGACAAGAAAATCTATAAAGACGGAGATGTCATAACTAACAAGCACGAAACTGCAGACGAGGCTGCACCTAGAACGGATGATGCCAGCAGCATGAGTGTTTGGGCGATTGCGTCTTGCGTGTCACTTCTGGCTCTTGCAGTTCTGATGATCATGAAGAAAAAGAACGACAGAAAATAAGAAGAAAGTAAGAGAAAAAGAGATACGGAGCAACTGCTCCGTATCTCTTTTTTATCGCTGAAAGTGAAACTTATTTCTTGATCCAGAACACATCTTCTCCGAGCGAGTCCTTAAAGGATAACACTCCGTTACTGATCTTGAAGGTGGTGTCAAATGACTCAGTACCTTCGTACCAGATGGAGAGTTTATTTCCGCTGACCTTGTAAGTGATGGCTTCTCCGAAATATGTGCCCGTACCGTCTTCATTGAACATGAGGACATAGTCCTCGCCGAGATCGAAGTCTTTTGGCGCCCAAGTACCGATGAGATCCTTTTTGCTCCCGCAGGAGGTCAGGATCAGACACAGGGAGAAGATGATCAGAGTAATGGAAACGATCTTTTTCATTGTTCATGCCTTTCTTCTGAATATGTACATATCTCTAGAATCAGATTACATAACAATAGCAGAATGTTATCCCAGTATCAACAGTATGTCATCCCGGACCCCCGTCGTGCAGCAACTTCTCTCTTTCGCAAGAAAATCTGACTGCCTTCTTGGATTTAGCGTAGTTATATGCTATCATAGTAAAGCGCTAAATCAAGAGAGCAAAGTACTGAGGAGGTGACGTGCATTGAAGACTTATCAGAAAGATGCGGTGAAACGGCTTTTCCGCGCCGTGTCTATGCTTCAGAACGAGGAGGAATGCGCCGCTTTTTTTGAAGATATGGATGAAGCGCTCATCCTTACATCTGTTGACCTTTCCGGGCGCGGCATGCTTGTCTATGATCTTAAGATCCCGTCCGAAAAGGTCGGGAGTTTTGACACGGAACTGGTCGAGGAGTTCTTCCGGGCTTTTGCAGTCAACGGAGGGATCACGCTGCATATGCGCGGACTTGCCGGGAGCAATTCGCATCATATCATCGAAGGAGCCTTTAAATCGGCGGCTCGAAGCCTGCGCCAGGCTGTCTCCGCCGACAGCGGCGATCCGGACGGGATCCCGTCCACTAAAGGAGTGCTCTAATGATAGCAATCATAGACTACGGGGTGGGAAACCTGTTTTCCCTGAAATGCTCTCTTACGAGCGTCGGCGCTGAGGCTGAGGTGATATCCGATCCGGCAGCGCTTGCAGGAGCAGATAAGCTGATCTTGCCCGGCGTCGGAGCCTTCGGTGACGCGATGGACAAGCTGCTCAGCACCGGGATGGCTGAGGCGCTTCTTGCGGAAGCCGCAAAGGGCAAGCCTGTGCTGGGGATATGCCTCGGCATGCAGCTGCTCTTTGAGAGAAGCCTGGAGTTCGGAATACATGAGGGACTCGGACTGCTAAAGGGGGAGGTCAGACCTATCAGTGAGGTGATAGAGCCTTCTCTTAAGATCCCTCACATAGGCTGGAACGCGCTGCATCTCCTGAAGCCCAACCCGCTTTTCCGGGACATAAGGGAGGGAGACGCGGTCTATTTCGTCCATTCATTCCATGCCACGGGTTGTGAAGATTCTCTTACTGCGGTGACGGATTACTCATCACCGCTCGCAGCAGCAGTGATGCGCGGTTCAGTTTTCGGATGCCAGTTTCATCCGGAGAAGAGCGGCGCAGTCGGGCTCTCGATACTGAAAGCTTTTGCAGAAAGAGAGGTCCTGACATGATCCTGTTTCCTGCAGTGGATATTTATGAGGGAAAAGCCGTCAGGCTTTTACAGGGCGATTACTCCCGGATGACTGTGTACGAGAACGATCCTCTGAATGCTGCTATTCGTTTCCGGCATGCCGGCTCGGAGTGGATCCACATCGTAGACCTGGAAGGCGCCAGAGACGGCGAGACTCCTAATTTCGACACAGTTCTGCGTATTAAGGAAAAAAGCGGACTGCGGGCAGAGATAGGAGGAGGCATACGCTGTATGGAGACTGTTGACAGATATCTGTCTGCAGGCCTGGACAGAGTCATTCTCGGTACAGCGGCGCTGAAAGATGAGGAATTTCTCCGAAAAGCCCTGGCGCGCTACGGGGACAGGATTGCGGTGGGAGTCGACATTCTCGACAGTAAGGTCGCGATTCGCGGATGGCGTGAGAAAAGTGAAACAGACGCATTTGTATTTTGCGAGAGACTTGAAGAAATGGGACTTCGGACGCTTATCTCCACCGATATCTCCCGGGACGGGGCTATGCGGGGCACAAACAAGAAGCTTTATAAGCAACTTCAGGAGAGATTATCGATGGATATAGTTGCATCCGGAGGAGTTTCTTCGCTGGATGATATCAGATCTCTTGCCGATCTGGGACTGTACGGAGCCATAATAGGAAGAGCACTGTACACCGGAGATATTGATCTCAGAGAGGCTATCGAGGTGACGAAATGATCACGAAACGAATAATACCCTGTCTTGATGTCCGGAACGGACGGGTGGTGAAGGGAGTTAACTTTCTGAACACCAGAGATGTCGCGTCACCTGTTGAGCTCGCCGAGTATTACAGCTTCGCAGGGGCGGACGAGCTGGTCTTTTACGACATTACGGCATCGGCAGAGAACAGGAGCCTGTTTACCGATATCCTTACCGAAACTGCCAGAAGAGTCTTTATCCCGCTAACGGTAGGAGGAGCCATCAACACGGTGTCGGATTTTGAACGTGTGCTAAAGTGCGGTGCTGATAAGGTAAGCGTCAACTCCGGCGCCATAAGGGATCCGTCGCTGATAGGGGAAGCCGCAAAGCGTTACGGCAGCCAGTGCGTTGTACTGTCTGCTGACGTTAAGAGGGTGGACGGTTCTTTCCATGTGTTCAGCAAAGGAGGAAGGGTCGACACGGGAATGGATGCCGTTGAGTGGATTTGTTCCGGCGTCGCCCGTGGTGCCGGTGAGATAGTAGTGAACTCCATGGATACCGACGGAGTAAAAAAGGGTTTCGATCTGGAGCTCCTCAGAGCGGTGAGCGACGCGGTCTCCGTACCGGTGATTGCGTCCGGCGGAGCGGGCTGCATAGAAAACTTCATTACACTATTCAAGACGCTTCCCAAGATAGATGCGGGGCTTGCGGCCTCTATCTTCCATTTCGGGGAAGTTGAGATAGAAGATCTTAAGGATGCCATGGCGCGCGAAGGTATCCCTGCGCGGCAGGTACGGAGGAATTGAAATGCTGGATATATCCGAACTCAAATTCGATGAACGTGGGCTGATTCCCGCAATAGTCGTGAACGCTAAGACAAAAAAGGTGCTCACTCTTGCATATATGAACGAGGAGAGCCTGAGAATCACGATGGAGAAAGGCCTGACCTGCTTTTGGAGCCGCTCGAGACAGGAGCTCTGGCTGAAAGGGGAGACCAGCGGGAACTATCAGCATGTGGTCTCTGTCACGGCTGACTGCGATCATGACGCTCTGGTTGTGCTGGTGGAGCCGGACGGTCCTGCTTGTCATTTGGGTACAGAAACCTGCTTTACGAACACCGTTTGGGAAAGCGATGAGCTTCATGAGTTCTCGCTCGAGATCCTTTCGGAACTGATAGAAGGCAGAAAAAAAGAAAAAGTAGAAGGATCATACACGACTTATCTGTTTGAAAAAGGGCTCGACAAGATCCTGAAAAAGATCGGAGAGGAATCGACGGAAGTTATCATCGCAGGCAAAGCGCAGGACAAGAAGGATACAATATACGAGATATCCGATCTTGTCTACCATGTCTTGGTGCTGATGATAGAAGCTGGGATCAGTTTGGAGGATATCCATGATGAACTGGCTTCCCGTCATGTGATCGATCACAAGGTAAAACAGGAGAAGATGACTTGACGAGAACATATGTCAGCGCAGGGAGCAAGTATTACCGCTGATACAGACTGTGGTAACAGCTTCAAGAAGCTTCCAAAGTGTGACCATCTCAAAAAAGAAAGACTGCCCCCGGCATGATCAATAGTGCTGAGGGCAGCTGTTTTTGTTTTGTACTTTTGTTGTTTATGTTATCAGATCAGTGATCATTATTATTAATTATTAAAAATACGGGTGACCCTGTCAGCGAGCAATTGGGATAAAGCCAGTTTGCATATGTCAGGAACGATGTATGGCACCACACAGATCATCAGTGACTGTAAAAAAGAGTAGTCATTTCCGCGTGATGACATGACATGAACGAACCAGACTGTACCGAAGGTGTAGCAGAGGATCAGACCGAGAATCAGGATCAGGTTCTCAGCGAGTCTGGAATCAGTAAAGCGCTCAAAGACCATATACACGATGCCGCTTATAAGGAAACCGACAATATAGCCGCCTGTCGGACCTAAAAGAATCCCTATCCCGGAAGAAAAACCGGCGAAAACAGGCGCTCCTATCGCTCCTAGAAGTATGTAGATAAGTATACTGAGCGTTCCGTGCCTGCCTTTCAACAGTCTCAATGTCAGAAACACACCAAAGGTCTGCATGGTGAAAGGTATCTCGACAGGAATGGAGATCCATGCACAAACGGCTATAAGAACAGCCATCAAAGCAGTCCGTATAGTATTTGAAGTCCTGTTTTCAGTCAGCATTTTTGCTCCTCGAATGACTATGTTGCAGTGCTCCGTTGATAATGACAACAGGGCACAGTGAATCATTTTAAATCACTTAAAGGTATAAAACAACCGTTTTCTTTTTATACAAAAAACGCCGGAATCGCCGGCGTTTCTGCTATGAACAGCATTTAAGGCCTGTTCATATTATTCATTGAATTCAGGATAACGGCCGGAACGTTTGAGATATTCCAGACCCATCTCATCGAGTTTGGTCAGACCGTCATGTCCCTGAGGACCATCAGCGGATATCTCCATCCAGCCATAATTACCTCGGCTTTCAGGCCAGAAAGGAAGAATGTTTCCTTCCGAATCTGTTCCATTGGGATCTCCTGTGGCAATGAAGTTTGCCCAGTAAGAACTCATCTGCTCTGCGAGCCTGAAGTCGATAGGCTCCCATGGGCGCGACGCAGGTATGCCTTCCCTGAGAGAGGCAAATGTGTACCACAGTTCCGCAGAGTGCCATGCAAGCTGCAGGTCGGTATCACGGACCGTGCCGCGGTCTTCCGGACGGCAGGGAGGGAAGCGGCCGAAGTTATAGGACCAGTTGCGGGTATCGGGAGCTGTTTTGGAACGGTAGGCGCCGAAATACCGGTCGGCCATAGTGAGGCCCAGTCCGTTCCCGCACATCCGGCTTGCGAGGACCCGGCTCTGGAAATCAGCATTCTCATCTGTAACTGGGAACAGCGACTCGAAGTCGTATTTGTCATACAGATCACCGAGTTTGTCCCTCATCACATCATAGAATTCTTCTGCGGTCTCGAATTTCTTGGTAGGACCGATGGCAAACTGATTCCGTACCGTACACTCGCCTATGTTCACACCGTTGAGATAGTCCACATGGGTGCCGAATTCGTCCATATTCTGCGCTCCGGAGACGTGAGCGACGTACTCGCCGTCACATACCATGGAACCTGGAACAGTTCCGGGGCCGAAGCCGAATTTAGGACCGTCCTTAAGCTTGAAGAATTTGAAAGCAGGGACTTTTCGCAGTTCGTCCGGGGTTATATCCGGATCCAGTCCGATGTTCCTGAGATACAGCATGTTGTTTTCATATGCCTGCTCCAGTGTCAGGTAGTCACCGCGGACCCAGGCAAGCCCGGACTGGTTGATGCAGCGCCTTATCTTTCCCTGCGTCTTGGGGGATGTTGCGAGAGCTGTTGATTTTCCGGTTCCGCCGGACTGCCCTCCTACTGTTATGTTGTCAGGATCTCCGCCGAAATGAGTGATATTCTCGCGTACCCATTCCAGGGCCTTTATCTCGTCCATCAGACCGTAGTTTCCGCTTATCCCTCCCTGCTCAGCTGAGAGCTGGGGAAGAGCGAGGTAGCCGAAAACATTCAGACGCTGTGCTACGCTTACGACAACGATCCCCTTTCGGGCGAGCTCAGAAGGATCGAATTCGATCTCGGTGTAGTAACCTCCTGAGAGACCTCCGCCGTGGAACCACATGTAGACCGGACGGCGTTCGGTATCGTCCGCTGCTCCGGTGGTAATGGACAGATAAAGGCAGTCCTCACTCATCGGAGGAGTACCTACATAATAGAAGTCGCTGACCCACGGTTCTCTTGTCAGGCCTTCTCCGGTCTCCTGCATAGGGCGGGGAGCTCCGAGAGAAGCGTCCAGTTCACCGATCCAGGGCTCCGGATCAACGGGCGGACGGAAACGCAGGTCGCCTATCGGCGGTGCAGCGTACGGGACAGAACGGAAGGCGGTAATGCCGGCGTACTTGCCGGAAAGCTCGATCCCTCGCACGACACCGAATTGAGTCTGTGCTTTCTTGATCATAAGAGTCTCTCCTTTCTCTGCCGTTTGGCTGGATGCCTTATTCCGGTATGCCGCTGCCAAACTGATGCAATTCTTTCATCAATCGTATAATAGCACTTTTATCTGCGCTTATGAGAGTCATAAATAGAACAGCCTGTCTGCCGGCATTATACGCCATAAAAGCAGAGTACATGACAAATAAGGTATACTGTTTTGCAGAAAGGAAAGTTTTACTGGCTGGAACGGAAGTGATGCTTTGAAAAAGCAGAGAGAGAAGAAGCTTCCGTACAGCAGCAGAAACGAACGTTGCTATGACAAATGAAAGATTTCTTGAACTGGTATCCGAATGCTTTGCCGCATTGGAGGACAACGCTGTCTCCTTACCCGGAGAAAAGAAGCCGCTGCAGGTGCTGGATACGCCGCTGACAGGATTTGCCGCAGCGGAAGATCCGATCTTTGAACAGTTCCGTGACCCGGAGATCATCGGACCGGAATTCCGTCTGCCGACAGATTATATGTCCGGAGCAAAGAGCGTTGTCGCTTTTTTCTTCCCGTTCACAGAAGAGGTCAGAAGCAGGGTCTGTAAGGAAGAGGAGCCGTCATCACCGACCTGGAACGCGGCTTATGGAGGAAACTTCAAGCTGGTGGATGAATTCCTTGATGCCCTGGTCTCTAGGCTTACGGAAGAGGGAATAGCTGTATTTCAGCCTAACAGGGATCCGGGGATGGTAAGAGTCCAGGTACCGGTATCGGGCGGGGAAGATGTGCACTATTCGGTATCCTGGTCCAACAGGCATGCGATCTATGCTGCCGGGCTCGGTACCTTCGGAATGCACCGGCATATCATCACGGAAAAAGGGTGCTGCGGCACCACTGCATCTTTCATCACAGATGTTGAGCTGAGACCTACGGAAAGAAAGTACAGTGATGTATATGAATGGTGCCTGCGCTGCGGGGAATGCTCTGCGCGCTGTCCCGGCGGAGCGATACCTCCGGACGGGCTCCGCAATCTGAAAAAGTGTTCTGCTCACGGCGGGGCTGTAAGGGAGACATACGGAGGCTTCTGCGGGAAATGCCTGACGAAGATCCCCTGTGAAGGCTGTGCTCCGGCTAAAGCCCGCAGTAACTGACTTATACGGACATAAAAAAGAGGCAGGAACATCGTTCCTGCCTCTCATTGTTTGATCGAGGATCGCACGGTGTCAGATCATTCAGTATAGATGATCTCTCCGGTGTTGCTGTCGCGGCGGTAGTGCTTAAGGAAGTTGTATGCTATGTCGCCGTACCCGGGCCAGAGCGAATGCATGAGGTATTCCGTGACGTTGAGACCGATCATCGGAACGCCCTTTTCGTTCTTCATCAGCCATTCGGCATTGCGCCACTCGCCGTTGACCGTGGTGATGCTGAGCGAGTCGAACGGACGGCCGATGACAGGATACTTCACATAATCGAATTCATCGACAGGATCGATCTCGTTGAACTTGCAGTAAGTCTGGAGGAAATCGCGTCCGCCGTCGTTGAGATGGTTGTTCTCGGAATCCCACGCTGCGAAGTCATATGTGGAGGAGATCAGCATCGCCGGAAGGTCGATGTTCTTATAAAGTTCTTCAGCTGTATCGGGCAGATCGCGCAGCGGCATTGCCATCGGAGCGGCAGCTGCGAAGAGCTCCGGATGATGCGATATGCAGTGGTATGTTGCCCAGCCGCCCATCGAATAACCTGTCACCCAGACACGCTCTGGGTCGAGCGCGGGATACTTGTCCAGTATGTATTTCGTGAAACGGGGCAGCAGTTCTCCTCCGATGAGCGTGAGGCCGCTGTGCATGGCTGCGGCGATCGCGAAATTCTGCTCGCCGGCAGTCAGAAGGATGCCGGTCTCATCGAGGAACATCAGCACGTCGTCTCCGCCGCCGTGGTTGGCGAGAAGGAGGGGAACGCTGTGCTCAGGCGCAGTATTATTAAGGACTTCCTGCGGAAGGACCTCGTACCAGGTGTCGAGATAATCTCCGGCTTCGGACATAAGTCCGCCGGGGCTCTTCATATCGCTGAAGGTCTCGCTGTCTTTGACGAATGTGACCTGAAGGTCTCCGATGACGGTCCTGTTGTTGAAGATCGGGTTGCGGCGCGAGAGCGCGAAACGGGAGATCTCCGGCGCAGGCACATAGCCCTGGTAGCAGTTCGTTACGCGGGGCTCGAGATATTTCGTCTGAACGTTTGCGGAGCGCTGGATGAATATGAACATGCTGCAGAAAGCTTTCTCGATCCAGCAGCTTACATCTCCTTCTTTATCCTCTGCGGTGCGTACCTCACGGATGGGGAGAGCCTGGTTGTAGAAACGGGATACTCCATCAGAAACTGCGTAAGCGTTCGCGCCGTTCACTTCACGGAACTTGCGGACTGCGGTCGAGGAGCCGTTTACGATGAAAGCGGGAACATAATAGCTGACGGTGACCTCCTCCGACATCTCGCCGCCGTAGGTGAAGTAACCCGCCACGCGCCCGATCAGTTCTTCACGGGAACCTGCGACAAAGTTGTTCATGAAGGTGGCCGCTTCGTCGACACCGAACATATACGTCTTACCGTAACCGCCGCAGTACTCGCTCTCAGCGGGAACGCAGCGTTCGCCGTCTATCTCGATGAATGCTTTCTGGCTCAGAAGGGCATTGTAAAGAGTGTAGCTGTACTGCAGGTCATTCTCTGTATAGCCTGTCGCCTTTTCAGGCATCTGGAGGATGATGGTCCCGATCGCGTCATTGATCAGTTTTATCAGGCCGAGTTTTTCAAGATATGCTTTGCCTTCTTCCTTGGTCTCCAGTCTGCAGGGAGCAAACACTATGAACGTAGTGTTGTTCCTTGCACCGGTCTCCGCACCGTAGATGTTGGGAGAACGGTAGAAATACGCGATGTCATTGGGGAAATCTTCCAGCGCAGGATTGAGGATCTGCTTAAAGCGCGATGCACCGGACAGCTTTGATGTGACGCCGGGAGCATTGGCGCGGACTTCCTCCAGCGTCTCGAATGTTGCAGGGTTGTCCTGCCGGTTCCAGTAATTCAGCATGAGGGTTCCTCCTTTATCCAATAATTTATTTAAAACATCTTATTTTAAGTATAATCCGCAGATATACGGCTTGTCATACATATCGCGAAATGTCAGCCGGGGAACTCACCGAGTGCTTTGACAGACCATTCAGGGTCGCTCAGCAGCGCGCGACCGATGCCTATCATATCGGCAGCACCTTCCAGAAGCAGCTGCTCCAGCTGATGACCGTCGGTCACTCCGCCTGTAAGTATGACCGGAACAGATACCGCAGATGCCGCAGCCATGCTGAGATCACGGAAATAGCCCGGTCCTGTCATTCCCGGTCTGGTGAAACCGTTGAGGCCTCCTGATATGTCGATGAGATCAACGCCTGCAGTCTCAAAGGCTTCTGCGGCTTCGGGTATCTCCGATATCAGGCTTCCGCCTTCCATGAAATCGCAGGCGCCGAACCGGATCGCGACCGGATAATCATCGCCGACCGCTTTACGCACTGCTCTGATTACCTCACAGTGCAGTTTCGTGCGTCCATCCAGGGTGCTGCCGGAATACACGTCACTGCGGCGGTTTGTCAGGGGAGAGTAGAACTGATTCAGCAGATAGCCGTGGGCACCGTGCACCTCTACACCGTCAAAGCCGGCTCTTTTTGCCCTTATAGCTGCGTCTGCGAAACCTTTTATGACCCGGCTTATATCATCCTCATCCATGGTTCTGGGATGGTACTGGGACCAGACGGTCTCTTTGCTTGGAGCGATTGATTCGAGCCCGGAATCTTTTGCTTTTGCCCCGGCATGACTGAGCTGCGCAAAAATGGCAGCTCCTTCAGAGTGAACGGCATCCGTGAGCATTCTGTATGGAGAGATGAGGCTGTCATCCCCGATGGAGAGCTGCCTGGCATGCGCCATTCCTTCCAGCAGTATCCATTCATGCTCCACGATCACCAGTCCGGTGCCACGGGCTCTCTGACGGTAATGCTCCGCTATATCCTCAGTCGGGGCTCCGTTCACTGCACCGGCTGTGTCACAGGGGGCTTTGACTATGCGGTTTCTTACAGTAAGGCTGTTGATTGCGATAGGTTCTTTGATCATCTGGGTTTCCTTTCATAAAGAAAACAATTATCGGAAGTGTCGCGTCCCGGCATGGTTTCATATAAACATAACCGCTATATCTCCTGATCGTCTGAAAAGATCCGGAAGATCTCTGTATATATCATCCCATGTCTTCCGCGATCCGATCTGAAAAGGGAGAAATACCGGACCGGTATGGAAAGATTGCCCGGCAAAGAGATACAACTCATACTGTCAGGAATCGATACTTTTCTGGCAAGCGTAATATGTGGGCGGAATCTTTTCCTGTCAAAAGGTATGTCTGAATCCGAAAGCGCCCGCCGCAGGCTGCTTGCGAGCCTATCCAGATGTCTGTCCGCCGAGACACCTGCCCAGAGAGTGTCTGAGAAAAAGCCTGTACTCTGAATCTCAATGCCGAAACTGTCAAAAGACAGACCGCTTGCCGCAGAGATCACCTTCTCAGGGTCGGGATACTCGCCTATAAAAGCCAGAGTGATATGGAGATTCTCAGCAGGAGAAAAATGCCCAGTGACTCCTGCGGAAAGAAGATCTGCCTGATAGTCACTGAGAGCGGCCTTAATCTCTTCACTAAGAGGAACGGCAAAAAACAAACACACTGCTCTATGCGCCTCACATTCTGTCCAGAACAAGATCCGTGACTGCGTATCCGAGAAGATCTTCCGCCTTTTTTCCGGGATCTATCCAGTCGTCGATGATATCTCCGGGAAGTATCAGCGGCATCCTGTCGTGGATATGCCTGACGGACTCGGAAGGCTCTCTGGTGAGAACGGTGAATACCGGAAATCCTTCCTCGATCCGGTACAGTCCGCACAGCCATGTTACAGGCTCGGCTGCAGGATGGATAGAATACTTGTCTCCCGTTTTTTTCCTGCCGTCGGGATCGGTCAGATGCTGCCATTCGATATAGGCAGAAGAAGGGATAGCGCATCTGTGCTGCCTCCAGGGGTCGCGGAACGTCGGTCTGACTGACGCGGTCTCAGTCCGTGCGTTGACGATCAGGGAGCGCCCGGGTATACGGAAGCCCCACCTCATGGGAAAAACAGCTCTGCCGCCTTTTTTGTCAGGAGCTATGACCGGTACCACATTCGTCGGTCTTATCTCTCCGGAAGTCAGCACGGGCGCCCCGGATTCTTTGAATCTTTTTGTGAGAGCGGAGCGCATGACCTCAGATATGATATCGTCCTGTTCTCCGGGCTGTGAGTACATTATGAATCTTACGCACATATCCACCTCCGGATCGGCTAATGACGAAAAGATGATTTCTATACATATTATATATTATTGCCGGGCGCAGGATTACCGTCTCCGCCTGAGAGACTAAAAGAGAATAGAGACCGGCGCTGTAGATGAATGAAGTGCGCCGATGATAGAATATAGAAAAAACAGTCATTCATAGCAGGGTATAAAAATGAAAAAATGTGTGGTCGTTTCAGACTCTTTCAAAGGGACCCTGTCGAGCCTGCAGATATGCAGGATCTGCGATGAGCATATACGTGCCGTGTTTCCGGACTGCGAGGTCGTGACGCTTCCGGTGGCGGACGGCGGTGAGGGAACGGTCGACTGTTTCATCAGCTCTCTCGGGGCTGTACCGGTACGCAGGATGGTCACCGGCCCGCTCGGAGAAAAGACGGAAGCGGTATACGCGGTGCTCGGGAATATCGCTTTCATAGAGATGGCGTCTGCTGCGGGACTTCCGATGGTCGGAGAAAGAAAGGATCCCGGCATCACGACGACATACGGTGTCGGGGAGCTGATAAGGGACGCAGTGGGCAGCGGATGCACCAGCATCCTTCTCGGCCTCGGCGGCAGCGCGACGAATGACGCGGGCTGCGGATGCGCGAGCGCTCTCGGAACAGTGTTCTGTGACAGGAACGGCAGATCTTTCATTCCGACTGGAGGAACTCTTTCAGAGATCGCAGACTACGACGTTTCAGATACTGCCTCTCTGCTGGAAGGTGTCAGTGTAACGGCGATCTGCGATGTAAGGAACCCGCTGTATGGAGAGAACGGAGCGGCTTTTGTTTTTGCTCCGCAGAAAGGCGCGGATAGCTCTCAGGTCAGATCGCTGGATAAAGGGCTCAGGCATCTAGGCGGGCTCATAAGGGAGAAGACCGGCCGCCCTGTTCCGGAGACGGAGGGCGCCGGAGCTGCGGGAGGGTTCGGTGCAGGAGTGATCGCGTTCCTCGGCGGAGAACTCAAGCCCGGCATCGAGGCAGTGCTGGACGTGCTCGATTTCGAGAGGATAGCTTCCGGCGCGGATCTTGTGATAACCGGCGAGGGTAAGCTGGACAGTCAGAGCTTTCAGGGAAAGGTCATCGACGGAGTATCCAGAAGGACCCGAGGGATGGGACTTCCGCTTATAGCCATAGTGGGAATGGATGACGGGACCGCCGGAGAGCCTGAAGATCACGGTTTGAGCGCCGTATTTACTACCAACCGCGCTTCCCTTCCTTTTGAGCAGTTGAAATTACGGGCTCCGGATGATTACGCCGAGGCTCTGGACAATATCCTTCAGCTTATACTTCTATCGGAGAGAATGGGAGGACACAATGACAAAGAATAGGAAAAAGAGCATCGCTGCGCTGCTGACGCTTCTCATACTGACCCTGGTCTGCATGTACGGGGCAGACAGGATCCAGAGAAGCGGGGCAGGTCCTGTGGGATCCGTGGATGTCAGGGAAGGGGCGATCGATACGGAGGTCGGGAGCATAGCTTATAAACTTTATGTTCCGCAGACAGCGACCGAGGCGGAAAAAGCGCCGGCCGTATTGCTCCTTCACGGATATCAGAACGATCATGAGACCTGCAGCGCATTCGCCATAGAACTGGCGAGACGCGGAGTAGTAGTCATGTCTGCCGATGAGTACGGACACGGCAGCACCGATATCGGACTGCTCAGACGCGGATACGTCAATCAGAAGGTCAAAGTGAATTTCGGGGAAGACAGCGAGGCGGACGGAACATTTGTAAGAAATGTCGGCGGGCCTGCCAGATACCGCCTGATGATGAACTTCTCAAATCTGTCCTTCTTCGATGACAGATATACAAAGGATGATGCCGGGAACAGCATCTCCGACAGCTCCTGCGGAGGCATCACAGCTTACAGATGGCTTGCGGCGCAGCCGTTTGTTGACAGTTCCAGGATGGGCCTCAGCGGACACTCGATGGGGACCTGGTCCTCCTGGACGGTGGCAGCGCAGTACAGCGGTACGGATATAGAACCCAAGGCAACAGTCCTGCAGTGCGGCGAACTGTTCAGAAAAAGCGCATATGACTCGGATAAGATCCATTTCAACAACGTGCTTCTGCTTCAGGCGAAGTATGACGAGTTCAGCTATTTCCGCGACTACAGGCTCAACGTGACGGATGATCTTCTCGCCACCGATCTTCGGAAGGAGTTCCTCGGCGCAAATGAAGCCGGCGAGTGGAACAGGACATACGGTTCCTTCTCAGACGGCTCCGCCAGAAGGATCGAACTGCTGATGACCAATCACCGCCTGACCACCCACGATTCAAAAGGTATAGCAGTGGCGCTGGACTGGTTCGAATCTGCCCTTGGAGGCGCGAAAGGCTTCACGGCAGCAGACACTTCGCAGGTATATATGGTCAAGGAGCTCCTTGTCCTTGCAGCTATGCTGTTTGCCGTCTCCGCGCTGATCCCGGCCGCAGACCTGCTGCTTTCCCTCGCGCCTTTCAGCGGGATAGTCCAGACGCTTCCCTCCGAAGAAGGGATGATAACGGGCAAAAAATGGAAGACCGGTGTGTTGGCCGGAGTACTTATCACCGGGATAACCTACCCGTTCATGACACAGCTCGGGCACGGTCTTCTCCCTCTTCCGGAGAAGGTGTTCCGGATGACGATCGGCAACGGATTCCTTTCATGGTACGGCCTGCTGATCATCGTATTCCTTATCATGACCGCAGTCAGGCTCAAAAAGAGAAAGGCAGCTGGAGACACCTGCCGTTTCCATGATCTCGGAATGGCGGAATCCGGACAGCCTGACAGATTCAGCTGGAGACTTCTCGGGAAGAGCCTGGCGCTTTCTGCGTTGCTGTTCATGCTCCTTTACACGGTGACGGCTGTCTGCGAAGCGCTTTTCGGGCTGGATCTCAGGTTCATATGGCCGTTCTTCCGCGCTTTCAGTCTGACTAGGCTGCTGCAGTTCTTTGTGTATCTGCCTGTATATATACTGTTCTTCACGGTCAGTACAAGCCGTTCCATCGCACTGATGAGGACGAAGGCAACTTATGAGCCCGGGGCGGGAGGGTTTTTCTGGACCTGGCTGAGGACCGCCATGCAGATGGCCGGAGGGGTGCTTCTCATAACGCTCTTGGAGTACATTCCGTTCTTTGCTGGCATAGGGCCCGGAGCTGACGTGCTCTTCGGATCCACATTCGGCGGTCCGTTCATGTCGCTGCTCATCGTATTCGTGCCTCAGATCATAGTGTTCAGCCTGCTGTGCACATACATGTACAGAAGGACCGGGAACGTCTTCACAGGAGCGCTTGTTTCCGCAGCCATGGCCTGCTGGATAGTGACAGGAGGAAGTTCCATACTCTACTGAAATGCCGCGCTCCATAAAGATCATTTACTGAAAAAAGGCCCTCTGTGACTAAACACAGAGGGCCTTTTGATGTTTCGGGCTCAGTTCATAAAGAAATTTGAATCTATCAGGCTGAGTTCCTTTTCTTTCTCCGGCTTTCCCATTACGAGTATGACGTCTGCCTTTTCCGTATCCGTGCAGATCTCAGCACCCTGAGCCTGCATCAGAAGGACGAGATACCTTGCAAGGCAGAACCTGCCTTTGCGGTGCTCCCTGCCGAGATACCAAGAGTCGTCCCATCTGCCCGGGTCTCCGTCCAGCATGAGGAACCTGTTCTGCACATCGATATAACCGTATCTGATGCTGGAACAGTTCTGCCTGAGATCATGACGGAAAAAACAGTTGGCTTCGCTGTATAGGGAGACCTCCCTTCCGTCTGTGCTGTCATTAGGGACAGCCATCATTCCCGCGAAGCAGGTCTCCACATCGCGGAACCCCGGATGACCGTAGTAAAGATGTATGTTCGCATAAACTCTGTCGACAGGGGCGGTGAGGTCGATATCGATGTATTCGGCCGCATCGCTCTGAGTGATATCGCCCGAAAAAACTATGCCGCTGTCCCGGAATTCCTGTTCCCAGCCTATATAATGGGCTTCTCCCTTAAGATCCGTAAATCCCGCATGGAGGTCTATGTCCACACGCTCTTTGTCATTCCAGTACACGAAGAACCTCAGCCTGTTCACAGCGTCCGGTATCCGCCAGGCGATGCCGGAGCGTATATATCCCCCTTCTGCAGATTTGTCGTTGGCACGGATCTCCGAGGCGGCAAGGTCGTATTCATTCATGCGGATCATCACCTTTTTGCCTTTGAGAGGAGTTTCAAGGCCGGTCATCCGTGCTGCAAGAAGTTCCTCGAACAGCGCGTAGAGCTGTTCGCTGTCCGGACGCTCCTCTTTACTGAACTTTCCGAAAGCGGTCAGATTGGTGATCAGAGTCTGCATGCTCAGAGAATCGACGTTTTCTTTCAGCCTGGCAGAGATATCCCTGACATCATAACCCAGACGAAGCAGCCATGCCGCCATCCTGAGCATCATTCCTGGCCGCTTCGCTATGAAATCCAGGGCAGAACTGTCTTTTCCGCTCAGAAGGCTTTTAGCCGTGCTCTCCCACGAGCGGAGGCCTCCGTCCTTGAGATCATTTACGGCAGCCATATGCTCACCGCTCCTGGAGTATACGGAGTAGTCCAGATGGTCAAGCAGCACGATGCTGCGCTCTCTTCCTCTGGCTGACAGTATGAGATTTGATCTGAAGTCATTTACAGGATAGCTTTCAAGAAGTCGTACCAGAAATCTCTTCTGTGATGTGCGCAGATGATACCTGTGACGGTTCAGAAGGACTTCAACGCAGCGGAGGACGTCACCCGTGTGCTGACACAGGCTCCTAAGCAGCGAGAAGGCGGAATCCCTGTCTTCCATGGAGAAGATCATGTCATAGACTGCGTTCAGGTTCTCCTTGAAGGGCACTCTGAATCCGTCGAGCTTGTCGGAGTCAATATGGCATATGGCCGTGCTGACTATCTCCTTTTCCGGGAGAGTCATCCTTTCTCTTCTGGACAGGATGGTCCTGAGGGGAATGAGGTATTTCTCCTCTTCAGGGATAAGCTTAATGACTTTGGTTTCCAGCATCCTAGCCTGTTCAGCAGGATCCCCCGCATCTTCGCCGTCATGGGGCAGCCAGCCTTTTTTCACGTCCACTCCGAACAGGAACTCCATGCCGTATGTGGAGAAATAGTGGACGAGCTGATGAAAACGGAAGACGGCTTCCTCCATCTCCATGACCTGATCGGGAAATCCGGGATACATGGGTGCAGCCTCCACGCGGTCGGTCATTGACCTCACCCTGCCATAGAATCCGTCTAGGGATGGACTTGCGGCAAGAGCGGCAAGGTCATCCGGAGAAAGAGAGTAGCCCAATGACATGAGGTTCTCGTTAAGCGTTACTGCCTTTGCGAGCAGATCGTCGGAGAGGACGCTGTCGCCCTTCTCATAGGAAACTATACGCAGTTCTGTAAGCAGGTTCTTGTCGTAATCCATCTTAGCCTCGGATAAGGAACAAAGAATAAAAAAGGGCAGTTAATCTTGCGACAATTGCCCGTAACTATCAGAAAAAGCAAGCCATCCGGTGACCTGTAACTGCGCCAGTTTAAAGATTTCTTGATCTCCGTAAAAGTATGTCACCATAAAGACGCAGCAACGCTTGCTTTCAGACATATTATATAACATTCCGGCGGGAATGTGGACGGTGTTTCGTCGCAGATCCCTGAAGACCGGCACGTATCCCTGAAACTTCAGCAGGAAAGCGGATAAGAAAAAGACTGCCCTGAAGAGGCAGTCCTTTTGTTCTTCAAACAGAACGGCTCGGGACCTGCAGACGGTCTTGCTGGGAAGCACGAAGAACGGCATCGTACGGGATCATATGATGACTCAAGGTTCATATGTCCAGCCGTTGTCCCCGTGATAGATCATCAGCCTGGTCATTCCTCCGTCTATGCAGATGTTCTCTCCGGTGATGAAGCCCGCTTTGTCGGAGCACAGGTACATGACCATGTTGGCTATGTCCATGGAATCTCCCACGCGTCCTGCAGGCTGCTGCAGGGCATCGGGTCCTTCGTACACCCTATAGGCAGTATCTATCCATCCGGGCGATATGGAATTGACCCTTATCCTTCCGGCAAAACTGACTGCCATGGCGTGCGTAAGGGCGGCTATGCCTCCTTTGGCTGCGGTGTAGCTCTCGGTCTCTGGCTGGCTCATCCTGTCCCTGGATGAAGAGATGTTCACTATGGATCCTCCCCTGGAGAAATAGGGGGAGAAGAGCTTGGACAGATAGAAAGGTGCCGTCACGCCCACCGAGAGCGCATACTGAAACTCTTCATAGGTGCACTCTGTTATCCCTTTCATAAGAGGAAGCGCATTGTTGACCAGATGGTCGATATGTCCGCATTCGCTGATCACTTTATCCGCAAAGGCTTCAAGAGTCTTTTTATCTGAGACATCACCGACAAAATGATCGCCGGGAGCCTTGTCGATCACATAGACCTGTTCGCCGAGTCTGCGGAACTCATCCGCTATGCATTTGCCGATGCCGTTTGCGCCTCCGGTCACGACAGCAACTTTTTTCTCTGCCATGGCAGATCCTCTCTTCAAAGACGTTATATGACGGAGTTATTAAAGCATGTTCAGGACTTCATTCACAGAGGGCATGTCCACTATGTTGGAGGCATAATGGGCATATTCCACTGTACCGTCTTCGCCGACTATGAACAGAGCGGGAAGCTGCTGCTCATTTCCCTCATAATCGCCGTGCGAGAAGCCGCACTCGCGCGCCTTTGCGCCTTTCTCGGTAAGGGCATCCATGCCGTCACCGACCAGCTCTTCCATGCTTCCTGCAGGCTCGATGGAAAGAAGGTCATAGATCCCGGCGTCCGGATCGCATATGATCTCGAATGGAAGGACTGTATCCGTTGACGAAAGGTCGTTCTGGACGTGCGACCTGTCGCTCTGCATGACTACGAACACCTGAGCGCCTTTAGCCTTAAACTCGTCGTAGCGTTTGGCGATGAGGTGGACGTCATATCTGCATACGGTGCAGCCTATGTATCTCAGTACCCAGAAGACTGTCTTCCCGCTGAGGACGGAAAGCGAATCGAGGCTGTCTCTGAGATGAGTATTGAAGGTGAATGAAGGAAGGCGGTCTCCCGCTGACAGTTTAGCCATGATATTGCTCCCTTGCTGCTGACTGTTCCTTCCCTGAGAATGAATCAGGGAAGATCGATCTTTTGACTGATATCTGTATAATACTTTATCATGCTACCTGATCAAATCCAATAAACATCGTCAGGTGAGATCCTTCTTCATCCAGATGTGCAGGACATGCTCATCGTAATCCGGTTCTCCGAATTCGGTGTATCCGAGTTTTTCATAGAATCCTGCCGCAGTGACCTGGGCATGGAGTCTGAGTGAGACTGCGCCTTCCTCTCTTACGTTGTTCTCCGCAAATGAAATAATCTCTCTGCCTATTCCTTTTCCTCTCCAGGGCTTTCTGACAGAAAGGCGGCCGAAGACCCGTTCCCCGGGATCTGAGCCGGGAAACGTGCGGCAGACGCCGACAGGAGTCCCGTCATCGTCAAAAGCTACATAGTGAACAGCTGTCTCATCCGTATCATCGAACTCGTCTTTGAACCTCTGCTCGGTCATAAACACCTCTGTGCGTATGAGCACTGCTTCTGCGGGAAGCGAATCGTACTTGCTGATCCTCATGTTTTCTCCATCATAAAAACACGTGTGTTTCTGCATTCTTTACCGCTGTAAATGACATTATATACTATATGTTCCGGTAAGGCAGGAGCCCCCGGAATTTGTTCAGAGAGGTTAACATTTTCGTAAATCATGGTATCATTAAGACTGGATACCAAAGAAAAAGAAAGGAAGAAGAAACTATGATTTATGCCAAGCTGAACAACGGCGTCGAGATCCCCATGCTGGGACTTGGCGTTTTCAGAACTCCTGACGGAGAAGAGACCATCAATTCCGTCAAGTGGGCGCTGGAAGCCGGATACAGGCACATTGACACAGCCAAGATGTATGAGAATGAAGCATCCGTTGCTGCGGGAATAAAAGCCGCAGGACTCAACAGGGAAGACGTATTCGTCACGTCAAAGATCCTTCCCGCTGATATCATTGCGGGCAAGACCGCAGAGGGATTCGACCAGACCCTTGAAAAACTGGGGTCCGATTATGTCGATATGATGCTCCTCCACTTCCCGATGACCGATGAGATGAACATCGCCGCGTGGAAGACCATGGAAGAGTACTACAAGGCCGGCAAGGCCAGGGTCATCGGCGTTTCCAACTACAGCAACCGTCAGCTCCAGGTGATCCTTGACATGTGCGAGATAGCGCCGGCAGTCAACCAGTTCCATATCGATCCGCTCAATAATGATCAGGAACGCCTTGACTTCTGCATGAGCAAGGGCATCTATACGGAAGCTGCCAGCCCGTTCGGCGGAACCGGAAGGACCGACCGCATCCTCGGAAACCCGAAGATCGTCGAACTGGCCGAGAAACTCGGCAAGACCCCCGCTCAGGTAGTCATCAGATGGAACCTTCAGAGAGGTACCATCATGATCCCGAAGTCCACGCACAAGGAGAGGATCGTATCCAACTTCGACGTGTTCGATTTCGAGCTGAACGAGGAGAGCATGGCTGTCATGGAATCTCTCAATGATCCTGAGAACAACCAGCCCTTCATGGATCCGGAGAAGGCATACGACATGTGGTCCGGCAGGATCCCGCGTCCGTTTCCCCCGAGACATGAATAAGCGGACAGAGTAACGTCGCGTACGGAGGGAGAGGATCTCCCTCCGTTTTTTATCAGGAGATGAAATGATGAGATACGGATTTATAGGACTCGGAAATATGGGCGGAGCCATCCTCAGAGGAATGATCGCCTGCGGAAGGTTCCCGGCTGAGTCTGTAACCGGCTTTGACGCTGATGCACGGAAGGTCCGGGCTTTTGCAGAGGAAGCCGGAATAAAGGAAGCGAAGGACTGCGCTGAGACCGCGGAGGACAGCGACGTGATAATTCTGGCGGTCAAGCCTCAGCAGCTCCCCGGGGTTCTTGCGGAGATAGCGGGAGTTAACAGGCTGACGGAAAAACTGTTCATATCGATAGCCGCAGGATTTCCGATCGAGCGCATAGTGTCACTCCTCGGGCAGCCGTCCGTTTCTGTTATCAGAGCGATGCCCAATCTCAATGCGGCAGTGCGTGAGGCGATCACTGCGCTTTGTCAGGACAGCCCAGCGTCGGAAGAGCAGTTTGAGACGGCAAGGGCGGTGTTTGAATCGGTCGGAGATGTGGTGATGCTTCCGGAAAGACAGCTTGGAGTCTTTTCGGCTGTTGCGGGGGCATCCCCGGCTTTCACGTTCATGTATGCGGATGCCCTGGCGATGGCCGGTGTTCAAGCGGGACTCCCCAGGGACCTGTCTGTAAGGATCGCTCTTCAGGCAGTAAAGGGAAGCGCCGTCAATGCTGTCGGGTCGTCTGAGCATCTTGACTCCCTCAGGGACCGAGTGTGCTCACCCGGGGGAACGACCATAGAAGGAGTGGCCGTGCTTGAAGAAAACGGATTCAAGGGCATCGTGATGGATGCCATCCGGGCTGTCATAGATAAGGATGACATGCTTTCGGGCAGGTAAACGCTGCAGGATATGATCTTGCCGTTAAGGACCGGTGTTCAGTACACCGGTCCTTCCGTCGAAAAAGACGTTTTTTCTGACTGGATACACAAGAAATTCAGGTGCAAAAGGCTTTATCCCGTTAAATCGCTGAAATCACGCCTGAATTATTGACTTTTTGAACAGAAAGCATAATAATCACTCATTATAGGAGGAAGTGAAAATGAAAAAGTTTATCGCTATTTTACTGACACTTCTTATGGTGGTGTGCTGCGTCAGCTGCGGAAAGAAAGAAGAAGCAGAAGACGTAGTTATCTTCCAGAATGAAAACGTCAGAAAGGCAATGTCCTATGCGATCGACAGAGTCTCCCTCGCCAAATCCCTGAACGACGGTTCCGTAGCGGCAGAAGGCATCATTCCCTTCAAGCTCGCTTCCAACCCTGTAACGGGTCAGGATTTCCGTGATGAGCAGGGCTCGGTCGTTTCATATGACCTCGCCAAGGCAAAAGAGTTCTATGAAGCAGCCTGCAAGGAACTCGGAAAGAAACAGCTCTCTATCAACCTGCTTTACGGCACCAATGAAGGTGACTCCGTCATCAAGGCAGCTGAGCAGATAGCATATTATCTCGAAGAAGTCGGTTTCGAAGTCAATCTCGTGGCCAAGCAGAAGAAAGAAAGACTCCAGCTGATGGACAACGGCGACTACGACGTCGCTCTCACGCGCTGGGGCCCCGACTACGGTGATCCCCAGACATACATGGATCTGTATCTGAGCTACAACTTCTCCAACAACTCGGGCAGATACAACAGCGCCGAGTATGACAAGCTTGTGCTGGATGCAGAAGCCTCGACCGATCCGTCAGAAAGATGGGCTAAGTTCCTGGACGCTGAGAAGGTCCTTGTACAAAAGGATTTTGGTATCGTACCAGTATTCCAGGCCGGCGGCGCCATGATCATCAGGCCTACCATCTCCGGGATCCATTTCCATTCCGCCGCTGTCGACAACTATCGTCACATCGTCGGTAAGGATAACGTAACGCTTATCACAAATACAGATATAGTTTATCTTGACTATCAGTACGCTACTGACGGCACATCCTTCGTCGCTGCTACACTGTTCACCTCCGGCCTCACAGAGCTGGATGAGGACGGCAACTGGATGCTCGATCTGGCAGAGAGCGTCGATGTAAGTGACGACGGTACCGTCTATACATTCAAGATCAGGGACGATGCCAACTGGTTCAACTCCAATGGCGAAGTCGTCAGGACGGTCACGGCTCAGGACTTCGAGGATGCCTGGAACAGGCTTATCTCGGAGGAACTGGCTTCCGACTACTCCTGGTGGATCTCCGACGTGCTTCTCGCCAAAGAGTGGAAAGCAGTCGATGAGAAAACATTCCAGGTGACGCTGGAGAAGCCCAACGGCATCTTCATGCAGTGCCTCGCCTTCCCGAGCGCGTTCCCGATCAACAAAGATTTCATTGATGAGCAGGGCGATCAATACGCAACAACAGCTGAGAGCATCCTCTCCTGCGGTCCGTACATCCTCAAATCCTGGACACCCGGCTACTCATATGAGATGGAGCGCAATGCCGGTTATTACTTCAACAGCGAATACGATGCAGCCGGCACGGCGAAGAAGATCGTCTTCCGTGTCCTCGAGGACACCCAGACCGCTCTGATGGAGTATGAATCCGGCAACATCGACACAGTCATCCTTTCCGGTGAGCAGGTCACTGCCAACAAGGATAAGGAAGGATTCGTGAATCGTCTGCAGGGTTATCTGTTCTATCTGTCTTTGAACATCAATCATTACGACGAGTAAGACAATGAACTGAAACGGGCCAGAGCGATCAGAAATGGTCACTCTGGCTTTTTCCTAATAAAAACGGAAAAGGGATAGTTCGATGAAAAAGTATATCCTACAGAGAGTGCTCATATCGCTGGCAACTTTGTTCGTCATCCTTCTGGTACTGTTCATCCTCATGGACCTGATGCCGGGAACGCCGTTCAACGACGAGAAACTGACTCAGGCGCAGAAAGACATACTGTATGCGAAGTACGGACTGGACAAGCCTCTGCTCACCCGGTTCTTCCTGTACTGCAAGAATATGCTCAAGGGGGATCTGGGAGTCTCATACGCAATAAACAAGAACTTCGCTGTCAGCGGAATGGTCAAGGACCGTCTGGGCATATCCATAGCAGTAGGCGGAATGGCAATGCTCATCGGCACGGTCTTCGGGCTTCTGCTGGGCATACTGGCGGCGCTCAAGCACAATTCGTGGATAGACAATCTCTGTTCTGCGATTTCCGTGTTCGGAGTGAGCATACCGTCTTATGTCTGCGCTCTGCTGCTGTGCTATTTCGTAGCATACAGGCTCAACTGGCTGCCGATACTGTACAATACTGACCAGCCCTTTATCTCTCTGATACTGCCTGCCATAGCGCTCAGCGTGTCGCCGACGGCAAATATCGCGCGTTTCACCAGAAGCGAGATGATCGATGTCATGAACTCAGATTATATTCTGCTGGTGGAGTCAAAGGGCGTAAAAGACTGGAAGATGATAATCGGCCACGTACTCAGGAACACCATGATCCCGGTCATCACCGTAATGGGACCGATCCTCGTGAACCTGCTGACCGGATCCAGCGTCATAGAGAAGATATTCGGCATACCGGGTATCGGGCGTCTTATGATCACCGCCATACAGGAGAATGACTACAATGTCACGATCGCATGCGCTTTCGTGTATTCTCTTATGTACATCATCACGATGCTTTTCGTGGACATTCTGTACGGAGTGATCGACCCGAGGATACGCATCGCTAAGGAGGGAGACTGATATGCCTAACACAGATCATGATTTCCACCATGACGATTTTGAGTTCGCCCATGAAGAGGGCGAAAAGCTCATAGACAGGACATACAGCGCGACTTCCTATGCCAAGGACGTCTGGAACAACTTCAAGAAAAACAGAGGCGCCCTGATCGGCATCGTCATAATCGTATTCATCGTTTTAATGGCGATCATCGGACCCAGCATGAATGATTTCACATACAAGCAGATACACGGCGGGCAGGAGTGTCTGGTGCCGCGCGTGCCGGGGCTTGAAAAGCTTGGTATCTTCGACGGATACCATAACGGAAAGGACCAGTACGCGGAACAGGACGCAAAGGATGTATACTACTGGTTCGGAAGCGACACGCAGGGGCGTGACATCTGGACCAGGGTATGGTCCGGAACCCGCGTCTCGCTGATAATCGCGCTTGCCGCTGTTGTGATAGACATCGTCATAGGAATGGTGTACGGTCTTGTCTCCGGCTTTTTCGGAGGTATGGTCGACAGCGTGATGCAGCGTTTTGCGGAGATCCTCAACGGCATTCCTACGCTGGTCATAGTTACGCTGCTGGGAATGGTGCTCCCTGCGGGTATCGTGTCCATCATCTTCGCACTGATGCTCACCGGATGGATCGGAATGGAAAGGATCGCCAGGGCACAGGTCCTGAAGGTCAAGGAGCAGGAGTTCGTGCTTTCATCCCGGACTCTCGGCGCAGGAAAGTTCAGGATCATCTTTTCCGAGATCCTCCCCAACATCATGGGGCAGGTCATAGTCACCAGCATGTTCTCCATCCCGAACGCCATCTTCCTTGAGGCATACCTTTCTTTCCTCGGACTCGGTGTTCCCGCTCCGATGGCATCACTGGGATCGCTGGTCTCGGACGGATACAAGTCCATGACCACTTTCCCGCATATCCTTCTCATCCCCGTCATAGTCATGGCAGTGCTGATGCTTTGCTTCAACCTGTTTGCTGACGGCCTGAGGGATGCCTTCGATCCTAAGATGCTTAACAAGTGAGGGAGGGTATCATGGAAAACACGAACAGCAAAAAGAGAAACAAGAGCGACCGTGTACTGTACATAAGAGACCTCAACATCTCATTTGAGACGGCATACGGCACTGTCAGAGCGATCAGGGGAGTGAGGCTCGATCTGTTTAAGGGAGAGACGATCGCTATCGTCGGTGAATCCGGATCGGGAAAATCCGTAACAGTAAAGACCATAATGGGGATACTGGACAGCAACGGCGTCATCAATTCAGGACAGATCGTCTATCGCTATACCGATGAGAACGGCGAACAGCAGGAAGTGGACCTTGTCAAGATGTCACAGAAGGACATCAGATATAAATTCTGCGGGAAACACATAGCAATGGTTTTCCAGGACCCCATGACCTCTCTCGATCCGACCATGACGGTCGGAAGACAGATCATGGAGCCTATGAGAGAGCATTACAACATTTCTCTCGCAGAAGCTAAAAAGAGAGCGATGGAGCTTCTTGAAGAGGTCGGCATAGACAATCCAGACAAGAGATTCAAGCAGTTCCCGCACGAGCTTTCGGGCGGTATGAGGCAGCGTGTAGTCATTGCAATAGCGCTTGCCTGCGACCCGGACATCCTTATTTGCGATGAGCCGACCACGGCGCTGGACGTTACGATCCAGGCCAAGATACTTGAGCTCATCAAGGATATCCAGAAGAAAAAGGGAGTGTCGGTCATCTATATAACTCATGACCTGGGCGTCGTCGCGAAAGTCGCTGATTACGTTGCGGTCATGTACGCGGGGAGGATCGTGGAAAAAGGCCGGATCAATGAAGTGTTTTACGATCCGCGACATCCTTACACATGGGGGCTGCTGAGCTCCATGCCGGATGTGGATACTAATTCGAGACGCCTGTTCGCCATTCCCGGATCGCCGCCGAACCTTATGGAGAAAATCGAGGGAGACGCATTTGCCCCGAGGAATCCGTTTGCACTGAATATCGACTACAGGGAAGAGCCTCCCATGTACGATGTCGGCGGTCAGCACAGAGTGGCTTCATGGCTGTGTGATCCCAGAGCGCCTAAAGTCGAGGTGCCAGAGGAACTCCGTGTAAGGATCGAGAAGATGAAGAAGGAGGCTGAGCTTTATGAGTGAGAACAGAACACCTCTGCTTCACGTAGAGAATCTTAAGCAATACTTCAGGATCAGCCGCCGCTTCACCACGAAAGCCGTGGACGGCATCAGTTTTGACATTTACGAAGGGGAGACCTACGGGCTGGTCGGTGAGTCCGGCTCAGGGAAGTCGACGACCGGCAGATCGATCATCAGGCTCTATGAACCTACCGACGGAAAGATCATATTTGACGGCAGGGATATCTCCGGCAAGCTCTCCAAGGAAGACGAAAAGTATCTCAGAACGAACATGCAGATGATCTTCCAGGACCCGATGGCGTGCCTTAATCCCCGCAAGAAGATATCGCAGATCATTGCCGAAGGGCTCGAGATCCATCATATCTGCAGTTCCCAGGAAGAGATCGATGAAAGAGTCAGCGATGTGCTGGAGAAGGTGGGGCTCTCAAGCGAACAGGCGACCAGATTCCCGCATCAGTTCTCCGGAGGTCAGAGACAGCGTGTCGGGATCGCGAGAGCTCTGGTCATGAATCCTAAACTCGTCATCGCGGACGAGTGCATCTCGGCACTGGACGTGTCGATCCAGGCACAGGTCGTCAACCTCATGCGAGATATCCAGGATGAGATGGGCACGACGTACCTCTTCATCGCGCACGACCTTTCGATGGTAAAATACATCTCTGACAGGATCGGCGTTATGCATCTCGGTCATATAGTGGAGACCGGAACGACTGACGAGATCTTCGAAAACCCGATACATCCATACACAAGGTCGCTTCTTTCAGCAATCCCCCATCCCAATCCGATCGTAGAGAAGCAGCGTACATCGCTTTCCTACAATAAGGATGAAGAGGGAGTCGTGTATGAGAACGGGCATGAGCATGTCCTGAGCGATACGCACAGGGTGCTCGCGACAGACGAAGAGTTCGCCAGATGGACTGAATGATATAACATACAGGGAGATCTTACCTTGGCAGCAGGTCGGTAAGATCTCTTTTTTGTATGGTATCATTCTATTAGTAAAGTGCAGATATTCTGTGCCGGGAGAATAAACGCAAGTGCAGGAGAAACAGAGAAGATGTCCGACAGAAAAAGGATAACTGACATACATTGCCCGAACTGCGGAGGGCCTGCCGATTTTGATATCGTCAGGCAGGAGTACCTGTGCGGATACTGCGGAGGCATTGTAAAGATAGACGAAGCGCTTAAAGAAAAGCAGGGCTTCCGGGAACTACAGTCAGGGCGGCTCAGAAACTCAGTAAAGACGTTCAGACTGTTCAAGGCTGACTGCTCCGGATGCGGGGCGGAGATAGTGTTTGAGGAAGGAGAAGCATTGTCAAACTGCCCGTTCTGCGGGAGAAGCCTGGTAAGGACGGATTATCTTGATGCCTCTGACATGCCGGAAAGCGTGATACCGTTCGCTCTGACGCAGAGCGAGGCGGAAGCAGCGCTCTCCGAGTGGTGCAGCCGGAACCGTTTGAAAAGAGAAGCCAGAGAACTGTCTGGCTTGATAAAGGAACTCAGAGGGTTCTACCTTCCTTATGAGATGATACGCGGGCCGGTTCACATGAAGGTCTCAAGGATGGACGGGTTCAGGAAGTACAGCTGTGAAGGATTCATCAGTGATGAGTTCGTGAACAGGTCCAGTCAGCTGGACAACCTACTCCTTGACGGAATGGAGCCGTTCGATACGAACGGACTTGTTGAATTCGATTTCGCATATGTCGCAGGAAAGCGAGTCAAGACAGCGGACATTCCCGCATCGGAACTGAATGCCAGAGTAAGGGAAGAGACGCAAACGTCATATACGCCGTATGTGAGGAAGGTACTTGAGAGCAAGGCTGTAGAGGTGGACGCGGACATCAGTTCCGCCGTAAGGCTTCCGGTGCTGCTCCCGGTGTATTACATCTGTAAGGGAGACCTGATGGCGGCGGTCAACGGACAGACCGGAAAGGTCAGCGTCAGATCTCTCAGGGAATCTTACTACTACTTTCTTCCCTGGTGGCTTAAGGCCATAGCAGCGACTGCCGTGTTCGCGCTGGCCTCTTTCCTGGCTTTCAGATTATTCGGAATGGATACTGCCAGAAGCGTTCTGATCTCGGGGATCCTGGCTGCATTCTTCATCATAGTAACACTGTGCCTGTATTCAGACACAGCCAGAAACGATTTCACGGTCGAATCGGGGAGGGAGATCTTTACGTCCGGAGGGAAGACGCTGGTGAGGGAGAAGGGAGGTCTGGTGCCCAGAGATAGCGTTCTATTGCGGAAGACTGAAGAACCGGTGTTCTTCGAGAAGATAGGTGAGAAGGAGCAGCCGGTCGCTCTGAGGTTCACATCGCCCCTGAGAGTCATCAGGATGGCGGCCCTGTGCATGTTAGCGCTTTTTCTTCCGGTCATCGCGGCGCTCTTGATCAACGGCTTTGACTTTCAGAGACTGTTTCTGGGAGGATCAGCAGTGTGGTTCTGTATCGCTGTTCCCGTAGTTCCCATATATCTGCTCAAGTTCGGTATAGTGGAGCTGCACGACAATCCCTGGATATATATCATCAAAGAGAACGGAAAGAGGAAAAGATACAGAAAGAAGCTGAACTTCCGCGTGACATGGGATGGGATCAGGACAGTTCTCAGAGTAATGTTCGTACCTCCGGTCAGTCTGGCCTTCTGGTTTGGACTGCTGGGCTTTATCGTAATGGTGTATCTCACTGCCGGCTATGAATGATGATCGGGCACCTGTTGAATGGAAGAAGCAGGTGCTCTTTGCTTTTTTGAGGGTTAAACTGAACACATGTGACGGATATAATTAAAAGAAAGAATCAGCTAAACTGATACGCTGATGTCGACGTTTCAGCGGGAAAGGACGAAAACCATGCCGGAAAAATACAGTTCGCTTTTTTCACCGGTCAGCATCGGAAACGTGACTCTCAGGAACAGAGTCATACTTACAGCTATGGGAGGCACGTCATTTCTGGGGCATGACGGCAGATTCAATCCTCATATCAGGGATTATTATATGGCGCGTGTCCGGGGAGGCGTTGGTCTCATAGTCCCGGGAGTCACCGGCGTCAAGGATGCAAACGGGTATCTCTATGAGAAAGAGGATATTTTTCTCGGCCCTGTCAGAGAAGTGATCGATGAGATCCATGCCGGAGGCGCAAAATACTTTTTCCAGCTCGGCGCGGGTTTCGGTCGGGCTCAGCTGATAGGGCTGGGACCGGGTATGGACGAGAAGATGAGAAATCTTCTAATGGTCGCGCCGTCCGACGGGATACCGAACGTGTGGATGCCTGACCTTAAGCACCGGGGGCTGACACGTGAGGAGATACATGATCTGGTCGATGCTTTCGGAAAATCGGCGCTGATGTGCAAAAAGGCCGGTATCGACGGGGTCGAGATCCATGCGATCCACGAAGGATATCTGCTCGACCAGTTCACCATCTCAAGCACCAACGGAAGGACTGACGAATACGGCGGAAGCCTGGAGAACAGGTTCAGATTCATAACCGAAGTTATCCGTGAGATCAAGAAGACCTGCGGGGAAGACTATCCCGTTATGATCAGGTACAGCGTGTCGAGCAAGATGCGCGGCTTCAATAAGGGCGCGCTTCCGGGCGAGGATTACAAAGAGTTCGGGAGGAGTCTGGAGGAGAGTCCTGCGGCGGCAAGGCTTCTGGAAGCCGCTGGAGCGGATGCTCTTGATGCCGATAACGGCTCATATGATTCATGGTGGTGGGCGCACCCCCCTGTATACATGCCGCTGCACTGCAATTTCCCGGAGGTCTCATACATAAAGAAATTTGTCAATATACCTGTGTTTTGCGCGGGACGCATGGAGGATCCTGAGTTTGCGGACAGGGTGATCGCTGCAGGCGAGATAGACGGTATCGGAGTCGCGCGTCAGTTCCTGGCCGACCCTGAGTGGCTCAACAAAGCCAGAGAGGGGAGAGAGGATGACATTCGTCCCTGCATCGCCTGTCACAACGGATGCTTCGGGATAAGCCTTGTACGCAGTCCTGTCAGCCGGGGGGTCAGCATGGCGCACTGTGCCGTGAATCCGACAGCGATGGAGGAGACAGAATGGGATCTAGTTCCCGCTGAAAAGAAAAAGAGCATAGCGATAGTCGGCGGCGGCGTGGGCGGCATGGAAGCCGCGCGGATACTGACGCTTCGCGGACACAGAGTCACATTATTCGAGAAGACCGGAGAGCTCGGAGGAGCTTTCATTGCAGCTGCCGCTCCAAGCTTCAAGGAAAAGGACAGAATGCTCCTTGACTGGTACAGAAACCAGATGAGGAAGCTGGATGTGGATGTAAGATTCAACACCGAAGCCGGGCCGGAACAGATAAGGGAATTTGACGAGGCAGTGATCGCTACGGGATCTTCGCCCAGGAGACTGGATATTGAAGGACTGGACGACATCAGGGTGATCGAGGCGATCGAATACCTCAGAGGTTACAAACAGGTCGGCGAGAATGTCGTGATCATCGGCGGAGGGCTTACCGGCGTTGAGATAGCCTATGATCTCGTGCTCAAGGGAAAAAAGCCGGTTGTAGTAGAGATGCAGAATGACATTCTTCAGGTGCCGGGACTCTGCGCGGCAAACTCAAATATGCTGCGTGAGATCATCCGCTACTACGGGATCCCTGTTATGACTTCCACAGTGTTCAGGGGCGTAGAGAACGGCGAAAAACTGAAAGTCTGTGTGGAGCAGAACGGAAAAGAAACAAAGATCGATGCTGACAGCGTCATCATGTCAGTCGGGTATGTACCTGCGCGGAGAGCGGCAGAAGCACTGGAAGCTGAAGGATATCCCGCAGAAAGGATACATGTCATCGGTGATGCCCGCGAAGTCGGCAATCTGATGAGCGTCATACGTGAAGCGTACGAGCTCTGCTATAAACTTTGAAAGACTGTACGATCTGAGAGATCAAACAGAAAAATGATAAAAGGAGAAAAAACATGCTGCGTGAAGTCAGAACAGAAAACGGGATCGTCAGGGGATTGCCGGCCGCAGATCCCAGGATAACCTCTTTTAAGGGGATCCCCTTTGCCGCTCCGCCGGTTGGAGAGCTGCGCTGGCGCGCGCCTCAGCCTGCCGAAAACTGGGACGGGGTGCTTGATTGCTACAAGTTTGCGCCGATATCAATGCAGCACATTCCGGGGCTGGACGAGACAAACATCTACACCAGAGAGTGGAACGTGGACCCGACATCCCGATGGATGAGGACTGCCTGTATCTTAATGTATGGACGCCTGCAAAGAAGACCGATGAAAAGCTTCCTGTATTCGTTTGGTACTTCGGCGGCGGTCTCAGAGAGGGAAATCCCGCTGAGATGGAATTTGACGGGGAGCGCATCGCAAGAAGAGGCGTCGTCGTAGTCACGGTCAACTACAGGCTAAACGCATTCGGATTCATAGCCCATCCCGAGATCACCGCAGAGAGCCCTGAAGCGCCTGCAAACTTCGGACATCTGGACCAGCAGGCAGGAACCCGCTGGGTCAAGAGAAACATTGCCGCTTTCGGAGGGGATCCGGAAAACATCACCATCGGCGGACAGTCTGCCGGCGCTCTGAGTGTCATTGCGCAGCTCTGTTCTCCGCAGAACGAAGGGCTGTTCCAGAGGGCTGTCGTTATGAGCGGACTTATTGCAAGCCCGTACAAGCCATCTCTCATGCGGACGTTCACATTTGAGGAGATGCAGGAGTGGGGCGTGAAGTTCTTCGATTTCCTCGGTGTCAAGAACCTGGAGGAAGCCCGTAAGGTGGATGCCGTAACGCTCAGAGACAAATGTGAGGAATTCTGTGCCGCTGAGAGATTCATGTGGGGGACCGTCGCCGACGGGAAATATCTGATGAGTCCGTCCGATGTTGATTTCCAGATGGGAAAACGCATGCCGGTGCCGCTTATCGTGGGAGGGACGATCGGAGAGATCATGGGCCCGATGGGAGTAAGGAATATGGATGACTTCCGCAGGCTTGCAGAGAGAAGCTTCCCCGAATATGCCGACAGATACATGGAACTAATAGGACCCGACTTCCCGACCGCAATGGACCGCACGAGAGTCAGCGGCGCAGAGATGGCGGCGAGAGCAATGAAGACATTTGACAGGAAGAGCGGAAAGGACAACACGATCTATCTGTACAAATTCAATCCCGAGATGCCCGGATATGACCATCCCGGTACCTTCCACTCATCGGACCTCTGGTTCCATTTCGAGACGCTCGCCAAGTGCTGGAGACCCTTCACCGGCAAGCATTATGACCTGGCGCGCCAGATGTGCAATGCCCTGTGTTTCTTCATAAAGAATGAGGATCCGAACGGTATGGATGTCACCGGACTGCCCCAGCCTCTGTGGAAACCCTTCACGCTGGAGGAACCCAATGTGATGTTCTGGGGAGACACTCCTAGGACATATCTGGAAGGAACAGACGAACTCAAGGATCTGCTGGTCGATATATATGTAAGTCAGGTTGAAAGCGGAAACTGATCAAGATAAAAAAGGAAGAGGGAGAAGAGACGGGGCTGTCTCTTCTCCCTCTTGGCTGCAGGGAAAGAAATCATTTGTTCTTCGTCAGTTCTGTCAGATTGAGCAGGTTCAGATCGTTCTGATCGAAGCCCTGTCCGGATATGCCGAACACGTCTCCGTACTGGTTCTGATATACATGGTCGGCTGCTGTGCTCACATCAAATGTCTGTCCGTAACTGTTCGTGTAGGTGTCTACGCCGCGTATTGCTTCAGACCTTGCCTGAGAGATGCGGCTCTCGGCATCCGATCTCTTTTGGATGGAATCCATCAGACCCGCAGATGCCGATCTCGCATTCTGCGCGATCATCTGTGAGGTCTGCATCTGGAGCTGACGCAGGTGAGCCTGCTTCTGCATGACGACTGCCTGGTTTTGCGCGACTGTCTGACGTATTTCTGAGAACTTGCGGCTAATGGCATCGGCTTCCTTCTGTGCCAGAGAAGGAGAAGGCTGTAAGGTGCGCACAAAGTCCAGGAAGGCTCTCGTAGCGTCAGCTTCGTTCTCCTTATAGCAGAAACAGAAGTATTTTCGGTGTGAACCGAATGTGATCTGGTCGATCCTGATGCCGTGGTCTCTGCAGTGACCGAACGGGATCTCCTCACTATCGTTTTTCTGCTGAACCTGTGTCGGCCGATGCTCGGACGGCTGTGCCTGATTCTCTTTTTTCCTGCGCATGGCCTTTCCGATTATGCCTCCGCTCATCAGATCACTGAAGGAGAGCTTCTCTCTTCCGGATACAACATCGGAGAAAGTGCTTCCGATCTCGGAAAGACTGGCGCTGCCGGTCCTGTTCAGGAATCGGTCGATCCTTTCTTTTACGGCTTTGATGTACTGGTTGTCCAGATTGAGCCCCCTGAACAGGTCGCCTCCGTAGACGAGTTCCTCTCCCTCATAGTCCATTCCGGCAAGCACGACAGCCTCGCGTCCGTTGGACAGAGTACCTGTGAATCTGCACATCACTGAACTGCACAGGACGTTTCTGGCAGAAGAGGAGATCTCCATGAACTGATCGAACCGGCTGATGTCGGAAGCGAGCTGTGTACGCGCGGCGTCCGGATCGGAACCCAGACGTGACGGCAGAGCAGTGCGGGACGTTTCCGTGAGCGGCGCGCCGAATACATTTTCCGCCCAGCTTTTCAGATAAAGGTCGGGCTCGGTAAACGATGTGTAGCCGCTGCTCACATGATTTGGGACAAGACCTATGACTCCTTTGATGAATACGTTCCTTACATCGTGGAACAGTTCCTTGGAATCGGATATTAGGATGCTTCCGTCGCTTCCGTCAGCCCTGATCCTGGTGGTAAAAGGTACAAGCTCCGACTGCCACCTTTCATACAGATAGCCCTGGGTGGAATATCCGTCAGGCAGCACAGCTGATGCCAGGGGCATCCCGTCTGCTGTAGAGAAAGTCTTTATGCCGGGATCGTTCTCGCCTGCACGGTATCCGATGTGTACAGTATTACCGCAGTTTGGACACTTCACCATGGAAACGGTGAGAGAGTCCACTTCAAGAGCTGCTCCGCATTGCGGGCATATATACGCCTTAAGCTCCATTTGGTCCTCCTTTTCAGGCTAGCCCGTTGCTGATCACCGTGACCTTGAATTCAAAGTCATGATCGGGCATTTCAAATTCATACACCCCTTCTTTTATAAAGCGGATCTCGGTGCCGTCGACAGCATTGACGTACAGATCTGCGTCAGTCACTGAGACCGTCTCTATCCTCACTGTATCACCCGGTCTTGCCGTTCTCGGACAGGATACCACGAACTGCTCGCCGGAAACGCATTTTATGCGGTACCTTCCCGCGCATCCGCTGAGAAGAGCAGCCAGCATCATTACCGCGGCTGTCAGTCCAGCCATACTTCTGTGTTTGTTTTTCATTTTGTTCTCCTTCCTTAGGGCATTATCATCTTTTAAGTGGATCGGAGGAGATCTGCTGTTGCAGTATCAGACTCTGTTGCTAAAATTAATTTAGTTAATTATACCTTATAATGTGCGCAACACAAAAAAGCTCTGCCCGACAGGACAGAGCTTTTTATATGTCCGTTTTCAGTCTACGACTTCCAGACGTCCCTCCACATCGAAACCGAGGTGCTTGTTGTTTTTGAAGTACTCAAGGAGAGTCTGCACATCGCTTGTGGTGAGTATCATCGGCTCTCCGTTCGCTTTGACTTCCTCGTAGCTCAAGTTGAAGAACTCAGGGAGGTTGTTGTAGTGGAACTCCTGAATGCCGACGTTGTATATCAGATCGTCACGGACCTCATCGCCGTTCAGCTCGCATTTGAGCAGCTCGTGTCTTGATTTGGAGTAGATAACGTGCATGCCCTTGGACAGCTGATAGAACTCAGTGTGGTTGCCGAGCCATGCGGCGTCGCGGTAGATATGAAGAAGGGCCTTCTTCAGCTGAGCACCTGTCAGCTTGACTCCGTAGGATTTTCCGTCATATGGGTAGCATTCCGTGAAATCCTGAAGGGTTACGATCGGCCCCATATGCTTCTTCCTGACAGATCCCGAACCCATAAAGAACAGGTCGACTGCAAGGCTGTCTTTCATAGCGTCGGCAAAGACCCCGCCGAGCTCCGTCTGCATCCATCTGTCCGGATGCTCAAGCTCGTAGTCGAAGTTGGCGACTACCTTGGCATATTTAAGGTCTGTCTGCGCCTTGATGGATCCGATGAATTCCTCCATCCTCTCGTCTCTGGGGCAGGTATCCTCATTGATCGGAACGGGGGTCCATCTATAGGAATCGATACAGTTGTTGAGAGTGTCGATGATCAGGTCAAATCTGCCGATCTGGTCAGTGCCGGTTCCTGCCTGAACTATGAGGATGCCGTTCTCTATGGCGGGCTCGGTGATGAAGGTATGGGAATGGCCGCCGATTATGATATCAATTCCCCAGGACGGATCGATCAGTGAAGCCAGCTTCTTGTCTTCCTCGAAGCCTATGTGGGTGAGCAGGACCGTCAGGTCTATGTCAAGTCCGTTATATGAGTTGCAGATCTTCTCGACCTCAGAAGCAGCCTCCTCTATGCCTATGAAGGAGCCGATGACGTTCTCTCCCTTTGTCTGGGAAATGACTTCTTCCGTGAGGATGCCTATGAACAGGATCTTCATGCCGTCTATCTCCATGATATAGCACGGATTGAAGAGCCTTGTGTCGTTCTGCTTGATATAGAGGTTCGCGTTGATGATCGGGAAGGTAGCCATCTTCTCGAGGAACAGCAGATGAGCTACGCCGTAGTCGGTCTCATGATTCCCGAGCGTTACTACGTCCGGAGCGAGGAGGTTGACGATCTGGATGGTTGAGAGTCCCAGGAACTCGCTGTCGATAACAGAACCGCGGAACATATCTCCGGCTATCGTGTAGATGACGTTGGGATCTTGATTGCGGCACTTGGTAAGATAGCCGGAAAGCATCGATACTCCGCCTGTCAGCTTTTCGTCTACCTTATCCACGAAGAAATCCCCGTGCATATCGTTTGAATGCAGCAGAGTAATCTTTTTGAATCTTTCTGAGGCATTCGCGTTAAGACGCCTGTATTCCATTTAGCGCATCTCCTTTCAAAACAACTTCGGTGCGGCGATGATGTGCCGTCTGTCTATTTCGATTTCACGGATACCAGAAGCTGGTCCAGCAGCCTGCACGCGGTGGTCTCTGTTCTGCCTTCTGTATCCCTGAGAGGATTAAGCTCCACCAGGTCATAAGAGCAGACCTCATCTATCCTGCCTGAGACAATGCTGTTTATCAGCAGTGCTTCTCTTTTGGTGATGCCGTCTTTTTCCGGGACAGAGACACCGGGTGCCTCTGTCGGGTCTATGACGTCAAGGTCAAAGCTGACGTGTACTGCAGAAGTGCCGTTCAGACATATTGAAAAGGCTTCTTCCATTACGCTTGCTATTCCTCTCTCTCTGAGATCATCCACAGAGTAAAGGTGTATGCCGGCTTTCTTAACGTTATCCTTTTCATCCCGGTCGATCGATCTGGCGCCGATAACACATATGTTCTGAGGATCTACGGTGCCGCCGCTATGGAATTCTCTCAGTTCACCGCATTCAAAACCGGAGATGCAGGCGAGCGGCAATCCGTGGATGTTTCCTGTTTCTGTGGTGCGGAATGTATTGTAATCCGTGTGAGCGTCTATCCACATCACTCCGATCCTGCCGTATTGCGTTACGGAAGAAAGAACTGACGGTATGGCGCAGGAATGGTCTCCTCCGAGGAAAACGGTGAAAGAACCGGAAGCTTTTGACGAAACAGCCCGCGAATACAATTCAGCGTTGAAGCGGTTCAGCGCTCCTTCGTTTTTTCTCTTATCTTCACGAGTCAGACTTTTTGTGCACGGCTCCGACGGAGATATCAGCTCAGAGGATATTTCCCTGAAATGCTGAAGAAGCAGCTCTGGAGCTTTGGAAGTGCCGTCCAGCGATACTCCGAGATCCGAAGCCGCGCCAATAATGTTGATGTCCATATACTGAAACACCCTTTATTTTTTTTTTTGGGAACAGCCGTCATAGACGGCTGCCTGATGTATGTTCATAACCGCAAATGCGGACATATCACATCTTCTATATTCTAATCGTTAGTACAGCGGAATACAATTTGCAGGCTCCTACAGTGCTGCGGCAGGGACTTTCAGATATCCGCCTGCCATATAATATAATGAATATAAATAGCAGAAAGGCTGTGAAGACCTGTCGGATGGAGATCATAAGGTTCTCAGATGAGATGAAAAAGCGATTCGGAGGAAAGGTGTACAGGATACCGCTCTCCTCCGGCTGTACCTGCCCAAACAGGGACGGGACCGTCGGGATCGGTGGATGTGCATTCTGCTCAGCACAAGGTGCCGGGGAGTTCTCGTTTCCTGACATTCCCGTAAGGGAACAGTTCGAATACGGAAAGAAGCTCATTTCCGGCAAGACAAAAGCGGACAAATTCATAGGGTATTTCCAGTCATTCACCAATACCTACGGAGATCAGGACAGACTCAAGGCAATGTTCCGTGAGACGATAGAGATCCCGGAGGTCTGTGCTCTGTCCGTTGCTACAAGACCTGATTGCCTTGAGGAAGGCATGGTCGATTATCTTGCCTGGCTTTCAGACATAAAACCGGTCTGGGTGGAACTCGGACTGCAGACGTCCAATGATGCGACAGGGGAGAGAATGAACAGATGTTTCGGCAGAGAAACGTTTGAGAAGGCATACGGCCGGCTCAAAAGAGCAGGTCTGGAGGTGATCATCCATATAATCCTCGGGCTGCCCGGAGAGGACAGAGAGGATATGCTGGAAACAGGAAGATATGTATCTGCCCTGAGCCCTGAGATCGACGGGATAAAGATTCATATGCTGCAGGTCCTGAAAGGTACAACTCTGGCGAAGCAGTATCTAAATGAGCCGTTTCATATCCTTACACTGGAAGAATACACGGAGATCGTGATAAGCATTCTCAGTATGCTCCCTGCTCACACGGTGGTGCACAGGTTTACAGGAGACGGGGCAAAGAATCTTCTGATAGAGCCCCGGTGGAGCTGGGAAAAGAAGAAGGTCCTGAATTATATGAATGGGCGGATCTCAAAAGCTTGAAAAACTTCACAATAATCATTGCATTCTTGTGATATAATCTTAAATCATTATGACGTTCTGCAGATGAAACATGAAAAGAACGCCGCAGGAGGGAAAATGAGAAAGCGTAGCAACAGATTCAGAAACGCATATCAGTTCGTTATCCTGTTCGTCTTTTCTGTACTGACCATAATCGTCGGAAACAGGATAGCGTGCAAGAACGCGAGACTTTTTACATCTCAGGTAAGCTCTGAGACCGTGTCATACCTGGTCAAGGTGGACAGCATACTGTCTGTGACTGAGGGAACCGCCTCTTACGGAGGGGTCGTCGATGCGACGCAGACTTCCGTAAAGTTCTCCGGCACAGTGCTGTTCGGAGAAAAGAAGGGAGACTCGATAGTTGCGGTGCAGTCTTATGATGATGTCGTTGCCGCAACGGCGGTACCGGTAGAACCGGGCGACTGGATATACGTCCATGTGACTCCCGCAAGCGAGGAGGCGAGGGCTGGCAACTTTTTCAGAGTGAAAGAGCTTGCAATACTGTTTGCCATAATAATCGCTTTCCTTATCCTGTTTGCAAAACTGAAAGGCGTAGCTTCAGTGCTGTCGCTGGGACTAACTATAGCGTCGGTATTCTTTGTGTTCGTACCTGCAATACTGTCCGGTTACAATGTGTATCTGTGGACGCTTCTGGTGTGCGCCTATTCCATCATTATTACTCCGCCTTATGTCGGCGGATTCAATAAGAAGTCTCTCGCATCGATCCTTGGGTCGGTCGGAGGAGTCACACTGGCGGGCTTGCTGACCCTGGTGCTCAATTCCGCGATGAAGATCACCGGCTTCGCTTCGGACGAAGACATGTTCGTTGTTGCGATCCTCGATGAACCGATAGACCTCAGAGCTGTCACATTTGCTGCGATAATCATAGGAGCGCTCGGATCCACTCTGGACGTGTCGATGTCCATATCAACATCGGTATGGGAGATGCACGAGACTACAGGAAGCACCGATTTCAGATCCCTGCTGAATTCCGGATTCAATATAGGACGCGATATCCTCGGAACTCAGATAAGCACACTGATCCTCGCATATATCGGCACTTCGCTCTGCACAGTCCTGCTGATCGTTACATATCAGCCGAGCATCATGGAGATGCTGAATCTGGAGCAGGTAATAATAAACCTTGAAGACATGCTTGTCGGTGCGGCTACGATCATACTCACCATTCCGTTCACTGCCCTGATAAGCGCTTTGATGCTCTCCAAGAGAGAAAAGAATGAGAGGAAACCTGCCGGCGAATTCAGGATAGACGGCGGCGGAAACGCTCAGGAAGGGAAGACGGTATATACCAGAAACTGATCGGAGTTCATCGGAGAAAAACTGTTTGAAGGCGGCGCCGTGCGATACGCACGGCGCCGTTGTAACTTCTGAAAAAAATCGAAAAATAGTTGTTGACATGGTATTTCTGCCTTGATAGAATATATCTCGCGCCTGTGAAGAGCGGACGCTGAAAAGATACTCTTGGACCTTGAAAATTAAACAATATCACACAAAAAGTGCAGCCCTTGTTAGTGAGCGAAGAAGCTCACAAAAGTAACGAGGAAAAGCCAGAAATGGCGTTCTCGAGCTAAGGTATCAAGCGCAGCGATGCGCAGGATATACAATAATTTAGAGAGTTTGATCCTGGCTCAGGACGAACGCTGGC
>JAFWDH010000011.1 GCA_017513135.1 Oscillospiraceae bacterium
CTCCTAAGCGAGGGGTCGGAGGTTCGAATCCTCTCGGGGACGCCAGTGAAAAGCCTTGGAAACTCACTGTTTCTAAGGCTTTTGTAATATCCATAAAGATACCACCATACGGTCATCAGGAAAAACAGTGAGAATACAAGGATCGACAAATACGAACTGTTGATAGAATTGCTGACATCTTATTTTGAATAAACGAACCAGGCAAACGAAGGATCATGGGGATTCAATATCGGATTTGATAACAGATCCATAAAACGACCTGTTCAAAGCCCAGTTATTATGTTGTACGGATCAAAACCCAGTCAGACAGATTTCGTAGCAGCTTCAATTACACATAAGAGTATTAGGAGACGAGAGATGAACGATACAAATGAACACATTTCCGAAAGAGTTGAAAACATCGTGCACGAAAGCATGAAAGGAAACAACCGAACCGTGATACCGCTTTACGAGCGTCGTAAGGGAAAGGAATTCCATGCTTCAGGCAGCTGGGAGGCGACAAAGGGTGAAAAACGCATTATTGAGACATTCGGCTATATGTTTTTCTTCGGTGTCTTTATAGGGCTCATTATGCAGTTTATCCATCCAGGAAAGCTTGCTTTCATCATTCTGGGAGCAGGCATAATAGGAGCTGTCGGAACTTTTATTTCCCTGTTCGCGATCGTATTTCTCAAGCACAAGAAGGAGCCTATGGAAACTCACTACTACGACACCGACTATAAATACAATGCCTTTACCGGAGAAGAGACAGATAATACCAGAGAGATCACAGAAGAAGAGTTCTTCGGAAAAAAATGAGGAACAACAAGTATTGACCGAGGAGGATATACAAGAAGTTGCTGCAGGAAGAATGGCGGATCACCGGCACGGCAATAAGCAGCAGATCCAGCGCTGATGTGTACTACGGAAACAGAACAGTCAGAATACCCGGAGAGATGATGGTCAGCTATTTTCTGGCTGATCCCTATGAAATGTTTTGGCTTGAAACAGAAGACCGCGAGATCCTGCCCTGGAACCTTCCTGAAGAAAGACGGAGAAACAGACTGTCTGGGACAGAGAGGACCGCTGTTATGAAAACAGTCAGTGACTTCTTCCGACACAAAAAGGAGCCTGTCATCTTCCTGACTGAAGAGATAGAGGACCGGTCTTTGAAACTGGCATGTATGATAAAGGATAAAAAGATATCCAGGCGGAATGCGGTTGCCATGCTAAAGAAAGAGTTCCCGGATCTTTTATCCGGATTCTACAGAGATATGATAATAGACTCTCTGGCCGGAGCTAAATGGTACAATGACTAGTTCAGATACACAATACGCTCCCTTTACGATATTCCACAGCGGAGCGGCATTCAGAATTGACTATTGCAGGTAAATACATGTAGAATTCTGAAAAAAACAACTGAGGTACAGAATGACTGAAAAAAAGACATCAACTCTTACGATGGCTTCGTACGGCACAGGAAAATTCCTCGCTGAGTTCCTGTCAGGCGCATACGGTATCATGGTCTACTACTTTTATGAATCGGAAATGCGTCTGGATGCGCTTTACGTGACCATTGCAACAGTGATCTATTCTATATGGAACGCAGTAAACGACCCGCTGATCGGCTACATCACCGGCAAGACCAGCAAGGTTACAAAAAGATTCGGACGCCACACTCCGTGGATTCTCTCGGGCATCATCCTGTGTTCCGTTTCATATGTAGGTATCTTTGCCGTTCCTGATTGGGTCCGCGCTGACCCCGTTAGACTCTTCCTGTGGATGGTCGTGTTTGTCTGTCTCAACGACGGCTTTTATTCCCTGTGGGAAGTCAACTATCAGGAGGTCTTTCCAAACAAGTTCCGCACAACGGAAGAAAGGGCAAAGACTGCTGTCATCGCTACATCTATCGGGGTTTTCGGGATCGCGCTCGGCGCTGTACTCCCTCCTCTTTTCTATTCCTACGGTAAGCCTGAGAGCTTTGCAATAAGCGCTCTGATAATCGGTGCCATTGGCATCATCGGTGCCTTATTGATAAGAAGAGGCGTAAGTGAGACCTCCGAGATGAAGAATGCCAGCCTGAAGGTAGAACAGCAGGACGAGATGGGTTTCTTCAGGGCTCTTGTACAGTCCGTAAAACACAGGGAATTCCTGGCACTGCTTCTCATGCTGTTCTTTTACCAGAGCGCATGCATGTGCATGACAGGATCCGTGAACTACGTCGTAAGCGGAGTTCTGGGCATGAAGAGTTCTGCCACTACTCCCATATTCGCGGGCATGCTGATCGGCGCTCTTGTATCGATCGTTGTCTGGCGTGCCGTTGCAAAACGCATCCGCAACAACAACCAGAAACTGCTGGTGATAACCAGCTTTGCCATGGCTGCTGCCTCGGGCGCCTTGTTCTTTGCTGATTCACAGCTCGCTTTTATGATCGGCATGTTTGTATGGGGACTTGGCTTCGGGGGTTTCTGGACATTCATGACTCCTGCCATGGCTGATGTAGTTGATTCCGTAGTCGTTTCGGAGAAGCGCCGTGAAGACGGAGTTCTGATGGGGATCCGTGCATTCTTCATGCGTCTCTCTTATACAAGTCAGGCTGTGGTTTTCTGGCTTTGTCATAAAGCTACCGGATATGATTCTGGCATTTCCGGGATCCAGGCTCCTCTTGCCAGGATCGGTATCAAGCTGCACATCTCGCTAATTCCCGCAGCGTTCTTTGCAGTTGCGGCCATGTGCATGCTCCTCATCAATACACTGAACCCTGAAACAGTGGAAAAGAACAAGGAAGAACTTGCGAAACTGGGTCTGTGATTGATAATCGGTCAATTAAAATGATTTGAAAGAGGCTGCGGAACACACAAAGTGTTCTGCAGCCTCTTCATTTGGCCTGTATATGGTGGTCTCGCACTCTATCTTCGCTATATGCGTTTATGTGCCGACTTAAACCATTTCCAATGCGTATTGTCCCGATATGTCTTTATCTGCGCGGCGGGAATGTCTCTTCTCCCCTGAGCCTGGCTGACCATCTGTCATATGCGCTCTCAGCATCCATGAAAGGATAATTATCAGGATCATTGAGAGCGAGTATCTTCGACATCTGCTCGTCGTTAAGCTCAAAATCAAATACATCGAAGTTGGATATGATCCTCTCCTGATGTACGGATTTCGGGATCATGATAGTACCTCTCTGAAGGTTCCACCTGATAACTACCTGAGCCGGAGATTTGCCGACTTCCTCCGCGATAGCGCAGATGGTCGGATTCTTGAGGACCGCGTCAGTCCTTCCGGTGCCTCCAAACGGGCTGGCAGCTTCCGTATAGATGCCCTTGCTCATGCAGAAGTCAAGGCGCTCCTGCTCATTCGCGAAAGGAGTGATGTGGATCTGGTTTACGGCCGGCGCGATCTCGCAGTTGTCGAGGATCACTCCGAGCTGACGGTTGTTGTAATTCGAGACACCTATCGCTCTCGCCTTTCCTGCCTTGTAGTACTCCTCCAGCGTCTTGTATGCAGCGATATTCATCTCATCCTTCATCGGGAAGTGAAGGAGCATGAGGTCGACATAATCAGATCCGAGTTCTGCCAGTGTCTGGTCGAATCCTTCGGCTGTCTTTCCGAGGATTATGTCTTCCGGGATTATCTTGGAAGTGATGAAAACATCTTCCCTCTTGAGACCGGCAGCTTTGATTCCGGCTGAGACAGATGCCTCATTGTGATACATTTTCGCGGTATCCACATGCCTGTATCCCGCTTCCATTGCCCATTTTACCGCGTTGATCGTCTCTTCGCCTTCCGGTGTCCTGAACACGCCGAGTCCGAGCATTGGGACCTCAACGCCGTTGTTGAGTTTGACATAGATCATTCGATGTTCCTCTTTCCTGCGATCTCTCGCATCATTTTCCTCACTGAATATGAGGACTGTTTGTCAGTCTGTTTATATTGTCAGCCTTTAGCTCGGGTATGTCAATTCTCTGTAACAGCGTACCAGTATGTTACCGTTCACGAAAGAACATATTACATCCGGCCGATTTACCTTATAATTAAATCAGTTTGAAGAACTAATCCGCTTTATTGTGTTACGCAGGTTAAATCATGGATCATTTCGTAGACGGGAGAGACTATAAACTGCTTATCGGTGACAGGTATACGTTTTCAGTTTTATCAAGGATCATCGGCGGCAATAACATGCTGCTATTGTCCGATCATGAAAGGCTCATTATGTGCTTTTCCGGCCAGCCGTATCCTGTATGGATCTGGACACCTGATGATGCATCTGAAGAAGATATGGGACGGGCCTTTGCTCTTGCCGATGAAAACGCTTTTCTGGACGGCAGTCACCGCTTCAATATGAAATATGAACTGGCAGAGTTTTTCATAAACAAAGCCGGAGAAAAAGGGTTGACTCTTGCTGTCACAACGAATCTCTTCGCTTATGACTGCCCGGATCCTGTTGCACCTGAAAGCACGACTGACGGAGAGCTTTATCAATGCACGGCGAAAGACCTTGATGAACTTGTCGATTTTTACGATATGTTTCACAACGCTGTAGGGATAGATAAGCAGAGCCGTGAGCAATACCGCATCCAGGCTGAAGAGGGAATTAAGGCCGGTACTGTGTTTTTTTGGAAGAATGCCTCCGGCAAATGTGTATCCAGCTGCAATTGGCATCCTGCAGGTGATATGGCGTCCATAGGACTTGTCTTTACCCGAGAAGAAGCCCGCAGGAAGCACTACGCAGAACATCTGGTTTATCAGGTCACTGCGCTAATCAGGGACAAGGGCTTTATGCCAATGCTCTATACGGATGCTGATTATGCCGCATCAAATGCGTGCTACGAGAAGATCGGTTATGTCCTAAGGGGAAAACTATGCACTATAGGCTGATTCAGGCGGCTGTTTGCAAGGCAAAGTGATGACCGCTGAATACCATGCTGATACGTTTACTCCGCATTAATCCAGGGAAAAAGAATACCGAAGATAAAAGGCAGACGGACTCCGTCTGCCTTTCCATATCGCAAGCCAACAGTTTCACTGGCAGGAGCCGTATCTTCCTTATGAAAGTCTGTAAGGTTCAGGAAGTCTGACATGACAGGCTCTGGTGAGTGTCTCCAAGATCTCGTACATCAGATCCAAAGCTTCCTGCACGTCAGTGCTTTCACTGCGGCGTCTCATCGCATCGATGCGGGCTGTGGGAGGATAAGCCATCGGCACAAGCTCTCCACCCTCAAGAAGGTTTGCGGCATATTCGGCAACTTCAAGAACGTCCTCGACATCCCTGCTGTGATCCCTCCTGCTGTTCTGCCTCACAGACTCGGTCACTCTCTTTGCCAGAATGACTGCTCGGTTGACATAATCCTCCTGGTTGACATCAGACCTGACGGCTGTCTCACCTCTGTTGCGGTAAAAACCCAGAATAGCTGCAACTATGGAAGGATCTCTGACAGTTCCGTCAGGATAGCACACACCGTGCACCCGCCTCCATGAGTCATTACCTATCATTAATTCAAACAGGAACCACCCAATACCGAACTCCTCATGCATCTGGATAGCCATATCGTACGGATTCGCCCTTCCTATGCAGCACATCTCGTTGTTAAGAACAGGCTTGCCGTATTTCTCAGAAAGATCCGCCGCCATCTGAAGAATGTTCCTCAGACGTCTTCTGGTACAGGAGTAATCATGAAACACGATAACGTCAGCTATCTCTGCGGTTCCGCTCGCCTCCGTCTCGTAGATGAAGATGTTTCCTACTCCGACGTCATGATCCGGATCCTTTTCTTTCACATACTTCATAAAATGCCTGACGATCGACCAAGTCTTTTCCTGTCTCCGCCTTAACACTTCGAGATCAGGAGCTTCTTGGAACTCCTGCAGGTAATCAAATTCCTCGTCATACCAGGTGACGAATCTATCTGTGTATCCCGGTTCGTTCGCTATATCCCAGAACAGCAGTCCCGGTTCATCCTTCAGCGTTGCGATGACTTCATCGACATATTCCTCGCCGATGTGCCAGCAGGAAGGATCCTCTATGGTTTTTGTCAGCGGCTTGAGTCCCTCTACGGCGTTCATCTCTTCCCATGTCAGTTCGTCATCACGAAAACGAAATCCCATGAACAGTATCGGGTTCGTTGAGATCCCATGCTCCCATGCCGTCCTGACGAAATCCCTGATGTTTGACAGGAACCTCTGAGGTCCACTCTGGTACATGCTGATATCCATAAAGATCCTCACACTGTTGAGGTGAAGCCTCTCTGCATAACCGAGATCTCTGTCGACTATGCTGTGATCATATCTGGCCCAGAAATCCCTGTCATTCAGACTGTTGGACTGAGTGTAGTTGAATCCTTTAAGACTGCTGTAATCGACCGTTCGTTTCATGTTTTCCTCCTTTAGTCGACTGTTATAAACTGATAATTAGTATTTGCGGTCTATGAACTGTTGCTCATATCTGAGACATCTTTGCCATAAATCCATTTTAACAAGTAATTAAACTGCTTTCTCATTTTTTTCGCTGTTAAGAAAACGGTCAGTGATCCCTTTCTGTGATATCTGTACCACAAGCCGCTTGACTATAACCGAACGTTCGTTTATTATTGATTCAGTATCTTATCTATACGGAGGTGTCCGGCAATGCGGTTCAAGGATGAAGAAAAGCGCCAGCGGATAAAAGATGCCTTGGTCAGACTTATCCTCAGAGAAGGCATAGACGGCGTGTCCGTGTCCAAGATAGCAAGAGAAGCCGGAGTATCCCCTGCCACCATATATGTCTATTATGACAGCAAGGAAGAGATGCTCGCCGAGGTTTTCCGCGAATACTCAAGGAGGCCCTATCAGTACCTGATGCATCTGGTCCGTCCGGATATGAGCGGATATGAGCTGATCGACACTATAGTCAGAGGATGGTATTCCTTCTCAACTGAGTATGAAGATGTGTTCAGTTTCGTGGAACAGTGCTCCAGGTGTCCTTCCCTATCCGACCGGGTCAGTGAGCAGGACAACAGCTATGACATCTTCGACGTCATACGCTCCTATCAGAACCGGGGCATCATGAGACGGTGTGACGACTGGAATATGGGAGCTATGCTCTTCGCGCCTGTCAGATTTCTCGCCGTCAACCGCGCGGCCGATCCTGCAGCGGAACGACAGCTGGACGAACTGATAAGAATGCTGCAGGCGATGCTTCTTTTATAGTCATATGAGTCCCTGCCTCACAGGCAGGGATATAAAAAGGCCATTAATTAAATGAACATTCACTTTTAAGAATGCAAATAAAGGAGATATAAACGCAAATGTTAGTAGTACCAGTATTCGAGACCATAATCGCGCCGGACGCCACACTGCTCTTCCGCACTAAGCAGCTGCGCCGCAATTCAGGCGGCAGGAGCGCAGCTGTCGGTGAGCGTGTGGTCATAATCGTTGCAAAAGAGAACGTCAGCTATGATGAACTTGATGAGCACAGTTTCTATCCCATCGGCGTGTCCGGTGTCATAACCGACATAGACCAGCACGGGTTTGCGGCAGTCCGCACGCAGTACCGCGTCAACATTCAGGACGTCATAGTAAATGATGACCACACCATAGAGCTGGTCATCTCCCGCAGAAGGGATGAGGACGATCTGACTGCCGAGGAAGAAACCACCAAGGTTGCGGCACTCAAGAAGGAGATGAAGCGACTGGCGGAAGCCATGGAGGGCGGAGAGACCGCTAACTACATCATCGATCAGGTGGACACCGTAAGCGCGGCAGCATGCGCTATGTCACCGCTCATGAAGCTGAGCAACGAGGAATGCTATGCCATCCTTGAGGAAGACAGCAAAGCAAAACGCACAGAGCTCATCGAAAAGACCCTCTATGAGTTCATGGAGGTGGGGCGCATCACCAGCGAAGCTAATTCATCTCAGCAGCAGGAATACCAGCAGCAATACAGAGAAGCCGCCATTAAAAGACAGATGGAACATCTGCAGAAGGAACTGGACGACATGCACCCGGAGAATGTCACCGACGTGCAGAAGTTCGAGCAGCGCATCGCTGATTCCGGCATGAACGAGACTGCCCGCAAGGAGGCGGAGAAAGTCCTCAACCGCCTTAGGCAGGAAGGTAAAGAGGGCGTGGAAGCCGGAATGCTCTACGACTATCTGGACTTTGTGACCACTCTCAACTGGAAAAAGGCAGATCCTGAAATGATAGATCTCGCAGAGGCAAGGCGCATACTGGATGAGGATCATTATGGTCTTGGAAAAGTCAAGGACCGCGTCATCCAGCAGATCGCGGTCATGAACCTCAAGCATAAGCAGTCAGGCTCAATACTGCTTTTTGTCGGAGCACCAGGCACAGGCAAGACCAGCATCGGAAAAAGCATCGCCAGAGCCCTCGGGCGCGAGTACGTCAGAGTCAGCCTCGGAGGAGTCCACGACGAAAGCGACATAAGAGGACACCGCAGGACATATATCGGCTCCATGCCGGGACGCATCATGGACGGAATCCATAAGAGCGGAGCGTCTAACCCCGTCATGGTTCTGGATGAGGTAGATAAACTTTCCGCTTCCTACAACGGAAGCCCGGCCAGCGCCCTTCTCGAGGTGCTGGACCCTGAGCAGAACAACACCTTCACCGACCACTACATGAACGTGCCCTATGATCTGTCCGACGTGCTGTTCATCTGCACAGCAAACAGCACAGATACCATCCCGCAGCCGCTGCTGGACAGGATGGAGGTCATACAGTTCCAGGGATACACGCCCATTGAGAAGCTTCATATAGCGAAGGAGCACCTGGTGCCGAAATCCATGGAAGCCATGGGAATTCCTGAAGACCGGATGTCCTTCTCGGATGAAGCCCTGCAGTCGCTGATCTCCGACTACACCATGGAAGCGGGAGTCCGCGGACTGAGAAAGCAGATAGATACAGTCTGCAGGATACTTGCTGTCAAGGTGGCATCGGATCCCGACACGACGCTTGAAGTCACGCCGGAAACGGTGAGAGAGGAGCTTGACGCAAGGCCGATACGCCACGATACCATTCTTCCCGAGCCTAAGGCGGGGGTGGTCACCGGCCTCGCCTGGACACCGGTAGGCGGAGACATCCTCTATATAGAGACTATGCTGGTTCCCGGAAGAGGCGAATTGATCATCACAGGACAGTTGGGAGATGTCATGAAAGAATCCGCACGCATCGCCCTCAGTCTCGTCAAGAGCCTGTTCCCGGATGAGTGCGAAATACTGAAGGACCGCGATATACACATCCATGTACCAGAAGGCGCCGTGCCAAAGGACGGTCCGTCTGCCGGAGTCACGCTTACTACAGCTCTCTCTTCCCTGCTCACCGACCGCGTGGTGGATCCGCACATCGCGATGACAGGAGAAGTCGCGCTGCGCGGAGCAGTCACGCCCATAGGAGGCCTGCCGGAAAAATTGATGGCAGCCCACAGGGCAGGCATCACCAAGGTCTTTATCCCCGAGGAGAACCTTTTCGATCTCAAGGATGTCGCTAAGGAGGTCCTGGACAGCATTGAGATAATTCCGGTGACCCGCGTCACAGACATTCTCACTGCAGCTGGGATCATGGATCCCGAGATCATGATCGCCTGAAAAGAATAATTCCTGCATACAAAGAAGCGATCTGCGGCTGATACCGCAGATCGCTTTTATTTTTGTCACTCTGATCCTTCACAGTTTCTTTTTGAAGCAGATTATCCTGTTCTGCTCCTCGAAGCCTATCTGCAGGTGGAACCTCAGCGAATCCATGTTGCTCAGTTCGCAGTCGCTCGCAAATTCACTGCAGCCCTTTTCTCTCGCCCACTGCTCGCACTCCTCCACTAGCTGTTTCGCCACGCCCCGGTTCCGGTACTCTTTCTTGACGCTCACGCCTTCCAGATATCCGACGGGACTTGTCTCGCAACCCTCTACATAATCGTGACGCAGACTGCATAACGCGACTCCTATGAATACACCGTCCCGCTTCTCCGCAAACACAGCAGATCCGTCCTTATCCATGTATTCCAGGATGATCCTGAGGAGTTCCTCTTCCGTATTGTCCGGCCAGACGATCCTGACGATATCTGTCAGTGCCCTGGCATCATTTTCGGTCGCTCTCATTTTTCTCAGTCACTTTTCTTCTGTATACGGTCCTCGTGTATCTTATCTCTTCTCCCAGGGTCTCACCGGTTTCCTTCTCAAAATCCTCCTCATCGAATTGCGGGAAGAATACATCCCCATCCTCTATCACAAGATCGACTTCCGTGATGTACATCAAATCAGCGACAGGGATCGCCTCTTTGTACAGGCTGTATCCGCCGGCTATGTACACATCACTGCCATTCGCGATCTCCATCGCTTCTGCAAGAGAAACGGCTGTCCTGAGGCCTTCACCTCTGAACTGCTTCGTCCCAGAGACGACGATGGTCTCACGGTCGGGAAGCGGATGGCCTATCTCCTCATAGGTGCGCCGTCCCATGATGACGGTATTGCCTGAAGTGAGATCCATGAACTGCTTCTGCTCCCCATGTATCCTCCACGGCATCTTCCCGCATTTGCCGATCACGTTGTTCCTTGAGCGGGCGACTATAAGAGCTGTCATATTACCCCTGAGATCCTTCATCTCTTTTTTTACAGACAAAGCAACCTCTTTGCGTTGTCCACATAGATCGTCCTTCTCTGCTCATCGGTCAGCACATCGCTGCTGTCCAGCATCTCTCCGTGAGCAAGGCCGTCTTCCAGTGAGGGATACGGGAAATCTATGCCATATACCAGTCTGTCGGTCCCCGCGATATCTATCAGCAGAGGAAGATGCAGCGGAAGCGGACTTCCCGCAAGGTCAAAGTACATTTTCTTCATGTTGCCGCGGATGTCGAGTGCCCTGCCGGCTCCGGAAGATAGCCTCTCGACCATGGTGGTGAACGCTCCGCCGCCGTGGGGCATGATGAACTTTATGTTCGTAAACCTGTCGAACACCTTCCTGTAGACCATGTTAAGCATGGCTCTGGCGGTATCAACATAGAACTCAAAGAGCGGAATGGGCAGAGTTTCATTGACGTTCTCTATGACCAGCGACGGTGACGTCGGGTGAAGCGTCACTACGGCTCCGATGTCGTCCAGAGCCTGCATGACCGGATCAAGTTCGGGATTGCCCATGTAAAAACCATTGGCGTTAGTGGGCAGCGCGAAGCCCTTGATGTTGAGGTTCTTCACGCAGTACTCGATCTCATCCACGCTCGCCTTGACGTCAGGCAGCGGAAGGGACGCGAAGATGCCTATCTTATCGGGATTCTCATCCGCGATGCAGGAGCCTTCCTCGTTACAGGCGCGTACGGCCTCTGCCAGTTCGGAAGGATCCACGAAGGAGAAGAAGGGAGAAGTTATGGAGAGAGCCGTGTATATGATGCTGCACTTCTCCATTTTCGCAAGATGATTCTCCAGCGTCCAGTTGGGCACGAACACGTTGTCCGGATGCTCTATGCCGTACTTCTTCAGAAGCGCGTAATAGCTGTCCGGGAAATAGTGTGAGTGCATGTCTATTCTTTCCATAATCGCCATCTTCTTCCTCCTCAGGGACTCAAAACTAATGTGTTTTTATAGATTATACTTTATCCTCTTTTCTTTTTGCACAAAACAGGCGCTTCACCGTAACTGTGAAGTGCCTGTCCTTTACATCGGCATTTATCCTTGTTGCAGCCTGAACATGAGACTGCAGATGCTCTTCCTTCCCTTTCAGATGAGGCTTTTGCGGAACAGCTGATCCACCGTGTCGAAGACAGTCCTGTACTCCCCTGTCTTCTCAAATCCGTACTTCTCATAGAGCCCGTGCTCGCTGCTCATGAGATATATGGCGCTGTATCCCATGCTCTTCGCGTACCGGCAGGCCGCGTCTATCATCTTCTGAGATATGCGGTGGCCTCGGTGTTTCTCATCCACGAACACGAAGCCAATGAACGGCGAGAAACCATTCTCTGCCGGCATCTCGTCGTATTCGGTAAAATTGCAGAAGCCGAGGTACTCGCCGTCCCTGCGGGCGGTTATGACCCTCTCCCAGCTTTTGAACTGTCCTGTCCTCATCATGTTCGCGAGATAGGGGCCTGCGCTCCAAGGAACGCTCTGCACGTATGTGGCGGCGTCCTCCCACAGCTCATCCCCTTCCCCTATCACATCTATGCGTATATCATCCGGAGCTTTTATGGTGACCAGTCCCGCGCAGTAGGACATGCTCTCAAAGGTCATCTGCGGGAATTCCTTCTGCAGTTCCTCCGCGGTGATGTATATCTCATCGCTGTCCCATTCGTCCCCGGCTCTGATCCTGCAGGTTTCCATTTCGCTCCTCTTCTCAAAGGCAACATCCCCTATGAGTATCATGCCGTCATCTTTGAGCAGTCCCAGAAGTTCTCTTATCAGCGAGATCTTTCTCTCATCCGTCAGATGGTGAAAGGAATACGTCGCCACTATGAAGTCATATCTGTTCGCGAGGATCTCATCCGCGAGGCCTTCCGCCATATCTCCTTCAAAGAGATGGGCGTCCGGCATCTTCTCCCGGGCGATCTCTGCCATCCTCGCAGAGAAGTCCTGTCCGTATATCTCATGTCCTCCCTCATAGAGCTTAGATGTGAGCGTGGCTGTCCCAAAACCCAGGTCCAGCACCGTACTGCCGGGCTTGCCCATTATCATGCCGTATATCTCCCCCAGGACCTTCCTGTATCCTGCAAAGGGATAGCTGCCGTCCTCGTCGGACAGTCCCACAGAGGCGTCGTATCCGTCCGCCCAGAGATCAAACCCCCTGCTGTTCAGCATTCCTTCAGTTCCCCTCAGTCTTTCCACAGTTCATCCGCCGCGGTGAGCACCGGCATAGCGAACAGCCTCGCGCCGACTGACCCGGCAGCGGATTCGCTTATTGTTTACATATTGATTTGATTATAATAAAAAAAACGTCGCTTGTATCACAAAGCTGCGGCGTTCGATCACTGTATGAAACAGGAGGTGATAATACTATATGACTCTGGATGAAGCTAAGGATCTTTATTTCAGTTACCTCGGATTCATGTTTCATATCGGACGGGAAGAGCCTGAAAAATACGACAGTTTCAGAATGCTTGATATCAAAAAAGATACATTGAAGCAGTGGGACGAAGAGCTCCTTGACGGACTCTTTGCAAATCTTTGGACAAAGCCGGACCGCATATGGAGCCTTCACAGCAGGATCATAGGCATAATTCGGCGCGGATACTGCGATACGGAAAGATATCTCGGACGGCTGCTTGACGAGATGGAACGCATGGAAGGCCTGAGTCCTGATCAGCTTACCATCATCATAGAGAACATGGCAGGCAGGAATGAGCCTCTGAATGACGGCGGCGTGTATATATTCAGCCGTCACCATGGATTCGGGGCAAGGATGAATGATATCGTATGGCGTCTCATCGCTGCCCGCTCTGCATATCCGGATCCCGACGGCAGATTCAGCAGGGCAGTGCTCACCTACAGAAAATCCTGTTCAAAATGGTCTGTCACTGACCGTTCCGCGCCTTGAAACAATGATCACATCAGATTCTGTACAATTGCCCGGTGACCGAGGTCAACCGGGCATCTTTTTTCACTGATCGCTCTCGACTTTTACCCTGTTATCTAGCCCGTTCATCCAGAGCTTCTTTTCCCACTGGAACGCAGCAAGCAGCCCTCTGATCCACTCATCAGTTGCCTGAGCTATCCAGATACCGGCAACTCCTATCTCAAGCACGATCGCAAGCAGGTACCCGAGGCCGACGTCGAAGGTCCAGATCGACACGGCGGCTATCAGCATCGGCCAGAAAACATGTCCGGCGCTGCGGAGGCCGAAGTTGAAGGAATGGTTCATCGATCTGCCTGCGCATGTGATTATGTCCACTGCGAACAGAGTCTTTGCTATCGCCTTTATTTCCGAAGAATCCGTAAATATCCCTATGATACTGTCGGAGAACAGCAGGAAAAGAGACGACCCTATCACATTCAGCACAAAGACAGCTACCCAGGCTTTTCTGATAAACCGATAGGCATCCTCCTTTTTCCCCGCTCCTATATACTGGCCGGAAACGATCTGAGCAGCCTGCCCTATCGCATTTCCGGACATATATGCGTAATTGTTTACGGACTGTGTGTATACCTTTGCTGAAAGCACAGCAGTCGGAAACCCGGTGATGAACCTGGTCGTCACGAGCTGCGCTGTCATATAGCAGATGCCCTCTGTTCCTGACATTATCCCGTATCTCAGCAGCCGGCCAAGCATCCTCGCATCAGGGCGGAACAGATCTCTGAGCTTCTGTCCCCATTTCTGCCTCATAAACAGGACCATCGTGAGAATCACTCCGCATGTCTCGGCTGCGAAGCGTGATATACCTATCCCTCTGACACCGCTGAACGGCAGCCACCCCTCCAGGACCATAAGGCATCCCGCAAAGTTGATTATGTTGTTCGCGATGATCACTATAAGAGGCTCCGTCGCTTTCCCGTGGCAGCGCAGATGTGTGGATACCATTGCTGAGACGAACTGGAACACGCATGTCAGCCCAACCGTTCTCAGATAAGTCTCTCCGTCTTCTATGAGCTCTGACGACAGGCCCATCGCATACACGAGCTGTCCGGAGAAGATAACAGTGACAGCGCTGATAACCGCGCCTATCATTGCGCTGAGCGCTATGCTGTTCATCATGAGCCGGGCTGTTTCTTCCCTTTTGCCTGCCCCTATCATCTGGTTCTCAAGTATCGCAGTTCCGGTCGACATCATGAAAGACGCGACCATGACCACGTTGAGTATCTGACTCGTGACCCCGACAGCCGCGGAAGCGCTGTCAGATACGCGGCTTACCATAAATGTGTTCACCGTGCCCATCAGGGACTTCAGTATCTGCTCGAGAAAAATCGGGACAGCTATTCTGAGTACGTCTCTTGTACTGTAACGTATCTCCATCTATCGCTCCTGCATCCTTTTACGGACGATCTGTTCCGGGTCGCCGCATTTCCGTTCTCACTATGATTATAGCAGACACATTTAGTTATTCTCCTGAATCATCCGCCTTTTTCAGAAGCGTCGCGTTTTTTCCGTTTTTGCCTTGCTGTTCTGTTCAAGGACATAGAAATCTTCCCCCCCCAAAAAAGGACTTCTCTTCTTATTCGACTTTACATAAATGTGCAATGTATATATATTATTCTTGTCAGGCAAAATATATTAATGCAACGACGACAAAAGCAGAGAGGTATAAAAATGCTGTTTGATAACAAAGAGATCGAAAACGCGGTAGTCACATACCCGGATATGGCTCAGCACATCCGCGGAGGGATCGAGTTTGATTCGCCCATCAGCAAAAGAGAGAACCTGAGGCTGGCCTATGAGGGAAAACAGATGTGGATGCCTGCCACGGCAGACAAGAACTGGTTCTGCCCGGAGATAATCCCGGATAACGTAGCAAGAGCATTCGTCATCCAGGGGCCGAAATATGAGGGACCTGTCGGTGGAGATGACATGTTCGGCATCTACTGGGAGTATGTCCCGTCAGCCAGAGGATCCATCGTAAGACCCGGCAATCCCACTCTGACCGATATCTCAAAATGGAGAGAGGTCATCAAGTTCCCGGATGTTGACAGCTGGGACTGGGAAGGCAGCGCCAAAGCCAACAAGGAATATCTGGTAAACAACCCCAGATACGTCAACATCTGCATCTTCACCGGCTGGTTTGAGAGGCTCATTTCCTGGATGGACTTCGGTCCCGCCGCTTTCGCCCTCATGAACCGCAAGACAAAAGACTACGCCAAAGAGATAATGGATGCCCTTTCGGATCTTTGGATCGACATAGTTGATCACTGTGCAAAATACTATGGGCATGATTTCGAAGGCTTCTGCTTCCACGATGACTGGGGCGCACAGGACGGTCCTTTCTTCAACCCCAGGGTAGTCAATGAGATGCTCGTACCGTACATGCGCAGAGTTACAGATCACATTCATGCTCTCGGTTACACCTGCGACCTGCACTCCTGCGGCAAGATCGAGAAGCTGATTCCCTGCATCATCGATGCCGGATGGGATGCCTGGGACGGAATGGTAATCAATGATTATTCTGCGATCTACGCGGAATACGGTGACAAGCTCATCATGCAGGTCCCTGTGTTTGACTGCCCCGCAGACGCGGACACGGCAACTCAGATCGCAAGCGCTGACAGGTTCGCTGATGAGTTCGTGATCAAGGACAAGCCCGCATGCTTCGCAGGCAACGGAGCCTTTGCCCCGATATTCGATTTCCAGAAGGAGCTTTACAAATCTTCGAGGATCAAATTCTCAGAAGGAAACTGATATTCCCCTAACTGAAATGTCAGACCGGGTGATCTAAGATCACCCGGTCTTTCTTTTATTATCGAGGCGAGAATACCCGTGCTTTTAAACATGGGATGAATCGCCCGAAGTGTATAATTGCAACATTGAATAGATACATTGTATTATCAACTTCTCTGATGTACAATTACTTCAACGAAAGATGATGCCGGCGGCTGTTGTCGCAAGTGAATGGAGAACTGAATCATTCCGCTTTTCACGCTCATCTTAGATGAGCGTTTTTTGTTTAAGGAAAGGTATAATGATGGACCAGACTGCTCTGGCTGAGAGAAACAGCAGAATACGTGAGAAAGGCAAAGCCACAAAAGCCCGACGCAGAGACATGATCTGCAAGGTTTTTGAAGTCAAGGC
>JAFWDH010000029.1 GCA_017513135.1 Oscillospiraceae bacterium
CCGTAGTTGGCATTGTAGGAAAATCCAAAAGTTTAGATTTTCCCACAATGCTTATCTTTTGGTCTTTGGTTCGGAATAGTGTAGTGCTGGCGGTCTATCTCTTGTTTTCGGTTGCTTGCTTCCTTACCGTACATGAGCATCGTCTTGCCGCTTATCTTTAGATTATTGCCCACGGCTGTGGTGCGCCCATACCACTTGTCATGTGCAGCATGTCTAGCCTTGCCTCCTGCATATATGAATATGTGAACAGTACCGCTGCTCTTTTCCCACGTTACTATATCTCCGTCCTTGAGTTCGCTTTCCTTGACATCGCTAGATGTCGTACTGACAACGCACTCGTACAGATCTGTCCTGCTCGCCAGTCTTGTTTTCTGATCCCTGTATCCGCGTGGAAAGCCTTTATCCACTCCGCTATCAACGATGCAGGTCCCAACGAACACATCGCAACTTGCTCCATCCTTTGAAGGCTGTCCCCATCCTGACCTGTTCGGATATGCACGGTTCAAAGCGGCTGCATATGCAGCTGTCGGTTCGCCACCGTGGTACTTTGCTTTGTCCGGCGCGTCAGGATATGCTAGATTGATTGCTTTCAATGCGAGCTGCCGCGCTTTGTTTCCGGATGGTCTTATCATGAGCCCGTAGCCTGCAATTGAAGCACTGCCGACCCTATAGCTAAGACGCTTACAGACATTACCGGAATTGCCCTCGATAGTTGTCACGACTTTCCCGTCACAGCTCTCAACTATTCCTACGTGATCAAGAACTCCGTCCTGTTCGAAATCAAAGAAGATGAAATCGCCGGGCTTAGGAGAATAACCTCTCCCCGACCATCGGTGCCGAGCTTTGAACCAACTGGCTCCATCGCCTACCACAGAGAACTTAGGTAGAATGCCTGCCTCGATATAGCCGCACTGATCAGCGCACCATGAGCAGAATATCGCACACCAGTCCACATGACTTGTGAAACCGTACCATTTCCAGAACTTATCTCCTCCGACATTACCGAGCTCCGCCTTCGCCACCTCAACGATGGCATCATCTCCGGTACCTACTATCTGGTTCCCGTCTTCCGTAAAAGTGAATGCAGCGCCAAACACCACCATTATCACAACAACAAGGAGCGCAGCTGCACCTCCGGCAGTAAGTGAGTTGAATAGAGTTTTCGCACTTGTAACTGTACCCTTCAGAATTTTTCCCATGCGATCCGCAACATTCCTGCCAAGTCGCTGGCTGCCAGCCACGCTGCTTCGCACAAAACCTCTGCCGCTTTTGCTTTCGCGAAGACGTTTTATCACATATTCCCTTCTTCGCTGTTGAATTAATTCAGCGGTTTTTGGCGATTCATAGCGGTTAAGTGTGGATTTTGCTGCTTTTCGCTGAATTAATTCAGCGTTTCTGTCAGCACCGCCCCACTTTATACGTCCTCCGGTTCTGTACTCCTCAGCATTGCGCAGCACTTCATCATCTGCCAAATGAGCCTTGGTCTGCCGGTTCAGGATGCTTTTCCTGCCATACTCAGCTTCGGAGCGTTGAATACCTTCAATGTTTTGCTCTGATCCAGACAGCACATCCGGCACTTCCGTCCCGTTTCGATGAAATATCTCAATGCCCCCTTTGAGTGCGTAGGCGCTGCTTTCCGCTACACCATCCTGAATGACATCGGGAGCATATTCATAAGAGCCTTTATCCTGACCGTATATTTCTACCAGATCATCTCTGGTCCTCATGGATATGTCCTTGAAGCTTCCTGCCATCAGCCCGGCCCTGTCTATCGTCCTGACTATGTCCTTTGAGCTCTCTTTGATCTTTATCTCCACTCTGTCTGCCTCCCTCCTCTGAATAATCGACCATCAAAAATAGCCCCCTTACGGGAGTCTCCGATGTAGCGGAAGCGGCGCTTGCCGCCTCCTTGAGTTATTCGTCCTGGCTGAGATATCTGTCTACCAGATCGCTGAAGTTCTCATTTCTGCTTGCGACTTCCTGAATCTTCCTGCGGAACTCCGCCTTGTCACCGTCAGGCGGATCATCACCTGCCGCTTCTCTTTCCTGCTTTCGGAATTCCGTAACCTCGTCGACCTTCGAAGTCATGAGCTTATACAGCTTGGTATTCTTCGGGAAGTCATTCTCAAACGGCACAAGATTTGAGCCTATCTTCATCAGTCCGTGTCCGGCTTCGGCATTGGTAATATACTTGATCTGGTTCTCGGAGATGTTCAACAGATTGGCCAGTTCTATCCTGTCTGTAGCCGCCTGGTTGAGCATGACGATGAACTCGGAATTCGCCAGCATTGTTCTGGCAGTATGTGACTGCAGCAGATCGCTCACGTTCTGAGTTATGCCGGTACAGTAGGCTCCGTACTTACGCACTCTCTTCCACAACTTGTATAGGAACTGTGCAGAGTACTCGTGCATAAAGAGAAGGTATATCTCATCAATATAGATAAAGGTCTTCCTACCCTTCTGCCGGTTCTGCGTGATCCTGTTCATGATGGAGTCAAGTATTACCAGCATGCCGATGGCTCTCAACTGCTCGCCAAGCTCAAAGATGTCGTAACATATCAGGCTGTTATCAGTGTCCACATTGGTCTGCTTCGCAAAGGTGTTCAGGGAGCCTCTTGTGAAAAGTTCAAGCTCAAGTGCAAGCTCCTGTGCCTCGGGTTCAGGCTGCTTGAGCAGTACATCTCTGAAGTCCTGCAGAGTCGGCGGCGTTCCCTGGAAATTCCCCTGCTTGTAGTACCGGTATGTGAGTTCGGTGCAGCGGTCAATGATAGACTGCTGGCCTCTTGAAAACTTGTGCCCGGAAATGATCTGTTCGCAGAGCGACTGCAGGAACTGTGACTTCTCCACGATAGGGTCCGTCTCGCTGTAGTCCCTTGAGAGATCCATCGCATTGATATGATTAGGCGATGTCGCGGATATCTCTATGACAGCGCCGCCGAGCGCTTTCACCAGATCGTGGTATTCTCTTTCAGGATCGATGATTATGATGTCTGCCTTGCCAAGCAGTCTCAGTATCGTTATCTCGAACTTGGCGAAAAAGGATTTACCACCTCCGGATACACCCAAGATAAAAGAGTTGCCGTTGAGCAACTTAGTCCTGTCGGCAATGATCAGGTTCCTGGAAATGACATTCCTGCCGTAATAGATACCGCCGTGGTCTCTGACCTCCTGCACTCTGAAAGGCATGAATATGGCCAGCGATGATGTGGTCAGCGTCCTGAACGCATTGATGCACCTGGTGCCGAACGGTACTGTCGTCTTGAGTCCGTCCAGCTGCTGGTGCCGGAGTATACTCATCTGGTTGAGCTTGCCCCTCACCATGTTCAGGATCTCCTTGGTATCACTGTCAAGCTGCTCCTTGGTGTCGGCCGTGTGTACCATTGTGATTACCGCATAGAACATCCTCTGGTCATTTGCGACCAGATCATCCAGGAACTCGCGTGTCTCCTTCCTCTGCTGCTGCAGGTCATACGGGATCATGGCAGAGAAATTGTTGTTCATATTCTGCTTGCGCTGGAAGTTCGCTATATTGGTCTCGACTCCAAGCACTCTCTGCTCAGCTTCCCTGATGGCCTCCTCCATTGGTACAGGCTCGATGTCGATCGACAGCATCATGCACCGCCTGGTATCCGTCAGCTTTGCCACCATGTCATCGCTTATATACGAAGCAAAGTCTCTGAACAGTAGAACGCGACCAAACCGAGATCCCATTTTGAAATAGTCGCTGTGATTCTCGAAACTGTCCGGACAAACGTAGTCGCGGAAGTCATAGCCTTTCTTCATCATCTCTTTGAAGTCGAAGTTGAAGTAGGTCTCCTCTCCCTGTCTGAAAAAGTCATGGATTATCCTGAGCCTGTCATTTGCATCCATGTCTCTAGCGATGGAACCCATCCGCGAGAAGTATCCTCTGAGCTCTCCGCCTATTCTGTTTAGGCGTATCCTCGCATCATTCACGTTCTTCTCGTAGACCGCTATCAGGACATATTTGTCCTGGACGATAGAATTGCTGCCAACAGCAATATTGGTCATGATGCCGTTATACTCTTCTCTCAGCTCATCCAGCCTGTTATTGAGCAGTTCTATCAGCACATCGTCCTCAAAGTCATGCCTGTTGAACATGCGGTTGTTTATTCCCAGCTTATAGCTGCACTCCGAGTCGAAGGAGTTGATGATCTCCGCGTACTGCTCTATCATGCTTTTCTTGACGTCATTTGCAGCTACTGTGAAGTTAATGTCCGTGAACACTAAGAGCATGCTGTAGCGGTTCCTTCCGGTGAGGAAGATACCGTCCGGCCAGATAGCTTTGATTGGTATGATGTCCTGCACCTTGCGCGGGACACGGTACTTCTCCTTATCCCGGCTCAGCAGTCTTCTTATAGTACTGAACAATGGTCATCATCTCCTTTCTCTGGTGTCTATGGCCTTACGGTCACTCTTTGCTGCACGCGGCTTCTGTCCTTTGACTGGTTTCCTCTTCTGCCTTGATCCGCGCCTGTGAAACGGCTTCCTCGCATTGCGTTCGGCTGCGATCTCTGTCGTAATGTCGTAATAGAAATTGCTGTTGCCTATCGTAAGCACTTTGGGCGTGAGGAACACATCCTTGATCCACGCCCAGATGAACTGCTCCGCAGTCATACCGTTGTATTTGAGAAAGCCGATCAGCGCGAACGGGAATGCCGCCACTATGCAGATCCAGCTCGTAGTCTCCAGTCCCAGCAGCGGCTCCAGTCTGAAATAGATCAGGACCGCAATGCCGCATGCCAGGACAGAAAAAACGAACTGCCTCAGCGACAGTCCGAAGAACATGGACTCTGAATAGTCCCTTATTTCCTTATTGATCTTTACGTCCATGAGAGAATTGCCTCCTTCCTGTCTCTGTACGGCACAGCCTTACCTTGCCTCAGCCACCATGGAATCGCGGACAGTATCGTCGTTGACCTTATCCAGCCTGCGGTCTTCCCTGCTGTAGTGATAGACGTTGTCCGAAAGGATGTCCTTTTCCTCAACGACAGTCCTGTTGGCCTCCTTAACCATCTTGCAGAGATCCTTCGCATCGATGGAAGGGTTATCTGGAACCAGGATGACTTCATGCACGCTTGAAGGGAGAATATAGTAATCCGAGCCCATAAGCTCAGCCGCTTTCTCCTTCACATCAGGATAGAAAAGAGCAGCCGCTCCGAGTGAGCCCGTGCTGTTGGTCAGCACATACATGCCGCTGAGATCCTCCGGCGCAATTGGCTCATCCTTATCCAGCAGGTTGTTCTTCTCCTGGCTGAACAGCGCGCTAGTCATATCCACCAGTGTCGGCGGGTCGTAAACTTTCGCGTTAGACATTGCGTCCGAAAACAAACGCTCTTTGTCTACGCCCAGGCTCTCAAGAACATTGTTGTTGATCGCTATCCTCCAGTCGCCGCCTCTGTCCTCGCCCATATTGATATCTGCGATGATGGCAAGCCCGTGTCCAACGCTTACATAAGGCATCGTCGAAAGAAACTCGCGGTTGCGCTTCTTCTCGAGCAGTCTCACGGTCAGCTTGTCTTTGACATTGTCCCAGCTGAGATCCACCTCAGGCGGCTTCGGCATATCCTTTGCGAGTGAATACTGGTTTGCCAGTTCTGTCATGAGCGATCCAAGGTCCTCTCCCTGACTGTATCTTTCGAACATGTCGTCCATATAGAACGTCGGAGCTGCATCGCTGCCCTTCTCCCTGATCACGAGTCCGTGGAGTTTCTGGTCATTCATCTTGACCACGACGGTCTCGCTGATCTCGACGTTCTCATAGGCATCGTCAGGCAGGAAGTTCTCTATGTTGCGTTTCACAGCATCCATAAAATCTCTTTTACTCAGCATCTTCTTTCCTCTCTTTCTCTTCTGTCTTTGCTTCTCCGAGCATTTCAAGGTATGCTCTGTACCTTCTTGCCGGCAGAGGCTTCACGTCTGTTGTCGTGGTCCTCGCCATCTCAAATTCGCGTTGCAGTTGCATTGATTCCTCCTTTCCGCACTACGCAAGACCAAACACCTGGCGGGATATTTGGTCACTCATCTTGACTGCTCCTACAAGCACGAGCATGTTGAAGCAGAGTTCGCCCACATACTTCCAGACCATCGTTGCGGCCGCTGCACCGTCATCCACGACAGGTGGGCTTGCCGAAAACTTGCTGAAAATGATGCAGGCCAGCACTATGATCGCTCCTTCCATGCAGACCGCTCCGTAGCTCTTCAGGAAGCTGACTCCGATGTTCTGGGTCGGCTGCCCGGCGAAAGTCGAGAGCGGGATAGGCGCGATGGCCGTGTACATATACAGCTTGAAGAAGCGTCCGTATACCGTGAGTATGATGATGAAGGACAGCACTGTGATGAACAGGCTGCCTATGAGGGTCACCGCCCATAGCGGAATGCTCTCGAAAAAACCGCAGTCTTCGATAGCGCTGACCATCGACTCCGGCAGAGTCGTTTTGCCTGCCGCTCCTATGCCTGATGCCCGCATGATCGTAGACATCACACCCTGGGCGATATCGAATAGTGCCAGCATCAGATCCATGCCATATGTGACAACACCCTTGGCAATCGCGAATCTTATGAACAGCTTCAGCGCATGCTCCGGTCTCTTCACATCTGTCA
>JAFWDH010000012.1 GCA_017513135.1 Oscillospiraceae bacterium
TTTTTTCCGCACCCTCCGGGGTATGACACAGAAGTATCTTGGTATGGCGGTGGGCTTTCCAGAGCGTTCCGCCGATGTTCGTCTGGCACAGTACGAAACAGGCACCCGGACGCCGAAGGCCGACTTGACCGCTGCCCTGGCGCATACATTAGATGTATCGCCCCAGGCGTTGAGCGTCCCGGACATAGACAACTACATAGGTTTGGCCCATACGCTGTTCGCCTTGGAGGATGTTTACAGTCTGAAAGTGGTAGAGGCGGATGGACGTGCCTGCCTGCAAGCAGATATTTTTCAGGGAGGCCGTCAAGCCAGTGAGCTGAACAAAATCTTGATTGCGTGGCGGGAACAGGCGGCGAAGTTGGAGGCCGGGGAGATCACCAAGGAGGACTATGACCGCTGGCGCTACAACTACCCGAAGTACGACACCACCCAGCGGTGGGCCAAAGTCCCCTCGAAGGAATTAAGCGATGCTCTGATAAAAGGATTGAAGAAACAGAGAAAAGACAAATAACAAAAAAGGTCTTGCCGACTGGTGAAAGTCAGCAAGACCTTTTTCTTAGGATATGGAGGATTTACCCGCAAGCCACCCGTTATACGGGAGTGAACAAAGTAAATCCGGTTTTGGTATCTGCTATCAATTTGCTATCAAATGCCCCGTTTCCGCTTTAAGACCCCAGTGTTTTCAAGGCTTTGCGGGTTTTGTCAGTTATTCCCACTCAATTGTCGATACAGGTTTGTCAGACATGTCCCACAGAACGCGGTTTACTCCCGGTACCTCTGCAATGACTCTGTCGCGTATGGTGCGCAGTGTCTCCCAGGGAAGCACTACAGATTCGGCTGTGACAGCATCAACGGTGTTGATGGCGCGGATGACTACAGCCCATCCCATATAACGCTTGCCGTCCTTGATGCCGGTCGACTGCATATCAGGGATAACTGCGAAATACTGCCAAGGGGTCTGTTCAAGTTTGCCGATCTCCTCTCTGACAATTGCATCAGCTTCACGGAGAGATTCGAGTCTGTCTCTGGTGATCGCTCCTACGCAGCGGACTCCGAGGCCGGGCCCGGGGAACGGCTGACGATAGACCATGTTGTCGGGCAGACCGAGAGTCTTTCCGACGACTCTGACTTCATCCTTGTACAGCAGCTTGACCGGTTCAACCAGCTCAAAATCAAGGTCCTCGGGAAGTCCTCCGACATTGTGATGGGCCTTCACGCCATCACTCTCAAGTATGTCAGGGTAGATAGTTCCCTGCGCGAGGAACTCTATGCCGTCCAGCTTCTTTGCTTCTTCAGCAAATACATCTATGAATTCTTTTCCTATTATCTTGCGTTTTTCTTCCGGATCGGATACCCCCGCGAGCTTATCGAGGAATCTGTCAACGGCATCGACATAGACCAGGTTAGCATCCATCTGATCTCTGAAGACCTTGATGACCTGCTCAGGCTCTCCCTTACGGAGAAGTCCATGGTTGACATGAACACAGGTGAGCTGCTTTCCGATCGCTCTGATCAGAAGGGCCGCGACTACGGATGAGTCAACGCCGCCGGAAAGGGCAAGAAGGACTTTTTTGTCCCCGACCTGTTTCCTGACAGCATCTACCTGCTCATTGATGAACGCTTCCGCCAGTTCCGCGGTATTGATCCTTTTCATTGACTCGGGACGAACATTGTCTGACATTTTTCACTCTCCTCAAACTATTCCTGTGAGCGGAAGACGAATCCGCTCTCATCCGCTTTATCGATAATTGCAAGGCTCCTGAGATTATACCCCTTGGCACGAAGATTCGCTCCGCCGGGCTGGAATCCTTTCTCTATCGCGATACCGATACCGACCAATTCAGCTCCGGCCTGCTCAATTATATCTATCAGCCCGCTCAGTGCCTGACCGTTTGCCATGAAGTCATCTATGACCAGCACCTTGTCATCCTTGCTGAGCCATTCCTTGCTGAGGGTCAGAGTGACAGGCTTGTTATACGTGTATGACCTTATATCGCTGGTGTAGACATTGTCGGAGATATTCTCGCTTTTGGCCTTTTTGGCATATATGAGCGGGACTCCGAACTCTTCTGCGCAGACTGTGGCGATGGGGATCCCGGATGCCTCAATGGTTACGACACATGTGATCGCGCTTGTGTCGAAAAGACGTCCGAACTCTTTTGCGCATTCCCGAAGAAGGCTGACATCAACTCTGTGATTGAGGAAGCCATCGACCTTTATGATGTCTCCGGGAAGTATCTTTCCTTCTGCTCTGATACGATCTTCTAGAAGTTTCACTGTATTATGCTCCTTACCAAATGTGATCAGAATGAGAAGCTCTCCGCGAACCTGCGGATAAACGGGACTGAAGTCTCAAGATATGAAGAGATGAGGACGGTCTCATCGAACTGTTCTCCCGCGTCGTCATCCGCATTGTCGGAAATGATCTTGACCAGACAGAATGGCACATTGTTCTTGAGAGAGATGTGTGCGATGGCAGCGCCTTCCATCTCAACGCAGGAACATCCGGTCTTGCGGATGATAGAATCCTTGAGAGCTTTGTCGGATATGAACTGATCGCCTGAGGCAACTGTACCGCTCCTGTACTCGACATTCATATCAGCAAGTATCTTTTCCGCAGTCATGCACATTTTCTCATCCGGAATGAACTCGGAGGTCCCGGGAGCGTCCTGGGATATGAAGTCCTCCGGAAACAGGTCGTGATAAACTACGCGGTCTGCCAGCACTGCACCGCCGAGAGGGAGATCGCATGCATTTCCTGCAAGCCCTATGTTAAGTATCGCCTCGCATTTAAGTACGCTGATCAGGACCTGCACACATGCACCGGCATTGACTTTTCCTATTCCGCTGAGAGCAATGACTGCTGTGTTCTCACCCAGAGGAACTTCTGCGTATCTTACACCGCAAACTGTTTTGATCTCGCCCTGTTCGTCTATTCGGCCGATCTCAGCTTCAAACGCTACTACTACGCCTAACCTCATTTTTATCCCTCAAACATTGAAACGGAAGAGCGTGACGTCTCCGTCCTTCATAACATAATCCTTGCCTTCACTTCTGATAAGCCCTTTTTCCTTGCATGCCTGCATGCTGCCGAGCTCCTTGAGTGTCTCGAAGGGAACTATCTCGGCTCTGATGAAGCCACGCTCGAAGTCGCTGTGTATCTTTCCTGCAGCCTGAGGGGCTTTTGTGCCTTTCTTTATGGTCCAGGCTCTGACTTCATCCGCTCCTCCTGTAAGGAAACTGATCAGGCCGAGCAGCGAATACCCTTCCTGTATCAGCTTTTCAAGACCGCTGTATTCTATACCGAGGTCTTCTAGGAAAGCCTTTTTCTCTGCAAGGTCGTAGCCGGCGATCTCCTCTTCTGTCTTGGCGCAGATAACGACGACACCGCTTCCGTCCTTCGCTGCGTATTCTCTGACCTGATCCACATAAGAATTCTCCACACCGTCCATCAGGTCATCTTCTGAGATGTTGGCAGCATAGATAACAGGTTTCGCTGAAAGGAGAGGAATGTCATTGAAAAGCTCTGCCTCTGATTCTGAGACTTCAAACGCGCGGGCATTGTTTCCCGCGTTCAGGAAATCATTGAGCCTGTTGAGAAACTCGAGTTCGGCAGCCAGCGTCTTGTCGCCTTTGGCCGCCTTGGATGTTTTCTCGATCCGTCGCGAGAGGATCTCGATGTCAGAGAGAAGCAGCTCATAATTGACGGTTTCTATGTCACGTACCGGATCGACGGATCCGTCAACATGGATGATCTCGGTGCTGTCAAAGCATCTGACTACGTGTATGATTGCGTCGCACTGCCTGATGTTTTCAAGGAACTTGTTGCCCAGACCTTCTCCTTTTGAGGCGCCGCGGACCAGACCTGCGATATCGACGAACTCGATGGTGGCAGGCGTGTATTTCTTGGGACTGTAATAATCAGCAAGCCAGTCAAGACGGCTGTCGGGGACGGTGACTGTGCCGATGTTGGGTTCAATGGTGCAGAACGGATAATTGGCCGCCTGCGCGCCTGCATTGGAAATGGCATTGAAAAGGGTGCTTTTCCCCACGTTCGGGAGCCCGACTATGCCAAGTTTCATATTGCTACTGACCTCGTAAAATCTATTGTTGCCGCGCTTCGGAACGGCTGCCCGGAAATGACAGAGCCGAAGCCGGTTCATACTTTGACTGACAACTGTATTTTAACATGTATTGAAAAACGACACTATATATTTCATCTCCGGAGCGTGACGAATCCTTACATTTGTACGTGATAAGTTTTGTCTATTATAATGAGTTCGGAAGCATACAAATGTCAGACGGAAAGGCGCTGGAAAATTGAAGAGCATCGATGTTTATAAACAGTACTTCTCTGCATTCTGTGATTTTGACGGTGATGTCAGAAAAGGAGCTTCCGTGGTTCTTAATGCGACTACGGAAGAGGGAAATGTTGAGTACAAGGTATGTGTCAGTTTTTTCCTGCATGAAGATGAAGAGGACTTCAGGATCAGTTATGACCGGTATTTTGAGAAGATCCTTTTCAGCGGGAAAGGACGGAGATCAAAGAAGAGAGATTCGGAATATCTTGAGACAGTGAGAGAGACCGCAAACGAGATCGCAGCGGAGAATAATGCTCAGATCCACTGGGACAGGCCTCTTACTGATGCCAGGACTGACACATTGTGAGGGAATGCTATGGGAAAAGTAGACTATTTACTGATGGCTAAGCAGCTGAGCTCCCTGATAGAAGAGGACGGAGATTGCCTTCCGGTGCTCTCCAACTGTTCAGCCTTGCTGTGGGAGAATCTGAAAGACATCAACTGGGCGGGATTCTACCTTGTGCGGGGGGATATCCTCGTGCTGGGGCCTTTCCAGGGAAAGCTTGCGTGCATACACATAGAGAAGGGGAAGGGCGTTTGCGGGACAGCCTGGGAGACAGACAGTACACAGCTTGTTGCAAATGTCCATGAGTTTCCCGGACACATTGCCTGTGACAGCGCCTCAAACTCCGAGGTGGTCGTTCCGGTGAGAAGAGACGGCGAAGTCGTGGCTGTGATTGATATCGACAGTCCGCTGTTCGGGAGGTTCTCATCCGAAGACGCAGAAGGCCTGGAGAAGATCGCTGACCTGCTCGGGAGCAGAGTAGTGTGGCCGGAATGACATGGCAGAGCGCCTGATTTCACAGAATATTAAAAAAAAGATGATATATTGATAGGACCAATCCTGTTTCAGAGAGGACAAAAAGATGGCAAAGCCCAATATAATGGTCGTTGACGACGAGAAGAATATATGCGAGCTTCTGAGATTGTATCTTGAGAAGGAGGATTTCGACGTCACCATAGTAAATAACGGATCGGACGCGATCGCCCTCATCAGGCAGAATCAGCCGAGCCTCGTGCTGCTTGACATCATGATGCCTGTGATAGACGGGTGGGAAGTCTGCAGACAGGTGAGAGAGTTCAGCAGCGTGCCGATTATTATGCTTACGGCCAAAGGCGAGACCTTTGATAAGGTGATGGGTCTGGACCTCGGAGCGGACGATTATATCGTCAAGCCGTTCGACACCAAGGAAGTAGTCGCCAGAGTCAAAGCCGTACTGAGGAGATCATCTTCGGCCGATACCGAAGGAGAGGTCCGTTATGACAAGCTGACCGTGAACATCGTCAAATACGAGCTGTGTGTCGACGGAAAAGTGATCGATACGCCTCCCAAGGAGCTCGAGCTCCTGTATCATCTTGCAAAGAATCCGAACAGAGTCTATACAAGAGACCAGCTCCTTGATGAAGTATGGGGATTCGAGTATTTCGGAGACAGCAGGACTGTTGACGTTCATGTCAAGAGGCTGCGTGAGAAACTGGAAGGAGTCTCCGATCAGTGGAGCCTCAAGACTGTCTGGGGAGTAGGATACAAGTTTGAGGTAAAGACTCCGTGAGAGACGGACTGTTCAAAAAATACTTTACGATATTTCTGGTGACTCTGGTGTCCTGCACCGGACTGCTGGGCTTTACCCTGCTTGCGATCTCAGGAGCTAACTATACTGCAGAAAAAGAGAAGACGATGTCTGCGATCGCGGTCAGATATGAGGAAGTTTCTGCCGGTATACTCGACTCAGCCACGAGGGGAGAATCGGAAGCTGAACTGGTCCTTCTTTCCGCTCAGACTGAGCCGGTCACGGTCTGTGTGACGGATGAGGAAGGAAAGCTTCTGTTCAGCAGTGATGAGGAACCTGTTTTCTCACAGAAGGATTTCAGAAAATCCATAGGTTCCATCAGAAAAAACGGACGGATCTTCTCAGGTGAATATGTCTCGGGCCTTTTCCTCAGCAAAGGAAACTACGTATACGGGATCCCCGTAACCTCCAAAACAGGAGCAGAGGGGTTCCTTTTCCTTTTTACAGCAGTCGGCCCTTTGTTCAGTTATCTGGGAGAGACGATGGCGACATACGCGTTCTCTGTCGGAATAATGTTTTTGGTCGCTTTCGTTGTCATCTATACCACTACGATGCAGCTTATAAGTCCCCTTCAGGAAATGTCGCGCGCGGCGGAGAGCTTCGGCAAGGGGGATTTCTCCGCGAGGATAGAGGTCGAAGGGGATGATGAGATCGCCATGCTGGCAAGGTCATTCAACAGGATGGCGGAGTCTCTTGATGAATTTGAGACGAACAGACGCAGTTTCATAGCAAATGTCTCCCATGACCTCAGAACGCCGATGACGACCATCGGCGGATATATCGACGGGATACTGGACGGAACGATACCGAAGAGCGAACAGAAGCATTATCTTGAGATAGTTTCGGAAGAGGTGAAGAGACTGTCAAGGCTGACATCGTCACTGCTTTCGGTAATGAGGCTTGAGGAAAGGAACCAGAGCGTCGAACTGGTCAATGTTGACGCATGGGACCTGATACTGAACATCATGTTCAATCTGGAACACAGGATCGAGGAGAAGAACATCTATATTCCTGATCTCTCGCCTGAAGTCAGTGAAGTCAGAGCAGACAAGGATATGCTCCATCAGGTCATTTATAATCTGATAGACAACGCAGTCAAATACACTCCTGCCGGAGGAGAGATCAACGTGTCTGTTTCAGAGGACGGCGGACAGACCAGGATATCGGTGCGCAACAGTGGACCCGGCATATCGGCTGACGAGCAGCCGTATGTATTCGAACGGTTTTACAAGACTGACAAGTCAAGAGGGGTCGACAAAGGCGGCACGGGACTGGGCCTTTATATAGTCAAGATGCTGACGACTGCGATGGGAGGAACGGTTGAGGTCGAGAGTGACGGCGAGAGCTATACGTTGTTCACGGTGACGCTCCAGAGCGCTCCTTCCCAGAGAGAAAAGACGGCAAAGATCAGCAAACCGGAGAAGGGAAAAACCAGGTCATCCAAAAGCCGCAGGCTTTTTTCGCCGGGTCATTCTCCCAGACTTCCCTGGGCCGGCAAACGATAAAAAACATCGGGTCGGAACAGTCCTGTGCGATGTGCGTCAGGTTGCGTTCCGACCCTTCGTTTGATAGTATAATGTAATGTATTAAGACTGGTTTCGGTATGGAGGATATTATGATAAGGATTTGTCCTTCCGTTCTTTCGGCAGATTTTTCGAAGCTGGGAGATGAGTGCAGAGACGTTATCACGGGCGGTGCGGACTGGATCCACTACGATGTGATGGACGGGGTGTTCGTCCCTAACATATCGGTAGGCCTGCCTGTTTTGAAGAGCATCAGCAAGACGGTCAAGGCATTCTATGATGTCCATCTTATGATCACGGACCCGATCAGATATGTAGATGATTTTGCGGATGCCGGGGCGAGCCACATATCGTTTCATCTGGAGGCTCAGAGTGACGCAGTAGCTACGATCGAAGCGATCCATAAAAAGGGAATACTGGCAGGTATCGCGCTTAAGCCCGGCACTCCCGCAGAGGATATCTTCCCTTACCTTGACGTGCTCGATCTTGTGCTGGTCATGACAGTGGAACCCGGATTCGGAGGGCAGAAGTTTATGGCTGATATGTGCCCGAAGATCAGGAAGATTAGAGAAAGAGCAGACAGTATAGGCCGCAGCGACCTGCTGATCCAGGTCGACGGCGGAATAGATTCGGATACAGCGCCTGTCGTTTCAGGCGCCGGAGCGGATGTTCTCGTGGCGGGGTCCGCAGTTTTCAATAAGAAGGACAGGGCAGGAGCTATAGCAGCAATAAGAGCTGCTGCGGAGGATGCTCTCTGCCGACAGGATAAATGAGTATAAAACTAGATATCACTGATCTTCACGCATCGTTCAGGCCGTTTAGGGACTATCTGATCACCATGGTCCCTATCGTTGTGCTGTCTACGTATGTATACGGCTGGAGGGTGCCTGTAATGCTGGGGATATCCACAGTTACCGCTGTGATCGGAGATCTTCTTGTCTTCCTGATGAGAAAGGGTACTATGGACATCTCGGATATCTCAAGCATCACTTTTGCATGGATACTTACGCTGCTGCTTCCGGCTTCTGTAAGTTATTCGATACTGATCACCGGGACGCTCATCACCGTGCTCATAGGAAAACACGCTTTCGGAGGATACGGAGCATATCCGTTCAACCCGGTGGCATTCGGCTTCGCATTTACTGCGGTTGCGTATCCCAACGATGTTTTCAGTTATCCTGCACCGTTCAGCTCAGTTCCTCTTTCCTGGGTTCCCGATGTAGAACTGTTCAAATCCCCGGCATTTGCCATGAATCAGGGTGCAAGACCCGGCGTTGGCATAACTGAGATGATCCTGGGAGAATACAACGGACCTGCAGGAACAACATTCTGTATAGTAGCGATCTCGTGCCTGGTCCTGCTCATAGTTCATGACGCTATGACCTGGCATATCCCTGTCGCATATATGACGACTTTCGCCGCTCTGGCATTCGCGTTTCCGAGATTTCAGGGAACAAGACCTGAATCAATGCTCAGCGAGCTGATATGCGGACTCGTTCCGTTTTCCGCAGCTTATCTGGTCTCTGAACCGACATCATCACCTAAGAACAGTCTTGCCAAACTGGTATACGGAGTGGTGCTCGGCGCTGTTTCCATGGCATTCACCTGGTTCGGTACCTATGAGGTCGCGATCTGTTTTGCGCTTCTTGCAAGTTCTCCTATAGGTTCATTCCTGGACAGAAAGCTCTCGGGTTCCCTGATACCTAGAAAGGAGGAAGCTGCAAATGGCCAGAACTAAAAGAGAGAAGGGCAATGACTCTTTCGTTTCCCGTTCCAGACTGATGCTGAATGCAGAGGAAGCTCAGAAGTATGATTTTCTGTTCTTCAACAATGCGGTGCTCGGCCAGGGACTTGCCCTCACACCTGTCATTGCTGCGGCGAATACTCTCAGAAATGCCGTGATCCTCGCGATCGCAGCTGTCGTGCTCATCATCCCGACCAGGATACTTGGCGACGCTACTGTCGGCTGGATAAAGACAAGACTCAGGATAATTTTCTATACGGTGCTTTCGGCTTTGATCCTGATCCCGGATATGATTCTTCTGTCCAGATGGTTCGGGGGAAGTTTCATCTCCGTCGGCCTTTACGTGCCGCTGCTTTTTGTGGACGGGATAGTCACGTGGAGGGCCAGCGTGGCGCAGAGAGAAGGAGCGAGGCATGTGTTCCGCAATGCATTCAGCACGGCTATCGGATACTCGGTGGTCATCTGCCTTGTCGGATCCATAAGGGAGATCCTAGGAAAGGGAACGATCTGGGGAGTGCAGCTTTTCAGAGGACCGCTCTTTTCAGCTGCGTCTATCATTCCCGGCGGATTCCTCATCACAGCTTTGGTCGCTGCTTTCTGGCAGAGCATCACAAGTTTCTTCAAGAAGATCGTTTTCGGCGGAGGTAAGACAGATGCTTAACAGTTTTGTAAGTACATTTTCAGAACTGATCGTCATCGGACTTGCCGGCGCTTTTCTCTCAAATGCAGTGCTTTGCCGCGCCATGGGGCTTGACCGCGTCAAGACGATCGAGGAAGACAGCGACGAAGTCATATTCTTCATACTTCAATGCGCTTGTTCTGTACTGACTTCCTTACTTTTCTGGCTCACAAAGGGAATAGTCGGCATCCCGGCTTCCCTGCTTGACGGAATGGGGATATCCGAGTATTATGCCAGGGCATTCCTCTGGCCACTGCTTATTGCGATCATCACAGCAGGAGTGTTTTTCCTTGTCTTCGTCATCACTGTAAAGGTGGCACCTTATGACAAGGTCACAAGCGCAGCCAGGCAGCTTCCGTTCGCTGCATTCAACACTTTTGTAGCAGGCACGGTGCTTATAAGCGCATCTGCGGAATACAGTTTCTTTGAGACACTTCTGTATACCATCGGGGCAAATATCGGTTTTATCATTGCCAACTGGATGCTGCGGGAAGGGAACAGAAAACTGCAGAACAGGGAGATCCCTGCCGCTTTCCGCGGATTTCCTTCAAGGTTGCTGTACCTCGCAGGACTCGCCATTGCCTTTTATGCATTAACAGGCAGGAGCCTGTCTTCACTTCTCTGATTTGCGGAGGACTGATCTAACAGCCCGACATGGTCTGACTCCGTTTTTGCCTTTCGCCGGGGACGAGAGGGTCATAACTTAATATGAAAAACAAATTGAGATCACTGTTCACCATCGACCGCTCGCTGACTCAGTTTATCGATGAAGACGGGAAGACAACGACTCTTCTGAGTCTTATGATACCCATCTTCCTTGAATCTGCGCTTAGGATACTGATGGGAACAGTGAATTCTGTTATTCTCAGCAGATTTACGCAGACAGCTGCAGGAGCCATCGGTACGGCATCTATCATCATCAACTTCATGAATTCGCTGTTCTCCATGATCAGTGCCGGAGTCACGGTGATAATAGTTCAGAACCTCGGCGCCGGACAAAGAAAACGGGCAGCGGATGCAGCCTCCCTTTCAGTAGCGATCTGCGGATTGATGAGCCTTGTTCTTGGTTTTGCACTTTCTCTGATGTCAAGGCAGCTTATGAGTGGCCTGATGCATCTTACCGGGGAGCAGCTGGAGGAAGGTGTCGAATATTTCAGGATAGTCTCAAGATACAATATTATCTCGACCCTGATATCTGTCTTCTCTGCTGTCGGACGCAGTTACGGAAAGACCAGGGCAAATCTGGTCATTGCAGTACTCATGAATGCCATCAACGCTGCAATAAGTGCGCTGGTCGTATTCAGACCTGTTGAGATACCGCTGCGCGGGATAGCCGGTGTTGCGGCGGGAAGAGTTATTGCTGAGGCGATCGCCTTTGCCGTGAATGTGATCCTCATCATCAGGCTTAAGATTGGCCTCAATGCGAAGGCAGTGCTGCACCCTGATATGGAACTGGTGAAGGACATCATAAAATACGGACTTCCCTCCGGAATAGGCACGATCTCCTACAATGTATCCACGATCTTCTCATCTGCGATCATAGGCGGGTTCGGAAGCACCGTCGTTACAGCCAAAACATATCTGAATTCCGTTACCTCGTTTTCTACAGGGCTAGGATTTTCAGCGGGAATGGCTACCAGTATCCTGATCGGCTGGAATGTCGGCAAGGGAGATATGGACAGGGCATACAGGGTGAACTTTGAGGCTATAAAGATAGCTCTTCTGGCAAATGTCGGACTGTCTACGACCATGGCTTTTCTGGCAAAACCTATTTACAGGGCAATGTTTCATGCATCGGATGAAGTCCTAGCGCTTGTCCAGCCGATAATGTTCATTGAGGCGGTCCTTAATATAGGACGGTCGGTTAATGTTGTTGAGGAGAACAGCCTCAGAGCGACAGGTGATGTCGTATATCAGATGGTCGTCGGTATGGCATGCTGCTGGCTGTGTTCAGTGCTTTTCTGTTATATAAACGGTGTCGTACTGGGATACGGCCTTATCGGATGTTGGTTTGCTTTCATGTTCGATGAGTGGTCAAGAGCTGCTCTGTATCTGTACAGGTGGATCAGCAAAAAATGGATGGAAAAGAGAATAATACAGCAGTAGTGGCAGTCACTTTTCAGGAAATGTCTTACACATATCAGGACCTTTTTTCTTGACACGGTATGAACTGAGAGATATAATCTCTAATGCTCAAGAGATGCGTCATTAGCTCAGCTGGATAGAGCGTCTGGCTACGGACCAGAAGGTCGGGGATTCGAATTCTCCATGGCGCACCATAAAAATCGCTAGTACCAAATTCAGGCACTAGCGATTTTTTGTATCTACAATTTATCACGAATCCGATGCTGAAAACCCCTTTAAAATAAGGAGAAATTGCACTTTTACTGTTCTTCCTCCTTTTATGTTAGAATAGCCTCAAAGACAAATGAAGTTCTGTGAAGATAAGGAGATCTCAGAGTATGGAGAAAGCAGAAATAACTGCATTGTTTGACAAATACATCAAAAAGCTCCGGATCACACCGTCATGGGATGTACGGTTAGAATTTGTTGAAGATCCGTCATGGCGAAAGACCGGTGATTTCAAGATCGATTGTGACGACAGAAAAGCGATCCTGATGCTGAACGCCGTAAACCCGACGCAGGAAAACATAGAGGAAGTCATTGTCCACGAGCTGATGCATATCAAGATGTATCCGCTAGATCAGGTCACAGAATCGCTCATTATGAGCTGCTTTGAAGAAGGTACTGCGGCGAGCAATTTTGCTTATATGCAGTTTTTCACCACCCTTGAGCAGACAGTGGAAGAACTGGCAAAGTGTTTCCTTTACGAATTTGGTGAAGACAAAGAGTTTTCCTATGGCAGATGCCGTAAGGAAAAATCATTCAACGACCTGTATGAAGGCTTGAAGAGCATAGATTGACTGACTGATTCCGGCTTGTGGGGAAGCATAAGGAAGAATAATGGAGTTCACTGATGAACAGACTGGGATCTGGGAGGAAATTCGCGATGAGCTTAAAGCTGATAAAGCTCTCGAAAAGATATGAGAAACAATTGGGAGAAATGATCGACGAATGGAGAGCGGACCAGGAATTAAATCATACAAATCACTCGCCCTGGGCAGTTTTCAAAAATGATTATCATGATTTTGACTATTATCTTGAGAACCTGGAAGTGAAGGAAGCTGCGGACGGAAAAGTGCCGGATTCCGTATTTTTTCTCCTGGATACGGAAAGAGACAGACTTCTCGGAGCGATCAATATCCGTCATTATCTGAACGATGATCTGCGAAAAGAAGGCGGACATATTGGGGACGGGATAAGACCAAGTGAACGCAGAAAAGGCTATGCCACGGAAATGATCCGGTTGGCCCTGATCGAATGCAGGAAACTTGGCATCGATAAAGTGCTGATGACTTGTGATAAGGATAATATCGGCTCGGCCAAATCCATCATCAATAATGGCGGGATACTTGAAAACGAATTCGTTAATTCAGACGGTGAAATTGAGCAACGTTATTGGATAACTATCTGTGATTGACAAATTCAAGTTTGTCGGAGCAAAAGAAAAAAAGCCATTCGTAAGATAGTTAGGAGTAATGGGATGTATATTATAAAAGCAGAGGCAAATCAGGTAGAGAAAATCGTAGATATATCTGTCAGAGCTTTTGAAACAGATGTAATTGTTGGCGGAATAAAAGGCGAGTGCCCGCCCGGATATGATTCGATAGAATGGCATAGACAAATGGCCCGGGAGGGACATTTGTATCAGGCAATGATAGAAAAGGATCTGGTAGGTGCAGCCATTTTATTCCCGGATGAAACAGAAAAAAGCGTGTACATTGGAAGGATCTTTATCGACAGCGTCTATCATAGAAAAGGTTACGGAATCCGCTTGATGGATTGCATAGAAAAGAATTTTCCATGGGCTGCAGAGTTTGATCTGGATACCCCATGCTGGAATAAGAGGACAAATGCTTTTTATAAACGATTAGGATATCAGGTCGTAAAGGTTGAGGATGGGTTCAACTTTTACCGGAAAAGAATAAGCGAACCCAATTGATCAATGATTTCACATAAAGAAAACTTCTCATTTTAGGGGCTTGAGGTTTCAGATGGAGAAACTTACAGAGAACATGATCCGCTGGGCTGAAAGCAAACTCGGCAGCACAGAGTATGCAGGCTGGTGTCTTGCGTTCATCGAGGACGCACTTGAGATCAGCAATAACATAGAGGTATTTGGCGGAGATTCCGCGAAGGAATCCTGCGAGCTGTACAGGGACGCGCTGCGGGGCGGAGTTCCGCAGCGAGGCGCGTTCGTATTCTATGACTGCCTGTGTTCAAGCGAAAACGGCCCGGTCAACTTGGGACATTGCGGCGTTAGTCTCGGGGACGGCCGTGTGATCCATGCGTGGGACAATGTCCGAATCGATGATTATCTGGCGATCGAACAGCTGACGGCATTGACCGGAGATCATCCTAAATATCTGGGCTGGGTAGCGCTGGAACGAGTATTGGATCAAAAACCGAAAGTGTAATATCAAACGATCCAGCTTATTGGGGGAATAAATGATAATATCCGAAGAATACGAAAGACTGATGCATTATTCTGAACTTCCGGAACGCTTCCGCGCAGGAGATTTCGGCTTGCTCGAAGAAGAGATAGCGACCCTGAGGGAGTTCGTTGACAGCTTCTATGCTTCTGTAGAAGACAACGGATGCGTGACTTTAGAGGATTTCACTGAATTCATGGATTTTCTGGCCGTGATCCGGGATGCCGACAGCGCTGCGGTCCGGAATATCATAGCTGAGGTGTTCATGAAGAGCGCTGAGATCCGAAATCGCCTGTCAAAACAGTAATAAACGGTTTGACTGCCTCACCGGATCAGCATTTGCGGAGATAAAAAACATGACGATAGAATACAGGCAAGCTGCATCTGAAGACGCAGACCTTCTGATAGATATCTACAATGCCTCGTTTTTTGACGATTACATAAGGTATGGCACATGTCCCGGATACGGACTGACGAAAGAACAGATGGAAGAGTCGATTGTCCGGCACCCGAAACATATCATACTTTGTGATAATAGGTCTGTCGGATGTGTTTCATATACAAAGCTTGACGCGGGCGTATATGAGGTCGCCTGCTTGTGTGTAGTTCCCGAGTTTCAGGGCAAAGGGATAGGGACACAGGCGATTCAGTTTTTAAAGACATATCTTAAAGATTGGAAGAGACTCACTTTGGTGACACCCATCGACAAGAAAGAGAATGTGAAGTTTTATACAGAGAAATGCGGGTTTCATATGGAATCTGCTGAGATGGATGGTACTGTTGAACTGACCCGATTCGTTTTGGAAAGATAATTTCCGGTTTGTCGTGATATCACATAATCTGTGTAAGTGTGAAAGAGAGAGAATAAAATATCAGGTGAAACACATATGGAACGGAATCTGTTTGAACCGATAAAAGCATACTTTGAAGAACAGGGCTATGTCTGTGACGGAGAAGTCAAAGACATAGATCTTTTCATGCAGAAAGGCGATTCTTCCGTCGCGGTGGAGCTCAAGCAGAAACTGGATTTCAGATCCATCCAGCAGGCCGCGCTGAGACAGAAGCTGGTGGAGACGGTCTATATTGGCATCAATACGCCAAAGTCCTTATTCTCGAGGTCCTTCAGGGACAAGATCTATCTTCTGAAGCGTCTCGGAATAGGATTGATCACAGTGTCGGAGAAACTCAGAAAAGTATCTGTCATTTCAGAGCCGGTCGTCAGCGAGCTTTCCGCATTTCAGAAGAGGAACAAGGCCAGGAAGAAAGCGCTGGAGAGCGAGTTCCAGAACCGCAGGATCAGATCCAATACCGGTGGAGTTACTGGCGAGAAACTGATGACCAGATACCGCGAGGAAGCGCTCATGGTATTGGACGCGCTGAACGCGCTCGGTGGAGAGGCTTCTCCAAAAGAAATCAGGGAGGCATCCGGGGTGGAGAAGACTTCTGGTATTCTCAGAGATAATCATTATGGATGGTTCACTCATCCCGGCAAGGGTAAGTACAGCATCTCGCCTGATGGCAGGGCAGCACTTAAAGAGTATACAGACGCTCTTTCTGTTCTGAGAGGAGAGAAAAAAGGATAATAGCTTGTTCAATAATTACACTTTTGACATGAACATCATGACGCACCACAAAAAACGCCAGTGCTTTTTAGTACTGGCGGTCTTTTGTGTATAGCGAAAACCACAAGCCAGGTGGACAGCTCCCCATTATCTGTGCCCCAGTAATGGGGAGCTGTTTACTCGCCAGTGGTTTTGATTGATTCAGAGAAGAAGACAGATATCAGGAAACCTGAGTATTACAGATTCCGGATACGTGTTAAGTATTGTTATGCTGACGATGATCCTCCCGTTGTCAGCGATATCGGGAGTGCTGATCCTGAAGAATAAGACGGAGCAGGCAGAGACAGAGAGAAAATGATCATGGATACGGTTGAAGATCTCAGCTGATTTGAGACGGTGACATCACAGAAAAAACAGAAAGACCGCCTTTGGCACGATCATTCGCGCTGAAGGCGCTCTCTTTTTTTGTCCCTTTCAGTCAGTTAAGCTTATATGGTTAAGCATAGCATAACCCAAACAGCCATCGAATCGGTTTAACATAGCTGTTCTCAAAAAAGAAGCTTTGATGAATTGAGAGAACTGAAATAAAACAAGGAGATGCTGTCTTGGATCTAGTATCCAGTAGTCAGTTTTCCGTTGACAACAACTATGTTGACATATTTGGTAAAAGAATTGCAAAGAGAAATAATACGGATGAGGCAGTGTGTTTTATAAGTGAGCCTTTATCGGTATTTAATCCGGAACATGCAGAAGAAAACATTCGGATTTCAGAGCAATTGCTGAAGGAAGTTGTGAATATAGATCATAGAGATCTTGTTGGCTTTATTATCGATACAAACACGACAATAGTGCAGTATTTGTATTACAGGTTAAATATACAGTCACAATCAGACGATAATATGACACGTTTATAAAAATACTAAAATAAACAGTAATAATTTAGTGTACTATTTTTTTACGACTCAATTTAAAACTGTATATATATGCAATTGATGACACCGCATACACAATAATACTTATATTTTGTGAAGAGAAACAGAATATTATACAAAATACTGTAAAGAAACGGCTGATAAAGGCAGTTGAAATAAACTGATTCAGACAGTTGATATATATCAGACTTTATACTAAAATTAACGGTAATTAGTGAAAGTGTTCCTAAAAGCAAATAAATAGTCAGGAGAACGACAAGTGAATCACAACAGGAAGATAACTGGAAAGAATAAGAGTATCTCGTGGAAGCGCAGGGTATCAGCGCTGATCGCGTTGATCCTCGTGTTCAGCACGATGGTTACGATGGTCTTCCCGGAGACCGTCGGGGATGATGACGGCGCAATCAAGGCAGCGCCGGAGATCGTGCTTGGGGCAGAAAATGCTGCTAACGGTACTGAGGGTGAGGATGGTGATGAACCGGTAGCACCTTCAGGAGAAGAAGACCCGAAAGAAGGAGAGAATACAAGCAAAAACATAATGGACTTTATTCCTCCTGGAATGATCACGATGATCAAAAAGTCAGATGAATCCCAGGTATCCACAACCAATCCTGCAATACCGGGGGAGACAGTGGTTCTCACCTTGTCAAATGTTGCGGAAACCATAAATGGACTTCAGTTTGACATGGACGAGCTGACTATGGATATCCCGGCAGGACTTGATCCTCCTGAACAGAACGTGACCGGGACATCTACCGTATATATTACAGATTACAATGTAACGCCACCACAGACGTATGCCTTGCCAAACACCTATGTAATCGGCACGGATAGGGTAATCAGATACATATGGAAGAACCCGCATACTGAGGAGAGGCCTGTAGGTTCCGGCAATATAGTTGATGTATATGATTTGGCATGTAATGCAGAAAACTTTAAATTCAGCCTCAGCTTCGAAATAACTGTAGGTGACGATGCAGATGATATCATATTCAGTAATAAAATCTCTTTCCCGGTAGACCGGTCAGTTTCACTCACGGTCACAAAAGATATAGAAATACCTGGAATGTCTACAATTACTCAAACGCAGGCGCAGCAAATGACGTTTGCTCTGTATTACGCAGATGGAGTTACTCCGGTAAAAGACAACGACGGAAACGATATCACGTTCACGCGTAATGACATGAGAGGCGATGGCTTGGTAAATGCCCAGTGGAGTATTTCCGGCCTCACAGCTGATGAATATCCTGCAGTATTTGTAGTAAAAGAGACAGGACATCCTGAAATTGAGGGATACACCTTCCTGACAACAGGAGATAATGTCGTGACCGAAAAGGCCGTGACAATACCTGCCGGTCAATCAGCTACTGCAGCGCTGAAGAACAGGTATTCCAAGGACGTTTCGCGTCTTAAGGTAAAGAAGGTATTCCCGGCAGGAAGTGCTTTGAACCTCACCAGCCTGACGGATGCTCAGAGGCAGTTAATCTCATTCACGGTAAAAGACTCAAATGGTGTTACTGTAGCATCCGCCACGCTGGCAGATACAGATAAATTTGACCGTAATGGTGAATGGAATGTCGGAACCTTTCCGCCGGGCGAGTATACGGTCATTGAGACAGCTGATCTTGAAGGATACACAAGGACCACTACATATCAGGTAGACACAAATGCGGCAACTGAAGGTACCAGTGCTCCGGTTACATTAGTTACAGACGGGAATCATGTAGTTGAGTTCGATAATACATATACAGAACAAAGGGATAACCTGAAGATAAAGAAAACTTTTGCCGGTGCAGAACTGACCGATGCAGAGAAGGCGAATATTACATTTACGATTACAGGTCCTGAAGGAACTAAAACAGTACATTATTCGGATTTCGATGCGAACGGTGAGCTCCTCCTTGAAGATGTTCTGACGGGAACTTACAAAGTCGTTGAGTCAAACGTAAACCCGAATACAGCAAACTACACGGTTACTTCAACATACGCTGTGAATGGCGGAGTTCCAACGACAGGAACCACTGCCAATAATGTTGCGGTTACTTTGAATGGAACCAACGAAGTTGATTTTCTCAACACATATACAGCAGTCGGAAAGATCACGCTTACAAAAAAAGTAGGTGGTGATTATTGGGATGACTTTGGAAATACTTATGATACTCAAGCTGAGAGAAGGCAGAGAATAAGAGCCGGAGTCACGTACAAGGTGTACAGAATAGAAGGAGGAGAAAGGACTGAAGTCCAGACAATTCCTCTGACCTCATTCAGCGGCACAAATGACGCTGTTGGTACATATACCATAAGCAACCTTCCTGTCGGCACTTATGAGATTGACGAAGTTGTGTCTGGAACAGATTCTACCGGAGCTATCATTGCCAATACGATTCGCACAACGACCGTAACTGTTAATGGAGGTACCGGACAAACGGCTGCTGACGACGCTACTACTATTGCTTCCGGAAACTTCGCTGTTGAAAAGGGCGGCACAGCAACTGTAGCTTATCAGAATGATTACAATAAAAAGGAAGGCAAGATAAAGCTTGACAAGAAAGTTTTCATAGATGGCAGTGAGGTGGATCCGTCAACTCTTACTGTGGATCAGCAGAAAGCTATGAAGTTTACCATTACTGGTAAAGATACTTTCGGTCATAATGTAGAAAAGACCGTATCGCTTTACGATGTTTTGAATCATGAAAACGGAGTTGACGCGGACGGCTACATCACGCTTGATTACAGCAACAACACCGGATATACCGTAACGGAGACGGGGGCTGATTTAGAGAATTACATCAGAGTTACTACCGGCAAACTGGATGACGGTGCATATGGGGCTGGTTCCAGCGTTAAACCGGTAGTAGTCAATGCTACAGAGCATTCCGTCACATTTAAAAATGAATATACAAGAAGCGGAAGACTTAAAATTCTAAAGGTCGTTTCCGGGCTAAGTGCTGCAGAAGAAACGGAATTAAGGAATCAGATCTACTTCACGATAGCTGATGCCAGTACCGGACGTCCGATTATAAAAGAAAATGGACAATATAAGCTTGGTCAAGATGGCGATACACCGGCAAATATTTCCCTGGCAGACATGGTAGCCGGAATCGACATTCCTACCGGGAACTATATTATTACAGAGCATAACTATGAGTATAAGACCGATTACTACAATTGCTCAGTGAGCAACCTGTTGATAGTTGACGGACAAACTATCTATCAAGAAACAAGCCCGGTATCAGGAAACACAGAAGTCTTGCTCGGAAATGAAAAACTGGTTGAATACACTAATACGTATTCCAGAATTGGTGTAGGAGATGGCGTGACCGTCAGAAAGAAAGTATGGCTCGACGGTGTTGAGATTGGAGAGGACTCATCAGAACTTCTGAGACAGTTTGATGCCCTCGTCAAGAGTAAAATCGAATTTGAAATATATGAGGGCAGATCGGCCAGTGGCACGCCTTACGCAACATATACATATGCAGACCTTCTGGAAAATCCTCCGAAGCTGTTTGTCGGGACATGGACAATCAAAGAAACGAAATATGAAATCGAGCACTATAATCATACCATCAGGTTCACCGTAACCGGTGTGCCTGGAGGACCAATCGTCTCAACTACTGACCATGTGACCTTTACGCTGCAACAGACTTCACAGGTTGGCATTGAAGTTATTAACGCATACATACCGCTTGGGAATTTGGAGGTCCAGAAGCTCTTCGGCGCTGACAGTGATCTAAAAGATGAAAACCTCACTGAGGCCCAGAAGAAAGCTATCAAATTCACTGTAACAGGATATAAGGATGCAACATCAGGCAGTGAAGTAGTATTCCCGACACAGGAATTCACGTATTACAATATGAAACCGAATTCAGAAGGGGTTATGTCCAAGTTATTCACTGACATCCCTACAGGGTTTTATGTTGTTACAGAGAATGGCGTAATTACGAACTACGATCTCACTACTGTTGCAGATCCTGATGGTAATGGCTTAAGTGTTCCGTATAATTCTTTAGCGGTACAGAAGTTTACGAATACCTATACGCGTCAGAAAGGAAATCTGGAGATCCAGAAGACTTTCGATGCTCCGAGCACTCTTACTACGGAACAGAAAAAGCTTATTGAATTCAAGGTCACCGGGCCTGATCCGAGCATGCCGCAGACGTTCACTTATGCACAGATGACTGACGGCAAGTATACGATCGAAAATGTGATAACGGGAACGTATACAGTTACAGAAACAAATGCAGACTTTGATTTCTTCGAGCGCACAACCACAGTAAGCGTTAACAGCGGAGAAGATACCAAATACTCTGAAGCAAACGGAGTAAGTGTTCCTGTGGAAAGCGAAGCAACTGCCTCTGTTCATTTAACCAATAAATATCAAGAGACAGGCGCTCTGATCATCAATAAGACATTTGATGGCAGTGAATGGATAAATAGCCTTACAGATGCTCAGAAGAAAGCTATCACATTCAAGGTTTATAATTCGGACGGAGATGTGATAAAAACTATTACCTATGCTCAGATCATTAGCTGGATACAGAGCCATCCTTCACAGAATCCAGCTGGCTACAGATTCCTTGTGCTTCCGGGAGAGTATGTTGTTGAGGAGTCAAATGCAGACTTCCCCGGTTACGTACGCACAACTACGGCAACTGTTACTGTAAAAACTGAAAACAGCACGAGCACTAGTTCTGTATCTGGAGATAGAGTTACTACGGCTGTTGCGAAGTTTGGAGAGCATACGGTTGTATTCAACAACAAGTACAATGAGATAGGCAGACTTAAGGTCAAGAAGACGGTTGAAGGTCTTGTTCTTAATGATGCGCAGAAAGCTGCTATTAAGTTCACGGTTACGCAGGGTGACAGTACAATCGATACGTTCACTTATGCAGACATCTTGGCTGCACCGAATCAGGAGTATGTTATCGAGAATCTTCCTGCCGGAAATTATACCGTTACTGAGACGGTTACTGATGAAGAATCCGTATTCTACGGCAAGACACGCAGAACATTCGTTCAAGTCGGAGCCAGCGGAGTGGTCGAAAACAGCACTACAGTTGTCCAGGTAGACATTAAGGATAAGGTAGTTGCATTCAGAAACGAATACGGAAACACTAATCAGCTTACTGTACAGAAGGAGATCGGAGGAGCTCCGACGGTTTACATTGAAAAGGATGAATCACTGTATCCGGTCTGGAAGTTCAATCTTAAGATAGCTAATCTTGAGCCTTCAACTACAAGTAATGGCTCGACAGATATCATCGATTACATTGACAACAAAGCCCTTTTGGGTCTCTTCAAGATCGTAACGGATCCGGCTGATCTGGAGCTTATTGATGCGAAAGATCCTGGTGCTGCAACAATTGCAAACAAGCTCACTACTACAGAAGGGAAACCGACTGCAAGCGTTGCACTCACAGAGGAATATGACAGCGGCAAAGTGATATTCAACATCACCGGAATTACAGCAGATACAGCTACGAGCAATGATCTGACTTACTACCTGATTCCGAAGGATGTGAATGCTCTGGAAACGCTGAATGCCAGAGAAGGTACAGCGGACGATACTCCATCTAACCAGCTGAAGAAGTACTTCTCCAATGTTGCAGAATATAAGAAGCTGCCTCTATATGACTATGAGGAAACGAATAAGGTAGATTATGAGTATGAAAAGACAGTAGTCATTAAAAGCATCCTTAACTATAATTCTGAAACATATCAGCTTAAGGATGAGTATGGCAATACCGTTGACTATGCTGTGTATCAGTTCGTTATCAATCCTGAGGAGATGAAACTCAGTAATACTGGTTTTATAGATGTAACAGATGAGTTCTCGTCAACCCAGTCAGTGGATCAGGAAAGTATAACCGTTGAGCGCTGCGTTTATGATTTTGATACTAATGAATGCACGTCAATCACTCCGGCACAGGATGGGGATGTGACTCGTAAGGATCTTTCGGGTTACTCGATCGTGCTGACGCTGAGAGATGAGACATGCTTCAGAGTTACATACACAGCTACTATGCTTTATACCGCTGACGATATTGGTCATCCGGTAGAGCTGAAAAATATTGTCAAAGTAGAAGGTTACAGTGATGGAATAGAGCCTAATGTAATTCCTACCAGCCAGGGCGGCGGCTCTGTATATCGGATCAGATTCAGGAAGTATGAGGGTGGTAATCTTGATAATCCGCTTAAGGGAGCAACGTTCTATATGTACCTGGACAAAAATGCCGCCGAAGCAGCCAGAACATCGGGGGATTATTCACAGGGTATCGGACCGTTTGTTACAGATCATGAAGGCGTTATCCTCATTACGCAATATACTGATACTGCGGGTTATTTACATCACATAACTGCTGATAAAGTCAATCCGGTCATTTACTACTTTGTAGAAGCAGAAGCACCTGCAGGATACGAAAAGATCGATTTTACCGTTCAGGTTCAGCTTGCTGCTGAAGGTGAGACCGCTGATTACACGCAGTACATCTACCTTCCAAGCGATACTGTAGGAGTTAAAGATTATCCGTTTGATACGATGGTTGCTCTTGGTGCACTCAAGTCTTTCAAGACCAACGGAAGTGAAAGACAGCTTGCAGAAGGTGAATTCTCCTTCAGAATCAGGGCTGAGGATAATGCAAACATTCCGATGCCTGAAGGAACCACCGACGGTGAAAAGACTGTCTCTAATGGTACAGACGGCAAGGCAGTCTTTGGTGCCATTGCATACGATACGGAAGACGTTATAACAAGGGACAACATGGGAACCGTCACCAGTACGTCCAAGACTTTCGTTTACGAGGTATCTGAAATATTGCCGGAAGGTCTTGATGCCAACGGCAAAAAGGACGGCGTACATTACGATTCGCACATCTACAAAGTAGCTGTTACTGTTTCGCTGGTTGATGAAGATAATGATGGAATATATGAGGATCTGAAAGTAACAAGCGTAAAGGTAGACGGAGAAGAGGTTGATCCTGATTCTGACAAGTATGAGTATCACGATGCTTCAACCGATCCTGAAACTGTTGCTGATGTCGACTTGTACTTCGCAGGTCTGGAGAATGAGTACACTGCTGTGGGCACATGGACTCCGGTCATCCGGAAGGATCTCCAGGGACGTCCTCTTACTGCAGGCGAGTTCACATTCCAGATCAAGAAAGGTGAAGAAGTCCTTGCTACTGGTACGAATAACGCAGACGGAACAGTCACCATGGAGCCTGCGTCCCTGACATTCACGCTTGATGATCTTGGAACGAATAACCTCTCAGTCCATGAAGTATATACCATCCAGACAGATGATGGAATTTATTCAGTTGCTGCTGATGAAACTGTTACAGTGACCGTTGCAGAAAAGAAGGATGAAGATGATGATCCGATTTATGACGGTTCACTGATCGTTACATCAGACAAAGCTACACTGACTGCTCCGCTCGTAATGACGAACAAATTCAAAGCCAGCGGTTCATGGCATCCGAATGCGGAAAAGACGCTGACAGGAGTTCTCAAACTCAATGAGGGAGACTTCGAATTTGAACTTGCTGCAGTTGACGATGCTCCGATGCCGGAAGGATCGACAGAGGGCAAGCTGGTTATTGCCTGCGATGCAGACGGAAAGGTCGACTTCGGACAGATCGATTTCTTCCAGGGTACCTTTGATGATGTAGAGTACACCGACGGTGACAAGGAATTCCATTACACCATCAGGGAAGTCATACCGGATCCGGAAGATCGTATATTCGGTGTAGTGTATGATGATACTGTGTACAATATCACTGTTACGACAACGATCAACAAGACCAACAAACTTGGTGTTGCTGTAACCTGCGATCCTGAGGATGGCTGGGATCTTGATGAGAGCACGGCTACATTTACAGGACAGTTCGAGAACACCTATGGTCCTACACCTGCCAAGGCACAGCCCGGATACGAAAAGTATCTTACAGGTGAAATACCAACCGTGGATGTGACATTCGAATTCAAGCTTGAGAAGGCTGCCGGAGATAATGGTGACTTCGATTATGTCAAGGTAGGCGATGCTCCGTTTACTACTCAGACGAAGACGCTCACTCTTGGACCAAGCTCACAGACTGATTCCGGACTATTTGATGAGATCACATTCCTGGTAGAAGGAACATATAAGTTCAAGATAACAGAGACACCTAACACTAACGGGGCCCTCGACCCTTGCTTCGTATATGACTCTAAGGAGTATACATATACTGTAGTGGTAACAGGCGTAGGAGAGAATCTGCAGGCAGCAGGTGCTTACAGCAGTGCAGACGAAGATCAGACTGAGCAGACTGCGGAGATAGCTGTATTCACTAATAAGTACACACCTGCACCTACATTATTCATTCCGAAGGCTCATAAGAGGATGAGTGGAGAGCCGACCGTCGAGGATAAGACATTCACATTCACAATGACACCGGATGCAGCTAACCCGGACGAGGGCGTATACCACGACGATACTCCTTTCCAGGGAGAAGATGCAGAAGATACCGTAGTAGTCGTTGTACCTGCAGGCCAGACAGATGCTGAAGAACTATTCAGCACGATGACGTTCAGAAAAGCCGGCACATATAAATTCCATGTCGAGGAGATTATCCCGGCAACTCCTATAGAGGATGGAATCACATATGATACGGTTCACTGGACTCTGACTATAGAAGTTGAGGATCGCAGCGGACAGCTGACGATCATCTCGAATGAAGCTAAGCAGGACAAGGATGACGGTGCAACAGATCCTGATGGAATGACTACATTCACCAACCATGTCCCCAAGACTGATGATGTAAGTGATATGTACCTTAACGCAGGAATGATGCTTGCTTCAGGTTTGTTGCTTCTTCTTATTGCTGTCTTTGGCAGAAAACGCAAAGCATAATGTGTTACTGCAAAGAATAACCGGAGCCTTTTAGAGATGCAAAAACCAGGTGGTTTCCACCTGGTTTTTTGTGTCTAAGTTTAAGAATCTCCTCTCATTGTGTACTGACTCCCATTATCTGTGTCCAAATAATGGGGGTCAGTACACTCGGCCGGGGGATGTTTATTGATGCGTCGCATAGTATATAGCACCCAGCTCTGAGTAATAGGGCAATCAACTGTAGTTTATTCGTTCATTTTGGCGATTCTTTACAGACTGGGTTGGAACTGTTAAGGACTCGCAAATCTGTTTTATTTACTGAGTAATTCTGTAAATTTTCGGAACTAATAATATAGAGTAGAAATATATATAAAACAGCTTTGGGACCTTATCTCAGAGGCTGGTGTATCAATAGTGCCTCGGTGGAAGAAAAATGATATCAACTGAAATTCTTCCTTCCTGAGACAGCACAGGAGGTATCCAATGAATAAGAGATTCCTGAACATGGCTCTACGTCTGATGCTGATGGCTGTTATCATGTCTTTGATCGCAGTACCGGTCTTCGCGGCGGAACAGGGATCAGGCAGCACTGTGGAAGAGTACCCTCTCTGGGTCGGCAATGTGCAGGTTACCAGTGAAAATGCAGACAATGTGCTTGGCGACGGAACTGTCAGATTGGAAGTCGCTGACGGTAAATACACGCTTACTCTGGAGAATGCAGTAATATCCGAAACAAGCGCCCACAAATGGGCAGGTTCAACATACAGTACAAATATCTACTCTCCGCAGGAGGATCTGGATCTTACTGTCAAACTGATCGGTGAGAACACGCTCCGTAATGCGGAAGCGAGCATATGGCTGCATAATCAGTTGTATAGGGATAAACTGACATTCTGCGGTGACGGCTCGTTAAATATCGAAACTCTTGAGAGTGACTCTTACTCTCATAACTATAAAAAAAGCATGATCATATATGGATCTCTTTCTGTAGACAATACCACCGTAAAAGCCGAAGGTTATATCTCCGTTAACGGCGATAGAAATGTCGTCGAGATAACAGACAGTTATTTCGAATCGGGATCTATGACAGCGATCAAGGTAACGATCGAAGACAGTATCGTCAGTATGACTGAATGCTATAGAGCCGCAGGTTATTTCAAATCTCTTACAGTAAAAGGGAAAAGCCACATCACCTTTCACGGCAATACATGCGCACTCGCTGCTATTTCTTTTACTGCAGAAGACGGAAATAAACTGCTGAAGCCGGCACGCGGGGTTTTCAAATCGTATGACTCTGGCCTCAATGAAGCAGTTTATGAATCCGAGGATTCCGACACTGTTGCCAAAGAGGTGGTGATAGGCCAGCATTCATGGGTGTACCAGGATTTCACATGGTACAGCAGCGAAGAAGGCGGATATAGATCGGCGGAGGCGAATTTCCTGTGCTCTGTATGCAATGATAAGTTTACTTGTTTTGTTGGTCGCAGCGATCTCGTTGTAACAGTGACTGAGCCGACCTGCAAGGATCAGGGATATACGACATACACAGCTGTAGTAGATGAGACCTGGAGCCTGGACGGCCAAAGGCATTCAGACAGCCGTAATGCATTTTATACTCCGGTGAGGCCTGACAATCACACAATAGTCCATGTAGCGGAAGAAAAGGGGACCTGTATAAAGGAGGGAACAAGAGAATACTGGACCTGTTCAGTGTGCGGAAAGCTGTTCTCCGATGAAAACGGCAAGAACTTGATCGATCAGCCTGAGAAATACTTCGCGGATCATGAATGGAATGACCCTGTTCTGTCATTTGATGATGATGGCAGCGCTGAAGTGACGCTCATATGTAAGAATGATCAGGGACATACCAGGACTCTGGAAGCAGAGGTAGAGGATATGGAACTCATCGCTCCGACTGAGTCAAAAGACGGAGCATGCATCTATACAGTCTCATATGAGCTTGATGGTCAGAAACGGACAAGTAAGATAACGATAGTTATCCCGCACGCAGGTGACGGAGTCACATATTCCTATGACGGAGAGCCCGTTTTCTGGACCAAGAGGAGCGGAAAGAGCGTAGTGCTTCATTTCTCCAGAAGCGAATTCGATGAATTCACTTATGACTTCTTCACCGGACTCGATACAGACGGCAGATCTGCGGATGCAGGAGACTATGAGGCTGAAAGAGGCAGCGTCGTGATCACCCTGAGCGCTGATTATCTTGAGACTCTTTCGGAAGGTGAACATACTGTAACGGCCGGTTTCACAGACGCAAGCGCTGAGGCTGTTCTGACGGTGATGGCGAGGGAGGTGCCTGCGACAGGAGTTGATGATCATATGGGAACGTACAGTTTCATAGTGACTGTTTCTCTTCTGTCCCTCGCAGCGATCCTTCGGCAAAGGAAGAAGAGCATATGATAAAGAGAGAGAATATGAAAAGTGCCGTGCAGGTCAGCCTGTACGGCACTTTTGATTAATTCGGAAAAGAAGACGGATACGTTTTACTGCACGCTCACCAACACTTCTCTATTAGTTTATTTATACAGTTATATTTCTTGGACTCATACATGTCATGCTTTTTTCGGGCACAGGTGCATCAGGCGTGCTCCTGAACTCATGTTTTGCTATGATAATACTTCCGATTTTTGTAGTGTGTAGTTAAAAAACGCTTGTTCAGCTGTCGAAGAGACTGGTCTGCTGATATCTCTCAGGCAGTTCGTTCATATATGAGAAGCATTCATCAGGATCACACATAATACCGTGTTTTCTGCAGAATCCGCGCAAGACAGTTCTCAGCGCTGCAGCGTTAGGGCTAGGCAGTTCATAGGAGTTGCCGTACTGTCTGATGTACTGATCTCTGAGACCGGGGAAGTGCCTGTCGAGAGCCGCGTAATAGTATTCACGGTCTCCTTCTCTCAAAGTGAGTCCCATACCGAAATCTATTATGCCTTTCGTCCCGACTCTTGCGCATTCTTCAAGAATGGCGGTGATGTTCTCTGCGGTGTCATTTATGAAAGGCAGGATCGGAGTCATCCACACCACTGTCGGGATGCCTCTTTCCTGCATCTTTTCGAGGACTTTGATCCGCTCCTTGGTATTGCACACATTCGGCTCGACTATGCTGCAGAGTCTGTCGTCATAGGTGGTGAGTGTGATCTGAACGACGCATTTTGCTGTACGGTTGATCTCGTCCAGAAGATCGATGTCGCGCAGTATGAGATCCGATTTAGTCTGTATCGCGACGCCGAAGCCGTTCTGCAGTATTATCTCAAGACATCTTCTGGTCAGCTGAAGTTTTTCTTCGCAGTGCATGTAAGGGTCTGACATGGATCCTGTGCCTATCATGCATCTGCGCCTCTTTGATCTTAGCGCTTTCTCAAGAAGGTCCGGTGCATTCTGCTTAACTTCTATATCTTCAAAAGGATGAGTGAAATGATAGCAGGTGCTTCTGCTGTCGCAGTATATGCACCCGTGAGTACACCCGCGGTAGATGTTCATACCGTAACGGCCACCGTTTCCGGTCAATATTCCTTTTGCATCAATTAAGTGCATATCGTACCCTCGGAAATTCATTATTACGATAAAGAAAACCAGTGGAGCTCTGATTTGGATGTTAGCATGAAGGGGACTGCTTTGCAAAGCATACAGACGGAATGATTGCCACTGAATAAACGATCAGATCTTGTATGCGCTGTTTGAGGCTGTCCCGAAAGACGGCATCGGGAAAAACCGATCGTTTACTAGCATCTGAGCTGTTTTAGGATATAGGGATGGATATTCTGCGCATACAGTTTTATGTCTGAAGACAAAGCGCTCCCGTCTCTGGTGAAAAGAGTGCTGTTGGGAAGTATAATTAAAAATAGTCAAAAATATATAAAGTGAGAGAAAGAATCCTAGTATGAAAAAACAATCCCTTTTGGCGCGGTTCGCATCTTATTACAGTCCGTACCGGCTGCGTTTCTTTCAGGATGTACTGATGTCGACGATCCTGACGGTTTGCGGTCTTGTATATCCGATGATCACCAGAAAGATCATCAATGTCTATGTTCCGCAGAAAATGATTCGTGAGATGATAATATCGATTGCTGCAGTGCTGGCCGTTTATCTGATCAAAGCTTTGGCCGGATATGGTGTGACCTATTACGGACACATGATGGGCGTCGATATCCAGAATGACATGCAGCGTGATCTTTTTCGGCACCTTTTGACGCTGCCCTACTCCTTCTTTGATGAAAACAAGAGCGGGGTCCTGACTTCAAGAGCCGTGAACGATCTGCAGAGCATCACCGAACTGGCGCACCACGGCCCGGAGAACATCATTCAGTCAGCACTTTCGCTGGTCGGCTCCTATATAATCCTTTGCACTATAAACTGGAAACTGGCAACGATCATATTTGCTTTTTTCCCTGTGCTGGTCATTTTCGTCTGGCGCCTGCGCATCCAGATGAATGAAGGGTACCGCAGAAGCAGGGAAACGCTGGCAGAGGTGAACGGGGAGATGCAGAATTCGCTCAGCGGGATACGCGTCTCGAAAGCCTTCAACAATGACGACGGTGAACTGCACAAACTTGCAGTACGGGCTTCAGCGTTCCGTGACGCCAGGAAACTCTCGTATACTGTTATGGCGAGATTCAATACAGGAATGGATTTTCTGCTGGATATGATGTATCTGATCGTTCTGACAGCCGGAAGCATTTTCTGTTTCCGCGGGGAGATCACGGTAGGAGATTTCACAGCGTATTTTCTTTTTGTATCAAATTTCTTCAATCCTATCAGAAGGCTGATGTCTTTTGCGGAGCAGCTTGAGGACGGCAGGGCAGGCTTTCAGCGATTCTGTGAGATCATGGATACACCGTCTGAGCCGGAACGTGACGACGCAAAGGATGCAGAAGATCTGTCGGGTGATATCACATTCGATCATGTTACGTTCCAGTATGCAGGATCAAACGGTCAGGAAGTGCTTAAAGACCTGTCCCTGAGGATCCCCAACGGGATGAAGGTCGCGCTGGTCGGACCGTCCGGCGGAGGAAAAACTACTCTCTGCCATCTGATCCCCAGATTTTATGATCTGGAGAGCGGCTCCATATCAATCAACGGACGTGATATCGAGACCATTACAAGACGCAGCTTGCGCCAGCATATTGGAATCGTTCAGCAGGATGTTTTCCTGTTCACAGGCACGATCGCCGACAATATCGGATATGCTACACCTGATGCGACGCGCGAACAGATCAGGGAGGCTGCGCGTAAGGCAAGGATCGACTCTTTTGTAGAGAGCCTGCCTGACAGCTACGACACATACATCGGTGAACGGGGAGTCATGCTGTCCGGCGGACAGAAACAGCGAATAGCCATTGCAAGGATATTCCTTATGGATCCGCAGATCCTGATCCTGGATGAAGCAACTTCAGCTCTGGACAATGTCACGGAAGCTGAATTGCAGCAGTCTTTGGATGAACTGAGTCACGGACGCACGACCATCGTAGTTGCACATCGTCTTTCTACTGTCCGAGACGCAGACAAGATCATTTTCCTCACAGCGAACGGGGTCGAAGAACAGGGAACGCATGATGAGCTCCTCAGACTTAACGGGAAATACACTGCCCTATACAACTCCCAGTTTGCGTAACAGAGAAGATCCAATGATGATTATTACCGGAAACGGCAGTTGATTGATTGCCGCTTCCGGTATTTAGTTTCGTTCATTTTGACAGATACCCACATCGATCTCATATTTTATATTTCTGAGCTACTGATATCATAATGCCCGGGATACTGCACAGTGCAGGTGGACTTGTTTTTTCAGGAATAACGGTATTTTTAGTCAAAACGGCGAGGTTATCCTCGCCGCTATGAGTAATGTTTTGTAATAGTGAAAAGCATTATTTGCTGCTTGCAAATAAACGAGAGGTGATCTTAGCCATTGATTTGCCAAACAGGCAGGGCAGAGCTGTTCGGTTTGTTATTTGAAGTGCAAGTTCCGCGACTGCGATCCCGCCTATGACGTCTATGAAGTAATGCTGTTTGACCAGTGTAGTTGCAGCAAACAAAGCAAAGGAGAATATTCCTTGCAGCCAGACTATCCATCTTCTGCTTTCAGGCTCCGTTTCAAGACTGTAACGGAAGCATGTCCAGCTGTAGAAACAATGAATGGAAGGAAAAGCACGGGCAGGAACATCGACACCATATGTAAATGAGAGAATCTTTAGCCAGACATTACGATCTTCAGGCAACGTAGGCCATCTCATGGCTACAGGCCATGCCAGAAAGATAACGAAGCATATTGCTTTTGCCAGTATATCGGCACTAAAGTACCGGTTGCGCTTCTCTGTCGGACCGAAGCTTGCCTGAACAAAATAGTTGAGCCACTGAAGAAAAGACAAATAATAAATTACCACGAACTGCGGAACAAGAGGTATAAGCCTGTCGATCTCCATGTCCGGAAAAATGTATCTTTCGGGAGAGATCAAATATTTCGAAGCTAAATACACAAGGCAGTTGAAACCAAATGTAATTGCAGCAGGAAGCAGTGTGATCAGCAGATCTTGCTTTTGTTCTTTAGCCAGTTTTTTCATCGTGTGATCACTTTCAACAGAAAAAATATTACTGATTACATCTTTCGGAAAGTAATTATGCGGCCATGTTTTCCCTGACAATGGATCGGAGCAATTTGTTGATCCGAAGATGCCAGCTAATTATACGAATTAAGAGACAATTAATGAAGAGGGTTCTTCTGTAAGAAACCGGATTTATTGAATAACAAACCAGCGCACTCTCGTGACTTCAGTCGTGAGTTAGCCGGTTTCTTATTATGCTCAACTTCAGACCTGTGCCTTTTATGATCGAATAAATATAGTGACATAGTAAATAACATATGATAATATAAACATATGGATATATATGATAATAAACAGAATATAAGTGCATTAACATATGGTAGAGGATATGTCTATTCTCTTCAATACCATATCGTCTGGTGTACTAAGTACAGAAGGCCTGTGCTTATTGACGGAGTTGATTCAGACTGCAAGGAACTGCTTTACTCTCTTGCAGAAGAGTACAAGTTTGAGATCGCAGCAATGGAAGTGATGCCTGATCATATCCATCTGCTTGTTGATGCCAGCCCCCAGTTCTGTATCCCTGATATGATCAGGATCATGAAAGGAGGTATAGCCAGGAAACTGTTCATGCAGCATCCAGAGCTTAAAGAGAAGCTTTGGAGAGGACATCTGTGGAACCCTTCCTACTGCATCGTTACAGTGAGCGACAGGAGCCGTGATATGGTTGAGCAGTATATCGAGAGCCAGAAGGAAAAGGAATGGGGAGGAAAAGGAAGGCATCCCAGAGATCTCGAGAGACTGCAGGAATATCACAGAGAGTACATTAATGAGATGAGCAAGAATAAGGAAGAAGACTGATCCGAAAAGATACTGATCAGACGAAAGGACCGGCATCATGAATACGTGTGCGATGTACAGTCAGAAGATCAAGCATTACAATCACATCTTCAGAGACACTGTCGATGCGTATCGCGCCGCTGTGTCCTTTTTTATATCTGTTTGTATGGAGGAATGGGAACATATTTCATTCCAGATATCTCCGCAGAGAAGAATGAATGCTCTGGAGGCAATGACGCATCCGACTGCGAAACGTCCTGAGGTCCCTTACTGCTTTGATTCCGCTGATAAACGTTTCTATAAGTTTCCAAGCTATCTCAGACGCTCAGCATGCATGGAAGCGATCGGAAAGGTCTCGTCTTACAAGAGCAATCTGATGAATTGGGAGAAGAATAAGTATGGACGCAGACCCGGTGTCCCTGTTGCCGGACATGTATACCCATGTCTTTACCGTGAGAACATGTACAGAGAAGAAGACGGTTATACAGCAAGGGTCAAAGTGTTTGTCAGGAACACATGGGACTGGATAACTGTAAAGACCCGAAAGTCTGATGTCGATTATGTAAAGAGACATTGCTCAGACATGAAACAGAGTTCCCCAACTTTGCAAAAGCGTGGGAAGGAATGGTTCCTTGACTTTGTTTACGAGAAAACAACAGAACTTGTAGTCAAGCCCATACTGGAGCAGACTGTGCTTGCAGTGGATCTGGGAATAAACAGTGCATGCACCTGCTCGTGTCTTTTATCAGACGGCACTGTCGCTGGAAGACGTTTTCTGCATCTTCCGGAAGAAGAAGACTGTCTGGGAAAAGCCATAGGCAGGATAAAGAAAGCGCAGCAGCACGGCAGCAGCAAAACTCCGGGACTGTGGGCAATAGCGAAAGGTATCAATGATGACATTGCG
>JAFWDH010000013.1 GCA_017513135.1 Oscillospiraceae bacterium
GCCTTGACTTCAAAAACCTTGCAGATCATGTCTCTGCGTCGGGCTTTTGTGGCTTTGCCTTTCTCACGTATTCTGCTGTTTCTCTCAGCCAGAGCAGTCTGGTCCATCATTATACCTTTCCTTAAACAAAAAACGCTCATCCAAAGATGAGCGTGAAAAGCGGTATGATTCAGTTCTCCATTCACTTGCGACAACAGCCGCCGGCATCATCTTTCGTTGAAGTAATTGTACATCAGAGAAGTTGATAATACAATGTATCTATTCAATGTTGCAATTATACACTTCGGGCGATTCATCTCATGTTTGAAAGCACGGGTATTCTCGCCTCGATAATAAAAGAATGAACCCGTCTCGTCAGCGAGGCGGGATCATGTATTATTTCCGGAAGATCAGATCATTCTGCTGCCCAAAGCCCGTGAAGGTTGCAGTAGGCAAGGCAGGACACGACTTCTTCGCCCGGCAGAAGAGCGAACTTCACGACGGGATCATTTCCCGGAGAGAGAAGTTTGCGCTGGTTGCCGGAGGTCGTTTCAAGAGCGACCCATTTGATGTAGTGCTCTTCAGTCATGGGATGGAGCACGGAACCAACGGTGACAGTGACGGTATCGCCGTCTCTGGTCACTACAGGAACGTGTTTCTCCTGAGCGGCATCTGTGGTGCCGGGCACGATCTCTTCCATTGGCTTTCCGCAGCACATCACGTCACAGCCGGGATGCTCTGCATAAGCGATGATGTTTCCGCACATCGGGCATCTGTAGAACTTCATTTCGTTCACCTCATTATTTATATTGGTTGATGATCTGCAGGAGCTTGCTCTTCTCCGCGAATCCGGTCACCCTGTTTATCTCTTTTCCGCTCTTGAAGAATACGAGTGTCGGGATGAACTGGATGCCGTATCTCATGGCGAGCTCTCTCTGCTCGTCGACATTGACTTTTCCGAGAGAAAGACCGGTCTCGGCCACTATCTCTTCCAGTATCGGAGCAATCATCTTGCAGGGACCGCACCACGTTGCCCAGAAATCGACTACCGTAAGATCAGATGAAGCTACCGTGCTCTCAAAATTCTGAAGCGTAAGGACTGTTTCCATTTTATCTCCTTATGCAGCGATCATTCGCTGACGACTTCGAAATAAGCCTGAGGATGCGCGCAGACGGGGCATACCTGAGGGGCTTCTGTGCCGACGTGGATGTGTCCGCAGTTGCGGCATTTCCAGATGACGACTCCGTCCTTCTTGAATACCTTGCCGTCCTCGAGGTCCTTAAGAAGTGCCAGATAGCGCTTCTCATGCTCCTTCTCAATGGCACCTACGCCTGCGAAGCGGGCAGCGATGTCATCGAAGCCTTCTTCTTTGGCTTCATTTGCGAAACGGACGTACATATCTGTCCATTCCTCATTCTCGCCTGCCGCAGCAGCCTTGAGGTTCTCCGCTGTCGTGCCTATGCCGCCGAGATATTTGAACCAGAGTTCTGCGTGTTCTTTCTCATTTGCTGCAGTCTCTGTGAAAATGGCTGAGATCTGTTCGTAACCTTCCTTTTTGGCTTTGGATGCGAAATACGTGTACTTGTTTCTTGCCTGGCTCTCTCCGGCAAATGCTGCCTGGAGGTTCTTTTCGGTCTTGCTTCCCTTGAGTTCCATTAGATATCTCCTTAATTGATGTGTTAGGCTTTCGCCCGGTTTATTGATGATCGACAGTCCGGACAGATGTGTTCCGCTACTATCTCGGCGCTGATCAGAGTGCCTGCGGTGATACGGTTCAGATCATCCATCAGGCAGGGATCCTCGATGTCATCGATCCTTCCGCATTCAGAACAGACAAGGTGCCCGTGCGGAAAGGGAGTTCTGTCATAGACTGAGGAACCGTCGGAAAGCACGAACCTTCCGATATATCCGTCTCTGCACAGTTCTCCGAGATCTCTGTATACCGTTCCGAGTGATATGTTATGGATCCGTTCTCTTGCGCTCTCATAGATCTGCGCTGCCGAAAGGTGGCCCCGTGATCCGTTGAGTATCTCCAGAACAAGGTCTTTCTGTCTGCTCATTGCGGCCCTCAAAATCAGTAATCATTCCTAATTACTATAATAGTCCATTCTGATATAATATGCAATGAGACATTCTGCATATCTGCGAATGATAACAAAACTGTCGGAGGAGGAAACGCCATGCCGGAATACAACGGAATCGATCCCTCCTGCCCGTTTGATACGTCTGAATACGATGCAGGCCATACAGCTGCAGAGGCCAGCGGCAGGGTAGACGTCAGGAAGATACTTGCTGAGGCTGACAGACTTTACGGGAGGAATGATCCCGGTTCAGCTGAGAAGATGCTGGAGGAGCAGCTGCGGAGAGCGGAGGACCTGGGTGACAGAGAAGGAAAGCTCGGGATCCTGAATGAACTGCTCGGGTGCTACAGGAAGACCGGAAACAGAGAAGCTGGTCTGAGGACTGCTCAGGAAAGTTCCGCACTGGTCAGTGAGCTGGGAATGGAAGGCACGGTCACAGCAGGCACTGTCAGGCTGAATGCCGCTACCACCATGAGGGAGTTCGGACTGTCAGAAGAAGCTGTAAGGATGTATGATGCGGCAGCGAGAGCTTATTCCGCTACTCTTGACCCGGGAGATTACAGATTTGCAGGCCTTTACAATAACTATGCAGCATGTATGGAAGCGTGCGGCGATCTCAGGTCTGCTGAAGAATACTATCTGAGGGCTCTGGCTGTGATATCGAGACTTCCGGACTGCGCTCTTGAGGAGGCTGTTACCTGCGTGAATCTAGCCTGCATGTACGGCGATGTGGACAGTGAAGATGAGCGCATAGAGGAGTATCTTATGAGAGCCAGAAGGCTTTTTGACAGAGAGGATGTGCCCAGAGACGGATATTATGCGTTCAATGCGTTGAAGTGTGTTGATGCATATTCGCACTTCGGCTTCTTCCGTGACGCTAAGGAACTCAGATTGAGGGCTGAAGAAATCTATGGATTACTACAGAAAAGCTAAACTGATGTATGCCTCGAAAGGGAGACCCATGATAAACGAGTTCTTCCCTTATGCAGGCGAGCGCCTGGCTGCCGGACTCGTAGGGCAGGGCAGCGAGTGTTTCGGATACGATGACGGTATCTCTGCCGACCATGATTTCGTTCCCGGATTCTGTATATGGCTCAGTGATGAGGATTACGAAAGATACGGAGGCACTCTTCAGGCAGCATATGACGCAATGACAGAGGAGATATATCCCGACCTGACGATGATGAAGAAAAGCGCCGGAGCAGGCAAACGCCGCGGGGTGTTCTCAGTCAGCGGATTCTATGAGAGCATAATCGGATGTCCGGGAGTTCCGTCTGACGAAATGATCTATATGGCGATCCCTCAGTATGCGCTGGCGGAAGCCACGAACGGTTGGGTGTTTGAAGATCAGTCAGGAGAGTTCAGTGCGATACGGCTGGAACTGCTCAAGGGATATCCGGAGGATGTCAGGAAGGCAAAACTATCGTCTTCTCTGCTTATGATGGCGCAGAGCGGCCAGTATAATTTCCAGAGATGCGTAAACCACGGGGAAGATGCCGCTGCGGTAGTAGCGCTGTCTACCTTCGTCAGAGAGAGCATCAAGGCAGCGTTCCTGCTGGAACACAGTTACGCTCCTTATTACAAATGGGCTTTCAGAAGGCTCCGGGAGCTGTCCGGAATGAATACTCTGGAGGCTTCTCTTGAATTCATTCTTCTTGGGAGCAACGAAGGAAGGGGATTGATCCAGAAGATACGAGCAGTGGAACGCGTAGCTGCCTATTTCGTATCCCGGCTGAAGGATGAGGGGCTCTCTTCATCTGCCAGTGACTATCTTGAACCTCATGCATATGAGGTCCGTGAAAAGATCAAAGACAGTTCTATCAGGAATACTTCGATATTCTCTGAGTGAGAAAAGAACAGCAAAAAAGCTCCGGCGAACCGGAGCTTTTTCAGTATCAGCAAATATCATTCATCATAGGGAATAACGCTCAGAAGATACCAGAATCCGTCACGCTGTATCACTTCCAGGATGAGAGTGGATTCTTCATCTCTGTCTTCTTCCGAGAGACGGACATACAGGTCTATACCTCTGTCAGCGGATGTCGACAGTTTATCCAGGGTGTCGCTGTAGACCCCGGGGTTCCATTCTATCGTATGATGAATGTACCAGCCTGTGACCTGCGAATAACCTTCATGAGCGTATCTGTCATCAAGAGTCATGACTATGTCGGAGTTTGTCTTGTATAAGGATGAGTAATAACTGAGCAGATTGGGCTCAACACAGGACAGAGCCACTACCGGTCTGCCTGAGACGAGGGAAGAGATGTAGTCATCCACGAGCGGCTCATAGTAATAGTACATAGGCTCTTTTGCCATCCATTCAGCTGAACGTCCTCCGAAGGAAAATGTATTCACGCAGTAGATGCCTATCCCCAGCGTGATAGCGGCGACACAGCAGAGAAATAACAGTACAGCGATAACTTTAAGGAACTTCCTCATCTTATTCTCCGATCAGCCAGCTGATGCACTCACGCATCCTGTCTTCATAACCGTCAAAGTGGGTGCCGGATGTATAGCGGAAGGAAGCTTCGAACCTTTCTTCCTCGGAGTTAAGGTGATCGGATATCTTTCTCATCATCTCACCTGTGTGCTGCATTCTGGTATTGCGGGTCTTTTCCTCACGGTTGCCGAGGGAGAAGAAGACACTGCCGGATTCAGCAGCGGGAAGTCTTTCCAGAGCCCAGTCTTCGAAACCGTCGTACCATACGCTTCCGGAAACGCAGCCGCAGAGTCTCAGATCCTTCCTTTTGTAGAACGCATAAAGCGAGAACAGCCCCGCAAGAGAGTACCCAGCGATGCCTCTGAATTCGGGGACTCCTGTGATCTTCTCGACCTCAGGAAAGATGTCTGAATACAGCCTGTCGAGATAACTGTCGGCGTTGCCTGCAAAATCACTGTTTCCTCTGAAAGCTGCCGGGGCGGGCCAAGGGGTCAGCTGAGAGTCCCAGTCATCACAGACTATGGCCGCAGCGGCGAATGACGAATCGTCCATTGCAGACAGCACACCGTTCATGCTGTCGGCGTCGGATACCGGGAAATAGAGAAGAGTATCGCTTTTTTCGGCAGGCAGGAATACCCTGACAGGGGTGCCGGCTGCATTTATATCAATGATCTCCATATCGAACTCCCGTGGTTTCAATAGGTTTCCAGCACATACCTGAGCATCCGGTATGCGGCTGATTTCTTCGCTTCTCTTTTGGATGAGGAGGTGCCGGTGAATCTTTTCTGCTCTCCGGTTATGACGCACCTTGCCGTCCACACGGAGTTGCCGTCCTTGTCGTACCTCTGCGTGAATCCGTATTTGGGTAAGGCGAAGTATCCTCTTCTCGCGAGGGTCTCAAGCTGATTGATAGCATCGCTTCTGTTCGGATCCCTGATCTCCCTTCTTATGAAAGAGAGCAGATTGTTGGTCTTGAGGTAGTCATAAGCCAGTCTGCATACGTTCTTCCGCGCCTGACTGTTGCTGTCTCCGAATCCTCTGAACAACGGAAGATCGTCATTGAGCTTGAGATAGCACTGACAGGAACTTGTCAGTATGTCCTTATATTCCTGTCCTTCGGGGTCAACCGTATCCTCCTGGGAGATCCCGTCGAACGGAAGGCGCATAGCGGCCTGAAAACTGCCTTTTCTGTAATGGTAGAGAGGCCTCGTGCCGGTATCCTTGAGTACCCACGCCTGCAGCAGGCCGACATAGTCGTCCACAGCCTCCTCAAGGAATTCATCCGGGTTGAGCATTATCTCGACGGTATCCTGCATGGCCTTCATATCCCAGCCGGAATCAAGCGCGACAGCGCCCAGGATCGCCTCAAACAGATCCTCCTGCACGGACAGTTCCCTGTCTACCTTCTGCAGTTCGTCGCCTCTGCCCATGATCAGATATTTGGCAAATCCGAGTTCTCTCATCCGTTGGGCAAGAGTCTTTTTCTCAACCAGGGAACTCTTTATCTCAGTGAGACCGCCTTCGTCATATCTGCAGGAATACTCGCTCCACTCCTCATTCTCTGTTATGCTTCCGTATCTTTCGGTCAGCATGCGGATAACCATAAGATCCAGTACTTTGTCACCTATGAATTCCAGGACCTCGTTGTTCTGCCCGCCGTTCTCAGCGGAATATGATTTTCTGACAAATGCCTGCTGCAGCAGGTCCCTGTTGCGGAAAGTATATCCTATCTGATCCTGAATGAAATTCAGATCTTTTACGTCCAAAACCCGTTGAACCTCCTTTTCTGTTTCGGAGGCACGTAAAAAGCGGCGTCCTTTGAAACGGAAAGGACTGCCGCACATCAGTGAAAGCATATGTTTGTCCAGGGTCATTTATCCGGGATCACTTGCATGATCAGGAATAAACCACTGAGGGCAACGCATGAGCTTTACGACTGCGTCCGTGCCGTTTCTATTGTAGCACATACATAAACTTTGCTCCAAAAAACAGGAGCCTGGTAAGGGTCGAAGAGAGTACGGACGCAGAAGGAAGCGTCACATACGAGAGCATAGTCAGATACAGAGACGATCTTGGAACGGTCAGAGAGAGCCCGATGGCTTTCACAGGCTTTCAGGAGCACGCAGTCGGTGACGCAGTCCGGATCAGATACATTCCCGGTGAGTTCGACCTTGTCAGAGAAGTCAGAGACTGAGGCATACGCGGCTATGAGTGCTGTTGCGCGCGCAGAAGGCATGGAGTATAATACCGTCAGTTAAGCCGGTGTGATGGAATTGGCAGACGTGCGGGACTCAAAATCCCGTGGTAGCGATACCGTGCGGGTTCGACCCCCGCCACCGGCACCACAGACTCTTAACGGGGCCTTCGTATAACGGAGGCCTCTCTTTTTGTGTTTATCGTCAATTGACGCGCAGCGCAGAAGGGACATAAAATCAAACCATGATCATTAAAGATAAGGAGATACTACAGTGTTAAGAGAAGTAAGAGTGGAAAACGGAGTCGTTCGCGGGATACCGGCTGCTGATCCCCGGATCACCGCTTTTAAAGGCATTCCGTACGCAGCTCCTCCTGTCGGAAATCTGAGATGGAGGGCTCCGCAGCCCGCGGCAGACTGGGAAGGAGTAAGAGACTGCGCAAGGTTCGGACCGATAGCCATGCAGGAAACGCCCGGACTGGATCCCAACGCATTCTATTCAAAGGAATGGCATGTGGATCCCGAGATCCCCATGAGCGAGGACTGCCTGCAGCTGAATATCTGGACACCTGCGAAAAGCGCAGATGAAAAACTTCCCGTAATGGTATGGATATTCGGCGGAGGGCTGTATAACGGATATCCTGCGGAGATGGAATTTGACGGTGAGAGACTGGCGAGAAGAGGAGTCATTCTCGTATCGGTCAACTACAGGCTCAACGCATTCGGATTCCTGGCACATCCCGAGATCACTAAAGAGAATCCCGAGTTCCCGACAAACTTCGGCCATCTGGACCAGAGATTCGCTCTTCAGTGGATAAAGAGAAACATCGGTGCATTCGGAGGAGATCCGGAGAACATACTGGTGTTCGGGCAGTCAGCAGGCGGCGGAAGCACCTTTATGCAGGTCATTTCTCCCCTCAATAAGGGACTTTTCCAGAAAGCCATACATCACAGCAGCGGCGGACAGCTTCCTCCCGCACTCGACAGCTTCACTCTGGAAGACGCGGAAAAGATGGGAGAACAGTTCTTCGCGGATCTCGGTGTCAGCACTCTCGCTGAAGCCAGGGCGCTTCCCGCTGAAAAGATCGTGGAACTGGGAAAACTGAGAAAATACAATTTCGGAACAGTGGTCGGCGATGCATTCATGCCAGACTATCCCACAAGTATGATCACTGACGGAAAACGCAATGACATCACTATCATGACCGGAAACACCGGTAATGAGTTCCAGATCCGCGTGCAGGGAGATACCATGGAGGAGATCAGGGACTATGCAAAGATGATGTTCGGCGACAGAGCACAGGAGTATCTCGACATCATAACAAAGGACACTGATGACATCAAGCAGATCAAGAAGAACGGACAGTGGAATCGCTTCGCAATCGGTAACTACATCTGGCTTGACACCAACATTGCTCAGGGCAAACCAAATATGTACTATTACTACTTTAATCCCGAGATCCCCGGAGATGACGCAGGTTCATTCCACTCCAGCGATCTGTGGTTCGCGTTCGAGACACTTGCAAAGTGCTGGAGACCTTTCCAGGGCAAGCACTACGATCTCGCGCGCAAGATGTGCAACTACTGGACGAACTTCGCTAAGACGGGAGATCCCAACGGACTGGACAATGACGGCACGCCGATGCCGGAGTGGAGGATAACTTCTGCCGGCGATGTCCATCCGATGTATTTCGGCGATGATGCAGCAATGGACGAGAGCCCCCGCACGGATCTTGATAATTTCCTTGTTGATTTCTATTCAAAGAAGCTTGCCAACAAGGAAAGGATCACTTTCGGCAGGGCGGTTGGACGCAGAGCAGACGGATCACTGGTCATGAAAATGGGCTGAGATATTCCATACGGCATGATATATATGCGCCTTCCTTCAGAGGGAGGCGCATTTGTATATAAATGACATAAACGGTTCTTTTTTTGCTCTTCTGTTCTGCAAAAATGTATCTGACATGTAACTTGTATTTTGCGCTTAAAAGCTTTAAACTATTAAAGCAAAGAAAAATCAGAAGGAAATAAGATGAACAGATCTTTTTACGGCAGATACTTTTATTACGGAGCATACTTTAGGGCTCTGTATTTTGACATGGTCGATAAAAGCTAAGCTGCCGGTATAAAAGAGAAAAGTTTGCATCCAGCGGCTTGCCACAAGGCAGACCGCTTTTTTTAAGCAAAAAACTGAGGTAAATGAAAATGAAAAAGAAACTGACCGCACTGTTTATGATCATGGTCCTTATGTTCGCGCTGGCTTCTTGCGGACAGAAAGGAAATAAGGATGACGAGCCCGGCGATGCACCGAAGGTGTTTCATGTCGGTGTCGTTCAGCTGGTACAGCATCCGGCTCTTGACGCGGCAACGCAGGGATTTCAGGATGCTCTTAAAGAGAAACTCGGAGACCGTGTGGTCTTCGATGTAAAGAACGGGTCCGGCGAGCCGGCTAACTGCACCACCATAGTCAACGGATTCATCTCAGATGATGTGGATCTCATTATGGCAAACGCCACTCCGGCCGTCGCGGCAGCGGCTACGGCTACATCTACGATCCCGATACTCGGCACATCAGTAACAGAGTACGGCGCGGCTCTTGACATAGAGAACTTCAACGGAACATCCGGCATAAACGTATCGGGAACATCCGACCTGGCTCCGCTTGATCAGCAGGCGCAGATGGTCAAGGATCTGTTCCCGGATGCAAAAACGGTAGGCATACTGTTCTGTTCATCTGAAGCAAACTCCAAATACCAGGTGAAGGTCGTTTCAGAGTGTCTCACAAAACTCGGCATGGAACCCAAGGAATTCAGCTTCACCGATACCAACGACATTTCGGCTGTATGTCAGCAGGCTTGTGACGAATCGGATGTGATCTATATTCCGACCGACAACAAGGCGGCAGACTGTGCAGAGACCATAAACAATGTCGCATCGGTCGCGGGCGTCCCGATCATTGCCGGAGAGGAAGGCATCTGCAAGACGTGCGGAGTTGCGACTCTCACCATAGACTACTACGACCTGGGACATGAGACAGGACTCATGGCCTTCGAGATACTCGAGAACGGCGCGGACGTTTCTGCCATGCAGATCCGCTACGCACCTGAATTCACAAAGAAGTTCAATCCTGCTATCGCAGACAAGTTCGGACTCGAGTTTGGTGAAGACTACGAAGCAATAGAATGATCCTACAGAAAGGCAGATTCCTTTTTCCATGACAGTTATTGATTATCTTTATTCGCTGGACCCGGCAAAACTTCTGAAGAATCTGCCGGGAGGCGTCGCACAGGGTATACTCTGGGGGCTCATGGCCCTCGGAGTATATATCACTTTCAGGCTGCTCAACGTTTCGGACCTCACAGTAGAGGGGTCTTTTGCTACAGGAGGTGCGGTAGCTGTAGTTCTGATAACCGGAGGTGGACCCCAGTGGCTGAGAGCCCTGTTCGGAGCGTCATCCGGACAGTTCCCTACATGGGCAGCTCTTCTTATAGCGTTTGTTGTCGGAGTGCTGTGCGGCCTGGTCACGGGAATGCTTCACAGCTATCTGGGGATACCTGCGATACTGGCAGGGATACTGACGCAGCTCGCGCTGTTCTCTGTGAACCTGCATATCATGAGCATGTCCTCGAACATACCTGTAAGCGTGGATAAATACGAACTCTATGTCTCAAGCAGGTATGTGCTCAGATCCATTCCCATAGCTGCTGTTATCGTAGCTGTGATCATCGGTATCCTATACTGGTACTTCGGCACCGAACAGGGCAGTGCCATCAGGGCGACCGGCAACAATCCGGTGATGAGCAGTGCCCAGGGAATAGACATAGAGAGGATGAAGATGATAGGATTCGCTCTCTCAAATGGTATCGTAGCGCTTGCCGGCGGGCTGGTAGCGCAGTATCAGGGATTTGCGGATGTCAATATGGGAAGAGGCGCAAGTGTCATAGGACTTGCAGCAGTCATTATAGGAGATGTAGCTTCCAAGGCGATCTTTAAAGGGCATATCAATTTTGCAGTCAAGATGACATTCGTCATCCTGGGCGGGATAGTCTATTACGCTGTTGTCATCCTGGTGCTATGGCTGAAACTCAACACCAACGACCTCAAACTGTTCACGGCGATCATCGTCGCGCTGTTCCTGGGTATCCCGTATCTCCAGAGCAGAAAGAGGGAGTCGTTCACTTCTGCCGCGAAAGGAGGAAGCGGAAATGCTGAGACTTGAGAACGTGTGGAAGGTGTTCGATCAGGGAACGATCAATCAGAAGGTCGCCCTTAAGGGTGTAGATCTGAACATAAAGGACGGCGAGTTCGTCACAGTGATAGGAGGCAACGGAGCAGGAAAGTCAACTTTACTGAATGCCGTGGCCGGAACATGGCCCGTAACAAAGGGCAGGATATTCATAGACGGTAAGGATGTCACTGGAATCCCTGATTATAAGAGGGCTTCTATGATCGGCAGGGTCTTCCAGGATCCGATGCTCGGGACCGCTTCCGAGATGCAGCTGGAGGAGAACCTCGCTCTGGCTTACCGAAGAGGGAAGAAGCGCGGCCTCGGATGGGGAGTTACCAACGAAGAGCGAAAACTGTTCCGGGAAAAGCTTGCTGCCCTTGGCCTTGGCCTTGAGGACAGGCTTACAACGCAGATAGGAACGCTCTCCGGAGGCCAGCGCCAGGCGGTCACTCTTCTTATGGCAAGCCTCAGCGCACCTAAACTGCTGCTTCTGGATGAACATACCGCAGCGCTGGACCCTGCCACTGCGGCTAAGGTGCTGGAGATATCCGACAGCATCGTCAGGGAGGAGAAACTCACCTGCCTGATGATAACTCACAACATGACAGACGCCATCAGTCTCGGCAACAGACTGATCATGATGAATGAAGGCAATATTGTCGTTGACATCTCGGGTGAGGATAAAAAGAAACTCACCAAGAACGATCTTCTGCAGAAGTTCGCGGATGTTGCCGGAGTGCAGGAGGAGACGGATTCGGTCCTTCTGTCCTGACAGGACTACATATTCCAAATTAAAATGCGGCCGTACAGCAGTACGGCCGCAACTGCATATTCAACATATTTTTGCGGTTAAAACTATCAATTTGACGATTTAAAGCGCAACATCGCTCGTTGTTATTGAATTGGCAGGTGATTTGCAATTAAATAGAATCAGTACGATATCAGCCGGAATGACACGGCTTAAACTGAAAGGAGCCAATGACGCAATGTCCAATTTCAGGTGGAGCAACCCCGTTACCGTTTATTTTGGACCGGAACAGTTCAAGGAACTCGGAAAAGTAGTTGCGAGTTACGGAAAGAGATGCCTTCTTGTTTACGGTGGAGGCAGCATAAAGAGGACAGGCCTTTATGATAAGGTGTTGGATCTCCTCAGCGAAGAGGGAATAACTGTTTTTGAGAAGGGAGGCGTTGAGCCAAACCCCAAGATCCAGCATATCCGTGAAGCATGTGAGATCTGCAAAGAGAACGGGATTGACGTGCTACTCGCTGTGGGCGGAGGCAGCGTGATCGATGCCACCAAGTGCATAGCTGCAGGAGCGTGCGTGGATTTTGACCCGTGGGATTTCGTAGCGAAACGTATCATGCCTCAGAAGGCACTGCCGATAGTCGATGTCCTGACAGCGGCTGCCACCGGAAGCGAGATGGATTCCGGCGGCATAATAAGCAACCCAGAGACTAATGACAAGGAAGGAGTAGGCGGCCCGCTTCTCTATCCCAAGGCCTCATTCCTGAATCCCGAGCTTACCTTTACAGTCCCGAAGGCGCAGACTGCAGCCGGTTCCTTCGATATCCTCTCACATATCTGGGAGGGGTGGTTCACGACGGAGCCTCCCATGACTATGCTTGACGAGGTGCAGAAGGTAGTGATCAGGACCGTCATCAAGTATGCTCCGATCGCTATGGAGGAACCGGATAACCTGGAAGCGAGGGAGAATCTTATGTGGGCTTCTTCCTGGGCAATGAACGGGTTCATGAGCTCCGGCTTCGGGAAGAGCTGGCCTACTAACCATCCGATAGAACACCAGCTCAGCGCTTTCTATGACATCACCCACGGTGTGGGACTCGCTATCCTGACTCCCCGCTGGCTGAGATACTGCCTGAGTGACGAGACTGTCTCCAGATACGTAACGTTTGGCACAGACATCTGGGGCATCGATCCCGATCAGGATCCATTCGATATAGCAAATCAGGCAATAGAGAAGACGGAGGAGTTCTGCTTCAAGACGCTCGGCATCCCGTCGACCCTCACGGAGCTGGGTATAGGTGAAGAGCATTTTCAGGAAATGGCAGAGAAAGCCTGCCAGCCTTTCGGAGTCATCAACGGGTTCAGAAGGCTTGAGCCGAAGGATGTCGTTGAGATACTGAAGATGTGTCTGTGATTAGTTATTTGTTCGGTAGGCATACCGGTTAACGCATAGTTCATAAGAAAAGGAGAACCCAAATGAAAACCATCAAAGACAAATTCATCGTTGTAGGCTCTGACGGCGCCGGATTCCCCCTTAAGGAAGCAGTCAAGATGCATCTGGAAGACCTGGGATGGACAGTGGAGGACGTAGGTGTCAAGTCACTGGACGGACCCACAGAGATGTTCAACCGTGTAGGCTTCAGGGTCGGAGCCAAGATCTCGGAAGGCGAATACGAGAAGGGCCTCGTGTTCTGCGGAACAGGCATGGGCATCCATGTTGCGGCCGGTAAGTGCCCCCATGTGCAGGCGGGAGTTGTAGAGAGCGTTCCCGCCGGCAAGCGCGCGGCAGCAGCGAACAACCTCAACGTTCTGGCGATGGGCGCTCAGTACGTCTCACCCGCAATGGGAATAGAGATCGTCGATGAGTTCCTCAACACGCCGTTCGGCGGAGATTACGGCGAAGCTTTCCTTGCCATGCATAAGCTTGCGTGGGAGGAGATCGATGAGTTCGATTACGAGGCGTTCAAGGCGAACGGCTTCGAACCGATCCACAAGTATGACGTGGAGAGACCGAAGCACACCGGAGAGAACAGACGCAGAGGCGCAGTCACCTACAAGCCCGTTCTCAGATAAGAAAGATAACTGCGAAGAACAGTACAGCCTCCGCTTACGGCGGAGGCTGCTTCGTTTTCATGTGCGAGAAGGCACGCTGCGGTCGCAGCGTGCCTTCTGTGCCTTGATTACTACCCGGATACGTTTCAGGGAGTTCCTTCCACCGGGTAGATCGTCACCCTGAATGTCTGACCGTCACCGGATACCGCTTTGATCTCAGCTTCACAGCCGTTTGCGTTGTGTACAGCAACGAAGCTGATTCTTCTCGGATAGCTTGTATTAACAGAGTAGAGACAGCCGTAATCATCGGTTATCTCCCATGTAACGTCCATGTTGGCTTCCAGTGAGGTAGTGGAGTAATTGCTGTAGATCTTGATGTTCAGGAAAGTGTCCGTACCTACTACGCTCTCTATCTCCGGACTCTCGCCGACCGGACCTACGCTGAGCTGCTGCACTGATTCCCATACAGCATAAAGGGTTATGTCTTCGGGAGCGAGCAAAGCCTGGTCATAGACGGGATTGCCGTTTGCATCCTCCCAGCGGATGAATTTGGACCACGGTCTCGTGGGATCAGGAGGAAGCGTGAGTCTTTCTCCGTTCTTTACGGATATGGCAGGAACGTGGCTTCCACCGTTGCTGTCAAATTCAACTGTGAAGAATTCCCTCTCCCATCTGGCATAGAGCGTGATATCGTGTGGAGTCAGCAGAGCTCCTTCAAGGATCGCCGTGCCGTTCTTGTCTTCCCAGCAGCCGAAGATATACATCTTCCTTGTGGGGTTGGGAGGAAGCTTCAGTTCATCACCCGCATTTACTTTGATCGGGGCAACCTCACTGCCGCCTCTGCTGTCAAAGGTCACGGTAAACGTTATCCTCTCCCATACAGCGTAGAGAGTCACATCCTCAGGCGCCAGAAGAGCCTGATCATGGATAGTCGTGCCGTTCTTGTCTTCCCAGCGAACGAAGTTATAGTTTTCCTTCGTGGGATCGGCGGGCAGACTGAGCTTGTCTCCGGCGTTTACTGTAATGCTTGGGACACTGCTTCCGCCTTTACTGTCAAATGACACCTTGAAAGTGTTTCTCTTCCACTTCGCGTACAGGGTTATATCCTGTGTGGGAAGGACATCGCCGGCTTTCACGGTGCTGCCGTTTTTGTCTTCCCAGTGATCGAAGGTATAGTTGTCCTTGGTAGTCTTGACGTCTGGGAACTTAGCTCCTTCAGTGAGCACAAGAGGATCTACAGCCTTGCCGCCGTCTGTTTCAAATGTGACCTTATAGCTTTTCTCGGACCATTCTGCAAACAGGAACAGATCTTCCGCCGGCATCGGATTTCCGAAAATGAAAGGCTTGTTGTCGGCATCGATCCATCTGACAAAGGTGAAGCCTTTCTTTGTCGGCTCTGCAGGAGCGACAGTCTTTTCGCCCGTCTTGAAAGTGCTCTTAAACTGGGAAGGAGTTCCTCCGGCGGAATTGAAGTTCACAGTAAATTCCATGCCCTCCCATTTCGCTGTCAGTTTGACGTCGGAATCGGTCGAGAACGGGTCATCCACATCCTTGCCGTTAAGGGTCCATCCCCTGAATTCGTAGCCTTCCCTGGTCGTCTCGGGAAGATCTACAGACCTGCCCTTTCTGACCCAGATGATGTCGACGTCCTTGCCTCCGGCCGGGTCGAACTGGACCATGTACTTGGTAGCACCGGGACCCATAAGGAAGAACCATCCGATACCAAGCGCGAGCAGCAGAAGCACAGCTCCGACGGCAATGCCTATCCGAAGCATTGTCTTTTTCTTTTCCTTGCTCTCTTCGGCTGCTCTAGTTACTACCTCTTCCGAAACATCGGCAGGTGCTGCGGCAGACTCCTGAGCAAGTGAATCAGTCTCTGAAGAAACCGGCTCTCCGTTTTCAGGATCAGTTTTTTCCGTTTCGTCCGGAGCAGACGGATCCTGAGCGGAAACGGGCTCAAAAGGCTTTGTCTCCGCAGAAGTTATATCCTCAGGCTCCTCGGGATCGGAGGGGAGTATCATTGCGGGCCTTTCATCTTCAGGTATCATGTTGTCAAGTTCCTTGGTGTCCATCTTTCGACCTCCATGAACAAGTATAGTGCGCAATACTTATGACAATATAATAGATTAATTGACCGGAAATGTCACCTTGTCGCGTTCCGATTGGGAGACGCGTGGATATACATGAAAAGGCCGGTGCGCGTCTGAATTCGCACCGGCTGTCATATCAGGTGATGGTCACGGTACCGGGATGATAATGATGTACTTGACTGTATCATCGTCTTCTGCAATCACCTCGATCGTTGCCTGCTGGCCCGAAACGTATGTAGCAGTGAAATCGAGCTCCCATCCGTAATCTTCGTTCACTTTGGCATCAGTCATGATGCCGTTGCTCTCCCAGCTCCACTTTACGTCCTTGTTGACCATGATAATGGTATCAGTTCCGTCCTGAACCTCGATCGTTTTTTCATATCCGTTGTCTGAGACTTCAGTGTGGGGGCTGAGTATGCCGATGGCAAGGGGAGTCCACGACTGCCACATGGCTCTGAGAGTTATGTCATGAGGTGTGAGCAGCGCGCCGTCATGTATTGTCGTGTAGTTCTTATCTACCCAGCACTGGAAATAGCAGTTGTCCTTCGTCGGATTCTCGGGAAGAGTCAGAGTGTCACCCGCGTTTACTGTTATCGGGGCGACATAGCTTCCGCCGTTGCTGTCAAAGGTCACTGTGAACGTTATTCTCTCCCATACGGCGTAGAGAGTTACATCCTCAGGTGACAGAAGTGCCTGATCATAGATCGGCGTGCCGTTCTTGTCCTCCCAGCGCACGAAGTCATAGTTTTCTTTCGTCGGATTGGCTGGCAGACTGAGCTTATCGCCTGCATTTACGGTGATGGCAGAGACGCTGCTTCCGCCGTTGCTGTCGAATGACACCTTGAAGGTGTTTCTCTTCCACTTCGCATACAGAGTGATGTCTTCAGTCGGCAGAACGTCTCCGGTCTTTACGGTGTTGCCGTTCTTGTCTTCCCAGTGATCAAAAGTATAGTTGTCCTTGGCAGTCTTGACGTCAGGGAACTTAGCGCCTTCTTTTAGTACCAGAGGATCGACAGCGCTTCCGCCATCAGTATCGAAGGTGACCTTGTAGCTGTTCTCGGACCATTCTGCAAACAGGAACAGATCCTCCGCCGGCATCGGGTTTCCGAATACGAAAGGCTTGTTGTCCGCGTCGATCCATCTGACAAAACTGAAGCCTGTTTTTGTCGGCTCTGCAGGAGCGACAGTCTTTTCGCCCGTCTTGAAAGTGCTCTTGAACTGGGAAGGGGTCCCTCCCGCGGAGTTGAAGTTCACGGTGAACTCCATACCTTCCCATTTGGCTGTCAGCTTGACGTCGGAATCAGTGGAGAACGGGTCAGCCACATCCTTGCCGTTAAGGGTCCATCCTTTGAATTCATAGCCTTCCCTGGTCGTCTCGGGAAGATCTACAGATCTGCCTTTTCTGACCCAGATGATGTCGACGTCCTTGCCTCCGGCCGGGTCGAACTGGACCATGTATTTCGTCGCCCCGGGACCCATCAGGAAGAACCATCCGATGCCGAGAGCGAGCAGCAGAAGAACTGCTCCGACGGCGATGCCGATCCTGAGCATGGTCTTCTTTTTGTTCTTGCTTTCTTCGGCGGCTTCAGTAACAGCCTCTTCCGAAGCATCAGCAGAGGTCGCTGAAGCGTCAGCGGCAGGTGACCCGGTTTCCGCCGGTAAAGATTCCTGAACAGGCGTTTTATCTGCTTCGGGATCATCAGTCTTCGTCTCGACGGAAGGAGACGGGTCCAAAACAGCAGGGGTATCGGATGTTTCAGAAACAGGATCAGCGACCGGGCCTGAAGTTTTTGTCTCAGTGACAGGTTCGTCCGCAGGTTCCTCCGGATCGGAAGGAAGTATCATTGCGGGTCTTTCATCTTCCGGTATCATGTTGTCAAGTTCTTTGGTGTCCATCTATCGGCCTCCATGAACAAGTTAGTATTGATCTTCTATATACCTATATTATGGTAAATCATCCTGTTTGTCATCCTGCACACAGGAAATGACGCAAAGAAAAGCGGTATGCGCAGGCATACCGCTTTAATATTTCTGAATTTGTGATCAGGCCTGGAACCCGGCTGATTCCTCTTTCTCACCTTTCTTCATGGAACTGTATCCTGCTATCAGTACTATGATGAAGATCGGCACCAGAAGGAGATACTGGTTCTTGATGGGATCCATGCCGGCGCTCTCGAGAATGGTGTGCATCAGACTTCCTCCGAAGTCCGCAAGCAGCATGGCTGCGACTGAGATGGATGAATGAAGGGATGTCTGTGCCGTGACTTTTAGATCGTCGGGGGCATTGTCGTACAGGAACTTTACAAGTCCGATCGTTACGGGAACGAGCATGATCCCGTTCAGACCCATGGTGAAGACCATGACCCAGGGGTTCTTCGTTATGGCGCAGATGCTCCAGCGGACGATGCCGGCGGAGATCACGACCAGCATCGATCTTTCAAGTCCGATTCGCTCAAGCCATCTCTTGCCGGGACCGAGATGGAAGGGGAGCTCCGAGAAGCCGAGTATCATGCTTCCGAGACCGACCATCGTCATGGTTCCGCCGAGCTGTCTCGTGTAGAGACCGAAATACATGTTGTTGAGGGAGGTGGCAAAGGAGTACATGAAGTACATCATCATGACGTTCCTTACCCTGCGGTTCTTGAGGATCGAGAACACTCTCTTGGCGTCACTTCCCTGTTCAGTGCCTTCTGCGGCAGGCTTCTCAACTCGTTTTGATTCCGGAAGCATCAGCGCCAGGAAGAATGTGAGGACATAACTTCCGATAAGGAAGGGGAAGATCATGGAGATGTTCTTGTTCATACCCAGCCCGGCAGCGAGAGCCATAAGAGAGAAACCGATGGTTCCCGTCATCCTTATGGGGCCGTAATCCCAGCCGTTTTTGTTGGCATATTCCATCGTTATCGTCTGATAGACGCTTGCGATAGGCATGAAGAAAAGGGAGTACGCAACACGGAAGATGCATATCGCGATGATGTTCTTGGCTCTGCTGAAAAGAATCAGGGTGACGATGGCAATGACCAGCTCTATGCAGAGGACTCTGTTTTTGGTAGGAGCCTTGTCTGCAAGACGGCCGACGACCGGAAGAACGATCAGTGACAGGCACTGGGTGATACCGTTGAGCAATCCTACAGTGGACTGGGGAAGGCCTGCGTTTGTCAGATAAAGAGTCAGGAAACTGCCCTGAATGGCGTTTCCGAAGAACACCACGAAATAAAAGATGTAGAAAATGAGGGGGCTGTCTTTCTTGTTCGGATCTTTGACTGTTTTCACTTTTGTTCTCCTGCTTTCACTTTTTTTGCACACTTCACTTATTATCTGTCACATGTCCCTGGAAAGCAAGGCAAAGAAAGCCTGCTGTATGCAGACCATGCAGGAATATAGCAGAGGCGCTGTCGGTTGGTTTGTGTTACAGAAATGATATAATCGTTATGGAAGACACTGCCGTTCACCGGCCACGGTGAGACACAGAACGGCAGGATGAAAAAGACATGGAACGGGACATTCTCGCCGTTCTGCGGACTGACAGGAGAAGAAGGATTGGATAACAGGAAACAGTTGCTTGACAGGATAAAGCTGTTTGTGTTGGATATGGATGGCACGTTCTATCTCGGAGACAATCTCATTCCGGGCTCGCTTGAGTTTCTTGAACAGGTCAGGGCGACCGGAAGAGACTACATATTCTTTACGAACAACAGCTCCAGATCTGTATCGCTCTATATCGAGAGACTGAACAGGATGGGATGCAGCGTAGACAGAAGCGGAATAATGACCTCAGGTGATGTCACGACCGAGTTCCTTAATACGAACAGGAAAGGCAGGACTGTTTTCCTGATGGGCACTGAAGCGCTCCGTGTCGAGTTCGAGGCAGCAGGTGTGCCGCTCGTGTATGATGAACAGCCGGACATAGTAGTTGCGGCTTTCGATACTGAACTGACATACAGCAAGCTGGAAAGAGCATGCACCTATATCCGGAACGGTGCGGAATTTCTTGCGACTCATCTTGATATCAACTGCCCGACCGAGACAGGATTCATACCTGACTGCGGAGCCATGTGCGCCTGCATATCGCTCTCGACAGGCAAACAGCCCAGATATCTGGGCAAGCCGTTCAGGGAGACCGTGGATATGGTCCTGGAGAGGACAGGATATGCAAGAGACGAGGTCGCTTTTGTCGGGGACAGACTCTACACCGATGTCGCGACCGGTGTGAAGAACGGAGCCTGCGGGATCCTTGTTCTCTCCGGCGAGACACATATCGGTGATATAGAGACATCCGACGTGAAACCGGACGCAGTGTTCAGGGATCTCGCCGAGATGATACCGCTTCTTTGACAGGAGGAATTATTTTGAACGTTTGTCTTCTGAATGACTCTTTCCCTCCGCTGATCGACGGTGTGGCAAATACCGTGATCAATTATGCGGAGAACCTTATGGCGTTTGGGGACAAAGTGACCGTGGCGGTTCCGCAGTATCCGGATGTCACGGACAATTATGACTATGAGGTCCTCAGATATCCGAGCTTCAATACTACGAAACTGGTAGGGTACAGGGCGGGATATCCGTTCATTGGAAGTGCGGTGAATGCGATGAAGGGATTTCATCCCGATATCTATCATTCACACTGTCCCGCGGCTTCGACGTTTATGAGCAGGACGCTGCGTGAAAGCGTCCCGGCTCCGGTAGTATTCACCTATCACACTAAATTCGATATAGACATAGCAAGAGCTCTCAAAAGCCATATCCTGCAGGATATGACATGCAATGCGATGATAAAGAACATAGAAGCATGCGATGAGGTCTGGGTCGTGAGCAACGGAGCGGGCAAGAACTTGAGGTCGCTCGGCTATCACGGAGACTACAGGGTGATGAACAACGGGGTCGATTTCCCGAGGAAAAGCCCTGATCCGGATGCAGTGAGGGAACTGAGAGAGCAATACGGCCTGAAAGACGGGATCCCCGTTTTCCTGTTCGTGGGAAGGATCATGTGGTACAAAGGCCTGAGGACCGTGCTGGATGCGCTTTCGGCTCTGAATGAGGCAGGTAAGGATTTCAGATTCATGTGTGTAGGAAGCGGTCAGGACAGGGATGATGTCATCAGGTATGCCGATAAGGTCAGGATCACTGACAAATGCATCTTCGTAGATGCAATACATGACAGAGAGCGCCTCAGGACATATTACGGCGCTGCGGATCTGTTCCTGTTTCTCTCGGATTTCGATACCAACGGGATCGTTGTGAGGGAGGCTGCTGCCTGCGGACTGGGAAGTATGCTGCTCAGGGAATCAGCAGCGGCAGAGGGCACAGAGAATTTCAGGAATGCTTTCCTGGTGGATGACAATCCTGCTTCCGCCGCGGCTATGCTGACAAGGCTGTGCTATGAGCCTCAGATGATGAAGGCTGTGGGAGACAGAGCTATGAGCGAACTCTACTTCTCCTGGACTGACAGTGTACGGATCGCACGCGACAGATATGAACAGATCTCGGATGATTATAAGAGCGGAAAACTGAAACTGAAGCATCAGCCTGAGGATTCGTTTTTTGAGTTCGCTGCCGACCTCAACTCGGTCTTCGAGAGAGGGAAGGATCTGTTCAGCAGAAACTGAGCCTCAGAAGATTACCGGCTGGCAGATGTGTCTGCGTTATTGTGCAATATATATAAAAATCAGATGTGTTTTATGTCTGAATCGTTCGAATATAACGAAGTTGCGGGAGATCCGTCAAAAGCCTTTGACTTTAGGTGTTTAAAGCGTTAACCTATAGAAAATCACGGAAGGAAATTCAATCTATGTTCCACGATTCGCTGCTTATCGTCATAGTAGTCCTGCTTATTATTGTAGCGGGCAGATTTGACGTGCGAACCGGAACAGAGAGTTGAATCCCAAAGACAAGTAAGGGACTCCGGGGAGCACAGCCCCGGAGTTTTTTGTTCCGTAAAGCATTTGGAGGGAAAAATGAAAAAGTTTGTCAGTGTATTGCTGCTCGCGGTCATGTGCGCTATGATGCTCACCTCCTGCGGCGCAAAGAAGGAAGAGGAGCCGGAGACCTATAAGATCGGTTTCATCGGACCTCTTACAGGTGCCACCTCGATGTACGGCAACGCTGTCATGAACGGCGCTGCAATGTATTTCGAAGAAGTCAACAAGAACGGCGGTATAAACGGCCGCCAGGTAGAATTCATAGCTCTGGATTCTGAGGGTGACAAGGCTAAGGCAAAGAACGCCTATGAGAGACTGGCCACCGTCGATGAAGTCTCCGCGATCATAGGACCCGTCCTTACCGGTGAGACAGAGGTCGTTGCCCAGGCAGCTGCAAGTGACGGGCTTCCCCTTGTTACTGCTTCAGCTACAGGCGACAATCTCTCTTCCTACGGAGACGCTCTCTTCAGGACCTGCTTCAAGGATTCTTTCCAGGGCGTAAAGCTGGCTGATTACGCCAAGGATGTCCTCGGCATGAGCAAGGTTGCTGCCCTCTATGCGAACAACGACGCATATTCTACCGGTCTTTTTGAGGCGTTCAGGGATGAATGCGCAAAGATCGGTCTGGAGATCGTAGCCACAGAGAGTTATGCTACTGGAGATTCAGACTACAAGGCTCAGCTTACCAACATCGCAAATGCGGCTCCGGAAGCCGTGTTCTTCCCCTACTACTACGCCGAGTGTTATGATGCGGCGACCCAGGCAAAGGATCTCGGGCTCTCCGTTCCGTTCCTCGGCGGAGACGGATTCTCAGCGCTGCTCTCTTATGAAGGGGCTGATATGTCGGTCATTGAAGGGTTCGTCTATTCAGATCACTTCTCTTCCGAAGCGGGCAACGCGGCTGTCAACGCGTTCGCAAAGGCTTACAGCGATAAGTACGGATACGCAGCTCTCGGTTTCAGCTTCCTCGCTTATGACGCCGCTATGATCGTCGCAGACGCGATCGACAAGTGCGACTCTGCCGAGTGGGACGCGATCCGCGAACAGATGAAAAAGACAGATATGGACTGCCTGACCGGACACTACGTGTTCGACGCGGAGAACAACCCGATCAAGCAGGCTGCAATGATCGTCATCAAGGACGGCGAGGGTGTCTTTGACCGCATGTTCTGATCTGTTTACGATGGTGAGTGCCGGTTCCCGGCACTCACCATAACAAAATGACTGGACGGTAATTGTCGTGAATCTAATCAACCACCTTATCAACGGTATCCACGTCGGGAGCATATATGCTCTTGTCGCTCTCGGATACAATATGGTCTACGGCATAGTCAAGCTTATCAACTTTGCTCACGGTGACATTATCATGGCCGGTGCCTATGTCGCCTTTTTTGCTTTGGACGCGGGACTGCCAACTGTTGTAGCGGTTGCCGCGTCTGTTGTTTTTTGTGTGCTTCTGGGCGTTGTTATCGAGAAAGTAGCTTACAGGCCTCTGCGGAAGTCTGCGAAGATATCTCTTCTGATAACCGCCATCGGCATCAGCCTGCTTCTTGAGAATGTGGCGCAGAAACTGTTTTCTGCAACTCCGCGACTGTTTCCCAAGATAATCTCCGGAGGCTTTTATCTCGGAGACAGGCAGATCTCCATGACTACGATAGTTACCATAGTCGTATCGGCCGTTCTTATGGCCCTTCTGACTGTGTTTGTTAAGACGACCAATGCCGGTAAGGCTATGCGCGCCGTGTCAGAGGACACCGAAGCCGCTCAGCTCATGGGCATCAATGTCGATAATACTATATCGATGACCTTCGCCATTGGATCCGGGCTGGCGGCAATCGCTGCGGTTCTTTATTGCTGTTCATATCCGCAGGTGTACCCGACCATGGGAGCGCTGTTCGGGATAAAGGCGTTTATCGCAGCTGTTCTCGGCGGTATAGGTTCAATACCCGGAGCCGTAGTCGGCGGTCTTACGATAGGCATAGCTGAAGCCCTTACAAAGGGGTATCTCAGCTCCACCTGGGCGGATGCCATCGTATTCTCACTTCTCATAGTGACTTTGCTCCTCAAGCCTTCCGGCATTCTCGGGCGCAAGGTCGTAGAGAAGGTCTAGGAGGTGACGGGAATGGAAAAGAATCTCAGATCCTTCTTCAGAAGAAGTACGCTCAACGTCATCCTTTGCGTGGCTTTCTTTGCTGCTGTCAGTTATATGATCAGCGCGAAGATACTCAACAGGTACTACACCAATATCATCAATCTGGTTCTGATATACATTATCGCCGCAGTGAGCCTGAACCTCACCTGCGGATATCTGGGGCAGCTGCCTCTCGGCCATGCGGGATTTATGTCGATAGGAGCGTATACAGCGGCCATAATCACTACACATTTCACCTTGCCTGACATCGGGCCGGTATCGGGAAAAGCTCTGCTTTTCCTTATCGCGACCGTTGCAGGCGGAGTCATGGCTATGGCGGCAGGCGTCCTGATAGGACTTCCTGCGCTTAGGCTGAAGGGAGACTATCTCGCGATCATTACGCTGGCTTTCGGAGAGATAATCCGTGTTCTTGTGCAGAACATCAAGATCACCGGCGGTGCCATGGGCCTTGGAGGGATAGGCAAGTACACGAATTTCGGATGGGGATTCTTCTGGACGGTCATAGTCGTAGCGTTTACTTATCTGCTTATCAATTCCAGACACGGCCGTGCGATCAAATCGGTCAGAGAGGACGAGATCGCTGCCGAAAGCGTCGGTATCAATCTCACTTACTATAAGATAGTGGCTTTTGCCGGAGCGGCTTTTTTCGCCGGTGTATCCGGCAGCCTTTTCGCTCATCATATCTGCTATCTGGAACCCGGGAACTTCGGGTACAACATGTCCATAGAGATGCTTGTGATGGTCGTGCTGGGCGGACTCGGGTCAATTTCCGGATCCATCATTGCCGCAACGGTCCTGACCATCATTCCTGAAGTACTGCAGAGTTTCGCGACATGGAAGATGATCATATACTCACTGCTGCTGGTGGTGGTCATGATCTTCAAACCGTCCGGGCTTATGGGTGACTACGAGTTCTCGGCTGCCAGACTGATCAGCAGGATGCTGCGCAGAAAAGAAGCGGCCCCGAAACTGCCGGAGAACTACACGGAAGGAGGAGAGTCTGATGACTAACAGAACGCAAAGAGCTCCTCTGGTGCCGGTCCCCAGCGGATTCCTGATGAGAGAACAGGATGTCGACAAGACTCCTGTACTTGAGATAAGGCATCTGGGAGTGGATTTCGGCGGACTGACCGCAGTCGAGGACTTCAATATGGCCCTGGGACGCACCGAGATCGCCGGTCTGATCGGCCCTAACGGAGCTGGAAAGACGACAGTGTTCAACCTGCTGACCAATGAGATAGAGCCGACCAGAGGCATCATAATGATAGACGGCTATGACACCAGAGGCAAAAAACCGTATGAGATATGCCGGATGGGTGTCGCAAGGACATTTCAGAACATAAGGCTGTTCCGGAACATGACCGTGCTGGAGAATGTCAAGATCGGCCTGCATAATGAGATGAAATACTCACTGGGCGAGGCTGTCCTGAGGCTTCCCAGATACTGGAGCAATGAAACAGTCTCCGATATGCGCGCACTTGAACTGCTTTCCTTCTTCAATATGCAGGACGCCGCGGAACTGAAAGCCGGATCGCTTCCCTACGGGGCGCAGAGGCGTCTTGAGATCGTCAGAGCTCTGGCGACCAATCCCAGCCTGCTGCTGCTCGATGAACCTGCTGCGGGAATGAACCCGTCGGAGACCCTTGAACTGATGAACAACATCAGGAGGATACGTGATGAATTCAATATCGCTGTGCTTCTTATAGAGCATGACATGAATCTTGTCATGGGAGTATGCGATGGGATAGTAGTGCTGAACTACGGAAAGATAATCGCGAAGGGATCGCCTGATGACATAATGTCTGACCCGGTAGTCATAGAGGCTTATCTCGGAAAGGCGGATCAGTGACATGCTGAATGTAACGGATATAAATGTATATTACGGAAGCATCCATGCGCTGCATGATATGACCTTCCATGTCAATGACGGCGAGATCGTATCGCTGATCGGAGCGAATGGGGCAGGAAAATCCACCACGCTTAAGACGATCTCAGGCCTTCTGAGGAGCCGCACGGGCGACATCGAATTCGACGGACACAGCATAAGCAGGACAGAACCTGACGTTATCGTCAGACAGGGCCTGACGCACGTTCCGGAAGGAAGGCGTATTTTTCTCTCCATGACAGTGGAAGAGAACCTCGATATGGGGGCATTTACGGTCAGAGAAGGGAAAAAACAGGCTTTGGACGATGTCTATGACAGGTTCCCGAGACTTGCTGAAAGACGCAGTCAGATAGCAGGTACTCTGTCCGGCGGAGAGCAGCAGATGCTCGCAATGGGACGTGCGCTGATGATCCGCCCGAAGATGATGATGCTTGATGAGCCGTCCATGGGACTTGCGCCGATACTTGTCAGTCAGATAATGGATATAATAGTCGAACTCAACAAAGCCGGGACTACGATACTTCTTGTTGAGCAGAATGCGAGACTTGCGCTGAAGATATCACACAGAAGCTATGTCATAGAGTCCGGAAGGATCGTGCTTTCCGATACAGCCGAGAATCTGCTGAACAATGACCAGGTTAAAAAGGCATATCTCGGCGGATGATATACCGGTAGTTAAATGACGCTGCAGGCTCTTTCATAAGAGTCTGCGGCTTTTTCGTTTTGGTATTTATTTTGAAAAGGCATGATGCTATAATGACTACGAAGTTAGCGAATGCTAACTAATATGTATCTTTTCATATGAATGGAACAGTAATACTGAAGACGAGTTAGTAATATCTAACCAACATGAGGAATACGGGTCCGGTTTGACATGCTGCAGGTGATGAGAAGGGCGTAGATATGTTTTGGGACACTGTTGCGGGTGTGTACGATGTTTTTGTGAACATAATAAACAGGAAGACTCACATAAGACTCAGAAATACGGTAAGCGAAATGATCAGCCCGGACGATACTGTGCTGGAATGCGCATGCGGTACGGGAATGCTCACATCTGTCATCGCGGGAAGATGCCGAAAGCTCATTGCGACAGACATCTCCGAAAAGATGCTGGATAAGGCAAGAAAGAACTGCAAAGAAATCGGAAATATCGCTTTTGAGATCGCTGACATAACAGCTCTCGAATATCCTGATAATTCGTTCGAAAAGGTGGTTGCAGGAAATGTGATACACCTGCTCGATGATCCGAGAGGAGCTCTTGGAGAACTGGATCGTGTCTGCATGCCGGGAGGGAAGCTAATTATTCCGACATATATAAACAAAGCGCCAAACGGAAAAACAAGCCGGTTTGCGCATGCGGTAGGAAAGGCGGGTGCTGATTTCAGACAGCAGTTCACCGCTGAGAGCTACCGCCGCTTTTTCCAGCAGTCCGGATACGGCGATGTGGAGGTCTCGGTAGCTGACGGACGTATTCCGTGCGCGGTTGCAGTCATGGGGAAAAAGAGCTGATGACGATACATGAATACGGAAAAGAAAACAGCATGACTGTCGTGCTGATCCATCCTTCGCTTGTGATGTGGGACTACTTTGAGTATGTCATACCGCTTTTAAAGAATGATTATCACCTTATAATACCTGCGCTGCCAGGATACGATGAAGAGAAAGACAGCGATTTCACAGGGGTGGAAGACATCTCCGGAAAGCTGGCTGACTGGCTTGAGGCAAATGGAATAGATTTCGTGAACTGTATCTACGGCTGTTCCATGGGCGGTTCGGTGGTAATAAGATTTCTGGCTGACGGAAGGATAAGGACGGGCAGCGCGGTGATCGACGGAGGCATAACGCCGTATCAGCTTCCGTGGATACTTACAAGACTTATCGCCGTGAGAGATTTTCTCATGGTGTATATCGGTAAGCTGGGCGGGATAAAGCTGCTGCAGAAGGCTTTCACGTCAGATGAATACTCGGACGAGGACCTGAAATATATGGAAAAAGTGCTGGAGCATATGAGTGCGAAAACGATATGGCGGACTTTTGAGTCATGCAATAACTATGCGATGCCGGAAACTATCAGCGCACACGGAGCAAGAGTGGCGTACTGGTACGCGAAGACAGAGGAAAAAGAACGCAGGTGGGATATCCGGTATGTGAAGAAATATTTCCCGGAAACCGAATTCAGAGCATTCAGTGAGACCGGCCACGGCGGGCTTGCGGTACTGAAACCTGAACTGTTTGCGTCAGAGCTATCTGCTGCAGCTGAGAGGGGAACTGAAGAACTAAGGTCAATAATGGATATCAGTCTGGAGAGACGGTAATGAGATATACGGGAATGCCCATGGGAATGTGGATACTGTTCAAAAGGTCCTTCCGCGATCACCTGGTGTCTATGATGGGATACAGTGTGGCTGAAGCGGAAGAGGTGACTGCATCTGCGAAGAAAAGATATCACGGGATCATAAGCAGACTTCCGGAGTTTGAGAAGACTGACAGATTCAAGATGAACATAGTCAACTGTTCGATGCTGTGCGCGTTTGTTCTGAGCATGAAAGAGAGACCCGGTGTGGACCGGCTTACCGGTTACTACGCGCAGTCGATGATGACAGGACCGATGAGATGGTTCTGCAGAATGAGCGGAAAAAGAAAGTTTACTGACAAGGACATCGCTGGAATGAAAAGCACTGCCGCACTGAGGGCAGCGGACCGCAATCCGTATTCGTGGAATATGGAGTATCTGCCGTATGAGGACGGCAGCGGATATGAGGCAAGGTTTTCAAGATGCGGTATATGCACGCTGATGAGGGAACTTGGCCTTTTCGATCTGGTGCCTGCCATGTGTCATCTTGACTACACCATGAGCGAAGCGGGAGGTGTCAGTGATTTCGTGCGGGAATATACTCTGGCATCCGGAGGTCCGTACTGTGACTGCGGATATAAAAAGTTAAGGAGATAGATCATGATCAGGACAGTTTTGAAGATAGAAGGAATGATGTGCGGCATGTGCGAGGTGCACATCTGCGATGCAATAAGGAAGGCAGTCCCTTCCGCAAGGAAAGTATCGGCTTCGCGAGGCAGGAAGGAAGCTTCATTCCTCACCGAAGATGCCGTAGATGCCAAGGTTATAAAAGACGCCATAGATGCGACAGGTTATGAATGTCTCTCAGTGGCTTCAGAACCTTACAAAAAGAGGGGGCTCTTCGGATGAAGAAGTATCACATAGAGAAGAACACTATACAGGAGACCCTTGTGATTCCCCTTTTCGGACGACTTGTCTGCTCCGAACGTTTTCCTGCTTTGTTCTCTGATCCGGAAGCGAAACGTATCTGCGGATCGCTGGATTACGACTTCGAGGAAAAACGGAAAAAGATGGAGTCGCCCGCAGGGCTTTTTGGAGCGCTGGAGGTTGCTCAGAGACAGTACGACCTGCTGTGTGAGGTAAAGAACTATCTCGGCGAACACCCGGAAGCTGCGGTTGTAAATCTTGGCTGCGGTCTTGATGACACTTTTTCCAAAGCTGACAATGGGTTGTGCAGGGGATACAACATCGACTTTCCGGACGTTATCGCCGTACGGAACGAACTGCTGCCCGCCGGTGAGAGAGAGCAGAACATTGCATGTGATCTCAATGATTATTCCTGGATGGATCTTATTGATCAGACGGATGGTGTCGTCTTCTTCGCTGCAGGGGTTTTCTATTATTTCAGGACAGAGGACGTGAAGAAACTGTTTCTTGCTATGGCTGACCGCTTTCCCGGTGCTGAACTGGTTTTCGATATTTGCAACGAGCGCGGCGCGAAGCTGATGAGAAAGACCTGGCTCAAGGAAGCCGGCATCACAGACGTCGGAGCTTATTTCTCACTGGAGGATCCGAAGGAGCTTTCATTATGGAGCGGAAGCTTCAGGCAGGTGGTCTCCAGAAGCTATATGCGTGGATACAGGGATATATACAATGACGTAAGCCTGCTGCACAAACTGATGATCCGTTTCTGTGACGGGCTGGTCAAGATGCGCATAGTCCGTATCTCATTCAAGGAGAACACCGCGGACTGAATACGGGTGTCAGAAATAATGAAGAAAGGATGGGGCACATATGAAGACGGTCATCTCGGGACTTCTTATCCCGTTCATAGGAACATCCGCCGGCGCCGCCTGCGTGTTCTTCCTCAAAAAGGACCTGCGGACCGGAGTGCAGCGCGCGCTGACAGGCTTTGCCGCAGGCGTGATGGTGGCTGCCTCTGTATGGAGCCTCATCATCCCGGCCATTGAACAGTCCTCTGCCATGGGACAGCTGGCGTTCCTGCCTGCGTTCGCGGGCTTCTGGCTCGGCATACTGTTCCTGCTCTTCCTGGACCATGTGATTCCCCACCTGCACAGAAGAATCGGACAGGCTGAAGGCCCAAGGAGCAGGCTTCCCCGCACCGCAATGATGGTGCTGGCGGTGACTCTGCACAATATCCCGGAAGGCATGGCTGTGGGAGTCGTGTATGCGGGACTTATGAACGGGTCGGCAAAGATAACGGCCGGCGGCGCTCTGGCACTGGCCCTCGGAATAGCGATACAGAATTTCCCGGAAGGAGCGATCATATCCATGCCGCTCTACGCTGAGGGAAAAAGCAGGAGATCTTCATTCTGGCTCGGAGTGCTTTCAGGTGCAGTGGAACCCGTTTTCGGTGGGCTTACCGTAATGGTAGCTGGACTGGTAGTGCCGGCGATGCCGTATTTTCTGTCCTTTGCGGCCGGAGCGATGCTGTATGTGGTGGTCGAGGAACTTATACCTGAGATGTCCGCTGGAGAGCATTCGAACATCGGTGTAATCTCCTTTGCTGCGGGCTTCAGTGTGATGATGGCGCTGGATGTTGCGCTTGGATGAAAAAGATAAAGAAGGACCGGATCATGACGAGAAAAGAGCAGATAAAGAGCGCATACAGGCTGACCGGAGACCACGCCGGATTCTATGACGGCATGATGACCTACTCCACTCTTCTGGGCAAAGCCGTATGCCGCCTTGTGTGGAATATGGATGGCGAGAAGAATCTCAGGTATCTCACGAGGGCACTGTCCGGGATCCCGGAGGATTTCAGCGGAAAACTGCTTGAGGTGCCGGTGGGTACAGGGGTTCTCACCATGCCGGTATACAGGGATCTTCCGGATGCGGACATCACCTGCCTGGATTATTCCGCTGACATGATGGAGACCGCAAAAAAAAGAGCTAATGCAGCCGGTATAAGGAACATCACATTTGTTCAGGGAGACGTAGGAGCGCTCCCGTTCCCCGACGGGCATTTTGATACGGTGCTGTCGCTGAACGGTTTCCATGCGTTTCCGGACAAGGAAGCCGCTTACAGCGAGACCTTCCGCGTGTTAAGGAAGGGCGGCATATTTTGCGGATGCTTCTACATCCGCGGTGGGTGCAGGCGGACCGACTGGTTTATAGACAAACTGTATGTACCGAAGGGATTCTTTACTCCGCCATTTGAGACCGAAGACAGCCTGAGAGAAAGACTTTCCGGTATGTATGAGAAGGTCAGTGTGGCTTCTGTCGAGGGAATGGGCTGCTTCTGCTGCCGGAAGTAAAGGAGTATCAGTGCAATGAGAGAAAAGGACCTTCCTATAGACCTCGCAAAGCATAAAGTCTATTCAAGGAGCGCCCAAAAGTGTGTGCGGAAACTTCTGCGCCGCTATTATGACATCGATACGGCGGAGACCCTCTGGGAAAAGGTACAGCTCAGGTACTGCGAGTTCCTTGAAGACGAGCCTGCGCTTGCTGGATCAAAGATCACGCTCAGCATCTACGATCCGATCCTGATCTTCGCCTGGTACGACGTCGTGCCTGACAAGCCGCCTCTGGAAGACATACAGCAGGACATATACGACTGCTTTTTCTCTTCCTTCAGCGTGATGGGAAAACTGTTCGACCTGAACAGAAAGGCGGACAACAGACTTGCCGGCAGGATCTTCAGAAAAACGGGCGAGATCCGCAGGGAGGAGATAAAGAAGTTTCCGGACTCCTTCCGCATGGGCTATTTCGATTACGACAGAGATAACTGTGCCGTGCGCTACAGCTTCACTCAATGCCCCAATGCCGAGTTCGCCAAACGGCACCACATGGAGGACGTGCTTCCGGTGATGTGCAACTGCGACCATCTGGCAATGCAGGCGCTTCACGCGGTCCTGATCAGGGAAGGGACCTGCCTGACCTCTGACTGCTGCGACTACTGCATCGTGGGAGACAGAGATCCGATTGCAGAGAAATATGAGCTGAGAAAGGCTGAAAACGGTCTTTGGATCAGCGTCAGAAAGTAGAGGAAACAAATATGGACATTACGGTGATCCTGATTGAAATGCTTATCTTTGCGGCACTATTTACAGCGATCATTTTTTCCTATTACCGAGGCGACAGAAAATACAGTCCTGCGAGCATTCACAATTATCCGTCTGACATTCAGGAGGAATACTTCAGGACACACGAGCGGGTCGATGTGAGCTATAAGTCGAAAAACGTGATCCTGACCAAAGGGCTCGGCATACTGATCTTTACGGGAATACTGCTGGCCTGCTCCCTTGTTGCGGGAGCTGAGACCTTCCGACAGGGCTTCCTTCTGACCTTTGGCCTGATGGTGTGGATCGGCATCTATGATACCTGCTTCCTGGACTGGGTGCTGTTCGCCAACCTGCCCATGTTCCGTCTGGAGGGCACAGAACACATGGATGACGCCTATCACCAGAAATGGTTCCACCTCAAGGGAATGCTTTTCCCCGGCATCGTCTTCGCGCTGATCCCTGCTGCTCTGGTAGGATGGCTCGTCATGGTCATACGGTAAACAGGAGCTGAGGTGTGAACAGGAAAAAAGCAGAACGCTGTCTCGTCATCGGGCTGTTCGGTGCGGTACTGACCCTGGCAGGAGATCTTTTGATCGGCGCATACAGGTTCCCGGACGGTGCAAATATGCTGGAAGGCTACTTCGCCATAGCGCTGGCAATGCCCGAATGGCGTCCGGTCCTAGGCGGACTGATCGGATTTCTGGGGATCTGCCTTGAATTCCCGGCTCTTATGACGGTATATCCGCTCATTTGTGAGAACATGCCCCGCGGTGGCAGGTTCTACAGGCTCTCTATGTACGTTTATCTCGCGATTGGAGGCGGAGCGGTGCATCTGCCCTGCGGCGCGTTCATGTGGATATACAGATCGGTCACGAAGACTGCCGGGCAGGCGGCAGGACACGATATAGCTACGAGGTACCTGTTATACTTTCTGCTTCCCGTCACCGCCGTGTTCACCGTGTTCTTTGTCGGAGCGAACGCAGTGCAGTTCATCTCTTTCTTCAAAGGCATGACACCGTTCCCGAAGTGGTATTGCATATTCAATCCGCTGATCGGAAAAGCTGTGTTCAATTCGGCCCGTCAGCTCGGGAATTCGGCACTGATCAACGGGATAGCTACATCGAACATGAGCCTCGGTGCGATCGTTATGTTTACGGCGCTGCTGACCGGCTGGAAGAAGTATGCATCAGACAGAGAGCTTGAGCTGAACGACGAAATACTTTGAGTTTGGAAAAGACAACGAAGCTGTTTTTCACGATCAAATAAAATGCAACGGAGATATATGATATGGCACGAAAGGATTCGGAGCAACAGAAGACTTCGATGAGCCTCATGTTCCGCGGCAGGGCGATCTTCAAGCCGCTCAACACCGGGCGGATCGATGAACGCGTCGCCTGCGTGAGAGAGTGGGTCGCAAACATCTTTTTCTATCAGAAAAACGGCACGACCATCATGATAGACGCGGGATATAATTATCAGCGTCTCAGGGAGAAGATGGGATGGCTGGACATAGATCCTTCCTCCGTAAAGGAGATATTCATAACTCACCAGGATACGGACCATGTAGGAGCGCTTGAGAATGACAGCGAACTGCTGTTCCGGGATGCGACCGTTTATATCGGCGAGATCGAGAACCGTTACCTGACCGGCGAGGTCAGGAGGAAGGTCATCCACGGCTTATACAAGCTTCCGCTGGTAAAAACAGACAACCGCAGGATCCTCCTTAAGGATGGGGAGACCGTGCATATCGATGATATAAAGATCGAGTGCATAATGGTCCCCGGACATACTTGGGGCCACATGGTCTATCTGATAGATGATGAATATCTGTTCACGGGAGACACCATCTGGTTAGGCGCAGACGGAGGATACAGCTTCATCAGCACCCTCGCCGAGGACAACAGACTGGCAGTTAGATCCCTTGAGAAGCTGGAGAAGCTGCTTAGGCAGAGAGGCCAGCCACTGAAGATCATTACGGGGCACACCGGATGGACGGACGATCTTGATTTCGCGTTCAGGCACAGGACCGAGATCTGCCGGCCTTTCACAAGGAGATATCCGGATCCTTCCGCTCCTTATGACGCATATGTTGAGGATGATGACACAGAAGAGAATGCTAGGAGCCTCCCTCTCACCAAAGTCAGGACCTGAGTCCTGCGGACGTTAAGATACAGAGATCTTCATGCATGTTCGAAAGTCCGGACCGCACCGTCCGGCGCCATTGAGTTAGCTATACCTAACAAAGGAGCATTCCCGAGATGACACTGAAATATGAGATCCTCAGGCGGCTGGTCAAAGCGGCCGGGATAAAGCGTTTATGGCTCAGCAAAAGCACTGAGGAACTGCTGGAGAACCGCAGAAGGCACAACGCCTCCAACAGGATCCCGGAGCTCAGGGATGACGATATTGATATCAGCAGGACGAACGTCATGGGGTTCCCGGTGCTCAGGATGATACATAAGAGACCTGCCGGAAGGGCGGATCTGTTCATTATCGGAGGAGGAATGATCACCGCTCCCCGTCCGGGTTCAGTCAAAAAGGCGCTGAGGTTCGCCAGAGAGACCGGTGCCGATGTCTTCGTGCCGTACTATCCGCTGTGCACGGACTATCCTCTCACAAAAGCGTACGGGATGATCCATGAGACCTATAAGATGATGCTGACGGATTATCCGGCTGAGAAGATCTCGGTGCTGGGGACCTCTTCCGGCGGAAATCTCGCTCTGGGAATGATCCCGTACATAAACGACGGACATGCCGATGTCCCCGTACCGGGATACATCATGGCGATCTCCCCCGGCACCTGCGTCGATTCGGAAGAAGAGTGGCAGCGCATGCTCGAACTGGACAAAAAGGACATAGCCATCCCCGCACAGTACATGAAGGACGCGGTGGAGATCATGAGGCACGGAGACGGCAGCGTTCCGGATTACATGATCTGGCTGCAGCGCGGCGACTTCACCGGCTGTCCTCCGGTGACCTTCATTTACGGTTCAGATGAGACGCTGTATGCCTGCGCGCCGTCATTCGAGAAGGCTATGAAGAAGTACGGTGCGGACTATGAGGTGATCGTAGGGGATGGCATGTTTCACTGCTATCCGGCATTCCCCGTATGCAGGGAGGCAAAGGAAGGCTGGGACATGGTCGTCAGGAAGATACGTCAACACACATAACAGAAATAAAGAGAACAGAAAGAGATCATTACATGGGACTGTTTAAGAAGTTTGTTAGCCAGACACGCAAGCCGGAAGGCTTTCTGGGAAAGATGATGCTAAGCGGAATGAACTCCGGCCACGCAAAACTTGCGGACTGGGGCTTTACTCACCTTCCGGACATTGATCCCTCCGGGATCCTGGACATCGGCTGCGGGGGCGGACGTAACGCGGGAGAGATGCTGAAAATGTATCCAAAAGCGCATGTGACAGCCGTCGACTACTCCGAACTTTCGGTGAAAAAGGCCGGGGAATACAACAGCGCGATGATCGCATCCGGGCGCTGCGCGGTCCTGCGCGCGGACGTATCGGAACTGAGCTTTGAGGACGAATCGTTCGACCTCGCGACTGCATTTGAGACGGTGTACTTCTGGCCGGGGCTCGAGAGGTGCTTCTCGCAGGTCGCCAGGGTGCTGAAGCCGGGAGCTGTGTTCATGATCTGCAATGAATCAGACGGTACCGATGCCACTTCACGGAAATTCGAGAAGATCATCGACGGCATGAGGAATTATACAGCGGAAGAACTGGAAGCAGCACTGAGATCCGCAGGCTTCACGGAAGTATCATGCAAACATCATCCGTCCAGGCCGTGGATCACTGTGATAGCAAGGCGATGACATAAATCGGGTCATGAAGGACGGATCGATGAACGCTATAGGTATAGATCATAACCTTGACCGCGCGCGGATCAGAAAACTGCTTTGGATCGGATTGTTCGCTTCGTTGCTCACCGGGGCAGGTGATTTTCTGCTCGGGTACGCGGAAAACACGGCAGGCAGCAGCGTCGCCTCCAGTGTGATGGCCGGTGCCCCGAACCTGTCAGACCTGCAGATGATCGCAGGCGGACTGCTTGGTTTCTTCGGAATCTTCCTGGAGGGTCTGGCATGTTTCGCCGTATACCGCCTCATGGCGGACGCAGCGCCGTCATACGCGCACATCTACCGTGCGGGGATCTTCGGATACATATGGCTCGCTCCGGTGGGATGTCATATGAACGTAGGAGTGCTGGACCTGTCCTACAAGTACCTGCTGCAGGCGGATCCCGCGCTGGCAGAAAAAGCGGCAGACCTACTCTTCTACGGTTTCAACCAGCCTGTGTATCTGTTGCTGATCATATTCTGGCTGCCTATGATGATCGTCCAGTTCAAGGCGTTTTCCAAAGGACTGACGCCTTATCCGAAGAGCGCTGGATGGTTCTGTGTCCCGCTTGGCGCAGTCCCGGCGCTTCTGCTCTCCCTTATCATCGGGCCCCGCACCGCCCTCGGAGCGGCTGTCGGGACCATGTTCCTGAGCTTTGGCAATGCCTTCATGTTCGGAGGCCTGCTCGCAGAGATGCCGGACGCTGAGTGTTTTGAAAAGTTTGAGAAGAACATCATCAGGAAAAAGGAGGCATAAGGAACGTTATGCTTTTAACGATATTTCTGGCTGTCGTGTGCTGCTCTTCCGTCACAGCGCTGCTGGTAGCAGCTGTGGCTTTCGTGCAAAAAAACGAATTCTTTTCATCGGCGCCGAAAGAGGTGCGGGAACTTCTGAAACCGAGACAAAAGGAGCTCTTCCGCGGAGCCCGTGCCTTCGGCTGGATAATGATGGTCCTCAGCGCGACCTCGATCCTGGGAGCACTCGTTGTCGCGGCCTGGGACGGGATCCGCAGCGGCTATTCATTCGCACAGTTCTTTCTGCGCTTCGCGCTGATACTTGCGATCTACAAGATCTATGACATGGTCTTCTTTGACTGGTTCCTGTTGTGCAAGTTCGGCTTTTTCCAGCACTACTTCCCTGAGGCGGCCCCTGCGGTGAAGGACAGGAGATACGGCTTCAACCTGAAAAGCCAGCTGCTGAAGCTGCTGGTCATTTTCCCTGCCGTATCTGCGCTCGCGGCCTGGATCTGCACGCTGCTGTGACGGCCATACAGGAAAAGAGGGAGAAAACATGAATCCGCTGAACAGGCAATGGTTCTACAGAGGCCTTCGCAGAAAACTTGCCGCATCCTTCGGCAGGGACTGTGCCGAAGCGATATGGGCTGACGCCGGCGAGGAATACAGCCGCATCCTGGCATCACGGTCTGAACTGAGACACCACAAGGGAGCAATGGTTTTACCCGCCGTAGCTCTTTACCGGGTGTTGAACGCACGCGGAGAAGATGCGGAAGGGATACTGAATGGATACGGTGAATGCATGGGAAAGCGCTTCGCGCGTATAGTCAACGCATTAACGAGTCTGCCTGGGGCTGACCGTATCGTATGGCGCAATGTGGGAAGCGTCATGGAAAAGATGAGCAGCGAGAAGCTGGGCTACCGCAGAGAGATCGTTTCCGAACCTCCTGAGATGTATGGCGTGGATATCCTCTCCTGCCCTTACCACGAGCTCGCTAAGCAGCTGGGAAACGAAAGAGCCGTCCTTTGCATCTGCTGCATGGACAGGGAGTACTCGCAGGGCTTCCGGCACATACGCTACGAACGAAGCACGGCAGTTTCGGAAGGAGCCCGGGCGTGCGAGTACAGACTGAGGTTCGATCCTGATAAGAGATAAGCAACACCTGGAGAATCAATATGATTACAACGGTTTTTTTGACCTTACTCATGTGTGTATTGCTTTTTCTGATGATCTGGTCAGCAGCCTTTTTTCTTCCGTGGAGAAGGCTCATGGATTTTTTTCCGGATGACATCAGAGAAAAGACGATCGGTCATCTGCCGCCTTTCAGGTCAGCGCCGATCTTTGGATGGATATGTATGGTCCTGTGCGTGCTTGGTTTTATCGGAATAATAGTCTATGGCGGCTGGGACGGTGTACGGAGGAACTATTCTTTCGGACAGTTCCTGGTACGGTTTTTGATCATTCTGTTCGGTGTTAAAGCGTTTGATATCATCGGTTTGGATTATATCCTGATCACAAAGACGCAGTTTTTCCAGCACTATTTTCCGGAGACCAGAGGGTGCGCCGGCTATCACAGTTTTGGCTTTAACCGCAAGGAGCAGATCAGGCAGTGTATGGTGCTGCCGTTTGCAGCCCTTCTGACAGCAGGTATCTGTACGCTGTTTTGACGGAATGCCTTTACTAATAAGATGAACATAGACGTCTTCCTGGAATGAATCGGAGGGATTTTACAGATGACATTTACGGAAATGGGGCTGATTACCGGCAAGACCCTCATGCTGCTTCCGGGAACAGCCTGCGATTATCAGACGAACTTTGGAACCGTGCTGGACAGGCTAGCAGAGAAATACCATCTGATATGTGTCAATTATGACGGTTTTGACGGAAGCGGTGCTGTTTTTTCCGATATGATCACCGTTACGGAGAAGATAGAAAAGTACATAAAGGAAAAGCACGGAGGGCACTTGGACGGAGCGATCGGCTCCTCCCTCGGCAGCAGCTTTGTGGGACAGCTGATCCAGCGCGAAAACGTTCATATCGATCACGGTATCTTCGGAAGTCCGGACCTGGACCAGAGCGGAAGACTCAGCGCCTGGCTGCAGTCAAAACTTGTGGTCCCGCTTCTTGTCGGTTTTACAAAAAATGAAAAGAAGAAAGCGAAGACAAAGGAAAAGCTCAAAAGCTTCTTTGAGATGAGCGATGAGACAGCGGACAGGTTCATGGAGTGTTTCGCGAGATTCAGTCCGGAGTCCATCAGAAACGAGTATTACACAGACCTGCTCACCTGGCTCAGGGATGATATCCATGTGGCGAACACCAGAGTCCATTTCATCTACGCTAACAAAATGGGGGAAAAGTATCTGAAACGCTACAAGAAATACTTCAGAGATCCTGAGATTCGCGAGTTTGACATGCAGCATGAGCAGTGGCTTTTCGGGGGCGAGCAGTACACGGTTCCAGTACTGAAGGCGATCGATGAGTTTATGGAAACGGTATGAGACTGATGTACAGAAGTGATCATGGCGGTGTCTTTTAAAAAACGGAGGTATCATGAAAATCCTGGTATATGGTGCAGGTGTGATCGGAGGACAGCTGGTTCATGCGTTATCGGTTGCCGGCAATGACGTTACAGTGATCGCCCGCGGAGGATGGGCCGATACCCTGCGCTCGGAAGGTCTGAGGATACACCATTACATACAGCGCAGGGATACCGTCGATCATCCCCGTGTGCTGGAAGCCCCTGATGCAGAGCCGTATGACATCGTCTTTGCCGTCATGCAGTACAGGCAGATGGAGAAGATCCTGCCCGATCTTGCGCACATAAGCAGTCCCGTCGTCGTGCTGACCGGCAATAACCTTTCAGCAACGGAGATGGAGGATCATATCCTCACAAACAGCCCGGCGCCTAAAACGGTTCTCTTCGGATTCGGCTCCACAGCAGGCACGAGGGAGAACGGGAGGCTCACGACAGTCCATACCGGAGACGGCATGCTGACGGTCGGCAAACTCCGGGAAGATGTCCCGGAGCCTGTAAAGGAGATCATAGATGCTGCTTTCTCCGGCAGCAGGCTCTCACTCAGATACTGCGACAATATGGACGCGTGGCTCAGATACCACGCCGCGTTCATCCTACCTGTCGTCTATCTCTGTTACAAGACGGGCTGCGACCTCAGAAAGTCCACTAAGGAGGACCGGAAACTTCTTCTGGATGCTGCATCGGATGCCTACCGCCTTCTGATGGCGCTTGGCCATCCGGTCCGTCCCGAGGGCGATGAAAGATCATTTGAGCCCGGTCCTGTAAACATGATGGTGAAGCTCGTCATCTACCTGATGTCCAGAACGCGGCTCGGAGCGATGTGCACCACGGAACACTGCCGCCACGCACCTGGCGAGATGGAGGATCTGGATCTGGCGTTCATGGCAATCCGCCAGCAGATGCCTGACTTCCCCATGCCGCATTTTGACCGTCTGAGGTCTATGATGCCTTCGTGGGATCGCATACGCGAGTTGTATGTAAAATAAGCAAATAAACCGGTTGAGCCGGAATTAATAAAAGAGGAAGAAAAAATGAAGATCAACGGAAAAGTCGCATTGTTCATCGGAGGTGCTCTGTTCGGTTCTGCAGGACTCAAGCTGCTCGGCAGCAAAGACGCCCGCAAGGCCTATACCCATATCACCGCTGCTGTGCTCAGGTGCAAGGAGCGCGTGATGAAGGACGTCGAGACGGTTCAGGAGCACTGCTCCGACATACTGGCGGACGCAAAGAAGATAAACGCGGACAGAAGCGCTGAGGAGCAGCCTGAATTCATAGAAGAGAGCGAACTGGCATGAGATTTCAGATCATGCATGAGACGCCGGGAAGGATGCGTCTCAGGGCGGATGTGAGCTCGATGAGCCTCGAACAGGCAGACCTGCTCGAGGCATGGCTGGTCTCTCTGCCCGGGGTCGACAGCGCGTCGGTCCGCGAGAGGACGATGGGCGTGACGGTCTGTTACCGGGGCTCCCGCGACGAGCTTTGCAGAAGGCTCGCGACCTTCTCCAACTCCGCGGCGGAGAAGACGCTTGACCCGCAGATCCGCAGCAGCCGGGAGATGAACCGCGCTTATAAGGAAAGACTGGTCTTTCTGGTGATAAGACACTATTTCAAGAAGCTTCTGCTTCCGGACAGCATCAGAAGCGCCATCACTATGATCTCCACCGTTCCCCGGTTCATACAAGCCGCAAAGGTCCTGCTCTCCGGAAAACTTACAGTGGACGTCCTTGACGGCGTCGCGATCGGCGCGTCGCTGCTCACCGGAGATCACAGTACCGCAGGGTCTGTGCATTTTCTGCTGAATGTGGGCGAGACTCTGGAGGAGTGGACTCATAAGAGATCCGTGGATGATCTTGCCAGGAGCATGTCCCTTCAGGTGGATCGGGTATGGCGCCTGAACGAAGACGGCAGCCGCAGCATTGCAGAACTGAGCAGTATTGCACCGGGAGACAGGATAATGGTCCATACAGGGCACGTCATTCCTGTGGACGGAGTCCTGGAGGAGGGCGACGTCATGCTCAACCAAGCGTCTCTGACGGGCGAGAGCGTTCCGGTAGCGAAACGGCCGGGAGCTTCGGTATACGCGGGAACTGTCGTTGAAGAAGGGAACTGCGTGATACGGGTGACCAGCCACTCCGGAGAAAACCGGTATGACAGGATCGTACGAATGATAGAGGACTCCGAGCGTCTGAAATCCGATGTGGAGAGCCAAGCGAACAATCTCGCCGACAGACTGGTTCCGTGGTGCCTGGGCGGAAGCCTTCTGACACTGCTGCTTACCGGAAACGTCTCCAGAGCTGTTTCGGTGCTGATGGTGGACTTCTCCTGTGCTCTGAAGCTCTCGATGCCTCTGAGCGTGCTCTCCGCCATGAGGGAAGCCGGGCGCCACAGGATAACCGTCAAGGGCGGAAAATTCATGGAACTGATAAGCAGAGCTGACACGGTCATATTCGACAAGACAGGCACGCTTACAAAGGCATGTCCCACCGTGGTCAGGGTGGTGCCCTTTAACGGTGAGGACGAAAATGAGATGCTTCGGATTGCTGCCTGCCTGGAGGAACATTTTCCTCATTCAGTTGCCAACGCTGTGGTGAAAGCAGCAAATGACCGGCATCTGGATCACAGCGAGATGCACAGCGAGGTCGAATACGTAGTCGCTCACGGTATCGCCACAAGGATCGATGATAAGAGGGCGGTGATAGGCAGCGGCCATTTCATATTCGAAGACGAAGGCGTGCAGATCCGTCCGGAGGATACCGGCATATTCGATGATCTTCCGCGTTCCGTGTCCTGGCTGTATCTCGGGATCGGAGGTGTACTGTCAGCGGCGATCGGTATATCGGATCCTCTGCGGGAAGAAGCCTGCGAAGCCGTAGCGGCGCTGCACAAAGAGGGGATCGGCAAGGCAGTGATGCTGACCGGAGACAGCCTCAGGGCGGCTCAGTCCGTCGCCGCTAAGCTGGGCATCGACGAATACAGAGCTGAAGTTCTTCCGGAGGATAAGGCTGCATTCATAAGATCGGAGCATGAGAGCGGAAGGACAGTTATCATGATCGGCGACGGCATCAACGACGCTCCTGCTCTTTCTCTAGCAGATGTGGGGATCGCAGTGGGCAGCGGCGCCGTGATAGCACGTGAAGTGGCTGATGTCACCATCGCGGCAGAGGATCTGCGCGAACTCGCCTGGCTGAAGCTCCTGAGCGATGCCCTGATGCGCAGGATAGACCGCAACTACAGGTTCGTGATGGGATTCAACGGAGCGCTCATACTGCTGGGTGCTTTGGGACTTATCGCACCGGCAACAGGCGCACTTTTGCACAACACATCGACTGTGCTGCTCAGCATGGACTGCCTGACTGCACTAACGGAAGAATAAATACTGAAGGGAGTAAAACAAATGAGACCTGATTACGGAAACTGGGTGCCCAAAAGCATGGTGTGCGGACTTGCGGCAGGAACTGCCGCCGCAGCTGTCCTGTTCTTTTTTCTGGGCATCTCTGACAGGATCGTCAGCGGCACGGCAGGACTTATCTGCGGGATCATATTCGGGATTGGCACACTGACACTGCTTTTTTTCACGGTATGGATGTATGCCCTCAACAGAGCCTTCGACTATAACGGCAAAAGGAAGCTCGCAAAGGTCATAATCGACGGTACCGCGGACCATGTAGGCATCCCTGACGGCGGGGTTGGTCTGGATGTGGGATGCGGCAGCGGTGCGCTGACGATAGCAGCTGCAAAGAGAAACCCACAAGGGAACATGGTGGGATGCGACATATGGTCCGGTACCTACAAGTTAGAGTTCTCCAGGAATCGCTGTGAGGACAACGCGAAAGCGGAAGGCGTAGACAACGTCACCTTCAGGGAAGGAAACGCCATACACCTTCCCTTCCCGGATGAGAGTTTCGATGCCGTGACGAGCAACTACGTCTACCATAACATCTCCGGCCATGACAAGCAGGAACTTCTGCTCGAGACTCTTCGCGTGCTCAAAAAAGGCGGTACCTTCGCGATACACGACCTCATGAGCAAGGAACGCTACGGAGACATGGACGCCTTCATCAGGAAGCTCATAGACTGGGGATATGAGGATGTCAGGATGATCGATACGACTGACGGGACTTTTATGAGCAGAAAAGAAGCCGCGTGGCTGGGACTTACAGGTTCATCTCTGCTCATCGGAAAAAAGTGAGGCATTCATTGCTGTACAGACCGGAGGAACATGAAGAATGAACGGGAACACCGAACACGCTCTTTCTATAATGAAAAAGAAGGCCTTCATCAGAAAGGAGATCGAAAGCCTGCTTCCATCAGCTGAGGCTGAGGCGCTGTGGCAGAGATCCACAGAGATGCTCGCGTCAATCCTGGACAGGTACCCATCCCTTCCGGAGGGCGTCCGCGCTCACACCGACAAAAAGATATTCCCTGCTGCAGCAGTCTATCTGACAGCCAGGGACGTGTTCGGAAGCGATACGGCCTACAGGATCGTCGAGGAATACAGCTTCAGGCGTGCCGACAAGGGATCAAAAGCGCTCAAAGCCCTTATCAGACTTCCCGGCATGAAGAGTCTCTTCATGAAACTGTGGGATCCCCTTACGCACAGAATGTTCGGCGAGAGCAGCGGATTCAGAAACAGATTCTATCCCGCGAGCAGAAACGAATACCGCATGGACGTCCTGGCCTGTCCATACTTCAGGTATTTCTCAGAGCTCGGCTGCCCTGAACTCACGGACATATTCTGCACCTGCGACGACCGCCTCTACGGAGAACTGAAAGGGTTGGAGTTCAGACGCACATCCACTCTGGGAAGAGGCGGAGAAAAGTGCGATTTCTGCTTCAGAAAGCTATGAAAGGAAGAAACAGATGATCCTCATACAGCTGATCCTCTTCTGCGCTCTTTTCACCCTTATGGTCAAGATCGCTGTAGGAGACAATGCGCTGAACGGCCTGTATTTCTATCCCGTTCCCGTTCAGGAGAAGACATTTGAACTGGGCTTTGCGGACCGCAGCACTGTCAGGAAAAAGAGAATGCGGTTCATGATACCTTTCTTTCTGGTGATGCTGACCGCCCTCGTGCTGATAATAGGACTGTGGAACGGCATCCGCAGTTTCATACCGGCCTATATACAGGCGCTTCTCTTTCTGGAGGTCATGAACTGGTACGACGGGATCGTGATCGACCGTCTCTGGGTAGGACACAGCAGATTCTGGGTGATTCCAGGTACGGAGGATATCCCGTTCGTACAGACCTGGACTCAGGTGATCAGGAAGCGAAGTGTCCTGACGCTGATCTGGATACCTGGCGCTGCCGTTGTCGCAGGGATAGTCGGACTCGTATTCTGAGTTTGTGTCCGGTGAGCGGACAAGCCATCCGGCTTACGGCAAGAGTAATAAACAATTAAATGGCAGCAGTGTTCATGACAAATCGAGTTTTTATGATCAATAGTTAGGTATAACTAACTAGTATAAGGAGTTACTTAGATGAAGGAAAAGAAACAAAGCGACGTAGCTGTCCTGCTCAACTATGCAGGAAACTACAAGGGACTGACTTATCTCGGACTTGTCCTGTCAGCCGCAGCGATGATCCTCGGTATGATCCCGTATATCTGTATCTGGCTGGTCGCCAGGGATCTTATAGCTGTCGCGCCGGACTGGACCCGGGCAGTCGGCATATCCCGTTATGGGTGGATGGCTTTCGGGTTTGCAGTTGCGAGCATTGCGGTGTATTTTGCTTCCCTGATGTGCACGCATCTGGCCGCTTTCCGCACGGCAACCAACATCCGGAAACAGGGAATGGCTCATCTAATGAAGGCGCCTCTCGGATTCTTCGACTCGAACGCATCCGGCCTGCTGCGCAACAGGCTGGACGGAGCCGCATCCGAGACGGAGACGCTTCTCGCGCATAATCTGGCGGATATAGTAGGCAGTGCCGCGATGCTCATCGCCATGATAGTGATCATGTTCCTGTTCGACTGGCGCATGGGAGCTTCCTGCCTGCTGTCTGCCGTCATATCACTGGCTGCAATGGGGTCAATGATGGGCGGCAAGAATGCCGGCCTGATGGCTGAATACTATGCCGCCCAGGACGTAATGAGCAAGGCGGGAACTGAGTACGTAAGAGGCATACCCGTAGTCAAGGTGTTCCAGCAGACAGTGTATTCATTCAGGGCATTCAAGCAGGCTATAGAGGATTACAGCGCAAAGGCAGAGCACTTCCAGGCAGATATTTGCAAGCTTCCTCAGGCAGTAAACCTGACATTCACGGAAGGCGCATTCATCTTTCTCGTACCTGTCACGCTTCTGCTGGCTCCGGGAGCCCTCAGATCCGGTGATTTCGCAGGATTCGTGACCAACTTCGTGTTCTATGCCGTGTTCTCCGCTGTCATATCGACCGCTCTGGCACGCATCATGTTTGCCGCCAGCGGGTCCATGATGGCAAGCACCGCCCTTGCCCGCATCTCGCAGGTCATGAGCGCACCAACACTCAAGGTGACCGATGATCCCAGTCTTCCTGAAGACAACAGTGTCGTTTTCAGGGATGTGTGCTTCACTTACGAAGGATCGGACCTTCCCGCTCTGGATCATGTCTCATTCAGTGTGTCACCGGGAGAGACTGTAGCGCTGGTAGGTCCTTCCGGGGGAGGCAAGACCACGGCCGCCAGCCTCATCCCGAGATTCTGGGACGTCACATCCGGCGCCGTCGAGGTCGGCGGAGTGGATGTGCGGCAGATGGATCCTCATGTCCTTATGGATCATGTAGCCTTCGTATTCCAGAATACCCATCTGTTCAAGGCTTCCATACTCGATAATGTCCGGGCTGCAAAACCTGACGCTTCCATGGAGGAAGTACACAGAGCGCTCAGTGCGGCACAGTGTGATGACATCATTTCCAAGCTTCCTGATGGTGTGAATACCGTAATAGGAACGGAGGGAACATATCTGTCGGGAGGTGAACAGCAGCGTGTCGCGCTGGCAAGAGCGATACTCAAGGATGCACCTATCATCGTTCTGGATGAAGCTACGGCTTTCGCGGATCCTGAGAATGAGGCTCTCATACAGAAGGCATTCAGTGCGTTGACAAAGGACCGCACGGTCATCATGATCGCCCACCGCCTGTCGACCGTAGTCGGTGCCGACAGAATAATCGTGCTTGATCAGGGGCATGTTGTTCAGTCAGGTACGCACAGCGAGCTTGTCGCCGGAGAAGGTCTTTACAGGCGTATGTGGAACGATTACAACAGCGCAGTCAAATGGCGCATTTCTGCCGAGGAGGTGATCTGAATGTTCGGAGAAAGATTCCAGAGAAAATATGCGCTCACTGAAAAAGGCGCAGACAATATCAGGCGCGGCACGGTATGGACCGTGATCGTTAATCTGGTGGTGATCGCCAGTATGGGTATACTTTCACTGCTCATGACAGGATACATGAACACGCTTACGGAAGGAGAGCAGCTTCCGGGCTCCGTTACGTTTCTGATCCTTGTCATCGTATTCCTTGCTCTGTCCTTGTACACACACCTTCAGCAATACGGAACGACCTACGGCCTGGTATACGGAGAGGTCAAAACTCTTCGTCTGGGAATAGCAGAGCGCCTGAGGAAACTGCCGCTCGGATACTTCGGAAGGCGCGACCTTGCAGATCTCACAGAGACAATAATGGGTGACGTCAACCGTCTTGAGCATGTGTGGTCACATTGCCTGAGCTATCTGTACGGTTCATACATATCGACGGCGATAATAGCCGTTGTGATGCTCATATACAACTGGACGATGGCCATCGCCTGCCTTTGGGGAGTTCCTGTCGCATTTGCTCTGCTTTTCGGTAGCAGGAAACTAGCCAAACGAAACTCAGAGATAACAAAAGCAGCAGGGATCCAGGTGTCGGATGGGATCCAGGAGACACTGGAGAATGTGCGTGAGATACGCGCTACCAACAGGGAGGATGTGTTTCTGGATTCACTGTATAAAAAGATCGATCATCATGAAGCGACCATGAAGAGCGGAGAACTATCCACCGGGATATTCGTTAATTCCGCAAGCGTCATCATGAGACTCGGTGTGGCTACAACGATACTCACCGGAGCAGGAATGATACTTTCCGGCCAGATCGACTTCATGACTCTGTTCATGTTTCTTATGGCCATCACCCGCATCTACGCTCCGTTTGATCAGGCTCTCGCACTCATAGCGGAACTGTTCATGTCCGAAGTCTCATCTGAGCGTCTTATGGAGATATACGACACTGAAACGGCAGAAGGGGAAGAACTGTTCGAGCCGGACGGCCACGATATCGTCTTTGAGGATGTAAGTTTCGCTTATGACGGAGAGCAGGTGCTTGACGGAGTGAGCTTTACAGCAAAGGAAGGAGAGGTCACCGCGCTTGTCGGCCCATCCGGATCAGGCAAGAGCACCTGCGCAAGACTTGCGGCCCGGCTGTGGGATGTCGGGGAGGGGAAGATCAGAGTCGGAGGCGTGGATATCTCCTCCGTGGATCCCGAAGTGCTACTGACAGACTACTCAATGGTCTTCCAGGATGTAGTGCTGTTTGATGATACGGTGATGGAAAACATACGCCTGGGCAGACACGGCGCTTCTGATGAGGAAGTCATGGCTGCCGCAAACGCTGCGAACTGTGACGAATTCGTAAGAAAACTGCCTGATGGCTACGCAACGCCGATCGGAGAGAACGGCGCGAGGCTTTCCGGAGGTGAGAGACAGCGCATCTCCATTGCAAGAGCCTTGCTCAAGGATGCGCCTATCGTCCTGCTGGATGAGGCAACAGCTTCCCTTGATGTGGAAAACGAGACCAAAGTGCAGGAAGCGCTTTCGAGACTGCTGGCCGGTAAAACGGTGCTTGTGATCGCTCACCGGATGCGTACAGTGGAAGCGGCAGATAAGATCGTCGTCCTGTCTGAAGGCAAAGTTGCGGAAGAAGGAACTCCGGCGGAGCTGCTTGAAAAGGAAGACGGCATATTCCGTCATATGACAGAGCTTCAGAGCGCCAGCGCAGGCTGGAGCATCTGACAGAATCTAAGTTTATGCTGATAACCATTAAAGAGGATAATGCTTATGTTTAAAAAATGGACAAAAAAGGAGATCTGGAAGGCCATACTGTGTTTCGCAGTGTATTTCGTACTGGTACTAGCGACTCAGCTTCCCGGCTTTCTCAGCCCACTTTACTGGGCGGTGTTCCCGGTCTTCTCAGCCTTTGTCGCCGCAGGTCCCCTGACCTGCGTGATGGACATGAAGCGCGGTTTCGGATCCGCGGCGCTGCTGCCGGTCCTTTGGTTCATCGTCTACCGCTGCATGGGCGAGCTCGGAATGCCCCAGATGTGGATATGGATCTTCGCAGTCATTGCGGTCGGAGAAGCAGTGCGCGCGGTCATGAGCTACAAGAAGCTCAGCAGCATCAGAACCTGCGTTCCGGTCATGGGACTGGTCCCGATGGGAAACATAGCTCCTCTGTATCTGTCAAAGGCGGCATTCCTTGAGCGCGCCGCCGCAGAGATGGATCAGGAGTATGTAGCGGCGCTCGACATGTACGGAACGGAATGGATGTTTATCCTGGTCCTCGCGCTTTCCCTGGCGGCCGCTATTGCATCTGAGCGCATAAGTGAAAAGATCCTGAAGATTGACAAGTGAGGACATAAGACAGTTAGGGAAACACAAAAACGCATATGAGGAAGAGCTCCGGCTGAAACAGTCAGCCGGAGCTCCGTGCGTACGTTCCATGAAAAACGGGGAATGGCGCCTCCGCAGAAGAAATGAAGACCCTGTATTGACGGATAACGATATAATTGTATAATTGTATACATAAATACTGATAGGGGCGTAATAAAATGCTGGAGATCTCTGATAAGACTAATCTTCTGGAACAGAAATCATACAGGTATCAGTTACAGGATGTGGCTGAGCCGAATCTGTACAGGGATGTTTATAATTACGAGGAAGTGCCCCGGGTGGCGTTCAACCACAGGCGCGTGCCGATAGGCATGCCGGACGAGATATGGATAACGGATACCACGTTCCGTGACGGGCAGCAGTCGATCGAACCGTACACAGTTGACCAGATAGTGGACCTGTTCAAGCTGATATCGCGGCTCGGCGGTCCGTTCGGGATCATCAGGCAGACTGAGTTCTTCGTGTACAGCGAAAAGGACAGGGAAGCTATCGCAAGATGCCAGGATCTCGGGTTGACATTTCCAGAGATAACGACCTGGATCCGGGCAAAGAAGGAAGACTACAGGCTCGTGAGGGACCTCGGTATTACCGAGACCGGAATACTTGTGTCCTGTAGCGACTATCACATATTCAAGAAGATGAACATGACCAGAAAGCAGGCCATGGAGCAGTATCTTGCGACTGTGGCAATGGCATTTGAGGAGGGAGTCGTTCCAAGGTGCCATCTGGAAGATGTGACCAGGGCAGATTTCTATGGATTTGTGGTCCCGTTCGTCAACGAGCTGATGAAGATGTCCGAGGATGCCGGCATACCTGTAAAGATAAGGGCGTGCGATACCATGGGATACGGCGTGCCATACACGGAAGCAGCTCTTCCCAGGAGCGTTGCGGGGATCATATACGGCCTGCAGCACTATTCGGACGTCAAGAGCGAGTACCTTGAGTGGCACGGCCACAATGATTTCTACAAAGCGGTAGCTAATGCGTCCACTGCGTGGCTGTACGGAGCATGCGCGGTAAACTGCTCACTGCTGGGTATAGGCGAGAGGACCGGAAACACACCTCTGGAAGCCATGGTCATGGAATATGCATCGCTGAGGGGATCCACTGACGGCATGGATACTACTGCTATATCGGATATAGCAGACTACTACACCAACGTCATAGGATATGAGATCCCGCCGATGCAGCCGTTCGTCGGGAGAAACTTCAATGTCACTAGAGCGGGGATCCACGCCGACGGTCTCATGAAGGATGAGGAGATATATAACATCTTCAATACCAGGAAGCTGCTCAACAGGAAGCCTTCCGTAATGGTCGGGAAGGATTCCGGACTTGCAGGAATAGCTTACTGGATCAACGACACTTACGGCCTTGAGGGAGACGAAGCCATTGATAAGCACAGTCAGCTTGTGACTGCGCTCAAGGAATGGATAGACGGTGAATATGCCCACGGAAGACAAACGACTCTTTCAAATCAGGAAATGGAGAAGAAGATCGAAGAACTGTCCGGCGGCAAGTATAAAATGCTATGAGGAGATGAGCAGAGATGATAACAAACAGGCCTACATCCCTGGCGGACCAGGTCTTTGAAAGACTGGAGAACGACATCCTCTCAGGGACTTATGCCAAGGGAACTGTCTTTACCGAACAGGATATATGCAACGACTTCGGAGTCAGCAGGACTCCGGTCAGGGAAGCGCTTGCCAGGCTGGAGCAGGAGCACATCGTGGAGAACAGCGGCAAGGGGCTTCGGGTCGTCGGCATCACCGTGGAAGACGCGAATACCATATACACTATCAGGCAGAAGGTGGAGGGGCTTGCTGCAGCGGAATGCGCGAGGAAGGCCACAGAGGAACAGGTGAAGGAACTGGCTGACCTGGTGGACCTGCAGACCTACTACGCCGAAAAAGGGGATTCGGAAAAGGTCAAACAGATAGACAGTGAGTTTCATGAGAAACTGTACGCTTACACCGGAAGCTTCGTCTACTCGGATACCCTTGTCCCTCTTCACCGGAAGATACAGAAATACCGCAAGCAGACGGTTGAGAAAGGCTCCAGCGCAAAAACGTCCTGCGCCGAGCATCAGAAAATCATAGACGCAATAGCAGCAAGAGACCCTGACGCTGCTGAAAAAGCAATGAATGAGCATATCGCCAGCGCATTTGCGAGGGTCAGAGAGCTTGAGATCAGCTGAGGTGATCAAATGGATGCAATAAGATACAAAAGTGATCCTGTTGTGATCAGAAACGGAGTCCCTGTCCCTGCGTCCGGAAATGCTGAAGGTTCAAGAGAGAAGACGATAGCATACAGGATACTCCGCGCTCATGAGGCAGGTGAGCAGTCTGCGGATAAGTTCCATATACGCTTTGACGCGCTTGTCTCACACGATATCACGTATGTCGGGATAATCCAGACCGCAAGAGCCTCCGGACTGAAGGAATTCCCGATGCCGTACGCTCTGACGAACTGTCATAACAGCCTCTGTGCTGTCGGCGGAACGATAAACGAGGACGACCACGTCTTCGGGCTGTCAGCTGCGAGAAAATACGGCGGCATCTATGTTCCGGCGAATCAGGCAGTCATCCATCAGTATGCCAGAGAAGCTCTTGCAGGCTGCGGCAGGATGATATTGGGATCCGACTCACACACGAGGTACGGATGCTACGGATGCATGGGTGTGGGCGAAGGCGGAGGAGAGCTTGCGAAACAGCTGCTCAACAATACATGGGATTCCGATGCGCCTGAGGTAGTCCTGGTCTGGGTGGAGGGAGAAGTCCCCCACGGGATCGGGCCTCATGACATTGCGATAGCCCTTGTCGGCGAGACCTTTCCGGGAGGCCTGGTCAAGAACAAGGTGCTTGAGTTTGCAGGGCCCGGTATCGGGCGGATGCCGATAGATTTCAGGATCGGCATAGATGTCATGACCACAGAGACCTCCTGTCTGTCATCGATCTGGGAAACGGATGACGAGGTCAGAAGATACTATGAGAACGTCGGAAGGCCTGAGGACTATTCACGCCTCAGCATAGAGGAAGGCGCACTGTATGATTCTGTCATAACCATCGATCTCGGTAAAATGGAATCCATGATAGCGCTGCCGTTCCATCCTTCCAAGGCGTTCACCATACACGAGCTTCAGGCGGATCCCAAAGGAATACTTTCAAAGATACAGGAAGAGTGCAATGAGGCTCTGGAAGGCGGAGTGAAGATGGATCTTCTGAGGACCATCGGAGAAGACGGAAAGATCCATGTGGACCAGGGAGTAATCGGAGGATGCGCAGGTGGAATGTTCGACAACATTGCCGAGGCAGAGGATATCCTCAAAGGGAAGAGCATTGGAAACGGTTTCTTCGACCTGTCGGTCTACCCATCTTCTGCGCCGGTGAATCTGGCTCTCGTTCAGGACGGGATAACGGCTGAACTCCTCAAAAGCGGGGCAGTGCTTAAGCCCTGTTTCTGCGGACCGTGTTTCGGAGCGGGAGATACTCCGGCGAACAACAGCCTCTCAATAAGACACACCACCAGGAACTTCGCGAACAGGGAAGGGTCAAAACCCGGACAGGGACAGATCGCTTCCGTTGCGCTGATGGATGCCAGGTCCATTGCAGCGACTGCTGCGAACGGAGGCATACTGACGGCAGCCACCGATATTGAGTATCAGACTTCCAGAAGGGAATACGTCTATGACGGTTCAATCTATGAGAAGAGATGCTATTACGGATTTGGAGATCCGCATCCGGAGGAGGAACTCAGGCTCGGACCGAACATCACTGACTGGCCTGTTATGCCGGAACTTACAGAAGATATTACCCTGGAGATGACTGCAGTCATACAGGATGAGGTAACAACAACGGATGAACTCATACCCTCCGGTGAGACTTCCAGCTACAGATCAAATCCTGTGGCGCTTTCCGAGTTTGCGCTTTCAAGAAGGGTCCCGGAGTATGTCGGCAGGTGCAAAGCAGTGAAAGAAAAGCAGGCGGAGACAGAAGGACTGCTGGGCTCCTGCATCTTCGCAAGAAAGCCGGGAGACGGATCAGCCCGCGAACAGGCGGCTTCCTGCCAGAAGGTGCTCGGCGGACTTGCGAATATCTGCTATGAATATGCGACCAAGAGATACAGATCCAACTGCATCAACTGGGGCATAATCCCGTTCACCATAGACAGGGAACAGGAAGTGGAGTTCGCGGTCGGCGACAGGGTGTTCATCCCCGGGGTGAGGAGCGGGATCCTGACGGGAAAAGAGGAGTTTGACGCTTTCCTGAGATCAGGAGACGCCGAGAGGAAGATAAAGCTTTATTGCAGAGGTCTGACGCCGGAGGAAAGAAAAATACTTGCCGACGGATGTCTTATCAACTACTATGCCGAGAATTTGAAGGAGGCCTGAAGTGGAAAGGATCAGGATGACCACGCCGCTCGTCGAGATGGACGGGGACGAGATGACCAGGGTGATGTGGCGGATGATAAAGGATGAACTCATTCTTCCGTTCGTTGACCTTAAGACGGAATACTATGATCTCGGACTGCTCAACAGGAACGATACCGACGATCAGGTGACGGTCGATGCTGCCAACGCAAACAGAAAATACGGTGTGGCTGTCAAATGCGCAACGATAACTCCGAACAGACAGCGCATGGAGGAGTTCCCTCAGCTGAAGCAGATGTGGAAGTCACCTAACGCCACGATAAGGTCAATAATGGACGGGACGGTATTCCGTGCGCCTATCCTCATCAGCAGGATAAAGCCTGTCGTGAGGAACTGGGAGGCGCCTATCACCATAGCAAGACATGCGTATGGGGACATATACAAAGCTTCCGAGATGATCACGGAGGTTCCCGGAGAGGCAAAGCTCGTCTTTTCCGGAGATGACGGAAGCGAGAAGACCGTAAGCGTACAGAGAGTGGAGGGGCCGGCGGTATGGCAGGGGCAGCACAATCTGGATTCAAGCATAAGGTCGTTCGCGGAATCATGCTTCCGGTACGCTTTGTCGACAGGCCAGGATCTGTGGTTCAGCACTAAGGATACTATTTCCAAAGTCTATGACGGGAGGTTCCGTGAGATCTTTGAGGAGATATTCGAGAAGGAGTACAAAGCCCTTTTCGAGAGCAAAGGCATAAGTTTCTTCTATACTCTCATAGACGACGCGGTAGCGCGGGTGATAAGGTCGAAAGGCGGATTCATATGGGCGTGCAAGAACTATGACGGGGACGTCATGAGCGACATGGTGTCCACGGCATTCGGATCGATCGCAATGATGACTTCGGTCCTGGTCTCCCCGGACGGGAATTATGAGTATGAAGCGGCGCATGGGACTGTGACCAGGCATTATTACAGGTATCTCAAGGGAGAAAAGACCAGTTCAAACCCCGTCGCCACCATATTCGCATGGACAGGAGCACTCAGAAAGAGAGGAGAGCTGGACGGGATCGATGATCTCGTTTCCTTTGCTGACAGACTGGAGAGAGCCTGCTTTGATACGATGGAAGCAGGCACAGTTACAAAAGACCTGACCTTGCTGATGGAGGATACGGAGGGTGTCACGGCAGTAGACACAGAGACCTTCATTAAAGCAGTCAGGCAGAGGATCTGAAAAAACCGGGACACTGCCCGGATGAATAACAATTGAAAGGATACAGATATGGAGAAGTTCGATTTCATTAATAACCGCGCTTTCGACGACCGCTGTACGGCATTTGCTCCGCAGACGCCTCAGATGCAGCCGGGTGCGTCCATGTTCGAATTCAAGCCGCTCGGAACAGGAGCCAAGGTACAGGAGAACGGTGACGTTGAGTTCGGCTTCTATGCCCCGAATGCGGGAAAGGTCGAAATATCGTTCGGACTCAAGCCTCAGGAACCTATGGCGATGGATAAGGGTGAGGACGGAGTATGGAGAGCGACTCTCAAGTATGATCCGCTGTTCGTGGGACCAAAGGCATTCGTTTTCCTCATCGACGGAGCGGAAGCCGTAAGCCCCTACTGTTCGCAGTACTACAGCCACGGCAAAGCGATCAACTATGTGGAGATCCCTGATCCCGCAGCTCCTTTCGCGCTGATGAATGACGTTCCCCACGGCACGGTGGCGATCGAGTACTACTGGTCAGAGGCATTTGAGTCTTTTCAGAGATGTTTCATCTACCTGCCTCCGAACTACTATGAAGGCGGAGAATTCCCTGTTCTGTATCTTCAGCATGGTGCAGGAGAGAACGAAACGTCCTGGATATTCAACGGCAAGGTCAATCACATCATGGACAACCTTATCGCAGAAGGAAAGGCGGTGCCTTTCATAGTCGTTATGAACGACGGCATGCAGAGAGGCAAGAACGAGGACATGAGAAATGCCGGAGCGGCTCTTGCGAGTTCCATCATCGACAGCTGCCGTCCAATGATCGAGAAAAAATACCGCGTCAAGGCTGATAAGTGGCACAGAGGGATAGCAGGATTCTCTATGGGATGATCCATGCAGTCCTGCGTCATTGGGCTTGAGCACACGGATGTGTTTGCTTATATAGGACTGCTGAGCGGATTTATGCGCAGGGTCGGACCGGGAATGGACCTTGAGAAATCATTTGAGATAAACACACATCTGCGTGTGATGGAGAACAAAGACAGATTCCTTGAGGATGTTAAGTTGTTTTACCGCGGCATCGGTTCAAAAGACTCACATGTCGAAGCGTTCCTGACTGATGACGTTGTGTGCGAAGAGCACGGCTTCTCATCATATCCAAATGTTGTCAGAAAAGTAGTGGAAGGCTATCCCCACGACTGGGCTGTCCTGAGGATACTGTTCCATGATTTTGCTCAGCTGATTTTCAGAGACTGACCGTCTATCGGATACAGAGACAGGCGGGTCCACGAAGACCCGCCTGAACGTTTTCAGCCAGATGCAAGATTTTTATAGGAAATAGCAGTGTAATTTAACTATAATATTAAAGAAAAAACAACCTCGGACAAAAAGCCGGGGAAATAAGCATAAGGAGTCAAGAAGAATGAGATATGAGATCAAAGGCGAGCCGATGTCTGTCGTGATCGTACATCTTGATGAGAATGAATCCATGATCACAGAAAGTGGCTCAATGGTATGGATGTCTCCCAATATGCAGATGGAAACTGTCGGCGGCAGTGTCGGGAAAGTTTTCGGAAGACTGTTCGCAGGCGAGCGTCTGTTCCAGAACGTTTACACAGCAAGAGGGGGCGAGGGCCTCATCGCTTTTGCCAGCAAATTCCCCGGATCTCTCCGTGCTGTCGAGATCACACCTGACAGGCCTGTGATCGCGCAGAAATCAGCTTTCCTCGCAGCTACAAGCGGTGTCGAGACCTCCATATTCTTTCAGAAGAAGCTCGGCGCCGGCCTGTTCGGCGGAGAAGGCTTTATCATGCAGCAGATATCCGGAAACGGAATCGCCTTCCTGGAGTTTGACGGATCCACAGTAGAGTACGAACTCGGCGCCGGCCAGCAGATGATCATCGATACCGGCCACCTAGCGCTTATGGATGCCTCGTGTTCAGTGGATGTCGAGACGGTCAAGGGAATCAAGAACATCTTCCTCGGAGGAGAAAGCATTTTCAATACCGTAGTGACAGGACCCGGCAGAATAACGCTTCAGACGATGCCTTTGTCCGCATTTGCGCAGAACCTCATCCCGTACCTGCCCAAGCCTGTTAACGTGAACACATCCAGCAAATAAAAGAATATATCACATCAGTCGACGATGCTGTTCAGCAGGGATAGTTTCAAAAGACTAAGCGGAAGATCCGACGGATCTTCCGCTGTTTATTTTTTCAGAATAGGGCTGAACGGCAAGAGATAAGGTTTAGCGAAAAGCATAATAATGATATAATCTATAATGAATAATTATATGTCTTATTCTTTGAAAAGGAGTCATTATGAAGGTAGACAAGACCATAGAAAACGGAAAAGCGGTATTCAGACTGGAAGGGAGACTTGACTCCACCACCTCTCCCGAACTGGAGAAGGAGATCATGGATGTCATAGGAGATCTCAATGAACTGGTTCTTGATCTCAAGGATCTGGAATACACTTCTTCTGCCGGAATGCGCGTGCTTCTGAGTGCGCAGAGGATAATGAACAGCCAGGGCTCGATGAAGGTCATTAATGTGAGAAGTGAGATAATGGACATCTTCGAGATAACCGGGTTCAATCAGATACTCACGATCGAATAAAACCGCTTGGAGGAGATGAATAATGTCAAACCATCGAAATCTCGGAGATCTGGTCAAGGAAAGACTGGAAAAGGATTTTGTTCTTGCTCCGCTGGATACCGGCACGGATGCCAGGCTGTCAAAAAAGGGTATGACGTTTACGACTGAGTCATATGACATCGGAGGTATTGCGCATCTCTGCATACTCAGTATGAGAGCCATGATGGGACTCATGAAGATGGAGACCGCGGTCATCTCAAGTTACGGGAAAGACGTACCGCTCATCAACCTGGACTGGGTCAGCGCATTCGGGAATGAGACCCAGATGGCCGAGCTGTACAACGATCAGCTTGAGCCGTATCCGCAGGAACTTCTTGATGAGTTTGAAGAGATAAAAGAGGCAGATGCGGATCTGCCCGACTATCCTTCTTCTCCTGCATGGTATGACAGCATCATCTATCCTTGTTCTTATCGCAAGAGGGGCAAGAAGATATCGGACAGGCTTTCAGCGGCTGCTGAAAGATATACAGATGTTTTTTGCTGCCAGCTTAAGGATGCCCCGGAATGTGATCCATCGGCAAAAACCAGTAAAGTCAGCGAATTTGCTTCCAGGCTTTTTACGGAAGGCGGTCCTGCAGTCAGTCAGGTAAGGAAACTGTTCGGAGATGAGATCGCCAGGCGCCTTATCCTGACTCATATGTACGGAGTAAAGTAGCAGGATGACATGCCGGCGCGGACGGCAATTGATGTTTGTCCAATGTGTTGTCAGATTCTACTGACTGAATTCAGCATCAGAAAGGGTTTGTTCTTATGTCGGAGACAAATAAGCAGGTACCTGCTGTCATCAGACTGTCAGGCAGGATAGATTCCAATAATGCCCCTGAGGTCGAGAAGGATGCTATGGGCCTCCTCACAGGCAGTGGCGCCTCAGAGGTCATTATCGATGCCGGGGACCTGGAATACATTTCCAGCGCCGGGCTCAGAGTGATACTCAGGATCAGACAGATGGTAAAGGACGTCAGGATCACGGGAGTCAGACCTGAGGTCTATGAGGTCCTGGATATGACCGGATTCACTGAGATGATGTCAGTCGAAAAGGCGTACAGAATGGTCTCTGTGGAAGGCTGTGAGGAGATAGGACGCGGGGCGAACGGAACTGTATACAGGATAGATCAGGACAACGTAGTCAAGGTGTACAACAATCCGGATGCCCTCGCGGAGATACAGCATGAGAGAGAGGTGGCCCGTCTCGCGCTCATCCTTGGACTTCCGACGGCTATATCCTATGACGTCGTGCGTGTCGGCGCCGGGTACGGTTCGGTCTTTGAGCTCCTCAATGCGACATCGTTCTCAAAGATACTGGCGAATGAACCGGAAAAGATGGACTGGGTCGTCAGAGAATATGTAAAGCTTTTAAAGCTTATCCACGGAACGCTGGTGCCTGAAGGAAAGCTTCCGGACATAAAAGAGACTGTCGAGAACTGGGTGGATTTCCTTAAGGATCATCTGCCTGAGGCTTCCTGGAACAAACTGAAATCGCTGGTGGATGCCGTACCTCATGACGATCATATGATCCACGGCGATTATCATACAAAGAATGTTGTGCTTCAGGGGGATGAGGTCCTGATCATAGATATGGATACCCTGGCGGTAGGCCATCCGATCTTTGAGTTCGCGTCTATCTACAATTCATTCCAGGGATATTCAGAGTATGATCACAGTATCATCAGGGATTTCCAGGGCTTTGATTATGAGACCGCGACAGAGTTCTGGTACAAGGTCCTTGCCGAGTATCTCGGCACGCAGAGCAAAACGAAGATGCACGAACTGGAAGACAAGTCCAGGATCGTCGGATATGCGAGGATGATCCGCCGTTCCATCAGACGGCACGGACTTGAGACCGAAAAAGGACGCGCAGAGATCGAACTGTGGAGAAGCAGACTTATAGAGCTTCTGGAAAGAGTCGATACATTGCTCTTTGATCCGAATGAGCTTGAGATAGAGGCTCTCAGCAGCAACCTTCCGGAAGTGCAGGCATTCGTGGAAGAGAAACTGGAGGCCGCCGGATTCCCCATGAAGGAACAGATGCAGATAGGAGTCGCTGTGGAAGAGATCTTTATTAACGTAGCGAGTTATGCCTATGCACCGGAGACCGGAAAGGCGAAGCTGCGTGTAGAGATATCTGACAGCCCCACGGAAGTTACAGTGACCTTCTCGGACAGCGGAGTGCCGTACGACCCCCTCGCAAAAGAGGATCCGGATGTGACTCTGTCTGCTGACGAGAGGGAGATCGGCGGACTGGGCATATTCATGACGAAGAAACTTATGGACGACATGTCTTATGAATACAAGGACGGAAAGAACATACTGACTCTTAAGAAAAAAGCATGAACTGCGGCGTGTGGATGTCTCAGCGCAGTGCTGAGAAAAATGCCGTATAACTGATTTTTAAGGAGGAATCCTGAAGGTGTTTACCTGGCGTCATCTGCTTTGGCTGGCAATCTGCGCGGGAATGGTCACATGCACTGTGGCTGCTTTCCGGAGGAAAAGACCGTCACTCAGCAGGGTGTTGACTACTGCTATGATAATCTCCGTGCTTTCGGAGATAGTCAAGATCGGAAGTGTGATCGAGATGGTACCTTCGGCAAGCGGAGTCATCACCGGACCTTATATCCCCATGAATCACCTGCCGCTGCACTTCTGCTCACTGCAGATAATCATGATCTTTATCGCAAAGACCAACGAGGATGAGAAGAAGAGAGAATCGCTGCTCTCGTTCATGTATTCGACAGCTCTCCTTGGGGCAATAGCAGCGTTGCTTATGCCTTCTATCTTTACTACAAGCGTCCCGGTGGAGAGGGCTTTCGTCAGTCCGCTGTCGTACCAGTTCTTCATCTTCCATTCAATGTTGGTCGCTCTCGGGATCATCATAGCGATATCCGGAGAGATAAAGTGGAACTGGAGCCATTGCAGGAAGACACTTCTTCTCGTGTATCTTTTCGGTGCGGTATCACTGTATGTCAACTCGCTGCTTGCAGTTCCGACATATGTCGACGGCAAACTGATAAGTGTGGATTTCAGGACTAATTTCTTTTTTACTTTCGATGATCCGATCGGTCTTAATCTGACTGAACTGTGGCAGTGGGCTCTTTATTTCGTCATCCTCATAGCGCTGGCCTCACTGCTGATCTTCCTTTCCTATCTGCCGCTCGTGATGAAAAACAGGAGAGACAGCAAGTCTTAACGCAGTGAAGGAGCGACGGGACGTCTGTCTGACGATAAGACTTGCCCCGGAAATGAGGAAAAATGAGAGCAGAGAATAAGAACAACGTCACGATGGATCCGTCAGGATTCGTAGTGCTTGCGGAATACATTCCCGCTGTGATACAGGAGATCAGGTATTACTCGACCTACAATTTCATCGGTGACAGGATCGACGGATATGAGGAACCGTGCGCGCTTTTGACGATAGAGGCAGCAAGAGCCCTGAAGTCGGTCAGCAACGAGATGTTCGTGCAGGGCTACAGGCTGAAGGTGTTCGATGCATACAGGCCTGCCGCCGCAGTAAAGCATTTTGTTCTGTGGGGCATAGAGGATCAGGATATCCGGATGAAGCCTTATTTCTATCCGGATCTTGAGAAGCAGGAACTGTTCAATAAGGGATATATAGCAAAACAGTCCAGCCACAGCAGAGGAAGCGCCGTAGACCTTACGCTTCTTGACATGAAGACGGGGAAAGAGGTCGATATGGGCGGTCCGTTCGATTATTTCAGCGAACTGTCTCACCCTGACTACAGGGGGATCACCGAGGAGCAGTATGAGAACCGGATGATCCTTCAGAATGTAATGGTTCGTAACGGATTTGCTCCGATCGACTGCGAATGGTGGCATTTCATGCTGAAGGATGAACCTTATCCGGACACGTATTTTGAGTTTCCAGTATCATCGGCATATCTCAGGAGATAACCTGTACATCATAACGGATCAAACAGACAGAACGGTCATAAACAACAGGAATGAAGACGATTAAGTACATTAACGATCATATTGCGGTAAAAGGGATACTCAGCATAATACTGATGCTGATAGTGTTTGCGATGCTGGTATGCCTTATAGGCTACAGGTCATTTACCTGGTCATTTCTCGATCAGTATTCCTACGGAGCGTTCCGTACGGCTGACACCGCGGTACTGATGGTGGACGGCGACAAGATCGACGACTACCTGGCCAGCGACGGCAAGGGAGAGGAATATGAAGAGGTCTACCGCAAACTGGACAGCCTGTGCAATTCCACACGCTCTACTTTCGTTTACGTCATAATTCCGGATCGCCCGGACTACGCTCACATCACGTTCCTCTTTTCGACTATCAGGAGGGGAAGCGGTTATAAAGTATATGATTTCAGGTATTACAGAGAGACGACTAACGACGAATACAAGGAGAAGTACAAGCGCCTGATGAACGGCGAGTCGACTCAGGAAGTCGTCGTACGCGACAAGGGATACATAGAGACGGATCCGCATATAACCGCCATGGTCCCGATAAGGGGAACAGACGGAAAGACTAAAGCTATCCTTTGCGTACAGCGCCAGATGGATGCGCTCATGGAGTCAAGGAACAGTTATATCCAGAAGGTCGGCTTCGTGACTTTTCTTGTGATAATCGTTATAGCCGCGGGACAGGGGTCGTTCCTCGAAAAAGTGCTTATCGGGCCTGTAGCGACCATAACCAGGGAAGCGCACCGCTTTGCCGAGGAAAACGTAGCGTCAGACGTTAAGCTCCGCAGTATCATCAAGGGAAATGACGAGATAGCTGATCTTGCCGGGTCTATAGACCAGATGGAAGAGCAGATCTCGGATTACGTTGAGAACCTCACCAGAGTGACAGCCGAGAATGAGAGGATAGGAACAGAGCTGTCTCTTGCGGGAAGGATACAGGCTGCAATGATACCGGCTAAATTTCCGGCGTTTCCCGGAAGGACCGATGTCGATCTGTACGCATCCATGGATCCCGCGAAAGAGGTGGGAGGGGATTTCTACGATTTCTTCTTCGTGGATGATGATCACCTGTGTCTTGTCATGGCTGATGTTTCGGGCAAGGGAGTGCCCGCATCGCTGTTCATGATGGCCTCCAAGATTATTCTTCAGAGTTGTGCCATGCTCGGAAGTTCTGCATCCGAGATACTGACCAAGACGAACGAGGCCATATGCTCAAATAACAGCGCCAATATGTTCGTGACTGTCTGGGTCGGGATCCTTGAGATGTCCACGGGAATGCTGACAGCCGCAAATGCAGGTCATGAGTATCCTGTGTTCAAAAAACCGGACGGCGGATTTGAGATGCTCAAGGATAAGCATGGGTTCGTTATCGGCGGAATGGAAGGAATGAAGTACACCGAGTACCAGCTCAAACTGGAACCCGGAACCAAGATATTCCTTTACACCGATGGTGTCCCGGAGGCTGCGGCAGCAGACAACTCCATGTTCGGCACCGACAGGATGCTGGACGCGCTGAATGCGGATCCGGATGCGTCGCCGGAAAAGATACTCAGGAACATGAGAAGCGCAGTGGACGGATTCGTCAGGGATGCGGAACAGTTTGACGACCTGACGATGATGTGTGTGGAATACAAGGGATAATAACGATCAATACAGGAGACGGGATGGATAATATACTGATAAACGGAAAACTGCAGATGAGCCTTCCTGACGGATTTCATGTCATGGATGAGGATGAAAAAAGCGGCCTTAGAGTGCTGATGAGCGGACCGTTTATCGCGTTTACGGATCCGCAGCGCCATATCATAGCGACTGTCGGCTGGAAAAATGCCGGTATAGCGTCGCTGATACTGAGAGCTTCCGATATTGCTTCAGGGTCTGAAAAGCAGATCGCGAAAGGCATGCAGAAGTATGCATACGTGAGTGAGGGCTTCAGCGAAAGGAATGTCGGGGGAACGGGAGCAAGCGGATTCGGATACCGCTATACTCCGGATGAAGGCATAGGCATGTACGGTGAGACGCACGTCCTGAAAAAAGGAACAACGGTGTATTTCTTCAATGTATATGTAAGGGATGAACTCAGAGATCAGAGCATCCGGGTCTGGAACGACATCCTCGGATCAGCGGTATGGAAGTAGACAGGGAGAGAGATAACAAATGAAAAGCCGGCTGAAAGCCGGCTTTGATGTTTTTACTGAAGATCATCAGTTCCTTCTGCGGGGCTCCGGGAGATCCGCGATGCCTTTGAATGCAGAGATCAGGCACGCGCTGAACAGAAGGCCCGCGACTATGTCGGTGATCCAATGCACGCCGGAGAAGAGGCGTCCGATAACCATGATAACCGTAAGTGCCGCAAAGACCAGCTTTACGATCTTTCTCGCTTTGTCGCTGCGCACATATGTGTCTGCGAGTATGATCGCGCTTCCGAACACTACACAAGCCAGAAGCGTATGGGATGAAGGGAAAGATGCTTCCGGCGCGGTCTCATCAGGCATTATAACGGGTCTGTAGTTGACAACGACTTTCTCAAAGAATACATAAAGCGCCAGAACGATGACATACAGCACGCCTGCCGCACGTAGCTCGCGGTCTACCTTAAGCACGCTCTTGCGCTTTACCAGCTGAAGCATCCCTCCGAATCCAAAGAACGCGACAACGGCCAGAGCGAGATAACCAAGAAGCTGAGTAACTTTATACAGGAACATGTTAGTTCCTACGAGATTCGAGAAAGCCTTGTTTAATCCTGCAAATCCTACGGAAGTCCCCTGCGGTCCCACCGCCTGCACGTCAACAAGTTTGACAAGCACTGTAAATATAAGCGACACCGCAAGCAGCACGAGCGCTGTGACGAAAGGAATGTCTCTTTTCCTGATTCTCATGTTTTCCTCCAATATGTTCTATTGCACGGCTGCCGGAGCAGCCACTTTTTATATGTTGAAAAATCGCCTTATGGAAGATTCATCGGCACTGACACTTCCCTGGGCAAGCCCGTTTCTTCCTCCGCCTTTTCCGCAAAGGGCTGAATTGATGCTGCGGCAGATCTCCTGCAGTCTGTCGTCGGGAGCCATCAGGGAGTACCTGTAACTGTTCTCTTTTCCGGAGAATACTGCGCAGTAGCCTCCGCAGACTGAGTAAACAGCCTCGCAAAGCCTGCGGATTGAATCTGTTTCCATTGCCTCTTTAATTATACACACATCTCCGGCTCCGGCATAACCTGAAGCTGTCAGGGAATAGTTCTCGTCTTCCAGTAAAGAGAGCCTTTCCTTAAGACGTTCTGTCTGCTCGACGACTCTGACTACAGCTGAGTATGTAGCGTCAAACGGGGAAGACAGCTCTCTTCCGATGGCGGAATTTTGCCTCCAGCAGGCCATCAGATAGTCAACGGCTCTCTTGCCGCAGAGCAGATCGATCCTGACTCCTTCATGGAATTTTTTAACGCCGGTGACTTTTACAAGTCCGACCTGAGACGATGACGACAGATGAGTGCCGCAGCACGCACACATATCCGCACCGGGAAATGAGACGATCCTCACATCGCCTTCAAGCTCTTTCTTGCTCCTGTAGTGAAGGCTTTTGAGTTCACAGCTGTCAGGAAAGAAGATATGCGCAGGGTGGTCTTCCATGATATATGTATTGGCCTTTTTCTCGATCTCGAGTATCGTCTCGAGATCTGCCGGGGCATTGTAGTCTATGGTCACCGTGTCTGATCCCATATGAAAGCCGACATTGTCGCAGTGAAGTTCGCTGCAGATCATGCCGCTGATGATATGTTCTCCGGTATGCTGCTGCATGTGATCAAATCTTCTGTCCCAGTCTATTGAGCCTGAGACCTCAGAACCGGCATCACAGGAGGATGAACAGATGTGAACTATCTCCCCGCCTTCCTCGACAGTGTCAAGTACGTCGGAGCCACTCAGAGTTCCGGTATCTCCGGGCTGCCCGCCCCCTTCCGGGTAGAACGCGGTGCGGTCCAGTATCACCCCGTAATTGCCGTCCTGGCGGGAAGAGCATGACAGCACTTTAGCCGTGAATTCCTTCATATACTGATCTTTGTAATAAAGTTTCTCAGTGAGCATCTGCAGCCTCGTTATGTTTGTTGGAGTGGATAACTCTTTAGATTATACTTATATCAAAAGAAGTTTAACAGAGGTGAGAGTTTCATGAGACTGCTGCATACTGCGGACATACATCTCGGAAAGAAACTCGGTGAGATACCGCTGCTGAAGGACCAGCGAGTGATCCTCGGCAGGATAGCCGATATCGCTTCCCGGCGCAGCTGCGACGCGGTATTGATATCGGGTGATATCTACCAGAATACATCGCCTTCCGCTGATGCCATGGAGGCATTCGGTGAGTTTCTCTCCTGCCTTGCGGAAAGAGGGATAGCGGTCATAGCGATCGCCGGTAACCATGATTCGGATCAGCGTGTCGCGTATATGTCCCAGCTCGTGAGGGAGTCGGGCATCTTTATAGCTGAAAGGTTCAGCGGCAGGCTCCAGAAGATCCCTTTCAGCAAGAACGGGGAGAGTGTAGTATTCTGGCTGCTTCCCTTCATCAGACCTTCAGACGTGAGGAGATACTATCCCGACAGGGAGATCGGTTCCTATAATGATGCGGTTAGAACCGTCATGGAAAATGCTCCGGTGGATCCGGATGAGGTCAATATCATCCTCGCTCATCAGTTTATAACAGGCGCATCTGTATCGGAATCGGAGGAGATCACGGTAGGAGGACTGGACAATGTGGATTCATCCGTGTTCGACGGATTCGATTACGCCGCGCTCGGACACCTTCACAGACCTCAGTCGGCCGGAAGAGATACAGTGAGATATGCTGGATCTCCCATGAAGTACTCCATATCGGAAGCAAATGACGAGAAGTCAGTTGTGCTGATCGAGATAAACGGCAGAAGCATCACGACGGAGAAGGTGTCGCTGCAGCCTGTCCATGATGTCAGAAACGTCAAAGGATTTCTCAGAGAGATAATGGATATGCCCTATTCGGAAGACTATGTAAGGGTAGAGATAAACGATGAGGATGTACCGCCGGATGCTAGGATCTCAGTCGTATCTGTTTTTCCGAATATGGTGAGATTTGCGGTAGTTAACTCAAAGACTTCGATGGAGATGGACATAGACTTCTCCGGGGCTCCTGAGAACAGAAGCCCGCTTGAACTCTTCAGTGATTTTTATACCGCGCAGAACAACGATGTTCCTCCAGATGAGAGGAGGCTTGCGATAATGAGAGAAGTGATAGAGGAGGCGGCTGGGACAGATGAGACCCGTTAAGCTTGTGATGTCCGCCTTCGGACCGTACAGCGGAAGGACTGAGGTCGATTTCAGCAGGATCGGAGAAGACGGACTCTTTCTGATCACCGGTGATACCGGAGCGGGAAAGACTACGGTGTTCGACGCTATCAGTTTTGCCCTGTACGGCGAGGGCTCCGGCGGGAGAGCGCGAAGGAATGCGAAGTCTTTCCGTTCCGATTACGCTTCAGCCGATACCGATACATTCGTGGAACTGGAGTTCACCCACAGAGACGGAAGATACAGGGTCTATCGCAGTCCTGAATATGAACGCAAAAAACAGCGTGGGTCGGGGACTACCGTCCGCTCTGCCTTTGCCGAGATGACAGATCTTGTTTCCGGAGAGGTGTTGTCGGGGAGAGATGCCGTCAATGCCAGAATAAACTCTGTAATAGGACTGACAAAGGACCAGTTCAATCAGACGGTGATGATCGCCCAGGGAGATTTTCTTCAGATACTGAATGCCAAGAGCGAAGATAGGAAAAGACTGTTTCAGACGATCTTCAACACCGTGCTGTACGAGCGTATAAGAGATAATCTTGCCGAGCGCGACAAGGAACTGTCTGCGAAGAGAGACAGCTGTATGGAAAGGATCAAAGCGGTGGCTGCGGAGATATCCGCAAATGACGGATATGCCAGGCGGGAGGAACTTGAGAAAAGCATAGCGGATGCCGGGCCGACAGATACAGTTCTTACAGAAGGGAAACTGCTGACAGAACATGATGAAAAGACCGTAGAGACTCTGAAGAAGAATGAAGCGGACGCAGAGAAGGCATTCATGGAAATCAGCGCCGCAAAAGAAGAGGCGGTCAGACTGAACGGCGACTTCGACAGACGGGACGAAGCTCTAAGGGAGACTGAGAGGATCGAAGCGAGAAAAGACGAGATCGATCTGCTGAAGAAGAAAGCGGCGAAGGCGGAATCAGCTGCATCAGTACGCATCAGAGAGGAGCAGCTGGAAGCTGCCGCCGGCAGACTCAGGGACAATGAGCGGGAAAAAGAGAATGATTCGGAAAGAAAGCGTCAGACATCCGAGGCGCTGAAAGATGCTGAGACTGAGCTGGTTGAAGCGCGGTCAACTGCTAAACTGGCTCCGCAGTTAAGAAAGAGATCCGAGGAGCTTACAGAGGCTTCTTCTGTGCTGATCAGACTGTCGGACATTTCAAAGCGCAGGCTGTCCGCGGAAAACAGGCTGAGAAGCGGGACGGCGGTGCTCCGGGAAAAGAGTGAAGCCTATATGAGAGCGAAAGAAGGCTTCTTCCGGGATCAGTACGGGGTAATAGCGTCTGCCCTGGAGGAAGGAACACCCTGTCCTGTCTGCGGCTCCACAGAACATCCTTCACCGGCGATGCTGACCGGGGAAGGAGTGTCTCAGGCTGAGATGCAGGCGGCTGAAAAAGAGAGAGATGAAGCTGATAAAGATCTTAATGAAGCGGAGAAAGCGCTGGCAGAGATAAAGGCGGCTGAGAAACAGCACATCCAGAGGCTTAAGGATCTGAGCGTTTCAGAAACAGACGATCCGTCATCACTCGCCGCTGAAGCCCGCCGCTTGTCTAAGGAAGCGGACGAGGCAGAGAAGGCTCTCTCGTCAAACGAAGAACTGGTAAAGAAACTGTCCTCTGAGTATGAGCGGGCTTCGGCTCAGTATGAGAGCGCTGTAAAAGCGGGAGAGGCTCTGAAGGATATGCTTTCGGAAGCGGAGAGATCATTTAAGTCATCGCTGTCTGAGGCAGGATTCGCAGGACCGGAAGAATACCGTTCATCATATCTGGGACCGGAAAAGATCGGGCAGATGCGGGAAGAGGCAGAGAGATACGACAGGGACAGGATATCTGCGGCTGCAAGGCTTGAAGAGCTCAACAGCAGACTGAAGGGCAGAGAGAGGGCTGACATCGAAAAGCTTGAGGCTGTCCTTGATGAATCGGCTGAAAGACGTGCCGCTGCGCGCGCTGAGTTTACGGCGGAGCATAGCAGGGCAGAGAGAAACGCGAGAGCGCTCAGCATGCTTCTTAGTCTGTTTGAGGAATATGCCGGATGCAGAGATGAGTGGAGCATCGTCAATGATCTTTACAGCTCGGTTGCAGGCAGAAAATCATCTCCGCGCGGCAGGATATCGTTTGAGGCTTATGTGCAGCAGTACTATTTCAAGAGAGTCGTGGCAGCAGCCAACAACAGGCTGAGAGATCTCACGGAAGGCATGTTCACTCTAAGGTGCAGGCAGGAGGCTATGGACCAGAGAAGCCAGGGCGGACTTGATCTGGATGTGCTGGACAGGGAGACAGGCCAGTGGAGAGATGTATCAACTCTTTCAGGAGGCGAGTCTTTTATGGCATCCCTGTCACTTGCGCTGGGACTTTCCGATGTGGTGCAGTCAGAGAACGGAGGCATCAGACTTGATTCCATGTTCATAGACGAAGGATTCGGTACTCTGAGCGAAGGCGCGCTCCGCCAGGCTATGGGGATGCTGACCAGGCTTGCCGACGGAAAGAGACTGATAGGAGTCATCACTCACGTTCCCGAGTTCAGAGACCGCATCGAGAAGCAGCTGATCGTGACCAAAAGATCCACCGGGTCGGTCCTTGAGATCAGGACCTGAAATCCAACGCGGACAAATACGGTATTACAATTCAAGAGTAAGTTTTTTGGAGGACACCTTTTTGGGCAGGATAAAAGATACGATCAGGGCTGTCTTTACGGATGACAGGTCTGACAAAGAAAGAGCTATAAGAAGCGTGATAATGGGGAGAATCCGCACCAGGATGCTGACCGGCCTTGTCATTCTTGTTGCGCTTTCTTTGTGCTATTTTGCCGCTCACGGCAATTTCATCGCTATCTATTACCGGACCGGAGATCCCGATTTCAAAGCGGAAGACACGGAGGTCACCTTTGAGAAAAGCGGCATCGTCGAGGTGGTCGGAGTCAGTGTGAAGAACACTGTGCTGCGTGTCGATATCGGACCGGTGTCCAAAGGAGCGACCGAAGTAACTATAAAGGTTGGGGAAGCCTGGTTCACGGAGCAGATCGACAACACCGGTATCCTTGTGTACAGGCCGTCCCAGATGAGCTTTCCCTGCTGGCAGATGACCATCGTGGCAGGCTTTCTGTTCTGCCTGTGGAGCTGTTTCGTCATCTTCAGGGAATACAGACGGCTTAAAGGCACTGAACTGTTTTCATACACATCGATCTTTCTTCAGGGCCTTTCAGTGTTCTTCCTTGTGGTGTGCACAGGAGTGGGGATCATTCTTCTGTTCCTGATAAGAGATCCGACCGCTTACAATTTCTTCAAGATCATCTCATGGACTCAGACCGTGATGCTTTACTTCACCGTTATGACTGCGCCGGGCATCGTCATCTTCTCAGCCGCGCTTTGTATAAGCAATATCCAGCTGATAAGAAAGGAAGGATTCAGATTCGTAAACCTTCTTGGGATCATCCTTTCATTCCTTCTCGTGGCAGGAATGCTGGGAGGAATGATCCTGATGGAACTCACGGATTTTGTCGTTCCGTTCCGTGTCGGCATGTACATGGTCAACGTGTAATATGGGATATTCTCATATATGGTATGTTTGCTGATAGGCGTATTCCTTATCTTTTTCCGCATATCAAGGCATTCACCTATGTACGATAAGGGATATATAGTCATACTCGGGTGCGCCATCAGAAGTGACGGTACGCTGTATCCTCTGATAAGGGGAAGAGTGGACCGGGCGCTGGCATTCGCTGAAGAGCAGGTCGCAGCAGGAGGTCCTGAGCCTGTGTTTATTCCTTCCGGGGGAAAAGGTGATGACGAGCCGCTGTCGGAGGCGGAAGCTATGGCGAATTACCTGTATTCCAAAGGGATCCCCGAGGACAGGGTGTTTCCCGAGACCAGAAGCGTGAATACAAAGGAGAACATGAGGTTCTCAAATGAGATAGCGCAGAGAGTATGTCCGGGAACAAGCGGAGCTTTCTCCACCACCAACTACCATGTTTTCCGCAGCGGGGTGATCGCTTCCGGACAGGAACTTGATCTGGACGGAATGGGAGCCAGGACCAAGTGGTATTTCTGGCCCAACGCTCTCATAAGAGAATTCATAGGTCTGATAGTGGATGACCTGAAAGAGGTGATCCTTGTGTCCGGGATCATAGTCCTGGCGTGCACGGCCATCTTTATCGTGATCAGATAGTGGTGCTATGCGCAAACTGCAGGTGATGATATGCGCAAATTTCAGTGCAGGATTGTATTGTCCGGACGGATTCGTGTACTGTATAATCAAGTTAAAAGAAACAAAGAAACGTTAAGCAATACTATCTTTCGGAGTGTTTGAAATGGCAAGGTGTGAACATTGCGGAGCCCCGCTGGAGAGTGGAGACAAGAAGTGTCCGTTCTGCGGGAGCCCGGTAAAATCATCATCAGCAGACCAGTTTGCTTCAGAAGGAGCTTTTTTCAGTGAAGGCGGCACCGGAGCTTCAGTGAGCGGTACCGGATATGAGCGTACAGGGTCGCAGTACAGCAACACTAATAATACCGAGAATGCGTTCAGTAATCTCGTGAACGGGCTCAACGGGGATTCCCGCAATGATGAGGAAGCTCCGCTTGCCATGAAGATAGTCTCGTTCGTGTTCCCGTTTATCGGGCTTATCCTCATACTTGTTAACCGCAGGAGGTCTCCCGAGATGGCCAGGTCGCTCACGTTATGGGTTATCGCCGGGTTCGTGAAAGGCTTCCTCTTCAGCGCCATAGACGGCTCCATCGGATCTGTTTTGACTTTGAATCAGGTCAGGAGAGTTATAGACATAATTGCGTAAACAGAGCCTGCGCTTCTGATCCGGCGCAGGCTTTTATTTGTCATAAAGGTCATAAACACATCAGCATCATGGAGGTAAAACGATGCTCAGAAATGTTGAGACAAAGTACGGAAAACTGAAGGGCCTTGTAGGAAAAGACCCCAGAGTCACTGTTTTCCGGGGCGTTCCTTATGCGAAACCGCCTGTAGGAGATCTGAGATGGAAAGCTCCTCAGCCGTGTGAGCCGTGGGAGGGTGTTAAGGACTGCTACGAATACGGTCCAATGCCCATGATGAGGATACATCCCGGCCGAGACAATGAGTTCTATACCAAGGAACTTCATCCCACTTCATCTGAGTACGATATGAGTGAGGACTGCCTTTATCTGAACATCTTCTCACCGGCGGAAACAACAGACGACAATCTCCCGGTTTTCTGCTATATCCACGGAGGCGGATATCAGGACGGCTATAACTACGAGATAGAGTTTGACGGAGAGAGAGTCGCCCGCAGAGGCGTCATCGTCGTAATGGTAGGCTACAGGCTCGGCCTTTTCGGGTTCCTGGCCCATCCTGAACTGACAGCGGAAACGCCGGACGGCGAGATCGTATCCAACTTCGGCATGCAGGACCAGTCTATGGCCATACACTGGATCTACGAAAACATAAAAGCTTTCGGAGGAGATCCGTCAAGGATAACGATATGCGGCCAGAGCGCCGGAGCCGGAAGCGTTCAGAACCAGATGTGCAGCTCATATAATGACGGTATCATCGCAGGAGCCATATGCCAGTCATCAGTCGGATTCGCATACGCGGAGGACGGACTGAACGGAAGGACCGCATCGCTTGCAGAGGCAGAACAGAACGGAGCAGATTTCTTCCGCAAGGCGAATATCAAAGACCTCGCAGAAGCAAGAAGCCTCAGTGCTGAAGAACTCATGAAGAGAGTAGGCGATGTGTCCGAGCCTGGTGCCATGTTCGGCTTCATGTTCACACCGTGCGTAGACGGCAAATTCATCAAGGAGACACCAGTCACCAGTTACTACAAGGATGATTTCAGAACTGTACCGATGATCGTGGGCCACTGCATGGGAGAAGCTACCGGAGGCATGTTCGCAAGGAACAGTGTCCCGACGTGTGAAGAGTTCACCGCCAGGGCAAAAGAAGTCTACGGAGACAAGGCAGATGAGTTCCTCAAAGTGTGCGGCGTGAGCAGCGATGCCGATGTGAAGGCCGTATATGATACCGGAGCTTTCAACAATATGATCGCCGGCAGCCGCGGATTCTGCGAGCTTCGTTCCGCCCAGGGTCATGATGTATGGTATTACATATTCGATCACGACATTCCCGGCGATGACGCGGGATCGTTCCATGGCTCAGATCTTTGGTTCATGTTTGATTCTCTCAGCAATTCCTGGAGACCGTTTGAAGGCAAGCATTACGATCTTGCCCGTCAGGTGACCTCCTACTGGACGAACTTCGTAAAGTACGGAACTCCAAACAATCCGGACGGAACCGATTATAACGGACTTCCTCTGCCTGAGTGGAAGGCTTACAGGCCTGATGAGAAGAACGTGATAAGGTTCCTCGACAAGGCTACACCCGATGTCCTTCCGGAGAACAAGGTCATAGATTTCAGGTTCAATTTCGCAAAGGAACTGTACACCTGATGACGTAACAGTCCAACGCTCCCGCAGAACTGCGGGAGCGCTTTTTGTATTCGGTCAGAAGTTTGAAGTATTATTAAAACATGCCGGATCCGTCGGGTGAAAGACGGAAGAGAAAGGAACTGAAAGCAGAGGCTTAAGCAGTGGAGAATAAAAAGCGTTATTCAGAGACGGAGTTGAAGAGAATAGCCGGCGAACTGGGCATATCCTGCGACAGGATAACCGGAGTGGTACCGTTTATCTGCGACGAGGACGGAAATGAGTACGAAGTCTGGTCAGTTGAGACCGCGGACACAAGATATGTCCTGAAAAGGGCAAAAGGTCTGGAGACAGAGTGCTACAGCGTCTTTTTCAGGGAAAAGAAGGCGTACGCACCCGAATTTCTCGGATCCTGCAGACACGGGGATGATGAATTCATTCTGCTTGAATACTGTCACGGGGAGATGCTCCGGCTGGATGACCGGGAAATGCTCATAAAGGCTGTTGATGCCCTGGCACAGATGCAGGACGAATTCTGGCAGAAAGAGGATCTGTGCGGTTATGCCGTGACTATGAAAAGAGCGCTTGATACGGTGGAGGAGAGAGGGAGATACCTGAACTCCGGGCTTCTGGAACGGGCATACATGAAGTTCACCGAACTGTACCGGACCGTACCCAAAACACTCAGCCATGAGGACCTGCTCCCTATAAACGTGCTGGTGGGTGACCGGGCAGTGCTGATAGACTGGGAATACGGCGGGATACTGCCGTATCTGTCTTCCTTTGCGCGGCTCATAGCTCACGGCAGGGAAGATGAAGGGGCGTACTTCCGCATAAGCGAAGAGAACAGACAGCTCGCGATACGACGATACTACGACATGCTTGTGAAAAAACACGGAATATCATTCAGTGACTATCTTCACGATCTCGAATTCTTCCTTTTTTATGAATACTGTGAGTGGGTAATGCTGGGAAACAGGTATGATTCGCGCGATGACGAGCGATACTGCTACTATCTGAAAAAAGCTGAAGAGACGGCAGAAAGACTGCTTGGCACTGAGAATGAGAAACCGGAAGACTATCCGAGACCTCTGTTGAGAAGAAAACAGTGGAGCAGCCTGAACGGGGAATGGAACCTGTGCGGCAGGAAGATAAATGTTCCGTACCCTCCTCAGGCACCGCTCTCAGGATGGACCGGAGAGGTACCGGAACACCTTATATACGAGAAAGAATCAGTGCTGCCGAAAGCCGTCCCGGGACAAAGGGTGCTGCTGCATTTCGGAGCCGTGGATCAGAAGGCGTCTGTTTTCGTGAACGGAAACAGCGCCGGGACGCATGAAGGCGGATATCTTCCATTCTCTTTTGATATAACCGGCCTTCTGCGCGAAGGAAGGAATACGATCCGTGTGGAAGCGGAAGATACGCTGTCTCATGACTATCCCTACGGGAAACAGACAAAGAGACCGGGCGGAATGTGGTATACGCAGGTCAGCGGGATCTGGCAGACCGTCTGGACTGAAACTGTGCCGGATGACTTCGTGACCGGAGTCGTCTTCGACACTGATACGGAAGGAGTTGCCTGGAGCATACGCACTTCCGCAGGAAACGGCGCGCATATCTCCGTGTCCGATGAAATGGGTGAGGTGATATCTTCAGACGTCACGGAAGGCAGAGCAATTGTGCCGGAGGACAGGAGGCATCTCTGGACTCCGAAGGACCCGTATCTTTACGACGTCAGGATCACTACTCCGGGCGGAGACGAGGTGACATCGTATATTGCACTCAGATCGGTAACTTCGGAGACACGCGACGGTATTCCCAGAGTCTGCCTGAACGGCAGGCCGGTGTTTTTTCACGGGGTGCTGGACCAGGGATACTTCCCGCAGGGCATATTCCTGCCGGACGACAGTTCTGCATATGAAAAAGACATAAAGATGCTGAAGGACATGGGATTCAATACCATAAGGAAGCACATAAAGATCGAACCGGAGAGATTCTACTACGAGTGCGACCGGCTTGGAATGCTCGTGATCCAGGACATGGTCAACAGCGGGGATTATTCATTTTTCCGGGATACGGCACTTCCGACCATCGGAATAAAGCATCACAGCGACCGCATAGAGAGGACGGGAACGCGCGAAGAATTCTTTATCAGACATATGCTCGGGACTGCGGAGCACCTGCACAGTCATCCCTGCGTGGTCGCCTTTACTGTTTTCAATGAGGGATGGGGACAGTTCAACTCGGATGATGCATATGAGATGCTCAAAAAGAAGGAACCGGGAAGGCTTATCGATTCCGCCTCTGGATGGTTCTCCCAGGAGAAAAGCGATCTCGACAGCGAACATGTATACTTCAGAGTCAGGGAGCTTAAGCCGGACAGAAGACCTATGCTGCTCAGCGAGTGCGGGGGCTTTGTCTTCGATACCGATCCGGGTAGAAGGAAGGGACCGGCCTGGGGATACGGAAAGTGCGGCAGCAGTGAACAGCTCACCGCGAAGATAGAGGATATGTACCGAAGAATGGTCATCCCGGCAATATGCAGTGGACTTTGCGGCAGCATATACACGCAGCTCAGCGACGTTGAAAATGAACTGAACGGTCTGGTCACATATGACAGGACCACGCTTAAGGTGGATGCCGCAAGGCTGAGCAGACTGTCTGAGGAGATATACAGCGCACTGAACGTATGAAGCATCACAGGATAACAGAAAAAGAGGAGGGGCTGAAATGCTCCTCCTCTTTTGACTCAGTGATCATTTTCAGGGAAAGATGGCTTCTCTCTTGAGCGGCAGTATCTCGTTCATCATCTTTTCGAAATACATATCCCACAGAGGATAGAAGTGGTTGTATCCCTCGTAGCAGGTGAAATCTACATCGTATCCCATTTCCTTGAGCGTCTTGGCATCAGCTTCAACTCTCTTTCCGATGTTTCCTTCCTCGCTTCCGCAGACAAGATAGAATTTTGGAAGTTCAACGCCTTTTTCGATGTTCTCAAGCGCGAATTTCCTCATGTCATGCTTGCTGCCGGGAAGATCCTCTCCGCGCCCGAAGGTAGCTCCGACCAGCGGGAATCTTCCGGTGAACTGTCCGCTGAGCTCGCTTGCGAACTGCTCGGTATTGACGGTGAGGCCTATTCCGCCTGATACATCCACAGCGGCAGCGTACAGCTCAGGATGCATCAGGGCAGTTCCGAGTGCTACGTTTCCGCCCATCGCGAATCCGGCGATGAAGTTGTTCTCCCTGCCCGGAGCGGAGGGGAACAGCGACTGTATGACTGTCGGAAGCTCCTCGGAGAGGAAGGTCTGATAGTCTACTCCGTAGTTTGTGTTGACGCCGAAACTGTTCGGGATGTTCGGGGTGACCAGCATGACATTGTTGGCGTCGGCATACCTCTCTATGCTCATATAGCGATAGGGGAGGGTGTCATCATCGCCGCCTCCGTGGATCATATAGATCGTCTGGAACTTCATGCCGGGTCTGTATACTTCAGGATACTTACCGTCGGCAGGAGCGCGGTCGTTGTGCCTTGCGCCTTCTCTCATATCATAATAGCTGAACTGGGACGTGGGGATCGTTACGATCACGTCCAGCCAGAGCCCGCAGGCCTGGCTCCTGTAGTTGAATTTGCAGATTCCCATAATTATTTATCCTCCTGTTTTTTATGCAAGGTATTCAAGTGAGCCGTCCGAATGGCGGACGAAGCGGGAGAAGAATTCATCGTATATAAGGAAGGCGACTTCCGGTGAATAGGTATGAGGCCAGTTCTTCACACCGGTGAACCTTACGAGCGGGACCTTGTTTTCATCCCTCCATACAGTGTGCACGAAGTTTCCAGAGACGTATGTCCTGCCGTCTTCATATCTGAGACCGTTGTGCTCGCAGAGCTTGGTGACGGTTCCCCAGTTTGCGTTGCCTTCCTTGAGCTCCATGCCGGTAAGATCGAATTCGCCCATGGTGAACCATATGTTCCTCGCGATCCCGTCATCAGGCTCCGGACGCATGTCGTGATTGCGGTCCTCCATGAATCCGACCGGGGCAAACCCTGCAAATTCAGCCGGCATATATCTCATCAGATACTGTGTCATCATTCCGCCGTTGGAATGGCCTGTTACATAGATCCTTTCCGGGTCGATGGGATACTTTTTCTTTGTCTCTTCAAGCAGGATCCTGAAATACTCCAGTTCATCCGGCCCCGCCGGATCGGTTAGATTGGCTTCGAGACCGCAGTTCCACTGCTGTGTCGTGAAATGAGGAGCTCTGGGACCTTCAGGGGAGCAGGTGAAGGGGGTCGCGGTAGGATAAACTATGATCGCTCCTCTCTGCTCGCCGACATAATGCCAATCAGCGTTGTTCGCGAAGAATTCACCGGAGCAGGTGAAGCCGTGTATGGCAACTACGAGGGGATACTTATCCTTCTTCGCGAGTTTGTAGTCAGTCGGCTCGAAAGTCCACCAGTGGCGTTTCCAGCCACCTATGACCATCTCTGTCTTTATCATACCGAGATCTTCGGGGACTTCAGTCCTTCTGAGATCGGAGATGGTGTAGCCAGCCCAGCGTTTATATCCGGCAAGGAACCTTACCATCTCGGATATGACATTAGTGTAGCCGAAGGCTTCGGCGTCAGAGCAGCTGCCGTGCCATACTTCACTGCAGGCGTGATCGTTCAGGAAGCTCTCACCGGGCTTGGGCTGTTGGCGGTAGACCCTGCAGAAATCGTTTCTCAGACGTTCATCTGCCACGTTATTGGCAGCCTTGAAATAGCGCACTGTGTTTGACTCGTTGTCGTCGATGATCAGAGAGGGGATATGCACTTTTGAACGGGGGATCTCAGGAACGCTGTCGGAAGGCCCTCCGCCGAGGATCTCGATCAGTTTTCCGTCAAGTTCGGTATCGCCCCAGGCGCCCCACCCGGCAAGTGTTTCGCAATGGGTCACGGCGAATACGGCAGCCGGTTTGGCTCCGTCTCCGAACCCGAGACAGTAAACGGCAGGCGCATTTGACTGGAAGTAGCGGTTGGAACGCATCTCGGCCAGAGCCCTGACACCGGTCTCCAGCTCAAACCCGGGATCGTCATTTTTCCAGCCGTCGGGTGCCGGGAGGAAGAATGCGGTCATGCTGTTCTTTTCGCAGGCTTCCTTCCAGTTTCCTTTTTCAAAAAACTCCGCCGGATCTTCTCCTCCCGGAATGAACACTAGGACCATGTTCCACGCGGACTTTGCAGTGGAAGGGATATAACAGATCATCTTTCTGACTGCACCGGCTTCATCAGTGAACGGTGCGTCGAAAAGTCCTATAAATACATTCCTGTACGGATCCATTCTGTCCGCGTCCGGATACGGCGGAACGGGAGGGTCCTGAGGAAGCGGATTCGGAGCCCTGAATCTTCTCAGTGAAGGATCCAGCTGCGGATGCGAGTAGTTCATTTTATACCTCCGTAAATGGACGAGTTGCTTTTTTTTCAGTATAGCATCAGTACAGCCACAGATTAATTGTGCAAATGCAAGAAAAGGAAGCAGATGTTTTGTGCCTTATGTATCGTCAACTACCCACGACTGAAGTCGCGGGCTTGTACCTGCCCAGTGGTCAACGGCTAACGCCTTCCACCTTTGGCTTTAAATAAACTTACTTCTGTCAGTTCTCTTTCTCAGACCCGACAGACTGGCGGTACATCATGGGGTGATTGACTGCACCCCGGCTGCAGAAGCATGCTCACGCAGCACGGTATCGTTTCTTTACGACACCTGAACCTTTGGGAGGTACTCCGTTCCCATCCTCCAGAGGTTCATCGCC
>JAFWDH010000014.1 GCA_017513135.1 Oscillospiraceae bacterium
GCTGTGACTGACAATCAGACCGTACTTCTCGTCGTGTCCGACTCCCCATCCGAATCCGTAGCCCAGTCCATCGTCCTCATCGTAAACAGCATCTTCGCCGTTGTTGAGTCTACCGGGGGTGTACATGATCTGCTGCTCCTCAGAAGTAAGCACCTTGCCCTCGCGCAGCGCCCTGTCCCATCTGAGCATGTCAAAAATGTTGGTGTACACATAGTCGTCGCCGTTCAGACCATCAAAGGCAACCACATCTCCGTCCTCGGCGGAGTCAATATCGGCAACCCATTTATCGTCTTCGAATACCGTCGCACGGGCGTAGTTCTCGAACGGAACGCCGTCCCTGCGGATATGACAACAGCGGGTGGAGGTCATCCCGGCAGGCTCAAAGATGTTCTTTTGCAGAAATTCCTCGAAAGGAACGCCGGAGAGCCGCTCCACAAGCAGAGCCAGCAGGTTATAGCCGGTATTGGAGTAATGCAATCCTTCCCCCGGCGCAAAGTATGGTTTCGCTTTGGTTTCACGGAGAAAACTGAGGATTTCGTCGTTGCACGGGACCCGTTTTTCTTCCTTCCAGATTTTTATAAACCAGTCCGCGTCATCAAAATAGTCGGGAATTCCGCTGGTGTGGTTCAGAAGATGCCGGACAGTTACGCCCTCATACGCAGCAAGTTCCGGAAAATACTTTGTGATCCTGTCCTCCGGGTCGAGAAGGCGCTGCCGCATCAGCAGCATGACCGCCGTCGCCGTGAACTGCTTAGTGATCGATGCCAGCTGAAAGATCGTGTCCTCCGTAATCGGAAGCGTGTTTTCAGGATCCCGGAAGCCGAGAGCTCCCTTGGACACGATCTCGCCGTTTTCCGCATAGAGCCACGCCCCGTTGAAGCCGTCTTTTTCCTGCAGCGCCCGGGCAAGGTCTTCCATTGTTGTATTCTTATCCATTTTGTTTCTCTCCATAAACTTCGATTTATCTATTTCTTTGTTATCAATGTCGCGCACTCCACGTGTTTTGTTCTCGGGAACAGATCATATGGTTGAACAGATATCACCCTGTATCCATTCTCACAGAGATGCTTAAGGTCGCGCGCAAGAGTTGACGGATTACATGACACCATTACGATCTTTGGAGCCTTGCTTCCGACCAGGGCTTCAAGTACTTCAGCAGAACATCCTTTGCGCGGAGGGTCTGTAATAATCACGTCAGCTATGATACCCCGGCTGACCAGTTCCCTTACCTTTCCGGAATCACCGCAAATAAACTCAGCTCTTTCAAAGCCCATCTCAACGGCTGCTTCACGGGCGCTTTCAACAGCTTTAGGAGTAACTTCAATTCCAAAGAGTCTGGTACTGCGGTCACAACTAGACAACCCGATCGTCCCTGTCCCGCAATACAGATCGATCACCGTTTGTCCGTCTTTGATATCACAGCATTCTTTTACACAACGATACAGGTTTTCAGTTGACGCATGGTTTATCTGAAAAAACGAATCGTATGTCAGTTTCGCCGGCACTCCGCATATCGAATCTTCTATGTATCCGGGTCCCATTATGATCCGGTGCCTGTCGGTAAGTATCCCGTTTCCGGCTTTGTCGTTTTGGTTAATAACTACAGTTCTTATATCCGGGAACTCAGCAGTGAGCCTGCTGACAAAGGAATCCTCTCCTCTGATCTTTCCGTTTCTGCATATTACGCATAACAGAATGCTCCCATCTATGCTGCTTCTTCTGAGCAGCAAATGGCGAACATTCCCTTTCAGCGAGATCTCGTCATAAGCCGTTTCTCCTGCTGCTGTCATAAGATCGCAGGCATATACCGCTATACTGTTCATGATACCGGGCTGAAGCAGGCAGGAATCCGCTATATCAATGATCCTGTGTGAGCGCTGATAGAAGAAGCCCGGAATTAACTTTCCGTCCCTTTCAGAGACCGGGAACTGCACCTTGTTTCTGTATCCGTCCACATCCGGAGAAGGTACTATCTGACTGACCTTCACAGACAATCCTCCGATCCGGTTCAGGGCCTCCTCTACAAATGACTGTTTTGCCCTCAGTTCGGCTTCATAAGTGATATGCCTGAAACAGCATCCACCGCATTTTCCGAAATGAGGACAGTCTGTCTCGACCCTGTCGCCGGATGGGGTTATAAGTTTTTCGATGATACCGTAGGCGTACGTGCGCATGATCTTCACGACCCGAGCATCGATCACGTCCCCCACTGCGGTAAAAGGCACGAAAACAGCCTGACCCTCGCAGCGTCCTACTCCGTTTCCGTCACTGGATATCCCTGTGATGGCTATTCTGATAATGTCGTTTTTCTTAAGCATTGTCCTGACCATGAAACATAAACGGGCCTCTCCGTTTCCGAAAGAGGCCCTTTTTTTGATTACTGATTCTTCTGCATCTCGCTGATGACCTGCACGAAGGTATCTATGTCTCTGAAATCTTTGTAAACGGAAGCAAACCTCACATAAGCAACTTTATCGAGATTCTTGAGCTCTTCCATTACAAGCTCCCCTATCACCTGGGAAGAGACTTCAGTATCGAGCCTGTTCTGAAGAGATTTCTCGATCCTGTCGCACACTTCATTCAGCTGTTCGTTTGTTACAGGGCGTTTCTCACAGGCTTTGAGCATGCTTCTGAGGACCTTTTCCCTGTCATAGATCTCCCTGAATCCGTTCTTTTTTATAACGACCACAGGAGATGACTCTATAGCTTCGTATGTGGTAAACCGCTTTCCGCATTCGATGCATTCACGTCTGCGCCTGATGCGCAGATCATCAAGAGATGGGCGGGAATCTATTACCTTAGTATCAGCAGCGCCGCAAAAAGGACACTTCATCTGATCTTACCTTTCTTTTTTGAGAAGCATGTTGAAAGTGACATAGGCTGCAGCAACAGATGGAATGACGGCTGCGCACACGACCAAAGCCACCTCAAGGGGAGCAGTAATTCCTGCTACGGCTCCGACGAAGAATGTAACAGCCACTGCTGCCGCGGAAAGGACCAAAGCAACTATGCAGTATCTCATAGCACCTGAAAGCTTGGATGTCTGTTTGTTTCCAGCGGTGTTCTCTGACGCGAATACGGAGTTGAAAACCACGGAACTGGAAGCAATGAGGCTCAGCAGCGCAAACAGAACCGTCATCCCGCCTTCCCTGAGTCCGACGATCTTGCCTATCAGCAGCGAAACTGAAAGGGACAGGCATGCCGCGATGAGCCACTTGATGGTCTCGGAGAACCTCACGCCGCTCATGGCGAAGAACATGCATACGACAGCAAAGAACGCAACTGCTACGACAAGCACGCACACATAGTAGAACCATCTTGAATGAGAAGGAGCAAAGCTGAACCTGTCTACCGCTTCGATCTCAAGATCAGGATACGCCGCATTCAGCGTACTGATCACTTCGTCATCGCTTGCAGATATCTCATCCAGAGAAGTGATTATGATCTCCGGGTATCCGTGAGAATAGTTTTTCGTCAATCCGACAGTGAAAGGCACACCGATCACTGCGCCGAGTTTGTCGTGAAGGACACCGCGGTCAATGGAATCCAGATCAAGATCATACGGGGCGGTTGCGACGAGCATGGTCTTTCCGTCAGTCTCCACAGAAGGCTTCAGGCCGGCTGCCAGAGTGAGCACGATACCGAGGATCCCGAGAACAGCTACTGCAGCAAGAACTATTAGCTTAACTGAACTCTTCATTTCGCAAACCCTCCATACAGTTTTTCATTTGTCAGTTTCTTAGCGGAAGCAAAGGATTTGACAACGCACGCGGTACCGAGCAGTACAGTGACGTATCCTGCCGCGCAGAATACTGTGAAAGCCATCAGTACTTCATACGGTGGATAAAGGAATCTGAAAGCTCCGTAGAGCAGTCTCAACGCTATCGTGACTACCGCAAGAGCTATAAGCGCAAACGCTCCTCTCTTTTCCGCTGCTGAGAAGACATCTTTTGCAGCCCTGAATGCTGTAAGGCGTCTGAGTTCAGAAGAGAATCTGCTAAGAACGGATACGATCATAAGCGAAACAGCCGCTACAGACGCTATCAGGGAATAAAGAACGTTTTTCGACACATACATTCCGAAATCGGTGCTCAGGCTTCCCGAGAGGATAATACAGATCGCTCCGCAGAATCCGACCATACCGACAGCAACGCCTATTCCGCCGAATCCGTATCTGATAAAGCACAGAGCAGAAACCGCGGCTGCTACAGCAAGCAGGATAAACAGCGCACCGGTGAAAAGCGTTCCGTTGTCGGGCTCAGACAGATTGTATACATATGCTCCTGTAAGCTGGAAAGGCAGCATCCCGGATTCTGAATACATCCTTATGGCTATGTAATCATTAAGAACATCTGAACTGGAAGAAGTTACGATCGTACCTGACGGGACAACGCCGTCCTTGATCACGGAGTTGAATGCTCTGGAGGTCACCATCTCGCCGTCGAGCCAGATGGAATAATACTTGTCAGAAGAAGTCTCTGAATTAATAACAGACTCCGTATGCTCTCTGAGCGTTTTCTTGGAATCGCCGGAGAACGTGATGTCACACAGATATCTTGTCGAGGAGGACGAGTCATCGATCGAAAAGGTGACTTTCTTCATATCTTCGCTGGAGGCAAGCACCTTCTCCGCAGTGATCCCGGCAGGATGCCCGTCATCATCTTTTTCATTTCCGGCTCGTATCTCGACCTTGCCGATATGTCCCAGATACTGGTAAAGGATATTGGGATTGTAAGTCGAGCGTCCGGTATAGGATGCCTCGACCGCAAAGATCTTCAGCTCTTCATCAAAATAGACTCTGCTGTCTCTCATGCCGTACGCCTCAAGGCGTTTCTCAAGGATAGAGCAGATCGCTCTGATGTCACTGTCGGAGATCTCTGAGCCGCCCGGGCAGAGATATGTGACCATAAGCTCACCGCCCAGTCCTGTCCCCGTAGAAGACTCTTCTACTCCATAGGCTATAGAGGTCTTTATATCGCCGTACTCAGTGTGGATACCGAAGATACCGAACACCATCAACAGCGCGAAAAAAACCGTAACAGCCAATGCAAGAAATCTTGGATACTTATTCATTGATAATATCAAACCTCCAATGGAGCATTGTTTTCCAGCGCGACCATTATCGAGCATATACATAGAAGCTCGGCTGCCTTTTTCAGGTCATCGACAGCGGGAAATGTGGGAGCTATGCGGATATAGCTGTCAGAAGGATCCTTGCCGTACGGGAATCCCGCGCCGGCAGGAGTCAGTTTGACACCTGCCTGTGTGCACATCTCAACTATGCGCCTGGCTCCGCCGTACCTGAGTCGGAAGCATATGAAATATCCGCCTTTTGGCTTGCTCCATTCAGCTATGTCATAACTGCCCAGGAATCTCTCAAACGTTTCCTCAACAGCTTCAAATTTGGGAAGGAGCATGCTTCCGAATCTGTTCATCCTCTCACGAACAGTCTCAAGGTCCTTAAGGACCCTGACGTGCCTGAGCTGGTTGATCTTGTCATGGGTGATGAACTGTATCGCCATCGCCTTCTTCGCGAGCTCAAGATTTTTATCGCCGAACGCAACACAGCATATTCCGCCGCCCGCAAATGACATCTTGCTCGTTGAAGCGAATATGACCGGCCTTTCGGGATGGCCCGCCTTTACACACTCGTCATAAAACGAAGGCGTTTCTGCAGGGACCCCGTAGAGATCGTGCACCACGTACGCATCGTCATACATTACGACGAAATCCGCAGCTTTGGTCTCCATGCGCGCCAGTCTGACCACGGTCTCCGGAGAATATACATCCCCGGTGTAGTTCGAATACACCGGCACACATATGATGCCTTTGACAGACGGATCTTCCGCCGCGATTTTCTCGACCTGATCCATATCCGGTCCGTCGCCGGTAAACGGGACAGTGATCATTTCGATGCCGAAATACTCAAGTATCTTGTAGTGTCTGTCATATCCCGGTACCGGGCATATGAACTTTATCTTCTCTTCCTTCCCCCATGGACGCGGACTGCCTGCCAGCCCGTGGGTCACTGCGCGCGACACCGTGTCGAACAGCAGATTCAGAGATGATGTGCCGCCTATTATTATGTTGTCCGCGGGAACCTGGATGAGCTGCGAAAACAGTTCTCTGGCTTCCCTGAGTCCGTACGGGACTCCGTAGTTCCTGCAGTCAGTTCCGTCTTCCGAGAGGCAGTCATCCGGGTCGGTCACTGCATTGAGGATATCCCCGTTCAATGACAGTTGTTCTCTCGGAGGATTGCCGCGGGACATATCCAGACTGATGCCGTATGAACGGAACATCTCATATTTTTCACGCATTTCGGAAAGGAGTTCCGATCTGCGTTCAGTTGAAAGGTCTGTTATCTTCATCGGTACCTGCTCTGAGATCAAAGAGTTCCGAACGTGCGCGGATACAGCTGTACGTCCCTGATATTGCCGATGCCGGTAACATACATCAGGAAGCGCTCGAACCCGAGTCCGAATCCGGCATGCTTTGTGGAGCCGAAACGCCTGAGGTCGAGATACTGCTGATAGCTGCTGAGATCCATACCGAGTTCCTGCATTCTGGCAATGAGCACATCGGTCCGTTCCTCACGCTGGCTTCCACCCACAAGTTCGCCTATTCCAGGCACCAGCAGATCTGCAGCTGCGACGGTCTTTCCGTCCTCATTGAGGCGCATATAGAACGCTTTTATCTCCTTGGGATAATCAGTTACGAATACCGGGCAGTCGTAGATCTTCTCTGTGAGATACCTCTCATGCTCCGACTGAAGGTCGCAGCCCCAGAACACCTTGTACTCGAACTCGTCATTGTGCGGCTCAAGCAGCTCGATCGCTTTTGTATAACTGACTCTGACGAACTCGCTGGATACTACCTTGCTGAGTTTCTCGATAAGATTCTTATCAAAGAATCTGTTGAAGAACTGCAGCTCATCCGGGCAGTGTTCGAGCAGATAGGAAACGCAGTATTTGACCATCGCTTCCGCAGTGTTCATGTAATCGTTGAGATCGGAGAACGCCATCTCTGGCTCTATCATCCAGAATTCCGCGGCATGACGCGTAGTGTTGGACCTCTCTGCACGGAACGTAGGTCCGAAGGTATATATCTTTCCGAAAGCCTGAGCCATGCTCTCGCCTTCCAGCTGGCCGGAAACGGTGAGGTGCGTCTCGCATCCGAAGAAATCCTGTGTATAATCGATGCTGCCCTGCTCATCTCTGGGAAGGTCGTTCAGATCCAGCGCCGTGACCTGGAACATGGCGCCCGCTCCTTCCGCATCGCTGCCTGTTATCAGGGGCGTGTGAACATATACGAAGCCGTTGTCATGGAAGAATCTGTGTATCGCATACGCAGTCTCGCTTCTTACCCTGAATGCTGCGCCGAATGTATTGGTCCTGGCACGGAGATGAGGATACTGCCTCAGATACTCTGTGCTCATCTTGTTCTTCTGCAGAGGATAACCCTCTTCCACTCCTCCGATGATCTCAGCCTCATCGGCGTTGACCTCAAAAGGCTGTTTCGCGCCGGGCGTGACAAGAAGCTGTCCGCTTACTTCGATGGAAGCTCCGATAGGCGCGTTCGCAAGAGTCTTGTAATTGTCGCCGGAGAACTTATTAGCCTCAATTATGACCTGCAGATTCCTGAAGCAGCTGCCGTCGTTTATCTCAACGAAAGCAAGATTCTTGCTCTCTCTGGATGTTTTTACCCAGCCTGCTACCTTAACGGGGAATCCCTCTTTGGGGTCAAGTCTGAACAGTTCAGCTATCTCGGTTCTCTTCATTTGGTCATACTCCTCTTTTTAAGCATACAAATGAATTTTACTACCAAAAGCAGTATCTTACAATAAGACTTTTATCTGATTGACAACAGAAACCTGCGTTGATATAATAGTCAACGCTTAACCAAAAAGCGCGTGGAGAAGTCGCCTAGTTTGGTCGAGGGCGCACGACTGGAAATCGTGTAAACCCCAAAAGGGTTTCGAGGGTTCGAATCCCTCCTTCTCCGCCATGGATCAAAAACCCGTAAACGATTCCGTTTACGGGTTTTTGTTTTGCGCGATGTCCCACGATCGTTTTATTCTTGACGGTCAGAAGCCTATCATATGGTGCATCGATTTTTGAAGATCGATACAGAACGGATTGCTGTCTTTATAGACGGCAATCTTTTTTACAACAAATGACCGGTCCGTCAGTTTAGAACCTGTCGGACCGGTCTATGTGTTTATTCAGTTCTGATCATGCCCTGAACAGTTCGGAACCGATCTCGCTCGGTCCGCAGATGTTCTCCCTTGCCGCCTTGAATCTGAGAGCTCCGTATAGTTCGGCATGCGCCGCGGAGTGATACGGCACCACAAACAGAACACCTACACCGAGACACAGGGTTCCCAGCAGGTACCACCCGATGAACGACATATCCAGCAGGAACATGTTCAGTTTCTCCCCTGACGTGGCTCTCTTGCTAATCTCAAAAGCTCTCTCCCTGGAGATTCCGGGATTCTCGGCGAGGATATACGGTACCATGAAATAGGAGTACGACTTGATGATCCCGGGAATAACGAGGAGCAGAGACCACAGGATCAAATAAAGATCCCTCAGCAGAAGTGTGACGACTGAATGCAGGTACCTGCCATCCGCGAACGGAAAGAAGATATTCTGAAAATCATACTTTCTGTAGGACGCAACTGTCCTGTAGCGTGAGCTTCCTATTTCAAACGGGTTGCCGATGAAGATCTTCCACAGCGTCTTCCCTGCTCCTGACACGGCAAGAGAAGAGAGGAATGTCGGATAATGCGAGTAGATCCACTGAAGGATAAATGAGAACACTTCGGAGAGCGACCGGAAATGATACTGATTCAGATTTATCCTGATGCTGAACCTGGTGACAGAACCGCACAGTATTCCGGCAATAACCACCGCAAGGAAGTATTCCCAGTAATGACCTGTGAGCACGTCTCTGGCTCGTTTTTTCAGTGTTTTTGAATCCCAGTACATCAGTCAGTTGACCTCCCTTTTCCTGCAATAAATAATGTGTATTCCTTTTTCTTTCCTGACAGTCTCGACTTCAGCCAGTGAGCTGAGATGCTCCGTCATCGAGACCGCCCCATGTTTTTTCCTTATGACCAGCACCAGAGTGCCCCCGTCCGAGAGCCTTCTGAGCGATTCCTCAGCAAGGCGGTATGATGTTTCTTTTCCGGCATGTATGGGAGGGTTTAGCAGTATCCAGTCAAAATCCCCCTCCAATGAAGACAGACCGTCTGACACGACTGCATGTGATATGACAGCATTAGCCTCACAGTTGGTCCTGCACAGTCTGACAGCTCTTTCGTTGATATCACACTGAACCAGCTCGATCTCCGGATTCTTTACCGCAGCGTAAATGCCGATAAAGCCGTACCCGCAGCCGAGATCCAGGACCCTGCCGCTGAGCGGAGGGATATTTCTCACAAGATACAGGGACGCGTCATCTATCTCGCCGCGTGAGAAGACTCCGCTGTCGGTCAGAAACGTAAGCTTTCTGGTCCCGCACCAGCAGGTCAGTTCCTTCATATCCTGTTTGAGAGATGGATCGTTCTGAAAATACTGACTCAATTTCTGCTCCGTGTAATAATACTCAGTAAACAAAAAAACCCTAACGGCTGTTAGGGTTTGGTGCGCCTGGAGGGACTCGAACCCCCGACCCACTGCTTAGAAGGCAGTTGCTCTATCCACCTGAGCTACAGACGCTCAACGGTAAGATTATATGTTTGACACACTCAAAAGTCAATAATCATACTGAGGATCACAGATCGTGTTCAGACGCGTACTGCTGCCATCTCCATGAATCTCTGCACATGTCATCCATGTTCCTGTCCGCTTTCCATCCGAGCTCCTTCTCAGCCTTGGACGGATCAGAGAAGCAGGTGGCGATATCGCCGCTCCTGCGCGGCCCGATCTCGTACTTTATCTTAACGCCGTTCTGTCTCTCGAATGCCTTGATCACCTCAAGAACGGAATATCCCCTCCCGCACCCGAGGTTGTAAGTGAACACTCCGCAGCTGTCCTCAAGTTTTTTCAGGACAGCGACATGTCCTTCCGCAAGGTCGACAACGTGTATGTAATCCCTGACACCGGTTCCGTCAGGAGTATCATAATCATCCCCGAAAACAGTAAGATGATCTCTGATCCCCTTGGCCACCTGAGTGATATACGGCATCAGATTGTTCGGTATGCCGTTGGGAAGCTCTCCGATCATCCCGCTCTCATGCGCTCCAACAGGATTGAAGTAGCGCAGGATCGCAAAGGACGCTTCACTGTCTGTCGCGGCATAATCCCTTATCATCTGCTCGCACATCAGTTTCGTTCTTCCGTATACGTTTTCAGCCTTCAGCGGCGCCGTCTCGGGTATCGGGCTCTCGGTGAGATCCCCGTAGACCGTAGCACTGGAGCTGAAAACAAGCTTGTGCACACCTTTTTCCCTCATCACTTCAAGCAGAGTGATCATGCCGAAGAGATTGTTTCTGTAGTACATCAAAGGCTTTTCCTGAGACTCGCCGACTGCTTTGTACGCGGCAAAATGGATCACTGCGTCGATGCTGTGTTCGTCAAAGATGCGCGACAGGCTCTCCTTGTCCGTGATATCGATGCGGTAAAAAGGTATGTCCTTTCCGGTCAGTGTTCTGAGCCTTCCAAGCACGCTCTCACTGCTGTTGTAGAGCGCATCGGCGATGACCACATCGTGCCCAGCCTCAGCCAGAGATACCACCGTATGCGAACCGATATATCCAAGACCTCCGGTAACAAAAACCTTCATATATCCTCCGATGCCAGATACTGACATTAACAATTAAAATGGCAGGGCTGGCTGGATTCGAACCAGCGCGTAGCGGAGTCAAAGTCCGGTGCCTTACCGCTTGGCTACAGCCCCTTGATAACTACAAGATTATAACAGATACACCGTTTTATATCTACCGATGATTTTCCGCCGATTGTTATTGAAATAAGCGCGTTTCCTGTTATATAATGTTCAAGTCTGCATGGTGGATGTAGCTCAGTTGGTTAGAGTACCAGGTTGTGGCCCTGGGGGTCGTGGGTTCGAGTCCCACTATCCACCCCATACAGAAAAAGCTGTGATCATGATGATCACAGCTTTATTTTTTTATTCCGTATCCTCAATAACGTTTTCAGACTTCACGTATAAAAGAAGTTCCGGATGCTTCTCCTCGTACGACCTCACCGCTCTTGCCCATCCGCCGCAGAAGTAATAGACCATTATCGCGGCGTTACGCAGGAACGATGCTATGAGCATTGCCCAGAAAATGCCGTGCCAGTTCCCCGTCTTGACTCCGAGATAGTATGAAAGGGGTATCCTTGAAAATGCGCCGAACTGTGCAGTGACCATAGGTACGACCGACTTGCCTGCTCCCCGCATAGCGTTGACAAGACATCTGTCTATTCCGTGGAAAAGGCACTGGAAAGCCATGATCAGAAGTCCTTCTGCCGCTATATCGAGAACCGCCTGGTCCTTGGTAAAGATCGTCGGCAGGACATGTCTGAACGCGACCTGAGTTCCGAAGAGGCCAAGTCCTACTACAGTCAGCGTGGCGATGGAGTAATTGATCCCCTTCCTTATCCTGTCCAGCTGAAGCCTGCCCATGTTCTGACCGACAAAAGTGCATAGAGCAGTGCTCAGTGCATCAACCGGAATGTACAGCATTGTGTCTACCTTTGTGACGATGCTGTTCGCCGCAATGAACGTCGAGCCGAAGGTGTTCACCGAGGACTGAACGAACATGCTCGCGAGCGTGTTTCCTATATTCTGTATCGCGGCGGGCAGTCCGATGCGGACGATCTCACCGAGCTCGTACCTGTCAGGCTTCATGTACTGGAAGCCGACCTTCACGCCGTAGGAGCCGCGGTTGAGTCTGACTATGATCCCCGCTCCGGAAATGATCTGCGATATGGCAGTTGCGGCAGCCACGCCCTCCACTCCGAGACCGAATATAAGGACAGCCGCGAGGTCAAACAGTATATTCAGCACACTGCATATCACCAGGAATATCAGGGGCCAGTTCACGTCACCCATTCCTCTGAGAGCTCCTGTACCCATCTGGTATATAAGGTTGCCTGTCGTGCCGAGGAACACTATGATCAGATACAGCGCAGACGCGTCCATGATCTCCTCCGGCGTCTTGAGCACTGCCAGCATCGGACGGCTCACTATGAGACCTATCAGCGTGATGAACACCGAGCATGTCATCGTAAGAAAAGAAACGGTAGACACCGCCTTCTGAAGAGATTCGCGGTTTCCTGACCCGACACGCTGCGCTATCACGACATTGGAACCGGATGACAGCCCGATCGCGAAGAGGTTGATGATGCTGACTATGGGAGTGCTCGCGGATACTGCCGCAAGCGCCTCTGAACTGATGAAGCGGCCGACTATCATCGAGTCAGCCACATTATAGAACTGGGTCACGATGCTGCCGAACAGGATAGGTACAGCAAATCTTATCAGTGTAGAGAAAATCGGCCCGCTGGCCAGATCCATTGTATTGCTTCTAGTCCTTGGCATTCATTACGCTCCTGTTCAATGCAGTCGAATTAACAAAATACAGCCGGATAACCGAGGCTATCCGGCTCTTTCATATTACATCATTCAGTTTCCGTCTCTTTATCCGGATCAGCTTCCGGATCGGCCGGATCATCAGGTGAACCGGGCTCATTTCCGGAAACGGCATCTTCCGTCACTTCACCGAGGTCTTCTGCAGCCGGCTCAGTATCTTCGACGACAGCGCCAGTATCGATCAGGTACTGTCTCGTCTGAACATAAGGTTTCAGGTACTCGGGATCAGAGGAATTGCGTATCTTACGGGTTATCACGAAGAGCAGGACCGCCGAGACGACCGCATAAGTCACGCAGACAGCCTGCGATATCCTGATCTTTCCGAGGAACAGCGCATCGGTGCGCAGAGATTCACAGAACGCCCTGCCTATGCCGTTCCAGACAAGATAGCGGAGGAATATCTCTCCGTCGAACTTTCTTCTTTTGATGAAGTAGCAGATGACAGCTACTCCTATAAAGCACCAGATGCTCTCATAAATGAACGTCGGGTGGACCGGGCCGTCAGTGAGAACGATGCCGTGATCGTTCAGAAGGCGGTCTGCATTCCTGCTGATGTATCTTGCGATAGTATCGCTGTACATGCCCCACGGGAGATCGGTATTGGTCCCGAACAGCTCCTGATTGAAGAAGTTTCCCCATCTGCCGAGCCCCTGCCCTATCAGGAAACCAAGAGCGATATCATCAAGGACACAAAGGAATTTCGTCTTGTTAATGAGACACACGATGAACGCCGTGACCAGAGCGCCGGTGAGAATTCCGTAAAATGCGGTGCCTCCTTCCCTCAGGTTGAGGAACTGCCTGATGCTGGTGACCTTGTAGTCATCAGAGAACAGTACATAAAAGGACCTGCCGCCGAACAGAGCGCCTATAGCGCCCCAGATGATGACGTCGTAGAGCTTGTCCTCATCGATACCGAAGCGCTTTGCGTTCTTCTGCCCGATTATGACACCTATGAACATTCCCAGTGCGATAAGTACGCCGTACCAGTAGATCTCAAAACCCGCGACCGTGAAAGCTACCCTGTTTATGTCAAATTCCAGCCCGAGGCCGGGAAAAGAAACATGGCTCATTGCTGTTTTTCTCCTGAAGAGTTTGGTAAGACAACCGAAAGGCAGCAGCTGCCGGGGTCGAAACAGGCCCTCAGCAGTTCGTTCGCCTCTTCGATGTCGGGATCTCCGACAAGCTGAATTATATCGTACAGGGTCGTCTTTTTAAAGTGGCATGACATGAGGCTTCCCGCCACAGACCCGGGATTGTCGAAGATGCTTATGTAGGAGCCGACCGATGTTCTGACCCTCTCGTCGAAAAGCTCCGGATCGAATCCGGTCCTCTTCAGTTCAGAGATCCTTTCAAGAAGGAAGTCACGGACCTTCCCGGGATACAGTGAATCACCCTCGAAATAGGTACAAAGGTATTCATCACCTGAATAGAATCCCGACCCGAAGCTGTCGTTTATCAGGTTCTGTTCGTACATTGACCTGAAGAACTCCGTGCTCTCGCCTGCCGTAAGGTCAAGTATCATATCCATCAGAAGGTCATTTTTTATTTCTGAAAACCTGCTGTATGCGCTTTCCTTGAATCCTATGTCAAAAAGAGGCAATGAAACCGTCATCTGTTCGGAGGCCTCTGTTTCGAAAATACCTGAAGGCTCTTCCGCAGAGGCAAGAACGTATCTCGGAACAGGGCTGATCTGCGGGGAGAATGAATCGGCTATATCGAAGATCCTTTCATGCTCCACGTCTCCGGCTATGGTCAGCGCCATATTCTCAGGTCTGTAGAACGAATCGAAACAGTCTGAAAGGATATCCATATTGATATTCCTTATCGAATCAAGACTTCCCGCAATGTCCTCGTTGATCCCGATGTTTCTGTAAAGTCCCCTGAAAAGGTTGAAGGAGGCTATCCACCCCGGGTCATCCAGATACATCCTTATCTCATCGCTGATGATCTGTTTCTCCTTCTCCACGCCCTGAGCGGTAAACAGCGGCTTTTTGAAGAAATCGAGTAGTATCCTCAGCGGCTGCTCATACTCGCTGCCGCTTCTGTAAACGAACGTAGTCCTGTTGAATGTCGTGTATGCATTGGAGGAAGAGCCAAGTTCCGCAAAGAGAGTAAAAGCGTCCTCTCCGTTGCGCTCGAACAGCTTATGCTCAAGAAAATGGGCGGTGCCGGCAGGAAGCTTCACCCGCGATCCGTTCCTGTCGGTCACATGCACCATGGATGATCCGTATCCCACGGCAAGCTGTGCGGAGACGCTGCTTTTGTCAGGCATCTCATAAACGTATACGCTCAGCCCTCCCGGAGCGGTGTGGCTGTAATACTTTCCGTCCAGGATATCAGAAGCAACTTTTTTTATATCGATCTTACTCATCGTGCAACCTGTAGATACCGCAGTATCTCATCTCCGAAAGAATTCCTTTAACGTCCTCCGCCGAGACGGACTCTATCAGGGATAGCTCCCGTTCTGGCTCGATGTATCTACCTACCCCGTTAATGGAGGACAGGTAGTGTGAGGAAACACCTGCCACCGTATCTGATATCCCTCGCAGTGAATTTGAGATGCTCAGTTTTGCCTGTCTCAGTTCTTCTTCCGATGGTCCTTCAGAAGCCAGCGCACCGAATTCCTCCATGATGGAGTCGCGGTTTCTGACGAACTTCTCCGGAGATGTCGAACTCTCTATCAGTATCCCGCCTCCTCCCGAGGTCATGCGGTTTGACACGCAGGAGTAGCAGAGTCCCTGTCTCTCGCGCACATTCATGAAAAGCCTCGATGTGGACATGCCTCCCAGGATCGAGTTAGCCACTTTGAGCGAGGCCAGTTCTGCGGGATCGGGGATCCTCCCGGTATGATATACGATCGAGAATATATCCTGCTCTGTCCCGATAGCCTCTTCACCGTTTACCGGTTCCTTTGGAAGCCTTACAGGACTGCTGTCAAATGTCTGCGGGACAGATCCGAGTCCGTGAGTCCTGATCGTGTTTGCAACAATGTCCCTCACTCTCTTTAGATCGCTGCCGCAGTAGAATATGTTGATATTGCAGTTTTTAAGGCAGTCCAGGTATAAGGAGTACAGGTTCTCTCCGTTTATGGACGGCAGATCCTCGACAAATCCGAGGTCCGGCAGACTTCTCACACTGCCGGCGAAAAATCTCTGCAGAAGCATTCTGGTACAGTATGCTTCCTTATTGTTTATCAGAAAGGATATCTCCTCTCTGAGTTTTTCCTTTTCGATCTCAATAGTGCTGTCAGGAAACCCTCTCCCGATAAGGTAAGGATTCGTGATCACATCGCACAGGAGCTCCGCTGTCCTTATGCCGATGTCCTTCTCTGTAAGATACTCTCCGGCAACGTTATCCGTGTCAAAATGGATTATCATCTTGTTTCCGTATCTGGATGATGAGACATACAGAGAAGCTCCGTACAGATTGTCAAGATACCTTGAAAGACTGACCAGATTGTCATATTTTGCAGTGGCAGAACTCAGTATATATGAAAGAAGAGATATCCCCGTCATGGTATCTCTGTCCAGCTGACAGTTCAGCTCTATGACCAGCCTCTCCCTCTTATACCTGAAATCAGCCCAGGAAAATGATATGTTTCCGCCGATTTTTTCCGTATATACCATTCGTCTTAAGTAAGATTCTCCAGTTCAATGTGCAATATGCACAATTATCAGATTCACAACTATGTATTATATGAAATTTCTGTTAATTGGCACTTTATTTGTTTACAAAATATGGGCAATGTATTACAATGCAATTACAACAAATTATGATTTTTCTTTTTCATTTTTTCCTTCATTTGGTTATATTCTTTTACCTCAGGCGGCTCATTGCCAAAGCCGCAAAGACCGAAAAAATCCGGTTCCGAAGCCAGTCGGGACCGGCTTTTTTTGTGCAATCATCAGTAATGATAGCATATTCCGCATGATTCAGATACACCCGGGCTCTTATCCGGAAGATGAAAGCCCCGGACTGCATAAGCTGCTGTCCGGGGCTTATTGATTATCCTTGTGTTCAGTGTGCCGATGATACGGAGGTCAGCGCCGGTACCGGCTTCTTCTTTGCCGTGACTTCGATCCTGTCGTTCCTGACAGATATCCTTACGGATGCGGGAAGATCTTCCGCATTCTCGACCAGCACTTCCGCGATACGGTCCTCGCATTCCCGCCTTATTACATTGCGGAGATCTCTGGCGCCGTATTTTCCGCCTTCTGCCAGTTTTGTAAGATGGTCAAGCGCCTTGTCAGAGTAGCTGAGCTTGATCCCCTTCTCAAGCAGCGGATTTCTCATCTCCTCGATCATCAGGGCAGCTATCTTACGCATCGACTCGTCAGACAGAGGCTTGAAAACGACGACCTCATCCACTCTTGAGAGGAATTCAGGCCTCAGGAAGTCTCTCAGAGCATTGACAGCCTTCTCACTGGTGCTCTCCTCGACAGACGCGCCGAAACCCGCGAACGTTGACTTGATGTTCGATCCGGCATTGCTCGTCATGATGATAACGGTGTGTTCGAAATTGACCGTCCTGCCCTGTGCGTCCGTCACACGTCCTTCATCAAGTATCTGCAGAAGGATATTCATGACATCCGGATGCGCCTTTTCTATCTCGTCAAAGAGAACTACGCTGTACGGCCTGCGCCTCACCTTTTCGGTAAGCTGACCTGCTTCGTCATATCCCACATATCCGGGAGGCGACCCTATCAGCCTGCTGACCGTATGGCGCTCCATATACTCGGTCATATCGATCCTTATGAGCGGGTCTACGCTGTCGAACAGTTCAGATGCAAGCACCTTCGCAAGCTCTGTCTTCCCCACTCCCGTAGGTCCGACAAATATAAATGAAGCGGGACGGATCCTGTCGGACAGTCCGACTCTCGTGCGCTTGATCGCCTTTACGATCTTCTCCACAGCCTCGTCCTGGCCGATGATTCGGCTCTTTATCGCTTCCTCCAGTCCGTCGATCTTCTTGTACTCATCTTTCTCAACCGAACTCGCAGGGATTCCTGTCCACAGCTCAATGACCTTTGCGACGTCTTCCTGAGTGACCTCGAGACTGTTCACGACAGGCATGATGGCTTCCAGTCTGTCGCTGATCTTTATGCTCTCGCTCCTGAGATTGGCTATCTTCTCGTAATCAGGCTGCTCCTTCCCCTGCTCCTCGCTCTCGATATCGGTGAGTTTGTCCAGTCTTGCAGTCAGTTTCTGATACTCTGCAAGTTCCGGGCACGCGAGCGCGCAGCATGCGGCAGCCTCGTCAAGAAGGTCTATCGCCTTATCCGGGAGAAACCTGTCGGAGATGTATCTCTCGGAAAGGATAACTATGGTCTCGCACATCTCATCGCTTATCCTGAGCCCGTGGAAATTCTCGTAGTATCCCTTGATCCCCTTGAGTATGGCGATCGAGTCTTCAAGCGACGGCTCCTCAACCGTGACAGGCTGGAAGCGTCTCTCAAGCGCCTGATCCTTCTCTATGTATTTGCGGTATTCGGAGAACGTCGTTGCTCCGATGACCTGTATCTCGCCTCTGGAAAGAGCAGGCTTCAGGATGTTGGCCGCGCTCATGGCCCCGTCCGCGTCTCCCGCTCCTGTCAGGTTGTGCACCTCGTCAATAAACAGAATGACGTTGCCGTCTTCAGTGACCTCGTTCAGAAGTCCCTTGACACGGCTCTCGAACTGCCCTCTGAACTGGGTCCCGGCTACCAGCGCGGTCAGGTCAAGAAGGTAGATCTCCTTGTTCTGCAGCTTGACGGGAACATCGCCCGAAACTATCTTCTGCGCGATGCCTTCCGCAATGGCGGTCTTTCCGACTCCGGCTTCTCCTATCAGGCATGGATTGTTCTTCTGCCTTCTGGAAAGGATCTGGATCGTCCTGTAGATCTCCTTGTCCCTGCCGATGATATTGTCGAGCCTGCCGTCCCTGGCCTTTTTCGTGAGGTTGTCACAGTACGTATCCAGGTACTTGTGCTTCTTATCCCTGTCGCGCTGCTGACGGTTCTGGCCCTGATTCTGGTTATCCCTGTTTCTGTCCTTGCCGTCTGCCGGCGTGTTCCTGAAAAGGTTTCCGAAGAGGTTCGGGAAGGTCGGTGTTCCTCCTTCTTCGAACCCGCCCTCCTCAGGCTCTGAACCTGTGGAAAGGTGTTCGGAAAAAGCTTCCAGGTCATCTTCCGTGACCCCGAAGCGCTTCATTATATCATCAACAGGCATGACCCCGAGTTCCTTTGCGCATACAAGACAAAGTCCTTCGTTGGTCGTGTTGTTGCCTTCTATTTTTGTTATGAACATAACTGCTGTGCGTTTTTTACATCTGGAACAGAGCATTTGCTATATACCTACCAAAATCTCAAGAGTAAAAGGGGTTCAATACGAACAGCCTCGAGAACAGGAATGAGGATTCAATCACCTCTTTATTCATCCACGGAGACTGCCATATGTTAAGTATAAGGCTGATAAGTGAACACAGGATGAACATGATCAGCAGTCCTATCACCAGCCCGAGAGCGCCTCCCAGCAGCTGGTTCGGAAAGCCTACGAGAGGGAGGTCATTGACTCCTTCAAGAAGTCCGCTGAGCAGCTTGAGAAGGAGCATGGCAACGACTACCACTATAAGGAAGACCAGGATGCGTACCATATTGATGCATCCGCCCTCAAGCGAATGATTTATGAACGTACTGGCAAGCTCGGAAGCATCCGTATCAAGCGAATGATCCTGCATGAACGTTCCGAACAGTTTTCCGAGAAGTCCCATATTAAGTGTCTCTTCCACTCCGGACTGGATCTTCCCTATCTGCTCCGTGACATACAGTATCAGCCGGTCCTTTATAAGAAGGTCATATATCTTCTTCGCCGCAAGGATACTGAGATAGTTTCCCGCAAACACCGAGATCACAAGGCCGAAAATGCCTATAAAAGACGAAACGAATCCTTTCTTATAAAAAACAAAGAAGAAGATCAAAAGAAATGCGACCAGCGCAATGTCATAATAAAGCGGTATGCTCATTTATCTTCTATAACCTCCCTGTCATCCCTGGAAAGCTTTACCAGATACTGCGGCTCGAAGGTGATCACTCCTCCGAAGTAGACTGCTGCGTAAGCGGAAGGATCTCCGTGATAGATCTCCTCCGGCACTCCGCTGTGCGAGAATGAATGTATTTTTCCTCTGGTGAGCAGGAACAGCCTGTCCCCTGTCATCCATACGTCCTCTATCTGATCCTTGTATTCCACTGAGCCGGCGACAGCCAGTTTGCGCGTCAGTACGGTGACTGAGTTTATCTCGCTTCTCTTGTTGTCTCCGAATACGATCGCCAGATCACGTCCCGGATCGCTGAACACATCAAGTATCATCTTCCCGTCAAAACTGTAGGATGCCTCCACGGTTCCGTCCATTCCGCACCGGACGCATCTGTCATCCATGATGATGACCGCGGCGTCTGATTCCGGGAAAGCCCTCACCGCAAGTCCTTTCAGTTCGAAGGTCCCTTTTTCCTTCCTCGTATTCAGATCTATTCTTGTAACTGTCGTATAAAGTACTCCGTCCCTGCTCTTGACACACAGCACTACAACGTCGTTTCCGTATGATGAAGAGAATACGCCCAGAGGGAAACCGTCCGATCCGTACCATGTGAACGTCTTTTCGCAGTTGCGGTTGAAGACCGACAGTTCGCATGTATATACATCCCCTGAAGTGAGAAGGGCGGTCTTTCCGGACTGGGTCACTGCGGCTGAAATGATGGAATTCTGCAGCGTACCGCTGTAGAGCAGCATGGTCCTGTTGAAAAGCTTGAAGCTTTTGCCGCCCCTTGAATACACCGCCGCTCTGCTGCCCGACACCGCAAGACCCGGACTAGAAATGCCGTGACTGTATTCCATCAGTTCAGCCCCGGAGCCTGCCACCACCTTGATGTCGGTGTCGCTCAGGAGGAACATCGATCTTGCGCTTATCGCCATCTCCATGACCTTGCCGCTTCCGGCATTCACGGGGAATGAGCCTATGGTGATAAGGGAACTGAAAAAATCCTTTATGTCATAACTGAGGACTGTGTTTGATATGGAGACTGCCGTCACAGCTGAAAAGAGCAGAAAAACGACCAGCAGTGCAACGAGCGCGCGCTTTCTTCTGATCTTCCTTTTTTTAGCTTTTCTTGCGCGGGATATCTCGTTATCGTTTACCAAGTCAGTACAGAACCTCCGTAAGATACAATCCGCATGCCGGGACGGTGATCAGCAGGTTGTCCCTTTTTTTACCGTTAAGATAAAGCAGTATATCGTTTTTGTCCAGTTTGCCCCTTGCCGTCTGCAGCAGAGAACCGGTCATTATGCGAGCCATGTTGTAAAGGAATCCGTCTGCCGAGAACCTGAATGTCACAAGGTCGCCGTCTCTCTTCACATCCGCCAATGATACATTCCTGACTTTGTCCTCGACATCAGTGCCTGTAGAGCAGAACGAGCTGAAGTCGTGTGTGCCGAGGAAGACCTTTGCGGTATCATCGAGTGTCTTTTCGTCTATGGGAACCGTAAACTGCAGGGCTCTGCCGTTCAGGAAAGGATCCATGACCCTGCTGTTCCATACGAGATACTCATAGACCTTGCCTTTTGATGAGTATCTGGCATGAAAATCCTCCGGGACCTCTCTGATGCTCAGCACCCTGACATCAAACGGGAGATGCGCGTTCAGCGCCGATACCATACGTGAGCACTCACGCGCCCTGTCGATGCAGAAACTTATGGTGAAGTGTCTTGCGTGCACCCCGGTATCTGTCCGAGAACAGCACTTGATGTCCGGCAGATATCCCAGGACCGCTTTCAGCGAATCCTGGAAGACCCCCTGCACCGTGACAGCGTTTTTCTGTATCTGTGAGCCGTGATATTCTGTGCCGACAAAACTTATGTCAGCCAGATAATTGAAGCCGCTCACAGTGAAATCCTTCCCGAGAGCACGATGAGCGAGCAGAAGCCGATAAATACGACTACGGCGATACAGTCTGAGCGCCTGATCTTCAATGCGTTCATCCTGGTGCGTCCCTCGCCGCCGTTGTAACAGCGGCATTCCATGGCGAGAGCCAGCTCATCGGCGCGTCTGAAGGCCGATACGAACAGCGGTATCAGGATAGGTGTCAGCGCACGTATCCTTTCCATAAACGTGCCCGTATCCAGATTCGCGCCTCTGGACTTCTGGGCTGCCATTATCTTGTCCGTCTCCTCAAGCAGTGTAGGAATGAATCTGAGAGCTATGGTCATCATCATGGCAAGATCATTGACAGGAAGCCCGATCTTCGTGAGCGGCATGAACAGGAGCTCAAGCGCGCTCGTAAGTTCTATGGGAGTCGATGTGTATGTGAGCAGCGACGAACCTGCAAGCAGGCAGATCACACGAAGTGAAAGCATGACGGCATAATAGAGACCCTGCCTTGTCACAGAGAGTTTCCAGAAAGAGAATATTACATCCCCGTTCACGAAGAACATGTTCAGCACAGATGTGAATACCACGATCGGTATTATCGGCTTAAGGCTCTTCAGCAGCATCTTAACCGGTATCCTGACGAGCGCGTAAGCTCCCAGGATGAGAGCCAGAGCCAGAAGCATCTGGGGAATGGTCTTGAGGATAAAAAGAAGGATAATGTAAACAAGAGTAAGGATAAGCCTGATCCTGGGATCAAGCCTGTGGATCACCGAATCTCCGTTTATATACTGTCCCAGAGTAATGTCTCTCATCTGGCTTCGACCTCTTTGAAGTATTGGGTAACTGTCTGCGCGGCACGTGCAGGGGTATAGATATCGGTATCCACATCCATCCCCCGCTCCTTGAGAGTCAGCAGGATATCGGTCACTGTCGGGATGTTGAGCCCGGTCTCGCGCAGTTCGAGCGCGTGCTTGAACACCTCATCGACGGTGTCATAATAGAAGACCCCTCCGGCGTTCATGACGAGCACCTTGCTCGCATACCTTGCCACGTCATCCATCGAATGGGATACGAGGATTATGGTCTTCTTCTCCGCCTTGTGATAATTGCTTATCACATCCAGTATCTCTCTCCTGCCCCTCGGATCCAGTCCAGCCGTCGGCTCGTCCAGAACAAGCACTTCAGGACGCATGGCGAGCACTCCGGCAATGGCAGCCCTTCTCTTCTCCCCTCCGGAAAGATCGAACGGGGATCTGTCAAGGAGCTTTTCCGGTATCTTGAGAAAGTCCGCCGCTTCAGCGACACGGCTGTTTATCTCCTCTTCGCTCAGGCCAAGGTTCTTCGGGCCGAATGCAATATCCTTCCTGACTGTCTCCTCGAACAGCTGATACTCTGGGTACTGCAGGACCAGGCCGACCTTGAACCTCTTCTCCCTGAGTTTCGAGCGGTCGTCCCAAATATCGTCCCCGTCGATGTATACATGTCCGGAAGTCGGGCGAAGAAGGCCGTTCAGCATCTGAATAAGCGTTGATTTACCGCTTCCCGTGTGTCCGATGATCCCGATGAAATCGCCTTCCTCAAAAGTAAGAGAGACTCCGGATACCGCGACTTTTTCATCCGGCATCCCCTTCTGATAGACGAAGCCTGCATTTTCGAGTTTTATAGTGCTCAATCCGTGGTCTCCTTGATCTCCAGAAGCGCGTCAACGAGTTCTTCCGGTTTAATAATGTCTTTTCTGAGATCTATTCCGTTATCTATCAGCCTCAGCGTCAGATCCGTCACCGGCGGCACCTCAAGCCCAAGAGATATCATCCGTTCCTTCTTGGAGAACACTTCCTTGGGTGATCCGTTCTCAGCCACCTTTCCTTCCGAAAGGATGACGATCCTGTCAGCCCTCGCCGCCTCTTCCATGAAGTGGGTTATCAATACGATGGTGATCCCTTTCTCCCTGTTCAGGCGCTCTATGACTCCCATGACAAGAGACCTTCCCTTGGGATCGAGCATCGCTGTAGGCTCATCCAGTATTATGCATCTTGGCTGCATGGCCAGAACGCCTGCGATGGCGACTCTCTGCTTCTGTCCTCCGGACAGTTTGTGCGGCGCGTCCTTGACATGCTTTTCAAGTCCTACCGCCTTTATCGCATCATCGACTCTGATCCTTATCTCAGCAGGGTCGATCCCGAGGTTCTCCGGTGCGAATGCAACATCCTCCTCCACGATAGTGGCGACTATCTGGTTGTCAGGATTCTGGAACACCATGCCCGCCGTCTTGCGTATATCGGCAAGTTTCGTTTCATCAGACGTATCCATGCCGTCTACGTAGACCTTGCCCTCTGTCGGAAGCAGTATTCCGTTGATGAGCTTTGCCATCGTGGACTTGCCGGAGCCGTTATAGCCCAGTACCGCGAGGAATTCTCCTTCCCGAATCTCTAGATCTATGCCTTCAAGCACGCGGTTGCTTCCGTATGAGAATGAGACATTGTCGAATCGAATCAGATTACTCACTGTTACCTCTTGATATAAATTGATGTATTTCCGCAAGGGAGCACGAAACCTGTTTCCGAGACCGGAAGACCGATCTCATCCGTGATCACCTCTCCGGGATAGCCTCTCATCGCACACGAGAGAAGATACCCGGGAGCGGACGGGGATATGCCCGTTGTGTAGCTGTTTATCGCGAAGAACAGAGGATCGTCGCTCAGTATATCTTTGCATGCCAAGACCAGTTCCTCTATGTTGTCCTCAAATTTCCATATCTCTCCGGACGGACCGCGTCCGTAACTCGGAGGATCCATTATGACTGCATCATACCTGTTCCCGCGCCTAGCCTCCCGGAGGACGAATTTCATGCAGTCATCCACTATCCAGCGGCACGGGACATCAGCCATCCCGTTCAGCACGGAATTTCTCTTGGCCTGAGATACCATACCTTTGCTCGCATCCACATGACAGACGAAAGCGCCTGCCTTCATGCACGCAAGCGTTGCTGCCCCGGTATATCCGAAGAGATTCAGTACCCTGATCTCTCTTCCGCAGGACCTAATAAGCTCCTGATAGAGCGTCCAGTTCGCTGCCTGTTCCGGAAACACGCCGGTATGCTTGAAATTGGTCGGCGTTACATAAAGCCGGAGTCCGTTCCATGCCACCTGCCATTCGTCCGGCAGCCTGTGTCTGAATTCCCAGGATCCTCCTCCGCTGGAGGACCTGTGATAGACGGCATCGGCATTGTGCCATCTGCTGTCTTTCTTTTCTGTATTCCATATGACCTGCGGATCCGGACGCACGAGTATATACTCGCCCCATCTTTCGAGCCTGTTGCCCGAAGATGCGTCGATGAGCTCGTAATCATTCCATCCCTTCGCAGCTCTCATCCGTACACCTGTATCTCAGAATAATGACGTCTGCTGACCGTTCAGATCATCGCGGTAGTTCAGGCCGAGGTGGCTGTAGGCAGCCGGAGTCACGCATCTTCCGCGCGGAGTCCTCGTGAGAAATCCTATCTGCATCAGATACGGCTCACACACATCCTCAAGAGTGCCTGCGTCCTCGCCGAGCATTGCTGCTATCGTTTCCAGACCGACAGGTCCGCCTCCGTAATTCGTTATCACGGCTTTCAGCAGTCTTCTGTCAAGGTTATCAAGCCCGAGTTCGTCGATTCCCATCTTGCTGAGGGTCATATCCACCGCCTCGCGGCTTATGCTTCCGTCTCCCAGGACCTGGCTGTAGTCTCTCACGCGCTTCAGCAGCCTGTTGGCGATCCTCGGAGTGCCCCTCGATCTTTTCGCGATCTCAAGCGGTCCCTGCGGGTCCGCTATCGGAAGATCCAGAATGCCCGCGGATCTTGTAACGATCTTCGCGAGATCCTCAGGTGAATACATATCCAGTTTGAGAAGCATGCCGAAACGGTCTCTCATCGGCGATGAGATCATGCCCGATCTGGTCGTCGCCCCGATCAGCGTGAAAGGCTTAAGATCTATGCGTATCGAACGCGCAGCGGGCCCTTTTCCGATTATTATATCCAGCGAGAAATCCTCAAGAGCCGGATAAAGGACTTCCTCCACCTGCCGGGAGAGCCTGTGGATCTCATCGATGAACAGGATATCTCCCTGCGAAAGACTGGTAAGGATCGCAGCCAGGTCGCCTGGCTTCTCTATAGCCGGTCCGGAAGTCACCCTGATGTTCACTCCCATCTCTCTTGCCACTATCTGCGCGAGAGTTGTCTTGCCCAGTCCGGGAGGACCGTAGAACAGAATGTGATCCAGTGATTCCCCTCTGTTCTTGGCTGCCTTTATGCTCACTGCCAGATTTTCCTTGAGCTGAGGCTGTCCGACGAATTCGTCCAGAGTCAGGGGGCGGAGCGTCATTGATGTCTCCGCATCCTCTTCCAAGTAATCGGGCTCTATTATTCTGTCATCAAAATAGAAGTCACTCATTGTTTCAGTTCCTTGAAGCAAGCGATCTTAGGGCTGATGCGATCATATCCTCAGTACTTAGTTCCGGCGCGAGTCCGGCTACTGCCGTTGCCGCTTCGGAATGAGAGAATCCCAGCGAGATGAGCGCGGCGATCGCCTCAGACGAAGCCGAACCGTTATCGACTGCAGTCACGACCTCGCCGATGCCTTCGATATCCAGCTGCAGGATCTTCTCCTTAAGTTCATTTACTATTCTCTGTGCGAGCCTCGGTCCGACTCCCGGGCAGGCTGTGATCGCCTTGGCGTCTCCGCTGGCGATCAGAAGAGAAACTCTGTCCGGATCGTAGGTAGACAGAACGGAAAGCGCCACCTTGGGGCCTACTCCGCTTATAGAGCAGAGCAGCCTGAAGGCTTCACGCTCCTTCTGGGATGAGAACCCGAACAGATCCACACCGTTTTCTCTGACCGAAAGAACGGTATAAACGAACGCTTTGTCTCCTGTTCCCGGAAGTGATGAAAGTGTATTCGCGGAGCATGAAAAGCCGTATCCCACTCCTCCGCACTCTATCACTGCTGAATCCGGAGTCTTTTCCAGCAGGATTCCGTTTAGTGAATAGATCATTTATTACCTCTGCTGTATCTGGAGTATATCTCTCCCAGCGCCGAAGCACTGGTATGCGCATGACAGATGGCGACGGCAAGCGCGTCAGCCGTATCGTCCGGTTTCGGCACTTTTTCAAGTCCGAGGATCATTCTGGTCAGTTCCATGACCTGTTTCTTCTCTGCTTTTCCGTATCCGGTAACGGCCTGTTTTATTGCCATAGGTGTGTATTCATGGATAGGCAGTCCTGCTTGAGCTGCAGCAAGAAGCGTCACGCCTCTCGCCTCTCCAACACCGATGCCAGTAGTGACATTGTTGACGAAATAGAGCTTCTCTATCGCAAGCACCTCCGGCCTGGTCCTGTTGATAACGGTATTGATGCCGTCATAGATGGTCATCAGGCGCTTTTCAAAAGGCATGTCAGGTTCAGTAGTCACCGCTCCGTAAGCGGCGACATGGAACTTGTTGTTCGTGAAATAATCTATCACACCGTAACCCACGATCGCATAGCCGGGGTCTATTCCCAGTATCCTCAAAACTGCATCACCGCCTTCCCTTGATTATACCATAAAGGGACATCTGCATGAGAACTCAAAAAGCATCGTCCGGCACCTTGATGCCGGACGATATTATATCATGAATCTCTGCTCAGCCGAGTTTTGCTATGCTCTCAATGATATTTGCCTTCTTTGCGGTGAGTTTCTCAAGCTTGTCCCTCTCTCCGGCGACGACATTCTCCGGAGCTTTGCTGAGGAACTGGGGATTCGAGAGCCTTCCCTCGAGCCCTGCCATATCCTTCTCTACCGCTTTGAGCTCCTTCTTAAGCCTTGCAAGTTCCTTCTCTCTGTCCACCAGTTCGGAAAGAGGTATCAGCGCTCTGGCGCTGTCCGTGACTGCCTGTACTGCGTCAGGTATGTCGAATCCAGTTCCGACACTGACAGTTGACGCTTTTGCAAGACGTTTTATGAACTCGGAACCGGCTTCAAACACATCAGTCTCCTGCGTCTCGATCGATATATCCAGAAGCTTTGAAGGCTGAACGTTCTTCTCAGCGCGGATCGCCCTGACTGCCTTGATGATGTCCATGATCTTGCTGAAGCGTTCCGTATCCTCTGCAAAGCAGAGCGAGCTGTCGTACTCCGGCCATCTGGAGATCATAATGCTCTCGCTGGATGTCGGAAGTGCCTCGTAGATAGCCTCAGTGATGAACGGCATGAATGGGTGCAGCATCTGAAGTATCCTGGTGAAGGTATATACCAGCACCTGCTTGCAGGAGTTCTTCCTTTTCTCATCGTCGGAATTCAGCCTGAGCTTTGCAAGTTCCACATACCAGTCGCAGAAAACATCCCATGCGAAATCATAGACCTTGGAAGCGGCGATACCCAGTTCAAAGTGCTCAAGGTTCGCGGTAACTTCCTGTATCACGTTCTCAAGCTGAGTGAGTATCCATTTATCCTCTATCTCAAGTTCACCCGGCAGCGTGTCAGGCTCCACTCCGTCGACATCGTTCATGAGGATGAATCTTCCTGCGTTCCACATCTTGTTGCAGAAGTTTCTCGCAGCGATCATCTTCTCGTCCGAGTAGCGCATGTCATTTCCGGGGCTCACGCTGCTTGCGAGCATGAACCTGAGGGCATCGGTGCCGTATTCATCGATGGCATCCAGCGGGTCAATTCCGTTGCCCAGGGATTTGGACATTTTCCTGCCCTGTGCGTCTCTGACCAGTCCGTGTATGAACACCGTTTTGAACGGTATCTCACCCATATGCTCGATACCGGAGAATATCATCCTGGCGACCCAGAAGAAGATGATGTCATAACCTGTGACGAGAGTATCCGTCGGATAGAAGTACTTCAGTTCTTCCGTCTTCTCCGGCCATCCCAGAGTGGAGAAAGGCCACAGAGCGGATGAGAACCAGGTATCGAGAGTATCTTCGTCCTGATGCACCTTTCCGCCGCACTTCGGGCAGCATTCCGGCTGCTCCTTGGCGACGATGACCTCTCCGCAGTCGTCGCAGTAGTATGCAGGGATTCTGTGGCCCCACCAGAGCTGACGGCTGATGCACCAGTCCTTGATGTTGTACATCCAGTTGAAATAGGTCTTTGCGAAGCGTTCGGGAACGAATCTGACGGATCCGTCCTCCACTGCCTTGATGGCAGGCTCAGCCAGAGGCTGCATCTTGACGAACCACTGCTTGCTGATGCGCGGCTCTACCGTAGTACCGCATCTGTAGCAGGTGCCTACATTGTGCTTGTAGGGCTCCACGCTCACGAGGAAGCCGCCCTCTTCGAGATCCTTTACTATCTGTTTGCGGCACTCGTAACGGTCCATTCCGCAGTACTTTCCGCCGTTTTCGTTTACGGTAGCGTCCTCATTGAGAACATTTATTATCTCAAGATCATGCCTGAGACCGACTTCGTAGTCGTTGGGATCATGAGCGGGCGTGATCTTTACCACGCCGGTCCCGAAATCCATCTCCACATAGTCGTCCGCGACAACAGGTATCTCCCTGCCGACTATGGGCAGGACGACAGTCTTTCCGACCGCATCCTTATATCTTTCATCATTGGGATTTACCGCGACTGCTGTATCGCCCAGCAGCGTCTCGGGTCTTGTCGTAGCCAGTTCCAGATAGCCGCTCCCGTCGCTGAACGGATATCTCAGATGCCAGAAAAAGCCGTCCTGCTCTTCAAACTCGACTTCTGCGTCTGAAATGGACGTGTGGCAGTGAGGACACCAGTTGATGATCCTCTCTCCCCTGTATATCAGTCCTTTCTCGTAGAGTTTGCAGAACACTTCAAGGACTGCCTTTGAGCAGCCTTCATCCATAGTGAATCTCTCACGCTCCCAGTCGCATGAGCTGCCCAGATACTTGAGCTGTTCATCTATGCGTCCGCCGTACTGTTCCTTCCATTTCCAGGCGCGCTCAAGGAAGCCGTCACGCCCGATATCGTCCTTGGTGATGCCTTCTTCTCTCATCGCTTCCACGATCTTTGCTTCCGTCGCTATGGAAGCGTGATCGGTGCCGGGAAGCCACAGCGCACTGTATCCCTGCATCCTCTTGAGCCTTATGATCACATCCTGCAGGGACATATCCAGGGCATGTCCCATATGGAGCTGCCCGGTGATGTTGGGAGGGGGCATGACAATCGTATACGGAGTCTTCTTGGGATCGGGTTCAGCGTGGAAATATCCGGACCCCATCCAGTTGGAATAGATCCTGGATTCCACTTCCTTGGGATTGTACTGTTTAGCCAATTCTTTCATTTTTCTTTTTTCCTTACAAAAAATCCCGAAGCAAAGCTTCGGGACGATAATAAAACCGCGGTACCACCCGAGTTGCCGCATGGCGGCCTCTCTTGCTCCTTAACGCGGAGATACGTGCCCGGCTGACGAACTCACCGGACAGGCTCCGAAGCGACAATGACACAACGCGGAACGCTGCACTCACACCTTGCTGCAGCTCTCTGGGATCCTGTTTATGCCAACCTCTTCTTCAACGCCGTTAACACGTAAAATTCTATAACCCGTCCGGAGCAATGTCAACTCCTCGCCAGGTCCCTGTCTATGTAGAGATTCTTTCCCTGTACGATGATCTCATCGTACAGCGACAGCACTGAACCGCTTCCTTCCGTTGCCGATGAGATGATGTAATCCTCTGTCTCGTAGATTATATCGACCTTCCTGAACTTGACCAGGCTTCCGAACTTGATGTAGACACCGAGGACTCCGTCGATCAGGCGAAGCGCGCTCTTGTCGACCCTGATCCCCCGGTAGTTCGTGAATTTGATCTTTATGTCCTCGTTTCTCAGCACCGACGCCGCGGGGTTCATCCTGTCAAATGAGAGCACTACGACGCTGTAGCTGCCGTCAGCGGCAGGAAGTATCTTTTCGACCCTGGCAGGCAGATCCTCCGCCGAACTGAAACTGAAGTCAGCAGAATACTTCCTGCCGGCACGGAGCCTGGAGGCATCCTCCTGACTCATGGTGCACACATAGTACCACACATAATCCGAAAGGATCTTATACCTGTCCGGGTCATATCTGTAGATGCTGTGTGACTTCTCGATAAGTTTCTTTATCTGCTCAGGCTGAAGCGTATCGATCATCTCAGGGGTGAGTATCGATTCACATCCGTCCGTAAACGAAACAAAGAAACCTGATTCATCCGCAGTAACATATCCTGTAGGACCGAGATCGGAACCTCCTGCAGACGAGATCTGATTCCTGACCTCCTCAGCTCTGGAGGAAGTATCTACCGAGCCTCCGGCGGATATCTCGTAGCTTGATAGAGAAGATATTAGGCTACGTCTTACGTCACCGATCCCTGAATAGTCATTCCTGCCTGTCTCGGCCGAATAGCTGCTGAGCAATCCGTATACGGATTTCCGGATGGATTCAAGATTGGTGTTTCCCCTGTTTCCCTTCGAGAGATCCTCAAGTATGCCGAGCTCCTTCTCCAGCTGCTGACGGTAGAGGCTCCTGACAGCAGCAGAAGGATCTCTGTAATACTCCGCCACGCTCTCGCCCTTCGCGACTTTATCGCCGTCGGATACCAGATAATAGTTCACTCCGCTGCTGGTGTCCGCGACAGCTTCGTTCCTGACGACAGTGCCGGAAGCTGTTATCTCATCGGTCAGCTCGTAGAGCACAGCGACTTCAGTGCGGTATGAAGGATATGAGACCAGATATACCTGCATGGAGATATACAGGACAAGCAGGGCAGCCAAAAGCACTGCCATCAGCTTCAGACCTGAAAACGATCTCATCGGATTATCTCTCCCTTCTGCCGAAGTATATGATGTGCCATCTCATCAGGGTCCTGCAGATCCGAGAACAGAGTCATGAACCCGCTCTCCCTTCTGAACCAGGTGAGCTGTCTCTTTGCGTAGTGCCTGGATGCCTTCTTAAGGTCATCGACACAGTCCTCGATCGAGCGCGTCCCTTTAAAATACGGGAAGAACTCCTTGTATCCTATCGCAGCGCAGGCAGTGAGGAAAGCGTCCCTGTTCTCATAAACATAGCGCGCTTCCTGTTCAAGGCCTGCCTCCATCATGGAGTCACACCTCGCTTCGATCCTGCGGTACAGATTGTCCCGCGATGAACAGTTTACAAGTATCCTGACGGCATCAGGATAACCGTTTCCTCTTGATCCTTCTATAAGTTCGGACGGTCTGGCGCCGCGCCTGACTATCTCAGCGGCCCTTATGATCCTTTTGGTATCGTTCGCTTTCAGCTTTGACGCGTACTCCGGATCCGCGGCTGCTATCTCATCCAGAAGCGAGCCGCTTCCGTTCTTCAGTATCTCGTCCTTCAGCTGCTCTCTGAGCTCCTCATCAGCAGGATGGTCGTCGGAAAAGTAGATCCCGTTGAGCAGGGATGACATATACAGACCGGTCCCTCCGCAAACTATCGCGGCAACGCCTCTTCCGTTTATGTCGGCTATCGCCTTTCTGGCGTCAGCAACATAATCAGCAACGCTGTATCGTTCGCTCGGTTCCTTTATGTCGATCAGCCAGTGCCGCACGCTCCTCATTTCCTCGGCGGTCGGCTTCGCGGTGCCGATATCGAGAGAACGGTAGATCTGCATGGAATCGCATGAAACTATCTCGCCTCCCGTAAGCTCCGCGAGCCTGAGAGCGAGAGCGCTCTTACCGGACCCTGTAGGTCCTCCTATAGCTATTATCTTTTCAGACGATCCTTCCAAATCTCTTCTCTATCTCGCTTTTCGTCATAGTGAAGTACACCGGCCTTCCGTGCGGACAGAACTTGGGAATGCTCCCGCACAGTATCTTTTCCGCCAGCGCGACCATCTCCTGATGCGGAGCCACATGTCCTGCCTTGATGGCTGCCCTGCACGCGGAAGAGTGCATGAGCCACTCTCTTGCCTCGAATGTCACGCTCTCACGGTTCTCAAGAAGGCTGTTTGCTATCTCCAGCACCGCGTCAGCAACGCCGTTAGTTCCTAGATAAGTGGGTATCTCCCTGACGGCGACCTCTCTCTCCCCCAGTTCCGACACCGAGAAGCCCAGTTTCTCCATGATCTCGGAATTGTCCAGAACTGCCTGCTTCTCGTCCGGAGTCATCGATATTACGACAGGCTCCAGCAGGATCTGACTGTCAACAGACGAGTGTTCGTCCCGAATGAGCTCGTAAAGAATGCGCTCATGAGCGGCATGCATATCTATAAGGACGAGCATATCCTCGGTCTGCGCCACGATATATGTACGGAAGATCTCCCCGATCACTTTCAGGGCGGTATCTCCCGTAAGCGATGCGGAAGCTCCTGACGGTTCTTCCGAAGCGTCTGCTGCAACCGGCTCATTCGGTAAAGGAGCGGGTTCTCCCGGTTCCGGGAAAATGTCCAGTTCACTTCCGGATCCGCCGAAAGCCTGATCGTGCTTTGTCTGTTCTGCGGAATCTATCCTTATGAGCTCCTCAAAGAGATCTCTCGCGGGATCCCTCACCGGTTTGCCGGCAGACGGCCTGTCAGGAACCATGCCCTCCTGATACGTTCCTGCCGCGGCAGGAACACGTTTTTCCTCCGCAACCGGGATGCTGCCGGTGTTTTCCGTCTCAGAGATGCCGTTCCCGGCAGCGACGGACGTTACGGGAGAAGACGTTCCAAGCGCCTGTACGGCCTCTCTCACGGCGCGGTATACCGCTCTTGTAACGGCGCGCTCGTTGGTGAATCTGACCTCCGTCTTGGCGGGATGAACATTGACATCAACGGCATCGAGCGGGACCGTTACCGAGATCACGAATGAAGGGAACCTTCCCTGCATCATGAATCCCCTGTATGCCTCCTCCGCGGCAGACTGTATGGCCCTGTTTCGTATATATCTCCCGTTCACGGAGATATGCTGGAGGTTTCTGCTCGCTCTGGAATCCTTGGGAGACGCCGCGTATCCGCTCACGTTCACCCCGTCCTCAGTCACTATTGATATCTCCCTCATCCCGGAAGCTATCTCCCTGGGGTAGAGATCGAAGATCGCAGAATAGAGTCCCTGTCCGGTAGTGCGGAGGACGAGCTTGCCCTCCCTCACAAGCCGGAACGATACGTCAGGTTCGGTCAGCGCTATGTGCCAGATAAGCTGTTCGCAGGCATTTCCCTCCGCTACATCCTTACGGAGGAACTTCATCCTGGCCGGTGTGTTGTAGAAAATGTCAGAGACGGTTATGTTAGTGCCAGTAGGAGTTCCGCATTCCTCGAACGAGACCTCTTTGCCTCCCTCAATGACATATCTGTATCCTGCGACATTGTCAGGAGTCTTCGTAGTGAGCTTCACTCTGGACACAGCCGATATGGCTGCCAGAGCTTCGCCCCTGAATCCCAGGGACCCTATCGCGTTCAGGTCGTCTGCAGTGCTAATCTTGCTGGTCGCATGTCTGAGAAACGCAGTTCTGATATCGTCTTCCTCGATACCTTTGCCGTTATCCGTCACGGAGATCATGGAAAGCCCGTGGTTGCGCAGTTCGATATCTATCCTGTCAGCCCCTGCATCAAGAGAGTTCTCTACCAGCTCCTTGACAACGGACGCGGGACGTTCGACGACCTCTCCTGCCGAAATCAGTTCTCTGACTCTGTCGTCAAGAACATGTACGTAGCCCATTCCTACTCCTTTTTCTTCTTAGCGGCTTTTATAAGTCTGTCCAGGACTCCCATGGCTTCCAGAGGCGTGATCGCCTCTATGTGCATCCTTGAGAGTTCTTCTTCTATCTCACTGAAACTATCTGCGCTCGTGGTTATCACTCTGCGCTCGATCCTGTCGGGATTCTTTTCCTCCAGCGATGCCAGGATCTCCTTGGCTCTCACCGTGACAGCGGAAGGAACTCCCGCAAGCGTCGCCACCTCGATACCGTAGCTGTCATCCGCGGGTCCGTCTACGATCCTTCTGAGGAAAGTGATAGTGTCGCCGCGCTTCTTCGCAGCGATATTGTAATTCCTTATGTTAGCGAAATCGGCATCCATGTCAGTCAGTTCATGATAGTGGGTCGCAAACATTGTCTTGCACCCTATGCCGTTCTCGGCGCATATGTATTCGATCACGCTTCTGGCGATGCTCATGCCGTCATAAGTCGATGTCCCTCTGCCGATCTCGTCAAGTATCACGAGGCTTTTAGGGGTGGCATTCTCCAAGATCTCCGCGACCTCCTTCATCTCCACCATGAAAGTGGAATCTCCGGAAAACAGGTCATCGCTGGCGCCCACACGAGTGAATATCGCGTCAACTACGCCTATCCTCGCAGAAGCCGCAGGCACGAATGATCCGATCTGGGCAAGTATCGCGATCAGTGCCACCTGCCTCATGTATGTCGACTTGCCGGCCATATTCGGTCCTGTTATGAGATTGACGAGGTTCTTCCTGCAGTCAAGCAGCGTGTCGTTGGGAACGAACATCTCATCCTTCAGCACCAGTTCGACCACCGGATGCCTGCCTGACGTGATCCTGATGACATCGCTGTCATCCACCTCAGGCCTGCAGTATCCGTTGTCTCTTGCCAGTTCTCCCAGTGCGCACAGCACATCTGTATATGCCACTGCATATGATGTATCCTGCACCCTCTGGAGATTATCCGTCAGTTTCTGGCAGAGTCTGTCGTAATGATCCCTTTCAAGCAGATCCAGACGCTCGCCGGCAGACAGGATCCTGTTCTCCAGGTCCTTGAGTTCCTCAGTGATATACCTCTCTCCGGTCGTCAGCGTCTGTTTCCTGACGAAATAATCAGGCACCGCATCTATATTGGACTTGGATACCTCGAAATAATAACCGAATACCCTGTTGTATCCTACTCTGAGGTTCTTTATCCCGGTCTTTTCCTTTGTAGACTGCTCCAGTTTCGCTAAATATGATTTCGAATCATGCAGCAGTTCCCTGAGCTCATCTATCTCAGGATCTCTTCCGGCGCGTATGTATCCGCCGTCCTTGAGCAGCGCCGGCGGATCGTCGGCGATGGTGGAATTGATCTCCTCCTTGAGATCATCGAGCGTATCCACGGAAGCTCCGAGTTTTTTCAGCAGCTTTGTCCTGAACGATACGGACAGAGCTTTGATCTCGCCGAGCCTCACTGAAGTGGCGGCAAATGCGATCAGGTCACGGGGAGTGCACTTTCCGTACATGATGCGTGTCATGAGCCTCTCCAGGTCGAACACGCCTTTCAGGCTGTCTGACAGCTGGGCGCTCAGTATCGAATTGTTCGCGAACTCCTCGACAGCATCGAGTCTAAGGTTTATCTGTTCAGGTTTCAGAAGCGGTTTCTCCAGGAACGTCCTGAGAAGCCTCTTCCCCATGGATGTCGAAGTGCGGTCTATCGCCCAGAGAAGGCTGCCGCGCCTTTCGCCTGCTCTCATGGTCTCGGTGATCTCCAGGTTCCTGCGGCAGCTCTCCGGCAGCAGCATGTAGTCTCTGGAACTGAAGAAATCGGCCGAGCAGAGCCTCTTGAGCCCGGAGAACTGTGTCTCACCTATGTATCTGATAAGCGCACCTGAGGCGGAAACTGCCTGTCTGTGCCTTGCCGTGCCGAGCGCGGATACGGTGTCTTCATCGAACTGTTCCGCGATCATTTCCCTTCCGGATGAATAATCGAAATAGGAAGGTGACAGTCTCTGAAACGCTGTCCCGTTCTTTTCAAAGAAGGAGGCGGCAGCACTGTCGGAAGCGAGGTCCGCATTGCTCAGCACTTCTCTCGGGAGATACCTTGACAGTTCGAGAAGGATATCCCGCAGGCCGCCCTCTCCTTCCGTCATGTGCAGTTCACCGGTGGAGATATCTGCAAAAGCGGCACCGTAGCGCGCACCGTCGGTGAAGACGGATGCCGCATAGTTGTTTTTTGATTCCTCAAGGACCTCAGTATCAGTGAGCGTCCCGGGCGTGACGATCCTTACGATATCCCTCTTGACCAGTCCCTTGGCCTTTGCCGGGTCCTCCATCTGCTCACAGATGACGACCCTGTATCCCTTCTCCACGAGACGGGAAACATAACCGTCCACCGCATGATACGGCACACCGCACATCGGAGCCCTTTCGGGCAGACCGCAGTCTCTTCCGGTAAGGACCAGTTCCAGCTCCCTTGACGCAGTGACGGCATCATCGAAGAACAGCTCGTAGAAATCTCCGAGTCTGTACATCAGCAGCTTGTCGGGATGCTGTTTCTTGACTTCTATGTACTGCCTCATCATCGGAGACAGCTGCGCGGTCACTTCAGGAAATGCCATTTGAGATCTTCCGTTCTGTTTCTTATTTCAGTATCAGCCGCAGTTGCCGCAGGCGCTGCAGTCTCCGCTGCATCCGCCGGTCGATTCTTCCACGGTAAAGGGATCCTTACCGTTTATGGATGCTGCAAGTATCTGATAGATGTAGTTGAGCTCCCTCTCCATGAAATCCTTGGCTACCACATAGCTTCTCATGTTCTCGTTGGACATGATGCTGTTGTACGCCTCGTTGAGCATGTTTGTAAAACTCTCCACCTTTACGGTGTCTCTTTCCGTCTCCTTCATCTCTCTTTCGAGGTTCATCTGCGCGATGTTGAAGGATGAGATCAGAGACTGAAGCTCATCGTCCGCGTCGTTCTTCTCACAGGCGAGATGATAGTCCAGATACTCCGGTGTCTTCTGTATCTCCGCGCCGAGTTCTCTGGCAAGCTCGATTATTCTGCTGTTCTCAAACATTGTTATTCTGCCTTTCCGTATAATCTTCTGTTTATGTAATCTGTGATGGTGATGTCGCAGAAGCTGTTTACTTCCGCGCTGCCCGTCACTGTGACTTCCGCGTTGTTGTTGATCCTGCACTCGAATGAGCCGTCATTCAGTATGCCGGTGCAGATGCCTCTCTGGCGTGTGCCGACGAGCCCGAGTTCAAGTTTCTCGGTGACCTTTCTCTGTATCTCGTTGAGGGCATTCAAACGCTGTGCCTTGACGCTGTGAGGAGTGTCATCCGGCATGGAAGCCGCAGGCGTCCCCTCTCTCTTGGAATATATGAAACTGAAGGTCGCATAGTAGTTTGCCTCTTCGATCAGCGAGCAGGTCTGAAGATATTCATCTTCGGTCTCCCCGGGAAATCCGACTATGATGTCTGACGTGAAGTAGACATCCGGAATCACGCTCCTCGCGTAGCGTATAAGCTCCATATACTGCTCTCTGGTATAGTTGCGGTTCATAAGCTTGAGTATCCTGTCTGAACCTGACTGCACCGGAAGATGTATATGCCTGCTGATCTTTCCGCATTCCGCTATGGTGTCGAACAGTTTTTTTGACGCGTTCTTGGGATGGCTCGTCATGAATCTGATCACGAAATCACCGTCCACGTCGTTCAGCATCCTGAGCAGATCAGGGAAATCCACACCGAATCCGGACTTGTTGCCGTATGAGTTTACGTTCTGCCCGAGCAGCATTATGTCCTTGCAGCCAGCCTCCACGCATTCACGGAACTCTTTGACGACGTCCTCCGGTCTTCTGCTCCGTTCCCTTCCCCTTACGAGAGGCACTACACAGTAACTGCAGAAGTTGTCGCAGCCGTACATGATAGGCAGGTACGCGCGGCATCTCTCCAGGTCCCTGACGACCGGGATACCTTCGTTAACGGTGTATTCGCTGCACGCCGGGTCAAGTACGCGCTTTCCCTTGCCTAGGAACTCCGAGATCCTGCCCGGGAGCTCCGAGATATTGTTCGTGTTGAAGATGATATCCACGTACGGATAGCTCATCTTGATGTTCTGTGCGATATGCGGCTGCTGGACCATGCACCCGCCCATTATGACTATGACCTCAGGGCGCGCTGCTTTGACAGCCTTCATGGCTCCGATGTTGCCGAACACACGGTCCTCAGCATGTCCTCTGACGGCACATGTGTTGAATATGACTATATCCGCTGAATCCGCATCCTCGCAGTAAACGCAGCCGTTGCTTTCGAGCAGACCTCTTATCCTCTCGGAGTCAGCCACGTTCTGCTGACATCCGTAGGTCCTGATGAAGAGGTTCGGTTCATGCCCGAACCGCTCCTTCAGCTGTGTGGACAGATTGGTGTTTTTCATTGATTCTCCAGTACTTTTCTCAGGTACTCGCCTGTGAACGATTTCTCCGACTTCGATACATCCTCCGGAGTTCCCTCGGCGACAAGACAGCCGCCTCCGTCTCCGCCTTCCGGTCCGAGATCTATGACCCAGTCCGCTGATTTAATTATATCGAGGTTGTGCTCTATGACTATAACGGTGTTCCCCGCATCGACAAGTTTGTTGAGGACTTCGATCAGCATATGAACATCAGCCGTATGCAGTCCGGTGGTGGGCTCATCAAGGATATACACCGTCTTGCCGGTGCTCACTCTGGACAGTTCGTTGGCGAGCTTCACTCTCTGCGCCTCTCCTCCGGACAGTGTCGTTGAGGACTGCCCGAGTTTTATGTATCCAAGTCCGACATCCTTGAGCGTCTGAAGCTTCCTGACGATCTTGGGATGGGTCTTGAAGAATCCCAGTGCCTCATCCACCGTCATTTCCAGCACGTCGTATATGTTCTTTCCCTTGTATTTTACTTCAAGAGTCTCCCTGTTGTAGCGCTTGCCCTTGCATACATCACAGGGAACGAATACGTCAGGCAGGAAGTGCATCTCTATCTTGATCATTCCGTCGCCTTCACAGGCTTCGCATCTTCCGCCCTTCACATTGAAGGAGAACCTGCCGGGACCGTAGCCTCTGAGCTTCGCTTCGGACGTTGAGGCGAATACGTCTCTTATCAGGTTGAAGAGTCCTATGTATGTTGCCGGATTCGATCTCGGAGTTCTGCCTATGGGAGACTGGTCGATTCCGATGCATTTATCGACGTACTCAAGGCCTTCAACAGAGGAGAACTTTCCCGGAATCTCCCTCGCCCTGTTGAGCTCCACATTGAGCTTCTTGAACACGATATCGTTAAGCAGCGAGGATTTTCCCGATCCGGATACTCCGGTGATGCAAACGAGTTTTTCGAGCGGGAATGAGACGTCAATATCCTTCAGGTTGTTCTGCCGGCAGCCTCTGAAAGTCAGAGCCTTTCCGCTTCCCTTGCGTCTAGCCGACGGTACCGCTATCTTCTTTTTACCCGAGAGGTACTGACCCGTGAGAGATTCGGGGCATTCAAGCAGTCCCTTTACATCGCCCTGATACAGTATCCTTCCGCCGTTGACTCCAGCCAGAGGGCCGATGTCCACTACGTAATCGGCGTTTAGTATCGTCTCTTCGTCATGCTCCACCACTATGACCGTGTTTCCGAGATCTCTGAGATTCTTGAGAGCGTCGATGAGCTTTCTGTTGTCCCTCTGATGAAGGCCGATGGAAGGCTCATCCAGGATATACAGAACGCCCATAAGGGATGACCCTATCTGGGTCGCCAGCCTTATGCGCTGGCTCTCTCCTCCGGAAAGAGTCATGCTGGCGCGCGACAGGGTCAGATATCCAAGTCCGACATTCTCCAGAAACTTCAGGCGCTGTTTTATCTCCTTGATCACGTTTCCGGCTATGTACATCTCACGTTCCGTCAGATCGATGCTGCTGAAGAAATCCAGCAGTTTGCTGACCGACATGTCGCAGAGTTCCATGATGTTCTTCCCTGCTACCGTCACCGCGAGGCTTGCGGGCTTCAGTCTGTGCCCGTGACAGTCCGGGCACTCGACAGCGCTCATCAGCGCTGAGATCTCCTCCTTTGCCCATTCGCTGTTCGTCTCTGCAAAGCGCCGTTCGAGGTTGGTTATTATCCCTTCGAACGCCGATTTATATGTAGAGGATCCGAAGGCATTGGACCTGGAGAACTGAACCAGTTTGCCGCCGGTCCCGTAGAATATGATATCCTTTACGCTCTTGTCCAGATCACGGAACGGTGTGTCCAGAGAGAAGCCGTACTGCGATGCGAGGCCTTCATAGTACATCTGGCTCATAGAGCCGTCAGAGAACCCCCACCCTGATGCCTTGATCGCTCCGTCTCTTATGGACAGTGACTGATCCGGCACGATCAGATCGGGGTTGACGTGCATGAAGGTCCCGAGTCCTGTGCATTTCTCGCACGCTCCGAAAGGATTGTTGAATGAGAACATACGCGGGGACAGTTCCTCCACGCTTATCCCGTGCTCGGGACAGGCATAGCTCTGTGAGAAGAGCATATCCTCTTTCCCCTCTACCGTCACTATGACAAGGGATCCGGACAGCGCCAGTGCAGTCTCCATGGAATCAGATATCCTTCCAGCGGAATCGTCCCTTCTCACTATCCTGTCTACTACGATCTCAATGTTGTGTTTTTTGTTCTTGTCGATCCTGATCTCATCGTCAAGATCGTATACGGTGCCATCTACCCTTACCCTTGCATATCCGTTCTTTCTCGCGGACTCAAGTTCCTTCTGATATGTGCCTTTCCTTCCCCTGACGATGGGAGCGAGGATCTGCAGTCTGGAACCTTCCTCCAGAAGCATCACAGCATCGACCATCTGGTCTATGGTCTGCTGTTTTATCTCCCTGCCGCATACAGGACAGTGCGGGATACCGATGTTAGCGTACATCAGTCTCATATAATCGTAGATCTCAGTCACTGTTCCGACAGTTGACCTCGGGTTCTTTGAAGTCGTTTTCTGATCTATCGATATAGCGGGAGAAAGGCCTTCGATGGAGTCGACGTCCGGCTTGTCCATCTGTCCGAGGAACTGTCTAGCATAACTGGAGAGGCTCTCCATATACCTGCGCTGCCCGTCGGAAAAGATAGTGTCAAAAGCAAGAGAAGACTTGCCGGATCCGGAAAGCCCGGTCAGCACGACAAACTTGTCCCTGGGTATGTCTACATCGATGTTCTTAAGATTGTGTTCGCGCGCGCCGCGGACGGAAATGTATTCGGAAGACAAATCAAAGTCCCTTTCTGAGTTCTTCTATCTTATCTCTGAGTTCAGCTGCGTATTCGAATTCCAGAAGCTGCGCAGCGTGCTTCATATCTTTCTGAAGCTGGTCTATCAGCGTGAGCTTCTCCTTCCTGGAGAGCTTCTTTCCTGACGTATCGCGCACCTCTTTGGAGCTTATCTCGAGTACATCCCTGACATCCTTCTCGATGCTCATCGGCGTTATGCCGTGAGCCTCGTTATATGCGCTCTGTATCTCACGCCTTCTCTGGGTCTCGGTTATCGCCCTCTCCATTGACGGGGTGACCGAATCCGCGTACATTATTACTTTTCCTTCAACGTTTCTCGCAGCTCTTCCTATCGTCTGCACCAGAGAAGTCTCGCTTCTGAGGAATCCCTCCTGGTCGGCATCGAGTATCGCCACGAGCGACACCTCGGGCAGGTCCAGCCCCTCCCTAAGAAGGTTTATGCCTACAAGCACATCGAATTCGCCGGACCGCAGGTCCCTTATGATCTCCATCCTTTCGATGGTATCTATGTCATAGTGCATGTACCGGACCTTGACACCTCTGTCCGTCAGATATGCGGTAAGGTCTTCTGCCATGCGTTTTGTCAGGGTCGTTACGAGTACTCTCTCCTTCTTCTCGACCCTGATGTTGATCTCGGACAGGAGATCGTCTATCTGTCCCTCTGTAGGTCTGACAGAGATCTCAGGATCGACAAGGCCTGTAGGTCTGATTATCTGTTCCACCACCTGTGTGGAATTGTCCCTCTCGAAATCTCCGGGGGTCGCGCTGGTAAAAATGACCTGGTTTATATGACTGAGGACCTCCTCAAACCGCAGAGGCCTGTTGTCAAACGCGGAAGGAAGCCTGAATCCGTAATCGACCAGATTCTTTTTCCTCGAGTAATCCCCGCCGTACATTCCCCTAAGCTGAGGAAGGCTGACATGGGATTCATCTATGAACATAAGAAAATCGTCAGGAAAATAATTGAGAAGAGTCGACGGCTCGCTTCCCGGAGCCCTTCCGGAGAGCACTCTGGAGTAGTTCTCAACTCCTTTGCAGGTGCCGACCTCGGTTATCATCTCGATATCGGCCATGGTCCTCTGTGCTATCCGCTGAGCCTCTATCAGCTTGCCCTGGGACTTGAACCAGGCAACTCTCTCCTCCATCTCATCGTGCAGCTCGTCAAGCTTTTCCAGAAGAGTGTCTCTCGGTATGACATAATGCGATGCTGGAAATATAGCTACATGTTCGAGAGAGAGGGTCTTCGCTCCGGTCACGGTGCTTATCTCGGAGATCCTGTCGATCTCGTCCCCGAAGAATTCTATGCGTATAGCCTTTTCATTGCTATAAACGGGGAACACCTCCACCACGTCGCCCCTGACCCTGAAGCGGTTTCTCTCAAACCCTACATCATTGCGCTCGTACTGGAGCTCCACCAGTTTTCTCAGGAGCTCGTCTCTCTCATAGCGCATGCCGGGACGCAGGGAGATCACCGATTTGCGGTAGTCGATCGGGTTTCCAAGCGAGTAGATGCATGAAACGGAAGCTACGATGATAACGTCATCCCTCTCGGAAAGAGCAGCAGTGGCGGAATGCCTCATACGGTCGATCTCGTCGTTGATGTCGCTGTCCTTCTCTATGTATGTATCTGTGTTCGGGATGTATGCTTCAGGCTGATAATAGTCATAATAGGACACAAAATATTCTACCCGGTTCTCCGGAAAGAATTCACGGAATTCCGAGCAGAGCTGAGCGGCAAGTATCTTGTTGTGAGCCAGTACCAGAGTCGGCCGGTTGATATTGGCGATGATATTGGCCATCGTGAAGGTCTTGCCGGAACCGGTGACTCCCTTGAGGGTCTGCATGCGGTCTCCTCTGAGCACGCCTTCTGTCAGTGCCGCGATCGCTTCTGGCTGATCCCCGGTAGGCTGGAACTTGGAGACCAAGTGGAATTTCTCGCCTGACATAAACTATCTCATTCTGAAGTTCGTGGAAAAAAGCACACACATCCGGTGTGTGCTTCTGACTTTACTGACGGTCTATGTCATTATATACTAATTACCTGCATGCCGCAATTTGAAAGAAACGTCCGTCCGGCTGTCACACGCGGCATCTGACGCCGGACGCATGCCACTCGGGAAAGGATATCTCCGGGATGCGAGAGTATGTGATCGACAGCCGAAACAGCGGGATGCGCCTGTCCAGGTTCGTGGAAAAGACAGCGCCTTCACTTCCGCGCAGCGGCATGTACAAAGCCTTCCGGACAAGAAGGATCAAACTCAACGGAAAGAGATGTCATCCTGAAGACAGGCTCGCCGAGGGAGATACCGTGCAGCTCTGGCTGGACGATGCCAGTTTTGAGGGCAACTCCCTTCCCGACTTCATGAAGGCGTCATCCAGTCTGGATGTCTTGTACGAGGACCGGAACGTTGCCGTTCTTTTCAAGCCGAGAGGCCTGCAGTCGCATCCGTCACAGGGAGATTACAGCGACAACCTGGTCGCGAGGTTCCTGAGGCACCTCTATGAAAACGGCGAATACGACCCTTCTCAGGGAGGTTCATCCCCTGCGCTGTGCAACAGACTGGACCGCAACACCGAGGGCATAGTCCTTGCCGGCAAGAACCATGAGGCAGTCAGCGCAATAAACGCCCTGATCAAAGAAGGACTCATCAGAAAGAGCTACGCTGCAGTGACAGTCTCAGCGCCTCCTAAAGACGGCATCTATGAGGCGTATCTGCTCAAGAACGAGAAAAAGAATATGGTTAAGGTCCGCTCAGAAGCAGCAGACGGATGGCAGAAGATAGTGACTGAGTTCAGGACGCTGTCCGAGAAGAACGGGCTGTGGCTCGTCGAGTGCACGCTCCATACCGGAAGGACTCACCAGATAAGGGCGCATCTGTCGTTTCTCAATGCCCCTATCCTCGGAGACACGAAATACGGGAACGCGGAGGCAAACCGGAGGCATTCTGCGGGAAAACAGTATCTCACCGCGTATTGCATCGAGATACCCGAAAATGACAACGATGTACTCAGAGGCATATCAGGCAGGAGATTCGAACTGGAAAGCATCCCCTTTGCCGATATGTTCAGATGAACCCGTTTATACAGACATATGAAAAGAGACCCGACTTGGTGTCAGGTCTCTTTTTTGATCGCTCTGTCAGAGCAGTGCCTTCAGGTTGTTGTATGCCTTGACTGCAAGGCCTACATCAGTAAGTCCGCTTTCCTTATCGATGATAGAGGAATAGATATGGACCATTATCCTGTCCACGCCTGCATTGAGACAGACTTTTGCAATGTCAGTGACATTGTCAGCGTCTATCCCGCCTGTAGGCTCTATTACGGGGATACCGAATTCAGCGCACCCTTCCGCTAGCGCTTTGAGCTCTTCCAGATGCTTGAGGCCGTGCATATTGAAGAACTTGACCGAGATCAGTCCGACATCCTTCATCATGCACAGTGCTGTTTCGATATCCACTATTCCCTTTTTGTGGGAATCGCTCACGCAGCCGGTGGATATCTGGACTTTTCCGACTTCTCCCGTCGGATAGATCATGCAGTTGGACATGGTGTCCTCGCAGCCGCTGGCCTTGAGAAGTCCCGCGGCGTACATGGCTTCCGTGAATGACTGGTTCACATGCCCAGGGTTGGTAAGCGCAGCGACTTTCGCAGCCTTTGCAGCCATCGTGGGGTCTCCTCCGCCCATACCTACCGAGACGTTGGGCAGCTTCGTAAGATACTCGCGCACCTTATCCGCACAGGCTTCAACGGTGGGAAAATCCTTGGACAGGACGCCGACAAGGGCATTACCGTCAAGAGCATCGACCACCTCTACTGCATTATCAAGGTCTTTTGCCAGAAGGTTGATGGCAAATTTATCCTTGTAGAAATTGATCCTGTCGTAATTCAATTCGTGTTTCCTCCATTATCCGATGATCTCTTTGAAACGTTTGATCACGAGTTCCGCATCCCCGTCCAGCATGGTGCGCGGGTCGATCAGGATCGTACCGTTGTCCACAAAATGGTTGCGGGTACGGATAGACGGATTGCCGCTCTCAAGCATGGACACAATCTCCTTGGCAGTATATCTGCACTTTCCGGGGACCACATCCACTTTTGCGCGGTATATCTTTCTTCCTGCATCGTCAGCCATGATGCTGAGCTTGATCGCATCAGTATCACTGAGTCCGTCAATGATCTTATTGACGATCTTCATCTGCCTGCGTCCCTCTTTTTTCTCATCTCTCTGGTCGTACAGCTGTACTGCCCTGAGGATGCCCATCATGCAGTCCTTGCCGATCTTTGCCGCTCTTCCGACGCCCTGATACTGCTTCTTGCACTTCTCGATGTATTCCTTCTTTCCGGTAATGAATCCGGAAGTAGGCCCTTCCACCGCCTTGGCTCCGCTGTAGATGACCATATCCGCGCCCATGGCGACATATTTTCTCAGGTCTTCTTCGGCGGCAGCGTCCACGATGATCGGAAGCCCCTTTGAGTGAGCTATCTCTATCATCTCCTCAAGAGAGATCGTGTTCTCCTGCTGGACATGATGGGATTTGCAGTAGAACAGCGCCGCAGTCTTCTCATTGATCGCAGACAGGATGTGACCGGCAAAAGTATGGTTCACCGAGCCCGCTTCGACCGGAACCCCTCCTCCGAGGCGCATCATCTGCTCCACAGGCACGCCGTAGTTTACAGCGTGTCCTTTCTGCAGGACGATCTCGTTCCTGAGACCGGAACTGTCCGGCATACGCTCTATGAGACCCAGATCGTCACCTGCTATACAGGCAGCGCAGGCGATCATGATGCCGCCCGATGCACTGTTTGTGACGCAGGTGTCTTCTGCACCGGTGTGGGGGGAGATAAGCTCCCCCACACGGTCTATCAGTTCATCGATCACAACGAATTGCTGTCCTGCTTCAGCCATCGTCCTGCCGACTTCCTCGCTGATGGCAGATACGCCCAGCGCAGTCATGTGTCCGCTGGAATTAATGACTCTGCGCAGTCCTATTTCTTCATAGATCGTTGACATTGAGTTTTACCTTTCAGGTAAGTTTATTTGGGGAAGATCATCGCGAGGATGATCGCTCCGAGGATTGTTCCGCCGACCATGGGCTTTTCCAGTTTCAGGAAGATATAGGAGCCGATGACCGCACCGATTCCTGCAGGAATGGAATAGCTGACAGCGCTGAGGATGATCAGCGGAGCGAGCCAGCGTCCGGCAGCGTTTCCGGCGCCCATCATGATTCCCGTACCGCCGGCAGCCATGCCTTCAGGCATCGTTGCCTTGACGCCGATGATCACGAATCCGATAACGAGTCCGAGAAGGCATCCGGTGAGCAGTGCGAGCGGGAAACTGTCGACAAGAATATCGAGGCCTACTGATTTTGCAAGAGACACCATTCCGGTGCCGATGCCTGTCATGATGGAGCCGCCGATATCAAGGATTCCGACCAGCGGTCCTTCCATAACTCTGGCAAGAAGGAATCCGGTGCAGTATCCGATAGGTGTCGCGAAGTCTCCGGTCTCAAGTCCGTTACGGACCATCTCAGCCTGGGCTATCTCATTGAAGAGGCCATAGCCGTATTTTACGAACATATGTCCGCCAGCGAAAGCAGCAGCGCAAAGCAGTGCAGTCAGGAGGGGGAACGTCTTGTTCTTCAAAAGTGCACTTCTGAATTTTTCCATAGTTTTACTCCTTTCCACTCCACTCACTATCACTTAATGAACGCGGCAAGGAGCTTTGCCCAGAATCCGCGGCCGATGCCGATAACGATGAACAGGGCGGCAACGACTGCGCACATGATCTTGGCGCTCTTGCTGAATCCCTGCTCCTCGATGGTCTGGCCGATGAGGATACCCAGGACGCATCCGGGAACCGCGTTGCCGAAGATCAGGTGTGCCAGACCTCCGAGGACGACGCCCCAGATGCCTGTGGTCTTGCCGGCGTCAAGCGCAGCAATGATGAAGATGATCGGCATGACGATATTGATGAGGTTGTTCGAAGCAGGAGTAAGGATATCCTTAGCAACTGCGGAGATGGACTCTGGGATTATGAAGGCGAGTGTGTTGAGCAATGTGACTACTACAGCACCTACACCGGCACCGGCGAGAGCCATCTTGGCGGGATCATAGACGGTCTCCTCTACCTTCTTGTTCTTCAGAAGGAGAAGACCGGCTGCCCAGTTCGGAATAATGCGGTGGAAAACATCCTGCGTCATGGCGCCTGCGCCGACCATGCTGCCGGCGGCGTTGAGCAGGAAGCCAAGTCCGAATGAGAAGTGCGCCACGGGATCTCCCTGGCATGCATTCATCTCACCCAGTGTACGGAATGCGCCCATTGCCTGTACTTCAGGTGCATGGAACATCCTCGCGGCGCCAGCGGCGATCGCGAAGCCGGCAATGGCGCCAATGATGAGTGACTTAAGGATTACTGCAAACATCAGTAAATGACCTCCTCATAAATGTAGAAATGATTCTGCTTACTCAGTTTCGGATCCGACGTCATCTCTGCTGCTCTCCAGAGGAATATAGCGCAGCTTTACAGTGACCTCGAATTCGACCTGATAATGCATCGTAGGCTTCGGTTTAAGGAATCCTACGATCTTCTCAACGGTGTCCTGCTCGTGTTCTTTGAGTATGTCCACCGCAAGGGGCTCCATATATATAAGAAGCCCTGTTCCGTTCAAAGAAGCATAGACCTTGCTCTGAAGTCCGGCAAACGCTCTTCCGAAAGCCTCGGTCTTGTTCTTGCCGTACGCTTCAAGTTTATAGGTCTTGACCTCTTCGATCAGGCATGAAGCCATGGATCTGTCCTTATTCCTCCTTTCTTCAGCGTTTTATTCTTCATCCGGCTGTCCGTGGATGCTGTACCAGGTCTCGGTGATCCTGCGTCCGAGCTCCTCCACGTCCATAAAGCCGAAACCAAGGACTTCGATACCGTCCTTTACGGCAGTTACGCCCTCATCGATGGAACGCATTCCGTAACGGCATTTGTATTTGTACTTGTTGGCAGCCATAAGAGCACCGGCTCCGCCGCTTCCGCAGAAGCTTATGCCGATATCGGCTCCTTTTTCCTTCATAACGTCACCAAGTTTCATGTCCGCTGCCATTCCGGGGATGGTGTACGCCTCTCCTCCGGCAGCTTCGACGCCGGCCGCGACCTTCTGTCCCTTGCCGAGCCTGTCCCCTATTACTACGACGACTTTCTTTCCCATTTTCTGTTTTCCTTTCAATATGCTTTCAGAGAATTTGTCTTATCTATACGCCTATTCCCATTGCCGTCTGCACATGTATCGCAACGAGTACGCGCTCAGCTGCGTCAGGCCTGGGATACCATCTTTCGAACAGTTCCATAAGTCCGTCGGTTATCTCAAGAGCACCGGGGTCCATCTGGTCCAGAAGATCATCCATCCCGTCCAGATGCTCGTCTGCACGCAAACGCCCCATCATCGCAACGAGATGATTGAGGAACGGAGGCAGCCTGTCTCCTTCCATCTTCACGCCCCGTCCTTCCAGATAATCAAGAGACAGCAGCGCCATGTACTCGCTTTCCCCTTCATAATCCGGATCAGCCCCAAGCGCGCGGTACAGATTTCTGAACTCGCAGTTGGAATCCATCTCGACCGATCCCGCTATGACCGCATATACGGGAACTATCATGCTGTCTCCCTGGACAGTGTTCTTGTTGGCGTCGGTGAAAGTATAATCACCTTTTTCGATCCTGAACACCGTCAGGTCTCCGGTACAGCCCTCAGCTATCTTTCCAAGTCCCTTGAGTGAAAGGTACTCCGCCGGCTTTGCAGTTACTTTGTCCACCACTTCATCCAGGCTGTAACCGAGAGCCATGAACTTGCTCATGGTCTCAGGAAGGCTCTTGACCGGTTTATGGAATGAACTTGTATGGAGGTCCGTGCTGATGGTGTCAGGATAGAACCCGAGTTCTTTCGCAAGCTTTCCTGTGTTCAGGTTGAAGCTGTCCTTTCCGTGGCCTATATCGAAAACAACACCGCGGTCACGGGCCTTCTGCGTAAATCCGGGGATGCTTCCCTCCTCCAGATCCAGAAGGTTGTTGTCCTTTCCGTGGAAAGCATGTGTTATTATGTCCCCTTTGTCCATCAGATCGGCAACCTCCTCGATCCTTGGAGGCATATGCCCTATATGAACGAGCAGGGGAAGTCCGACTGCCCTGGCAAGTTTCTTTCCTGCTTCTATGGATGTTATCCCGAGCTGTCCGACGCAGGAGTTGCTGGCTCTCGCTTTGATCGCAACTACTATGTCCTTATTCTTTTCGTATGCGTCTATGCCTGTCTGCAGGTCGTATTTGGAAGGATCGTCAGCCTCAGGAGGATCCTTGAGTCCATCGGTAGCGTAATGCATCGCGGAGAATATCCTGGTGCGGGACTTTTCGATGCTCTCCTTCCTGAAGAGATCCATCGTGGACGGTCCAGCTGTTCCCGCATCGATAACGGTAGTCACGCCCTGCGTGACGCCTATCATATCTGCGGGAAGTCCGAGACGGTACCCGCCCAGAAGTCCTTCCACATCAAATACATGCGTATGTATATCTATAAAGCCGGGCGATACATATTCACCTGCGAGTTCGATCACCTGCACGTTTTCGGGACATATTAGCTCTTTCCCGACTTTTGTGATGATTCCGTTCTCGATCAGGATATCTGCTACTTCTCCGTTGAGATCAGAAGAAGGATCTTCGATCCTGCCGCCCTTTACTAAAACACTGCCTGACTTCCTATTCATAGACAATTCCTCACCGTTGTGTTGTTAAATTTACACAATATTCTTCAAATTATTATCGATCTGTTGTTCATTCTGTTAAGCAGATGATATCAGAAACATTTCGTCAGGACAATACAAATAAAACAGGAACACGAAAAAAAATAACTGCACCTCCTGATAAGCGGTGCAGTTCATGTTTTATAAATTATCTGTTCTAGAAGAACGAGAGCTGTCTCGTCTTCGGCAGATCTCCCAGCGCTCCGAACGAATCCAGCGTGTCCAGAAGTGATGATGTCACTCCGTCCTCCGCGATCAGATCTTCCGCCGTGGTGAAGCCTCCCTTTGACACCGCTTCGTAAAGCGCTCTGGCTGCGGATTCTCCCACTCCCTTAAGCACGGAGAACGGGATGCGCAGGGCTTTTCCTTCCTTTTCGAACCTCTTCCAGTGGGATCTCCTGAGATCCACGGGGAGCATCTCGAAGCCGCGGCATTTCATCTCCAGCAGCATCTGCAGGCTGACGAGTTCGTCCTCATCCTTGGCAGTGCGCAGCGAACGGTCGGCTGTGATCTTCTCGACTTCCCTGATCCTTTTGCGGATCTTGTCCGGCTTGGCCAGGATGTATTCCACATCCGTGTCGCAGCCTCGGACCGTAAAGTACGCCGCGTAGAAATCCATCGGCCTGTGCAGTTTGAACCACGCCACCTTAACGGCGGAAGTGATATAAGCAGCCGCGTGAGCCTTAGGGAACATGTATTCTATCTTGCGGCAGGAGTCGATGTACCATTCCGGCACGCCGTGTTCCCTCATGACTGACACCATATTGTCTGGCAGAGGAAGGTGGCGCTTGTTCTTCCTTACGAACTCCATTATGTTGAACGCGTCGATCTTATCGACTCCGTACTCTATCAGCTTGAGCATGATGCCGTCTCTTGTACCGATAACCTGGGAAATATTGCAGGTGCCGTTTCTGATAAGATCCTGCGCGTTTCCTGCCCACACTCCGGTACCGTGGGACAGTCCGGATATCTGGATAAGGTCAGCTATACCTCTGGGTTTGGCCTCCATCAGAAGGTTCCTTGAAGTGACGGTTCCCATCTCCGGGATCCCGAAAGTCCCTGTAGCACTGCCTATCTGAGCTTCCGTGACTCCGAGAGGTTCGGGCGAATTGAATATCTTGAAGACCTCCTGATCCCCTGTCGGCACATCAGCGATATTGATCCCGGAGAAATACTCCAGATAGTGATATACCGTCGGGATTTCATGGCCGAGCTCATCAAGCTTGAGCAGCGTATCATGCAGGGAGTTGAAATCGAAGTGAGTCGTGACGAAATCGCTCTCGGCCTTGTCTGCCGGACGCTGTACCGGGGTAAAGTCATTGATATCGTAGTCATTCGGTATTACGACCATCCCGCCGGGATGCTGTCCTGTCGACCTCTTTACTCCCGTGCATCCGAGTGACAGTCTTCTCAGTTCAGCCTTGTTGAAGTTTATCCCCTTCTCCTCTGAGTACTTCTTCACGAATCCAAGGGCATTCTTATCCTGAAGGGCCATGATGGTCCCGGCTTTGAAGACATGCTCGCTGCCGAACAGCTCTTCCGTATATTTGAATATCTTGGACTGGTACTCGGACGAGAAGTTCAGGTCTATATCGGGCTGCTTGTCGCCCTTGAACCCGAGGAACGTCTCAAACGGTATATCATGTCCGTCTCCGACAAGATCAGCTCCGCACACAGGGCATTTCTTTGCGGGAAGATCGAAGCCGTCAGCCGCATCCGAACTGTATTCGAAGTGCTTGCATTCCGGACACAGATAATGGACAGGCAGCGGGTTGACTTCTGAGATCCCGAGGAGGAACGCAACATATGACGACCCGACCGATCCTCTCGAGCCCACGTGATACCCGTCACTCTCGGATTTATCGACAAGTTTCTGCGCTATGAGATACAGGACCGCGTAGTTGTTGCCGCAGATGGAATCCAGTTCTCTCTTTGTACGGCTCAGTATCGTTTCGTCGGGATCGTCCCCGTAAAGTTCCTTTATCCTGCCGTAAGCTCTCTCAGTGATCTGATCGGCGCTGCCTTCTATATCAGGCGTGAACGCGCCGTCAGGGATCGGCTTGATCTCTGCATCTATCTGTTCCGCGATCTTGGCGGGATTCGTTATTACAAGTTCTCTCGCTCTCTCCTCTCCGAGATAAGAGAACTCGTCGAGCATCTCGCGGGTCGTCCTGAAACAGAGAGGAGCCTGGTCATCAGAATCGGAAAACCCTGTTCCGTGCAGAAGGATCTGGCGGTAGAAGCCATCCTTCTCGTCAAGAAAGTGAACGTCACAGGTCGCGACACAGGGTTTGCCGTGCCTGTCTGCGAGCTCTACGATCCTGCGGTTGATATCTCTCAGATCATCATCGCTCTGGAGCCTACCCTCTCTTACAAGGAACTCATTGTTCCATAAAGGCTGTATCTCGAAGTAATCGTACTTCTCGGCGATCTCATCGATCTCTTCCGCAGAACGGTGATCCAGGATTGCTGAATATACCTCTCCCGCCTGGCACGCGGATCCTATGATCAGTCCTTCCCGGTACCTGAGCAGTTCGGAAAGAGGTATTCGCGGCCTGTTGTGGAAATACTTGACGTTGCTGAGCGACACGAGAGTGTACAGGTTCTTGAGACCGGCGAGGTCCTTCACAAGCAGGATCATATGGAACAGTTTTCCGTGCTTTATGTTCTTTCCGCCCTGCCGCGAGTTTATGTCATCGTAGGTGGTGATCCCCTGCTCATCCAGGAGCTCGATCAGTTTCAGATAGATCCTTGCCAGTGCGACTGTGTCATCGGATGCCCGGTGGTGGTTGAATTTCGGAAGCTTGAAATATTTCGTAAGAGAATCGAGGCGATGCCTCGCCAGATCCGGAAGAAGCGTCTGCGCAAGGGCAAGCGTATCGACGCATGGCAGTTCAAACGCATCTGTGCGTCCGCATCTCCTGCACGCAGATTTGAGGAAACTCATATCAAAGGACGCGTTGTGCGCTACGAGGATCCTTCCGTTCACAAACGAGAAGAACTTCCTCAGCGCCTCTTCCTCCCCCGGAGCTCCTGAGACCATGCTGTCATTGATGCCGGTGAGATCGGTTATCTTGTCCGGTACAGGTCTTCCGGGATCCACGAACGTATCGAACGTCTCGGTGACCTGACCGTCACTGACGATGCAGGCTCCTATCTCTATGATCCTTTCGTTCTCGCAGTCGAGTCCCGTAGTCTCCAGATCGAAGCATACGACCTCCGCCGACGTGCTGTCGCTGCAGCTGCCCAGTATGATATTGGCGCTGTCGTCGACATAGTATGCCTCGCAGCCGTAAATTATCTTGAAATCAGGCACCAGCCCGCGGGCTTTCTTCAGAGCCGCCCTCGCTTCGGGGAATGCCTGTACCGATCCGTGATCGGTAATGGCCACTGCATGATGTCCAAGGGACGCGGCGCGCATCACTGCGCTCTCCGCGGAGGGGATAGCATCCATCTGACTCATATTAGTGTGCAGATGCAGCTCTATCCGCTTTTCGGGCTCGTCATCGTGCTGCTTCTTTCTGTGGACCTTTATCAGGCTGTAGGGCTGGAACATATTGTCATGCTCGCGGTCATCGTAGTAGACCTCGCCCTCCACTACCACAGTGTCTCCGGCGCTTACCCCGGAGAGCATCTCGTATTTACCGTTGGTGTCGTAAGTCTTGATATAAATGGAATTCTCGTAGTCACAGAGAAGTATATGGCGGCTCACTCCGCCGTTTTTGAAGGACTTGCTCTCAGCCTCGATGACATCGCCGCACACTGTGTGTCTGCCGAGAGATGATAACGCCTGAGAGATCGGAACGATCGAAGACAGAGAAGGCTTTTTCCCCATTACTGTCTCGTACTCGTCATCCTCAAGCTCGATCTGCCTGTTCGACATATCGGACTTGTTGAGCAGCGTTTTCTTGCGCTTTGCAGCAACAGGTACCGGAGCGACGTCTGAGTACACTGCCGCTGAGGTGTCCTCCACAGGTTTTGAAAGATGCTTTTCCGGCTCAACGAGGTCCACTTCGCAGGACACGCCGAACATTGAGTACACCGCCAGGCTGATGCTGACAGGCATACCCATCTCCTCAAGTATCGATTTCGTCTTATTCGGAAGGATAATGGTGATCCTGCCGTTTTCGATTTTCATCTCGGCATTCTTGAAAAAACCGTTGACCGGTTTTCCCGAAGCTTTGACGGCATCCACTATGACAGGCAGTGCCTGAGGGCAGAGCGTCTCAGGCGGGAACGACAGTCTCACTTCAGTGCGCAGTCCGGGGAATCTTGCTGAAAGGGCCTTTTTAGCCTGAGCCGGCAGTTCCGGATCAAAAACATGAGAAAACAGGACGAGCGATATCTTACCGCCATCCTTGTTCACTTCTATTCGTTTGACCTCTGCATCCGCGGAATAGGTACCGGGGATGACATCACTCAGAAACGCAGCCACTTTCAGCCTCTAGACATCATATCAATCTCATCGAGGAGCACCTGAGCGATATCTCCATCGATCTTTCTTATTATCTCACCTTTTTTGAAAAGTATCGCCTCTCCCTTTCCGCCTGCGATACCTATATCCGCTTCCCTGGCCTCACCGGGTCCGTTGACTACGCAGCCCATGACGGCGACCTTGATATCCAGATCGCAGTCTTTGAGTCCCTCCTCGACCTTCTTGGCGATCGACACAAGATCGATCTCGGTCCTTCCGCATGTGGGGCAGGAAACTATCTCAGGTCCGAAACGTCTCACACCCGCGGCTGAAAGGATGCTTTTCGCGGCATGGATCTCAGCCACAGGGTCATCCGTCAGAGATACACGTATCGTATCACCTATACCGTCAAGAAGCAGACTTCCTATGCCGATCGCGGATTTGACCGTCCCTCTTGAGAGAGTACCTGCTTCAGTGACCCCGAGATGGAGAGGATAGTCGCAGGAGGATGATGCCAGCCTGTATGCCCTGACCATCGTCCTCACGTCAGATGATTTCATCGAGATCACCGTGTCATAGAACTCGCAGTCCTCGATTATCCTGACGTGCTTCATCGCGCTCTCAAAGAGAGCTTCTGCCGTCGGTCCGCCGTACTTCTCAAGGAGCTCCTTCTCGCAGGAACCGCTGTTCACGCCGACACGGATGGGCACTCCTGCGTGCTTGCACGCAAGGACCACTTCCCTCGCCCGTTCTGCAGATCCGATATTGCCCGGATTGATCCTGACCTTATCCACACCGGCATCTACAGAGGCCAGCGCGAGCCTGTAGTCGAAATGTATGTCCGCGACTATAGGACACTTCACTGCCTTTTTCAGCGCGGGGATGAGCGCGACCGCGTCCATATTGGGCACGGCAGTGCGTATTATCTCACAGCCTGCCTGTTCCAGTCTGACTGCCTGCCGGACATTGCCTTCAATGTCGCTGTTGTGCACATTCAGCATCGACTGGATACTGACGGGGTTCCCCCCGCCTATCAGGATATCTCCTACCTTAACCGTACGTGTCATTTACCGAACAACCTCGCAAGATCGTTATATGTCGCAAATATCATAAGTCCGATCAGCAGCGCAAAACCGGCCATATTTATCGCGATCTCCCACTTCTGACTGAGTCTCTTTCTGGTGACAGCCTCGACGAACAGGACCAGCAGTCTTCCTCCGTCCAGTGCGGGGATCGGGAGCAGGTTCATCACTCCGAGATCTATGGAGATGTAGGACAGTATATTCAGAAGAGGCCGTATGCCGTTTCCGGCGGCATCTCCGATGACTGAAACTATACCCACAGGCCCGGATATGCTGTTTGCCGGCACTGTCCCTGTGATCAGCTGTATCACGGACTTGATGATCATTCTCGTAGTGGAGACCGCCTGCAGAAACGAGTACTTGATCACCGTGCCCACAGTCTTCTCGACGCCGTAAACAGCGAAGTCCAGTTCGATGACGTTCAGTCCGTTCTCCTCATCCTTCTGCGTCTTGAACGTGACACCTTTCAGCTCTATCTTTTCGCCGTCGCGAATCACGACCATATCCGCTTTGCCGTCTTCCACGAACATCATCTCATAGAAGATATCCTCAGCTATGAAAACATGGCTTCCGTTTACTTCTATGATCTTGTCCCCGACCTGCAGTCCGGTAGCTTCGGTGGACGCCCCGTCGTAGAATTTAGCGACGGTCCTGGAAGCGATCGAGCCCCCGGTCGCCGTTAGGATCCCAAGTATAAGGAATCCGAGAATGAGGTTCATTACTGCCCCTGCAACGGTTATCAGTATCCTCTTCCATACAGGTGCTTTTGAGAACGATCCTTCTTCGTCGCTCTCCTCATCCTCCCCCTCCATGGCGCAGTATCCTCCGATAGGAAGCAGACGGATGCTGTACTGGGTCTCTCCCTTCTCCCATGAAAAGAGAAGAGGTCCCATGCCGATGGAGAACTCATTGACCTTTACACCGCATTTCTTTGCGGTGGCAAAATGTCCGAATTCATGTATGAAGATGACAAGCCCGAAAACGAAGATCGAGGCTATTATCGTTATGACTGTGCTCATTTATTCTCCTTATGATCAGTGCTTTGATGCTTTCTCCATCGTCTTTGCCCTGACTTCAGCGTCACATTCCAGAATGTCATTGAGGGCGATCTCCCCGGTTGTTTCGCAGCTGCTGACAGCCTCGGACACGAGATCGCCTATCTGCAGGAATCCGATCTTTCCTTCAAGGAAAAGCTGGACTGCGATCTCATTCGCGGCATTCGCAGCAGTCGGCGCCAGGCCTCCTTTTTCCGCAGCCCTGATACCTGCGGCAAGACAAGTGAAAGTATCAGTGTCCGGTCTTTCAAAGGTGAGGGAGGCCATCTTTTCTATCGTAAGGCGTTCTTCCGAACAGTACCTTCTGTCAGGATATGTGAGCGCGTACTGTATGGGCAGTCTCATATCAGGGACTCCAAGCTGCGCAAGCAGGGCTCCGTCCTCAAACTCGACTCCGGAGTGAAGGATGCTCTGTCTGTGCACCGTTATCTCTATCTTTTCCGGAGGAAGGCTGAACAGCCACATTGCTTCGATAAGTTCGAATGCCTTGTTCATCATCGTGGCGCTGTCCACGGTGATCTTCCTGCCCATGCTCCAGTTTGGATGATTCAGCGCATCCGCGATCGTCACCGAAGCAAGCTGATCCCTGGTCTTTCCCCAGAACGGACCTCCCGAAGCCGTCAGAAGTATCCTCGAGAGCCTTGCGGCGGAATGTCTGTCCTGAAGGCACTGAAAGATCGCCGAATGCTCGCTGTCCACCGGCAGGAGCTTAACTCCCCTGTCTCTGATCCTTGACGTGACGATCTGACCGCCGGTCACCAGAGTCTCCTTGTTTGCCAGAGCTATATCCTTGCCTGCATCTATCGCGGCAAGTGTCGGCAGAAGACCGGCGATCCCCACTACCGAGTTGAGGACAGTGTCACATTCGTCAGATGAAGCGAGTTCCACCATCCCGCTTTCGCCGGAAAGCACTCTGGTATCCAGATCCGATATCCTCACCGCAAGATCCTTCGCGGCTTCCTCATCAGCCATACAGACTGCGGAAGGCTGGAAGCGTCTCACCTGCTCCTCCATCAGTTTGGAGTTTCTTGAAGCGCTGAGCGCTGTTACAGTTATGCCCAGATCATCCACAAGAGACAATGCCTGTGTGCCGATGGATCCAGTAGATCCAAGTATACTCAGTTTTTTTACCGACATGTTACGACCTTTTTAAAAATGCCGGACGCATCAGAAAAGTGTCCGGCAGAGTTTGTTGATATATTGTTCTTATCTTCCGCCGAATCTGCGGTTGCGCGACCTGAATTCTTCTATCGCCCTGTCCAGGTGCTCCGGTGTAAAATCCGGCCATAGGGTGTCCATATATACGAACTCCGCATACGCACACTGCCAGAGCATGAAGTTGGATATCCGCTCTTCCCCGGAAGGTCTGAGCAAAAGATCCAGGGGAGGACAGCATGAAGTGAAGGTCAGGCTGTCTATCAGTTTTTCATCGATATCATCCGGCGAGATGCTTCCGCTGCCGACCATCCTCGCTGCCTCCCTGGCAGCGTGAACTATCTCGTCTCTCCCGCCGTAATCCACTGCGATATTCAGTATCAGCCCGGGATTATCCCTGCTCGCCTCTTCTATCTCCTCCATGAGGGACAGTATATCCGGATCGAGCCGGTCCCTGCGGCCGATGAAACGCACACGGATCGTTTCTCCTTCCTGGTTGAACGCGTCTTTCAGATATCTTCTGAGGAGGTTCATTATCGAACTCACCTCATCGGCGGACCTGGACCAGTTCTCTGTAGAGAATGCGTAGACCGTCAGAGCTTCGATACCGATCTTTTCACAGTATCGGCATATCGTTCTGAATACATCAGCCCCGCGCGCATGTCCGGCAGATCTTGGCAATCCGTTTCTGGCAGCCCATCGTCCGTTGCCGTCCATGATGATACCGATGTGACGCGGCATCGATGTCTTCTCCGAAGGCATCGTCAGACCTCCATGATCTCGTTCTCTTTGTTCTTGACCACTTCATCAACGGTCTTGATCGCGGCGTCCGTAGCCTTCTGGATCTCATCCTGAAGATCCTTGAGGTCGTCCTCGGTGATCTCGGATTTCTTCTCCATGGCCTTGAAGCGGTCGACACCGTCACGGCGTATGTTGCGGACAGCTACCTTGCAGTCCTCTCCCATCTTTTTGATGTCCTTGACGAGTTCGCGGCGTCTCTCCTCAGTGAGCTGAGGGAAAACGAGCCTCAGGCTTCTGCCGTCATCAGTCGGGTTGATGCCGATGTCGGAAGCGAGTATCGCTCTCTGAATGTTTCTGATAGTGGATGCATCCCAGGGAGTGATCACAAGTATCCTTGCCTCTGCGACTGAGACAGCCGCCATCTGGTTTATCTTAGTGGGGGTCCCGTAATAGTCTACCGTGATCTTGTCCAGGACGGCAGGATTTGCGCGTCCCGCCCTGACAGCAGCCAGATCATTCTTAAGATGATCGATGGACTTGTTCATATTGTCCTGATAAGGCTGTACATATTCGCTCATAATCAATCCTCCTTGATCAGTGTACCGATATCTTCTCCGTTAACGACCCTGACGAGATTTTCCGGATCGCTCTGCAGATCGAATACCAGCACCGGTATATTGTTGTCCCTGCACATACTGGCTGCAGTGGAATCTATCACATTAAGGTTATCTGACAGCACCTTTGTAAAGGAAACGGTGTTGTAGCGCACGGCGTCGCTGTACTTATGCGGATCCTTGTCATACACGCCGTCCACCATCGTGGCCTTAAGGACTACTTCCGCCCCTATCTCCGCGGCGCGCAGCGCAGCTGCCGAGTCAGTGGAGAAGAACGGGTTTCCTGTCCCTCCCGAAAGAATGATGATCCTTCCCTTTTCGAGGTGTCTCGTTGCTCTGTTCCTTATGTAGGGCTCAGCTACGTTCTGCATGGGGATAGCCGTCATGACTCTGACCGTTGCGCCGAGCTTTTCCAAACCCTCGGCAACTGCCAGTCCGTTCATTACGGTAGCGAGCATCCCTATATGGTCAGCGCGCGTTCTTTCCATCCCTGCGGCGTCTCTGCCTCTCCAGAAGTTGCCTCCGCCTACGACTATTCCGATCTCGACGCCGAGATCCGAAGTCTCCTTTATGGCTCTGCAGAAAGAGTCGAGCGTGTCGGGGTCGATCCCGAAGTGTTTATCGCCCGAAAGAGCCTCACCCGAGAGCTTAAGGAGTATACGTTTGTATTTCAGCATGGATCTGAACCTCTCTCCCTGTGAATAACATAGCCGAAGCTCGTTTATTTCCAATCTATTTTATCGTACTGACAATCATTTCGCAATGAAAAAGCCCATGCCTTTTTGATCAAGGCATGGGCTCTGTTCTTTGGATTATTTATTGATCTGAGCTGCTACTTCTGCTGCGAAGTCCTCATTTCTCTTCTCAAGTCCTTCGCCCTTCTCATAACGCAGGAACTTGACGACCTTGATATCTCCGCCCAGCTCCTTTGCTGTCTTGGCGACATAGTCCTTGACGCTCATCTTGTCGTCCTTTACGAAGGACTGATCGAGCAGGCATACTTCCTTGAAGAACTTGCCGAGGCCGCCGGTAACGATCTTGTCGAGGATGTTCTGGGGCTTGTTGGCGTTCTTGGGATCCTGCTTGAGCTGAGCGATACGGATCTCCTTCTCATTCTCAACGACAGAGGCGGGAACCTCTTCCTCACTGAGATATGTGGGGTTGATGGCAGCGACCTGCATAGCGATGTCTTTTCCGAAATCTGTGAACTCGGGCTTGGCTGCGATCTCAGGTGTTGTCTCGAACTTGACGAGAGTGGCATAAACGCCGCCCATATGGATATAGGGCACGGTGATGCCGTCTACACGCTCAAAGCGTCTGATCTTGATATTCTCACCGATGGTGAGGATCCTGTCGCGGAGCATCTCCTCGATGGTGCCCTCGCCTCCGTCACACTGGAGAAGAGCATCAACATCGGCGGGGTTGTACTTTACGACTGCTTCCGCACAAGCTTTTACGAAGTCCATGAACTTCTCGTTCTTGGCAACGAAGTCTGTCTCGGAGTTGATCTCGATGATGACACCGACATTTTCGGTAGAGCATGCGTATACGACGCCTTCAGCCGCGATCCTGCCGGCCTTCTTCGTCTGTGCTGCAAGTCCGCGCTCGCGAAGGATCTCAACGGCCTTTTCCATATCGCCGTCAGCTTCTGTGAGAGCCTTTTTGCAGTCCATCATTCCGCATCCGGTGCGCTCGCGGAGCGCCTGTACGTCTTTAGCTGTGAAAGCCATTATTTTTCCTCCATTGGTAGATGGTGATGATTATTCTTCTGTATCTGCTTCTTCCGCTTCAACTTCTTCATTCTCCGCGGGAGCCGCTTCTTCCGGTTCTACCTGATAGCCCTGACGAGCTTCGATAATGGCATCTGCCATTGCGGAGCAGACGAGCTTTACGGCACGGATAGCGTCATCGTTGCCGGGGATGATGTAGTCGATCTCATCGGGATCGCAGTTGGTATCAACGATAGCAAAGATCGGTATACCGAGCTTGCGGGCTTCGGAGACAGCGATGTGCTCTCTGCGGGTATCTACCACGAACAGAGCAGCAGGAAGGCGCTCCATGTCCTTGATTCCGCCGAGGAACTTCTCGAACTTGGCGATCTCGCCCTCGTACTTGCTGACTTCCTTCTTTGTCAGGAGGTCGAAAGTGCCGTCCTCACGCATGGTCTTGAGCTGGTTGAGCCTGGCGATCCTGCGGCGGATGGTGCGGAAGTTGGTGAGTGTTCCGCCGAGCCAGCGGCTGTTGACATAAGGCATGCCGCAGCGCTGAGCTTCAGTCATGATGCTCTCCTGAGCCTGCTTCTTTGTGCCTACGAAAAGCACATCTCCGTCCATCGCTGCATTGCGGATGTCGTTGTAAGCCTTGTCAAAAAGCTTTACGGTCTGCTGCAGATCGATGATATGGATTCCGTTGCGCTCTGTATAGATATACGGAGCCATCTTGGGGTTCCAGCGGCGGGTCTGGTGTCCGAAATGGAAACCGCTTTCCAGCAGCTGTTTCATGGATACTACTGACATTTTTTCTTTCTCCTTTTTTGTTAATTCCTCTGCATCCCTTAGCTGAAAACAGCATACGCCACAGGCTTTCAGAAACAGGATGCATGCGAATTGCCGAAACATTTTATCACAAAGAAACGGATGACGCAATATCTTTTCGCGTCATCCGCCTTATTATCAGTTCAGAAGTCTTTTGCCTGTTAATTCAAATCTCATTCCGTAAAGGGGACCAGGCCTACTACGGCATCTTCCGCTGTCATCCTTACGTCGCCGTTATCGGTATCGATCAGAACGTATCTGTTGTTGCCCATTCCGAGCTCCTTCATGTAGGAGAGCTGGCGATGTCCGTGACGTGATTCGATGCGCTCTACCAGATCGTGGTGCTCATCCTCCATCATCGCATATACTATGTCGACACAGGCCTGATCGATGGCGAGGATATCAGTTGATGCCAGAATGCCCACGTTCGGTGTCACGACGGGCTCTGCATCGACTCCTTCACAGTCGCAGGACACAGACATGTTCCGCATAACATTTACGAAGGTAATATTCTCTCCGAAATGATCGACCGTCGCTTTAGCTGACTCTGTCATTCTCTCCATGAATTCCTCTTCGGCAATGGAGAAGCTCTCGGAATTGGATCCTGTGTGGATGGCAGCCTTGCCTATCCTGCCGTCAGCACATCCGATGCCGATGTTCTTTGCGGATCCTCCGAATCCTCCCATCGTATGACCCTTGAAGTGAGTCAGCACGAAGAGCGAATCGTAATCCAGCAGGCTCTTGCCTACCGCGATATGATCGAACCATTTACCTCCGGTGACAGGCAGATCGGCAGTTCCGAACTCATCCATGATATCGACGGGTGCGAAATCCCATCCGTTGATCGCGATGGTCTTCCTGTGATCCTCAGTGGTATATCTGTCACCGACATAATATGTGTTGGTCTCAACTATGGTCGCGTCAGGAAGATCCTTCTCAAACAGTTCCTTCACCCACGGACGGGGAATTATGTTAGGTCCATGAGGCTCTCCGGTATGGAGCTTGACCGCCACCTTTCCGGTGATGTGCTCGTTTACTCTCTCATACATCTTTCTGAGTCCCTCAGCGGAGAGATCTCTGGTGAAGTAGATGACTGATTCATTTCCTGTTCTTTCGGAGTAAGGGACATACTTGTTTCCGTTTTTCCCGGGTACGGGGTTTCCCATTGTTGAACCCTCCTTGAGTTACTCATTCTTGAATGATCTGACTGTTTAATTGTATCACACGTTTCTTTTTCGAATAAACAGATCTGCTTCAGATCAGCCCTGCAGGCTTTTCCGAACGGACTTTATGTATGGAATCACGCAGCGCTCGCAGCGCGTAATCCACGTCCTCCTGCGTGTTGTCAGTGCCGAGCGTGATCCTGATGCTGCTTCCGGCCTCGCTCTTGCCGTATCCCAGCGCGACAAGCACATGAGACGCCTCTCTGGACGCAGCGGAGCAGGCAGAACCGGAACTGACGCACACGCCTCTCTCATTCATCTCGTTGACGACATAGACACTGTGAGGAATGCCCTCCACGACAAATGAGCAGAAGCCGGGAAGACGGTTTTCCGGATCCCCGGTCAAACGCACCCCGGGTATTGCGAGAACGCCCGAGATCATCCTTTCCTGCAGACCTTTGAGATACTCTGTATTGCTTTTCATGGAGGTGACTGCATCTTCCAGCGCCGTGGTCATTCCCACGATGCCGGGGATATTCTCAGTGCCGGACCGCATTCCTTTCTCCTGTCCTCCTCCAGCAAGCAGCGGCTGCAGAGGACTTGAAAGCCGGCAGTAGAGTGCGCCGACGCCTTTCGGTCCGTTGAATTTATGCGCTGATAAAGAAAGAAAATCAACACCGAGATCGTGAGCGTTCACCGGGATATGACCGACTGCCTGCACGGCATCCGTATGGAACGGTATATGATGACGCCTTGCGGTCTTCACAAGTTCCTTTATATCAAGCACGGTACCCACCACATTATTCGCCATCATTATCGAGACAAGTACGGTATCCGGACGTATGGCCTCTTCCAGCTGCTCAGGCGTGATATGACCGTTATGATCCGGTATCAGGTAAGTGACTTCGAATCCATCCTCTTCCATCTGCTGAAGAGTCCTGAGGACCGCATTGTGCTCCATCGCAGTGCTGATGATATGTTTCCCCCGGTCCTTCCTTCTGCGGCACACGCCCTTTATTGCCCAGTTGTCGCTCTCTGTACCTCCCGAAGTAAAAAAAATCTCCGTCGGTAAAGCTCCTATGCATCCGGCGATCCTCTGGCGGCATTTTTCGAGGGTGTTCTTCCCTGTCTGGCCATAACCGTATATAGCTGACGGATTTCCGTATTCTTCATGGAAATAAGGCATCATCTCCTGCAGCGCATGCTCGGAGAGAGCCGTAGTAGCTGAATGATCCATATAGATCGCCATTTTTTACTTTCTCCCTGTTCACGAAACAAAAGAGAGCAAGATTGCTCAAGCTTATGCTGAAATTATTTACAGATTCATTTTAGCACGGCATGCATTCATTGCCAGCATATCCGCAGCAGGCCTTGACTGTCTTTGTAAATGATCAGACCTTCCCGCAAAACACTGCACCCGCATAACGCGTCCTTTCGCGTAAAATGAAGCAGGTCTGAAACATCACGTTTCAGACCTGCTTCGTGGTCGGAGTGGCGGGACTTGAACCCGTCCAATTTCCTTTATTTAAAGGGAATTTTGCGTGCCGTGCGCAAATTGTGCGCAGAAGTTAAATGTGCGCCCACATTCTTCGCTTTGTTCCGGACATAAAAATGTGCGGTGTAGATATAACCGACGGTCTGTATTGTCCCTGTTCCGCATACCCTCCCCAGTCGAGGAAAGCCCCGGAGTTAACGAACAGACGGTCTACCATATTTAACTGCTTGTTGTGCCAATCTACTCGCATAAAGCCTTCTTTGAAGACCATAGGCTGATGCGTGTGTCCGTATAGGTAGATGTCCGCGTCTGCTATTGCCACAAGGTCTGCGAGTCTGTTCGCTTTGCTTCCGACCGTCTTCCCTCCTCCGGATCCGTGCGTCACCAGAATCGTATAAGGAACTTTCCTGTGTCGGTCGTGACTGCTCTGCTCTCCGAAGCGAAGGAACACATACGCCATCCCATCAGAGTATTTGTCCTCAATGTGAAGCTCCCGTGCGACGAGTCTCATAAGGTCTATACCGGATTCCTTTGCCGTCCTCCGTTCGTGATTCCCTTGAGTTATGGCAAGGCACTTATCCGCTATAGGTTTCAGCGTCAGGACTGCTTTGATCATCTGCTCCATAGGGGACATTACTTCCGTGTAGGTATCAGACTTGGACGACTTGATACCATTGTTCATTATGTCTCCGTTGATGATGCAATAGCAGTTCGGCGTTTCCTCAACGTACCGGATCTGATTCATAAGCTCCTGTTCGTTTGCAAATGGATCTCCAATATGGGAGTCTGATATGCAAACGAGCTCGACCTGTTTCAGATCTGACGGGAGTTCTAAGCTGATAACTTTCATACTTCCTTAACAACGTAAACGATGTTTTGAGCCCTTGCGTAGGCTTCGACTTCTTTCCGCTGGTCTTCGGTTATCTGCATTAAAGTGATCTCATAACGCGGATCCTTCTGCGGAAGCCAATGCACCCAATCGCCATTTGGAGACTGTGCGCACCAGAAGTCCTCCGCCTTGAACCACTTGTACCCGTCAGCTTCTGCCCTGTCCGTACAATTATAGTATCCGGGAGAAACGAATCCAAAGACCTCGCCCTGAAGGTTAGGATCCTTACGGGCTCTCAAAGTAGTCGCGGTCACTTCTATCTGGTCTACCTTTTCGTTTCGGGGAACAGGGGACCCGACATACTCTGACCGCATTACCTTTATCCACGTTTCCTCTTTATCGTTAGCGCACCAGAAGTCGTCCGGTTTATACCATTTGTATCCGTCCGCTTCCTGTTCACCGTAGATATTATAAATGCCCGGTTTTACATAACCGAGCACGTCACCCTTGAGATTCGGCTCTTTCCTCGCCCTTAGAGTAGTAGCCAACACCTCTATCTGATCCACCATAGGATTACGCGGAACAGGATTCCCGACCTCCTTAACAGGAGTATATCGTTTTATCCCGTATTCCTTTTCGTCTCCCGGATGCACGTCCTGATCAGGATAAGCGTAGGTATAATCGACAGGATTCACACGGTATTCTGTTCCGGATCCACCGACATATACCTCATAGTGATCGTGGCACCCGTTAGAGTATCCCGTATTGCCCATCCGTCCTATCTGCTGACCACGCTTGACGTACTGCCCATTAGAAACGCATACGGAGCCTTTAAGCATATGGGCAGAAAGAGTGTATACGCCGTCCGCGTGTTTTATCTTGACGTAGTTTCCCCAGTCAGGGATACCGGAGGAATAAGTGTTCCCCATCCCATCTTTTGCTATGACTACAGTCCCGTCAGCCGGAGCGTAAATTGGCATATTAGGACCGCCGTGTGCGTCATTCCACGCGATATCAACTCCCCTGTGCGAGGAAGTGAATCCACGGGAGAACGCGACGAAGTTAAGCGGATATCTCAAATGGAGAGCGAGTGCTCTTTCTCTTGCGCCCATTAGTCCACCTTCTCGTGATCGACGATGTCCTCGTTAGGCTCGTCGTCTCTGACCGTGTTAAGGTCTTTGTGGTATCTCTCACTCGCCACTTTGAGGATCCCCAGAAGGATTGCAGCGAGAGCAAGGAAAGTCTTTGATAGCTGGTCTCCGTAAGGCAGATTCCAGATGTTGAAGATATCCTCAACGAAGGTAGCCAACAGAACGCAAATTGCTTGTATCCACTTAAGGATATCGTAAACCTTGTTTGACAGTCTCATTTAATCCTCCTCGTCATCCGACATATTTCTGTACGATTCGTCGTACTTTTTTTTGATCTCGGTCATCTTCCCGGTGTTGTTATTAGTGATAGCGTGATCTAAAAGCTCGGAGATCATATCCCCGTGCAGCTTCACCTGTTTTGCCATTTTAGAAGTGCGCTGGTCTATCCGTTTCAATGTGGTGAACGGTTTTGAGAATATTGCCCATAGTCCCACGACCGCACCCACCACCGAAGCCAGAGTCACTATCTGTTCGCTTGTGATCGTCATTACTCATATATGCTCCCTTCAAGTTTTTTCCAAGTGACATATCCGTATCCGTTGATGGTAGACCACACGCTCGCTGCCTTGTAGGAATCTATCAGACTTTCCGGAACATAGATCGTTGCCGTTCTGCTGCTATATCCTCGGAGAGGTGTATTAAGGAAGGCGGAAACATTGGCGCAAGTCGTGACGGATGTTCTCCGCATAATCAACGTGCTTAACCTGTAGCAGTTAGCGAACGTGTTGGCAGCTATGGACTTCGCCTTTCCTATGTCAACGACCTCTAATTGCTGACAAGCGTTAGCTGCCGTTGTGCTTCCCCAGTTAAGGTTTAGGGCGATTGATGTGCCGAGGTTTGGCATATGGCACTCCGTCATTGTCATCTTATGATCCGCACTCGCACCGACGAAGGTATAGGTGCCAAGCGTTGTTATCGCTCCGTTCGCCACGAACTTCGTCATATTTTTACACGATGCGAAACTGTACTGACCGATAGAAGTGACAGTAGAAGGAAGAGTTACTTCTCCTGTCAAGCCATAACAATATCGAAAAGCATAGTTGCCTATGGTCTTCGCCTTAGGAAACTGCCATCCTTCCATCACCAAGTCGTAATCGTTGTAGAAAGCGTATGAGTTGATAGTCTGAAGATTCGGAAAATCAACGCTCGTCAGTGCAGTCATATATGCAAGACCATAAGAACGGATGCTCGTCAGAGTGTCATCAGAAACACTCGTTACTTGGTTACGCAGCGCCAGGAGTAGCGTGTCTTCGTCGGATCCACTTACATCCGTAAGGACAATGTCCCCTTCAAGGTAATTACCTTGAGTCAGGAGCGTCTTTGTATCGTTCTCGACAAAGGCTATGTCCTGTCCCTTATAATTGACTGTCGTACTCATCCGCTCACGCTCCCATCCCATACCGGCAAGGTCGAAAGAGTGAGATATCCGGCATCATTCGTGAAGGCGGAAACATTGGAAGGGATCACGGGCGTATCACCCTTATCCCCTTTGTCACCCTTCTCTCCGGTATCTCCCTTGTCACCCTTGTCTCCCTTATCACCTTTGGAACCTGTGTCACCTTTAGGACCTTGTAATCCCTGAACGCCCTGTTCGCCCTGAATACCCTGTATTCCTTGCGGTCCCTGTTCTCCCTGTGCGCCTTTAAGGTTGTGAAAGGCGAAGGATGCGTTTGACCCGTCATAGGTAACTTCTACAGAAGGCGTACCAATGCTTGAATCCACGGAAGCGGACACGGATCCGAGAGCTCCGGTATCGCCTTTGTCACCCTTGTCACCCTTCACGCCCTGAACGAGCCCTAAATTAAGTAACGGCTGCGATGCCGTTCCCGACATTGTAGCCGTTGCTTCTGCCCCAGAGGGAAGCGTTGTCACTTCACCGATGGAGATATGAGGAAGGGGCTGAAAGTTTGCGCCTGTTTCTCCTCCGTCTATGTTTGTTGTTAGGGATGTTTCTCCTCCGTCCATCCGGGCGTTCAGAGTCAGTTCCCCTCCGTCTATCACTACCTTGTCCATCAGATCACCTCGTCTATTGCACTGTCAGTTATCTTGTAGGACCTCGGCGTGATGGTATATCTCGCCGTCCCGGAAGTGTAGTCTATCTGGATCGAGATCAGATCGTGAAAACGTGAAGTGTCTTCCTGTGAGAAAAACCAAGTGAAGCCGTTTTCGTCGATGATGGCTTCATCTTTGGATTTTCGGAGGAC
>JAFWDH010000015.1 GCA_017513135.1 Oscillospiraceae bacterium
ACCCATTCTCGCTCCTTCAGCAAAAGCCCAGTCCATTGCTTCCGCAAAGAAAGCTGCCTTTATCCTTCCCTTGAGAGTATTGATGCTGAATACTCTTTCCGTATGTTCCCTGTTCCATAGGAGCGAATAGTCTCTTCCTCTAACGAGATCGAGCTGAGGAGAACGGAACTTCGGAACGATACCCCTCTTCTTCCTGAATCTCTCAGGATGCTCTTTCCGACTGGTACGCAGAGATCTGTAAGAGGCCGTAACTGTTCTGATGACGCTCTGAGCCATCTGGGAAGGAAGAGAGAAGCGGGAACGCACCTGTCTGTAGACAGCATCATGCAGTCTGTATCTGTCAGAAACAACTGTCTGTGAAGAAGCGACGTCAGACACGAAGCTGCAGGCATCCGTATAGGCTCTCATAGTATCCAGAAGAAGAGCAGAATCATCCGGATCAGGACAGATCCTTATCTTAGCAGTACGCGTCTGAAGCAATAAAAACACCACCATTCTGTTACTGATCACAAATACAGGATAGCACATTCATAGTACTAATAACAGTACAATGGTGTATTGCTTAAGAGGGTATATAGTAAACAAGATCAAACAAACAAAATCGCAGAAAAGGAGGCTGGCGCTCCTCCCACGACTGAAGTCACGGGTCTCCGCGCCAGGTTAATAATAAAACGGGAAACAAAAAAGCAGGGCTAAACGCCCTGCTGATTTCTGTATTATCCGGATCAGTCCTGATCCTCTTCTGTTTCGCTGTCCTGCAGCTTTACAGCCTGAATAGTATCGATCCTGTGCTCCTTGACGCTGACGATCCTGAACAGATAGCCGGCAGCCTCGACTTCGGGACTCTCATCTTCTTCCGGAAGTCTGCCGAGTTTGTCAGTGAGGTAGCCTCCGATGGTGTCATAGCTATCGTCGGCATCGGCGATCGTGATGCCGAGCTCATCCTCAACATCCTCAATATAGGCAGTGCCGTCAAGGTCGAATACGCCTTCCGAGACCTGGCTGATCTCTTCCTCCTCGTCATCGTACTCGTCTTCTATATCTCCGACGATGGATTCCAGTATATCTTCCATGGAAACTATTCCTGCTGTCCCGCCGTATTCATCGACTACAACGGCCAGCTGAAGCTTGTTCTTGCGCATGTTCTCAAAAGCGCTTTTTACAGGCATGCTCTCGGGAACGAACAGGACTTCGCGCATATAGTTCCGTACATTGAAACCGCTCAGATCGGAACCGATAAGCGGCAGAAGATCCTTGATGAGCAGCATGCCCAGGATCTTGTCTGCGCTTTTGTCACAGACGGGGAAGCGGCTGTGTCCTTCTTCCTGGGCGACCCTGATGATCGTCTCAACAGGATCGTCTATATCAACGGTGATGAGTTCCGTTCTGTGAGTCATTATATCGCTGACTACGGTGTCATCGAGATCGAAGATGTTATGGATCATCTCGCTCTCATCTTCCTCGATGGTTCCTTCCTCTTCACCGGCATCCAGCATCATCCTGATCTCTTCCTCGGTCACATCGGCGTTCTGCGCATTAGGATCTATTCCAATTAGTCTCAGAACGAGGTTTGTAGACACGGAAAGGAGCTTGACGAACGGAGCCGCGATGACTGAGAAGAATCTCAGGGGATAGGCTGCAAAGAAACTCATCTTTTCCGGATTGTTCATCGCTATGCGCTTCGGGACAAGTTCCCCGAAGATCAGTGTTATGAACGAGAGAAGCACCGTGATGATAATGATGCTCGCGGTGCGCAGAGTCGCAGCGGGGATGCCTGTGTTGCCGAACCATTTCATTACAACAGGTGTAAAGTTGTCAGCGGCAACTGCGGATGAGAAGAATCCCGCCAGTGTGACACCGACCTGTATGGTAGACAGAAACTTGCTTTCTTCTTCTGTCAGCTTTTCGAGGATCTGAGCCCTCTTGTCGCCCTCCTCGGCCAGGTGTCTGAGTTTAATGTCATTGAATGTGATCACTGCGATCTCGCTCATAGCGAAAAACGCGTTAACGGCGATCAGTAAAACGGTAAGCAGCAAGCTACTTAAGGGGTCGCCTTCCGGCATAAAAGAATCACTCTCCTTCTGGGGTAATATATAATCCTAACAAATATATCAGAAGGCAATTCGCCTGTCAAATTCGACATAAACAGTCATACATTTTCGTTAAATTTACAGGGAAGCCGGCAAAAAAACTGTCTTCCGTAATCGGAAGGCAGACTGTTAAAAGTATTACGGTCAAAGTGCTGCTATGGCTGATCTGATCCTCGAAAGGGTCTCGTTCTTGCCGAGGGCTGCTATAAGCTCCACGGCGCCGCCGGGAGTTACCTGTACGCCGGAGATCGCCACGCGCAGAGGTCCGAGTATCCATCCGTTCTTTACTCCGAGAGACTCGACCAGAGCAAGCAGTGTGGAGTGTACGGATTCCACGGTGAAATCATCGAGAGCCTCGAGAGCCGTCAGGCTTGCTTCAAGTGCCGGTCTGGCAGTCTCCGCATTGGTCTTGAACTTCTTGCTGTTATAGAGTTCAGGATCGATATCGGGACGTGCGTCGATGAATGAAAGCTTTTCAGGAATGTCCGAAAAGTACTCTGTCCTGGGCTGAAGCACCTCGCAAAGGATGTCGAAGTCAACGTCGTCTCTCTTGACAGCCTGACGTATAAAGGGCATCGCGTGCTTTTTGAAGTCTTCCGGAGACAGCGCGCGTATGTATTCCGCATTTATGTGTTTCAGCTTTTCCGGATCGAAGATGGCAGGGGATTTGCTGATCCCGGACATATCGAACTCGTGAGTGAGCTCCTCAACTGTGTAGATCTCCCTCTCGCCCTTCGGGGACCAGCCGAGAAGAGCTATGTAGTTCAGAACAGCTTCAGTGAGATATCCTTTGGCGACAAGGTCCTGATATGAAGCGTCGCCGTTGCGCTTCGAGAGCTTCTGATGCTCGTCCTTCATAACGGGAGCGCAGTGGACATATTCGGGCGGTGTCCATCCGAATGCCTCATAGAGAAGGTTGTATTTGGGACTGGATGAGAGATACTCGTTTCCCCTGACCACATGCGTAATGCCCATTAGATGGTCGTCTACGACATTGGCGAAGTTATATGTGGGCATCCCGTCGCTCTTGATAAGTACCTGATCCTCAAGTTCCTTGTTCTCGACGCTGACGTCTCCGTAAACGAGGTCATGGAAAGTGGTAACGCCTTCAGAAGGCATCTTCTGCCTGATGACATACGGAATGCCGGCGGCAAGCTTTGCCTCCACTTCTTCCTTTGAAAGATTTCTGCAGTGTCCGTCATAGCGGCGGATCATCTCTCCGCCTTCTTCCTTCTTGGGAATCCTGCTGTCCAGCTCCTCCTCGGTGCAGAAACAGTAATACGCACTGCCGTTTTCAACCAGCTTCTTTGCATATTCGAGGTAGTTGTCCATTCTTTCGCTCTGAACGTAGGGACCGTAGTCTCCTCCGATATCAGGACCTTCATCCCAGTAGAGACCGCAGTCTTTCAGGGTGTTGTATATTACGTCTACAGCTCCTTCCACGAGCCTGCCCTGATCGGTATCCTCTATCCTGAGGATGAAGTCACCGCCGTCTTTTTTGGCTATCAGATACGCATAGAGCGCTGTGCGCAGGTTCCCTATGTGCATATATCCCGTGGGGCTGGGTGCAAACCTGGTGCGGACTTTTCCCATTTATAAATTCACTCCTGTCAGTAATTGTGTTCCGTGATTATTCTACGGTCGCTGTAATACATTGTCAATTGACAGAGAAATACTGTGAGAATACAATGGATTCTGTACTTATTAATAATAAAAGGAGGCTTACAATGGCGGACGAAAGAAAAAAACGCGTGTTCAGCGGTATCCAGCCCACCGGCGGCTTTACGCTGGGAAATTACCTGGGAGCAGTCCGCAATTGGGGCGCTCTGCAGGATGAATATGACTGCATCTACAGCGTCGTTGATCTGCATTCCATAACTGTCAGGCAGGATCCGGCTACGCTGAGAAGACAGATCAGGGAATCAGCGGCACTGCTTCTTGCGTGCGGAGTAGATCCGCAGAAGGCGATACTGTTCATTCAGGGAGACGTGCATCAGCACGCCGAGCTGTCGTGGATCCTCGGATGCTATACGCAGTTCGGGGAGCTGTCCAGGATGACGCAGTTCAAGGACAAGTCTCAGAAACACCCCGAGAACGTGAACGGCGGACTGTTCACATACCCCGTGCTCATGGCAGCGGACATCCTTCTGTACCAGACGGATCTCGTTCCCATCGGTGCGGATCAGAAGCAGCATTTGGAACTTGCAAGAAATATAGCCGAGAGGTTCAACGGCATCTACGGTCAGACATTCGTGGTTCCGGACGGATACTTCCCAAAGGTAGCCGCAAGAGTTATGTCTCTGCAGGACCCGACTGCCAAGATGAGCAAGTCTGATGAGAATGTCAATGCCAAGATAATGCTTCTGGATGATCCGGATCTCATCATTAAGAAGTTCAGAAGGGCTGTCACAGACTCTGAAAGCGTTATCAGGGCATCGGAGGACAAGCCGGGAGTGACAAACCTGATGAGCATCTACAGTGCCTGTACCGGAAAGTCCTTCGAGGAGATCGAGAGTGAATTCGAAGGCAAAGGCTACGGCGATTTCAAGACCGCCGTCGGCGAGACAGTGAGGGACATGCTCAGACCTATACAGGAAAGATACGTTCTTTACCTTTCCGACAAGGATCAGCTCAATGCCATCCTGAAGGAAGGTGCTGAGAAGGCATCCTCTCTGGCTGCCAGGACACTTGCAAAGGCAAGAAGGAAGATAGGTCTCGACTGATAATCCTCAGACAAAAGAACAACTCCTCTGCAGCAGGACAGTTTTCCGCGCCGCAGAGGAGTTTTTTGTTGTGATGATTCTTGTGCCGGGAAAGATTTAAACTATAGTGACGGCAAGTTTTGCCGGCATACATACAGCAGTCTCTCCCTTGAGCCCGATCCATCCGAAACCTTCGCAGAGCTTGTCGGGGCAGAGGGAGTTCACGAATCGTATCTTCCCGCTGCTCACCACCAGTGTGGCGGTAAGATCGCCCTGAACAGTATAGGTCCCGTCTTCGTCCAGATCTATCCGCATCACTTCTGTCCCGTCGTATATCACCGCAGCTTCTGCGCCTGCCGGCCGAAGCATTTTGGGCAACAGGAACAGCGCCGCGGCAGCAGCAAGGACGCAAGCTATCAGAACGATATCCTTTTTTCTGAATACAGATTCCAATGATACAGACCGCCTTCTTGTTATGATGTCGGATGTTAATTATAATTCAGTTTAGTACATTAATAAATGCCGGAGGATAATACATAATGCAGACAGCCAGAGAATTTGCAGAGAGCAACAGAGATAATCTGCTCAGAGACCTCAAGAGACTCGTGGACATCAACAGCATAAAGGGAGAGCCTGCAGAAGGCGCGCCTTACGGGACCGGAGTCAGGACAGCTGAGGAAGAGGCTTTCAGGATAGCGAAAGAACTTGGATTCGAGAAGACTGTCGACTGCGACGGACATATCGGGTATGCTCACACCGGAGATGAGGAGAAGTTCCTCGGAGTTATCGGACATCTGGACGTCGTCCCGGTAGGTGATGGGTGGGATCATGATCCGTTTGATATGTATATAAAGGAAGGCTATGTTATGGGGCGCGGTACCGGGGATGACAAGGGTCCTCTTCTTGCCGCCATGTATGCGTGCAAGTACCTGTTTGACAACAAGATCCCGCTCAGGTACGGCATAAGGGTACTTCTCGGCTGCGATGAAGAATGTGGAATGAGCGACCTTGATTATTACCTTGAGCACTATCCGGAGCCGGTATTCGCATTCACACCGGACGCAGGATTTCCGGTCGGACACGGCGAGAAGGGAATATACAGCGCAGATCTGGTGTCAGCGCCGATAACTGACGGAAAGATACTTTCCATCAGCGGAGGAATGGCCTCGAACGTCGTCCCTGACAGATGCACGGCAGTACTTGACGCGTGCTATGCCGATGCACTCAGAAAAGCAGCCGAAAACAAGGAAGGATACGCTTTCAGTGAAGAGGACGGAAGAGTCACCGTTACGGCTTCGGGCAAGGCAGCACATGCTGGAAGTCCGTGGGGGAGCGTAAACGCAAACTTCAAAGCGGTATCACTTCTTCTTGAAGCCGGGATCCTTGAAGGGGAAGAAAAGAGGGCTGCAGAATTCGTATGCAGCGTTATGAACGATGTGGATGGCGGTTTTTTGGGAATCGCCGCGGAAGACGGCAGGTTCGAAAAGAACTCCATCATCGGAGGAATGATCGGACTTACAGAGGACGGAAGGCTCTGCCTCAACGTCAACAGCCGTTACAATACTGCCATACCGGCCGATGAGATAGAGAAGAACATTGAGAAAAAAGCCGCCGAGTGCGGATTTGAAGTCAGGAACGTCGGAAACAGCGGGCCGTTCTATCTTGAACCGGACAGCCCCGCGGTCAGGCTGATGTGCGATATCTTCAACTCGGTCACCGGCAGGAACGACAGGCCCTTCGTGATGAGCGGAGGAACATACGCCAGAAAGATGCATAATGCAGTGTCTTTCGGATGCGAGGTGTTCGGAGAAGAAGGACCCGAATGGGTAGGATCCGCGCACATGAAGAATGAGGGTCAGTCGATCGATATCCTCGTCAAAGCCGTGGAAATCTATGCCGAGACCCTCATGAAACTTCAGGAAGTTGATTTCTGAGACTGTCTATTTAGCCCAACCGTTTGAGCGCTGGACTGCCCTGTCAAACCCGGCAGTCAGGCGCTCTCTTTTTTCTTCATCGATGGAAGGTGAGAAGGTGCGCTCAACTGACCATCTTGATTTGAGTTCTTCCAGGTCTTTCCAGACACCGGTAGCGAGACCTGCAAGACATGCGGCTCCGAGAGCTGTCGTTTCGAGTGTCATGGGACGTATGATGTCGATCCCGGTGATGTCAGACTGGAACTGCATCAGGAAGTTGTTGGCGCTGGCACCTCCGTCGACTTTCAGTTCGGTGAGTCTGTAGCCGATATCGGCTTCCATGGCGTGAAGGACTGAGTTCGTCTGGTATGCTATGGATTCCAGCGCTGCGCGTATGATATGGTTGCGGTTCGCGCCTCTGGTCAGACCGACGATCGTACCCCTGGCATACATATCCCAATAAGGAGCGCCCAGACCGGTGAAGGCAGGGACTACATAAACGCCTGCGGTATCTTCCACTTTTGTAGCATAGAACTCTGTGTCAGCGGCGGTCTCAACGAGGCCGAGCTCATCTCTCAGCCACTGCACGACAGCTCCGGCTACGAAGACGCTCCCTTCCAGCGCGTAGCTGATCCTGTCCGGCCCTGAGGCTGCGACAGTGGTCACAAGGCCGTTCTTGCTGTAGACTATCTCGCTGCCGATGTTCATAAGAGTGAAGCAACCGGTTCCGTAAGTGTTCTTGGCGTCTCCTTTCTCAAAGCATGTCTGGCCGAACAGAGCGCTCTGCTGGTCTCCGGCGATGCCCGCGATCGGGATGCTTACCCCGCCGAAGTCCATGTAGCCGTATATCTCGCTGCTGGACCTGACCTCGGGAAGCATGGAGCGCGGGATATCGAGCTCGCTGAGAAGTTTATCGTCCCAGCGCTGGTTGCGGATGTCATACAGCATTGTCCTGGAGGCGTTCGTGCGGTCTGTCATATGCACTCTTCCGTCGGTGAATTTGTAAAGCAGCCAGCTGTCAATGGTCCCGCAGAGCAGTTCTCCTTTTTCCGCTCTCGCTCTTGCTCCGGGAACATTGTCCAGTATCCACTTGATCTTGGTGCCGGAGAAGTAGGCGTCGATCAAAAGTCCTGTGGTCTGACGTATATAGTCGGAAAGGCCTTTCCTTTCCAGTTCCTCACAGATGTCCGCAGTACGTCTGCACTGCCAAACTATCGCATTGCAGATCGGAACACCGGTGTTCTTGTCCCATACCACGACGGTCTCTCTCTGGTTCGTGATACCGATCGCTGCAATGTCGTGCACATCGACACCGCTCTTCGTGACCGCTTCCTGCATCACAGAGAGCTGTGTGAGATATATCTCGATGGCGTCATGCTCCACCCATCCCTCTTTGGGATAGTACTGGGTGAATTCTCTCTGGGCGACGGAAACAATATTCTGATTCTCGTCAAACAGTATTGCCCTTGAACTTGTTGTGCCCTGGTCTGCTGCAAGAATGAATCTGGCCATGTGTTCCTCCTGATCTTTGTTTTATGTTCCGGATTTCTTCTTTTTTGCTCTGTATAAAAATGCTGTGCTGACAGTACCGGCAGCGCAACCGGCTGAGAGCAGCACGGCGCCGGTTGTCACGGTCTTTTCGGCTTGCTCAGGTGTCGGCATCATCTCCAGTGAACCGTTCTTCTCCATAAACATACCTGCCAGAACGACGCAGGGCATAAGGATCAGAGCGATCAGGAAAACTATGCGTCTTTTCATATGGTTCTCTCCGTTGCTGTATCAGAAATTCTGTCAAGCCATACGCCGACGGACTTTTCCCAGTTGTCTTCTATCATAAGAAGAGTATTGCCTGCCTGCCGGCATCCGCGTTCGAAATACCTGTTGTCCCGGATGTATGAAGCCGGCGCGGGATCTGCATCGTAAAGTCTGTTTTCGGCATCGGAACGGTGAGCAAGGATATCATCAAAATGTGATGCAATGTAATCTGAGCTCATGCAAAGACAGATATATTCTATCTGTGACAGATACACTTCACCGAGACCGTCTCTCCAGTTGAAAGGAACATAACAGCCTTCAACTACCAGATCCTGACCGTTCTCTATGGCTGTCTTAATCATCTCACGGACGATAGGCCACAGGTAATCAGTCAATTCATCATCGTCGTACGGTGTCAGCGTGGTGTTGCCGCTCCTGATGAGTCCCATCTTGAGATGATCGACGGACACGCAGAAAAAACCGGTCTTTCTGACCAGTTTCTTGGCTAGCGCCGTTTTGCCTGTGTGGGTGGCACCGGTTATGATGATGACCATTAATCCTCCCCGCGGATTGCTTTTTTATTATTATACAGCAACTGCGTTCTGCAATTTGCACAACGACAACTGTAGGAGTGTACAAAAAAGAGGAAACTGTATTCCGGAGAAAAACGAAATGATAGAATTAATGTATGGATAAATATACATATTTAAACGCGGAAACCATAGACAGATGGGTGGATGATGGCTGGAGATGGGGCATACCGATCACCAGTGAAGAATATGCTGAGGCGGCATCCGGAAAGCTGAATGTCGTTCTGACTCCGACTAAGCCTGTACCTCCTGAGTGGTTCGGCGAGATAAAAGGAAAGAAGATACTTGGGCTTGCTTCCGGAGGAGGACAGCAGATGCCTGTTTTCTGTGCTCTCGGCGCGGAATGCACAGTCATGGATCTGTCCGACAGGCAGCTTGAAAGCGAGAGGATGGTCTCAGAGAGGGAAGGATATCCGATCGAGATAGTGAAAGCTGATATGGCCGAGAGATTCCCTTTCGATGATGAGTCATTTGACCTGATATTTCATCCCGTATCAAACTGCTATGTAAGAGACGTTCAGCATGTATGGAACGAATGCTTCAGAGTGCTAAGACACGGGGGAGTACTGCTGGCGGGACAGGACAATGGTATCAATTTCCTTTTTGATGATGAAGGAACGACGATCAAGTATACGCTGCCGTTTGACCCTCTGTCTGATCCTGCTCAGATGAAGGACCTGAAGGACTCCGATTCAGGAGTCCAGTTCTCACATACGATAGAGGAGCAGCTTGGAGGTCAGCTCAAGGCAGGTCTTGTTCTCACAGACATCTATGAAGATACGAACGGGGAAGGGGTCCTGCACGAGCACAACGTGCCTACCTTTATAGCATCAAGGGCGGTCAAGCCCTGATTAAATAAGCATACTGCCGTTATGGCTTTAATAATGACGATCAGGAGGATCTACTATGGCAAATCTTACCTTTGACATCCGCTCCAGAGCTCTCGGGAAAGAGACACAGTTCAATGTCGTTCTCCCGGAGAACTGCGAAAAGCCGGAGACTGGCTGGAAGACTCTTTATCTGCTCCACGGCTGGAGCGACAACTACACCACATGGATGAACCAGACGTCGATCGAACGCTATGCACTGAAGAGGAACATTGCGGTGATCATGCCGGACGGAGAGTTCGGATTCTGGAACGATATGGCTGACGGCATAAAGTACTTCACATTCGTGACAGAGGAACTGCCTCAGATATGCAGCAAGTATTTCGGATGCTCCACCAGACGCGAAGACGTGGCTATCGCCGGCCTTTCAATGGGCGGACTGGGTTCCCTGTCCATCGGCCTCTCCAGACCTGATCTGTATATGGGAATAATATGCCTGTCCGCAGCAAACTGGCCGAACAACATGTTCCATGAGCAGTACGACTCCGGAAGGATGGCTCCCGGCTGGCTTGCGGGAATGAAACGCATTTACGGCGACATATTCCCGAACCTCGAAGGGACAGAATATGACTGCTTCGTAAAGTCTGACCGCATCGTAGCGAACGGAGGGCCTTTCCCGACGCTTTATCACTACTGCGGCCTGGAAGAGACCGACCTTCTCAGACATTCCAACATCATGAAAGACAAGTTCCTCAGCTATGAAGGCAACCCGTTCAACTACACGCTCTCCACATACCACGGAGTGCATAACTGGGACGCATGGGATGCGGTGATCTGCGAAGCGATGGACTATATCGGATTCAAGGAGCAGGACTGGAGACCGACGTTCTGAGCCTTCCGCTGAATTATTAAGAAAGTACAAAAAAGGTCCGTACTTATGTGCGGACCTTTTGGTTGAAAAAACGGTTTTATCTGTCTTCGCGGAAGAATGAAAGTCCGAGTGATTCGGGCGGCTGATTCTCTCTCTTGTTTTTGATGCTGGAGAAGACCAGGACCACAACTGTGAAGACATAGGGGATCATCTTATAAAGCTCTTTGAGGGAGAGATTCATTCCGGAAGGGATGTAAAGGTACAGTATGTACAGACCTCCGAAAAGTATCGATGAGACGATCCCGAGCGTAGGCTTCCAGACTGTGAAGATAACGAGAGCAATGGCGAGCCATCCTCTGTCGCCGAATCCGTCATTTGACCATATGCCGTTGGCATAGTCCATAACGTAGTACAGACCGCCGAGACCTGCGATCATGCTGCCGAGGCATGTGGCTGTATATTTGTATCTGCTGACATTGATGCCGGCGGCATCAGCGGTGCTGGGGTTTTCTCCGACGGCTCTCAGGTGAAGACCTGTCTGAGTCCTGTTGAGAAAATACGAGACGTAGAGGGCGATCGCAATTGCCAGGTAAGCGAGGAAACCGTACTTGAGGAACATATTCCCGAAAACGCCGAGCTTGTCAGCGAAGGGGAGATGTTTTCTGAAACAGATGCTGGTTGCAGAGAGCGAGATATTGGGTACCTCGGCGCCTGTAAGCTTGATAAGGGAGCCGCCGAAAAAGTTTCCTATACCTACGCCGAACGTGGTCATGGCAAGACCGGTGACGTTCTGGTTCGCTCTGAGAGAGATCGTAAGGAAGGAATAGATGAGCCCCATGAGAAGGGAACCGAGCAATGATGCCAGGAACGGGATCATAACGGCAAGGAAAGGACTGAAATTGGAAGTGTTCTGTTCATAAAGGAACGAACCGATGACTCCGCTTATTCCTCCGACATACATTATCCCGGGAATACCGAGGTTCAGGTTGCCGGCCTTTTCTGTAAGCGTCTCGCCTGTGCTTCCGAAAAGGAGGGGAATGCCCTGAGCGACCGCTCTGGGGAAGAACGCTGTGATATCAAACATTTTTATCCGGCTCCTTTCCTGTTTCAGTGTTTGCGGACCTTCTGATCCTGTATGAGACAAAGAACTCGCTTCCGATGAGGAAGAAGAGGATTATCCCGGTAAGGATGGCTGAGAAGGACTGGTTGAGCGTGAAAGCGGAAGATATCTCGATGGCTCCGCGTTCAAGGAATATGATGAGGAAACTGGTCGCGATCATTGCGATCGGATTGAACTGAGCGAGCCATGACACCATGACTGCGGTGAATCCCTGACCGCCTGTTATCGTCGTCGTCAGCGTGTGGTTGATGCCGGACACAAGCAGGAAGCCGACTGCTCCGGCCATAGCGCCTGACAGGGCCATGGTCCTTACGATGACGCGTTTGACATCTATGCCGATGTACCTGGCGGTCCGTGTGCTCTCACCGACGACAGTGAGCTCGTAACCGTGCTTGCTGTATCTGATATACGAGTATATGAATGCGGTCATGATGGCCGCGGTGAGGATGCTGAGAATGTACTTGTTCCCGAACAGCTGTGGGAACCAGCCTGTCTCGGTGCTCTGGTTGATGATGCCTATCTGACCCGATCCTTTCGGGACCTCCCACTTGACGATGAAGTAGGCGACGATCTGAGTGGCAATGTAGTTCAGCATCAGGGTGAACAGCGTCTCGTTCGTATTGAACTGAGCCTTGAAGAACGCGGGTATGATGGCCCACAGAGTTCCGGCTGCGACCGATGTCAGAAACATCACAACGATCAGAAGCCAGTTCGGCATCTTGTCACTGAGTTTGATCATGCATGCTGACGAAGCGAGACATCCCATGAGGATCTGCCCGTCTGCGCCTTCGTTCCAGAATTTCATCAGGAAAGAGGGTGTGACGGCAAGGGAGATGCAGAGAAGGACCGCGACGTTCTGAGCGGTGATCCACATTTTTCTGGGCGTACCGAATGAACCGTAAAACATCGTTGAGATGAAATCCACGGGATTTACGCCGGTGATGATCATGGTGAGCAGTGCGCAGACGATGAAAGCGGCAAGTATCGAGAGCAGTCTTACAGCAAGGCTCTTATGCCACGGAAGTGACGCACGTCTCTCAATATGGAAGCGAGGCGAACGGTTCTTTCTATCCATCAGTCTTCACCTCCGAGCTTGGTCATCATCATGCCGATCTTATTCTTTTCCGCTTTCTTTCCTTCCACTATCCCGCTGACTTTCCCGTCGCAGAGCACAAGGATCCGGTCTGACAGCTCAAGAAGAACATCGAGGTCTTCGCCGACATATATAACAGCGACACCGTTCTGCTTCTGCTTATTAATAAGATCGTAGATCGTGTATGAAGAGTTAGTGTCCAGACCTCTGACTGCGTAAGCGGTAAGGAGCACCTTGGGACTGGATGAGATCTCTCGGCCGACCAGGATCTTCTGTATGTTGCCGCCTGAAAGCTTTCTGACCGGCGTGGATATTCCGGGAGTCACGACTTCCAGTTCATCCACCACGCGCTCAGCGAGCCTGCGGGGATCCTTTCTGTTAAGAAAAGCGGACTTTCCGGTGCGGAAAGAGCGGAGCATCATATTTGACGAGATATCCATATTGCCGACAAGACCCATTCCGAGCCTGTCTTCCGGAACGAATGAGAGCGTCACGCCGAGGTTGGCGATCGAGAGAGGATCCTTTCCTATGAGCTCTTCACGTGTGCCGTCGTCCTCGATATAACTGATGCTGCCGGATTCCGTCGGCTGAAGGCCGGCAATTGATTCCAGAAGCTCCTTCTGACCGCTGCCTGAGATACCGGCTATTCCGAGTATCTCGCCGCTGTATGCAGTGAAGGATACGTCATCGAGCTTGATGACTCCTTCTTCATTCCGTACAGTGAGCCCGCTGACCTCGATCCTAGGCTTCGGATTGATCGGATCGGGACGGTCGATGCTCAGTGAGACCGGATGACCCACAAGCATATTGGTCATTTCCTGGGCGTTCGTCATATGGGTAGGCATATCTCCTACGAAACGGCCCTGACGCAGTATCGCGACGCGGTCGGAGAGTTCTTCGACCTCGTTCATCTTGTGTGTGATGATGACGACTGCCTTGCCGCTGTCGCGCATGTTTCTGAGGATGGCAAATAGCTTCTCAGTCTCCTGAGGCGTCAGTACGGCGGTAGGCTCGTCAAGGATCAGTATGTCGGCCCCGCGGTACAGAGCCTTGAGTATCTCTACGGTCTGTTTCTGGGAGACAGACATGTCATAGACCTTCTGCATCGGATCCAGTTCGAAGCCGTATTCCTCACACAGCTGCCTGGTCTTCTCGCATACGGAGGATATGTCCAGCCTGCCGGGCTGTTTGACTCCCAGTATGATGTTCTCGGCCGCGGTGAGGACTTCCACGAGCTTGTAGTGCTGGTGGATCATTCCTATACCGTACTCGAATGCCTCTCTGGGTGAGCGGATCGTTACTTCCTCGTCGTTGATGTAGATGTGTCCCTCGTCAGGAGTATAGATGCCGGACAGGATGTTCATAAGAGTCGTCTTGCCGCTGCCGTTCTCGCCGAGCAGTGCAAGTATCTCTCCTCTGTAGATATCCAGCCATACCTTGTCATTGGCCATCACCGGGCCGAACGACTTGGAGACATCCCTCATCTTTACGGCAATTGATTTGTCTGACACGTTGGTCCTCCGATAAAGAAAAAAGAACATTGCTGATTACAGCAACTCGGAAGCATAGCTTCCGGGCTCCGGTAACCGGCAATGAGTACGGGAAGCCCCCATGCGGAGGCTTCCCGGATAACTCAGATGATTAGAATGCTGTGTCGAGAAGCGTGATGCCGTCGATCTGAAGATCGAAGTAAGGAGCAGAGCGCTTCGCGGACTCGTTGAAGTAACCGTTCTCAATGACCTCAGTGTCGGGGGTGTAGGCAGGATCAGTGTCAACATCCGCGAGGTAGGAGTCAAGAGCTTTTCCGTCGACTGTGAAGGTGGTGGTGTCGAACACATGGAGAGTGCCGGCCTGCAGAGCCTTTCTGGCGGTCTCGATTGCTTCATTGGTGCCTGCCGCGGCGACCTTGTCATTGACCTCGGTGAGGACGACGGAGCCGGTCGCGATTGTGCCGGTATAATCGGTGGGCAGGGACTTGCCGTTCATCTTGGCCTGGATGGCTTCCTTGAAGTAAGGAGTCCAGTCGATGCGGGAAGAAACGATGAAAGTGTTGGGGCAGGATGCTACAGTGCTTCCGTTGTAGGAAACATCAGGTACTCCGCGGTTCTCGCATGCGGTGGGGGCGCCCATGGAGTCAGCGTGCTGGCTGATGAGCTTGCAGTTGCGGTCCATAAGGGTGTTGGCGCCTTCCTTCTCAGCGGTCTCATCGTACCAGGAACCTGTGAAGGTCACTTCCATTGTGGCGGTGGGGCAGACGGAGCGTGCGCCGAGGAAGAAGGAGGTGTAACCGGAGATAACCTCTGCATAGGTGAAGGCTCCGATATAGCCGATCTTGGCTTCTTCTGCGGTGAACTCGCCGGCTTCGATCATCTCGTTGAGCTTCATACCGGCAGCAATGCCTGCGAGGTATCTTCCTTCATAGATGGAAGCAAAAGCGTTGAAGTAGTTGGGGAGATTCTCTGTGTGAGCCTTGGTGCCTGTTGCATGGCAGAACCAAACGTCGGGGAACTCCTTGGCAGCGGAGATCATGAAGTCCTCATGACCGAAGCTGTCGGCGAAGACGACGGAGCAACCGGAGTCAGCCAGCTCAGCGGCTGTCTCGTAGCACTTCTCAGTCTCAGGGACGTTCGTGCGGAGAACATAATCTACGTCAAGTTCTTCACAGGCAGCTTTCGCAGCGTTGATGAAGTTGAGGTCGTAGGTGGAGTTCTCATCGTGCAGGAAGATGAATCCGACCTTGAATTTGGCGGGTTCGGGGTTCTCCTCCTCTTTCTTTCCGCAGGCGACCAGGGAAAGGCTGAGGACGAGGATCATAATGATCGCGAAGAATTTTTTCATTTTTTCCTCCATATATGGTCTAAAAATCGGACACATATTTTATACCGTCATCTGACGGCTGATAACAAAGAAAGGAGACTTGTGAAAGTCTCCGTACATACAGCTGCATATCCTTGGAAGATATGTCCGCCGATAGTCCGGCATTTCTTCGGCTGCCGGGTAGAGACTTCAAAACCGCATAATTTGAATTATATCGACTGTTTTTCTATTGATATAAAATAAAAATCCCGCAGGAGCATATAGGCTCACAGACGGGCGGAATCAGAGTGCATCACAGTGCGGATCACAGAATAAAGATAACCAATCATGATGCAGTACCTCTTCATCTTTTTCTGTATATATTGTGCCATAAGGGCACATTCGGCGCAAGGAAAATGGAGGGTAGAGAAACAGCAGTATTTTGTGCAAAAAGACTACCGGAATATACATTATTGACAAAACAAATACAGACTCAGTGCAGTGGCTCCGGTCGTGCCCGGCACTGCCTTGATCTCATATATGCGATGCGGGAGGAATCGCTCCCTCCCGCATCGATTATGATATGTTGTTACGGCATCATCTCTTCAGTGAGATGCTGTGAATCCTGCGCCTTGTATTCCAGCGTGAATACTTTACCGTCATCAAAGAAGTCGGTCATCCGGATCTTTCCGGAAGATATCGCGCTGTAGTCTATCATGACGAGTATGCTTTTCTCTGTCTCGGTGATATCGAGCTGCGCCCACCATGTGGAGTCGACTGTCCTGTCCTCGAACGACACTACTGTTCCGGTGTTTCCCGGACCTGTAAACGGGATCCCGAGGGTTATTCTCCTGTCTCCCATAGTGGTCACATAGAAATCTGCTACCAGCGTCTTTCCGGAATCGTTCTTTCCTACCCAAGCACCGGACAGCTTGTTCCAGGCGGTACCGACATCCGATCCGTAGATCTGATTCCAGTCGAAGGAATCCCAGTCAGCCGAGGCGTAGCGCCACTGGCTGAAGTCGCCGTTTCCTGCAAAGCATGTCATCCTGATCTTGCCATTGCCGGTGATCTCCAGCGCGACATCAACGGAGAAAGCTGCATGCCCGCTGTCCATCTCTGTCTCGGGGACTGCGGGGATGAAGACGGTTATGTCGTAGCGGCCGTCCTTCTCCTTGATATCGGTAACTGTTCCGGAGAGCATATACCCGCTCGCGGGGATGCCCTGGCCGAGGCAGTAATTCTCACCATCGAAAGTGAACGTGGAGAAGAAGATGTTGTCGGCCACTTCGTCCAGCAGCCAAATGCCGTTCAGCTGCTCCCACAGCTTTTTGAGAAGATCCGTGTCAACGGAAGGCATGGGCTCATTGCCTGCATGCATCGCGCCCCAGTCAACTGATTCGAGATCAGCGCCGTAGAAATCGAATATCCTCATATCACCGTTCCTTGCGTGGTCGTTGGCGGTGATCTGATATTTATCTATATCAGCACAATTGATGCTCGTCATAAGGTCATAGGCTTCGTGTCCTGAGTATTCTTCAGTGGACGGTACCTCAGGAATGTGCACGTTGAACGTGTAAACATCTCCGGCTTTCTCTATATAGTCTATCGGGCCGCCGAAAGCGAATTCGGTCTCCGGAATGCCCGCAGTGAAGCACACGTCATCACCATCCTTGGATATGGCAATAAAGGAATACCCGGAAGATGCGCCTCCGTCGTGGAGCCATACGCCCTTCAGCCTGCCGTAGAATTCCTGCAGCAGTTTTTTGTCCAGCTCCGGTACGGTACCCGGTCCGTCAACAGGAGGTTCAGGATCGTTGCCGCCGGGCGTAGGGTCGGCGTAGGGCGGCGCGCATGAGCATAGAACGATGCACATGACGAGAGCCAAAAACAGGCTGGTAAAACGTCTGATCATTATTTCAGCCTCCTAAATGGAACAAGAATTTCACTATTACTTCCATTATATGTTATGGGAAATGTCAAAACAATTAACGCAAGATTACAACGAATGCGGGAAGTGACAGCTGCCGATACGATTTTTAACGATATCTGCCGCCTGTGCGGTTGACATCGCAGATATTGAATGTACAATAATTGAAAATCAATAATTATCGGATCGATCTAATTTTGTCTGTGGGAGGATGACAATATGGCGTTTTACTACAATGAGCCCTGCCGCACTTTCAGTGAATACCTTCTTGTCCCCGGTTATACTTCCGAGGAGAATATACCCGATAAAGTGGACCTGAGCACGCCTCTGGTCCGTTTTAAAAAGGGAGAAGGACCTTCGATCAGCCTGAATATCCCGCTGGTCTCCGCGATCATGCAGTCCGTCTCCGGCGATGAGCTTGCGATCGCTCTGGCCAGAGAAGGCGGTATGTCCTTCATCTACGGGTCACAGTCTGTTGAGGACGAAGCGGCTATGGTCGCGAGAGTAAAGGCATACAAGGCGGGGTTTGTAGTCAGCGACAGCAACCTGAGGCCTGACAGCACTCTCAATGATGTTCTGAGACTGGCGGAAGCGACAGGACACCACACGATCGCCATCACCGACGACGGCACTCCCAACGGAAAGCTCTGCGGACTGGTCACCAGCCGTGACTACAGGGTCAGCAGGATGGAAGGCTCAGAGCCCGTGACGGAGTTCATGACCAAATTCGATGACCTGGTTGTCGGGTATGACGGGATCTCGCTCAAGGAAGCCAACAATGTGATCTGGGAACACAAGATCAACGCGCTTCCCATCATAGATAAGGATCACAGGCTTATGTATATGGTCTTCCGCAAGGACTACGATGCGCATAAGACATATCCTCTCGAGCTTCTGGATGAAGAGAAGCGCTACATGGTCGGCGCCGGGATCAATACCAGAGACTATGAAAAGAGAGTTCCTGCGCTCGTGGAAGCCGGAGCTGACGTGCTCTGCATAGATTCCTCGGAAGGCTTTTCAGAGTGGCAGAGGAAGACCATAAACTTCATCAGGGAAAGGTACGGCGATACCGTCAAGGTCGGCGCCGGAAACGTCGTCGACAGAGACGGGTTCATGTTCCTTGCAGAGGCAGGCGCGGATTTCGTCAAGGTCGGTATAGGCGGAGGATCCATCTGCATCACCCGTGAGCAGAAGGGCATCGGAAGAGGACAGGCGACGGCTGTCATCGAGGTATGCGCTGCGCGTGACGAGTACTATGAGAAGACCGGCATCTATGTTCCGGTATGCTCCGACGGCGGCATCGTTCAGGACTACCATATGACCCTTGCCCTGGCGATGGGCGCTGACTTCATCATGCTCGGAAGATACTTTGCGAGATTTGACGAGAGCCCCACTGAAAGAGTAAGCATCGGCGGAAGATACTACAAGGAGTACTGGGGAGAGGGATCCAACAGGGCCCGCAACTGGCAGCGGTATGATATGGGCGGAAAGACGGCTCTGTCCTTTGAGGAAGGCGTCGACAGCTATGTTCCTTACGCCGGACCTCTTCATGACAACGTTCTGGCATCTCTGGGCAAGGTCAAATCGACCATGTGCAACTGCGGATGCATAAACATCAAACAGCTTCAGCAGAACGCCAAGATCACCCTGGTCTCTGCGACCAGTATCGTGGAAGGCGGAGCGCATGACGTCATCAAGAAGGATCAGCTCTCGACCCTTATGGGCGGCTGATCTCAGTATCAGATAACAACAGAACGGAAGCAGTTAACTGCTTCCGTTCTTTGCGTATTAAACTGTTTTGTCAGTGAGAGGAATTCTCTTCAAGCCAGCCGATCACGGCTCCGAGGTCCGGCAGGACAGCTGAGCAGAGAGATCTTATCTCCTGCGGAGGCTGCTTCAGGTCAGGAATGCATATCGGGATCATCCCCGCAGCGTGCGCAGCCCTGATGCCGTTGGACGAGTCTTCCAGTACAAGGCATTCAGAAGGATTGGCATCAAGGAGCTCTGCTGCCTTGAGGAAGATGTCCGGCGCGGGCTTTCCGCGGGTCACCAGCTGCCCGTGTGATACCGCGTCCATTCTGTCAAATACTCCGTTTGCGCTGAGAAGCACTCTGACCCAGTAAAGACTGTTTGAGGATGCAACGGCCTTTTTAAGGCCGACACGGTCCGCATAGTCCAGAAGTTCAACGGCGCCTTTTTTGAGAGGAACACCTCCGGCCGGGGCGAGGATCTCATATCGCTCATCCCATTCCCGGAACACGTCTTTGTAAGGATCCAAGCCGGGGAAGCGCTCTCTTATATGTTTTGCTGTGCTCTCTTCATTGAAACCGACCACTTCGCAGTACTGTTCCATCGTCAGTTCGAAACCGTGACGAAGAAAGATCTCCTGCCAGATCTCGAACGTCACGCGCTCGGAATCTACCAGGAGTCCGTCATTATCAAACAGAATGGAAGTGATCTTCATTAAGATGATTTACTGCTGTTCATCGTCTTTGGTGGCGATCCTTATCAGCCTGACGATAACGGGGCTGAGCAAGATATTGAACAGTACCTCAAAGAGGAAGTTGCCGCCGACAAGACCGAATATCATGTATTTCCCGACGCTCTCGAAACCGAGGCCTTCAGCCCATGCCGCGATCGTATCCATAAAGAACAGCTTGCAGCCGAGCAGGAACACACCGGTGTTCACAACAGGGCAGACGAGAGCGGCGCAGATTGATGCGACCCATACGTTGGAGCCCTTGAGAGCCTTATATACGAGGCCTGCAAGAAGGCCTGCCAGAGCGCCTTTGGCGAGGACTGTAAAGACTGTGCCGGGTGCGTTTACAGCCAGGAACGGCGCTGCGTCGCCTGAAACGAGCACGATCACGCCGAAGATGAATCCCAGCCATGCCCCGGCTGACGGTCCGTAAAGAGCGGCTCCGACTACTATCGGGATTAGGGTGAGGGAGATGGAGAAAGGTCCGAACTTGATGAAGCTGCCGAGCAGCTGGAGAATGACCACGAGCGCGGTAAAGATCGCGACGCCGGTCAGTCTGCGGGTGTTTCTTCTGTTACTCATTTTAAATTGTCTCCTGCTGTCGCCCTCCATGTTTTTGACAGTCTGGCTGCCGGGAGGTGCGGCGCAATGAGGATTATAACACGTTACCTGTTCTTTTCATAGATTATCCTGAGACCTTCTGTAACCAGATCATCGCAGAATATCATCTTGGTCCTGCAGGAGGAGAGAACATACTCCATGTTTCCGCCTGTGGCGACGACAGTGACATCTCCTTCCATCTCTGCCTTGAACCTGTCGCACATCCCGTCGATCATGGATGCGAAGCCGAGGACGTATCCGCTCTTGAGACAGTCTGGAGTGTTGGTGCCTATTGCCTTCTTAGGGGCGGAGAGATCAAAGGCGGTCAGAAGAGAAGCGTTTTTAATAAGGGCATCCATAGAAGTCATGAGACCGGGCATTATCGCTCCGCCGAGGAAATCTCCGTTGATGCCGACCGCTGTTACCTTGCTCGCGGTACCGAGGTCTACGACCAGGAGAGGAGCTGGGTAATGCTCTTTGGCGGCTACTGCTGACGCCACGAGATCCGCTCCGCACTCCGCCGGATTGTCCAGCCTGATGTTGAGCCCTGTCCTGACGCCGGCGCCGACTACGAGCGGATCATGTCCCAGCACCATCTTGCAGGCTCTGCGCAGCATGGACGTGAGCTGCGGAACGACCGAGCCGATGATGGCCCCGTCTATATCGATTGCGCTGACATCGTTAAGGCTCAGTATCGCGCGAAGCTCTGCGGCATACTGATCGCTGGTCCTGGTGACATCCGATTTGAATCTTGAGGTGAATACATGCTCTTCGCCGTCATAAGCGGCAAAAACGATATTTGTGTTTCCTACATCTATGCATAAGATCATTCTTAAGATCCTCCGTTGTTATTTCAGTGAAAGGATAGAATAAGGAGGAAGAAAAAGCAAGGAATCCGATGGTATCGTTAACTTCGCGGAAACAACTGCAGTTTACGGGTGTGTTATACTTGCAAAATCAGACGAACGGCGTATTTCAGTCCGGCGCTGAGCCATAAGAAACCGAAAGGAGCGGAAACGTATGAGCGATTATGCCCCCGGAAGAGATTCCCACAGAGCAAAGAGATCTCTTGGCCAGAACTTTCTGGCTGATCCCTCTGTCTGCCCCAGGATCGCTGAAAAAGCCCGTATAGACGATATGGGCGTAATAGAAGTCGGGCCCGGTTTCGGGGCACTTACGGTTGAACTGGCAAAGAGAGCGAGAAAGGTAGTCGCGGTCGAGCTGGACTCAGACGTCATCCCTTCCCTGAAAGGCAATCTTGAAGGCTTTGACAATGTGACCGTCCTGGAGGGGGACATCATGAAGATGGACCTGGCTGAGATCATCTGCGAACACTTTCCCGGGATGAAGGTGGCCGTTGCGGGAAACATTCCGTACAATATAACGTCTCCGCTCATCACACGGTTGCTGAGCAGCGGACTGCCTCTGGACTCAGTGACTGTCATGATACAGAAGGAACCGGCGCTGCGTTTCTGCAGCGAGCCGGGAACGGGAGACTGCGGAGCGGTGTCGGCGCTGGTCTGGTACTACGGCGTTCCCGAGAGACTGTTCGATGTCGGACCGGGATCGTTCCGGCCAAGGCCGAAGGTCACGTCTTCGGTGGTCAGGATAGGTATGCGCGGCGAACCTGCTGTCAGTACCGCAGACCGGGAACTGTTCTTCTCAGCTGTGCGGGCAGCCTTCGGTCAGAGACGGAAAACTGCGGTCAATTCGATGTCAGCACTCCTGGGGATCCCGAGAAGTGCGGTTCTGGAGGCCTTCCGCTCTGCGGGAGTTCCTGACGGTATCAGGGCGGAAAAAATGACCCTGAGTGATTTTGCGGCGGTGACCGATGCGCTGGCAGCATCTGGAGCGGTCTGAACAGTTTTTCAGGCTCTGCCTGATGATATGTTTTGTCATATGTACTGTTAATATGCACATAGAAATGATGTGAAATTTGTACATTTATATTGAACTCTCGTCGGAAATCAAGTATATTTGATTTTAACAGCAACCTATTTTTGGTGAATTTACCCAATGAGACCGGAGAGTGAGAGAGATGGCAAGCAAGCAATATATAACCGTCATACAGCATCTGGGAGAAGCAGTTGGAAGGATAATAGGACTGCTTGATGAGAATTCCATGGTAGTCGCATCGAGCGATCTTTCGCTCATGAACACCACGAGAGTCGGGCTTCCGATGGATATGGCTGTTGACGATGTGCTCAGACACGGCGGCTATACATACAGATATGTCGACAAGAACAGGAGAGGGCCGATAGTCTTTGTCGAGGGAGAGGATCCCGAAGCGGTCAGATGCTGCAGCGCCACGGCTGTAGTAATGGATGACATGCTCAAGGGTAACGACGATAAGGATGACGTTACATCATTCATCAAGAATGTAGTTACTGACAATATCCTGCCCAGCGACACATATGTAAGAGCAAGGGAGCTTGATTTTAATACGGATGTCAGGACAGTTGCGCTTGTTGTGAGATATGACAACGTCAGCAATTCCGTATCGGTGCTTGAGATTGTTTCGCAGCTGTTCCCGGATGATACGAAGGATTTCGTGTTCAACGTGAACGAGAACGAGACCGTCCTGATAAAGAGCGTCGATGATGATGTCACGATGGAAGCTCTCAACAGGCTGGGCGAATCCATAGCCGATGTCCTGGAGAACGAGCACAGGATCCACGTGAATATCGGAATAGGAAGCGTGGTCAACGGCGTCAGAGACATGTCCAATTCGTTCAAGGAAGCCAGAACGGCGCTTGAAGTCGGAAAGGTATTCGATACTGAGCATACCGTCATCTCCTATGAGAATCTCGGCATAGCAAGGCTGATCTACCAGCTTCCGACCACGATCTGCCAGCAGTTCCTTCAGGAAGTGTTCAAGCTGGGCTCCATCGATTCGCTGGATCAGGAGACGCTCTTCACGATACAGAGGTTCTTCGACAATAATCTTAATGTCTCCGAGACCTCGAGAGGGCTTTTTGTCCACAGGAATACACTGGTATACCGTCTTGAGAAGATCAAGAAGATCACCGGACTTGATCTGCGCGAATTTGACCAGGCGATCATCTTCAAGGTCGCGCTGATGGTCCGCAAATATCTCGACAGCACAAAAAACGGTTTTTGATTTGAGGTTTTCAAATGATAGAGTTTCGCAACGTGACAAAGGAGTATCCGGGCGGCACTCTGGCTCTTGACGATGTGGATTTCACCATCGACAAGGGTGAGTTCGTGTTCATTCTCGGGCATTCCGGCGCCGGAAAGAGCACTCTGCTCAAGCTCATGCTGAGGGAAGAGGAGCCCACAGAAGGAGTCATAACGATTGCAGATTACAATCTTAACAAGATCAAACGCAGACGCATCCCTTATCTCAGGCGCGAACTGGGCGTGGTATTCCAGGACTTCCGTCTCATTCCCACGATGACTGCCTACGAGAACGTGGCATTCGCAATGCGCGTGACCAATGTGTCCGCGAGGGAGATAAGACGCAGGGTCCCCTATATACTCAAACTGGTCGGGCTTGAGGATAAGAGCCAGGTCTATCCGGAACAGCTCTCCGGAGGTGAGCAGCAGCGCGTAGCGCTAGCACGAGCTCTGGTACACAATCCCAAGATCATCCTGGCGGACGAGCCAACCGGAAACATCGACCCCAGACTGTCGCTTGAGATCATTGAGCTCCTCAAGGAGATCAACAGGCTCGGGACCACAGTTGTCGTGGTCACGCATGATATCGCCATAGTCAACAGATTCAAGGAGAGGACCATAATCCTCCGCAACGGCCGTGTGCTGAGAGATACGAAGGGAGACAGACAATGAGAGGCTCCAGTTTCGGTTATCTCGTAAGACAAGGAATTATAAACACGTGGATCAACCGCATGATGTCCGCGGCATCCATCGGTATACTTACAGCCTGCATGATCATCGTAGGAGGCTCGGGCCTTCTGGCGGTGAATATCAGGGACATCTTCAAATCGATAGAAGAAAAGAATGAGCTGGTCGTGTTCCTCAAAGATGACGCGGATGCTGCAGCAATAGAGAACCTGGGGGACCGCATCGATACACTTGACCACATCAGCTCATATTATTTTGTGTCCAAGGAAGATGCACTTCAGGAACAGAAGGAGTTCATGGGGGACAAGGGATATCTCCTCAACGGACTTGAGGACGACAACCCGCTGCCCGCATCCTACCGCATCAAGGTGGATTCGCTGGAATACCTCGGTTATGTTGTCGACGAGCTGAAGATGTATAACGGAGTCGAGACCATCTCTGCGCCTACGGATCTTGCCAAGACGCTGACCGGCGTTGAGAAGGCATTCCTCATCCTCGGTTCCATAATAATTGGAATACTTATTGTATCTTCAGCAGTAGTCATCTCGAACACTATCAGACTCACACTGTACGCCAGGCGGCGTGAGATCATGATCATGAAATATGTCGGAGCTACCGACTCGTTCATCAGGCTTCCGTTCGTAGTGGAAGGCATCACGATAGGTATCGTCTCCGCGCTTCTGGCATTCGGTGTGCTGAGCCTCATATATGAGAGTCTGGGCACGATGTTCGGCGGATCCGGGATATCCTGGCTGACCGGAGTCTCTTCACAGCTCATTCCTTTCTCAAGACTGTGGAAGGCAGTGCTCGGAAGCTTTGTCGGATTCGGAGTGGTCCTCGGAGCTTTCGGAAGCGGATCGTCGATCAGAAGATATCTGAGGGTATGATTATGAGTTCTAAAACACTCAAAAAAGCTGTCTCGCTGGTGTGCGCGGTTGCGCTCATACTCTGCTCCGTATGCATGACAGGCGGGGCGGAGGTCAGCGCGATGACTGCGGATGAGGCGAAGGAGAAACTGCAGGATCTGCAGGACGAGCTCGTCGCGGTCAACAAGGAACTTGCCAAGGCCAAGGATGCCATAGAGGAAGCGAGAGAGCGCGCAAAGACATATACGAAGCGCGTCGAGATAGTGAAGGAGCAGATCAGTATCCTTCAGGAGAGCATCGATGCCAAAAAGGAAGAACTTAGCGTCAAGCAGCAGGAACTGGACGCGAAGGTCAAGGAGCACGACGACACAAAGGATCTGTTCAAGACAAGGCTCCGCGCCATGTATATGAGCAACGATGTAACGACGCTGTCACTGATACTCGGAGCGAATTCATTCTCGGAGTTTCTTGTTGCAGCCGAGATGCAGTCCAAGATCTCCAAACACGACACGGAACTGATAGAAAAGCTTCAGAATGAGGCTGATGCGATAGCGTATCAGAAAGAGATCATAGAGGGGGAACTTGCCTCTCTTGAGAACGATATGGAGATACTGGAGGACAAGTACAGCGAACTGGCTGCGCTGCTCCAGGAGGCCAACGAGGACCTGACAGCCGCTGAAGCTTATAAGCAGGTCACGGAAGAGGATTACGACAGAGTAGTCGCCGAGATGCAGGAGACCCAGGCAGAGTGGAACGAGCTGATGGGGACCGGTATGTATGGCTATGTCGGAGGGTATTTTGCCTGGCCGGTGCCCGGCTTCAACTGGATCTCGTCACCGTTCGGATGGAGGACGCTCTACGGACAGGCCAACTGGCACGGCGGTATCGATATCGCCGGAGCAGGCATCTACGGCAAGCCGATCATCGCGTCCAACACCGGAAGAGTCGAGCTTGTGCGTTACTATACGACGGGATACGGATATCACGTCATGATAGACCACGGAGACGACTACTGGACTGTCTACGGACATATGAGCTCAATAGCAGTTTCGGAGGGCGAATGGGTCGCTCAGGGGCAGGTCATCGGGTATGTGGGATCCACCGGAAACTCCACAGGTCCCCACCTTCACTTTGAGATCAGGGTGAACGGCGACAGGGTAGACCCGCTGAATTACCTGAACTATGATTACGAGTTTTAAAGGTTTATCTAGAGGCATTAATGAATAAGAAAGTAACTGTAGGCATCACACTTGCCTTTATCTTCATCACCATCGCGCTGACGTTTACAGCGACGATGCTGTTTGCGATGAACCTGTTCGACAAGAAGATAGTTGCCATTCAGGACAGGGAGAAAATGTATGAAAAGATCGCGGAGATCGATTCATACATCAGACAGAACTACTATCTGGGAGTTGATGATGAGAAGGTGATGGACGGGCTTGCCCGCGGGTATGTGGCAGGTACCGGCGACAGTTCGGTCAAGTACTTCACCAAGTTTGATGTCGACCACATAAATGAGAGCCGTACGGGAAAGATGTGCGGTATAGGCGTTGAAGCTGAAACGAACGCCAGCGGATATGTACAGATAACGGAGGTCTATGAGTCTACCTCCGCTGAAAAGCTTGGGATGAAGCCCGGTGACACTATCGTCAGAGTCAATGACGAGGATGCTCTCTCGCTTGGAGCTGATACAGTAAGGGAATGTCTGTACGGAGAAGCCAACGATGTCGTAAAGATCACATTCTCAAGAGAGGGTGAGGATTTCACATACGAATTCGTCTATGGGACATACGACACATACGCACTGCATACATACGACGTAAACGGTTATCTGTACTTCCGTATACTTGCCTTTAACGACGTCACTCTGGGACAGTTCCAGGACACGATCGCGGAGAAACTACCGCAGGGCAACGTAAAGGGGCTGGTGTTTGACCTGAGAGATATGGACGGCGGCTATGACGTCACCGTGGCAGCCAATATCCTGGACAGACTGCTGCCGCAGCGAACTCTGGTCTCCGGAATATATCAGGGCGGCCTCACGAAGGTGCTCTTCACATCCGACGCAAGCTCCATTGACCTGCCGATCGCAGTGCTTGTAAACGGCGGCACCAAAGGATACAGTGAGCTCTTTGCGGCAGTCCTCGGGGATTTCGATAATGTCAGGATCATCGGGGAACAGACATACGGAGACGGAACTTACTCTGTGCTGTATCAGCTTCCGGACGGAACAGCGCTCTATGTCCCGGTATGCGAGCTTCTTGGCTGCGGAACGGTACGCTACAATCTGGTTGGAGTCACGCCTGACTTTGTCGCAGCCCCGGAAGAGACATTCGTAATTCCCGAAGGCGAACCGAGCATTGAGACGGACGTACAGCTGAGGAAAGCTTTGGAGGTGCTGGATTCCGAGTTCAACAACGCTCCGGCGACGCCTGAAAATGAGCCTGAGCAGCCTGAGATCACTGAAACTGAACCTGAAACCGAACAGTCTTCTGACGCTGAGGAATAAAGTCTGATCTTTCTTGACTTTCATATATGCTGTGTTTATAATCCGATAACATAGTGACTTTTAAGAGTTGTTATCAGAAAGGCAGTATGGATGGCACAGGAATATCTTATCAGCAAAGCAAAGCTCAACGAGCTAGAGAAGGAACTCGATTATCTCAAGTCTGTAAAACGCCAGGAGATGGCGGCAGTTATAAAAGAGGCACTTTCACACGGGGATCTCTCGGAGAACAGTGAATACGACGAGGCAAAGAACGCTCAGGCGATCATGGAAGCCCATATCACTGAGCTGGAGAAGATGCTGCAGAACGCCAGAGTCATCGATGAGAGCACCATTACGACAGATCACGTGGCTATCGGCGTCAAGGTCAAGGTCCTGTTCGTAGATGATGACGAAGAGGATGAGTACGAAATAGTAAGCTCCGGCGAAGCGGACGCGATGAAGAACAGGATCTCTGACGAGTCTCCTCTCGGAGCAGCCCTTGTGGGTCATGGCGCCGGTGAGGAAGTCGTTGCCGAGACTCCCGGCGGTGATATGAAGATCAGGATCCTTGAGATCTCCAAGATGGACTTCTGATCCTCGATTATTAAGTACGTAATGGCCTCCGATCTTATGCGGAGGCCTGTTTTTTGAAAGGAAACAGCTTATGGCAGAAAACAGAGTCAACGGTCCCGCTCAGCAGGAACCGGATGAGAACGAGCAGATAGCCATCAGGAAGGACAAACTGGCCGCGATGAGGCAGGAGGGAAACGATCCTTTCCTTATCACTACGTATGATGTGGCTGACTACGCAAAGGAGATCTCTGAGAGTTTCAGTGATGGCGCGCCTGAGAGAACGGTATCCGTAGCCGGAAGAGTCATGACCAGAAGGATCATGGGCAAGGCTTCTTTCTTCAACCTTCAGGATACGACCGGAACGATTCAGGTCTACGCCCGCAGAGACGATGTCGGAGAAGATACTTATGCGCGTTTCAAAAAATGGGATATAGGCGATATCCTCGGCGTCAAGGGATATGTGTTCCGCACACAGACTGGCGAGATTACGATCCACGCATCGGAACTGACGCTGCTGAGCAAGTCTCTCAGGCCTCTTCCGGAGAAGTTCCACGGACTTACAGACTCAGATACGATCTACCGCAAGAGATATCTTGACCTGATCACCAATCCCGAATCAAAGGAAGTGTTCAGGAAGCGTTCCGCCATCATCTCATGCATCCGTCACTTCCTCGACGGAGAAGGCTTCATGGAAGTTGAGACACCTGTTCTCGTATACAATGCAGGCGGGGCATCTGCGCGCCCGTTCGAGACACATTTCAATGCTCTCAACGAGGATATGAGGCTCAGGATCTCGCTGGAACTCAATCTTAAGAGGCTTATAGTCGGCGGCTTTGACAGAGTGTATGAGATTGGCAGAGTCTTCCGCAACGAAGGAATAGATACGCGTCACAATCCCGAGTTCACTATGATGGAACTCTATCAGGCCTACACCGATTATCACGGGATGATGGATCTGACGGAAAGACTGTTCCGTCATGTCGCTGAAAAAGTGCTCGGAACCACGAAGATCGTCTACAAGGATGTAGAGATGGATCTCTCAAAGCCCTTTGAGAGGATCACTATGGTCGACGCAGTTAAGAAATACGCCGGCGTAGACTGGAAACAGATCCGTACGCTTGAAGAGGCGAGGGCAAAGGCTGATGAACTCAAGGTCGAGTACGAGCCTTTCCATACCAAGGGCGACATTCTCTGCGCGATCTTTGACGAATATGCCGAAGAACATCTTGTTCAGCCTACCTTCCTGATGGATCACCCCATAGAGGTGTCTCCTCTCACGAAAAAGAAACCAGACGATCCCGAATACGTCGAACGTTTTGAGTTTTATATGAATGGGTGGGAGATGGCAAACGCATATTCAGAGCTTAACGATCCTGTGGATCAGCGCGAAAGATTTGCAGCTCAGGAGATCAAACTGGCTCAGGGAGACGAGGAAGCCAATCACACCGATGAGGATTTCCTTGAAGCGATGGAAACAGGAATGCCTCCTCTCGGCGGCATCGGCTACGGTATAGACCGTATGATCATGCTGTTTACCGGCGCTGAGGCGATCCGTGATGTGCTTCTGTTCCCGACA
>JAFWDH010000016.1 GCA_017513135.1 Oscillospiraceae bacterium
ATTAGCCTGGATGCGAGAAGGCACGGCAGGAACCTGAATGTACTGATAGTGGGAGGCTCAGGCTCCGGAAAGACCAGATCATATGCCATGCCAAATATTATGAACGCAGACTGCAGCTATGTCGTGCTTGATCCGAAGGGCTAAGAATGATGCAGACTATTGTTGAAAGTGAAAGGAGGTGAACGCATGGCAATAAAACGGGATGTCGGGCGTATAACTGCACTGTATGAAAGATTGTCCAGAGATGATGATCAGAGTGGTGATTCGTTAAGTATTTCGAATCAAAAGAAGTATTTAGAAGACTATGCTATGAAAAACGGTTTTCGTAATATCCGTCATTATACTGATGACGGTTTTACAGGCCGTAACTTTAATCGCCCTGGATTTCAATCTTTGCTACAGGATATAGAAAATGATCTGATCAGCACCGTAATCGTGAAAGATATGAGCCGGTTTGGAAGGAATTATTTACAGGTCGGCTTCTATACCGAAATTATGTTTCCGAAGAAGTCAGTTAGATTCATAGCAATAAATAACAACGTTGATAGCAACAGCCCTGTTGAGAATGATTTTGCTCCTTTCCTCAACATAATGAATGAATGGTATGCGAAGGATACCAGCAATAAGATCAAAACTATCTTTCTATCCAGGATGAAGGAAGGAAAGCGATGCTCTGGGAGCATACCGTACGGGTACAACAGGCTTTCCGGCGATAAACAAACGCTTGTTATTGATCCCGTTGCTTCAGAAGTTGTTAGACGGATCTTTCATTTGGCAGCAGATGATATGGGTCCGACGGAGATAGCACGTCAACTGTCTGCAGAAAAGATCCTAATTCCATCAGCATACACACGACGGTTTCATCCGGAACAATGTAATATGCGACATATTAAGGATGAGTACAAGTGGCATCCAACGACCATCACTGGGATATTACAAAGACAGGAGTACCTTGGTCACACCGTATTAAGAAAGTCTATAGGAACTGACTTCAAAACAGATACAAGAAGAGTTGCCGAGGAAGATGAGCAGTTCGTGTTCCTGAATACACACGAACCAATAATTGACCAGAATACATGGGATCGAGTCAGAAACAGTTATGTCCGCAGACCTAAGAAGTATAAGCCTGGAGCATTCAGTGAACAGAACAGATATGAAGGCTTGTTATTCTGTGCTGATTGCGGTTCCAGAATGGTTTTGCAAGTGCACTACAACAAGAACGGCGAGCCGATCCTGACATACAGATGCAGCGGATACAAAAGAAGATGGGGAGCCGAGAAGAGCTGCACTATGCACCATATATCCATGAAAGATTTGGATGTCATAATTGGACAAGCTATAAGAAGGGTGTTGTATTACGCGCTTCAGGACGAATCTGCTTTTGCAGAACGACTGGCTGAGAAATGGAAAGAACAGGATGATATTGAGCTTAAAAAGAAGAAGGATGAGCTAAAGAGAAACGAAAGAAGATTTAGTGAACTTAATAATCAGATACAAACTCTGTATCAGGACTATTCAAGAGGTCTGTTACCTGAAAGACAATATAGAGCTCTTATTGGCGCCTATGATGAGGAGCAGAATAGGATCGAGATCAGAAACACTGAATTAACAGCAGCAATTGATGCAGAAGAGAAGAAACCGACAGACACTAAGAGATTTCTTGACGTTATCAGGAAGTACAGGGATCTAAGCTATGCTTTTGTTGATAAAAGATTACTGAAGGATCTGATAGACAGGATAGTTATCCACGAAGCGACTGGAGGAAAAACAAAAGCAAGAAGTGTTGCTATAGATGTCTACTTCAATTTTATAGGCGAGTGTTCTTTTGAACCGATCCCTGATGAATTGAGGGAGGGCGAAGAAGAGAAAAAAAGAAGAGAGATTGAAAAACAGGAAATTGCTGAGACCAGAAAAGAAGAAAAGAGAAAAAAGGATCAGGAAGAAAAAGAAAAGAGACAGATCCATAAGATCTGTGAGTCTTGCGGGAAAGAATTCGTAACCCTAAAGACTAGGCAGAAGAACTGTTCTCCAGAATGCAGTAAAAAGGCTAAAAACAGGAGAAGTATTGAATACCATAGAGAGAAAAAGAATGAACAATTACTCCTTAATGATGGCCATCCTTATCCTAAGAGGAATTGTATTGTATGCGGAAAACCATTCTGGCCGGTAAATTCAAAGAATACTATCTGCTCCAGAGAGTGTGTGAACAAAAAGCAGCTGGAAAAGTATTACCGGCGAAAAGCTATTAGGAATCAAGAATCCAATAATTCTTGACAGTAATGGAAATGTGAAAAGGAGGATCAACTATTGCAGAAAGATAGGTCATATTTCGATGAAGACTTGATTGAGATACCACTTGAGGTATCTTTAGCGAGTGAGATCAAACCCAAAGAAGTGAGATGGCTATGGTATCCATACATTCCGTTTGGAAAACTGACGATCCTTCAGGGAGATCCTGGAGACGGAAAGAGCAAATTAATGCTCACTTTGGCAGCATTACTGACACAAGGAAAACCTTTACCATTCTGCGATAAAGACGAATCTCAGGAACCAATGGCCGTTATCTATCAAACTACTGAAGACGATCCGGAAGACACAATTGTTCCAAGATTTATAGAAGCCGGCGGGGAAACCAGCCGGCTGATTTTTATAAAGGAGGATGTGAAGAACCTGACTTTTACTGACACAAGGATCAGAAGGGCAGTTGAAGTGTTTGGAGCAAAACTTCTGATACTGGATCCGTTGAGTGCTTACATCGGAGATTCAGTATCATTAAATGCTGCAAATGAAATGAGAGCTGCTTTCAGCAGTCTTGCAGAAATGGCAAGAGATACAGGTTGTGCGGTAGTTATCGTCGCCCATATGAACAAAATGAGAGAAACGAACCCGCTATACAGGACATCTGGATCAATAGATATAGCAGGCGTTGCCAGAAGCATCCTTGCTGTAGTAAGGCAGAGAAACAGAGAGGACCCTAATGACAGGATCATGGTTCAGGTGAAATCTAATCTTGCACCCACGGGATCTGGAATCATATTCCGAATCAAGCCGATGGGAATCGTATTTCTCGAAGAAATAGAAATCACTGCAGAAGAGGCTTTTTATTCTGACAGGACCAGATCAGGAAGACCCAGTGTTAAGGTCGACATGTGTATTGAAAAGATAAAGGAGATCCTTAAAGGAAAAGACAGTATGCCTGCGACTGAGTGTGAAGCGTTATTGCTGAAAGAAGGATACAAAAAGTCAACAATAAGAAAAGCGAAAAAGATGGCCGGTGTGGAATCTGAAAAAGTCGGTTTTGTTTGGTTATGGTCTATCGATTCAAGCAATAAACAGGAACAGCCTTTTCCGGAAGACGAATATGAATACGATGAGATTCCGTTTTAGCGGATAAAACAGGAGTCAAGGGAACTCCCTTGCCCACGACAGCTTTGCATGGTGTAACCATGAAAGTGTCATAGTGGGTTACACAGATTCGCAGAATCTTGTGTAACAGAAACGAGCCAGGCAACGATAGTGTGAGGAGGTAAAGAGTATAGCCCGTTTGAATATGAGCTGCGCAAGAGTACAGCAGTACTCCGTCAAGGAGATAACAGCCTCAGAAAGGCACAATGAGAGGAAAAACACTGACTATTCAAACCTGAACGTTGATATGGAAAGAATACCGCTAAACGTGCATTTCAAAGATCCGGGAGATAAGACATATCTTCAGGTACTCAAAGAAAAAGAGGACAACGGTGAGCTGTCTAGAAGAGGGTTGAGAGAAGATGCAAAAGTGTTCGACGAAATAGTCTTCGATATCAATACTTTGTATTTTCATGAAAACGGAGGTTATGAATTCGCAAAAGTTTTCTATAAAGAAGCATACAGATATGCATGCAAGAAATTTGGTGAAGAGAATATCGTTTCTGCAGTGATGCATGCAGATGAACTGAATAAGGCGGCAACTGAACAGTATGGCTATCCTATATATCATTACCATCTGCATGTGATTGCATTTCCGGTAATAAAGAAAGAGATCCTTTGGAGCAAAAGATGCAAGAATGCCAACTTAATTGGAACGGTTAAAGAAGTAATCAATCAGATAAGCCATTCGAAGAAGTGGGAGTCAAAGGAAACTATGATAGATGATTACGGTAATCCAGTTTACACAAAATCCGGAAAACCAGTCTTCAGGAAGTCATATAGCGTATTACAAGACGAATTCTATAATCATATGATCGATCATGGCTACGAAGGCTTTGTTAGAGGAAAAGAAGGTAGCAGCCTAGAGCATCTGTCTTCGCTTGATTTCCAGATCAAGAAGGATGAAGAAAGGCTTTCAGCTATACAAAGAAAAGTCAGAGTATCAGAAGAAACATATAGTGTTTCAACGACACTAGACACTACTAATGTGAGAATTGAAGAAATAGGCAGAAAGAATCCTATAACGAAGAGTGTTACAGTTACTAAAGAAGAATATGATGAATTAACTACTCTCGCTAAAGAGGGTATTTCTAACAGGATTAAGATTCAAAGCCTTCGGGAGGATCTTCGGGACAGTTATCGCAGGAATTCGTCTCTTGCAGAGCGTCTTAATACACTAGAGGAAAACTATGAATTGTTGTGGAGAAAATGTAGGCCTTACCTGGATGCTGTCAGGCAGTTTCCTGCACTTGTAAGTGAGTTCATTGAGAGAGTTAGGTTGAGCCTTGAAGACAGGATAAAAGCAAGTGTAGAGAGAGAGGAACGATAATAGTCTTAGATTATTGAATTCTTAAATTATTATGATGGGAGAGTATTTATTGGAAGAAAAGCAAAAACAATTACACACTTGTGTAGGTAATAGAGTTTATGTTATTAACGTATATTTTGACGAAAGATTGCAATCGGAATCAGTGGAAAAAATACTGATAAAGCATTTTATCAGTGAAATGGTTTCGAAGAATAAGAATGAGCCATTTCGTGTTTGATATAATAATCTAATAAAGGAAGGTGAGTATGTATGGCTGATATCAAGAAAGAGCAGGAACGAGAAGAACTGCATCGTGCTATTTGGGCAATTGCAGATGATCTACGTGGATCGGTAGATGGCTGGGATTTTAAAAGCTATGTGCTTGGCACGATGTTCTATCGCTATATTTCTGAAAATCTTGCCAGATATATAAATCAGGGTGAATGGAATGCTGGAAACATTGGCTTTGACTATGAGAAGTTGTCCGATGTAGAGGCTGAGGAAGCAAGAGAAGGACTGATTCAGGAAAAAGGTTTCTTTATTCTACCATCTGAACTTTTCTGCAATGTCAGGAAAAGAGCACCACAGGACGAGAATCTGAATATGACATTGGAGACTGTATTCAATCATATCGAGGACTCCGCAAAAGGCAGCGTTTCCGAGAACAGCTTTGCTGGTCTGTTCGATGACTTTGACGTAAACAGCAATAAGCTTGGTGCTACCGTAGCAAAGCGCAACGAGAAACTGGTCAAGTTGCTGAATGGTGTTGGCGACATGAACCTTGGTGATGTTAAGGGACATGATATCGACGCATTCGGTGATGCCTACGAATATCTGATGACCATGTACGCCTCCAATGCAGGAAAGTCTGGAGGCGAGTTCTTCACGCCCGCCGATGTCTCCGAGTTGCTGACCAGATTGGGAACGGTAGGTAAGACGGAGGTCAATAAGGTTTATGACCCCGCCTGCGGTTCCGGATCCCTTCTTCTTAAAGCTGAAAAGATACTTGGTCGGGATGGTGTCCGTAATGGATTCTTCGGCCAGGAGATCAATATCACGACTTACAATCTCTGCCGCATCAATATGTTCTTGCACGATATTGGTTTTGATCATTTTGATATCGCCTGCGAGGATACTTTGACAAGTCCGCAGCACTGGGATGACGAACCTTTTGAACTTATCGTCTCAAATCCCCCCTACAGCATCAAGTGGGCCGGTGATGAAAATCCATTGCTAATCAACGATCCACGCTTTGCTCCTGCAGGAGTTCTGGCACCGAAGAGCAAGGCCGACCTGGCATTCATCATGCATAGTCTTTCATGGCTGGCTCCGAACGGAACGGCGTCTATCGTCTGCTTCCCAGGTATCATGTATCGTGGTGGCGCTGAACAGAAGATCCGTAAATATCTGGTAGATAATAACTTTATCGACTGTGTGATCCAGCTTCCGAGCAATCTTTTCTTCGGAACGTCCATTGCTACCTGCATCATGGTATTGAAAAAAGGCAAGGCTGACAGCAAGGTGCTGTTCATCGATGCTACGAACGAGTGCATCAAAGTCACGAACAACAATAAGCTGACACAGGCCAATATGGATCGCATCGTAGATACCTTCGCCGGTCGCTTGGAGGAAGCACACTTCTCCCATTTGGCAAGCTACGATGAGATTACAGAGAATGATTACAACCTGTCTGTTTCAACCTACGTTGAGGCGGCAGATACCAGAGAAAAGATCGACATAAAGAAGCTGAACGCTGATATCGAAGAGATTGTCGCCCGTGAAGAGACCTTAAGAAAAGAGATTGCTACTATCATAAAGGAAATTGAGGTGGCAGAATGAATAGACTTGATGAACTGATTACAGATCTTTGTCCGGATGGAATTGAGTATCTACCCCTTGAGAATATATTGAGAATCCGAAATGGTTCTGATTATAAAGGCTTTAGTGAGGGTGATATTCCAGTATATGGATCAGGCGGCATAATGACATATGTAGATCATTTTGCTTATGACAAGCCATCAGTACTTATTCCACGAAAAGGTTCAATTGATAAGCTATACTATGTTGACACCCCTTTTTGGAATGTAGATACAATCTTCTATACAGAAATTGATACTGACAAGGTTATTCCTAGATACGTTTATCATTGTTTGCTGAAAGAACATCTAGAGCAATACAACACTGCAGGTGGGGTTCCTAGCTTAACGCAAAAGGTCTTGAATAAAGTTAAGATCCCTGTGCCTCCAATAAAGGTACAGCGTGAAATTGTCCGTATCTTGGACAATTTCACGGAGCTTATAGCGGAGCTTATAGCGGAGCTTATAGCGGAGCTTACAGCGAGGAAGAAACAGTATGAATACTATCGAGATCGCATGCTGTCTTTTGATCCACAGGTGAAATGGAAAACTCTTGGAGATATCGGAAAGGTTTCGATGTGCAAAAGAATCATGAAGAATGAGACATCTTCAGAAGGAGAGGTTCCATTCTATAAAATTGGCACTTTTGGGAAACAGGCAGATGCTTATATCTCTAGAGAGACTTATGAAAAGTACAAGGCCCAATATTCATATCCGAACAAGGGCGATATCTTAATCTCTGCAGCAGGAACTATTGGTAGAACTGTTGTGTTTGACGGTGAACCGGCATATTTTCAAGATTCAAATATTGTCTGGATAGCAAATGATGAAACTCAGGTTTTGAATGAGTTTTTGTATTATTGGTACCAGACAAATCCATGGAAAGTGTCTACGGGAGGTACCATTGCCAGATTATATAATGACAATATTTCAGGCGCAAAGGTGCCGGTGCTCCCAATAGAAACTCAGAAACGTCTTGTTCATGTGCTCAATAACTTTGATGCCATCTGCTCTGACCTAAATATCGGCCTTCCGGTCGAGATTGAAGCTCGTAGACAGCAGTACGAGTACTACAGAGATAAACTGCTGACATTCAAAGAATTGTAAGATCAGGAGGTGGGCGAATGCCGTATTTCAATATAGTCGCCCAGACGACAGAAAACACTGTTGTTACTGAATATGAACCCGTCAAATCTCGTATCGACAGTTATCAGAGTGAAGCTGATCTAGAACGAGAGTTCATACGTATGCTCACCGAGCAAGGTTACGAATACCTTCAAATTCATAGTGAGAATGATTTGCTTTACAATCTTCGGCTTCAAATTGAAAAACTGAACAAATATAAGTTTTCCGATAACGAATGGCAACTCTTTTTGTCAAATAGTATTGCTAATCCAAATGAGCATATAGTTGAAAAGACCCGTAAGATCCAGGAAGACTACGTTCAAGTCCTAAAAAGAGATGACGGAACAAGTAAGAATATCTCGTTGATCGATAAGAAGAATGTGCATAATAACTATCTCCAGGTAATTAATCAATATGTCATCAATCAGGAACAAGGTGCAAAACATGATAATCGATATGATGTGACGATCCTTGTAAACGGACTACCGCTTGTTCATGTAGAGTTGAAAAGACGTGGCGTCGCTATTCGGGAAGCATTCAATCAGATAAATCGATATCAGAGAGACTCTTTTTGGGCTGGATGCGGACTATATGAGTATGTCCAGATATTCGTGATAAGTAATGGTACAAACACCAAATACTATTCAAACAGCACCAGATATAACGCTATCAAAGATCATCAATCTGCAAGTGGTAAAAAAGAGAAGACATCGAATAGTTTTGAGTTCACATCTTATTGGGCTGACAGTAACAACAAGGTGATACCTGATCTTGTAGATTTCACGCGAACTTTTTTTGCCAGGCACACCATTCTAAATCTACTCACGAAGTACTGTATTTTTACTTCAGAAAACATGCTGATGGTCATGAGACCATATCAGATCACGGCAACTGAACGTATTCTCAACAGAATAGAGATTGCAAACAACTATAAGAAATACGGAACTGTTGCTGGCGGCGGATATATATGGCATACGACTGGATCAGGAAAGACACTCACATCATTTAAGACAGCAAGACAGGCTTCTCAGCTGCCATATATTGATAAAGTTTTGTTTGTCGTGGACCGTAAGGATCTCGACTACCAGACAATGAAGGAATATGACAGGTTCGAGAAAGGTGCAGCCAATAGCAATACCAGCACGGTCATCCTGAAGCGTCAGCTTGAGGATCCTAGTGCACATATCATCATTACGACGATTCAGAAGCTGTCGACGTTTATCAAGAAGAATCCTTACCACGACGTGTATGAAAAACATGTAGTCATCATTTTTGATGAGTGTCATCGAAGTCAATTCGGTGACATGCATACTGCGATCGTCAGGCATTTCAAGAATTATCACTTGTTTGGGTTTACCGGGACTCCGATATTTGCAGCCAATACCGGAAAGGTAAAGAATGCCCAGCTGTTTACGACGGAGCAATCATTTGGTGACCAGTTGCATTCCTATACGATCGTAGACGCAATCAACGACAAAAATGTCCTTCCGTTCCGTGTTGATTATATCAAGACGATGGATACCGACCCGGATATTGATGATAAACAGGTCTGGGATATAGACCGTGAGAGAGCGTTCATGGCTCCTCAAAGGATCGAACTGGTCACGAAGTATATCCTTGATCACTTTGATCAGAAAACATATCGCGGTGATAAGACATATGTTTTCAATACCCTTACGAACATCTCTGATGTAGCTTCATCCGATCGTGGGACAGTAGACGAGGTGAAGCAGAAGCAGCGTCTCAGTGGATTTAACGCGATCTTCTGTGTGGCTTCTGTACCCATGGCCAAACTATATTATCAGGAGTTCAAAAAGCAGATGGCTGCTGATCCGAAGAAGAATCTTAGGATCGCAACCATCTATAGCTATGCTGCTAATGAAGAAGATCCTGATGCAGATACACTCGGAGAAGAGAACAGTGAAGATACAAGTGCATTGGATAAGAGCAGCCGAGACTTCTTGGAATCAGCTATCCGAGATTACAACCAGATGTTCAATACGAACTATTCTACAGACGGAGACCGGTTCCAGAACTACTATAAAGACGTTTCACTTCGTATGAAGAATAAGGAACTTGATCTTCTTATCGTAGTGAATATGTTCCTTACAGGTTTTGATGCCACAACTCTAAATACACTTTGGGTAGATAAGAATCTGAGGATGCATGGATTGATCCAGGCTTTCAGCAGAACTAATCGTATCCTCAACAGCATCAAGACATTTGGAAATATCGTCTGCTTCCGAAATTTGCAGAAGCGTGTAGACGATGCAATCTCTTTATTCGGTGACAAGGATGCCGGCGGAATCGTACTCCTTCAAAAATTTGAAGCCTATTACTATGGTTACGTAGACGATAGTGGTAAACAGCATCAAGGATTTGTTGATATGATCGGTGAACTGACAGACAAATTCCCGTTGACTGAGCCTCAGATCATTGGAGAACAAAATCAGAAAGACTTTATAGTTTTGTTTGGTTCTATTCTCAGAATGAGAAACCTTTTATCATCCTTTGATGATTTTGCAGGAAAAGAGATACTTAGTGACCGTGATATTCAAGATTATCTAAGCAGATATCAGGACCTTCGCGACGAATGGAGAAATAAAAAACCTGACGGAGAAAAGGAAGATATAATTGATGACCTCGTCTTCGAGGTTGAGCTTGTTAAACAGATCGAGGTCAATATTGATTACATCTTATTGCTTGTAAAAAAATATCATGACTCGAATTGTCAGGATAAGGAAGTCCTTGTTGACATTCAGAAAGCTTTAGGATCAAGTCCTGAATTACGTAGCAAAAAAATACTGATTGAAACATTTATCGGCGGTCTTAATGAAATCGATGATGTGATGAATGGATGGACTGAGTATTTGTCTATAGAGAAGGAACGCCAACTTAAACAAATCATTGAAGAAGAAAACCTTAATGAATCGGAAACAAGACGATACATCGAAAACTCTTTTAGGGAAGGCGAAATAAAGACAACAGGGACTGATATTGACAAGTTGCTTCCTCCTGTGTCACGATTTGGGGGCAGTGGTAGAGCTGAAAAAAAGCAAAACGTCATTGACAAGCTGTTAGCTTTCTTTGAAAAGTTTTTTGGGTTAACAGGATACAATGACTAATTGAAAAAGATTTGAATTGGATGTTTGAAATGCATTTTATTCTATTCTTAATAGTCTTTTCCTAGAAAGGATTAAAATGAAAAAAGTATCATTGTTGATATTTCTAGCGATTTTTGTTTCTATTACTTCGATTGTATATGCAAAAACAAGTACATACGAAGACATAGGTTTGTCCATTGATTTACCAGATACTGCTGTAGTTGTAACTAAGTCGATGATGACAAACAGATCTGCTCTTCTTGCATTAGGACTTAACAATTATCAAATTGATTATTTACAGACAACTAATGACTTGGATTTATTCGCCTTGACTGATAAATACGCCTTAACTATTACTAAATCTAAGACATATAGCGATTTTAGTCAAGTAAATGACAATATAGTTCAGTTCATATTTGAACAAATGAAAGAAAGCTATAAAGATTTAGGGATAAAGATAGAAAAGTCAGAACTCTACTATAATGCGAATGCAAAGTATATAAAGCTACATTGTTCACTTAATCTTGGTAAATATAGTTATCCTAGTTATCCAGGGATCCAATATATCAGCAATGTTGATGGGTATGCTTATTCGATTTCGTATTTTAGTATTAGTGGCGAATTGACAGCTTATGATGAAAAGAATGCAGATTCGATAATAACTTCTGTTCAATATAAGAACACAAAGAATGAAACGCAAGACCGGACTCCTTCACACTTATATATTGATAAGAAAACAGGGATTTCTTTTCTGATTCCTGAGAATTGGACTGAAGGATCATTATCTAGGAAGAGGAAAGTGCTAAAGACATGTTTCGAGTCCACAGAAGAAGAAGGAACATCTTTGTATTTCGGATATTTTGATGTATGGAAAAAACTACCTTTTTACAAGAAGCTTGGACATAATCGAGAAGAAATCAATACAAAGTTTTTTTATGATTGTTTGCTTGACATTTCCGATAATGAATGGTCAGGTGCCTTAGCTTCTATAACTTCTGATTTAGTAGAGAATGCTAATTTAGAAAATATGGTTCTTGTTACTCGCAATAGAGTCGAATACATACGCGTAGAAATAACTTCAATTAGTGATACCGAGTTTGGTAGGTTACAAATAAAAACTGATAGTTATTATCACATTGAAAATGGCGTTTTATACTCATGGCAATGTAACGTTTTTAGAAACAATCCCCACTATAAAGAGTTTTTAAATCTTATAGATAGTATCTCGTATAATACTTCGAGGAATGATATGTATTTTGAATTATTTCTTAATGCTATATTAGGTTTGGTGTTAACAATCATTGTTCATCCATTACCAATATGGATTTATCGCTACTATATTAGAAAAGAAGCTGTCGATTATGATACAGCTAAACGAATAGTGAACATAGATACAGTTGTCGTTGCAGCCTTCTTTATTGTTCTGTCTGTTTTCTGGGGAGGAGGATTATCTTTTATTGCATTATTCTTTTGGAGAAATAAATGTATAAGGATACTAACAGATGATGGATCAAAGAATAGTGAGTATTTGCCTTATTCTCCAGAAATAAAGCTTTCAGCAGTATCTAATGAAATTAATGCTAAAAACCAGGGATTAACACGTGAACAGCCTATTTACATGAAGGATCATAATGAAACCCTTACGTTCCTGAATAGTTTGTTATCATCCGATGGAGAAAAACTTAGATGGTTGAAAGCTGCATCTGTCAAAGTAGAAGGTGCAATAAATGATGTTGATTGCTATATTTCACAGTTAGAAAATCAGCAATCATATAAAACACTTTTTATTTGCGAGAATAGTGAATCATCTTCCAGTATTATTCCGATTGGTTTTACCTTGAATAAAGAGAAGAATAGTACTGCTTTTGATGATAGTATTTCTTCGAAGTCATTAGCTAATAACAACATAAAGACTCCTAGCATTGAGAGTACTAGCAGTCAAACAAGTGATGTAAATAGAACTAAGGTTGAGACGAAGAATGAGAAAAACAGTGATACTTCTATTATTTATAACGACAAGGATGAATTTGTAGATAATTACTGCTGGAACTGTGGGGCTAAGCTTAGAAAAAACAGCAGGTTTTGTTCATCCTGCGGAGCAATAATTAAAGAATAAGCAAACAGAAAAAGATTTATATACTAAACAAATGGAGAAACTACTATACAAGTAGTTTCTCCATTTTATATTGAAATTCTAATTAGAAAATAAATTCATTGATAGGTTATTTGTTTATAGAGTGTCACACTAATCTTAGTTGGAAATAAAAACATCAATGATAGTATCTTTCTAGTTTTCTTAGTGAAAAAACATCCACTTCCTAATAAAATAATGAAATTAGTCTTCAAGATACTTGACCGAAGGGCGAGACGCTGCGCATGACCGGAAGCCTCCTTGAGAAGAAAGGCTATACGGTAAGGGTCATAGACCTGGTGGATATGGAGCGGAGCCACTGCTACAACCCGTTCGTATATCTGCAGAGCGACAGCGACGTGCAGAGATTGGTCACAAACCTGTTCCAGAACACGAGGCCCAAGAACTCGCAGACGCAGGATCCTTTCTGGGACCAGGCAGCGCAGATGCTGCTGCTGGCGCTCATGTTCTATCTGAAGTATGAGGCGCCGGAGGATGAGCGGAACTTTTCCATGGTAATGGAGATGATAAGGGCGGGAGACGTTCAGGAGAACAACGACGCGTACCTGTCCCCGCTGGACATCCTTTTCGAGAGGCTCGAGATGAAGGATCCCTCCCACATAGCTCTCAAATACTACAGAAGCTACCGATCAGGCTCAGCAAAGACCCTGAAGTCCATACAGATAACGCTGATGTCCAGGCTCGAGAAGTTCAACCTTGAGTCTCTTGCGGGCATCACGAACTGCGACGAACTGGAGCTTGATGCTGTCGGAGACAGGAAGACGGCGGTATTCGCGGTGATACCGGATGACGACAGTTCCTTCAACTTCCTGGTAGGCATGCTCTACACCCAGCTGTTCCAGCAGCTCTACAGAAGAGCCGACAGGGAGAACGGCGGAAGGCTTCCTGTGCACGTGCATTTCATAATGGATGAGTTCGCTAACGTCGCGCTTCCGGATCAGTTCGAGAAGATAATGTCCACGATGAGATCCAGGGAGATATCCGTTTCGGTGATACTGCAGAACCTGTCTCAGCTCAGGGCGCTGTTCGACAGGCAGTGGGAGTCCATAATAGGCAACTCCGATGAGTTCCTCTATCTCGGAGGCAACGAGCAGTCGACTCACGAGTACATCTCAAAGATGCTGGGAAAAGAGACGATAGACGTATCCAGCAAGGGTAAGAGCAAAGGAAAGAGCGGAGGATCCTCGGAGAACTGGCAGAAGAGCGGCAGGGAGCTCATGACACCTGATGAGGTAAGGATGATGGACAACAAAAGCGCGCTGCTGTTCATACGCGGCGAGAAGCCGGTGACGGACCTTAAGTACGACATAAGAAGACATCCCGCATACCGCATGACTCCGGAAGGAAGCGCTGCAGCCTTCCGTTACGGCGAGGATGACATAAGCATCGCTTCGGTCGCCGGGGAAAGCGGCACGGAAGAAACAGATGAATTCAGGGACAGGGATCTAATAGTCCTCACGGACGAGGAACTGGAGGATCTCATGGAGAAGAGAAAGGAGAAAAGAGCATGAAAAGGAAGATCTGGAATGAAAGACTTATCATCTGCCTGGCTGCAGCGCTGATGCTGATAACCGTATGCAGACCGTCAGTTTATGCGGCGCAGGACCCTATAGAGGTAGTCAGGAATCTGAGCGATTTCATCTTCGGGATGATAAGGGCAGTCGGAGTGATCCTGCTGGGATGGGGAATAGTTCAGGTCGGCCTCTCGGTCCAGAGCCATGACCCGTCGCAGCGCTCCAACGGATTCATGACGGTGGCAGGAGGCGCGATAATAACCTTCACGAGGGAAATACTTGATATGATCACGGGAGGATGATGCGGCCCATGGCTGGTATCTCCCGCCGGATGCAGTGACAGCGGAAATCTTTTCCCTGCAGGATAAAAGAAGAAATAAAACCATGTTTTCACCGCTTCTGAGTGTTAAAGTTTCATGTTTCATGTGGTAACATTATAAAGTGATATTCTATGTTCGCGGAGGAATCGAAAGTGTCCGAGATACTATCTCTGCTGGAGATGTATGTGATGCCCGTCATAAGACCGGCGCTTGAGCTGGCTGACACGGTCCCCGGATGGGGCGCGTGCCTGCTCATGCTGCTGTTCTTCGGGCTGTCGATACTGTTCGGAATGATCCACGGAGCGTTCGCATCAAAGGAAAAAGCCAGATCCATCGAGATAAGAGGATTCATGATCTGCCTGTGCGGAGCGCTGACCGGCTGGACCGTTTACCGCGGACTTTCGGGTGACGCTGTGAGCCCCGATACGCTCATGCTTTCCATTGCTCTCGCGCTTGCTGCGATAACACTTCTGGTCATGCTGGTGCGCAGGCATTTCGCTGCCCTGATACAGTTTATCTTTGCGCTGCTGAGCGCAGTCATGCTCGGTAAGCTCTGCTCAGGGATCGAACCCATGGGCGCCGCCGTAGCTCTCTATGCCGCTCTTGCTCTGATAGGAAGCTGGCTGGAATGGGCAGTCGGCAAGGCGACCAAGGATATCAACAGCGGTGACAGGAAAAAGCTGGAGAAGAAGCTCGATCCTCAAAGCACGGAAGAAGCTGAAGTCCAGGCATATGATTTGACAGAAGATGCGGTATCCGAAGCGATCGGGGAAACGTCTCCGGAGGAAGACGCTCCGCAGGATAGCGGTGAAGACTCATCCGAAGAGACCCCGCAGGAACCTGTCAGGACCATAGATTACGAAGAGATATTCGGCGATATCATAACAAGAGGAGCCTCGCAGGAAGCATCCGCTCAGGAAGCAGAGGAAGAAACTGAAGAGGCTCAGGAAGAACTGACGGTACGGGAAGAGACTGCAGAGACAGAACAGGAAGCTGTTATGCCGGAAACTTCCGGCAATGAGCAGGAAACGGAAGAGACAGAGCCTGAGGCAGAGCCTGATCAGATAAAGTTCGAGGATCTTGCTGCAGAAGAAGCGGAGGAAGGATCGTCAGCTGAAATGACGGAAGAAGAGACTCCGGTGGAACAGCCGGAAGAGCTGCCTTCTCCGGAAGAAGAGGTCATTACGGAAGAAACACAGGAGACTCAGCCGGAAGAGATGCCGGCTGCTGAGCCGGAAGCGGAGTCTGCCGATCCTGAGGAAAAGGTCCGAAGGGAAGCGATGTCTCTGCTGGAGGACCTTGCGCTGGAAGCCGAGAGAGAGCTCGCAGAAGGGACGGATGAGATCCCGGAGCCTTCCGGAATGCAGGAGATACAGATAACAGCCGAAGTGCCCGAGCTTCCTGAAGAAGAGCAGACCTCGGATGACGGCTTCAGGATCGTACTGTCCGACGCGGAGATCACGGGAGAGATAGAGATAGGATCCGCTGAGGAAGAAAGATCCGCGACGGCGATGCCGGAAGATAATGACGGCAAGAACACGATAAACATCGCTGTCTTCGGACCAAAGGGAAGCGGCAAGACGACCCTGACCTGGGCTCTGAGCATGATCAATTCAGAGTTCGGGGGCAGGGAGTACACGCCTGAGGAGCTGGACTCCACCGCGCTGGAAAAAGAAAAGGGAACGACCGTAGAGCCTTCCTTCATAGAATATGAGAGCAGACTCAGGCACATAGTCCACATAGACTGTCCGGGAGACCCGGAGTATTACAAGAACGAGATCAGGGGCCTCACGGAAGCGGATATCGGCATACTGGTCATTGCGATAAACGGCCATGTGACCGACGCGAGGGAGCACCTTTACAATGCCAGGATGGCGGGTATCAGGAATCTCGTGGTGTTCATCAACAAGTGCGACATGGAAAATGTCACTGAGGACGACATCGATTCCGTCGACAGCCGCATCAACAGGCTGATCAGCAAGGAGTTCGACTTCAGCGACGTAGTGACAGTCAGCGGCTCCGCGCTGGCGGCGGCGAAGGACGACGAGGACCAACTGTTCTGGATCAATTCCATCAGAGAGCTTCAGTTCACCCTCGATACCATGAATACGGCGAGGCGTGATCAAAACGGCGAGCTGCGGATGCCCATAGGAAAGGTATACACGACTCCCGGCCTTGGCACCGTAGTCACGGGACGCATCAGGTCAGGCTCCGTGAGCACCGGAAAGAGAGTCACGATAAACGGATACAGCGACGACAAACGCCATGCCACTGTCGCGGCGATACATGCGTTCGGAAAAGAGAAGGACATGGCACGGGCAGGCGAATGTGTAGGCATTCAGCTCAGAGAGATAACGGCTCAGAGGATAAGGCGCGGTCAGGTGATCACTGACTCCAACAACGGAAAGGGCCACAGGAGGATCGGTGCCGAGTTTAGCTACGTGAAATACACGAGGAAAGACGCAAACGGAAGGCCCATGTCGCTCTGGGACAGCACAAAGCTGCAGTTCTGGTTCGGGACTACTGATGTCACGGGAGAGATCAGGCTTCAGGAGGAGGAACTTCATCTTCCGGGAGACGATTTCGTGGTGATCATAGATCTGGAGAAGCCTGTTCCCATCAATGTCGGAGACAGGTTCCTTGCCAAGCAGGGCGCTCTGACGGTCGCCTACGGCGAGGTCGTCAGGACCGACTGATAAGTGTATAAGGACCGTCAGAAGACAATTTAAGAAGTAGTTTGATGTTTTATAAAAGGGAGCTTTTACGGCTCCCTTTTTACGTTATGAGAGGAGGTTCATTTGTCTGATAACTGGATAATCCAGAATCTGTCCAGGTCAGTAGATATATGGAACGAAAAGCTTGAGGAGATACGTGCGCTTCTTACGCTGCCGCCGGAACAGTTCAGGGACGGCAGCATCTGGAGAGCAATGCTCTCGGTCAATGAGTGGATGCAGGCTCTGGGTTACGCACTGCTGGTGCTGTTCTTTCTCGGAGGCGTTCTCAGGACCGCGGGATCCTTCGCGGAAGCCAGGAGACCGGAACATGCGGTAAGAATGTTCATAAGGTTCGCGCTTGCCAAAGGCGCGGTCGGATACGGGATGGAGCTTCTGGGAGCGGTAATGGATATCTGCCAGGGCATCATATCGGGAATAATGGAACGTACAGGCACACCGTATGCCTCTGCGGAGATACCGGCTGAACTGACAGCAGCCGTCGAGAGCTGCGGATTCCTGGAATCGGTCCCGCTGTGGGCCGTGTCGCTGATAGGCGGGCTGCTTATATGGGTGCTGTCGTTCACGGTGATCCTGAACGTCTACGGAAGATTCTTCCGTCTGTATCTGTATGCGGCGATAGCCCCGGTGCCGCTGGCGGCTTTTGCGGGAGAGCCCACTCAGAGCATCGGGATAAGCTTTCTCAAGAGCTTTTGCGCCGTATGCATGGAAGGGACAGTAACGGCGCTTGCCTGCGTCATATTCTCGGCATTCGCGTCCGGACCTCCGTCGGCTGACGCTGCCCTGGCTCCGGCGGCCATGCTCTGGACCTGGATGGGAGAACTGATATTCAATATGCTGATCCTGGTCGGGACCGTAAGGATGTCCGACAGGGTCATAAGGGAGATCATGGGGATATAGGAGGATTTTATATGACACTTGGTTTTGAGGAATTCATGGATGAAGTCATGTCCGCAATACCGGATAAGCTTCCGGAAAAGATAAGAAACAGCCGGATAAGCATCGAGGAGAAGACTAAGAACAATGACATAAAGCTGCACGGGATCGCGATCCTGCCTGAGGGCATGACGGCGGTCCCGCTTTTCTATCTGGAGAATTACTACGACGACTACGTGAGAGGAATGAGCGCGGATGAGATAGCAGGGCATATCGCCTCGCAGTTCGAGCAGTACAGGGACAGGGCATCCGCGATAAGGCTGCCGGACCTGGACTTCGAGAGCGTGAGCGACAGGCTGAGGGTGAGGCTGGTCAACAGCAGGAGCAACATAGAGAGCCTTGACTCCCTGGTGAGCAGGCCGGTAGGATGCGGGTTCTCACTGACCTCATACATAGACCTTCCGCCTGAGGCGGGAGTGGAAGGCATGATCCAGGTCACTCGGCAGCTTGCCGAGTTGAACGGGTACGATGAGACGCTGCTCATGAACACGGCGCTTAGCAATTCTGCCAAGTATGAGCAGCCGACCCTGAACGACATAGCCGACGTGCTCTTCGGGGACGGCGCTAACGACCTTCTGAACGGCGCGGAATACGAAGGGGGAGGCTCGCTCTACGTGCTGAGCCACAAGGGAAGGGAATACGGCGCCGCGGCGCTGTTCTATCCCGGGATCCAGGAAAGGATCGCCGAGGTCCTCGGAGAGGATTATTACGTCCTGCCGAGCTCGGTGCACGAGGTGCTGATAATGCCTCAGAGCAGCGGCCTGAGCACCGTCCAGATGATGGACATGGTCGAGAACGTGAACCGCGCGGAGCTATCCGCCGAGGACAAGCTGGCTGACAAGGTCCTCCTGTACAGAAGGGACCTTGAGAGGCTGACCGTAGCGGAGGACAGGGAGAGAGAGCCGGTCCCGGAAAGGGAGAGCGTCTGATGGAGATAAAGATCAACAGGGAGATCAGGGAATATACGGAATCCGTGTTCATGGGTCTGAACCTGCGACAGCTCATATGCTCCGTTCTGTCAGCCGCTGCTGCGGCGGCTTCATGGTTCCTTCTTAAGGGAAGGATCGGAAGCGAGGCGGTGTCCTGGGCATGCATCCTGTCGGCAGCGCCGTTCGCAGCTCTCGGATTCGTAAGCTACAACGGGATGAACGCGGAGCAGCTGCTGACGGCATGGATGAGATATGCGGTCATAGAGCCCCGGAGGCTTTCATCCGCGTCTGACAGCTATTACAGGAAGCTCTTCTTCTCTTCGGAAGGGAGGCCGTCAAAATGAAGGATCACGTGAGGATACTGACGGCGGCAGATGAGGGTCGGTACAGGGTGCCCCGCACCGTCAGGGATCTGATACACATTGACAGAATTTGGAAGGACGGCATATTCCTTTACGGGGACAGGTATTCCATGACCTGGTCGTTCTCCGACATAAACTATTCCACGGCGGGGGATGAGGAAAGACAGGATATGTTCCGCGGATACTGCCGCATCCTTAACGGTCTGGATCCGCAGGCGGAGACGAAGATCACTATATGGAACCGTCGGCTCAGACAGCAGGAGCTTGAGCAGAGCGTCTTCATGAAGGAGCGCGGCGACGGCCTGGACAGATACAGGAAGGAATACAATGACATGGTACTTTCCTCGGCTGCCGGTTCCGGCGGGATAGTGCAGGAGAAGTACGTCACGATAAGCATACAGAAAAGAAACGTAGAGGAGGCGAGGGAATACTTCACGAGGACGGACGGGGAACTGTCGGCAGCCTTATCTTCCATAGGTTCGGGCTGTGCGCCGGTAGACGCGGCGGGAAGGCTCAGGCTCCTCCATGAGGTCTACCGCGGGGAGGAGCAGATGTGCGGGTTCGACATCGGCGAAGCTGCAAGGAACGGCAGGGATTTCAGGGACTTCATATGCCCCGACGGAATGGGGATCAGGGCTGATCACCTCAAGCTTGGCGAAAGGTTCGCAAGGGTCCTTTTTCTCAAGCATTACGCAAGTTACCTCAGTGACAGCTTCATCAGGCAGCTGACCGAGATATGTCCGGGTATGATGCTCTCGGCGGACATCATTTCCATACCTACGGAAGACGCGGTAAAAGAGGTCGAAAACAGGCTGCTGGGCATTGAGACGGGAATCGCCTCGTGGCAGAAAAGGCAGGACCGCAGCAGGAATTTCAGCGCTCTGGTGCCCTATGACCTGGAGCTTCAGAGACAGGAAACAAAGGAGTTCCTCGACGACCTGACGACAAGGGACCAGAGGATGATGATGGGACTCGTCACCGTTCTCCTTACCGAGGATTCGATGCGGGAACTGGACAGCGTAACCGAACAGGTCATCTCAGCCGGAAGGAGCAACATGTGCCAGATCGCAGTCCTGAGGTTTCAGCAGGCTGACGGGCTCAGCACCGTCCTTCCTCTGGGACCGGTAAGGATAAAGGCTTTCCGCACTCTTGTTACGGAAAGCCTTGCGTCTCTTATCCCGTTTAGGGTCCGGGAGATCATGGATCCGGGGGGAACATATCTCGGTATCAACGCCGTTTCGGGGAACCCTGTGATCTGCAGCAGGGAGAAGCTTATGAATCAGTCCGCTTTCCTGCTGGGAGTGCCCGGTTCCGGAAAGTCGTTCTGCGCGAAGCAGATGATACTCTCCACTCTTCTTAACACTGATGACGATATCCTCATATGCGATCCTGAGGGCGAATACAGACCTTTGGCAGAAGCTGCGGGAGACAGGGCTTCTTATATTAGGATCTCGTCACATGGAGATGACAGGCTCGATCCTATGCTCATTGAGGGTGGATATGCGGACGGCGATCCCGCTGTCCTGAAATCGGAGTTCATACTGTCCCTGATAGAAAGGATCGAGAACGGTCCTGTCGGACCCAGGCACAGGTCAGTCATAGACAGATGCGTCGCGCTGGTCTACAGGGAGGCAAAAAGGAGCAGGAGGGTGCCTACGCTGACCATGCTCAGAGAGATGCTGATGGGACAGGAGGAGCCGGAGGCCAGGGAGACAGCGCTCTCGCTTGAGCTCTATACGGAAGGATCGCTCAACATCTTCGGGGGAGAGAGCAATGTGGATCTCGACAAGAGGATGGTGGTATTCGATATACATGATCTCGGAGAAAACCTCAAGCCGGCAGGGCTCCTTGTGATCACGGATACGATGCTCAACAGAGTCACACGTAACTGGAAGGCGGGAAGAAGGACTCACGTGTTCATAGATGAGTTCCATGTGGTGTTCTCCAATGAGCATTCTGCGCGGTTCTTCTCTTCCGCCTGGAGACAGTTCAGGAAAAGAAACGCGTTTGCGACAGCAGTGACCCAGAACGTCGAGTCTCTTCTTGACTCGGTGGAGGCTTCCACGATGCTTTCCAATTCGGAATTCCTTATCATGTTCAGCCAGGCTGCGGCGGACAGGGAAAAGCTTGCGGGACTGACGGGAATATCTGATAAGCAGATGAAATACATAAGCAGCGGAGATCCCGGGACCGGGCTCATCAGATACGGAAACGCGCTGGTGCCGTTCGTGAATCATTTCCCGAGGGATACGTCCATGTATGAGCTGATGACTACTGATCCGGGAGAAGGACATTATCCGGAAAAACGGATACATGCTGAATGATTTACATTTCATGACCCAGGTTATATTATTCTTTACGTGAGATCACTCTCTGATGATGCTGAAAGAGCGTTGTTCGATTCATTCGGAACTGTAAAGCAGTAATACTTTACAGTTTATTTTCTTTAATTTGCTTAATTACAGGGCGGTTCTATGGACGCGAGGATCATCGTATTAATAGCGACACTGACAGCAGCGGCGTGGTTCATGTTCATAATGTTCTTCGTAAAGGACAGGAGCAGATACCGCAACTGCTATCTTCTGTTTGCCGCGCTTGCCATGACAGCTGTTCTGGTGATCAGCTGCTCGGGAGAGAATTTCGTCAGCACTTTCGCATTCACGTTCATCGCGGTCTGCGTCTGCCTGATGATCGTGCCGTTTTTCCTTATCATCAACGGCATCACGATGATCAAAAGGGAAGGGACGCACATATCCCATCTGCTGTCGCTGTTCCTGGGAATAGCCGTGCTAATAGGAGAGTATATGACGTTTCTGGTGTTCATCAGTTCTGCCATGTCCCATTCCCTTGATGAGTTCACTGAGATCAGAGCCACGCTGTTCTACAGGCTTGCGGCAGCCGCATGCTTCTCGATAATATTCGTCTGCATGTCATTCGTCATCTTCATGATATACACGCTGTTCCTGCAGATCATTCCGAAGAGGAGGGATTTCGACTACGTCATAATCCACGGAGCGGGGCTGATAGACGGTGAGCGGGTATCGAAGCTCCTCAGCGACCGTCTGGACAAGGCCATCAAGGTCTACAGGAAGGATCCCACTCCTCCGAAGATGATACCGTCCGGCGGACAGGGCTCTGACGAGAAGGTATCTGAGGCACAGGCCATGAAGGATTATCTGGTAGCCAACGGGATCCCGGAGTCGGATATCATCATGGAGGACAGGTCCACTTCGACACTTGAGAACCTTCTCTTCTCGAAGGAGATAATGGACAGTTACGAAGGCAGGAAATACACCGCACTGGTATCCAGCAACTATCACGTCTACAGAGCGCTGAGATATGCGGCAAGGATCGGACTGAAATGCACCGGCATAGGAAGCCACGTGGCGTTCTACTACTGGCCCAGCGCTCTTATCAGGGAATACATAGCGATACACGCGGAGAAGAAGCACCTGATAATGCTGGTCCTCGGATGCGTGCTGTTCGACGCGTTCATGATGTTCCTGTTTTTCGCGAGATAGAAGACGTTACAGGATCCGCTGATGGATCCGCAAAAGCAGCATCACACAAGAAGACCGGAAGAACTGATCTCAGGTCTGCGGTAGAAATGGAAGGAAGAGAACTTTGAAAAAGAACGGAAAGTTCATTGCGCTTATCATCGCCGCTGCGCTGCTGATACTGGCCGCAGCAGGCGGTTACCTGAGCGGCAGGAAGGCAGTGTCTGACGATCTGGAGAAAGAGAAAGCGGCTGTCAGCCGCGTCACGGAAGAGCTGCAGGAGCTTCAGCTGCAGCGCGACGAGCTGGCGGAACTCAACAAAAGCAGCATCATGAGCATGGTGCTGGATGACGGACCCATCTATGTAATAGGACACAAGAGCCCCGATTCCGATACGGTGTGCAGCGCCATAGCATACGCAAGACTGCTTCAGAAACTCGGCTTCGACGCGATACCCATGCTCAACGGTGAGCCTAATAACGAGTCGAATTACATCCTTGAGCAGGCAGGCATCCCGGTCCCTGAGATACTGGATGACGCGGCAGGGAAGAACATCTTCCTTGTGGACCACAGCGAATACATGCAGTCCACAAAGGGCATGAACGAGGCCCATATCGTCGGGATACTTGACCATCACGGCGTGGGCAGCGTCACGACAGGAAACATGGTCGTCTACGAGGGAAGGCCGATCGGAGCCACAGCCACCATCGTATGGCTGGACTACCTTAATTACGGCCTGGTGCCTGATGACGACATAGCCTACATACTTCTGTGCACGATATTCTCTGACACGGCTACGCTGACGTCATCCACCGTCACCGATGCAGACAGAAAGGCGGTCGAAGCACTCGCGAAACAGGCAGGCATCGACGATACGGACGCGCTTGCACGGAAGCTCCATGAGGAACTGCTCTCATACGAAGGCTTCACCGATATTGAGATACTCTTCTCCGACTACAAGGAATATGAGGCATTCGGGACGAAATTCGGAATAGGCTGCGTGAACGCCATCGACGAAGAGACCGCTTCTGAACTTGCCGCCCGCATGAAGGCAGTTCTTCCGGAGGGATTTGCTTCAAAGGAAGTAGGACTAATGTACGCGGAGATAGGCATACGCGAGAACGGCGAGAAGATTGACTACGTTGTTCCCGTGGATGAGCTTTCGAAACAGATCTTCGAGCAGGCATTCCCGGATTACGACGAGTACGACGGCACTGCCTTCATATTCCGCAAGGGCTGCGGCAGAAAGACGGTATTCGTTCCGGGACTGACGGATTTCCTCGCGACTCAACCCCACGACTGAAAAAACGTATTAAGCTCATTATCATGTAGGTGAACAAAAAGAGATGCCCCGGAAGGATCTGTTTCTTCCGGGGCAAATTGTTTGATAAATAAGGAGTAGGATCGCAGCCTCTCAGGACTGTCTGTGTTTGGATCTCAGGAGCTTAATGATGATCACCAGGAGATCTATCGCGGCGCCGGCAGCACATAGCCATGCCACGTAACCGACCGCCTCAGGCTTGCTTCCCAGGCCGACTGCCAGAAGAATTGCGATGAATCCCGCCGGAGCGGGAGAAAATTCTTCCAGACCGATAAGTGAGAGAACGCTGAGGAAGAGCATCAGAGCGGAGTAGAATATGCCGCCGACCGCAATGACGATGAGGATCAGTCTTAGCATGCCGTGAACGGGTATCAGAGGCTCTCGTACGAATCCGGATCCAAGAGCCCTGTAAAGAAGCGTCAACAGGTACAGACCGGCGGCAGCCAGCAGGCCGTAAACATTGTAGTCGATCTCAGACCACAATTGCTTCCTGCGTTCAGCATGCGCCTTTTTCTCGTCTGCCTCTTTCTTTTCTTTTTCCAGGTCAGAGAGTCCCTGGGCATAAAAAAACGAAAGTTCCTTAAATGATGCCTGATCGTAGGTCTGTTTCATTATTAACCTGGCGCGGAGACCCATGACTTCGGTCGTGGGAGGAGCGCCAGCCTCCTTTCTGCGATTTTGCTTGTTTAATGATTCTGAGAATCAGCTTCGCCTGATCGATCTGAACAGTATGAAAAGAAGGTTTATGGCTATTACCGCTGCGGCGAAATATGTCATATAAGTGAAATACTGAGCGTGGTCATGAAGCTCGACTATGATGAACAGGGATAGGATGGCGGAAGGGTAGAATGCCAGGAACTCCAGCCCTGCCTGCATGAGTATGCTCAGAAGGGATACGAATATCCCGAAGAACACTCCTGCCGCAGAAATGATGACAAGGATGAACTTGGCAAACCCGTGGACGTTTATGAGCGGCTGCGTCAGAAGTCCCGCTCCCAGAGCCCTGTACAGTACGGTCATCAGGTAAAGCCCTATGGCGCCGAGGATCCCGTAGACATTGAAGTCTATATCATGCCAGAAGAAGGAGAAATGCAGGGAACTGCGCTTTTTGCCGGGCTGGCTCTCTATTCTGGGCGTGCTGTCTTTTTTGTGCTTCGTCTTGTTTTTCCCGCCCATCTGTTGGGAGAGATCCATCATCCTTTTGCTTAGATCGGAATTTGGTATCCTGCCGTCCTTGCTCTCCTGCTCAAAGGCCATTTTCGTCCAGTCAAATGCCTTTTGGAGATCCTTTTTCTCCTCATAGATATAGCTGACAGACAGCATGGATTCTGCATGGCCCTGTTCTGCGGCGGCAAGGAAACAGGTGAGCGCCGATGTCGTGTCTTTTTCGTGCAGATTGCCTGACTGATATGATATGCCGAGCCTGTGGAGGGCAGGAGGATACTTTCCTGTGAGAGCCGACTGCTCAAGGTAATGCAGAGCATCCTCTTTAAGAGCCTGCGCTCTTTCCTTGTCGTCAGTGTTCCTGAGAAGAGTGTAATAGCATTCAAACAGCAGATACTGTATCTCGGGATCTTCCGAATCCCTGAGCTGCTCTATCAGGGCGATCTCTTCCTGCATCAGAGCTGACTCGAAGCTCTTTTTGTCTCTCAGGGACTTGTTGCAGTCCTTAAGGGCCGTTATCCGGGCGTCCCGGTCGCCTGACATGGCTTTGTTAAGGAGAGCCAGCTTTTCCTCTCTTTTCTCTATCTCCCTGGTAAGCGCCTCATAAGTCATTCTGGACTGCTCGTCGCCGCTCCTGGAGGCCATCTCGAACCAGTGCCTTGCCTTATAGATATCCCTGCTTACCCCTGTGCCGTCGTAACAGCACGAGCCGAGAAGGCGCATGGCTTTCGCGACGCCTGCGTTTGCAGCTTCGGTGAGATACCTTACCGCCTGATAGTAGTCTTTTTCTCCGGCTCCGCCTTCATAATATATAAGTCCCGCGACATAGCTTCCGTAAGGATCACCGGCTTCCGCGGAGTCCAGAGCGAGATCCAGTGCCTTTAAAGGATCCCTGGCGGTGACCTTGCCGGTATAGTAGCACTCGGCAAGATAGGCGAGGGCCCTGCTGTCTCCTGCGCGAGCAGCGTCTGTCAGGAATTTGACAGCGTGACCGGGAACGTATTTGTTGTTCTCCCCGAGCATGATGCTCCGTCCCAGCTCTCTTTTGGATCTGATCTCATCGGGGGTCAGTTTCCCGACAAGATCCTGTTCGATATGATTGCCGGTGATCATGGGTTCGTCCATTTTCGTATGACCGTGCTGCAGTGATTGCCTGCAGACGTTCCTCCGTTGTTCTTGCTGATATTTTAACACGGCATAGGTCATATTTCAGTCGCGTTTTTAAACTGTTTCGGAATATGTGTCATTTGCCTGGAAGGTACAGGCTAATCTATAATCAACTCAGAAAAAAGAAAGGAAGACATGCAAAATGACGATACAGTTTTACCTGACTCCGGCAGCGGGAAAGCGGCTGATTGCAAAGGGGATAGCTCAGCTTGACAGCGTAAGGAAAGCGCTTGAGAACGGCACTGTCCTTATCATCGGCGGCACCACGAACGCGGCGGTCGCTGAAGAGCTTTTAAAAGCCATCGGAGACACGGAAGGATTCGACAGGAAAGGATTCTTCCGCGGCATTACGGTGCCTAAGGGCTTTAAATACAAGCACCAGGAGTCGATCGGAGATGTGGTCATAACGAACGGTAAATGGCAGAGAGGCCTCATGGTCTATGACGCCTGCGCTGACCTTAAGAAGGGCGACATCGTATTCAAGGGGGCGAATGCCGTAAACCTTGATGAGGAGCAGGCGGGAGTCCTGCTGGGGAGCGACAATATCGGCACAGCGGGACCTGTCCTCACGGCCGTATACGGCAGAAGGGTGAGCCTGATAGTTCCCGTGGGGGTTGAAAAAAGAGTGGAAGCGCCGATATTCGAGCTGTCGGAGATGTGCAATTCTCCGGACGCCTCAGGGCTCAAGTTCCTTCCTCTGCCGGGGCAGGTCTTCACGGAGCTCCACGCGATAGAATTACTGACGGGGGCCTATGCCGAGATACTCGGCGGCGGCGGTATCTGCGGAGCCGAGGGCGGCTGCTACTTCCTGGCTGACGGAACCGATGAGGAGATAGGAAAGCTCAGGGAGTTGCTCAGCGAGGTAGAGACGGAAGAGCCGTTCATGCTCTGATCCTGAACCGGCAGAAATAAACGATCGGAGAAGATATTATATGGACAGGGAAGAGAGGCTGACCGAGACTATCCGCAGGAATGCCATCCGAGTAGGACTTACAGAGATCGGAGATGTGGACGTCTCAGAACTGGAGTTTGAAGAGTGGGTAAGGGATTTCTGCAGGGAGGGATGCAGATCATACAACAGGTCCTGGGCATGCCCTCCGGCAGTGGGCACGCTCGAAGAATGCCGCGAGCGCTGCCTGCAGTACGGACATATGATGCTCTTTGACCGCTGCTACAGGCTGAAAGGCAGCTTCGACTCCCTCGGGATACAGAACGCCATGTCCGACTTCAAGAAGATAGTGGACAGGTTCGACGAGCTTATCAGCCCGATACTCGGAAAGAGCCTGTTCCTCACGAATGAGGGATGCGACAGATGCCCTGAATGCACCTGGCCTGATGCTCCGTGCAGGTTTCCGGACAGGCTGCACCACACGATCGAGGGCTACGGCTTCAACATCACGAAGATGGCGAGGAAAGCCGGTCTGCGCTACAATAACGGTCCTGAGACCGTTACTTTTTTCGGAGCAGTGCTGTACGACTTCTGAGACACAGAAAAGATCCTGTGTTATGTCGGCCCCCGTCATCTCCGGGGGCCTTAATTCTGCAGAAAGGTGCAGTCAATGAGTTTACAGTTATTAACAGAAACCGGGAATATGATCTCACAGATCGGGATTTATGGAGAAAACAGAAATGATGTTCGAAATGATACCTTGCTCAGAAGACGACAGGGAGTTTATAGAAGAACAGGCGGACAATGCTTTCGGCGAAATCGCACGACCTGAAAAAGACGCAGAGGAAGCAGAATTTGTATATAAAGTCACCGACGGAAGCGGGAACATCCTCGGAGGATGCGTTTTGTCTGTGGACAGCCTGAGAACGGCATCGATCTATGACCTGTGGGTGGATGAAGCGTTTCGCGGACAGGGGATGGCTTCGGCACTGATCCGGGAAGCTGAGCGGGAAGCAAGGGAACACGGCTGCTATCTTGCAATGGCCGGGACCTTTGACTGGCAGGCAAAGCCGCTCTACATGAAACATGGCTATATGCTCAATGACACGATATCGGGTGTTCCGAAAGGGCATGAACACTATTTTCTGACAAAACGGCTTGATTGTCCCTCAGAAGGATATGTCCCATCGGATCACCGGGAATATGAGATCATGCGCGGTGACGAAAATGACGCGGAGATCCTTTCCGGCAAATTGCGCATATATGACAGCATCATTGCGCCTTACGAGCATGAATACATTCCTCTGAGCAAAAAGGTCACGGGCGAAGACGGCAGGATCATAGCCGGGTTCGCAGGAGGCATCGATGGCTGGAATGGTACGGATATTGTCGTCTGGGTAGAAGAAAAGTACCGTAACCGGGGAATCGGTTCCCGGCTCCTCGGTGAGTTTGAGAGGGAGGCAAAGGAATACGGCGCCGATACCGTTTTTCTTGAGGCATATGACTGGAATGTTGGATTTTTCAAAAAGAACGGCTATGAGAAAGTGACTGGCATTCTTGAAGATTATCCGAAAGGGCACGTCATGTACTGCATGCAGAAGTCTCTTTCGTCGCGATCGTAACCCATGGGGGAAAGGTTAAAACGGAAAAAAGATATAACAGCATTGTTTGAGAAACACTTAAAGAAGTTACGGATCACTCCTTTTTGGGCAGAAATAACAGGTTATTCAATGAACTGTATTACGGCCTAAGAAACATTGAATAGTAAAAATCCTTGTTTGTCGGAATCATCAAATGAAAAAGCCGGAGGCTGAAGTGCGATAGCTCTCCGGCTTTTTAATGTTCAAAACAGTAATGGTTGTTGTTTATAAAATAACCGGAAAAGAGTATTATAAATCTAGGCATTGTTAACAATATCGTTTCTCGTTCAGATGTAAAGGAGAATGTACATGAGATTCGATCAAAGAGAGGTAGAAAATGCCAGGATTGTTGAGGGAAGGAGGACGATGATCGAGTTCGACTCGCCGATCACCGCGAAGGAGAATTTCAGAAGGGCCCTTAAGGGAGATCCGATGTGGATGCCCTCCGCGTTTGACAAGGGCGGAGTCCCGAACGAGATCATCCCGGACAATCCTGCGAGAAGCAGGGGCGGCAACGACATGTTCGGCATATACTGGGAATTCGTTCCCCGTGCAGGCGGATCAATCGTGCGTCCCGGAAACCCGACGCTTAAGGATGTGACCCAGTGGAGAGAGGTCATAAAGTTCCCGGACGTGGACAGCTGGGACTGGAAGGGCGAAGTAGAGAAGCACAGGGAAGAACTTAAGAACAGTACCAGGTTCGTGTTCTTCACCATACTCACAGGATACTTCGAGAGGCTGATCTCATTCATGGATTTCGGTCCGGCGGCTGTCGCGATCATGAACCGCAAGGTCAAGCAGGATGTCAAGGACCTTATGGACGCTCTTGCCGATCTGTGGATAGACATCGTGGATCACGTTCATGAGTACTACGGCGACTTGATAGACGGTATAACGCTTCACGACGACTGGGGTGCCCAGGACGGACCCTTCTTCAATGAGAGGGTCGTCAGGGAGATGATTGTGCCTTATATGAGGAAGGTCACAGACCGTATCCACAGCTACGGCTACGCCACCAACCTGCATTCCTGCGGAAAGGTGGAGAAACTGATACCCTGCATGATCGAGGCAGGCTTCGACTGCTGGGACGGCATGGCAATCAACGACTATCACATGCTGTATGAGCAGTACGGCGACAAGCTTCTGATGAACGTCCCGGCAAACGACTATCCGGCTGACGCAGATGACGAGACGAAGAGGCAGTGGGCGGAAAAGTTCGTCGAGGAGTTCGCCAACAAAGGCAAGCCCGCGGCTCTGTCGTACTACAACGATCCCGGTTTCGAATTTGATTCCGAAGTCTACAAGCTTTCAAGGATCAAGTTCGACAACGAAGGGTGATCCGCGCTCCTTTTTTGAATGAAGAGGCGGACATGACCTGAATGAGAATGGAATTCCCCGTTATCCGTAAGGATCATCGGGGAATTCTTATTTTTCGGTTAACCGAAACATAAAGAACTCCCGGAGATCAGAAGGTCTCCGGGAGTTGCCTGTTATAAAAAAGGAACTTATTTTGTGGATGAGTGGTAGATCATCGCCATCTTCTCCTCGAAAGAGGGATCGAGAGAGTTCTTGGTATTAATGAGCTCAGTATCGAAGCCGATGCGAGCATGGCTGTCATCACAGAACACCATGGTGGCGGGGCACTCCTTGGTGAACGCAGGCCATTCGGCGAGACCCTTGTGGTTGGGATCCCCGGTGTGGCAGAACGCAGCCCAGGCTCCGGCCATCTCATCCTCAAGCTTTTCCACTCCGTCCTGCTGGGTTACCATGACGCGGGACGTGGTATGGAAAGCATAGGGAAGCTCTGCGCAGTGGAAAGCAGTAAGACCGTTGTCGTAGTTGCGGAACTCCTGCGCGAAGACGTAGGAATATACCGGGGCGCTTCCCTCGAACGCGGATCTCTTCTGGATGTGGTCCAGAGAACCGTAGCGGACCTCGGCATCCAGTACCAGAAGGTCAAGGAGGTTCTTCTCGGGATACGCCTTTTTGAACAGATCGATCATCTTGTCGGCGCCGTCCTTGTAGCGCTCGCGGATCAGGCTGACGATCTCATCCTCGGAGAGGCTGTATTTCTCGGGCTGCTTCGGGTGTTTCTCGAACTCGGAGAAGCAGGTGCCTATCATGGTCGGGACCTTGAGCGCGTGCTCATAGAATCCGTCCAGACGCGCATAGCCCTGATAGTATCCGTTTGCGAGAGGAGCCCAGCCGTCTGGAGCGAGTCCCTCCTCGCGGAGCTTCGGGACCACTGCGCTGTATGCCTTTACGAGATCGTGATACTCGACCGTCTCCAGCTTCTCGATCTCTTCCGGCCTGATGTCCAGGACCTTGAGCATCTCCTCGACGATCCTCTTGCTGGTCTCGGGAGTGGGACGGGCGCGGCGCGCATGGATGCCGCTGTGGACTATGGCTTTGTGGAACAGGCCGTCTGCTGCGGTGCACTGCAGAAGCGCGCAGACCTTTCCGCCGCCTCCCGACTGTCCCATGATAGTGACGTTGCCGGGGTCTCCGCCGAAGCATGAGATGTTGTCCCTGATCCATTCGAGGGCCATCACGAGGTCGGCAAGACCGGCGTTTCCGGAGTTTTCATACTGCGGTCCGAAAGCGGAGACGTCCATGAAACCCAGGATGTTGAGCCTGTGGTTGAGGCTGGCCATGACCACGTCGCCGTATCCGACCATCTCTTCTCCGTCGGCGCAGAGAAGCTCTATGGCGGAGCAGTCAGCGAATCCTCCGCCGTGTATCCACAGAAGGACGGGCTTCTTTGCCGTATCGTCTATGGTAGTGGTCCACACGTTGAGATACTGGCAGTTCTCGTTCTTCGGCCAGTAGCGGTGATCGAGGTAAGCTGTCTCATCGCGGCTGTCCTCTCTCAGTGTCGGGCAGTTGAATCCCCAGGACAATGCGTTCTTAACGCCTTCCCAGGCCTCAACGGGCTCCGGCATATGGAAGCGCTTCGCGTTGGCATACTTGATGCCCTTGAAGTTGAATACTCCGTCGTAGTAATAGCCTCTTAGAAGGCCCTTCGGGGTGGAAACTACCGGGTATTCAGAATTGGAGATGAACTTTTTCGGCATGTTTCTGGCTCCTTTATAAAGTTTTGTTTTATCGTAGAAGGGTATTACTGTTATTAAAATCATAAGATAATCAGCATCAACAATTCAATCTCGGCAGTGATCAGGTCACTGGATAGAAAAACAGACCGGAGCTCCGGTCTGTCTGATCTTCATTTGCCGTTTTTGGAATCCATCTCAGCGTAATAGGACATCAGGGCTTCATGAGCGTCTTTAACGCGCTGTACCATGCCTTCCTCATAAATATCGGAGAAAGGGAAGTCGATGACCGAGATCACTTCCTCGCTCCTTGAGCTGTCAATGGGATCCTTCGGGTGCTGAAGGGTGAAGTCCATAGCGGCGAAGCCTATTCCGGCCTCCGAGAAGATGTCCTTTATACCGAGCATGATCTCTGCGGCCTTCTCTGCGGTGACGGTGTCGCTGTTGACGTATATCACCAGGGAGCCAGCCCTTTCGCCGATAGATCTCATGTCGTATATCCCGTCCAGTACCAGCTCCTCGAGAGGCATTGCGTAAGCGGGGATCCCGCTGCCTGAACCGATCTCGTTCTTGGGGTATATCATCAGCATCCCGTAATCCATGTCGGTGTCATACGGGAAAAGCGGGGATTGGAAGACTGCGTCTGTTATCCTGCGATATTCGGCGTCCAGACGGCGCGCCGTGTTTCCCTTTTGGGCGACATCGTACTCATAGGAGTCATATCTCAGGTTGCCCAGAAGATCGAAGGACAGGCTGAAATGCGTGTCGGGGCTCGAGGGCGATTTCACTCTCGCGTAATAGCCTCCGGTCTTGAAGTCGTAGTTGATTACCTCTATGACAAGATCGGTACCGGGATAGGTCTTCGATATATGATCCTTAGCTGTCCTCCTTGTCAGAAGGTATGAAACGGGGTTTCCCATAAAGGAGCATGAGAAAAAGATGACTCCTGAGATGATGGCAAGAGCCGCAATGAAGGCGAGCGCCTTAAGAATCCTTTTCTTCATCTTTTTCCTCCTTCCTGAAAGCGAAATGCATTAGGCCTGCTGTCAGCACTCCGGCTGCCGCGAAGACGGAGTAGATGCCTGCCCAGGAGATGAGCGAAGCTGAATCAGCGGCATCGTGACCGCCTGCCATACCGATCAGGAAGCTTGCGGCTGATGCGATATAAAGTAAAACAGGCATCATGTAGAGAGCTGACCAGCGGAATATCATGTAGCCGAGTACCCCCAGCAGCGGCATTATGACGGAGTTCGCGAAGACGTCTACACCCTTCGTCAGGTTTATGCCGAAGAATATGCCGAACATGAGAAGCAGAGCAAGCCCCAGTCTCGCCCTGTTCCTGAGCTTTTTCAACAGGACGTCCTCTTTCTGAGGCGCAGGCACTGTGCCCGAGAAGACAGCTGCGCATTCAGGGCACTCTTTTATATGCTCCTCAACGGCTTTCCTGCTTTCATCACTGGCGACTCCGTCCGTGACCAGAGGTATCAGGTCTATGCATATATCGCAGGAGATCTTATTTTCCATTATATCCCTCCTTCTCGAGTTCCTTCCTCATCCTGTTCCTGACGCGAAAATAAACGACTCTGGCGGAATTCTCCGATATCCCTAGACGTTCCGCGATCTCTGCGTAGGAGAATCCTTCCAGTCTTAGCCTGAACACTTCCGCAGCCGTCTTATTTTCCGCGGCAAGCATGTTCTCCGCTATCGCAAGGGCGTCTTCCGTCAGTTCCGGTTCGTTATAGTACGGCTCCGGCACAGCTCCTTCAACAGAAAAAACAGCTGTCTGCGGCGTTCTCTTTTTCTTCCGAAGATATGCCGACCATCTGTGCCTCGCGATGGAGAAGAGCCATGTCCTGATGCCGGATTCGCCGCGGAAGGATGAGATCGATCTCACCGCTTCCAGAAAGACTTCCGATGCGAGATCCTCGGAAAGGGAAGCGTCCGAAGACATGCCGTAAAGATATGAGTAAACGTCTCTGTAATAGAGCCTGAACAGCTCTTCGGGCAGTTTCTGCATGTGACGCCTCCTTTCATATCATTAGTGGATCAGAAAGCCGGTTTCGTTACAAATCTTAAGAAAAAAGGCAGCTGACTGCTGCCTTTGCGGGATATCCAGTTCAGTTATTCTTCTGTGCTGCCGGAAGACCCGCTGTTCTCCCGGGCTCTCTGCTCTTCTTCCTTCCTCTTAAATGGATCGTCCCTAAGGTAGGTGACGTAGCCGCACGCAACGGCTACGATGAACGGGAAAAGAAGGTCGTCCCTAAGGCTGTAACCGTCTTCGAAGTGTCCCATGAAGTACTGCAGTGCGTTCCAGAGAATGAGGAACATAACTACGAAGAATATAAAAGCTGCCCATTTGTTTTTGATCATGATCGGTACCTCTGTTACTTGAAAAGAAAAAGGATATCTTATGAATCGTCAGCCGCTCTCAAAAGTGTCGGAGGGAAGTATCTCAAGTATGACTTCTTTTCCGCAGTCCTCGACGTTGAGAAGGAAAGCGTACATCCTGTCTCCGTCGTACACGGTGAAGATCGTTGAACCGTACTTGTGGACGTTGAATGCCGCGATGGCATCTTCCGGGATGGAGATGGTGATCTCCGCGACGGATTCGTCCTCCACATGCACGGTAGCCTCCGCCGAGAGGGATTCGATGCCGGGAAGAGTCTTTGCGGTGATCAGGCCGAGCTCATTCGATCTCAGCCCGAGGAATCCCGCGATGAGAAGAGGCAGAGCGATGCTTGCCCCGACTGAAGCCTTAGCGGCGGTTCTGGCTTTTCCGCTGAGATCCCTGATCCTTGGGAAGAACGTAAATATATAGATGAATATCTGTCCGACACAGAAAAGTATGGCGAAAATGTGGCTGGAAGTGCCGTCAATGACCTGCCTTGTTATTGAATAGGCGGTGACCGCGAGATATCCGATGACTGGCATGAAGATCAGTGCGCTAAGCCAGTCCTTTCTGGTTATGTACCAGCCGATAAAAGCGCCTGGGAAAGTCAGCAGGGTCCAGATGAACCAGTAGCCGTAGTAACGGAAAATGCCCCAGCCCTGCCAGCTGAAAGGTACCTGGAAAAGGTAGATGAGCGGCTGGCTCACAAGGAAGAACACGAACACCTTCACAGCTGACTCAAGAGGCTTCTTGCAGTTGGACATTATGATGACCGCGAACAGTATCCAGGCATCAAGATACACTCCCATCCTTCCTAGCGACGAGTCCGCAAGGACCGGCACGATCAGGAACAGGGCTGTAAGAACGGCAGTGGCGACGGCGAAGACTATGACCTTCGGCCATGTCATGCTTATTCCGCCGAATACGCGGTCAGTGATCTTTCTCATGATATGAAAAACTCCGTTGGGAAGTTCGATGAAACAATAAGATTATATCATTATTAAGGTGAAAAGAATTGATATAATTGTTGCATCAAAAGACAGGGAGATCTGCGGTGAAGAGACTTGAATTTGTGGGAGACAACTATTCCGGAGACTGGAACAGAGTCAGGAACGCTTCCAGAGGCATCGTGTTCTCTGACGGCAGGATCCTCATGACCCGTGAGTCAGTCACTGACACATGGATGATCCCCGGAGGCGGCCTTGAGGAGGGTGAGACCTGGGCTGACTGCGTCCGGAGGGAGTTGGAGGAGGAGACGGGCTATCAGGTCGAGCCTGAGGAATGCGTGCTGGAGATACATGAGTACTACGAGGACTGCAGATACGTTTCCAGATACTTCAGGTGCGAAGTTAAGGGCAGGACGGAGATGCATCTCACACGGGCTGAGACCGAGGCAGGCGCGGAACCGGTGTGGGCGGATCCCGAAGAGATGATCAGGATATTTTCCGGGCATGCCGGATACGCCTCTTCCGACGAGATGAAGAGAGGACTGTATCTCAGGGAGCTCTCAGCCCTGACCGAGATCCTTCACGGCAGGGACGCAGAGACAAGGATCATAGACGAAGACCTGCAGCTTGTCCCTTACTATCCCGCTGAATATACAGCTCTTCAGTGGTATCAGGATCCCGTTCTCTGCAAACAGGTTGATGACATCGATCATGTCTACGATATCGGCCTTCTTAAGAGAATGTACAGCTATCTCTGCGCTCACGGGGACTGCTTCTATATCAGGTATAAGGGTAAGCTTATCGGAGACATTTCCCTAAGAGACTCCGGAGAGATCGCTGTCGCGATCTGCAGGGAGTATCAGAACAGACACATCGGAAGAAGATGCGTTACAGAGATAATAAAACTAGCAAGCGAGAAGGGATTCGGCAGAATTACGGCGACTATCTATCACTTCAACGATCAGAGCAAGAAAATGTTCGGAAGCATCGGATTCGTCAGAGTGTCCGGAGAGATCTGGACCTATGACCTGAAAAAACGGCTCACGGGAGGCTTGACGCAATGACACTTGGAACTGAACGGCTCATACTCAGAGAGATGACAGAAGACGATTTTGACGCTCTGAACAAAGTCCTCGGAGACACCGATAATATGAGATTCTACCCATATGTCTTTGATGAGAACAGGGTGAGGGACTGGATATCGAGGAACATCGAGAGATACCGCACCTTCGGGTTCGGGCTTTGGGCAGTCTGCCTCAGGGATACAGGTGAGTTGATAGGGGACTGCGGGCTCACGATGCAGAACATCAACGGCGTCATAAGGCCTGAGATTGGCTATCACATAAGAGCTGACCGGCAGAGAAAAGGCTACGCAAGGGAAGCAGCGGAAGCGGTAAGGGACTGGACGTTCAGCAGCCTTCCGTTCGGAAGGATATATTCATATATGACTGCCGATAATTCTCCTTCCTATAAAACGGCGGAATCCTGGAGCTGCAGATTCGTGGAGGAATACACGGAAGAGGACGGGACTTCCGACAGGGTATACATGATCACCAGGGAAGAGTGGAAAAGTCTTAAAAGATAAAAAGCAGGCGCGGCCGGTTAGAAAGGCTGCGCCTGAATTCTTTATTCAGATACTGAGAGGATAAACCGGATATCAAAACTGCAAAAACACTGTATCATACGCTCCTTGCGGCTTCAACGATCCAGCGCAGGCGCTCCCAGTCGAGCTTTGCGTCGATGGTACAGTCTCCTCCGAGCATAAGACCGCGCTTGCCGTGATCAAGGATCAGGTCTCTCGTATACTGCTGAAGCTCTTCCTTTGTGCCTTCGTAGATGATGCCTCTCTGGGAAGTCTCGTCCCAGTGAGTCTCGAAGCCGCCGAGATCGGTCCTTCCGCCGAAGTAAAGCCTTCCGTCGTTCAGGTCCAGGTCCTCTACATGGACTGCCCAGTTTACGACCTTTGCGGGATAGTCCTGCCAGAGCGAGAGGTCGTTCTTGTTTCCTGCCCATCCGCAGAGATGGATTATATTGTTTTCGGAGAATCTGTTGGCTCTCTCGAGAACGTACAGGTCGCTGGGCCTTACGATCTTCCTGTATTCCTCCGCGGTGAAGCGGTCAGGCTCTCCGCTCTGAACGCAGTAGTAGATTCCGTCGCAGCCTGCTTCTGTGATAAGGAGCTCAGACAGGAGGGAATTGGTCTGAGCAATTACGTCAAGACCTTTCATGACGGACATGCTGTCCTTCCTTACCCATGCCATCAGGTCGCTGTCGCTCATGCCCAGAGCCTCAGCTCCGAACCTGAGAGAGGAGAACGGGCAGAAGACGTTGTAGAATACGCAGCGTTCCTTTCCGATCTCGTCAACGATCCTCTTCGCTCTCTCTACCTGCTCCTTTATGAAGGGATGATCGGGTCCCAGAGGATGCAGCTTTGCGAGGTCCGCGACGTCACTGACGCCCGGAAGAGGATAGGGGAAGTATCCGTCGCACATGATCTTGACTATGTCGAGGTCTGTCTCCCTGTAGTATTTGAGGTGAGCCTGCACGCAGGGCTCTCCCATCGCCTCGTCTCCTGCGAAGTGGAACCAGAAGCCTACCGGAACATGGTCGACTTCCTTGCCGTTCATTGCGTTGAGTACTCTTGTGCGCTTATCCATAGGAAATGCCTCCGTATCAGTTATTAATCTATCAGCCTACATGTCTTTCGAATCTTGTGAAGCCGAGTATCTCATCTATCTTTTCAAGAGCGTCCTGCGGGATCACGAAGCCGCTTGCCTTGAGGTTGTTCTCCAGCTGTGAAGCCTTGCTGCAGCCTGCTATCACGCAGCTTATCTGCGGCAGCCTGAGGATCCATGCCATAGCCATCACGGAAAGATTCGTGCCGAGCTCCTTCGCTATCTCCTCAAGCCTTACGACCTTGTCGAGGTTCTCATCTGTCAGCATGTTGTTGATCTGTCTGTCTTCCTGATGTGTAGCCCTGGAGCCTTCCGGAAGAGGCTCGCCCTTCTTATACTTACCTGTGAGCAGGCCCTGGGAAAGGGGAGAGAAGGTAGTCAGGCCGATGCCGTGCTTCTCGCAGGTGCCGATGATCTCATGCTCTATGTACCTATCCATCATGTTGTACTGAGGCTGTATGACAGTCAGGGGATGCAGGCGGTACCTCTCTATGATCGCCTCAGCCTCCTCGATCCTGGAGCTGCCCCATTCCTCACTGACGCCGTAATAGAGTATCTTACCCTGATCGACAAGTCCCGAGAGGGTGCGCAGAGTCTCCTCCATGGGAGTGGTGAGGTCGAAGCGGTGGCAGAAGTACATATCCAGGTAATCCAGCTGCATGTTCCTGAGGGTCCTGTCTATGCTCTCAGTGATATGCTTGCGGGAGAGTCCGCGGTCATTCGGACCGTCTCCAGTAGGGAAGAAGACCTTGCTGGCTATTACGAGCTCCCTGCGGGGATAATCCTTAAGGACCTCACCGAGAAAGCGCTCAGCGGCTCCTCCGCTGTACGCGTCTGCGCAGTCGAAGAAGTTGACTCCGCTGTCAAAGGCGAGCTTTACGACTTCCTTTGCGATCTCCTCCTGCTGAGTGCCTCTGAGGTCGGTCATCCAGCTGCCGAGTGCGATCTCGCTGATCTTGAGCCCTGATCTTCCGACGCTTCTGTATATCATTACATATCCTCCTGAACTGGTGTAGAATTAGACATAATTGCTTTCCTATGTCTAATATATCTGAATCTTAAGTTCAGTGACAATACGAAATCAGAATGGCTTTTATGTTGAAAATGACGTTATCACGGTAAGCCTTCATCAAACCGCATCGATCTATCGGAGGTCTATATAAATGAATGTGATTTCCGCGCGCAAGGCGCTGAAAGCATATCTCGTCTTTGCGCTCCTTATCTGTCTGCTCTGCCTGTCAGGCAGATTATTCGGGATAGTCTTCAGACAGTATTTGAGGATCGCCGGAGTTTCGATACTGGCTTTCGGACTGATCGCTGTTCTATCGATCATGAAGAGGGAAGTGCCGGAGGAAAACAGAAGGGGTAAGATCCTTCTGAACGCAGCGATCATCATTCTGATATTGATGATATCCACAGCTGCGTTTCTTCAGATATTTCTTGGGACAGACAGGGAGACCGTCGTAATCAGAGACAACGTGAAAAAGATAGAGGTCGAGCGAAGCTGGATAATGTTTCTGGAGAGGTCGTATTACGATTACGGAAATGCATTGTGGTACAGGAGATACCCGCATTACACAGAGTATTATGACGACGGAGATCCGGACCAGTATCTGTATACGGATATATATGACGAGTGCGGGAATTTCACGGAACGAGTGGAGGATCAGGAGCGAAAATAAGTATCAGCGATCATGTTTATAAAAAAAAGGCCCTCTTTGCTGTCAGGCAAAGAGGGTCCGTCTTAATAGACCCGTTCACGGGTAACAAGAACAAATAAGGCAAAACAAAGGGCCGCTTTAGCGGCGGCCCGAGGATGATATGCGGTTGGCGGTACCATTCGATGCCTCTTGAGAGGCTGCGAGTACCATGCCCTTTTAGGGCTTGTGCATACCACCAGTCAACTGGTGGTTTTGATTTCCTGTGATTCAGATATGCCTGATATCTGAATTAAGATATTAGGTCCCGCTGTTCTCTGCCTTGAGGGATGCCGTATCCTTCTCGCAGATCTTGTTCACGACGACAGAAGCGAGCGAGTGCATGTAGACGTTGCCGGCAGTGGAGATCATGTCGCGCAGCCTGTCGACGCCGAGAAGAAGAGCGATGCCGTCTACCGGTACGCCGAGAGAGGTAAGTGTCACGGCAATGGTCAGCGTGCCCGCGGAAGGAACTCCGGCAGTGACGAGGACTGAGGTCACGAGGATGACCAGCATGGCTTCCGCGAATCCGAACTTAACGCCGTACAGGGAAGCGAGGAACACGGCTCCAGCGGCTTTATAGACGTCAGATCCACCGTTGACTATGACCGTGCCGATGCTCATTACCATCGTGCTGACTTCCTTGGGGACACCGAGATACTTCTCGGTGTTCTCTATGTTCAGCGGCATGGATGCGGCGCTGGAGCAGGTCGCGATGCCCATCATGAAGGCTTCCTTGACGCTGGAGAGGAATTTGCCGAAGGGCACCTTAGCCACGAAGGTCGTGAAGATGAATCCCCAGATGCCTATGAAGAGTATGGTCCCGACCCAGATGCAGAGTACGAACTTCGCCATTGCGCCGAGTATGCCTGCACCGTAGTTGGCGATGGTGTTCCCCATAAGGAAGAACACGCCAACAGGTGAGAACTTAATGACTATTCCGATGAGCTTGGAAGTTACTTCCGAAGCGGAATCGAAGACGTCCGCGAGGAGCTTTCCTTTCTCGCCGGCCAGCACGATGGCGATGCCGAATACTATTGAGAAGAATACTATCGCCAGAGTGTTGTTCGAGGTGAACGCCGTGAAGATGTTGTCCGGGACGATGCTGGTTATGATCTCCGCGAAGGTCGGCGCCGCTGCCGCCTCGCCGGGAGCAAGTCCCTCGATGCTGACGCCCTTTGTTGGGTCAGCGATAAGGATCGTAGCAACACCCGCGGCTGAAGAGAAGAAGTTGGTAACCAGCGCGAATACGAGGGTGACCAGACCGATCTTTCCGACCGCCTTCGGACTGCTTATCTTTGTTATGCCTGACGTTACGCAGAAGAGGATCATGGGGATCATGACCATCTTGAGCGCCCTGGTGAAGAGCGTGCCTATGACACTCAGCTTCTTTGCCACATCGGGAAGGGCGAATCCGAACGCCACTCCGAGCAGCAGCGCAATCAGTACCACTGTCGCGAATGAGATCTTCTTTTTCATGTGGATAAAACCTCCGGAATGAGAAGGTACCTGACGGTACCTGTCAGCCTATCTTTACCGGCGATGCCAGTCTCTTAAGCAGCGCCAGAACACTGTATGCCGCAAGTGCGCTTGAGCTGGGGTTGGATGACGGAGCTGCCTCTATGACGATCTTCGCGCTTCCGAACCTACCGTCCAGGGTGACCGTGTGGCGGTTCCTGCTGAGAGCGGGATTGCTCCTGACTCTGACCCTTGTGAGATCAGGACCGAGCGTAGCGAGTCCCAGCGCGACGGCGACGTTAACGTTCTTGGGAAACTCCTTGATAGCTTCCGCGGAAGTGCCCTCGAAGACGTCCATAGGTTCAGTGTCATCAGCGGTCCCTTTGAAAGCGGGGGAGTTGACAAGCGCCCTGGGCGGCTTCTCCATAAGTATCTCCGCGGAGAGGTCTCCGGCTGCCATGCCGGCTCCCATCAGGTCGAATCCTCCGATAGCGCCGGAAGGGATATTCACGGTCCTTCCGCAGCGTATCGCCGCCTGCTCGACTTCGGAGAAGAACTCCGTGTCTGCGAAGGCTCCTACAGACAGCGGAAGAAGGTCTGAGCCCGCTTCCAGTATCTTTACCGCGTTCTCTCTGAGGACCTGCGCCGATGCAGCTTCAATGATCATCTGCGGCTTCAGCCCCAGCAGCTCATCGATGCCGGCGCAACATCGGGAAGACACCTTCTGCGCCATGCGGGAAGCGGCGTCGGTATCTATGTCGCATACCCCGATCACTTCATATCTGTCGCGAAGATCCGTGACTAGGCCGTCCGCGATGATCCCGGCGAGTGTCCCGCACCCGAACAGTCCGAGTGTAGTTCTGCTCATGATCTGCCTCCGACGAATGTATCGTAATACTCTTTGGCTTTATCCAGAGCGATGTCAACATCGCTGCTGTTTGAGAAGCCTCCGAGAGAGAATCTGATGAATCCGGCGTCCATCTTGCTGATCCATACGTTCCTGTCGATGAACCACTGACGCATGCCCGCAAGATCGGGGACAATGACGGAATTGATGTTGGCCCTGTATCTGCCGTCCTCAGGAGTAGTTACATGATAGCCAATCTCCCTCAGAGTCCGGTTGATCCTGTCGGAAAGGGGCATTATGTACTGATATATGTTCTCTATGCCGATCTCTTTCAGAAGCCTTAAACCGGCTCTGAGAGAGTAGATCGCGGCGTAGGTGAGGTTGCTCATCTCGAACTTCCTCGCGTCCTCGGGATCCTTGATTATGACCTCTGCGGCCCTGATGTCGGTGCTCATCACATCGCTGGATCCGGTGAAAACGGGATCCACGATCCTGAGGAATTCTGGCCTGAGGTACATGAAGCCGACTCCCGGCACTGCAAGAAGGTTCTTGTGGCATCCCGAGACTACGGCGTCAGCCTGCCAGTCCGGTTCGTCGAATGGCACGACGCCCAGGCTCTGGATCGCGTCGACGACAAGATAAGAACCGTTTCTGTGGCATAGCTCCGCTAGAGCCTTGAGGTCGTGCATGTATCCGTTGGGAGCCTCAACATGGCTGACCGTCACTATCCGGGTGCGGCTGTCCATAGCCTGCTCATACACGGATACGGGAAGCGCGTCATCGACAGTCTTCACGAACCTGACCTCGACACCTCTCTTCCTGAGCATGAGCCAGGGAAACACGTTGGATGAGTGCTCGATCTCGGCGACTACAACATTGTCGCCTTCCTTCCAGGGGAATCCCTGGGCGATCATGTTTAGGCCTTCCACCGTGTTCTTGGTGAACGCTATGTGTTTGGCAGATACTCCGCCGAGGAGCTCAGCCAAAAGCTTACGGGTCTCGTCAGCTGCGGCGTTCCACTGTTTCTTTCCGTTGAGAACGCCGGAATAATACTCCTCGAAGAACTCCTTTATGCCGTCTTCAGTGACGGTGCAGCCGCCGTTCTGTACAGCGGCTTCAAGGTAGGTCCTTTTGGAGCAGTTCGGGAACATTTCCCTGAATCTTGCCTGCCAGTTATCCATTGGGTATCCTCGCGATCAGCAGAAGTAGGATGCGTATCTATTGCCTATTATCCTGATAGGTTAATTGTGCATCCAAAACATATATGTGTCAACGATGCGGCTGTTTACAAAACGATATCATCTGCGAATCCGGTTAACGAAAGATATGAGGATGCTTCAGATGTCACTCGGTAATAGCGACCGCCCTCATTGACGCATGTTCCTATGACCCGATTATAGCAGTAAATATTACAGTCTTCATCATGCGGTCAGAAAGCGATTGGAAAGAGAAAGCAGCATAAAAATACAGTTATTTTAAGTGTAAAGGAGAAAAGCTTGACAGCATCAAAACGAAATGTCAGACCGGAGATACGTGTCCTTACTGACAGGATAAGAAAGATCAGATCAATGGTCAGCTTCACTTATACGTCCATGAACAGACTTGCAAAAGGGTATGTCGTATATCAAAGGGAGGATGATGACGAATCTTCCGGTTATGACGCATATCACTTATACTCTGCACCGTCTTTTGGGAGAAAGAGGATAAGACACGGGAATCCGGTCAAAAGATCTTCCGCGGATACGTCCGGTAAGGACAAAGATCAAAGGTCAGGAAGAAGCCTTAACTCCGTTCTGCCTTCTGAAAATGCACAGAAACTGAGGCAAAGAAAGTTGTCCCGGAGACGTAAAACAGAGACGGGAGATGCCGCAGTGAGACCTTTTGTAAAACAGGGAACTGCGGAAATTGCAGGAAGACTGAGAGACATGGAAGCTTTGAGCAGGCTCTTTACCGGTGCGGCCGGTGCTGTACCGGTCATCTTCACGGTGATAATCTGTATCTCTGCACTGCTCGCGGCATCTCCGTTCAGGATATTCCTTTACGATGATAGCGGTATCAGACCGCTGGAGAGAGCTGTCCGCGATACGGAGACAGAGTTCCTGGAGGAAATAGGCAGCGTCAGGGACAGTTCCTCCTGCAGCGTCTATGAGATAAGGGGGCATCAGGCTGACTGGGAGGATGTCCTTTCGGTCTACGCAGTGATGGCTTCTCTTGACTCTGACGGCCGATCCGGTCTCACTGAGATGGACGAGAACAGGGAACAGCTGCTCAGAAAAATACATGCCGATATGAACCGTATCGAATGGACGCAGGTGCAGGATCCGGAAGATCCTGACATCGGAAGGCTCGTCATCAATGTCACTGCTCTGTCCGCAGATGAAGCGGCTGAGATGTACGGATTCAGCGCGGATGAGAAACAGCTGCTTGATGAGGTAATGTCCTTCGGAGAAGGCTTCTGGGAAAGCCTGACAGGAGGATTTTCTACCGGTATGGGAATAGTACCGACCGCTGTTTCCAGGAAGAGCCTCGGTATGTTCAGCTGGCCCCTTCCGTCCGACGGATCAATAACATCCGGATTCGGTTACAGGAGCGATCCCTTCACAGGGAATGATTCCTTCCACGGAGGTACTGACATAGCCGCGGAATCCGGCACGCCCATACTTGCAGCTGCGGACGGCATCGTTACGGTATCGAACGGTTCCGACAGCTGGGGCGGGGGATACGGCTACCACGTTATGATAGAGCACGAGGGAGGATATATGACTGTATACGGACACTGCTCCTTCGTATGCGTGACGGAGGGTCAGCAGGTGAGAAAGGGAGAGATGATAGCAGGAGTCGGAACAACAGGAAACAGCACCGGAGACCATCTACATTTTGAGATAAGGGAGAACGGCGTGAAGACGGATCCAATGCAATGGTTCGGAACCTGAAACTTTCATTGCGGCATGAAGCATATGATGCTATAATTCTGTACAGTTCTGCTGCGGTATCCGTGCCGCGGCAGCGGTACAAAAATGATTCGGGAGGCTTCCTATGATCCTTTACAGAATGTACAAGTATTCAGTCCTCGCAACGCTGTTCTCGGCGTTTTCCTTCACTCTCGCTTTCATAGGCGTCGTCGGCGCGATCTCGCTGTTTGCAAGCGGCAAGATAGTCGGCGGCATCCTCTGCGCTGTTCTCGGTGTCGCTTGCGGATATGAATACTTCGCCCATAAGATCGCTGACAATATCGCCAGAAAGAACGGGAAGAAGAACATCGAGACCAAGGCAAGATACGGCAAGATGTATGTCGAAGAGAATCCCGCTCAGTATGAGTACGTAGCTTCCAAGAACGAGGCTTTCGCAAAGAAGTACGTTCTGGACGAGGCTACCGGCAAGGTCGTAAAGAGGAAATAATTCTTAAGAAAAGCTGCTGCAAGTATCAGTTCAGGGTCCTTATCCCTTGGATTGATACTTGTTTTTCTATTAAACTGAAATCAATTAATTGACGGCAGAGGTCAGAAATGAGCGCTCCCAAGCATTACAAGGCTTTTATAAGCTACAGGCATCTTCCTCTCGACCTGAAGGTGGCAAAAAAGCTTCACAGGACGATAGAGCACTATGTCATCCCGAGATACCTCCGCAAGGACGGAAACAAGAGGATAGGCTATGTCTTCCGCGACCAGGATGAGCTTCCGATATCGAGCGATCTCTCGGGAAGCATCAGGACCGCGCTCGATAACTCGGAGTTCCTCATCGTCATTTGCTCGCCGGAGACTTCCAAGTCCGTATGGGTCCTTGAGGAGATAACCTACTTTCTCAAAACTCACGACAGGGATCACGTGCTCGCGGTGCTGATCAGCGGGGATCCGCATGAATCCTTTCCCGAGATGCTCAACGAGCCTGTCACCGATGATGACGGAACGGTCAGGAATATCGAGCCTCTCGCGGCGAACATAGTCGCGGACAGCGACGCGAAGAGAAACCGCCTGTTCTCCACGGAAGTGCTGAGGATCCTGGCTGCGCTCATCGGCTGCGCATATGATGAGCTGTACAGGCGCGAACAGCGCTACAGGATAAGGAGGCTGGCAGCGGCATTCACCGCCGTATTCGTGATCGCTGCAAGCTTCATAGGGCTCCTTCTCAACAGGAACGCCGAGATAAACAACAACTATGAAAAGGCACTCAGGAACCAGTCTGAGTATCTCTCCGCGGAATCCCTGAGGCTCCTGGAGACTGACGACAGGTTCAGCGCGATGCGTCTCGCTCTGGCCGGGCTTCCATCGGAGAGCGAGCCGGACAGGCCGGTGGTCTCAAAGGCATTCTATGCGCTGGAAAAGTCTTCGCTGGCTTACTACACGCCATCCAGAAGGGCCATGTATCCGAGCGCGTCTCTTGTGCTTTCCTCACAGATAGACAGCATGACCGTCAGCGAAAACGGAAAACTGCTGTATGCCGAGACCGAGGACGGGCTTCTGAGCGTATGGGACACAGAAGCGAAGAAGTGTATTTTCAGCCTGCTCCCAAAAGGAAATAACTATATCGTATACGGAACCGACAGCGGATACTTCAAGGAATACCGGATCTTAAGATCCAAAGACAGGATCCTTCTGCTTTATTCGAATGCGCTGATATGCGTAGACTCGGCGAGCGGCGGGATAATATGGCGGCTGGAGCTGGATCAGCTGCCGGAGATCACATCCATCGTCTACAGTCTGGACAGCATCCATGTGTCAGAAAGTGAGGATGAGGTTCTTCTCCGGGCATGGGAGAACTTCTATGTCGTCAGCACGCAGACAGGCGGACTGATCAGGTCATTGCAGGAACTGAAGATGTCTGCATACGGCTGCGATCTGATAGAGTTTCAGGGAGATGAGTATATTTTCTCCTCTGACAGCAGCGGGATCACTGTATTTGATTCTGTCACGGGCGGTACTATATCGCAGTTTCCTTTTGAAAGAGAAACATACGGCAGCCAGCCGTCATTCGTATACTCCGGGGACGGGGTGCTTTACTTCTGCAGTCAGCGGAAGGAGACGGGGAACTACTCTCTGTCGGATTACATAAAGACCGTATACGCTTTTGACGTGATCTCGGAAAAGTTGCTGTGGAAGTGGGAGACAGCGCCTGAGACGGATTACGGCGCGTCTATGACTCTGCTCATTGACTACAACGGAAGAAGGATACTGGCATATGCCTCCGGTAACCTGATAGCCCTCATAGACACGGCTGACGGAAGCACGATTGACATGCAGGTGATCGGCTCGGGATTCACCTCAATGATCGATTCTTCCGAGAAGGGAGCTATCCTCGGCTTCACTTACGACGGAGAGAGCTGGACGTACGGACTCAGAGAGGACGGGATCAGGGATTTCATCATAGTGCCGTATCTCAACACGCAGGTCAGATCCGCTGAGATCGGAAACGGAGGCTACTGGGTGCTTCCCCCGTATTCCCAGACTATCATCAGATACGAGTTTCTGGACGGAGATCCCTCCTGGCGGTATTTCGTTTCCGATGAGGAGAAAAAAGAGATAGACTTCATGGATTACACTCTTTACCTCACGCAGGATGAACGCGCTCCCGTGTTCGGAAAGAGGATGTACGGTAACAGAAGAGCCGTGTGTATCCTAAGAGGCGAGGATGAGGACAGTTTGAACTGCGTCGCCATTCCGAGAACTCTGGAGGACAGCGAAACGAAAGACATTCTGTTCACCGGCTGTACGGAGGACAGAGCTTATTACCTTTGGACCGGATACAGCGCATATGAGCTGGCCGGCGTGGATCTGAACAGCGGAGAGACGCAGACAGTATCCTCAGACGTAATCGGCCTGGACCTGTCATTTTTCTGCGCGGATCAGGACAGCCTTTACGCTCTGCTTAAGGAGTACAGCGGGGAATCGGTCTCATTCTTCGCCGTATCGCTAAGCCCGGACCTTCAGGTAAAGGAAAAGGTACTCATCTCCGGATCAGGCGACACGGAGATATCAGAGCTTAGCTGCATCGGAAGCGGAAGGCTCATGGCCTATTCTCCGGAACGCACTTATATCATCGACCTGTCAAGAAAAAAGGTATCTGAGGCGCTGCAGGCGGTGCATGAAGCGGTCAGCGAGATACTGGAACTTGGAAACCATCTGCAGCACCGTGTGATCTGGTCCGAAAAACAGAAGTCATATATCTTCGATCCCGATGACATAATGATCAGGATCATACCGGAAGACAAAGGCGAAGCGACTCAGATAATGTCTTCCAGCGGAGTTATCGACTGTTTCTTCCTGTCTGCTGATGAGAGATACCTGCTCACACTGGAAGCCGACTCATATCTCAGAAGATATTCGATGAGCGGCGAGATGCTGGGCTCATCATATCTGAGGACGAACATCTCCTCCGGATCCGGAGTGCTTCTTCAGTACATGGATGACGACATGATCTGTCTCAGGCTGAATAACGACCTCTGCGTGATCAGCTGTGAAGACTGGGAACTGATGGAATCCGTGTCGGGCTGCATCGGCTATTCAGCGCCTGACAACAGATATATCATCCTGACGTTCAGCGATTCCAGACAGAGGCTGGGATACTTCCCGAGACGCAGCGTGACTGAGATGGTCGGCTACGCCAATGAGATACTTGACGGGTGGGATCTTCCGTCTGACGTAAAAAGAAGATACGGAATAGACTGAGTTGCATTATTGTCTACAATCAGGAGACATTGATCATGTACCGGGAAGAATTCAGACAATATATACTGGAAAACTACAGCGCCTTATCAGATCATCCCTGGTCCGACTACCCGGATAATGAAGTATTCCGTCATCCAAACAACAAAAAATGGTTTGCTCTCATTATGAACGTACCTGTGAGCAGGCTCGGGCTGAAAGGTACGGAAAAGATCGATATAGTAAATCTGAAATTCGATCCGATAATGATCGGATCCTTGAGAGACACACCAGGGTTCTATCCCGCATGCCACATGAACAAGGATAACTGGATTTCATGCGCGCTTGACGGCACTGCACCGGATGAGACCCTCAAAGCGATTCTGGATATAAGCTATGATTCGACATTATAGAAGACGGCGAGGATAAAATATGAAAACGCTTACATTGGAACTGACGACCTCATCACGTTCACAGATGCTGAACATCACTGACAGTGTGCGCCAGGCTGTGCGTGGCAGCGGTGTTACGGACGGTACCGTCACGGTATTTGTCCCGCACACCACCGCCGGAGTCACAATAAATGAGAACGCGGACCCTGATGTCGTCAGAGACATCCTGTACGAACTTGATAAGATTGTGCCCTGGGAGGACGGCTACCGCCATTACGAGGGAAACTCAGCAACTCATATCAAGGCAAGCATGATGGGATCCTCTGTGACGGTAATTTTAGAGAACGGAAAACTTCTGCTTGGCACCTGGCAGGGAATATACTTCTGTGAATTCGACGGGCCCAGGACCAGGCACTTCCTGGTAAAGGTCTCGGAAGGCTGACATAAGAGTTAAAGACATGAAAAAGAACACTGTTTTCAGGTACAGGACACCGGACGGAGCGGATCCCGGAGATCTGCCCCGTGTGTTCTTCTCATGTCATCCTGACGACTTCGAAATGTATTTCGAAATTGTCTGCGATATGCTGTTCTCGGCCATGGACTGCGCTGTGTACTACACCGAAGACCAGAATGAGGACCTCAGTTCAGTAGAAGCGGGAGGATCCCTAAGAAGTATGAGGACCTTCGTGATCCTTCTCAGCGGATCTCTTCTTATCAGAGGCGGCAGAGCGATGGAGCACGATCTTCCTTTCGCTGTAAATAACAGCATCACTGTACTTCCTCTTGTGATGGAAAAGGACCTGGAAGAACATTTCAGGATAAGAGACATCATAGGAGATATCCCGTATATTGATACGACATCTGACTATGATCCGGATTATTCTCTCAACGACAGGATATACAGGTATCTCGTCGATAAGAACGATCCCGGTATCCTTAGGCAGTATCACGCCCTTGCGCAGCTCTTCTCCATGAAGGAGATGTATAAGGAAGCCGCGGAGTACCTTGAGTGGGTCGTCGAGAACAGGAAGAGGGTGCTCGGCAGAGATGACCCCGACACGCTCTCATCCATGAACGCGCTGTCGGACACCCTGATGAAAGCAGGTCAGAAGATACGTTCCATGGATGTCAATGAGCAGGTCCTGGAGCTGATGCTGGGAAAGATCCCCGCGATGAATCCCGGTGTTCTGGTGAAGCTGAATAATCTTGCCGTGGAATACGATGAGCTGGGAGAGCATGAAAAGGCTCTTGCCGTCAAGGAAAAGGTCCTGGTGGAAAGGATACGCATACTCGGGGAAGATGATCCCGAGACAGCAGTAGCGATCTCCAATCTCGCTTATTCCTATGGAATACGCGGAGAATACGGGAAGAAGCTGGAACTGGAAAGAATCGCATATGAGATACAGTGCCGTATCTTGGGAGAAGACGATCCGTCGACTCTCATCACGCTGAGCAATACGGCAAACAGCCTTCTTAATCTGGGAGAAACGGAACAGGCTGCTGAGCTCTACAGGAATGTCTATGACGCCAGAAAAAGGATACTGGGGCCGGATGACGGGAAGACCGTGAATTCCGCGCGATACCTCGCAGAATCACTGAGATCCGCCGGCAGATACAGTGAATGCGCGGACGTATACAGAGAACTGATCCCTGTCTATACTTCTCTTTACGGAGAAGACAGTCATCAGGTAAAAGAGACTAAAGCCAGCATTATATATCTGGAAAAACTTAAGGATAATGAACTTTATGGTTAAGATCAGGAGAACGTTACCGATAACTCCGGATCGCTGTCTGAGATTCGACCTGAAACCGGACTGGAAAGGTTCGGTTTTTGTATTATTTGTGTATATTTTGCTATACTATCGGCAAGTTAATATAAAGATCATTTTTTACATAATCATTTGTGGGAAGGAGACAATCATCATGAGAAAGAACAGAGCTAAGGGCGTTCTTCTCTGTCTGGTCATGATCGCGGGCATGCTATCCTTCGGAGGATGGTCTGTCAGCGCAGCCGAGATCAGCTCAGTGACCGGTACCATGACGGACGACCTTGCTTACATCGCCGGACTGGACAAAATGCAGGAAGCGCCGATTATTTCGACTGATTCCGGCGCTCCGGCTGTGATCGACTGGGAGATGGGATCCTGGGAACTTGAAGACGGCAATACCGTAAGTTCCCTTAAATTTACTCCCGGCAACTGGAGATTCTGCGTTCCCCTGCATATAAGCCACGACGAGTATATCGATACTTTTGCAAGCGACCTGACTCTTTCGATCAACGGCAAGGAATGGATACGCGATTTCGTTGCGAACTATGAGTCAGAATCCGTAGCTTATTTCTACAGCCCCAACACTTACGAGGTGCTGTCCGACGGAACTCTGCGCTTCGCGAAATATTCCTCCTGGGAGGTCCCGCACAACACGGTGGGCAAGGAGATAGATCATATAGTTGTGACTCCGGGGGTGACCGGAGGAAAGGCTCCCTATAAGTTCAGCAAGCAGTCCGGACCTTCCTGGATCGATGTCAGCGAAGGAGGGACGGTTAGCGGAACGCCGTCTGCTATGGGAGATAACCAGCCTCTCATAGTAAAGGTCACCGACGACAACGGAGATACGGAAACGATATCGATATTCGTCGGATTCACTGACAGCACGGAGCGCACCGTGATCGATATGATAGAAGGCGAATCGGACCTCTACGATATCTTCAAGGAGGGCGGCAGCCCCGACAGCGTAGACGTGGATGTCATATATCCCGAGCAGGTGGTGAGCGTCAAGCTGCCTGAGCCCTGGCTGAGATATGACAAAACTGCCGGAGCATTTGTACCCATGAAAAGCGATGAGACCTTCAATGTGGGCGAAGTATACCGTTACCGCAGGATGTTCGAGGTCAAGGACAGCAGCCAGTATGTAATCGCCGACGCTTACGTGAACATAGCCGGAGATTCCTGGCTGCCTGTGGAGTATTTCTATGAAGAGGGCAGAGCCATCTTCGAATCGCCCGATCTCATAGTGGCGGGAGTGCTTGACAAGATCACCATCAAGAATGCTCCTTACCCCGTAGTGAGCAAGCCTCTTCCGTCTCTGGACGGACTCGAGTTCGAGGACGGCAGGCTGCTGTTCGTCGACAGCTTCTGGTGCAGGATGGAAGGGGAGAACCTGGTCCCCTGCAGCTATACTGAATATGTCAACAGCAGCTATGATTACTATATAAACGCTGTAGTGACCCTGCTGCCGGGCAACACCTTTGCAGAAACGGTAAGCGCAACCGTCAACGGCAAGGGCGAGCCTGATACAGTAGTCAAGGAGAAGGAAGCCGATACTTTCTGCCGTGTGCTCAGCAAGATGCCGGTCCTGGTAGAGTGCGACAACTATTTCGTAGTTACTGCCGGGACCCTGAACGTAAGGGACGAGCCGTCTGTAGGCAGCAGGCGCGTGGGCGGACTCAAGTACGGCGACGTCGTCTACGGACTCGGATCCGACGGATCATGGATCCTCATCGATTTTGAGGGAAAGCTTGCCTGGGTCAACAGAAGCTACCTGGCGCTCACGTTCTCCGAAGAGACCGCAATACCTCCGGAAAAATACATAGTGACCGCGGGCGCCCTTAACGTACGCTCGACGCCCTATAACCCCGGTGACAATTCCAACCGCATCGGAGGCTACAAGAAGGACGACGAGGTCCTTATCACAGGCATTTATACGGATATCAACGGGGATGAGTGGCTCGTCACCGAGTATCCGTCCGAGTCGGGCTACATGCTCGGGTTCATGATGGCGAAATACACCAAGAGCGCCAGCGCCAAGGTAGAGACACACTCTCTGCTCATCAATATCGGAGGCGCGTATCCTCACTCCGCCTCAGATCCTTTCAGGAACGCTATCTCTGACGGCGACGACGTTGACCTCACCGAGAACGATTACGCCGACAACGGCGACGGCACCTTCAGCACCACGTTCTATCCGGATGACTCGCTTCTGTACACGACCATAACCGCGGATGACATCAATCTTCCGGATTCCTGGGAGCTCTCGGTGATGTCCGTCGCTCTGGGCGATGACGGAAGCATCACCGTCAGGATAGGACCCAAGGATCCCGTCACTGTCACTTTTGCCGATGAGAACGGCGAGCCTCACGGTTCCACCGTCATCTCCTCCGGAGGATCTGTGCAGAAGCCGATGGATCCCGAGATGGAAGGATATGATTTCGTCGGCTGGTTCGCCGATCCGGATCTCACTGTCGAGTTCGACTTTGAGAAGCCCATTACTTCCGATACAGTGATCTATCCCGGTTTCATGATGAAGACCGTAGCTCCTCCGGAAACGGAGAGAGAGAATCCACAGACCGGCGTTCAGCTGACCGGTATGCTGCTGCTTATCTTCGCAGCTGTCTCGTACGTGCTGATGAAGGCGGGGAAGAAGGAACACAGCTGATATAGCGTAAGATAATACTGAAGGCCGTGAAGCACAGACTTCACGGCCTTTATCTTTAAAAAAGTATTTGCATCGTCAATTATATTTGATAAAATATAATCGTAATAAACATTTAGGAAGGTCTTTTATGGTACCGGATTACAAAGAAGCCATGAAGCTGTCTAACCAGCTGTGTTTTCCGCTTTATGCGGCTGCCAGGAGCGTGGTGAATCTCTATACGCCGTGGCTGAAGCCTCTGGGGCTTACCTACACACAGTATCTTGTCATGCTGGTCCTGTGGGAGAACGACGGGCTTACCGTTGGGGAGATATGCGATAAGCTTATGCTCGACAACGGAACTCTTTCGCCGCTGCTCAAAAAGCTGCAGCAGGCAGGATATGTCGAGAAGAGCCGCAGCGATGAGGATGACCGCATCGTCATCGTCACTCTTACTGAGGAAGGCAGAGAGCTTCAGGAGAAAGCGAAGGATGTCCCTTCTTCCGTTGCGGGATGCATAGACATCGCTCCTGAGAAGGCGCAGCAGCTGTACGGCCTTCTTTACGAGCTTCTTGGCTGCAGCAGATCCGGGTCTGTCTGAGACTATATTGAGAAAAGGAGATTTCTAAAATGACGATCTATGATTTCAAGGTCCTTGACAGGAAGGGAAACGAGGTTGACCTCGCAGATTACAGGGGAAAAGTTCTTCTCGTAGTCAATACGGCTACCGGATGCGGCTTCACCCCTCACTACGCTCCTCTGGAGGAGATGTATGAGAAGTTCCATGATCAGGGATTCGAGGTCCTTGACTTCCCGTGCAACCAGTTCGGCGCGCAGGCTCCCGGAACGGACGATGAGATCCATGAGTTCTGCACAGTGAACTTCAAGACGACCTTCCCCCAGATGAAGAAGGCTGACGTCAACGGAGAGAACGAGATGCCGGTATACACCTGGCTGAAATCGCAGAAGGGCTTTGAAGGCTTCGATGAGCATCCCTACAAGGAGCTCCTGGAAGGCATGTTCGCCGCTGCGGATCCCGAATGGGACAAGAAGCCCGACATCAAGTGGAACTTCACTAAATTCGTCATCGACCGCGAAGGAAATGTAGTAGCTCGCTTCGAGCCGACAGCTGACATGGCAAAGGTGGAAGCCTGCGTATCATCTCTTCTGTAAAGGAGTAAAAGGTACATGATCATCAAGGCAGTAAAGTTCAGGGAGAACGGGTTCTATTCCCAGCCTTTCGCGTTCGGAGGCGAAGAAGGTCCCGCTAAGTTCGATCCTTCCGTCCGTTACCGCGGAAGCCTGCAGAATTATCTCATCGATACCGGTGACGAAGTCATCCTGGTGGATACAGGTCTTCCGGCGGGAACTCCTGAGGAGAATCCGGATGAAAGCAGCCTTGCTTTTACCGGAAAGGATATATGCAGCTACATGGAGGCGTTTGAAGCGCTCGGATATAGACCGGAACAGGTGACAGCGATCCTGCTCACACATAAGCACGCAGACCACTCAGGCGAGCTCCGTTCTTTCCCAAACGCAAAGATCTATGTCAATGAGGAAGAACTGTCGGCAGCCGAGCTGCAGGGCGTCAGCAATATTGTTCCCGTCAGTTTCACAGACGGCGCATACTACAACTTCCCCGAGAGCCAGAAGATCCGCGACGGCATCACCTACATAAAAGCCAAGGGTCACACCAACGGAAACAGCATCGTCATAGTTGAGGACAGGGGTCTGTTCTATATGTTCCACGGGGATATAACCTATGTGGACGAAGCTCTTTATGAGGACAAGCTCTCGATGGTCTTCGATGACCTTCACGCCGCCAGGGTAACACAGGACAGGGTCCGCGAGTTCATAAGGAACCATCCGACTGTATACTGCGGCACTCACACTCCGCAGGGCTACGAGAACCTCGAAGCTAAAAGAGTGATGGATCTTGATGATCCCGTGCCGACCGTTCCCGCTGAGGTGGACTTCACGGAAAAGAAAGCAAGCGGAAGGTATGTCTGCTCTGTATGCGGTTATGTGTACGATCCCGCTGAGAACGGAGGAGTCGCATTTGAAGACCTCCCCGATGACTGGAAGTGCCCGCGCTGCAGACAGGGCAAGGATAAGTTCAACCGCGCATGATCCCAATGGAGATTAAACTATGAGAGTAGCAGTAAGATACTATACAAAGACCGGCAACACCAGACGCCTGGCAGAAGCGGTCGCCAAGGCAGTGGGAGCAGAGGCTCTTCCTCTGACCTCACCCGTTGACGAGCCTGTGGATATCCTTTTCCTCGGCAACTCATACTATGCCTTCACTATCGCGCCTGAAGTCCGCGATTTCATAAGGAACCTGGACAGCGGCAAGGTAGGGAAGATCGTCAATTTCGGTTCCGCTGCAATGCTGAATTCCACATACAGGAAGGTAAAAGCGGAAGCGGACAAAGCCGGCATCGCGATGGACAGCAGAGAATTCCACTGCAGGGGTGAGTTCCAGGGAATACATAAGGGAAGGCCCAATGCGGAAGATCTGGAAGCAGCGTCAAAGTTTGCAAAAGAGATAGTTGAATTTTATTCAGGAGGAAAGAAAATGAAAGCTCTTGTCACTTATTTTTCGGCCAGCGGCGTGACTGCCGCTCTTGCAAAGCGCCTCGCGGAAGCGGTAGATTCGCCCCTTTATGAGATAAAGCCTGAGGTGCCCTACACCAAGGAAGACCTTGACTGGCGCAACAAGCAGTCCAGATCATCAGTTGAGATGCAGGACAAGGACTGCCGTCCGGCTCTTGCGGATAAGGACGCTCCCGTGGCTGACGCTGATGTGATCTTCGTGGGATATCCCGTATGGTGGTACAGAGAGCCCTCCATAGTAGACAGTTTCCTGGAAGCATATGATTTCTCCGGAAAATGCATCGTTCTTTTCGCAACATCCGGAAGCAGCGATATCGGTGATGAAGCTCCCGTGCGCGCAGCTGAGATCTCAGGAACGAAGGTGATCGCATCAAAGAGATTCGCGGCAAACGCTACCGTTGATGAGCTCAAAGCATGGGCAGGTTCTCTCGCAGACTGAAAAACTGAACAGCATAAAAAGAAAAGTGTCTGACCGAAAAGAGTCAGGCACTTTTCCTTTGATTATTAGTTAGCACTGTCAAAGCTTCTGTCAGAAGACCTCATATAGTCCGTATAGGACCATTCAAGATTCTCAAGCCTCTGCTTCTGAGCCTTAAGCTCTTTGTTTATAACTTCGACACTGGTGCGCATCTGATCTCTCATGTCAGGTACGGAAGAAGGATCCATATACGGTCTTACAGCCTGCCACAGAGCATTCATCCACGAGAAGAAAGATTCAAACATCAGGTCGCACAGAGCGGCGATGTTCTCCAAGATATGTATCTCGGCTATGTATCCCAGGATGCCTATGATTATCTTTCCGTCTTCAATGCGAAGAGAGATATCAAGCGTGTTAACGGAAGACGGACCTTCATAGACCTTGCCGGGCTGCACGCCCAGCCATTCGGACACGTAGTTGAAGACCAGCTCCTTGACATCGGTCCCCATTGATTCCGACCCGTCGTCTCCGGAGCCGCCCATCAGATAACTGATGATCTGTCCTGTCACGACGTTTCCGAGATCTCCCGTATCATCACGGAGACCCTGTATCCACTTGTCGGCGCCGGAACCCGCTCTCACGAGATATCTGGCAGTATTGTCGACGATCTCGTTCTGCAGCTTTGCTTCCGCAGTCCCGGCTGCTTCCCTGGCAGCTCTTGCCGCCTGAAGGGACTCCCTGGTGAGTCCGCGCAGGTCAGTACTGAGTCCTGCGCGTATCTGCTGAGCAAACGCATCCCATCCCGCTTTCTCGGCTGCTTCGGCGATCTTCTGCTGGCACACCTTCCTGTACAGCTCTCCGCAGTATTTTCCGATCCTTTCAAAGAGACTGCTGCAGTATCTCGTAACATAGTCCAGGAACCAGGCTTTCAGCGTTGCGTACCCGAGGTCGGAACCAGCAGCGACAGCGGAACGGTAGACGTCGCCCTTCTCGCCGCCTGTGCCGTAGTTGTAGTGCCTCGCGAAGCATGTAAGAAGATATACCGCGACTATATATCCGAGTATCTCTTTTATCTGGTCGGTTATGGGGGGAGCCGTGATGGTGATGGCCTTGGTCCCTATCGAGAACGTTTTGTTAACGCCGTCCTTGAGATCGTTTCCGAAGAACATTCCCGTTATTGCAGCGGAGAGAGCTTCCTCGCTGCTCTTCAGGACCGTCTCTATGAAATCAGGAGCGTCATCTATGTTTCCGCTGGCCAGATACTCGCCGACATAGGTGGCGAGAAGGTTCTTCATGGGATTGAGGAACTTCGCCGTGATATGGCCGTAACCCGCGAAATAATACCTGAACAGGTATTCCAGGGCGTAGTCTCCGGCCTTGACCAGGCATCCGGCTACTACGAGATACTTCGACATCAGATCGGCAAACTGAGTCTCCGCATTGCCGTATTCCCTGTAAAAGTCAACACCGGCCTCAATGATCTCCTTGCGCAGGAAGTCTATCTCCGACGCTGAGTGGTCATTTATGTTCTGCAGGAACGTTTTTAGATCCTCATTGCTGTCTATTCCGAAATAGCGGATGTCTCTCAGCAGCCAGTTATAGGCCCTCTGCCACTCAGCCTGGCTCGGGCGGGAAGGACGCTCGCCGCTGACGGCCATCGGTATGACGCCCTCGAAATGGAAACTGTCGACGTCAGCCTTTATGGTCATCTCCGCTTCGTATGGGTCGGGCAGGCAGGGAAGGGTGTTCTCCGGGAACAGTGCGACTCCTGCGGCTCCCATGTGATTTATGCGGTACTCGAAGTTGTCGCTGAAAAGCATTCCGTATCTGCCGTTGTCTGTCGGGTCGTCGTGGCTGCAGGAGGGATTCTTCTTTATGACCGCCTTGCCGTCGTCGTCCACGTAGCAGACAGTGAAGTCAAAGATCACGGGCGGTATCTTTGCGTAGCCTTCCTTAGCGTTGGGATCTTCCTTCGTGTCCACGATGAGGCGGTCGCCGGAGATTATATCCCTGTTCGGGATCACGGAAAGCCCGTCCGGATACAGCTCCACCGTGAAGCTGTTGTTTACGCGCATGCCGTTCTCGAACACGGCTTCTATGACTATCTGCCTGTCTTCCTTGTCGGCGAAGATATCCGCCGCTTTCTCGGCGCGGTCCGTCCTGTTGTCGATGAGCGCGTAGTAGGTGAAGCCCATCTTCGGGTCCTTTTCGTAGTCTATTATGAAGCCGTCTGTGTCGTGGAACTGTATGACCTTAGGCTCCTCCATGGCGTCGAATATCACGAAGCGCAGCCTTTCCTTTCCGCCTTCTCCCGCGACCATCTGCACCTTGTCCTCGCTTACAGTCGTGTCCCATCTGCCGTCCACGGGTCCTCTCGGGAAAGCGATGCTCGGTTCTCCGACCAGGCGAAATATGACGTTCCTTTTTATGGAGCCTCCGGGACCCGCAAGGGTGAACGTTACGGTCCCTTCCTCCGCTTCAGTCGCGGGGTCGGCAATGAGCTCGGCGCTCATGTACGCTCCTTCCATGCCTGAGGGCTTTACGGTAAGGTTCGTGCCCGCTATCCTGATCCTCTCAGTCTGTTCGGGGCAGTCATACTCCTTGCCGTCTATGATCTGGGAGATCCTGGCGTATATCTTCACGGGAGCTGTGCCCTTGGCTATCGCGTCGCCGAAACCCTTGTACACGTACATGCGGTATCTCTTCTTCTTTTCCTCCCCGGAACCTTTATTGCCTGAGGAGGATCCGAGAGCGCCGGCAGCCGCTATGGCTCCCGCAGCGCTTATTCCGGCAGCTGTCAGGGCGCCGGACTTCTCAGGTCTCGACGGCTCGATGATACCGGGGTCGACATCCACGCCTTCATCCTCGCCGGGGTTTATGTCGGCGTGCGAAGTCTCGTTCTGATTCACGGGTCCCTCAGCGTCGACGATCCTTCCGAATATCATGAATTCTCCCGGATACATGTTGAAGGTGTGCCAGAACAAGTAGTAATGAGTCGCGTTGTCCGGTATCGAGAACGTGTAGCTGCCGCTTTTCTCGCCGCCTGATATGATCGATCCGTCCGCGTCGTATGTGTCGAAGTAGTGCTCCTCTTTGCCTATAGCCAGTCCCGAGAGGTAATTGCCGTCGATGTCGTGAGGATCTTCCGGGACGGCAACTGCCACTGAGTCATCGAAATACAGCATCCTCAGATGAATGAACGGGTTTCCGTCAGAATCGAAGTGCAGCGTCACCTGACGCCCTTTCTGTATCTCGGACCTGCAGATTATGTAAGTCTTGCCGGTATCCAGGGGGAAGTCAGTCATCCTCAGTCCTTCAAAGCCCATATACATATAGGTGTAGTTCTGTTGGTCGGGACGTGGCGCAGACAGTGTGTACTCGAACCTGAATTCATCCTTTTCCTCCGCCCGGACCAGGAACGGGAAAGCGAGCATCAATGCGAGAGAAAGGAATACCGCAGCAATGAAGCATCTGTTCCGTCTCATATCAGCACCTCCAGCACACCTGATGCGGCGAGAGCGGCAGAGATCCCGAAGCCGATGATAAGACCGGTCAGAAGGCTGCAGCGGCTGCCTGACGATAAAGTGCGCGTCCCTCCGGTCCTGCGGCTGGTAAGAGATCCCGCGAGCTCAAAAAGCTTGCCCTTACCTGATCCCAGAGCCTCCAGGGAAAGCACCGCTCCGGCGATTCCTGCCGCGGCTGAACTGACGGAAGCGCTGAATCCGGAGAACACATAGAACAGCGCCGCTCCGGCTATCGTGCCCAGGAGCATGCCCGCGATGCCGCGTTTTTCTCCTTTTCCGGTGAATAGGGCTCCTATCCCTTTGAACAAGCCGCTGAGTCCGCCGGTGAAAAGGGAAGCGATGGCTGCCATCACCGTGCCTTTTCCTAAAGTGCCTCCGATCATGCCTGCGACGGTGTCTTCAAAGCCTCCGTCCGCATAAGTTATAAGTGAGAGTATCCTGACAACCGGGGATCCCGAATCGCGGAGATACCAAAGAGCGCCCCACAGGACCGCGGCAAGCACGGTTCCCGCAAGGGCGGACTTCTTTCTGAATATGTCCAGGATCCCGCTGAGACAGGAACCGATCCCGCTGAAAATGCCGCCGATCGGTCCCTTCACGGTCTGCAGAGCTCCGGTGCCGGCAAGCTCAAGCTCGCCGACATAGACCTCTCCCGCGCCTTTCGGGGCGGGAACGGACTGATCCGCCTGGAAAGAGGCGGTATTCATGACCGGTCCAGGAAAAGAAGTTTTCATCGCCTGCGGTGCGGCAGCGGCGGCATTTGTCCGTGCCTGCTGAGGCCTGTCTTCCTGAAGCTTAGGAAGAGGTCTTCCGCAGTACATGCAGAATCCCGCGTCTTCCTGTACCGGCTTTCCGCAATAAATGCAGTAATTCGCCATTTATATATCCTCAGTAAAAGGGTTGCCTTCTGTAAACAGTATTACACAAAGTCTATTGTCAAGAAAAGACAGATATGCCTTATAATTATTATGTAGATCGTACCTGCTGAAGTTTCTGAGCCTGATGATAAGACTTGTTATGCCGACAATGGAATATGAAGAAGGGATAAGGGACTTCAGAAGGGAGTTCCTGGATTCGGGCAGCAAGGCTGAGGGCAGCGGCAATCTCCTCAGGTATGAGGACACCGGCGAGTGGCTGGACTATCTAAGGATCAGAAGCAGCGCGGACACCGCGCCCGCCGGCACCGTGCCGTTCACCCAGTACATCGCCGTGAGGGAAGAGGACGGAAAAGTCATAGGAGCCCTGCAGATCAGGCATTACCTCAAGGGCGACTTTGCCCTATACGCGGGCCATATCGGATACAGCGTCCGTCCTTCCGAGAGAAGAAAGGGATACGGGACGCAGATGCTACGGCTTGCCCTGCAGAGATACCGGGATATGGGGATAGACAGGGTAATGATATCCTGCGTCGACAACAATGAAGCCAGCAGAAGGACTATACTGAAGTGCGGCGGGATATTTGACTCGACTTATTACTACTCCGCGTCTGATCAGACCGTAGAAAAGTACTGGATAGCACTGTAAAGTATTATGGCTTTACAATATCAGATCAAAGAAAAAGTGAGAAAAGATACATGAAGAACGTCCCTGAGATATTCCTCGAACTGGAAGATACGGAATGGCCGCTTGATAGCATAGACCATGACCGCCATATCGCCAGAGCTGTAGTGTTCGATGATGACGGATATCTGTATTTCGTTCGCTGCGACCGCGATGACGCATTCGGCAAGGCCGCATTCCTTGAGACATCCGGAGGCGGGATGGAAGAGGGAGAGTCTCCCGAAGAGGCGGTGATCAGGGAACTGAGGGAGGAGCTCGGCGCCGAGACAGAGATAATCTGCAAGATCGGTATAGTCAGCGACTATTACAATCTCGTGCACAGGCACAACATCAACAACTATTTCCTCTGCAGGGCGCTGTCCTTCGGGAAGAGGCATCTCATGCCGGATGAGATAGACGACTTCCATCTGACGGTCAGAAGGATGCGCATCGAGGAAGCCATAGCGTGGTACCGCAGGTATGCCTGCACCAGGATAGGAAGGCTCATAGCTGCCAGGGAGCTGCCGGTGGTGTTCAAGGCAGCCGAGATACTGCAGCTTGAGAAGGGCAGGGAGGAAGACTGATGGATGCAGGAAGAAAGCTCGGATTCAGGGTGGTGCTGCTCATCTTCCTTGTATGCGCTGCCACGGCCCTTAATCTCTACAACAGGTATCCGCAGAGAAACGGCTTTACGAGGATATCCATGGAGCGAGCCGAAGAACTGATAAACAGCGGCGAAGACCTGATCATAGTCGACGTCAGAGACCTTAAGGAATATTCGCTGGGACACATTCCCGGAGCCGTCAATATCCCGCTGGAGTCCATAGGCTCGGAAAAGCCTGCCGTTCTTCCGTATATGGACAGCGTGATCCTCGTATACTGCAGGACGGGCATCAGGAGCATGAAGGCGTGCAAGGCTCTGACAGAGCTCGGCTATACGAACATAATAGATATCGGCGGCATATTTATGTGGACCGGCGATAAGGAGACCGGCATCTGAAACGGTTAGAGGAATGAAAAGAAAGATACTGCTTGCGATAATGCTCACCGCGCTGACTCTGTCATCCGCGGTATTCTGCGCGTTCGCGGAAACGGAGGTACCGGAAAATATGAGATCGATCGAGCCTGTCATTGACAGATCCTACGAGAGCTTCCGGCTCAGATGGGAAGAGCCTGAGGACCTGACCTTCGACCTTTACAGAGTCACCTTGCTCGATGCCGGGGATGAGAACGGCGAAGCGCTGAGCCTTGAATACAGCGGTTCGTTCATAAACGGAGAGGAGATTGTGCTCTATTACTGTCAGGAGTTCGGCGTCCCGGATCTGATGCGCTTCAGGGTGGAAGCGGTGGAGGGGGATACGGTCACTGCGGAAGGCTTCACCGAAGCTTTCGATCCGTCCGAGTTCTGGCCGCAGAAGGAGACCCTTCAGTTCGGCACGGATATCCCGGAAGGCTCAGTGATATCAGTTTCAAGCTACTCCAGAGGCGAGACCGCTGAGGCGAACTGGTCATACAACGCTGCCAGGTACGGCGGTGAGATGAAGATCTACTACAGCGCCGCGGGACAGCAGGAGAAAGAGAAGAAGCTCACTAAAGGCGACTGGGATAAGCTCTGGTCCATCCTGCTTAAAGGCCGGATGAAGAGAAAGCATTTCAGCGATCCTTCCGTTGAGGTGCTGGACGGCAGCAGCAGCGGCATGGAAGTCAGCTGGGACAGCGGAGAGAAGGACATTTCGGGGCTCTACAGATTCGACGCGGACAGCGAGGTCAGGGAAGAACTGCAGAGATTCCTTGAGAGAAGAGCCTCGGATCCCTTAAGAAGCTGGGTATTCTGGCTGTTTGCGGCGGCATTGCTGATCCTGGCAGCAGGCGCAGCAGTTATGATCAGAAGGATGAAACTAAACTGAAGATACTATAGGATGATTCAAGGAGCCCTTGTGACGTATGACTGAGCAGGAGAAAAGGGAAAGGCTCAAAGCGCAGTGGAAGGCTGAGGAGGAGAACGCTCATATCCACGGCTGGGATTTCTCTCATATCAATGACAGATATGAGGAAGAGAATGACATTCCATGGGACTATGAGAAGGTGATACGCGGATATCTCAGGGATGACATGAAGATCCTCGATATGGATACGGGCGGCGGGGAGTTCCTGCTGTCTCTGGGGCATCCGCATGAGAACACTGCCGCTACGGAGGGATATCCGCCCAACGTAGAGATCTGCCGTGATACCTTAGTGCCTCTCGGGATCGATCTGCGCGAGTGTACCGATGTCTCTTCTCTTCCTTTTGAGGACGGATCCTTCGACATGATCATAAACCGTCACGGAAGCTTCGATCCCAAGGAGATAAGCCGCGTCCTCAGGAAAGGCGGCCTGTTCATCACGCAGCAGGTCGGCTGCGACAACGACAGGGATCTTGTTATCTCTGTCCTTCCTGATGCTCCCGTCCCGTTCCCGGACATGAAACTGTCTGTTCAGAAACAGGCGTTCACGGAAGCGGGATTCAGCATACTCAGGGGCGAGGAGCACTACGGCGCCATCAATTTCTATGACGTCGGCGCCTTCGTATGGTTCGCAAAGATAATAGAATGGGAGTTTCCCGGTTTTTCGGTCGACAGATGCTTCGACAAGCTGCTCTACATGCAGAGGGACATCGACGTGATCGGCAGGGTAGAGGGAACGACTCACAGATATCTGATAGTTGCGCGCAAGGACTGAGCGATTTTGGGGAGATCAAAAATGAAATACCTGTTCCTGGCGATCTTTATCGCTGCCTCATGCTTTCATCTGTATTACTGCCATGAATATGAACACAAAAAGAGGCTCCTGACGAAGCCTCTTCTGATACTGTCTTTGCTGCTGTTCTATGTCACGTCTTCCGAAGAGCCTTCCAAAGTGCTGGTCATCGCGCTGTTATGCAGCTGGATAGGCGACATCCTCCTCATGAAGACATCGGATCTGTGGCTGGTCGCGGGAGGTGCCTTCTTCATCGCGGCGCATGTGATGCTGATCATCCACTTCAGCGGAATACCCTTCGCTTCGGGGATACCGCTGCTGGTGATCGCGCTTGAGACGGCTCTGCTGCTCTATTTGTCTTTCAGGACCATAAAAAGGCTCGGCAGCAGGCCAGGAAAGATACTGAGCGGACTTCTTTTCATGTATCTGATCATCAACTCGGTCATGAACATCTTCGCTCTCAACAGGCTTATCGCACATCCGGGACCTGCCTCTGCTCTTGCTGTGTTCGGAGCGATAAATTTCTTTCTGTCGGACTGCGCTCTTTTCCTGCTTATCTACTGCGATGATCCGCCGTATGTATACAGAAGGAACTTCACCATCATGCTGACATATCTTCTGGCGGAATCGATGATAGTCATGAGCGCGCTCATCGGTCAGTGAGATCAGACGATTTTTTCGGGGAAACAGGAGGATCGATATGATGACAGGCTACTGCGGGATAAACTGCGAAAACTGCGGAAATTACCTTAAGAACGCCAACTGCCTCGGGTGCAGGGTCGACCAGGAGATGATAAGCGACTGCGACATCCGCGACTGCTGCAAGGAAAAGGGCGTCGAATACTGCGGACTCTGTCCGGATTTTTCCTGTGAGAAGATCGAGATGTTCTACAGCGGCAGATCGCAGTACACATACGCAAAAGCCGCAATGATCGAGATGAAAGCTGCAATGGAAAAGAAAGATCCCCAAAAGACCGTTAAGGTCGTCGCGGCAGTCATACGGGACGGGGACCGGGTATTCGCCACGCAGCGGGGCTACGGGGATTACAAGGACTGGTGGGAGTTTCCCGGCGGAAAGGTCGAGGAAGGCGAGATGCCTCAGCAGGCTCTCGTCAGGGAGATAAGGGAAGAGCTTGATACGCAGATAGCGGTAGGGGACTTCATAGCATGCATAGAGCATGATTATCCGGAGTTCCATCTCAGCATGAACTGTTACTGGGCTGCCGTTGCGTCAGGAGACCTGACTCTTCTGGAGCACGAGTCATCGAAATGGATACCGCTGGACGATCTCGACAGTGTTGACTGGCTTCCCGCTGACAGGAAGCTTCTGCCTCTGCTGAACACCGATACCTGAAGGATGATTATTAACATACACAGTTCTGACCGATACGGAGATCTGAAAAATGAGCGATAAGATCGAAAACGGCGCGGTGCCGTACGGAACAGCGCCTATCGCGGATGCCGGCAGCATTCCGTTTCCTGCTTACAGGGGCAGTGAGCCGTACATATTCGTAAGCTATGCGCACGCTGACAGTCCCAGAGTCTTTGAAGAGATAAAGAGATTCAGGGATGCTGGCTATAACGTCTGGTACGATGAAGGCATATCTCCCGGCATGGGATGGTCCGACCAGATAGCCAACGCACTGTCCGGCTGTTCCGCCTTCGTGGTCATGCTTACGCCGGTATCGGCGCCGAGAGAGAACGTCAACAATGAGATAGAGTACGCCCTCGACGAGCAGAAGCCATTTCTGGCCATCCATCTGGAGCCTACGGAGCTGACTCCGGGACAGAGACTGCGCATGGGAAGGAAACAGGCCATCCTCCGCTACAGGATGTCGGAGGAAGAGTATCAGAGAAAGATAGAGGAAGCCTTCTCAGGTTTCGGGATCGGGAAGAACAGCGCCGCTGACGAGGCTCCTTCCGCAAAGGAAGAGAAGACTGACGCGAAAGAGATCACTATAGAAGCACTCGATAAGATGGTTGAGAACTATCTCAGGAAACTCGGCGGCGGAAAAGTCGCCACCTACCGCAGGGAAGATGACGAAAGTTCTGAAAAGGAGAAGTGATCATAATGAGTTCTGAAATGTGGATATGTCCGGAGTGCGGATACGATAAGAACGGCGGCAATTTCTGCGACAGATGCGCCACTCCCAGGCCGCGCGCTTCCATTTTTGAGTTTCCGGGCGATTTCGATATCAGCGAAGGCACCCTTACAGAGATCTCCTGGTCGACCATCATGTCCGGAATGATGGCATACAGCATGGAAAAGTACTACACTTCCCTGAAGTGGGAGGATGACGGCACGGTGACTCTTCAGGACATCGAGGAGATGCAGTATGAGAGCAGGAGCACGATGACATACAAGCCGGATCCCGAAACGGCGGAGAAGCTGAGGCAGATGGTGTCCGGGTCTGACGTCCCGTCATGGAGCCGGTACAAGTTCGACTACACCAGGGAACCCATGGTTATGGACAGGTCGGTCAGCAGGACGCTGAGACTGAGCTACAGAAAGAACGGAACGGACGGACCTGAAAAGCAGGTATCGGTGGACATGGAAGCCGCGGTCCAGAACGGAAAGCGCGATCAGCTTCTTGAGATGACGGAGATCCTCAATTCGATGACGGATGAAAGGTTCCTCATCGGCAGCAAGGAAGAAGTTCTGACCATGCCCAACGGGATGCGCAAGTCTGACTATCTGAAGATGATTTCCGGCGGAATGATCAATAATGTCCCCGTCACGGAGCCTTCCGTGAACGCCGGCAATGCCGGCGATGACAGGGAGCCCGGAGAGGGAGAGTGGAAATGCCCCTCCTGCGGTACGGTCTGTACCGGTAAATTCTGCTTTGAATGCGGTTCCGCGCGGCCCGATGATGCATGAACATATGCCTGCAGCAACAGGAGAAAAAGATGGAACAGAGAGAGCCTCTTGTAACGAACATTTTCACCGCCGACCCTTCCGCGCATGTGTTTGACGGGAAGATCTATGTGTACCCGTCTCATGACATCCCTCATGACGGTGAGGACGACGATGACGGCGGCGAGTACATAATGGAGGACTATCACGTCCTTTCCATGGATAGCCTGGATTCCGCCTGCACCGACAACGGGGAAGCCCTTCACATGAGGGACGTGCCCTGGGTCGGAAGGCAGATGTGGGCTCCTGACTGCGCCTGCAGGGATGGGAAATACTATCTTTACTTCCCGGCAAAGGACAAGAATGACGTCTTCCGCATAGGAGTCGCAGTCAGCGGCAGCCCGACCGGTCCCTTCACAGCGGAGCCTGAACCCATAAAGGACAGCATGAGCATAGACCCTACGGTATTCCGCGACGATGACGGCAGATACTACATGTACGCAGGCGGACTCTGGGGAGGACAGCTTGAGCGGTGGCAGACCGGCGAGTACAGAGCCGATCCGGATCCGGTCGACGAGAACGGTCCCGCGCTGGGACCGCTGTTCGCGGAGCTTGCGGATGACATGAAGTCCTTTAAGGAAAAGCCCGTTATGGTGACGATCCTGGATGAGAACAGGGAGCCGGTAAAAGCCGGCGACGAGGACCGCAGGTACTTCGAGGGCCCCTGGATGCACAAATACAAAGGCCTTTACTATCTGTCATATTCGACAGGCACCACGCACTGCATAGTCTACGCGACATCTGAGGATCCCGCCGGGCCCTTTACGTTCCGCGGAAAGATACTTGAGCCTGTCATCGGCTGGACGACGCATCACTCGATAGTCGAGATCGGGGGCAGATGGTATCTCTTCTATCACGACTGCGAGCTCTCGCACGGGATCAATCACAGAAGGTGCGTGAAGTACACCGAGCTCTTCTTCAATGAGGACGGCACCATCGATACGGTCTCCCCGTACGATGACAGGGCTGTTCTCGCAGACTGCATAGATTGGCTCGACGGCTATCTTCTCAAGAAGAAAGGCGTCACAAAGGACCGTCAGGAGGAATGGAACTGGATCAGGTACCATGTCGGCGGAAAGATGTTCGCCGCTGTGTGCCTGGACGACATAGACAGGCCCGTGTACATAACCCTGAAGCTGGATCCCGTCGAGGGAGAATTCTGGCGCGGACAGTATGAGGACATAATCCCCGGGTATTACATGAACAAGCAGCATTGGAACTCAATAAAGGTCACCGGAAAGGTGCCTTATCAGACAGCCGTGGACCTTCTGGACAGAGCCTATCTGACCGTGCTTAACGGATTGAGCAAGAAGAAGCAGCGTGAGATCCTGGGAAGGTGACGGCAGGAGAGAGAAATGGAAAGACCGACTATTGATGAGCTTCTTGAGAGACCGTACTGGATAGTTGATATCCTCCCGAAGCAGGTCCCGGCCGACAGCCCGGGGCAGTACTTCCGCATAGAGGAATACTGGACTTCAGATGAGCAGTTCACCGCTATCAAGCAGAAACACATAGATCTGGTCCTCAGGCTCAACTGCTACGCGGACATCTCGCTTGATGAGGAGGATGAGTTGAATCCGTCTCCCTCGCGGATAGCGAAGGAGATGAAGGACAGGTACGTATGCATTCTGACAGGCAGCTCCATGATAGTGTCGCAGCCGGATGAGACCTACCTCACCGTCTATGATCCCGATGATGAGCTTCTGGACCTTATCAGAGACCTGGCCTTCTCGGTGGGCATGTTCGTGTGGCAGCCGTGAATGACCGGGGTCAGACAGGATGATTTAAGTTTTGCGTATGGTTAAGAGATATGATGTGGAAATGCCCGAAATGCGGAAGGGAATTTGAAAGGCAGGGACAGGAGCATTACTGCGTAAAGCCGCAGACCATAGACGAGTACATCGCCCTGCAGGATGAGAGCGTACAGCCTGAGCTGAATGAGATCAGGTCCATACTTCGGAATGCGCTGCCGGAGGCTGAGGAGCACATCTCATGGTCGATGCCTACTTACTGGAAGGGAAGGAACATAATTCACTTCGCGGCATCAAAGAAGCATCTCGGACTGTATCCGGGAGGCGATGCGACTGCTGAGTTCGCTTCCGAGCTGGAAGGCTTCGATGTAAGCAAAGGAACCATCAGGATCCCATACGGCACGGAGATCCCTTCAGGCCTGATCGCCCGCATAGCAAGATGGTGCCTGGAACGGTACTCGAAATAGAAGAATCAGAAAGGAACAGACACAGGATGACTGTATTCACTGACAGGAACACCGGAATGGAGCTTATCTGCGGGATACTCCCGGAAGGCTTTGTTACCGACGCGTTCACCGAGATGGAGAACTTTGAGACCAACCGCCTTCTGAGGGTGACCGCAAAAGCCATCAAGGGCGGCTGCAGCATCTATTACCGCACCGGAGACACCTATATATTCAACAAGACGAATATGGCGGGATTCTTCCAGCACGTCGCGGGCTCTCCGGAATCCAGGGAGAACGGCAACTACATGGTCAACTCGTTCCCGACCATACGGCAGCAGCTCGACGGGTTCGCTTCCAGGCTTGCCGGAAAACAGATAACGGGAAGCGCATACTATCAGCTCTCGGACATGCTGGCCGGAAAGGCGAACAGGGAATTCGACCGTCAGATAAATGAGTCTCTCAGTGAGATGCAGATGGGAGCAAGCATCGCCTCGATGTCTGTTACCACTATAGTGCGCAACTATCTCACTGACGGAAGCTTCGGCATCTATGAGAACGGTGACAGGATCATCGCCGTATGCATGTACAGGGTAGGCCTTGAGACGGATCTCGTTCAGGGACCCGCGACGATAATGGAGAACCTTACTAACGAGCCCTACTCAAAGGCGACTCCCGTCTTTGGGGCGATTCAGTCCCAGGCCGCCTGGAACATCCCTTATATCACATACATGATCACGAACGACAAGGCCGATATCACGGCATTCATGACCTTCGCTCAGACCGTGGACCTGACGGATCAGCTCCGCGGCTACCGCGACCGGATCCATCAGGAAGTCGTGGCTTATCAGACACAGGTGGCGCAGATGCAGACGATGCAGACCAATGCGATGATCAGCACGATGTGGGCTCAGCAGCAGCAGGCCTGGGCAGCCAGCGACCGCCTGAGGGATTCTCTCAGCAGAGACCTCGACAGTTTCCACAACAGCCTCAACCAGACCATGGCTCAGAACGACCGGCGCATTTTCAGCCAGGGAAGCTTCAGCAGCGGCGGGGAATCGTCGGATGACCGAATCCAGAGATGGAGACACGAGTCCATGATGGGAGTCGACACTTATACCAGAGACGACGGCACAGAGGTCGAATACGACAATGCAGCGGACAGAGTCTTTGAAAGCAACCTCGACAGCACCCAGCACTTCGGGACGCGCCATTACTATGACGACTTCGTTCCCGACGGCTGGCACGAGATACATAAGAAAGACGGCCGATAACACCAGAAGGAGGCAGGACATGGCATCACTGCTCGGTTCCACCAGAAACACCAGATATCTTCCGACGGGAGATAAGAGATACATAAGGACGGACTGCCCGGTCGACCTGACTGACGAGGAAGTAAGATGGCTGCGCGACGGCGGCTACACTACCGTAGTTGATCTCCGCGGAATGCCGGAGCGCGAGTCCAGGCGCTGCCGGCTGGAAGATGAGGAGGGCTTCACATACCTTCACATGCCGGCGACGATAGCTCCCGTCATGCCGGGTTCCGCTGACGTGATGGCGGAAGTGTACAAAGGAATGCTCGACAGTCAGATGGACAGGATCATAGACACCGTCATGAACGCCAAGAGCAACGTCATCTATTTCTGCAGCCTCGGAAAGGACCGCACAGGCGTCGTTTCGGCTGTGATACTTCATAAGCTTGGCTTTGACGATCAGTTCATACTGGACGACTACATGGCCACAGGCGAGAACCTGCGCGAGTTCCTTGAGGAATGGGTAAGGAACCATAAAGAGCAGAGCATCCATATGCACATGCCGAATCCCGATTATATCAAAGGCGTGCTTGAGATACTCAGAGAGAGAGAACAGTGATCCCTGTGTTTTTAAATGATACATTTTTCGCACGATTGTCGATCGTTGTATTGATTTCGTGATTTTCTTCGGATATAAAAAGATCAAATAAAACTTACAGGAGCGCAGACCGGTGATAGACAACACAGTCACAAGATAACTGAATAAAGGCGCATAATAACGTCAGGGGCCATGCCCCTTTTGTTTGGTGCGCTGTTTTAGAGGTAACTTCTGACAGTGGGGACCGCAGGATGCAGCCACCAAGGGAGCTGCTCGCTGCGGTTTTTTTGTACCCTTTTTAATCAGATGCATACCGCTCGACAAAACTGTCAAACAATCACATTTTTACAGTCAAGGAGAATTTCCGATCATGATAATAAAACTGCAACCTGTAACTGATGAAAACAGAGAGGATATCCTGGCGCTTTCCGTGCGTGAGGATCAGAATTTCGTCGCCGCGAACAGCGTATCTCTGCGGCAGGCTGATGAAGCCAACGCGGAGCAGCCCGGCATTGCCCGTCCGTTCGGCATCTACGCGGATGAGAAGCTTGTGGGTTTCTGCATGTTCGTTTTCGATCCGGAAAATGAGGACGAGGACGACAGATACTGGCTCTGGCGGTTCATGATAGACAGGAACGAGCAGGGAAAGGGCTACGGCCAGGCTGCCCTGCAGGAGATAATCAGATACTTCAGGGAAAACGGGGCAGACCGACTCTTCCTGTCCACCGAACCTGAGAACGAGCTTGGCCTGCATGTCTATCACAAGGCAGGCTTCCGGGAGACCGGCATCATCTACGGCGGTGAAGCCGTACTTATGAGGACGCTTAAAGGCCCCAGGCGCATCATCAAGAACGTCTACGGAGTGGACGTGGACAAAGCCATGCGCATCAGGGGCAGAAAAGGCTACGGCATCAGCATCGCTGTCCTCAACGAGGACGGTCTGATGACTTACTGCGCGGGAAGCGGACGCTACGGCGAGGATTTCCCCGTGAACCCCGATATGCTTTTCCAGGCAGGATCTGTGTCGAAACCCATGTTCGCTCTGACACTGCTGCGGTATGTCGACAAGGGCATCATCGATCTGGATGCGGACATCTCGGATGTCGTACCGGAATATGTCAGGAAAGGACCGATGACCTTTCCGGCTCTTCTTTCCCATACTGCAGGATACAACCTGCACGGCTTCCCGGGTTATCCGGCAAACCATGAATCGCTCTCGCTGGAAGACGTGCTGAACGGCAAAGGCGTCACGCCCAAGCTCAGGAGGATCCGCCCCTACGGCAAGCAGCACATGTACTCAGGCGGCGGCATCACTCTGGCACAGCTCGCTTTTGAGCGAATCACCGGCACGACCCTCCGAGATGCTTTCCAAAAGGAAGTTGCCGAGCCTCTGGGCCTTCAGCACACCGGCTTTTTCCAGCCTCTTGACGAAGACCTTGTCGCCAACGCCGCGTTCGGCTTCAGGCTGGCACAGAAGGAGGACCCGGCTCACGGGTATCACTATTATCCCGAGCACGCCGCTGCAGGACTGTGGACTACGCCTACGGAGCTGGTCAAGATCGGCCTTGAGCTTTCGAAGAGCTATCGCAAAAACGGCTTCCTCAAAAAGAAGACTGCACGTCGAATGATGACGCCGGTCATGGACGGCTACGGTCTCTGCCTTGATATCTGGGAATCGGAAGCACGCAAAGACAGCGTTGCCGGCCATACCGGTGAGAACTGGGGCTTCCTTACCAGCTGGGTCTTCTCACGAAAGAAGGATATATGCGTTGCAGTGATGTACAACAATGTCACTGATGCAGCCGATGAAGCTATGAATGACATTTCCTGCGAGATATACAAAAACGCGAAAGGCTGAATATACGGCAGTCGTTTGACGTAAAATGATTTCATCCGCAAAAGAAAAAGAACGTTATACTCTATCAAACCTATAAGATAAAAACGGATCGCGGAGCACCTGGAGCGCGCATGGAACGGCGCTCTGCTCGCTGCGCAGGAGGAAAAAAATGAAAGTGATAATCCATGATCTGGGTCCTGAGTACGAGGCCCTGATCGAAGAAAGATGCGGCAAAGCTGTCGCAGCGGACGGGAAGTACGCTCCCTGCCAGGGCTGCTTCGGCTGCTGGACAAAACATCCCGCCGAGTGCTTCATGAAGGACAGCCTTCAGCAGGTCTGCCGCGTAATGGGACAGGCTGACGAGATAGTCATCGTAACCAGGAACCTCTACGGCGGATACAGCTCCGCTGTAAAGAATGTACTGGACCGCTCCATTGGTACCTCAACGCCCTTCAGCACATACAGAGGAGGACAGATGCATCACACGCTCAGATACGGAAAGCACGATCTGTGGAAAGTGGTAGTTTACGGAGACATCAGCGATGCCGAGAAAGATACCTTCCGCTACACGGCTGAGCGCAACGCCCTGAATGACGGCTATGAGCGCTCCGAAGTGGTTTTCCTCAATGATCTCACCGAACTGGAGGCAGCCCTATGAAGACGGTATTCATCAACTGCAGTCCCAAGGAGCGCTTCTGCGCATCCGCATATTTCCTTTTCCTTCAGCGGCTCTTCACGGGCGGAACCAAAGTTTACGAGAAGTTGCGCACTCCCGCCGACCAAGCCGGGATCCTTGAGCAGCTCAGGGATGCGCAGGCGGTAGTGTTCGGCCTTCCGATGTATGTGGACGGAGTCCCGTCCCACGTGCTGCGTTTCATGGAGGAAATGGAAGTCTTCTGCCGTGAAAACAAACTATGTCTCAACGTATACTGCATCGCCAACAACGGCTTCATAGAGGGCAAGCAGAACGAGCCTCTGATGCAGGTCTTTGAAAATTTCTGCTCCCGCTCCGGACTCACATGGGGAGGCGGAGTCGGCATCGGCGGCGGCGTCATGCTCAACGTGACACGCATCCTGTTCATCGTGGACATAGGTCTGCTGGCGCTCAACACGGTGCTGAGCATAGTAAATACCGGCGATTTCTTCCCGAAGGCAGCCTGGATAGGTTTTGCGGAGAATGCGGCGCTGCTGCTGTATTTCAACCTCGGCGTACTGTTCTATCTGGCCGTCATGGGAAGATTGATCTCGAAGGGGGAGTATTTCGGAAAGAGATACACCAGGATCCTGATCCCGTCCTTCGTATTCATACTATTCGCCGATATCTTCTTCATCATAACCTCGGTGCTGGAAGGCGGCATATTCAAAGGGTGGCTTGCCCGGAAGGAATAGATATCCGATGAATCGATGAATGCCATCTCCTGCGGGAATATCTTATAAACAGCGACGTGTGCTGATATAATTCTGTTATGGGAATATTAACGATACTTGAATATATGAGGTATGCATTATGGAATTCAGAGAAGTAGTAAGAGACCGTTATTCATGCAAGAAATACAGCGACAAAAAGGTCGACAGGGAACAGCTCGCCGCGATCCTCAAGGCCGGAAGCCTCGCTCCCACAGCCAGGAACCTTCAGGAGCAGCACATATATGTGATGGAATCTGAGGAAGCACTGGCAAAGATCGATGCCGTTACTCCCTGCAGATACGGCGCTCCGACAGTACTGGTCGTAGCTTTCGACAGAAACAATGTGTTCACATATCCCAGCGGGAAAAGGGATTCCGGCATAGAAGACGCAACGATAGTCGCTACGCATATGGTCCTTTCCGCCTATAACGAGGGAGTGGACGGATGCTGGGTAAACAACTTCGATCCCGATCAGCTCAAGGCGGAGATGGGACTTCCCGAGAATGAGGAGATACTCATGATCCTCGATCTCGGATATGCGGCGGAAGGCGCAGGCCCTCTTCCGAATCACTCAAAGAGAAAACCGGTATCCGAGACAGTTACCTGGCTCTGATGACTGATGATCCTCTTAAAACAATTGTAAAAGGATGATCCTCATATGGAATTCTGTGATACCGTCATCCTTAAAGACGGAAGGGAATGCGTGATAAGAAACGGTGTCTTTGAGGACGGCAAGGCTGTACTGGAAAACTATATCCTCACTCACAGGCAGACGGAGAACCTTCTCGCGTACGCTGACGAGACTAACAGGACCGTTGAAGACGAGAGCGAATGGCTCGACGCCATGAAGAACAGTCCCGTGGAGATACAGCTGCTGGCGTTCGTCGGCGGGTATCTCGCCGGAATGGCCGGAGTCAACAGCATCGGCAGGAGGATAAAGCTGCGCCACCGCGCCAGCCTCGGCGTCAGCGTCGATGAGGAATACTGGGGTCTCGGCATCGGCAGAGCCCTTCTTGAGAGGTGCATTATCTGCGCGAGGAATGCCGGTTACGAGCAGCTCGAGCTGGATGTAGTTTCTGATAACGAGAGAGCTCTGACCCTTTATGAGCATCTCGGCTTCAAGGAGTGGGGAAGAAATCCCAAAGCCTTTAAGACGAGAGACGGCAGGTATCAGGAGCTCGTCGCCATGAGGCTGGAACTGTGATTCTGAAAGCTTCTCATGAGATCGATGATCATCTGTCAGTCTGTCGGTTAATTGTGTATTATTTTTATGTTTCTTTGCTTCTCATCTATGTTTTACGGAAAAGAAAAATAATGAAAAACAGCGCGATCCTTCCCATGTCGAGACAATGTCCATCGACAAACTGACGCCTGAAGATAAAAAGGACGAGAGACCGGATACCTCCGACAGCGGCAGGATAGTACACTGGAGCGCGCTCTCCATTGCAAGCATTGCATCTCTTGCATGGCTCGATAAAGAGCGCAGGAAATACGCAGATGCCAAATAAGACTAATCTGTAAAAATGACAGAGACCCTGTGAGACTTTATGTCCCGCAGGGTCCTTTTTTGTTCTCAGAAATACCTGCGGAAGGGTATTGACTTCCTGTCCGTTGGGGTATATCATTCAGTTACAGCCAATCACGGACACTTGTCCGCGTTAGATGTTTCACACAGAAAGGGCATCTTATGCAGCATCTTGATAACGCTCTGATCGCGCGCATATCGGAATACATGGGCAGCTGCCTGCTGGAGGAGGACTACACTCCCACGGTAAGGGAAGTCGGCATAAAGTTCGGCATATCGAAGTCAACTGCGCAGAAGTATATGGCGAAGATATCCGCGGAGGGACTCTGCCCGCAGCTTGAGAAGTATTCCAGAGACGGCACAGAGAAGACGGCCTGGCTCGAGAACGACATCGCCTGCGGCGCACCTTCCTATCAGGAGGAGAATATCGCGGAATACCTGAGACTTCCGGTATCCGTCTTCGGGAAAGGCGAGAAATACATCATCACCGCCAGCGGAGACTCAATGACCGGAGCCGGCATAACGGCGGGAGACCTTCTTGTGGTGAGAAAGCAGGTCACCGCTTCCGACGGCGATATAGTGGTCGCCCTGGTAAACGGGGAAAACACGCTCAAGAGACTCAGATACAGGCAGGACGGAACTCCGTACCTTCATCCCGAGAACAGCGCCTACAGCGATATAGAGTTCGGTCCCGATGACACCTTCTATATCCAGGGTGTGCTGACGCACATAATAAAGCATGTCGAGAACAGGTCTCTGCAGGACATACTCTCCTGAGAGGAACGCGGAGCATCCGCAGGTCAGGATGCTCGTATCGCTGAGGGAGCTGGACAGGCTTGGCTCCGAGCTGATCATGGACTACCGGGGACTGTCGGGAAGCCGCGGGACGAGGAGCGTCGACATAGAGGACTTCGCGAGAAGCTACCTGGGACTGAGCATCCAGTACCGCGAATTCGCCACCGGCGATCCCGGCGATATCGGGTTCTACGGCGATGGCCGCTCCAGGCTCAGGATCGTCGAGAGGGGAAGAGCCGTTGACTGGCTATGTCCGGACAGGACCATAGTGATAGAGAGAAAACTGCTGCCGCACAGCGAGATGGGCGCAAGAAGATTCACCATCGCGCACGAAGCGGCGCATTTCATCCTCATAAGGCATGTGCCGCTTCAGGCGGAGGAATACTTCCTGAAGCCCGGATCATATAATGCGGTATCGAGCATAAGCGCTCTGATAAGCGTCATGGAACTCAACGAGAGATGCGCAGACAGGCTCGCAGCCGCGCTTCTGATGCCGGAGTTCCTTGTCAGGAGGGCGATGTACCGCGTGGGCGGCATGAGGCATATACCGGTCTACGGGAACGGGATAATGCCGCAGGACGCAAAGCTAGCGGTGACGGACATGGCAAAGTATCTGGGAGTCAGCTACAGCGCCATGCTCAACAGGCTCGGCGAGCTCATGCTGATCAGGCGTATGCCGTTCAGCGAGTACGCGCAGAAAGGGCTGAGGGCGGGAGCCGTTTAACGAAACAGAGGGAGGAACATCATCGTGAAGACATATGAAGCGCGCTGCTGCGCGTGCGGGAGCATAAACCGCAGCCTCCTGCTGGAGGAGACCGGCGGACTGTTCGAGTGCGAGGAGTGCGGAACCGTCAATCTCTGCATACCGTTCAGATCGGAAGAAGGACCCGGCAGCGCAGAGAACGTCAGTTTCTGGTCGATGGCTCCGCTCGGTGAAGGGAGGGAAGCCGGCCGTGTACCCAGGACGGACGCAGTCTAAAAAGCCGTTTTATGTATCCGTGACCGCGATCCATTACATAAGCGGGGTGTGCTGTCCTCAGGTCCTTGAGTTTCCGGAAGGTTCCGCGATCATGATCGAGGACGTCAAGAAGGTTCAGAAGCTGTCAGGGAAGGACAACGACGGCGCCGAGGAAAGGTATCTCATAAACCTCAAGGGAAAGGAGAAGTACCTGTACAGGCGCGGCCAGAGATGGTTCATCTACCCGCAGAAGGACGACTACAAGATATTCGGGACGGTGCCCAATGATTTCTGGGAGGGATAGCCCATGGCTGATGACAGATACTACCAGAGGGCAAGATCGCCGGTGGAGGTCCAGGTCATCCACTCGGCCGACGGGGAGTCGACACCGGTGATGATAATGCTCAAAAAGAGGCCCTATCACATATTCTCATGCAAGAAGATAGGCGAGGAGCGGGATCTGCTGGGAGCCGTGACAGAGACCTACAGAGTGAGAATAAACGGGCAGTACACACATCTCTATTTCAAGGAAGGCATATGGTTCGTCAGGGAAAAGAGATACGTTGACCAGATGAAGACATGATAAGTTCGGACAGGAAAAAGAAATATGTCGGCGCTCACGTCATCCACTATCCAGGCGGAGGATGCTGCCCCACGGTGGTGGAGGTCGACGGCAGGCCGTATGTGATACAGCGCATTTTCAGAAGCGGCAGGCTCAAGGCTTCGGAGAACCTTGGCGCCGAGGAGTACTTCCTCGTGGAGATAGCGGGCCGAGAGAAGATCCTTCTCAGGGAGGGGCAGCGCTGGTTCGTCGTGCCCGGGCTTGAGGTAAGGAATAACGGAGGGAAATAATGCGCCGTGATGAGGATGAGTTCCTGAGCGGAAGGGCGAGGGAATACCGCATACTCAGGTGCCCGAGATGCGGAAGGCGCCTGATAGACGTGGCAGCCGGAAGCAGCGGCAGGATAAGGATAAAGTGCCGCAACTGCAAGTTCGAAGGCGAGCTGGTCCTGGACAGGCTGCGCAGCCGGAGCAGATACCGCTTTAGGGCATATCTGAGATAAAAAAAGCATTTATAAACAATCGAATAAACGACTTTGAACGTGCAGGCGGAGCAGGATCCCTCAGGGGACTGAAAAGACTTCCAGGCGCCGTATGAAGCCGGTCTTCCGGGAAGAGACATGTTTCCGTAAAGACCGTCGTCAGCGGCGTTTTTTGTTGCCTGCACATGCTTCTGCGGTGTTCCGGTCGGCTTTCCGCACTCCGCCGGAAAGGAACGGATGATGCAGAAGATATATCTAGTCAAAAAGGATCCCGACAGAGAGGAACACAAAGACAACTGGATCGTGATGAAGCCGGACGAGTTCCGAGCTTTCATTAAGACACCGGAGGGAAGAAGAAGAAGGAGCAGTTTCTCCGCTATAGATTCCTGCGGCTGCGGGGACGGAGTCATAGTTGCCGAGACATCCGAAGAGCTGCGGTCCAGGATAAGGGCCGAGCATGACAGAAACACTTACCTCAGGCGCTGCTCGGCAGCGCAGAGCGCGGATGAGGACTATGTCTTCATAAGGTACAGCGAGGACGCGGATCAGGAGCGTGAGCAGAGAGGACGCATCTGCTCCCCGCAGTCTTCCGAGCGGCCAGTGGAGGATGAAGTCATAAGGAAGACCGATATCGAGAGGCTGAGAAGGGCAGTGGGAACGCTCGGCGATGATGACAGGCGGCTTATAATGTACTGCTTCCTTTCTCCTGAGCCTCTCTCGGAAAAGGAGTTCGGCGAGATGGAAGGCATGAGCCGGGATACTGTCCACGCCAGAAAGCGAAGGATCCTGCGTGCTCTGAGAGATTCCATGGAGAAATAAAAGAACTCCGACATTATCCCGTATGTGTTGTTAGAAGCCAGTCAATTTCTTATAATCTTTACATAAATCCGCGAACAGCAGACCTGTGCTGCCTGCATGCAGCCCACTTACAGGAGCAGGATATGGACAGCAAAAGAAAGGTGATATATAAGATCATGCCGTTTTTTCTGATAGCAGCGATAATAGTGCTTGCCGGCCTTTTCTTCCTTTACGGGGGAAAGAAGTACACAGTGACCGTTTCGCCGGGGATACAGACCGAACGTGACAAATACAGGGCAGGCGAGGAGGTCACCGTAAAGGCGCATAACGTCCCGGACGAGATCACCGACATATACGTGGACGGGACCAAAGCCGTTCCCGGTACTGAAAGCGACGACGAGTGGGTCGTCGTGAAGTTCATCATGCCCGCACATGACGTAAACGTGACGACGACTTCCGTCAACATCTCCGCCGATCCCGTTGAGAAGGAAGAGACCGTCCTGGTCACGTACATGAGCATGACGACGGGCACCGAGATGCCCATACCGTATGACAGGTATCTCCTCATACGCAGTTCCTCGGGAGAGCTGTTCATAGACGTCGAGAATCACGATGACGGAAAGGTCAGGATCACCCGCTACGGCGTCGATCCAGGCGCATATGACGAGATCATGAAATGCATACTCGACGCAGACATGCCGCAATGGTCTCACTATGACTATTGCGAGCCTCTGGACGGCGGATATACGGAATGCAGGTTCCTATATGAAGGCAGCTATATCAAGGTCTCGACGGAAGACAACATGCCTGAGGACGGATACGGTCATCTCGGGTCAGTCGCGAACCTTTTCTACCGGTATCTCAGCTCAGGACGGAAAGTACAGTGAGCTCCGTACTGATAGATGAGCTTTCCGGCAGAGGATTCCGCACGGAGCGCCTTGCAGTCAGGAGGGTGAGGGAGAGCGACTGGAGGGACATACAGTCCATATGGCTCGATTTCGACGCATCGGAGTACAGATACTACGACATGCCCAGGGAGACTTCCGACGACGCGGTCATGCACCGCATCGCCTACTGGGCATCGCTCTCAGACAGTTTCGAGCACATGTTCTTCTCGGTATGCCTGCAGGAGAGAGTGATAGGGTATTTCTCCTTCAACATCGGGGAGGACTGCTACGAGACAGGATACTGCTTCCACAGATTCTATTCGGGAAAGGGCTACGCTTCAGAGAGCTTCAGGGCTCTGACCGCAAGGCTGGGAGCTGCGGGCATGTCCAGAATCATCGCCGGGACCGCGCTCAGGAACCTTCCGTCAATCAGATTCCTGGAAAAGAACGGCTTTGTGCTGTATGACACGCAGAGACTGGCTTTTCACACCGATGAGAACAATGAACCTGTCTTTTTTGAAGGTGGATGGTTCGAAAAATACCTGTAAAGCCATATTGCTTTACAGTGCGAGAATACAATAAATCCCAGAAACGGAGCTGCTGTTTCACACATGAGAACTCTTGTTCAGAACATCGAGATCATCTATACGGAAGACCAGAAGGATATCGCTGACAGTGTCGCCGCTTTTCTATCCGAAAAGGCAGCCGGCACCTTCATGCCTGTCTATTCCGCTGTCATAATCGTCTCGGATGAGGCCACGCGGGACAGCGAATGGCAGGAACAGGTCAGGATACTGAGGCCCGGCACGCGTCTGGTGCCTGCCGGAGCGATCATCGATGCAGACTACAATGATCCGGATGTCGTTCCTCCCTCCATCGAGGAGCTCAACTTCATAAGGATAGACGAGGATCTCAACGACAACATCTGGGACTCCATCAACCTGGATGAGGATTTTTATCAGATACGAAACGACGTACTCGTCAGCATGAACTCCTGGACGGTGTCGAACGAGAGCGAAGCCTTTCTGATGAATGACTACCGCAAGGTAAAGAAAGCTATCCGCACCATAAGGAGAAAGAAGTCGACCGAGACGGAAGAGCGCTCTCTGCAGCAGCTGTCCGCGATGGAGGATTATCTTGCCAGATGCAGGAAGTACTCCGGAAGGATACACAGAAGGACCGTGCTCAGAAGGACCTTCACCGTGCTTCTGGCAATATTCACCGCAGTGATCACGAGGGCGACGGTCCAGATGATACGCGAGCTGCGCAGGGCGTCCTTCGAATCGAAGCTGCTTGTGACAGAAAGGACTGACGCGTCGGTCGCCGAGGACTTCATACTCCTTTCCGACGGGCTTGCCAACTACGTTATCAATGGAGTGACCAGAGGCGCGTTCTACAGCGCGATGATGGACTGCCTTGAGTACAACTGGGTGACCACGCCTACCGGGCTCAACTATAAATACAGACTCTACGACCCGCATTTCCTGAAGGATGAGAGATACATATCCACCCTCACTTCCAACAGGCAGGTCCTCATATGGGACACCTGGAGAGGGAGGATCGACGACGTGCTGAGCGCATCCGCGGAAGACCTCAAGCTGTATTACGTCGACACCGAAAACGGCGTCGTGACCTATGTCACCGGGGACAATATCATTTATTTCGGAGATGCCGAAACGAACCAGTGGCTCACCAACGGCGTCACTTATGAATTCAGCGGAAACACCGACATCCGAGCGCTGTCAGCAAAGGGTCAGCTCATCCTCTATGACGACAGGAACATGTACTATTTCTCGCTGGATCCCGTCATAAGGCTCGTGAGCTTTACGACCGAAAAGGTCATGGGAGACAGGGTTTACGAGGTCCAGTCGGTGTACCTGGATGATGAGGGCTACACCAAGACGATGCTTCTGGACAACGGCTTCTACATGGAGACGGTAAAGCCGGACGGCACCAGGAAAGGAGCTTCCGCGCCTATAAGGCCTAAGGAAGGCTGCATGTCGGTTGCCGGAAAGGATGTCGCGGTCTTCTCAGATGAAGGCGGAAACATCGTCGTGATGTCCATGTCAAAGATGGAATACTGGTATCAGGGCCTCAGGCTTCCGGACCCGAAGTTCCTGGCGCTGCTGAGCGATGACATTCTCGCGTACTGCGACGGGGATCTCGGATGCCACCTTTACGACCTGGTGTCGGAGGCCGACCTCGGAACGGTGCTCACCGGCTTTGACGATATCGATTATTTCGGATGCGGCGATCACACCATGATCTGCTACAGCGGCGGGGCATATCACTGCCAGGACATATCCAGGATGCTTCCTCTGGATGAGATCGACGAGGGATCGGCTCTGTTCGTCTATGACAGCACAAGTCCTGAGGACATGGGCATGGTCTCTTCGGTGGCCTACACCGATGAGAGGCTGCTGCGCATGGATCTTTTCCGATACACCGACCAGACGACGGTCGGCTTTGCGTTCGACGCAGGACATGTCGTCTATGCGGGAAGCTCGCTGAGCGACCCGGTCGTGTTCGGAGAGGGAGTGCTGCATTACCAGAACGAACCTGTAAAGAACGCCGAGGACTTCACCGTAGTAGGCATCACCGAGGACGGCTACTCCATGGTCTTCGGGACGTCGGACGGTCAGTTCCGCGAGATCGCCTTTGAGGGAGACCTGAAATACCGCGACGACTCATACCTGCAGATACCGTCTCATTCGTCGGTAGTCGCAATATATGAGATGGAGAAGTGCTACTACATAAAGGACGCTGACGGAAGGTTCTGGTATGCGGACAAGCTTTATCCGACACACACCCAGAACAATTCTCTGATATTCGATCTGATGAACAGTAAGCTGCGCACCCACACGGGTATGTCTGAGGAGGTCATGGACCTGATCAGGCAGCAGACCATAGAGGATACAGGCATATTCTTAATGAACGGCGCGGACGGGGAGGAATGGGAATGAATCATCTGTTTATCTCATACTCCAGAAGAGACAGCGAGTTCGTCGGCGCGGTCACCGAAAAGCTCAGGCAGCTGGGCTACGAGGTCTGGCAGGACGTTTCCGGAAAGAGCTCCGGCATCCCGTTCTCCACGAAATGGTTCGCCGCCATCGAGGAGGCTCTGTACGCTTCCGCCGGTGCAGTTGTGTTCCGCTCCGGATACTGGGAGAAGTCGGTGCCCTGCAGAAAGGAATACGATATCGTAAAGGATCTTGCGATACCCTGCTTCGAGGTGAAGTTCCCCCAGGACGACGCCGACGCGCTGACGGAACAGATAAGGGAATGGGCTGACTCAGCGGTGTACGGCGACGAAAAGAACGAGCTGAGGACATGGATGATGTCCTCAGTGAACGCGCAGCGCGCAAGAAGGAGCAGGAACGCCGGAATACCTCACTACAGAAAGATGAAGGAGTCCCGGGCATTTCTCAGAAGGCTGGACAGCTGCGGAGAACTTGCCGAAGAGCTCTGCCTGAAGGAGAATTCCCCGTCTCTCTACAGTGACATTCAGAATTTCATTAAGAAAGCCAGGCGCATCACCATATGGGACCGCGTGAGAGGTCCTCTGGTGCTGATAATCATAACCGGATTCCTGACTACCATCTTCAGCTACACCGAGAACCACCGCCATGAGAAGGCGAGGCTGGAGCCCGAGATACTGGCCATGAACAGGCTCAGCTCATTCAAAGAGACCTACAGCGACGACGAGCTGGCTCTCCTGGCCGCCCTGATTACTGACGAATACGATTACGGCGAGAACTCGGGATACTTCTTCGAGACCGCCGCGGAAGCGCTGGACACGGTATTCCCGTCAGGATTCTTCAGAAACGGCACGGCGGAGGCTGAAGCCGTCAAGGCGATACCTCCCCAGAACGAGTCGGAAGGCGAGCTCTACCGTCCGTCAGAAGATTCCGCGATTTTCTGCGTCTCCTTTACTGACATTGATGAAGCAGGACTTACCCTTCACCTGACTTCCGTTCCCGAACACTACGCGGTGAGGGACGGGAGACTGGCGATCTCATGCGGATCCAGGGTGTTCCTGCTCGATACGGAGCGCGGCTGGGACACCGTCGAGCTCAACTACTGCTACAGGAAGATCTCGGACATACGCATAGACGGGCATGGAAGGATCTGCGCCGTAACGGAAGCCGGGGACGTTTACGTTTGGGATGACCCGTATTCATCCCTGATCTGCGACGCTCCGTCAGGCATAAGACAGATGCTTTCTGAGGAATTCGTGACTTCTGACGGCATGCTGTCGGTAAAGGCCGATCCCACCGGAGCCATGAAGGTCACCGACACGGCTTCGGGACATATCGTGTGGCAGTGCAGCACCGTCCGCGAGCCGTTGAAAGCCGTTTGCATCGACGAGGAAAACGGCCTCGTCTACGCGGAAGGCGTTTCCGGAACGGTCTACCGCGCCGACGCATCCCCGATCCTGCGCGGATACGATCCTGAGCCGGTCGGGCTCGGGACGAGATATCTCACCGAGGTCATGAGGCTGAACGACCTGCTCGCCAAGGAGCTAGGAGTAGCAAAAAACTGGCTGCCGGAATACTGACCCGGTTGGGAATTGGCCGAGATAAGGTGCTATAATCTATTAAACGTACTTAAAGAAATCTACGGAGGATGACATGTACTGTTCAAACTGCGGCGCCAAACTGGATGACGGCGCCAAGTTCTGCCACGAGTGCGGAACTCCGGTCCTTCCTATCAATAATCCGCAGCTCCCGCAGCAGGAAGCTGCTCCCGCGCCTCAGACGCCTGCTTTCGGAATGGGTGAGCCTGTTTCCGCGCCTTCGGAAGCTCCCGTACTGCAGATGCCCCAGGGCACGCCTGCATCAGTGGATCCCGACCCGGCCGTCAGCGCCGCTCCGGTATTCGAGATGCCGCAGCCCGCTGCTTCTGAGCCTCTTCCGGAAGCTCCCTTCAGGCAGGATGCTCCTTCATATCCGGAACCTGTTCATTTCCCGGAGCCTCCGGTATTCCCCGGGGATGACGCTCCCGTGAGCGCTCCTCAGGCTCCCGTGTTCCCGAACGCCGGAGCGCCTGCTCAGTCCGCACCGGTGCAGTCGATGTACAGGGAGAGCACCAATACCGCGCCCACTCAGTTCTCCGGCTCAACGCAGTACAGCGGCGCGTCCGTTTCCGGATCAGGATCCGGAACTCCTCCCCAGGCTCCCAACGTTCAGTCGTACGACTACGGCCACAACGGAGCAGCAGCCGCGGGTACAAAGACGAAGAAAAAGCGCAGCTACATCCTGCCGATAATCATAATCTTCGCCCTGGTAGCCGTCGGATATCACTTCTTCTTCGGCGGCGGGTCGGATCCCGGCCCCGGTCCCGAACCGGATCCCGCGCCTCCGATAACCGTGACGGATCCCACCCAGCTCGACGAGTACAAGGAAGCGATCGCCGCGATGGAAGACGGGGATTACGAGCTGGCAACAGAGCTCCTCGAAGAACTCTATGAAGAGTACGGCGACTCATATGACGTCTATCACAACTACTTCCAGGCGCTCAAGGAGCTCACGCTGCAGCTTATGGACGATGGCGACTATACAGAGGCGGAGCCCAGGCTGCACCAGCTGATATCCCTGTCGGACAGCAGCGGGGAGGATGTCGCAGAGAACTTTTATATGTCCTGGATAAGAGAGATACTTCAGGGCAACTGCGACGACGATATCTATGAAGTCGCGGAGAAAGCAAGGCCGTATCTCTCGGAAGAGAATCAGGAGCTGCTTGACACGATCCTCAGCGGCGTCACTGACACCACTCTTGCAGACATAGCCGGCATGATTGCCTCAAGCGCTGACGAGGGAAAAGAATACGAGGCCGCCTACATCATGTCAGCCTACTATGTTCAGATCTCCAGAGAGCTCGCAGGAGACTCCGGCGTAAAAGTCGACGTTGAAGGCATGAACTATCCGTCAGTCATCTTCTATTACGATGACTATTACGATAACTATGCCGCGTATTACGGGTCTCTGGACGCCGGCGGAAAGCGCAGCGGCACGGGAACCATATTCACCTCCGGCGAATACGCTTCCGGAGATCCCTACCTCTATTTCTACTACTGCGGCTGGGAGAACGATCTTCCGAACGGCGACTTCGTTGAAGTCATCATAACCGGGGAAGAATACGACAGGACCTACGTCTACAGCGGAAAGCTCGCCGACGGCAGATACGTCGGAGATATCCTCGAGACCTATGAGGGCATGGAGTACAAGTTCTCTGTGGATGAGGACGGGCATTACATCGTGCTGGATACCGATGAGAACGGATACTACATCATCGCCTACGCGACCGACGGTTCCGGTCAGTATCTCTATGTCGGCGAGGACGCCCTTGACGATGTCGTCGGAGTGGATCTCTATTCCTGATCCCGAAGACTTACAGAACGATAAAGCAGGGAGAGCAATATGTTCTCCCTGTTTCTTTTAGTAGGGTATATCGGTTCCGTTCCTGTTATAATTAGAAGCAGATAAAATACCGGAGGTATGACGATGGCGGAAGACAGACTCAGGATGCGTTCGGAGGTGCCGGAGGAGTTCACATGGAAGCTGGAGGACATATTCAGCTCCGATGACGCGTGGATGGAAGAATACCGCTCGCTGGGAGATATCCCCGTGAAGGCGGCGGAGTTTCAGGGAAAGCTGGGAAGCGATGCAAAGGTTCTTCTTGACTTCTTCAGGCTTCAGGACGAGATAGAGGAGAGGCTCAGCAGGCTGTTCGTATACGCGAATGGCCGCAGCGACGAGGATACCGCCAACAGCTTCTATCAGGACCTCGCCGGAAAGGCGAGAGGAGTCATGGTCGCCATATCAGGCGCCGCGTCCTTCGCAGGACCCGAGATCATGGCGATACCGGATGACATACTGGACGGATTTTATAAGGACGAGCCTGATCTTGAGACCTACCGCAGAAGCATATATCTGATACGCCGCATGAAGGCGCACATGCTCTCTCCCGAATCCGAGATGGTGCTGGCGCTCGCGGGCGAGGCGGCAGCTTCTCCCGACAACATCGGAAGCGTTCTTCGCAACGCCGACATGAAGTTCCCGGACATCGAGAGCGCCGACGGCACAGCCAGGCAGATGACCGAGGACAACCTCCCGTTCCTGCTGGAGGATCCCGACGTCGATTTCCGCAGACGGGCGTTCAAGGCCTACTATTCCAGAATGGGAGAGTTCCGCAACACCTTCGCGGCGACTCTCGACGCCCAGTACAAGCAGCTCATGTTCTTCCAGAGAGCCAGGAGATACGGCTCCACGCTGGAAGCAGCCCTGGATGAGAACGAGGTGCCGACAGAGGTCTATACCAATCTCATAGACGCGGTGCACCGCAACCTGGACAAGATGTACAGGTATGTCAGCCTAAGGAAGAAGATACTGGGACTCGACGAGCTTCACATGTACGACGTATACGTGCCGATAGTCGGCGAGGCCGCGCAGAAGGTATCTTTCGAAGAAGCCAAGGATACGGTCCTCAAGGCTCTGTCGGTGCTCGGCGACGACTACACGGCTCTTCTCAGGGAAGGTTTCGACAAAAGATGGGTGGACGTCTATCCCAACGTCGGAAAGAGAGGCGGGGCATACTCCAACGGAAGCGGGAAGCCGCACCCTTACGTCCTGATGAACTACAAGGACAACCTTGACAGCATGTTCACCCTGGCTCACGAGATGGGCCACTCGCTGCACAGCTGGTACAGCACCGCGAACCAGCCGCCCTGCACCGCGGATTACGTCATATTCGTCGCGGAGGTCGCGTCCACCTGCAACGAGATACTTTTGATGAGATATCTGCTGGACAACACCGATGACAGGGTACAGCGCGCATATCTGCTGAACCATTTCCTCGATTCCTTCAAGGGTACGCTCTACCGCCAGACAATGCTCGCCGAGTTCGAGCTGATGATGGGACAGATGGCGGAGAGCGGACAGTCTCTCACCGCGGACCTTCTCTGTGAGAGATACCGCAGTCTCAATGAGCTCTACTTCGGACCGGACATGGTGTCGGACGAAGAGATCGGCCTCGAGTGGGCGAGGATACCGCATTTCTTCTACGACTATTACATGTTCCAGTACGCCACCGGATATTCCGCCGCGGCTGCCATAGCCGACAGGATTCTCAGGGAGGGAGAGCCCGCCGTAGCGGACTACAAGAAGTTCCTCTCCTCCGGCGGCAGCGCGGACCCGATCTCGCTTCTTAAGATAGCGGGAGTCGACATGAGCACTCCGGAGCCCGTGGACAGGGCGCTGTCGATGTTCGGTGAGCTCGTCGGCGAATTCGGGGAACTGATGACCTGATTATCAATAAGCCGCATATACTTATACGGAGGTACGAAACATGAGACAGCTTCTTATCGCAAGCATGGCTCCGGTGCTGTGGATCCTCACCGTGCTGGACGGATTCTTCATCAGAAGGATGTTCCTTCAGTACGCTCAGAAGAAGAGGGCGATCTCCCTGATAGTCGCCGTAATGTGCATAGGGCTCTTCTATGACTCGCTCTGCCTGGCGCTCGGAGCTTTCCTTAAGGAGAGCGCAGCCCTCAGGTTCTTCAGCCAGTTCCGCTATATTTTCCACCTGACCATGATCCCGCTGATCTTCCCGATCTGCGCGTATTCCCTCAAGGCAAAGAACGGCGTCAGGAAGGCGGTATGGTGCATCGCCGTCATCATTATGGTCATCGGTCTTGCGGCCGGCATACTCATAAAAACGGAGCCCAGGACCGTCGGAGCGATCACCAGATACGCCGAGGCTGAGGGAAATCCCGGATGGATAGACGGCATCGTCAGCTTCCTGGACATGTTCCCGGTATTCCTCATGATAGGCGTCGGAATATTCCTGTTCAGGAAGAAGAATCCCAACATGTTCCTCGCCGGATTCTTCATGCTCCTGTTCACGCTGCTCGGCATATTCCTCGGCAGGGATCCGTCCGGCGACAGGGCAAAGAGCCTCATGTTCTACATAAGCATGTTCGGTGAGGGACTTATGGTATACTTCCTGTGGAGATTCACCGAAAAGGACGAAGACAGGGAAGAGACCGCTGAGCAGAACTGAGCTGCTCCGCTGAACGAAAGGAAGCACATGGAACTTTCCGCCAAGATCGATCTTCACATGCACTCATCCGTGTCAGACGGCACGGACAGTCCGGCTGAGCTCCTGCAGAAGGTCAAGGATGAGGACATAGCCCTTTTCTCGGTAACGGACCACGACGCGGTCAAGGCCTGCAGCGAGATCATAAGCCTGCTGGACGGCGACTCGCCGGCTTTCTTCACCGGCGCCGAGTTCTCCTGCAGGGATGAGGACGGCAAATACCACATACTAGGATACGGATACGATCCCGATTCTGACTCCATGAAGGAGCTCACTGACGCGGGACACGCTATCCGCATAGGGAAGCTTCAGAGAAGGCTGGATCTGCTTAAGGAAGAGTACGGGATCGAGTTTCCGGATCACGAAGTCGATGAGCTAAGGAAGCTGGACAATCCCGGAAAGCCTCATCTTGGAAACCTGATGGCAAAATACGGTTTCGCCGAGGACAGGAACACCGCCATAAGGAACGTCCTCAACAACCTTCACGTCAAAAGCGAATACATAAGGCCTGAGACAGCCATAGACTGCATCCTGCGCGGAGGCGGAATTCCCGTGCTCGCGCACCCTGCATTCGGCGACGGAGACCAGCTCATAATGAACGATGAGATGGACAGGCGGCTTAAGAAACTGACATCCATGGGGCTTCAGGGAGTGGAAGCTTTCTATTCAGGCTTCTCGCCGAGACTCATGCAGGACATGATAGACTTCGCTGAAAAATATGGCCTTTACGTCACTGCCGGAAGCGACTATCACGGAAAGAACAAGCTGATAAAGCTGGGGGACACCGGCATCGACTACATGCGGGAGGTGCCCATGTCGCTCTACAGGTTCATAAGGGACATCCAGGACAGGATGTACGGGATCTTTTAGAGCACCGTCAGCTGAATAACAGGCATGACCCGCCGGATACTGATTTCCGGCGGGCTTTTCGCATACAGAAAAACTTCCCGGACCGAAGTCCGGGAAGTGATCGTATTCGCAAAAACGGAAGATCAGCCGATCTTTCCGGGAAGCGGGATCCAGTCGAGAGAAACGAGCGGGATGCCCTTGTACTGATCGCGGTGCTCGCCCTCAAGCAGGGCGCATGCGATCACGCAGATCTCTACGCCGATCTTGCTGCACAGCTCCATCGCTGCGTCGATGGTACCGCCGGTTGAGACGACGTCGTCCATGAAGCAGAGCTTCTTTCCCTGGAAGCGGGCATATTTCTCCTTGCCGATCCAGAGCTCCTGCTTTCCGTGTGTGGTTATGGATGTTACTTCCACGCCGACAGGATCGATCATGAAAGACTTCCTGCTCTTTCTGAACTCAAGATACTCGTCGAATCCGCATTCCGTGCACGTCGCCTGTGTCAGTCCGCAGGATTTGGTCTGCACTGTGACGAACCCGTCGAAATCATAGGGAGCGAGCTTTTCCTTGAGCTGCGCCGCGGCTTCGCGGTTCCAGCGCGCTTCGCCGGTCATATCGAACGAGTAGATATAGAATCCGTCGCCGATATCGAGGAGCGGAAGATCTACTGAAAAATCGGGGGACAGATGTACTGTATACTTATCTGACCAGTTCTGCATCTGCTGCTCCTTATACAAGACCGACATAGTGTCCGAAGAAGCGGGTGAGAACGCCCACTACCATTCCGAGGAACGGGTTCTGGGACCATGCGGTCACGCCTAGAGCCATGTAGCCGGAGATGGGATTCTCGGAAGCGGCGACTGCCTGGAGGTTGGGAGCAAACGTGAGGGCGAATCCGATGACGAGCAGGAAGCCCGAGATGCTCTGTGCAGGCAGGTACTTGCCGAGGCGGCTGACGAGTCCGGTGAGGACGAGGATGCCGCAGACGAGCATGAATACGATGCCGCAGGCCACAGGCCAGGGAGCGCCGGCTGTGCCGGAGATGATGGCTTCGATCGGAGGACCTCCGAAGAGGGCGCTGGGGATGTCAGCCAGGGAGTTGATGATGGAGAGGTGGTCATAGTTCTGTGACATGCCCGCGATGGAAGCGGTGATGCCGCCGAACGAGATGTTGGCGCCGATGTTCAGCATGACGATGCTGAGGGCTCCGAGGATAACGGTCATGTTGATGGTGGGCTTGATGAACTTGAAGTCAGCCCAGTACTCTTTCTTCCAGAATCTCCATTCGGTGCTGCTCTCCATGGGCTCGCGGCCTTCTTCCACGACTGTGGTCAGGTCGACGCGGCGCTTCTGCAGGAACAGGAAATCAAGGGTGGACAGCACGACGGACACGAAGATGGTCCATACGACGCTGTTGGCGTTGCCGGTGGTCACGCAGATCGCGTATGTGACGATCGCGGATACAACGGAAACGATGGTGATGCGCTTCTCCTGACCGAACATATCCCAGGATACGCCGGCGAGGATGAGGCCGACACCGGACATCATGCCGGAAACGACTGCGGGACCTGCGAAATCGGCGATCTTGGAGACGCCGCCGCAGAGGCCGAGGATGGTCATGATGCATGTCGCCAGAAGGATGGAGCTGATGTTGTTGCGCAGGTTCTTCTTGACGCTGGCAACGGTGATCGTCTCAGCCTGTCCGGAGATAGGCGTTACGGAGCCGGTGAGCAGGTTGCCGAGAGCTCCGATAAGGTATGCGAAACCGGTAGGCTTCAGCGCGAATCCGCGTGTCTGCGCATAGAGCAGCTGCGGTACGCCGTTGATGATAACGGCGATTACGGCCAGGATAAAGGGGCCGATCTGACTAAGAAAACCCATGGAATACCTCCTGAAAATAGTGGTGGATCAATTCTTATTCTGCTTTTGCGCGGACTCACTGTCAATGAATCTGAGCGGCTGTTGAAAATTGTTGTAGGAATGAACAGTTAACGCTGTTTCGGAGGAAATGAATTTATCCATTTTTTAACACTCTGTTCACAATTTTCCCGGCAGCCGGGACCTGTCCGCGACCGCACTTTACAGCCGGATGAGCGTGCGTGCCATGTTAACTTTCATTTTTCTTGCAGATACGTCCTGAGTTGTGTTTTAATATTCCTTGCGTGCCCAGGGCACAGAAAAGAAACGGAGAAACATAATGAGATCCAAGTCAGCCAGATTCATCACCATGAGCGCGGTGATCGCGGCGCTCTACGTAGTGCTCACCGTCGTATTCGCGCCGATATCCTTCAATGTAGCGCAGGTCAGGATAGCCGAGATGCTCACGATACTTCCCATGTTCACTCCCGCTGCCATACCGGGGCTGTTCATAGGCTGCATCCTGGGGAACCTTCTCGGAGGAGCCATAGTGCTGGACATCGTCTTCGGAAGCATCGCTACCCTCATAGGAGCTGTAGGCGGATATCTGCTGCGCGGCAACCGCTGGCTGGTGCCCGTTCCGGCTGTCATCGCCAACGGCATAATCGTTCCCTTCGTCCTCAGATACGGCTACGGCCTCGATATGCCGATCGCCGTCATGATGCTCTACGTCACAGCGGGAGAGATCGTCGGATGCTACATCCTCGGACAGGTCCTGGCATCCGTCCTCAAGAGATACCCGCAGCTGTTCAGAAAGAGCGAGTGATCCCTGACATACAGAAGAGCCCGGCACACCGTGCCGGGCTCTTTTTTTTGCCTGCCGATCTTTCAGCCTGTGATCCTCTTCAGATATCTGTCGAAGTATCCGGAAGCATCGACTTCCGTGACGAGCGTGACGTTGTGCTCCTGATCGTTGCTTACCGCGTCATAGGTGAAGCCTTCCCTGTAGAAGATCACCTGCCCGAAGGTCTCGCCGGGGGAGGTGATGCAGCTTCCGTGGCATTTCACCGTGCTCCTGACGAATCCGCTGTCTATCGCGCACATCATCGCCATGCTGTCACAGTTCATGACCGAGCCCTCCGAACCGTTCGATGCGTAGAACGCGCGCAGCTTTGAGAAGGAATCGGTGACGAACTCGCCGATCTCTCCGGAGATGAGCAGCTTAGCGAACTGCCTGTCAGTCCACATGGCGTCGCCTCCGCAGACATCCAGTCCGATGACCGTTACGGGAATTCCGCTGTCCAGCATCCTCTTGTACGCCTTGGGATCCGAATACACGTTGAACTCGGCGACGGGGGAGGCGTTGCCGGGTCCCAGTCCCGCGGTGCCCATGGACCAGATCATCTTGACCTTCTTCATAGCCTCGGGATCCCTGTCCAGGGCGAAGGCTATGTTCGTCGCAGGTCCCAGGGAGATTATCTCGACTTCTCCGGGATTGGCCTTCACGGTATCGATAATGAAGTCTATGGCGTCCTTCTCCTGGGCGCTTCCGATCGGATGCACGAGCTCCATGTCTCCCATGCCGTCCTCACCGAACACGCTGAACGCATCGATCTTCTCTCCGCCGTATGTCTGGGCGGAGCCCCTGTAGACGGGAGCGGATGAGCCTGCGGTCTCAAGCGCCGCAAGCGCGTTCTGCGTAGCCTGTTCCAGGTCGACATTGCCGGCAAGGACCGTGACTCCCAGGATGCTGAGCTCGCGGCTCTTCGCTGCGAGTATCAGCGCGGAAGCGTCGTCTGCTCCGGTGTCTGTATCAATGATGACCTTCCTGCGGGGAAGGGCATCCTTCTTTCCCGTGGTGAGATGCCTGAACAGCGCAACTCCCGCTGCCGCGGCAAACACCGCCAGTGATCCAATCTTTCCGTATTTCGAAAGACCGCCCATTTCAAATGCTCCTTTATATTTCTGACGTTAAATGACCGGAGAATCGTTCTCCAGATATATCTTTTCTATCCTTCTGAGGAATGTGAAGTCGAACTCCCTGTCTCTTCCGGAAGTCAGCTCCGTGACCTCCTCGGACGAGAAAGGCTCGCAGGGAACTATCCTGTATCTGCGGAAGAGGTTCAGTTCTCGGTTTCCGAGAACGGGGGAGACGACCGCTACCGGTATGAAGGTGGCCCTTCTGCCGCCCTTCTGCACGAGATGCGCCACGACAGTCATTGACGGATGCACGTAGTCTCCTATGATCTCCTTCTGCCTGGTGGCTGACGGAGCCACGAACACGGCGCCTTTGTCCTGTGCGATGGACTTGAGCTCCCTTATGTACCTGCGGTCGAAAACCATCCTGAGAAACTCCAGCTCATCGAGCTTTTCCTGATCCTCGCCGAACTTCCTCTTCAGCTTTTCCTCGGTGGCGGGGGTGAGCATCGGCGTGATGCGAATTCCTAGCCTACTGAGCTGCGGTATGACCGGCACCATGGATTCGTACCAGGGAAGGTTCACCGGAAAGAGGAAATCCCTGTCGGGAAAGCTGTCAAAGCCTATGTACAGGAGCCTGACGACCTCTCCGAGGGAGGGGTGGTTGAAGCCGACGACGACGGTCTCATCGCTCTGCGGAAGAGGCGCCCTGAGCTCCGCGGGAGCCGCCAGCCTTATCAGCCTGGACGCGTGCCTTCTCAGATCCCTGTCTTCCTTCCTGCGGCATATCATCCTTATGTATGTGCAGCACAGCCAGCCGACGCGGTCCATCTCCCTCTTGAGATCGCCTGCGCCGATGGTCTCCAGTATGGAAAGCCTGCCGCTGTCCAGAAGGTCGTTTATTTCCTGTCCCTTGTAGTCCGTGATCTTCATTAAGATTTCCTTTGTTTCTGATTAAGCGCTGAATCCATTATTACTGCTGCAAAAATAAAAGGTCAAGTACTTTGTGTTAACGATTTATTCTACTTTGCGGAAGAATATCAGATATAATAGAAAAAGCGGAAAGGAGCAAAAAAATGAACGGTATTTTTGAAAGGATAAGAAACGCGGGCATAGTGCCCGTCGTAGTGATAGAAGACGCCTCGGCGGCAGCCGATCTGTCCGATGCCCTGTGCGAGGGCGGACTTCCGGCAGCTGAGGTGACGTTCCGCACCGCAGCCGCGGCGGAAGCGATAAGCATAATGAAACAGCGCCACCCGGAGATGCTCATAGGAGCGGGCACGGTCCTCAACGGCGTACAGGTCGACAGGGCGATGCAGGCGGGAGCGGAATTCATAGTATCTCCCGGAATAAACCCCAATACGGTCAGGCACTGCCAGCAGAACGAGATAACGGTGATCCCGGGCACCCAGACTCCCAGCGACATGGAGCTCGCTGTGGAGCTTGGGCTTGACACCGTAAAGTTCTTCCCGGCGGAGCTCTCAGGAGGCATCGCAATGATAAAGGCGTGCGCGGAGCCCTTCACGGGTCTCAGCTTCATGCCGTCGGGAGGCATAAACGCCTCCAATGCCGCAGATTATCTCGCATATGACAGGATAATAGCGGTAGGCGGAAGCTGGATGGTCAAAAAGGACCTGATCTCAGCGGGAAGTTTTGACACGATCAGGAAACTCGCCGGAGAGGCTGCGCAGCTGGTAAAGGATATAAGAGGCTGAAATAATTCAATCAGGAAAGGATCGGATCTGCATGGATAAGAGACTGGACTTCGGAAAGCTCACCCTCGGCACATGCTACTACCCGGAACACTGGCCGGAAGAACTCTGGAGGAGCGATATAGACAGGATGCTGGAGAACGGCATCTCGGTCATAAGGATCGCCGAGTTCGCCTGGAACAAGTTCGAGCCGGAAGAGGACATATATGACATGTCCTTCTTCGACAGGTTCCTGGATGTCGCGGAGCAGACGCCCATAAAGGTCATATTCTGCACGCCCACAGCGACGCCTCCCGCCTGGCTCACCGACAGGTATCCCGAGGTGCTCAACGCCTTCATAGACGGCACGCTGATCCAGCACGGGCTCCGCAGGCATTACAACTACAACAGCCCCGTATACCTGGAGAAGACCGCCGACATAGTCAGGCGCATCGCCAGGCACTACGGGAAGAGAAAGTGCATCATAGGCTGGCAGATAGACAACGAGTTCAACTGCGAATCCACCGAATTCTACAGCGAATCGGACCACTACGCCTTCAGGGAATATGTAAAGGCGAAGTACTTGACACTTGATAAACTGAACGAGGCATGGGGTACGGCGTTCTGGAACCAGACCTATACGGACTGGAGCCAGGTGTATCTGCCCAGACCTACCGCCAACGGGATATTCAATCCCCACCAGCAGCTGGAAGCAAAGGGCTTCTGGTCCCACAGCGTCAGGGAGTACTGCGCGCTGCAGAGCAGGATTCTTCGCGAGAACATCCCGGCAGGTCAGTTCATAACGCACAACGGCTTCTTCGGGCATCTGGACAGCCACGCGATGACGCAGGAGAGCCTGGATTTCCTGACATATGACTCATATCCCAACTTCGCGTACGTGCTGGACTTCAACTCAAAGAACCCCATGAAGGACCGCGCCTGGAGCTGGAACCTCTGCCATATCAGGTCCATATCCCCGGTTTTCGGCATAATGGAGCAGCAGTCGGGTCCCAACGGCGCCTACGGCGGGGGACTGGGAGCCTCCTCTCCCAAGCCCGGACAGCTGAGGCTCTGGTCCATGCAGTCTCTGGCTCACGGCGCGGATTACATCAGCTATTTCAGATGGCGAACCAGCAGGCTCGGTACGGAGATATACTGGCACGGCATACTTGACCAGAACAACCGCGACACCAGAAGGCTAGCGGAAGTGAAACAGGTCTCAAAGGACCTTGAGAAGCTCGCCTGCGTCAAGGGAACGGATTATGAGGCGGAAGTCGCGATAGCCTTCGATTATCTGGACGACTGGGACAGCGAGAACGACGGCTGGCACGGTCCGGTCGGAAGGAAGAGCCAGGACAGCTGGTTCGACGCCATGCAGAAGGCGCACATACCCTGCGATTTCGTATACTTCTCCGATGACTGCACTGCGGAGAGCCTCAGAAGATACAAGCTCATCGTCTTCCCGGACGCCGCCATAGTGACGGAAATGGCTTCAGAGCTGCTGCACGATTACGTTCGCGAAGGCGGCACCCTTGTCATCGGGCCTCTGACCGGGTATAAGGACGAGAACGGACTCGTTCCCATGACCGACGCGCCGGGACCTCTCAGGGACCTTGCGGGAGGCATCACCGACGAGTACACCTTCGTCTCCAGGTACGATGATGAGCCTGAGGTCGATCTGAACGGCACCGCTGTTCCCGCGCCTCTGTTCAATGAGATACTCATCCCGGAGACTGCCGATGTCATCGGGACCTACAGGGATGGCGTCTGGTACGAAGGAAAGCCCGCAGTCACCCGCAACAGATTCGGGGAAGGCGTCTGCATCAAGTGCGGAAGCGCCTTCAGCGAGGAGGCGGTCCTGTCTGTGCTGGAGAGCGAGGGCATCGCAAGCCCGCTCAGCGGCAGGGTGGACGCTCCGCAGTCGGTGGAAGCGGCAGTGAGGGGAGGAGTCCTCTTCCTGCTCAACTACCTGGGAGCTCCGGCGGAGATAAAGGTCAGCGGGAAAGCGAATGACCTTCTTTCGGGAGATACGCTGTCCGGCACCGTAACCATCCCGCCGTACGGCGTGCTGGCTCTGCGGGACTGGCAGTGAGATAACAAACATATTAAGAGTGAGGACCGGAAATGGCACAGAAGATTTGCAGCTTCTGCGGAGCGAGATACGACGACAGCGAGAAGACCTGTCCGTACTGCGGCTCCGAGAACGTTGAATACTCCATGCGGGAGCAGGAGGAGATACTGCGCGAATTCAAGGAGAAACGCCAAAAGCTCAATGAGGAGATCCCCAGAGAGAGGATAAGGAGAGCGCACGGAGCGATCAGCACAGTCGCGGCGATCATGGTCATCATGATATCCGTATTCATTGTGATCGCTACTGTCTTCAGCGTCATGCGCGTAAGGAACAGGCGGAAGAATCAGATGCAGACGCTGGACATCCTTGAGCAGTACTACCAGAACAGGCAGTTCGAGGAGATGCGGGACTACTACTACAACAGCGACGATACCTACTCCGCAACGTATGACAAGTACCTGCGCATGTCGGATATCTGGTACTCCTACACGACCGGGAAGACGTTCCTCACGGAGGATCTTGAGCAGTACATAAAATACCAGGACGGCGCTGACGTGTTCAGGGACAGCGTGTCCTACGACCTCAACTGCCTGTTCCGGTCGCTGCATATCATGCGGGAGCTGGAGGACGACGGATACGTTTACAACGAGCGCGAGGGCGTAGAGTATATAAGAGAAATGGTCCTGGAGACCCTTAAGGAGACCGCAGGCCTCACTCAGGAGCAGATAGACTACGGCGTCTCCATATATGAGGACTACAACACAGACTACGGCTATCTTGCCGATGAGATCCTGGGGAGGAACGACTGATGCAATGCAGCAACTGCGGCAGCCATTACAGGATGCGGGACCTCTCATGCCCCTACTGCGGGACCGAGAACGCTCTCGGACGCCTGTGGCAGAAACAGCGCACGGATGCTGAGCTCTCCTATGAGAAGGCACGCGTGGCAGCCGGAAAGAAATGGTCTCCCTACATCTACGACAGGGTAGTCTCCCGCGTCATGGTCGTGGAGTTCCTCCTGATACTCTTCACGATATTCGTACTGATCGTATTCTTCTCCGTCAGGAGCATCAGGGGCAGGTTCAGCCGGGATCTGGAAAGAAGGCTTCCCGCAGCCATCTATGAGATGGATGAGATGCTGGACGCCGGGGAATACGGCAGATTCGAAGCCTATTATGAACAGTTCGAAGACATCCTGGATGACACCGAGGAGTACCGCGAGTACTACCAGATGGAATATCTGGCTCACTACTACAACCAGTTCGAGATGTGCAAGTTCGACTGGCTCAGCATGGACGATCAGCATCGCAGGGATGACGAATACATCCTATCAGCTCTCCTGAGATATCCCTGGCTGATGTGTTCCTACAAAGACTGGCAGCATGACCTGCAGGAGCGTCCCCGCAGGTTCATAGAGGAGTCAAGGAAGCAGTTCACCGACTTCCTAAAAGCGTACCTCAACCTCACCGAAGCCGAAGTGAACGAGCTGTTTTCGCTTGAGTACTACTATTCCTTTGATGATGAGTGGGAGATGGAGGTGAGAGAGCGCAATGGCTGGTAAGAAGAACGCGCGAAAGATGCCGACTACGGCAAAGCTGGTCATCAAGACCGTAATAGCAGTCGCCATGGGACTGTTCTTCCTGTTCATGGCGGTCGGCACGGTCGCTACGGTAGCGGAGGAATATCTCGAGTACCGCGACGACACCGCCGCGATGATAAACGCGTGCAACAGGTCATATTATGAGAAGGATTACGGCGAGCTGCTGGACAGCCTGATACTCTGGGAGCTGTATCAGGATGAGTTCGACAAGTACTGGGAGGTCTGCGACGCTTATCAGGAACTGACGCTCTGCCAACAGTATTCGATGCTGGAGGGCGGGGCGGAGGAGCTGCTCTATCACAGAAGCAGGCTCATGGACATATCGGTAAACTGCCGCAACGAAGACAACGTCAACAGGATAAAGCAGATGTATGAGGAGTCGCTCAGGCTGCCGGTGCCCGGCGCCTGATAAAGACCTGTAGAACAGACATAAAGGCACGGAGATTCCCGTTCTCCGCGCCTTTTTGATTTTTCAGGTAAGGATTTTGTTTGTTAACACTTTGTATTCAACAGAGTGCCGGAAAAATGAGATAATTAAACTGGGTATTTATGAAACTGTTTGCAGGGACAAAGATATGAGCTTTATCGAATTTGAAAACGTCAGCAAGGTCTATCAGATGGGCGAGGTAAAGATCAACGCGCTGTCTGACGTATCCTTCTCCATAGAAAAGGGAGAGTTCGTGGTGGTACTCGGCTCCAGCGGCGCCGGGAAGACCACGATTCTCAACATACTCGGCGGCATGGACACCGCATCATCCGGCACGATAACCGTGGACGGAAAGCAGATATCCTCCTTCAATGACAGCGAGCTCTGCGAGTACCGCCGCAGCGACGTGGGCTTCGTGTTCCAGTTCTACAACCTCGTGCAGAACCTGACCGCCAGGGAGAACGTGGAACTCGCGGCGCAGCTGTGCGACGATCACATGGACTCCGTATTCGTGCTGAGGATGGTCGGCCTCGAGGACAGGATGAACAACTTCCCGTCCCAGCTCTCCGGAGGAGAACAGCAGAGAGTCGCCATCGCCAGGGCCGTCGCCAAGAACCCTAAGCTCCTGCTCTGCGACGAACCCACCGGAGCTCTGGACTACCAGACCGGAAAACAGGTCCTCAGAGTGCTGCAGGACATGTGCGAGAAGCAGAACATGACGGTAGTCATGATCACCCACAACAGCGCGCTCGCCGAGATGGGCGAGAAGATAATCAGAGTCAGGAGCGGACGCATAGAGTCCGTGACCCTCAACGATAACGTCAAGAGCATAGAAGAGATCGAATACTGATGTTTGAGAAGGACACCTACAGGCTGATAGGGAAGACCTTCAAGAGGTTCTTCTCGCTGGTCATGATAGTGCTCATAGGCTCATCCTTCATGATGGGACTTCTGAGCACCAGACAGATCATGGAACGGAGCGTCGACAGGTACAATGACGCTCTGAGGCTTCAGGATGTCCAGATATACTCCTCATACGGCTTCGACGGCAATGACATCTCCGCCATCAGAAAGCAGGAGTGGACCGAACACATATTCGCCAGCAGGATGCGGGACGTGTTCTGCAGGGACAGCGAGGGCGAGGTGTCGGTGGTGAGGCTTGAGGAGACCGACAGAGCTGTCAACATGTTCGAGCTCATAGAGGGAAGGATGCCGCAGGACGAGAGCGAGGTCCTGATCCTCAACAACACGCTCTATTCCAACTCCTTCGGCATAGGAAGCACCCTAGAGCTATATCTCGAGGACAGCGATATACACGACATATTCTCACAGGATACCGTCACCGTGGTCGGCGTGGTGAGGTCCCCGGCGTACATGGCCAAGACCATGGGGACCAGCCTGCTCAACAACCTTGAGCTTCAGGTCATACTGTACGCGCTTCCTTCCGCTTTCCGAAGCGAGTATTACACAACGGTCTATATAACAGTACCCGGCGCGGTGGAGCTCAACGCCTACCGTTCCGGCTACTCTGATCTCATGGATCAGATAAAGACCGACATAGACGTCTTCTCAAGAAAGCAGTCCGTCCAGCTCAAGGACAGGCTGGTAGGCGAGTATACGGTAGAGATAGAGCGCAATGAAGCCGAGCTGGAGAAGAGGCGCGCCGAGGCTCAGTTGGAGCTGGATGAGGCAAAGGCAAAACTTGACGAGGCCAACATACAGCTGATCGCCGGCCAGTCACAGCTGGATTCCCTCAAGCTGGTGCTGAACCAGTCGGAGGAGAGGCTGACCCTGCTCAAGAACAGCTACGGCGGGGAATACTCTGACACAGACAGTGAAGTAGCCGCGGTGGAAGCCGAATACGGCATGCCCTTCGACAGCGTGTATTCCTCCGTCATGAACGATTACGGCACATATACCGCCCTCAGGACGATGACCGACCCTTCAGGGTCCCAGGCCCTGGATGACAGGATAGCGTCCGTTCAGGGAGAGATCGCGTCGGACAGGGCGCTCCTGGACGGGGAGCTCTACCCCAGGAAAGCGGAGCTGGAAGCCGTCCTGGCGTCGGAGACCTCCACGGAGCAGGAGAAGATAACCGCCGCTCAGGAGCTCACTTCCCTGGAGCAGGACATCTCGGAAGCTGAGGATCGCCTGTCCCTCAACGAGAGGCTTCTGCAGAGCCTTCTTGAGATGAAGGCCGCAGGCGACTCCGGATCGGCTTCCTCAAGGATGCAGGAGATAGACTCCAGATACGGCGGCTCGGTAGAGAGCGAATACCTGCGCATCACCGCGCTCGCGCGGGACCGCGTGGCATGGAGCACGATCAGGGACGAGGTCGCCATAGCCGAGGAAGCCGTCGCCAGGATCCGCGAGCAGATCTCGAATCTCGAGAGCGAGCTCTACTCCGGAAAGGCGCAGTACGAGGAAGGCCTCGCCGAATACCAGAAAGGCCTCATTGAGTTCACTGAACAGATGGAGAAGGCCGAGTCCGAGATAAGGAAGGCCTATCAGGAGCTGCAGGAGCTTCCCGGCGCGTCCTGGACCATACTGGACCGTGACAGGCATTACTCATCCTACATGTTCGCCAACAACGCCAAGCAGATGGGGGCGATCGGCATCGCCATGCCGGTCATGTTCTTCCTGGTCGCAGCCCTGGTATGCCTTACCACGATGACCAGGCTGGTCGATGAGCAGAGAGGACAGATAGGCATATTCCGCGCCCTGGGATTCTCACGCGCCAGGGTGATATCAAAATACGTGTTCTACGCGCTGCTTGCCAGCACCGCAGGCTCAGTCATCGGTCTTGTGGCGGGCATGGCGGTGTTTCCTACCGTCATATACCGGACGTGGAGGCTGCTGTACGATCTCCCGGACATGATCGTGAGATTCCCCGCCGCAAACGCCCTGATCAGCTTCTTCTCATTCGCGCTGCTCATGGCCGGCGTGACGGGACATGTCGTCAGAAGGACCCTTAATGAGATGCCCAGCCAGCTGATGCGTCCCAAGGCTCCCAGGACCGCTAAAAAGGTGTTCCTGGAGTACATTCCGGTCCTCTGGAAGAGACTCTCCTTCACCGGAAAGATCACCGCGCGCAACATAATCCGGTATAAGGCGAGATTCTTCATGACGGTCATAGGAGTAGCCGGCTGCACGGCCCTGCTCGTCCTCGGATGGGGCATAAAGGACTCCATCAGCGACGTCGTAAACATTCAGTACGGGGACATAAACGCCTACCAGTACATGATCAACCTTGAGAACGACCACGACATAGACGGGATCACGGAAGCTCTTCAGTCCGATCTCGACAACGAATACGTCGTTCCGTATCTGAGATATTCCACCAAGATGTACCTGGAGGACAGAGAGGAGGTCCTCGAGGCGCAGATCATCGACGCGAGACAGTCGCAGGACATCTACAACTTCCGACTCGCCTCGGATCACTCCACGCCTGTCAGGCTCAGCAACTCCGGCGCAATAGTCACCGAGAAGTTCGCCCAGACCCACGGCATAAGGGAAGGGGACTACGTCACCATAGAGTCCCAGTCCGGCCTCAAGGAGCAGGTCAAGGTCGCGGCAGTCTGCGAGATGTATTTCCAGCACTTCATCTTCATATCGAAGGACATGTATGAGGCGCTCTTCGGAGAGCCCGTGCATTTCAACACCATAGCCGTGAGATCCTCAGCGGACCTTGAGACGGTCGAGGCGGGCATAAGCGGCAGGGAAGGCTTCATGAGCGCCGTCGACTTCATGTCGGTCATGGACAACTTCAACAAGATGATAAGAGCCCTGGACCTGATAATAATCGTCATCATCCTCACCGCGGGAGCGCTGGCTTTCGTGGTGCTCGTGAACCTCACACAGGTAAATATCAGCGAAAGGATAAGGGAGATTGCCACCCTCAAGGTGCTCGGGTTCAGGCAGGGAGAGGTGCAGTCCTATCTCTTCAAGGAGATATTCCTCCTGTCAGTCATAGGCGCTCTCGCCGGCATGCCGCTGGGCGTCGTCTTCCACCGCTTCATCATGAACGTCATAAGCATGGACATGGTAATGTTCGGCATGGTCATAAAGGCCAGGAGCTACCTGTACGCCTTCGCCGTGACCATCGTATTCTCCCTGATCGTCCTGCTTTTTACGATACCGTCGCTCAAGCGGATCGAGATGATAGAGTCTCTGAAGTCAGTAGAGTGATCCCGATTTTTTTATCTTCCTTATGGAGAGAGACGCCGGCCGTATAGTATAATTCTCTTACGAACGGGACACTGTCCCGATAATACAAAACTAGAATAACGGAGACTTCTGATACCGCCATGCAGGAGACCATCACCTTTTCCGCGATACTCAGCGAAATGACAAGGAACCCGATGCTGCTGATGTCAGTGGCGCTTACCCTCGGGGTCATCTTCGTAAACGGCTGGACAGACGCGCCGAACGCGATCGCTACAGCCGTCTCTACCAGAAGCATCAATGTAAACAGAGCCATCGCAATGGCTGCGGCGTGCAATTTCGTCGGAGTCCTTGTGATGACTTCTTTTAATTCCAGCGTCGCCTTCACCATAAAGAACATGGTCAACTTCGGCGACAACAGCCACAGCGCTTTGATAGCTCTGGGAGCCTCCCTGGCTGCAATAGTCATCTGGGCGGTCGGCGCTTGGTGGTTCGGCATACCCACCAGCGAGAGCCACTCGCTCATAGCCGGACTCAGCGGAGCCGCCATAGCCCTCGGAGGAGTGGACGGCATCAACCTCTCTGAGTGGGTGAAGGTCATATACGGACTCATCCTCTCGACCGTGCTCGGCTTCGGGATGGGCTTCGGGGTGTGCAGGCTGATAACCATCCTGTTCGAGAGAGCCAACAGGCGCAGGGCAAACAGGTTCTTTGACGGAGCCCAGGTATTCGGCGCCGCAGCCATGGCGTTCATGCACGGAGCCCAGGACGGACAGAAATTCATAGGAGTGCTGCTCCTTGCCTTCAACCTTGCCGTGGGCATCACCGGAGAAGGAGCAACCGGCATCCCTGTATGGATGATGCTTCTGTGCTCGATAGTCATGGGGCTCGGCACCGCAGTAGGCGGAAAGAAGATCATAAAGTCCGTCGGAATGGACATGGTCAAGCTGGAGAAGTACCAGGGCTTCTCATCTGATATCGCCGCAGCGATATGCCTTTTCCTCTCGACCGTGCTCGGTATCCCCGTTAGCACGACCCACATGAAGACAGCCGCCATCATGGGAGCCGGGGCAGAGAGAAGGCTCTCCGCCATCAAGCTCAGCGTCGTCAAGGACATGATGATGACATGGATATGCACCTTCCCGGGCTGCGGACTGCTGGGCTTCCTCTTCGCAAGGCTCTTTCTCAGAATATTCTGATAACATCCGGAGGTTTACATAATGAACAAAAGATCAGACAGGGACATGTTCTACTTCAACAACATGGTCGAGTGCAGCGAGCTCGCCGAACAGGCCATCGCTAAGCTGCTTGAGGCGCTCAATGACTTCGATCCCGATTCGCTTCCTCACAGGCTCAGGGACATGCATCTCATCGAGCAGGCCGGCGACCAGAAGAAGCATGAGCTGATGCAGCATGTCAGCGAAGCCTTCATCACTCCCATCGAGAGAGAGGACATCGTCGCGATCTCAAATATCCTTGACGACGTGATCGACGATATCGAGGACATCCTCATCCAGATCTATGTCTCCAACGTCCGGGAGCTGCGCTACGACATTATCCCCAGCTGCGAGAACGCTCAGAAGTGCGTCGCCTCGGTAAAGGCGCTTCTGAAAGAGTTCCCGAACTTCAAGAAGTCCACGACCATCCATAAGCTCATAGTAGACGTCAACGGCTATGAGGAGCAGGGAGACAAGAGGTTCATGGACAGCATGGTGAGGCTCTACAGGGAAGACAGCATCGACCCGGTAGTCAGATGGAAGGCCGTATACCAGTGCATAGAGGATACGATGGACAGCTGCGAGGACGTCGCAGACACGGTACAGACCGTTATAATGAAGAACCTTTGACCGATAACCGTATTCCTTCATGAGGTACAGATCCATGAAAGAGCAGAGATTTCTCAACATCACCGATGTACAGGTAAAGGACGCTTTCTGGTCCCGCCTTCAGGATCTTGTCGTCAGCACCGTCATCCCGTACCAGTACGAGATAATGGACGATAAGGTAGATGGCGCCGAGAAGAGCCACGCTCTGGAGAACTTCCGCATCGCCGCCGGCGAGTCGGAGGGAGAGTTCTACGGAATGGTGTTCCAGGACAGCGACGTCGCGAAGTGGCTGGAAGCCGTTGCGTATTCGCTTGCGATCAGGCCGGATCCGGAGCTTGAAGCCAAGGCCGATAAATTCATAGAGACCATCGGCAAGGCTCAGCAGGAGGACGGCTATATCGACACCTATTTCATCGTAAAGGATCCGGACCACAAGTGGACCGACCTGCACGAGGCGCACGAGCTGTACTGCATGGGACACATGATAGAAGCAGCCGTCGCCTTCAAGGAGGCGCTCGGCAAGGACAGCCTTCTCAACATCATGAGAAAGGCAGCCGATCTGATCTGCGACCGCTTCGGAAAGGACAAGGTCAGAGGCTATCCCGGGCATCAGGAGATAGAGCTCGCGCTGATAAGGCTCTACAGGGTCACCGGAGAGAGGAAGTATCTCGATACCGCCCTCTATTTCCTTGACGAGAGAGGAACCAAGCCGGATCTCTTCGTGGAGGAGTCAAAGACCTGCCCGATAAAGATATTCGACATGGATCCCTACAATCTCAAGTACGCTCAGACGCACCTGCCTGTCAGGGATCAGGACAAGGCTGTCGGACACTCGGTCCGAGCCGGCTACATGTATACCGCCATGGCGGACATGGCTTCGGAGGTCGATGACGAAGGCCTGCTGGAAGCCTGCAGGAAGCTCTGGGACAACATAGTAAACAGGCAGATGTACATCACCGGAGGCGTGGGAGCCACAAAGCACGGAGAGTCCTACTCGATCGATTACGAGCTTCCCAATGACCTCGTCTATGCCGAGACCTGCGCCAGCGTCTCCGTCGCTTTCTTCGCAAAGAGGATGCTGGAGCTTGAGGTCAACGGAAAGTACGCCGATATCCTCGAGAAGGAGCTCTACAACGGCATAATCAGCGGCATGCAGAGCGACGGAAAGAGATTCTTCTACTCCAACCCGCTGGAGGTGGTCCCCGGAGTGTCCGGAGTCCTTCCCGAGTACGAGCACATAGATGCCGAGAGGCCCGGCTGGTACAGATGCGCCTGCTGTCCTCCCAATGTGGCGAGGCTCCTAACGTCGCTCGGCACATACATCTGGGGCGAATCGGAAGATACCGTGTACTCGCACCTGTTCGTGGGCGGAAAAGCCGATTTCTCGGTCGCAGGCGGCGTTTCCGTCAGCTGCGAGACAGATTACCCCTGGGAGGGAGACGTCACCTACCGCTTCGAAACAGGCGTAAGCAAGGATTTCCGCTTCGCCTTACGCATTCCCGAATGGTGCTACGATTACAGGATCAGCATCAACGGAAAGGAAGAGGAAGAGTACGACCTCATAAACGGCTACGCCTATCTGGACAGATCCTGGAAGGACGGCGACACCGTGCTGCTGGAGCTCGCGATGGAACCGACGAAGATGTACGCGAACCCCAAGGTAAGGGCGGACATCGGTCAGGTCGCCTTCATGAGAGGTCCCGTGGTCTACTGCTTCGAGCAGGCAGACAACGGCGAAGACCTTCAGGAACTGAGGGCTCTGCGCGACGGAAAGATCGGCGTTCACAGGCAGCGCCTTGGCGGACTCGGAGAGTATCCAATCCTTACCGTAAAGGGCGCCAGGCTCATAGACTCAGGAGAGCTCTATTCAGACGAGCCCTTCGATTACGAGGAAGTCACGCTCAAGGCCGTTCCGTACTATCTATGGGGAAACAGGGAGAAGGGCGGAATGAGGGTCTGGATCGGAGAGCTCTGAACCGTTTTGACGTATGCATGGCTTTACGCCTGTCATAAATATAAATTTGGAGAGTGCTTTTTGTTCAGTAAGAAGTACAACACACCGGAGATTGCGGACTGACCGGGAGGTCTGACGCGATCGCAAGACCTCCCGCCGCAAGGCAGTTGCAGTCAACAATTTTCAGGAGGTAAAACAATGAATACAAATGACATCATCATCCGTCCGGAAAGAGAAGAAGACTACAGAAAGGTCGAGGAGCTCGTACGCGACGCGTTCTGGAACGTGTACCGTCCCGGCTGCGCCGAGCACTGGCTGATCCACGTGCTGCGTGACGATCCATGCTTCGTAAGGGAACTGGACGTCGTTATGGAGAGGGATGGGGAGCTAATCGGCCAGAACGTCTTCGCGAGGACGGTGATCCTTGCGGACGACGGCAGGGAAGTGCCCGTTCTCACCATGGGTCCCATATGCGTGAGGCCTGACTTTCAGGGAAAGGGATACGGAAAGATGCTTCTGGACAGATCCCTCGCGATGGCGGCTGAAGCCGGATACGGGGCAGTCCTGATAGAGGGCAATATAGCCTTCTACGGAAAGAGCGGCTTTGACCTATCCTCCCGTTTCGGGATCAGGTACCACGACATGCCGGAGGACTCTGACCAGTCCTTCTTTCTCTGCAGGGAGCTGAGACTTGGATATCTCGACGGCATAACGGGCGTTTACATGACGCCGGAAGCCTATTTCGTCAAAGACGAAGACGTCGAGGAATTCGACAGGAGCTTTCCCGTAAGGGAAAAGCTGGTCCTTCCCGGACAGCTGAGCTGAGGATGAGACAAGAGGCCCGCGCACCGCGCGCGGGCTTCTTTTTTTTCGCTGTTGTATCGGAGCCGATTCCGTCGTATACTCATAAAAAAGAGACACGGAGGACTCCGATGAGAAAATAAACGCTGACTGTATGCTGCTTGCGGGGCTCTGCCCCTTGTTTTCCGTGCGGCATGTCAGGGTTTGTTTCGGCAGTTACCGGAGGAGCATTCCGTCCGATATCCCGTGCTGTGACCTGACGCGCCGCGTCAGGCTTTTTTGATATCAGGAGGCATCAATGCTTCAGCTAAACGATATAAAAATAACTCACAGCAGGGACCTTACCGTCATGATCGACGGCCTGTCCGCGACCTTCAACAGAGGCGACAGGGCAGTCATCATCGGTGAGGAGGGAAACGGAAAATCTACTCTGCTCAAATATATATATGACCCCGCGCTGGTACGTGATTATTCTGACTGCTCAGGGTCAGTATCCATGGCCGGGGAGAGATGCGGCTATCTTCCGCAGTCTCTTCCGGATGAGTCTGCCGGGCTGACAGTGGGAGAGTTCCTGGGAGACGGCTTTCAGGAAGCCCTTTACGACAGGGATCTGTCAGCCTTCATGTGGGAGCTGGGAGCCGGGTTCGCGCAGGACGCCTCCGGAAGAACGATGTCTACGCTGTCGGGCGGCGAGAAGGTGCGCGTTCAGCTCATGAAGATCCTTTCCGGCAAGCCTACGGTGCTCCTGCTGGATGAGCCCTCCAACGACATCGACATAGAGACGCTGGAGATCCTGGAAGACATCATCAACGGCTTCAGCGGCATAGTTCTGTTCATCTCCCATGACGAGACCCTCATCCGCAACACCGCGAACACCGTCATCCACATCGAGCGCCTCAACCGGAAAACGGAGCCGCGGTGCACGGTGGCAAGGCTCAGCTACGGCGAATACGTCTCAAACAGATACAGGGCATTCGAGAAGCAGGTTATGCAGGCGCAGAACGACCTCCGCGAGAAGCGCAAAAGGGACGAGAAGCTCAGGAAGATGTACCAGCAGGTGCAGAGCGCTCTGGATAACGTCGCAAGGGACGCCCCGTCAGAGGGAAGGCTCCTCAAGAAGAAGATGAAGTCCGTAAAGTCCGCCGAGAGGCGCTTCGAGAGGGAAGACGCTGAGATGACCGAGATTCCGAGGGAGGAGCTGGCGATAAATCTTATCCTCCGCGGAGGCGGCGTTCCGGACCGCAAGTCCGTTCTGGACCTGGATATCCCGGAGCTTCAGAAGCAGGACGGAAGCGGCATCCTCAGCAGGAACGTCAGGCTGTCTGTAAGAGGTCCCCGGAAGATCTGCATCACCGGCAGGAACGGCTGCGGAAAGACGACGCTCATAAGGAGGATAGCGGAGCAGTTCCGGGAAAGGGACGACCTCAGAGCCGAATACATGCCGCAGAACTACTCAGAGCTTCTGGACATGTCCTCCACTCCCGTGGATGTCATATGCCCGTCCTGGGATCCGGAGCTGCGGAAAAAAGCCAGGAACCATCTCGCCGCGCTCAGATTCACCGCTGATGAGATGGATCACCGAGTCGGCGGTCTCTCTTCGGGACAGCAGGCTAAACTGTTCCTGCTCCGCATCGAGATGTCCGATCCTAATGTTCTGATACTGGACGAGCCTACCAGGAACCTGTCGCCGCTCTCCGGTCCCGTAATAAGACAGATGCTGCGCAGTTTCAACGGAGCGGTGATATCCGTATCCCATGACCGCCGCTTCATCTCGGAGGTCTGCGATACCGTTTACGAACTTGGTCCTGACGGTCTTTCAGACGTGACACAGCGCTTCCGGGAAGATGTTTGACATATACCCCATGGGGGTATATAATCTATTCCGGAAAGGATGTGATCTGGATGACAGAAAAGACATGCTGCCAGCACAGGACCAAGGAGCGCAGCGAAAAGGAATACAGGGATCTGGCCAACAGGCTCAGCCGCATTGAGGGACAGGTGAGAGGCATACGCAAGATGCTGGATGAGAACGCCTACTGTCCGGACATAATGGTCCAGGTAGCCGCCGTCAAGTCGGCTCTGGACGGCTTCAACTGCACTCTCCTCGAGGAGCACATCAGGACCTGTGTTGCCGATGACCTGAGGTCCGGCGACGACGATACCATAACCGAGCTGATCGGAACTATAAGAAAGATAACGAAGTAGGAGATATATATACATGCAGCAGTACAACGTTACGGGTATGAGCTGCGCCGCGTGCAGCGCAAGGGTGGAGAAGGCGGTGAACGGCGTGGAGGGAGTGACCTCATGTTCCGTCAGCCTTCTGACCAATTCAATGGGAGTGGAAGGCACGGCGTCGGCTCAGGATATCATCAGGGCTGTCGAAAAGGCGGGCTACGGCGCGTCCGTCAAGGGCGAGGCGGCAAAGTCCCGCTCTTATTCAGATGTCATAGCGGAGAACGAGAGCTCGCTTGAGGACAGGGAGACGCCCGTCCTCAGAAAGAGGCTCTTCATCTCCCTGGGATTCCTTCTGGTCCTCATGTACTTCTCCATGGGCCATATGATGTTCGGGTTCCCGGTGCCTTCCGCGCTTGAGGGAAACCATGTTGGCATGGGCATCATCCAGATGCTGCTCGCATCCATCGTCATGGTCATAAACCAGAAGTTCTTCATAAGCGGCTTCTCCAGCCTGTTCCACGGGGCTCCTAACATGGATACCCTGGTGTCGCTGGGCTCGATGGCTTCCTTCGTGTGGAGCGTGTTCGCGCTTCTCGCCATGAGCAGGGCGCAGACCGACGGAAACATGGCTCTCGTGGAAGAATACATGAACGAGTTCTATTTCGAGTCGGCAGCCATGATACTGACTCTCATAACGGTCGGGAAGATGCTGGAGGCGAGATCCAAGGGCAGGACCACGGACGCCCTTAAATCCCTCATGAAGCTTGCCCCAAAGACCGCAGTAAAGCTTGTAGACGGTCAGGAAGTGACCGTTCCGGTAGATGAGGTCGTGTCAGGAGACATCTTCGTAGTCCGTCCCGGTGAGAGCATCCCCGTTGACGGCGTGGTAGTCGAGGGCATCAGCGCGGTCGATGAGTCTGCGCTGACCGGCGAGAGCATCCCTGTGGACAAGGAGGAAGGCTCTGTAGTATCGGCCGCCACCATCAACCAGTCCGGCTTCATAAAATGCAGGGCTACCAGGGTGGGCGAGGATACCACTCTTGCACAGATCATACAGATGGTCAGCGACGCCGCAGCCACAAAGGCTCCGATAGCGAAGCTCGCAGACAAGGTCTCTGGGATCTTCGTTCCTGCTGTCATCATCATTGCCGTCGTAACGTTCGTCATCTGGCTCATCGCCGGCAAGGACTTCGCATTCGCTCTAGCGAGAGGCATCTCCGTCCTGGTCATAAGCTGCCCCTGTGCCCTGGGTCTCGCCACTCCCGTCGCCATCATGGTCGGCAACGGTATGGGAGCTAAAAACGGCATCCTGTTCAAGACCGCCGAGGTGCTTGAGGAGACAGGCAAGATAGAGATAGCCGCCCTCGACAAGACAGGTACTATAACAAACGGAACGCCCGCGGTCACCGACGTCGTTCCGGCGGAAGGAGTGGACGAAAACAAGCTCCTCACTCTCGCTTATTCGCTGGAGAAGAAGAGCGAGCATCCGCTCGCCAGAGCCGTCATAGCTTACGCGGAAGAGAAGGGCATATCCTCACAGGATGTCGATGATTTCTCTGTGCTGCCCGGAAACGGAGTCCGCGCCGTGCTCAGCGGAAGCGAACTGCTCGGAGGCAGCGTGTCCTTCATATCGGATAAGACAGATATCAGCAAGGATATCCTCAGCAAGGCGGAGGAGCTATCCTCCAGAGGAAAGACTCCTCTGATGTTCACCGCAAACGGCAGGTTCGCCGGAATGATCGCTGTGGCTGACACGATAAAGGAAGACAGCGTAAAGGCTGTCAGCGAGCTGCACGGCATGGGCATACGCACAGTCATGCTCACCGGAGACAATGAGCGCACCGCCAGGGCGATCGCGGATCAGGTCGGCATAGATGACGTCGTTGCAGGCGTCCTTCCAAATGAGAAGGAGTCAGTGATAAGGAAGCTCCGCGAGCAGGGCAAGGTCGCCATGGTGGGAGACGGCATAAACGACGCCCCAGCCCTTACAAGAGCTGACGTCGGCATAGCCATAGGCGCAGGCACAGATGTGGCCATAGACGCAGCGGACGTGGTCCTCATGAAGAACAGCCTTCTGGACATCCCTGCAGCGCTGAGGCTCAGCAGGGCTACCGTCAGGAACATAAAGGAGAACCTCTTCTGGGCGTTCTTCTATAACGTCATCGGAATCCCTCTCGCCGCGGGGCTATACTACCCGATCTGGGGGATCAAGCTCAATCCGATGTTCGGAGCGGCAGCGATGAGCCTTTCCAGCTTCTGCGTGGTCACCAACGCTCTCAGGCTGAATCTTTTCAGACTGAGGGATCCTTCAAGGGACAGGCCTCTCAGAGCATCACATCCTGCACCGCCAGTAAAAGAAGACGATCCCGTGACAGAAGATAAACCGGTCATCACAAGGACCCTCTCCGTTGAAGGAATGATGTGCGAGCACTGCGAGAACGCCGTCAGGACAGCACTCGAGTCGGTAGACGGAGTCATCAGCGCGTCCGCGGACCATCAGAGCGGAAAAGTCACCGTTACCTTCTCTAAAGGGACCGATACCGGAGCTTTCGCCGGAGCCGTCTCGGAGGCGGGGTACGATTACAAGGGCATCGACGGGGAAGGCGCGCCAGCTCCCGAATACACCTGGACTGTCAGGATCTCGGGCATGATGTGCGAGCACTGCGAGAGAGCCATTAAGAACGCCCTTGAGTCGCTGGACGGCGTTATATCCGCCGAGGCGAGCTTCGAGAAGGGAACAGCGGTAGTGCGCTCTTCGAAAGAGCCGGATGCTGATGCCGTTAGAAAGGCAGTGGAAGGCGAGGATTACGGCTTCGAAGGCATCCTGTGAAAAGCGGTTTCTTGCCGTAAAGTGCCGATTGGGCTATAATCTTTACAGGCAGATGTCGGGAATCTGCCCTTTACTGACAGGAGATCGATATGCGTATTCACAGATCCGGAGAAGACTATCTGGAAGCCATACTCATGATAAGGAACAAGAAGGGAAACGTCAGGTCCCTGGACATCGCCGAATATCTTGGAGTGACCAAGCCCAGCGTCAGCAATGCCGTAAAGGTACTAAGAAACGGCGGCATGATCGAGATGGACAGCACCAAGCGCATCACCCTGACACAGACCGGGGAAGAGATCGCCCAGAGGATGCTGGAGCGCCATCTTCTTCTGACGAAGCTGCTTGAATCCATCGGCGTCTCTCCTGAGACCGCTGAGGACGATGCCTGCAAGATCGAGCACGATCTCAGCGCCGAGACATTCGACAGGCTCAAGGAACATCTTTCCAAATAAGCGGATAAGCATAGGCATAAAATGAAGATCGCCTGCTCGGCTGAGCAGGCGATCATTTTGTTGATGTGTATTAAGAAGATAATGTCATACGGCCGCTTCCGTTTTCTCTTCCGACTCTCTCTTTCTTACCGAGCTGAGTCCTATCATCGCTCCGATAAAGCTCAGCGGTACCATCAGCCAGTACATTCCCTTGTACGGGTTGAGTCCGGATCTCTCAAACAGATGGAACACGGCGCTTCCGCCGAAGTCGGAGATCAGCATCGCTATGACCGACACGGTTGACCTGAGAGATGTCTGGGCTGTGACCTTGAGCCCTTCCGGCGCGTGATCGAACAGGAACCTTGAAAGTCCGATGATCACCGGCACCAGCATCGCTCCGTTGAGAGCCATCGTCCACATGAGCACCGTGGCGTTGTTCGTAAGCGCGCATATGGTCCAGCGGAAGGTCCCGACCAGCAGCACCATCACCATGGATCTCTCCACGCCTATCTTCTGCAGCCATCTCTTTCCGGGTCCCAGATGGAACGGGAACTCCGAGAAGCCGAGGATCGCATGAGCGATGCCTATCATGGTCAGCGTTCCGCCAAGCTCCTTGTTGTAGTTGCCGAAATAGGTGTTGTTGGTGGTTCCCGCCAGCGAATAGATGAAGAACATGATCAGCACGTTGCGGACCTGCCTGTCCTTGAGGATGCTGTAGACGCTCTCCTTGTCCTTAGGCTCGTTCGGGGAGGCGACAACTCTCATGGTCCTGGGTGCCACCGGCAGCAGCAGCCCTACTATGAAGGTGGCGATGTAGCACACGATCATGACGGGGAAGATGGTCTTGATCTCGCCGTTGAGGATGAATCCCGAGACGTAAGACATGACCGAGTATCCCAGCGTTCCCATCCATCTCATCGGCTGATAGTCCCAGCCCCTGAGCCTGGACTGCTCCATGGCTATGGTGTCATAGACGCTGTTGAGCGGGGTGGCGATGATGCTGTAGCAGAAGCGCAGCAGCACGATCGTGGTTATGTTTCGTATGAACATGAACGCCGTGAACACGCTTATGGTGATCATGTATCCGATGTCCATGACCATGTTGTGCGACGGAGCCCTGTCGGCGATCCTCCCAAGTATCGGCAGGGTGAACAGCGACACTATCTGGGTGACTCCGTTGATGACTCCCAGAGTCTGCACCGGAACGCCCATCTCGGTGAGGTAGAGTCCCATGAAGCTTCCCTGCACGGCGCCTCCGCAGAAGACGATGATGTAAAAGATATAGAATCTCCACGGGCTTTTGGGGTTGTCTCTGAATTCCTTGAATCTCACTTTGTATTCCTTCGTTTCCTTTTTTTATTCTATTATCACACAAAAGCGCCGGAATACAAAGCGCCCCGCCTGCAAAAAAAGAAAAGAGCCTGTCCGCAAGGGCAGGCCCGTGTCATTTTCCGTAAGGAAGCCTCACTCATGGATGTATCTTATCCCGAACGACGACTCCAGCAGATAGTCCGGATAGCTCAGCCAGCTGTTCCCGTCGGCCGTATAGGCCACGACATTGCTGCTCTCTCCGTTGGGGTCGACGGTGTCCTTCACTGTGATCTTCCCGGCAGTGAAATCGGCCGTATAGATCTTTCCGTTGAGGGATATCGTCTGCTCACCGTCATAGAGACCGTCCTTCACCGTGCCGCTTATTACGAAGTTCGCGTCGGACACCACCGGATCGGACGCGAAGTCTATCTCATAGAACTCTCCCTGCGGCACGCCGCGGTCCTTCGCGCAGCAGAAGAACTCGAACTCGGGGATGTCCGAGATGCCCGAGATGTAGTATGTGTCGCAGCAGCCCGCGTCAGCCTCGCCGTTTCGGAAGCCCTTTATCGTCAGCTGAACGGAACTGTTCTCGGGTGAATAGGTCCACAGGTAATCTGTCCCGCCGGACACGACCAGGAGAGGGTAGCCCTGTCCGTATTCGGTGCTGTAGGAGATCAGGTCATCGAGATTGTCGCTCATGATGCTGAACACGCCTCTGTAGTCCTTCGTTCTGCCGCATTCCAGAGCCGCGGCGGAAGCGTCCCTGATCTTTTCCGCGATGGCCCGGTAGGCTCTTATGTTGCCGACATCCTTCCGTATGGCGTCCGTGTATCCCGCGTTACCGATCTCACCGGAAGCCAGCTCCAGGATACTGTCAGCCTCCTGATCGAGGCCGAGCTCCGCGCTGCTTCGTATCCAGGCCGAATACACCTCATAGAGATTCCTGTCCCTGTCCAGAGCCGGGTCCCTGTTTATGAGGTTGGCCTCTCTCGCCAGATCCAGAGCCTCCTCGAACTTCCCGGCAGAGACGGCGTTCACGTACCTCGCCACCGTCTCCTCGTACATCACGGTGATGCCTTCCCGGGCGGTCTCGTCTTCCGGATATATCTCTAGCGCCCTGTAGTACTGGCCGGAAGCCGATACGTAGTCCCTCTCCATCAGATATCTGTAGGCCTTGTCCATTATCCTTGCGTATCTGTTGGAAGGGAGGAACCAGTACACGGTCAGTCCCGCGATCACCGCAAGCGCGGAAAGGAACACCCAGACGGGATTTCTCCTTCCGTGTCCCTTAGCGGGGACAGGCTCCTGTGTACCGGCTGCGGTCCTGCTATCATCTTCCCGTACGGCAGGAGCACCGTCCTCTGACATGTCCTCCGCCATGGCTGCAAGGTTTTCAGTGACCCTGAGGGAACCTTCCGGCGCGGCCAGATACTCGCCGCAGTGGGGGCAGGCGATGGATCCGTCCGGGATATCTCTGCCGCAATTGGAACAGATCATTATTTCACTCCTTATATGTCATTGACGCGCATGATCCGGCTCAGATGACCTTCTGCGCGATCACGCTTATCCAGTCGTTCATCCTCAGTATCTCCCTGACCTGCCAGGAAGGATTGCGCGAGAAAGCGTCCAGTATCTCTTTCTCCCTTGCCGCCGCCAGCCCCGACGTAATGAAGTATCCGTCCCTGCGGGCGAACCTGTCGGCGAAACCGGGAGCCGCCAGAGCGGCGATCACCGGGGCGAGGATGTTCGCGGTTATTACCGGGAAGGTCCCGTGCGGGAATACGCAGGACGGGTCCAGCAGGTTGGTGATCTCCACCGTGAACCTTGAGCTGTCGGCTCCGTTTATGCGCATGTTGTGTTCGACGGAAGGTATGCAGGCGCTGTCTATCTCGGTACCGACCACCTCGGAAGCGCCGCAGGCCAGCGCGCAGAGCCCGATTATGCCGCTGCCTGTTCCGATATCCAGGAGTCTGTCACCCTTTCTCATGTATCTGAGAAGCCCCTGTATGGCGAGTTTTGTGGTCTCGTGGCTTCCCGTACCGAATGCCGTGCCGGGATTGAGCTTCACGACGGTAAGCTCTCCGCTGCGGACCGCTGCGGAATGCTCTTCGGGCACGTCCATCCACTCGGGGAGTATGAGCATGTTCTCTATGACTATCGGCACATAGTACTGCTTCCAGTTGTCTATCCAGTCGGAATCGCTGGTGCTTGAGAGCTCCATGGTCCCCGGACCGATGTCGCTGCGCTGCCTGAGTCCTTCAAGCCTGGATGAGAGGTCGTTCAGCAGCTGACGTATCTCTTCTTCGGAATATATCCTGTCATGTATCGAGTATGAGTCGTCCTTGAGACCGGACACGCTGTCGGGCTCCCTGTCCGACGGATCGGCGGTCCTGAGATAGAATATGACCCTGGCGCTCCTGTCGCTGCCGGAGAAGCCCTCCGGGGCAGTCTCGGGCAGCATGTCGTTGTGCATCGCCTCCATCTCGCGGGCGGTGGGCGGCACGCTGTCATCTATCTGCACGCCGGTCACCCCGCAGGCAAGGACGGCGGAGGACACGAGATCTTCCGCCTGCACGGTGGTATTTACTGTAACAGAGATCCATCTCATTATTTCAGAAGCTCTTTTCCGTTTTTTTCCGTATCATCTATTTGCAGGAAGTTCAATGTAATTGTATCACTTCGGGCACGGCATGATATGGCCGGCCTGTTAACGCAGCGGAGGGCTTTGCAGTTGAAAAGGATACTCGTCAAAAGCGTATACGACGCGTTCGACTACGTAATGGAGCATTACTATCCCGCGGGACTCAGGGAGTTCGCGGAGCGCACCGACACCTACGCGGTCATCTCCATACAGGACAGCCACACCGGGGGATTCGGCATACGGTTCGAGAAGAGCGAGTCCTGCGCCGACGTGCTGACCCTGATCTTCGACGACATCGACAGGGAAGTGGAAGGCGCGGTCCTGTTCTCGGACGAACAGGCAGACAGGATCATAGAGTTCATAGACAGGAACAGGGAAGCCGTGGACACGCTGCTGATACACTGCTACGGCGGCCAGTCCAGGTCCAGGGCAGTCGGGGCCTTCGCGGCGAAGTACACGGGAAGGGACGAGAGACCTTATTTCAAAGACGCGGACCCTAATCCCTACGTCTATGAAAAGCTCCTGCGCCGCACGGGACTGTCATAAAAAAGCTGCGCTCCGGTCTCAGGCCGGAGCGCTTATTCTATCTCATCATCTTTTCGAACATCCCGAGCACCGTGACGGGGGAGGAGCCGTCCGGGGAATACACATAGGACACATCCCCTGATCTTCCGAGCAGCTCCGCGATCTTTCCTGCGGAAGAGCCTCCCGCTATCAGCATCCCGGGTATGTCGGAAGCCGCTGCCGCGAGCCTGTACGGATCCGCGCGTTCCAGCAGCTCCTCGCTTTCCAGGTCGTCGCCGTATATGGTCCTCATCCTGTGCAGGTACTCCGGAGATGAGTGCTTCTCATCTCCGCTCAGCACGTCGAAGTCCGCGCCGAAGCAGCCGTAGGCCGCCGCGAAGCCGGGATCCCTCATGGCTATGCGGAAAGCGCCGAGCCCTCCCATGCCTATGCCGAACAGAAAATTGTCCTCCCTTGCCGAGGACAGCGGAAGAATATCCCTAAGATAACGGGGAAGCCCGCCGGTGATGTAGTCGTACCAGCGCAGGCCCCTCTGCATGTTCTCGTAATCGGAATGAAGCCCCTCCGGCATGACGACCGCGCAGCCGGTGCGCCTGCTGAGCGCCTCCGTGTCGAGCTTCCTCGACAGCGCGTCGGACATCTCTCCCTCGTCCCCGAGAAGCCAGAGCACCCTCCAGAGCCTGCCGTCAGCGGGCAGAAGGTCGGGCATGGCTATAGTTACCCTTTTAGCGTTGTTGAGAGGAGGCACGCTGCCCCTGAACTGTATCATAGCCATCAGTCTTCCTCCTTCATGAGATAATCGAGAACTTCCTGCATCATCGGATCCCAGGTGTCGAACTCATGACCGCCGGGACCGACTCTGGAGTAGAACTTCACTCCGAGCTGATCCAGAATCTCCTTCACGCGCTCGTCCTCAGGCGCTGCATGATCGCTGTCGCCCCAGCAAAGGGCAAGCCTGGGAAGCTGTCTGCCTTCCCGCAGGTCCCTCTTCAGATTGGATATCACGTCTCCGACGGTACCGCTGTAGGCGGCCGAGGATCCGAAGGCGTCGAACAGCTCGTGCCCTCCGAAATGCTCTCCCTTCTCCAGTATGGACATGGTGTAGACCATGTCGACCGGGGAGCTGAAGCCGCAGGCGCCGCGGAACCGCTCCGGCATCTCCGCCGCAAGCTTGAAGGTGCCGTGCCCGCCCATGGATATGCCCATCAGATAGCTGTCCTCTCTCTTTTCGGAGAGGCATCTGAACAGCTTCGGGGCCTTCTCAAGGACCTCCTTCACGAAGGAGTATCCCTTCTCCCCGTAGACCATGTCGGTGTATACGCCCATATAGGAGCTGGGCGCCACGACGGCCATGCCGCGCCGCTCTGCGTACATGAGCACCGACGTGTACTGTATCGATTCGGTGAAATCCCCGAACGCGCCGTGAAGGAGCCACAGCACCTTGTAGGGCGGCTGCGCGTTCCTGGGCAGGAACACGCCGAACTCGCCCTCACCGCTGAGTACATCGGACCTGAACTGCACTTTAAAGAAGCTCATCTGAGTTCTCCGTTTCAATGTTTTGCTGCAGAATATGATTGAGTCATTCCATAAGTTATAATAACAGAAAAGGACAAAAGAGGTGACAGGAAATGATGGACAGGACGCTTGTAAAGCTGATGCGCTTCATGGAAAAGGTCTCTGCGCCTGTCTACAGGCTCCATCCGGCGGCGCTGATGCTGCTTACCGTGCTGTTCTGCATCATCGCGGTGTCGCTGGGCCTCACATACGGTCTGCGGCGTCCAGCAAGATCAGCCGGGGCAGTCAGAGCAAGGAACATATCGCTCTTGCTGAGCTGCTTCCTGACCGGCTTTGGTCTGTTCAGACCGTTTGCGCCGTCCTTCAGCTCTTCCTTCAGCTTCACGAAGCCCGTGCTCCTGCTCGCGGGTGTTGCGGTATCAGCGGTAAGCGTGATCGCGCAGCTGGCAGCCGGGAACGCCCTGAGCGCTCTTCAGCATCTTTTCTCGCTTTGCGGAGCGGTGACCATCGCGGCGTCTCACTCAGCCATGCGTGAGCCCTTCGGCAATGCGTTGTTCTTCGCGGTGATGCTCGCAGTCTACTGCCTGATCATCTGCGCGGTGAACAGCGTCATGGGCAGGTACCGCCCGGAAGACATCGATGACATCGAGATAAACAGAAAGCTTATATAACGGAGAAAACTATCATGACAAAGGTATCCGACAGCATCACCATCAACGGCCATGTCCTCAAGAACAGGATGACAATGGCTCCCACCGTCAAGTTCGACTGGGGCGGACCGGACGGACTGCTGAGCGAAAAGCACATCGCGCATTACAGCGAGAGGGCAGCCCACGGAATAGCGCTCCTGTGTGTCGAAGCCACGGCAGTGACTCCCGGCGGAAAGTTCGACGAATGCCACATCGGCCTCTATGACGACTCCCAGATCGACAGGCACAGGTATGTCACCGAAGCCTGCAGGAACAGCGGCGTCGTTTCCCTTATACAGCTCAACCACACGGGGATCTCCACGAACCCGAAGATGGGACCTCCGATCGGTCCCTCTGCCGTACAGACCAGGAGAGGCGGCATGTCGGAAGAGATGACTGTGCAGCAGATCCATGAGATGCAGCTTCGGTTCCTGGAAGCGGCCGTAAGGGCGCAGAAGGCAGGCTATGACGGCGTACAGCTGCACGGCTGCCACGCTTATCTGATAAACCAGTTCATCTGCAGGAACACCAACCTGAGGGACGACGAGTACGGCGGCTCCGATGAGAACCGCGCGAGGTTCGCGTCAGAGATCATCAGGATGATCAGGAAGGAATGCGGAGACGGATTCCTCATCTCGGTCAGGACCGCCGGCGCCGATCCGGATCTTGAGTCCTGCGCCGCTGTCGCAAGGGAATACATAAAAGCCGGCTGCGACTACCTGCAGGTCTCCAGCGGCATTACCGACCCGGATCCTTCTCTGCGCAGGAACGATCCTCTTACAAACGTTGTCTGTGATCTGGGCGTACACATGCACGAAGCGATCGGCGGTCTGGTCCCCGTATCCTGCGTGAACGGCATACACGAACCCGAACAGGTCAGGCACCTCATAGAGGACGGTCTCGTCGACACCGTCGATCTGGGCACCGCGATGCTGGCAGACCCGAGGTTCCCGGAAGCAGTGCTCAACGGATCCGAGTTCGTGAAATGCTTCGGGTGCAAGGCATGCCAGTACGGTCCGTTCACCAAGCACAACTGTCCGGCACAGGCGGTCCGCGACAGGCAGTAAAACTGCGCGCAGCGCTTTTCTTCCTTTGACAGCAATGGAGGGCAAAATATCATGGAACTGCCGACCTTCGACGGAAAAAAGACCAACAGGATGCTTTTCTTCCTGTTCATATCGGTGACCTGCGTCATCCTCGCCGTTGCCGCCCTGCTGAGCATCAGCAGGGAAGGCCATGACGTTCTCATGATACTGATCCTCGCTGTCATAACAGGCGTTACCGCCTGCTTCTACGGGATATACTGGGTCTACAGCATCCTTAAGCAGAAGTTCATGGATAAATACTTCAGTGAAGAAGAAGAGGACGGGGAAAGCGGGGAAGAAGACAAGCGCCCTGCCTGCGATACATCGGAGGAATTCGTCCTGCCCGCGGAAAGGCTCACTTCAGCCGCGCTGTCCGCAAGCCGCAGGATAGCGGCGGCGATATGGCTCGCTGACGCAGCCCTGATGCTTGCAGGAGCGTGCGCCGCCGTCTTCGGCAGAGCGTCGGTCACTCCCGCCTGGCTTCTTTACCTTATCGCGTACATAGCGCTCATGTCGGTGCCGGCTCTCATACTGCACCTCATCACAAGAAACGCGCTTCTGGGATCTGTTCCCCTGAGGATCGCTCTTTCCGGGAACATCCTTAAAGCTGACGATTCCGAGTATAAAGCAGCGGACATAGAGAAGATCAGTATCAGTGTTTCAAAGGGAAGACATCCCTTCAGATGCCTGAAGATCGTCACGGAGGACAGCAGGGACCGCTACCGCATAGACTGCGCCGGTCCGGAAGTCAGCGCATGGGACGGCTTTGACCGTTTTTCAGAAGTCCTGAGGAAGTGGGCTGACTCGAACGGCGTTGAGCTGATTGTCAGCTCATAATAACAAAAATGAGCATAAAGAGAGCCCGGCTCACGCCGGGCTTATTCATTGCGTTTTTTCAACTGTTCTGTCTGACGAGATCCTCGCATCCCGCGTACCTGTAGGTCATGGCCCATCCGATGAGCGCGAAGGGCAGCGCTCCTATCAGGTCCAGCACCGAGTGCTGCTTTATCATGAACGTCGAGATGCATATCAGCACCGTCACTGTCACCAGCAGCAGCCTGGCGGGAAGCAGCCGGAACCTCTTCGACCTCATCAGAGCGATCATCGCTCCTATGGCCCACAGCACATGCAGGGAAGGGAAGACGCTGTTGTTGTTGTCCACCAGGAATATCAGGTCAAGCCCCCTGCTGAGCAGGTCGGCTCCCTCCACGCTGTCCGGTCTCAGCGGCATGGTGCTCGGATAGAACAGCAGCACCGGATAGACCGGGATTATGGATGTTATGAGGAACTTGACGTATCTCCTGAGCTCGGTATGGTCATCCAGCAGGTACAGCCCCGCCGTTCCGAACACCATCAGGAACCACAGGCAGTAGGGTATGAGGAACCACCTGATCAGCGGAAGCCTCTCGTCAATGGAGCAGTATACCGGGAAGTATCTTCCGTACAGCGAGATCCTGTTGGTCGCCTCGTATATGGCGAGATGTATGACCGGAAAAAGGATCATCTGAGGAAAAGTAGGCAGCCACCTGTACACGCGGCACAGGAGGCTCTTCTTTTTCGGTTCCAATCAGCTTACCTCTTTCTGATCGCCTTCGCCGGGCACAGCTCCTGGCAGCAGTAGCACCTGATGCATCTGCTGTAGTCGTACACGGGAGGACGGTCTTTTCCGTTTTCGAAATGTATGGCTCCGCCTTCCACGGGGCAGTGCTCCACGCACACTCCGCACTTCAGGCATTTGCTCTTGTCTATGACCGGTCTTCCGACCCTGTTCATGATCCTGGACCACAGGCTGAGCACCGACTTCACGTTTCCTTTCCTGACGACGTCGAACTCCGCGTTTCCGTACCTTGAGAACAGCTCGCCTCTCGTGAGGTGCTCCTCCTGTCCGTCATCGCTGAGCGTCACCACGTCTATCATGCTCTCCGTGCATCTGCCTATTCCGGCTATCTCTCCCTGCACGTTGGTGGGCACCAGCGCGGGGTCCAGGTCCACCAGCCAGCAGAACACCGTGTCCAGCGCGACCGGGTCCGCGGAGAAGAGCATTACCTTCATGTCGAACGGATCCCCTGAGGAAGGCCCGTTGCCCTCCATGGCGGTTATGCCGTCCATGATGCTGAGCTTCGGACCCACGGCTCTGTGTATGTCCGTGAGCATCTTAGCGAAGACCACGTCGTTGGGGTATCTCACGTGCCCGGCGGCTTTGTGCTGTCCGCACACGAAGCCGTAGACGTTCTTTACGGCTCCGGTGATCCTCTCCAGGGCGTGTGTCTTCATCTTGCAGAGATTTATGATCGAGTCTGCCTCGGTCACTTCCCTTGTGAACTGGAACTGCCTGGCCGTGTTTCCTTCCGGGAAGTCATAGGTCACGGTCTCGGACATGTCGGCGATCCTCGCTCCGTACGTCCCGTCGGTGAGCCCCAGCGCGTTCGCCGCGCCTCTGCAGCTTCCCATGGCGGGGGAGTCGCCGAACATGACGTCCCCGTATCCCTCCTCCTGAAGGATCCTGAGCATCCCCCTGATGACCGAGGGATGAGTGGTGACCGCCCTTGACTCGTCGCTGGAGTGGAGGAAGTTCGGTTTCACCAGAACATGATCGGAAGGACGGGCGAACATGCCCATCCCTCCGATAAGATCTATTCCTTTTTTCATGGTCCCGTATACGCGCTCTTCCGAGTAGTCATCGCACCTGAGCACCGCTACGAGGGATCTTTTTTCTTCCATATATGCCTTTTGACTTTATGACTCCTCCATGTAGGCCCTGACCTTCTTCAGGAGCTCGGGGATCTGCAGGTGCTGCGGGCAGGCGTTCATGCACTGGCCGCACTCGACGCAGTCGGCGATGTTGGCGCAGGCCCTGTCGTAGTTGCGCCTCTGGGACGCGGGATTGCGGAACTTCTGAGCCTCGTTGTAAAGGCTGAACGCCGTCGGGATCTGGATCTGCATCGGGCAGCCCGCGGTGCAGTATCTGCATCCGGTGCAGGGAATGTTCTCGGAATGCTCGATGAGGTCCCTGATCTCCTCCACGGCAGCCTCGGCTTCCGCCGAGAAGGTGTTGTAGTCGTATTTGTCGGCGATGCGGATGTTCTCCTCCATCTGGGACATCTCGTTCATGCCGCTGAGCACGACCATGAAGCCGGGCTTGTCGAACACGTAGGAGAATGCGAGCTCCGCGTTGGAGATGCCGGAAAGGCCGTGCCTTGCCTTGATCTCGTCTATCTCGGGGTAGTTGGGGAATATGAGGCTTCCGCCCTTGCAGGGCTCCATGACGTTGAGCGGGACTCCCTTGCTGAGAGCGAACTCGCGGCCCCTGTCTCCGGCCTGGATATCCTTGTCCAGATAGTTGTACTGGATCTGGGCGAACTCCCACTCGAAGTCCTCGATTATCTGCGTGAAGCTCTCATAGGTGTCGTGGAAGGAGAATCCGAGGTGTCTGAGGACGCCCTGTCTCTTTAGGTCCCTGAGATAGTTCTTGATGTCGAAGTGCTCGCAGAGATAGTCCCACTGGTCCTTGTTGAGGCCGTGCATCAGGTAGAAGTCGATGTGATCGCTCTGCAGGCGGCTCAGCTGCTCGTCCAGCATCTTTCTGGGGTCGAAGTCGGGCTGCTTTATGACCAGCGTGAACAGCTTGGTGGCGATGTTCACCTTGCCGTGCAGGTTGTTGTTCGTCAGGAGCTTTCCGAGAGTCTTCTCGGAGAATCCGTTGTGATAGGGAAATGCGGTGTCGTAGTAGTTCACGCCGTGGTCATACGCGTACATGAACAGTTCCTCGACCTTGTCGTAGTCGACCTTTGACTGGTCACCGTCTATGACGGGCAGCCTCATGAGGCCGAATCCGAGCCTGGAGATCTTCTCTCCCTGGAAATCAAAATACTTCATTTCGTCTATGTCCTCTCAAATAAAGATATTTTACGATCATACATATCAATTATAAATTATTATGTTGCTTTTTTCATTATCCTAAAACCGTTTTTATCATCATAATTTACAAAACTGCCGAATTAAAACGCCTCAAAAAGGTCTTAGTCGACAATCTTTGTGCTTTTTGCCCCAAATTATTTGCAAACTTATGTCAGTTATGCTACACAATGAGTAGTTCAGGATGAGACGCATCCTGCATCACGGGCCAAAAGGCCTAACTGTCCAGGAGGATTTACTTTTAATGTTTGAAACTCTCAAGAACCTAATCTGCAGCGAGCTCGGAGTCGATGAGTCCCTGATCGCGCCTGAGACCGATTTCGTCACCGACCTTCACTGTGACTCTCTTGAGCTCATCGAGCTCACGAACCTGGTGGAGGAGGAGTTTGATCTCGAGGAGATCCCGGAGGAAGAGCTGACAGGGCTCAAGACCGTCGGCGACCTGCTCACATATATCGAAGCAAACGCAAAAGAAGCCTGAAAGGAGAACTGCAATGGGAAGACCTGACGGCACTCTCGCCAAGGTAGGCGATTCCAACTACTTCCTGTTTCCGCATGTGCTCAAGTACAGATACGACGCCCAGAACATGATCACCGTCGACATCCCCGTTGAGCCGATGAAGCAGTACATGAACGAGAAGAGAAAAGAGGGAAAGAGCATAAGCTACCTCGGGCTCATCATGGCTGCCTATACGAGGGCCGCGGCCAAGTATCCTCTGCTCAACAGATTCGTCGTCAACGAGAAGATATACGACCGCAACTGCTTCTGCGCGTCGATGGTCGTCCTGAGGCCCGGCGCGAACACCGACGTTTTCTCCAAGGTCTATTTCGACCCGGAGAACGACACCGTATTCGACATACAGAAGAAGATAGAGGACTACGTGGAAGCCAGCAGGGAAGCCACCAGCGAGACCGGGCTGGACAAGATCGTCAACTTCATCGTCAAAAGAGGCGGGCTCGCCAAGTTCTTCGTGAACCTTCTGCTGTGGGCAGACAAGCACGGACTCCTTCCCAAGGCGATCATAGACGCGCTCCCGTTCCACACCAGTTTCCTCATCACGAACCTGGCAAGCATCAGGACGAACCACATCTATCATCACCTATATGAGTTCGGCACCACCAGCGTAGGCATCGCCATGGGCAACATGAGGGACGTGCCTCACCAGACCAAGAACGGCATCGAGCTCGAGAGATGCATCCCCCTCGGCGTCGTGATGGACGAGCGCATCTGCTCCGGCCACTATTTCGCCAACGTATTCGCGTATGTGACCAGGATGCTCGCCGACCCGCACAGGATGGAGATCCCCTATGCCGAGGAAGCCGCCGCTGAGGCGAAGGCGGAAGGCTGATATCATCTGCAATGAATCATATGAGGCTGCTCTGGAGCAGCCTCATTTTCTTTTAGGAAGCCCGCTGATGTTATGCTATAATCTTTCGTGGATATACATCATTCTTTCATATCACATATCTGAGGTATCACATGGACTGGAAAGTGCTCGGGATCGAACCCACGAAGGATATTTCCGCAATAGAGGCGGCTTATGAGGAGAAGCTCCAGCAGATAGACATGGAGAACCGTCCGGAAGATTTCACCGCGCTCAAAAGCGCTTATGACGAGGCGATCGTTCTTGCCAGGGACCTGGTGCAGCGCGAGCCTCTCAGCAGCACCCGGGGATTCAAGGTTCTTTTCCCGGTCTTCTACCGCAAGTTCGACCTGAGGCGCGAACCCGCGGAGTGGGACGCCTTCCTGACCCAGGAGGAGAGGATGTACGGCAGGGAGCAGACCATGTTCCTGGTGCTGGACGAGCTGATGGAGAAGCATATACTGCCAGCTGCCGTATGGCAGTTCCTTGAGCAGCGGTATCACTTTTCGGAAAAGAAGGACATACTCTTCGATAAGTATCCGAGGCAGTACATAACCGAAGTGATCCTCAAGGGACCGTCTCAGACCGATCTTCTTCCTTTTGACCTGTTCGTTCCGGGAAAGGACGGCAGCGTATGCGACGAATACATAAAGCTATACTATCTGGCTCTCGGACTCAGGCCCGACCAGTCTAAGGATACGTTCGAGAAGCTCAACGCGATGAGCGAGCAGCACCCCTACGGCAAGGCGCTGGAGGCCCGCAACAGGGTCATAACCGGCGACGAGTCCGCGCTGCAGGTGCTGGAGGCGATATGCGGGAAGTACCCGGGACACAAGGAGCTGCAGATGGAGCTCGCGGTCTCGTACATGGCCACCGCAAGGACGGGGAAGTGCGAGGAGATATGCCGCGGAGTCCTTGAGTCGGATCCCTCCGACTTCTCAGCGAATGTCCTGCTTTCCCAGGCGGTCGCTTCGCAGGGTAGATACAGGGAAGCCTCCGACCTTCTCACCTCTCTGATAAAGGATCCTTCCGTCGACACTTCCGTCGTAGGCAGGCTCAGCGCCATGAGGGCGGAGTACAACGTGCAGGTCATCAGGGATCACGAGGAGGCGGAAGCCGCCGGAAGGAAGGATGACGCCGAGCTTCTGGACCATGCATGGAGATGCCTGCAGAACAACATGATAGAGGAAGCCGATGAGATCGCTTCGAGGATAGACGCCGGCAACGTCGACGGCACGGAACTGACCGACCTGATGAACCAGATCTGGTTCGTGACCGGGAACAGGGAAAGGGCGACAGCGAGCGCAGACGCGCTCATCGCGGCCGCAAAGAAGGATCCCTCCCTCGCGTACAGGCTTCCGGAGTTCTACGCCCGCAAGGCCAACGTGCTCTACACCTCCGGCAGGAGGAGCGAGGCGGCCGACACTTACAAGGCAGCGCTGGATGACTGCGGCAATGACAGGAACATACTGTCCATGCTCTGCCGCATCCTTCTCAGCAGCAGGGATTACTCCGAAACGTCCGTCTACGCCAAGAGGATGATAGACGCGTATCCCGGTTCCCACCTCGGCCACTACCTGCTCGCCGAAGCCCTGTACGGGGAAGGCGACGTCAGGGCAGCCTCCGCCGAGGCTGACGCGGCGCTTGAGCTGAGCAGCTCGGACCTTGAGCTGCTGGTCCTCAAGATCAGGCTCCTCATAGAAAGCAGGGCGCTGGAAGACGCGGAGATGATCCTGCAGAGCCTCATCAGAGGCGGCGCCGAGGATGTCACCGCGGTCAAGTGGTGCTCCGCGCTCATCAAGGAGATGAAGTACCACAGGGACGACGAAGCTCTTGACGACTATTTCGACATTGCCGAGCGTCTGGAGAGCGGCGAGTATCTCAGCTGGGCAGCAAAGGTCTATTACAGGATCGCGGCCGTTATGGGAGCGCAGATAGAGTCCTCCGACACCGAGGGCATGCAGAGAGTGCGTGACGCGGTGAACAAGGGACTCGCGATAGACCCCCAGGACAGGGATCTTCTCAAATACCTCGACATGCTGGACGGAAAGAACGCGGAGGGCCTGACCCTCGCGGACTGATGCCTGCATACTGACTTGAGACATGTGGATAGAGGCATTCATACATAAAGAGAAAAAAGGGATCATAGACATACCTGCGCTGGCAAGCGGACGGGGGTTTTCCTACGGAACTCTTGACCGGGACAGGATCCTCGTCAGGGACAGGACCGGGGAGCGGACCGTGCTCTTCGACAGGTATTTCCCGGGGATGGCCATCGATCTTAAGCAGGACGCGGACACAGCTGAGCTGCGGCTGAATTTCCCCGCGGGCTCCTATGACATTGAGCTGTATTTCGATCTCATAGAAGATGTCTGCCGGCAGTCCGGCACCGAGACCTTCTACATAGAGGCCACGGATCTCGGGATCGACGAGAAGGAGTTCCTTATCGACTATTTCGTCAGGTGCAGCGAGGAGATACTCAAGATCCTCACGTCCCAGCTGAAGGAGCACTCGGTCACCGGCCTGATCGTCATCGGCGCCGTGTGCCCGTTTGTCATAGGGCTAAGGCAGGCCGAGGAGTTCGACAACGACATCGATAAGTACGCCCTCATGATAAACAACGCCCAGCGCACCAAAGCGAAGTACGGCAGGCACTGGTCCTACATAGGAGGGTACCGCAACTTCTGCGTATACGAAGCCCCTGCGGGCGAAAAAACGATACTTCCGCTGCACCCGGTCCCGTATCTCGGAGGCAGCATGCCCCGCAGGTGCGAATACTATGTCGACGTTCCGGGAGTGGCGTTCTTCAAGTACGACGACTTCCTGAAGGAATACAGGCCCGATTCAGAGAGATATGACGGAGCCAGCATTATAGTGCAGCCTCAGGGACAGCGCCTGACGGATCTTAGGTACAGATGCGGCACGGACATATCGACCGCCATGCACACCTCATTCAGGAGCTACGGCAGGTTCATAGACTGGGGGGAGTACCATTACGGCAAGGTCCGCAGGAAGAGGCTCATCACGGATGAGATAAACTGCTACAATCAGATCGCCGTGTACCTTGAATGGTGCCTGCGGCACGGCCTGCTCAGCGATGAGTTCCTCAGCGAGTACCCGGACTTCGAACAGACAGCCGCGGACGGAAATGAGGACCTGCGTGAGTACGTGAGGAACAGGATCGCCAACGGAGGCGCCCTCGCGCCTCTCATGTTCACTGAGCAGGGAAGGGCGTTCACCGAAAGCTACTACCTGTTCGGAAATAAAGGGTTTCCTTTCGACGTGGACAGGACCGCTGAGGAGATACTGGGCCATGAGCTCTACAACTGCGAGGAATTCAAGAACGAGGCCTACCTGTTCGTGCCTTACGACGAAACCTACCGCAGGGCACTGTCCTCAAAGATAGACGAGGCATGGGAGAAGTTTCTGAGCGGAGAACTGGACCCCGCGGATTTTGATATACCCGGGAAAAGACTTTTTTAGATAAGCGAGGAAGATAATGGGCTATAAGTATGACACGCATGTCCATACGTCCCCTGTGAGCAGGTGCGCCAGGGCGACCGTCAGGGAGACGGTGGAGTTCTATAAGAACAAGGGCTATGAGGGCATCTTCATAACCAACCACTTCCTGGACGGAAACATCAACATCGACTACTCGGAGCCCTATGAGAAGAAGATAGAATTCTACTTCTCCGACTATGAGGAAGCTCTGAGGATAGGCAGGGAGGTCGGCCTTCAGATACTGCTGGGCGTGGAGCTCAGCTACAAGGGCACCGATTTCCTGATCTACGGTCTGGACAAGAAGTGGTTCCTGGATCACCCCGAGATCATGGACATGGACAAGACGACCGAGCTCACCTTCATGATGGAGCAGGGAGCGCTGGTCATCCAGGCTCACCCGTTCCGCGAGGCGCACTACATCGACCATATCAGGCTCTATCCGCACTGCGTGCACGGCATAGAGACTATAAACGCCGAGAGGACCGACCAGTGCAACGATCTCGGCAACTACTTCGCCGACTCCTACGGCTTCCACAAGACCGCCGGCTCCGACAACCACGTCGCCGGAGCGGCAAAAAGGCTCGCGGGGATGATCTCCTCCGAGCCCCTGAAGGATGAGGCGGATTTCATTAGACACGTCCTGGCGGACGATATGGAGCTTTTCCTGGAAGATAACGTGACAGCATGAGCGATCAGGGATATACGGTCAGGGTAACCAGACCGGAAGACAGGGACAGGGTGCTGGAGATCTACTCGATCGCGAGGGAGTTCATGAAGCGCTCGGGGAATCCGAGGCAGTGGGGAGACTCCAGCCCCGCCGTCAGCCTCATCGACGCCGACATAGAGAACGGCACCGGGAGGGTCATAGAGAAGGACGGCAGGATAGAAGGCTGCTTCGCGCTGTTCAACGGTCCGGATCCGACCTACCTCAAGATCTATGACGGCGAGTGGCTGAATGATGAGCCGTATATCGTCATCCACAGGATCGCCTCCGCGGGAAAAGGCGGGATCCTCAGGGCCTGCCTTGACTACTGCGATGCGATAAGCTGCAACATCCGCATAGACACGCACCGCGAGAACAGGGTCATGCAGCACCAGCTGCACAAGTACGGCTTCACCTACTGCGGCACCATCTATATCGCGGACGGAAGCCCGCGGATGGCTTACCAGAGGATAAAGTGACATCATACTAAGCCGGGGATCATCCCGGCTTTTTTGCAGGAGAACATCTCATGGAGCTCAGAAGGATATTCGATACGATCCCGGATCAGTTCGACAGGTACAGGCCGAGATACAGCAGGGAGCTGTTCGATCACCTGATAAACTATGCCGGGATAGGTCCGGGAAAGGAAGTGCTCGAGATCGGTCCCGGGACGGGTCAGGCCACTGACCCGGTGCTGGAGACCGGCTGCAGCTACTGCGCCATTGAGCTGGGGGAGAACCTCTGCGGGAAGATGACCGGAAAGTACGGCTCATACCCGAACTTCCGGATCATAAACGACGATTTCATCACCCATGACTTCGGCGGGCAGCGCTTCGACATGGTCTACGCCGCCGCCGCGATGCAGTGGATCCCGGAAGAGACTGCTTTCACCAAGACCTTCAGCCTGCTGAAGCCGGGCGGAGTCCTCGCCATGATGCTGACAAGATCCGATTACAGGACTCCCAACGAGGGTCTCTATAACAAGATACAGAAACTGTATGACATCTATTTCAAGCCGGAGATCCCCTATACCCACGGGGGCTTCCGGTACTCCGCCGCGCCGGAGTACGGTTTTGAAGGATTCGAGGAGCTTCACTTTCACGGCAGGCGCGAGATGGACCCGGATGAATACGCCGCCTACTGCGGTACTCACAGCGACCATATTGTGATACCGGAACCCGGCAGGACGCAGTTCTTTGAAGCTCTCAGGGATACCGTCGCGGAGAACGGGGGAAAGGTGGTCTTCGAGGACACCCACGTGCTGTACCTTGCAAGGAAGCCTTCAGAAGAATGATCATCTTCATGATGAAAAGAACAGCGGCCGTGTCCGTATGACACAGCCGCTGATTTTATATTCCGGAAAGAGTAGGATCAGAACTTGTAGTTCTTCATCTTGTTGCGGAGCAGGAAGTCGACAACGGGTCTGGGGCCCGCGTTCTCGGTGTAGGCAGTATCCCCGAAGATCATCCTGACGGGATTCTCCTCGGTGTAGGGATCCCACTTCGGGATAGGCTTGCCGTTTGCGTCGAGTCCGTTGGGATCTCCGTACTTGACGAAGTTTGCCCAGCAGCTGCACATCACTCTGGCGAGATCGTAGTGCTTGCCCTCGAACGGCCTCCAGCAGTTAGCAAGGGATTCAAAGAAGAACCACAGGTCGCTGGAGTGGAAGGTGCCGGGATCGTCCCAGCCGGGGATCTCGGGATCGAACACCCAGTACCAGTACGGGGTCTTGTCTCCCTTGGCGGCCTTCATCTTGCTGATGAGCCTGCAGGAGTACTCAAGATGCTGTACCGCTGCGTTGTGCAGGGTCTCCCTGAGGGATCCGGTCTTGGAGGTGACGATGGAGAGATATTCATCCGCGTCCTCTCCGAACGTCTTGACCGCGTATTCCCTGAGCTCGTCGAGAGAATTGACTCTGGGAGCTGCCGGGAACTCGTCGGATGTATGTCCGAACATCATCGGCAGTATGTCGCATTCTCCGCGGAAGTATCTGTCATTGGTTGAGCCCACGTAGAAGTGATTGTCCACCACGACGCCGAACCTGACCTTGGATTCAGCCATCTTGTCCCTGACGAACTCAGCGGGAAGGGCTCTGGCCTCAGCCAAAGTCTCGACTCCCAGTTCCTTGAAGAACTGGATGCCGCCCTTTTCAGCCTCTTCCAGCGTGAGGGCTGAGCCGAACATTCCGGGAGGATAGGGCACCTGCTCCATGCCGCTGTCCACGATCGCTTTCTTGAACAGTCCCTTGTTGAGAGGGGAGGCGACCTGCGCCATTACGCTGCCGCCGCCTGCGGACTGTCCGCCTATCGTTATGTTCTCGGGGTCTCCGCCGAATGCCTCGGCGTTCCTCTTGACCCACATGGTCGCGAATCTCTGGTCGAGATATCCGAAGTTTCCGGGGAATTCCGGGCTCTCGGCAGTGATCTCGGGATGGCAGAGGAAGCCGAACGCGTTAAGCCTGTAATTGACTGTCACGACAACGATGCCGCGGCGCGCGAGCCTCTCGCCGTTGAACTCCATCTCAGCGGGGTTGCCTTCCCTGAGACCGCCGCCGAAATACCATACGAATACGGGGAGCTTCTCGTCCGTCCTCTTCGCGGGAGTCCAGACGTTGAGGGTGAGGGAGTCCTCCGACATGGGGATCTCGGGATCCACGTTCCACTCATTGGTATAGATGTTTTCCGGATCCAGTCCGGGGACACGCTGCATGGAGATGGGGCCGAATTTGTAGGCCTTGAGAACGCCTTCCCAGTCCTTTGCGGGCTGAGGAGCGCGCCATCTGTTCTCGCCGGTCGCCGGAGCTGCATAGGGTATGCCCTTGAACGCAGTCACGCGGGGGTCCGCTGCCGGGATGCCCTCGACGACACCGTTCTCTACGGTAACTCTTCTGAGCATTTTGTTCCTCCTGTTAATTGAAATGACGGATCTGATTCCATCTCCGTTAATTATATTGCATCGGAAGCGGGTATAGGGTCAGGCGGAAGAAATATATCATTCTGACTAAACGCATGAGAGAATTTGCACAAAAAACAGTCTGCGGGTTCATTCCGATTTACAATGGTTTTTTGCATTTTGATTAAGTATATTTAATTCAGCATTTGATCCAGCTTTATCAATAAAAGGAGACAAAAATGGCAGGAAAAAAGGAAATGGATGCCCTCCTCAGCAGATTCGTCGAGACGGGACCGGCCGGCTGCGGCTGCATCGTCACCAAGGACGGGGAGAGGATCTACGAGAACTACTTCGGATATGAGAACGTGGAAGAGAAGAAGCCCATAGATGCTGACACCATCTACCGTCAGTATTCCATGACCAAGGTCATCATCTGCACCGCGGCCATGAAGCTCTTCGAAGAGGGCAAGTTCCTCCTCAACGACCCGATCTACGAGTATTTCCCGGAGTGGAAGAACATCAACAAGGTCGTCTATCAGCCCAACGGCAACTTCGTCATCAGGCCCCTGGAGAACCCGATCCTCGTAAAGCACGTGTTCAACATGGCGATGGGCATCGGCTACGGCGGCAACGATGAGACCCACCGCGTGGCAGCGGAAGTCAGGAAGAACCTCCGGGAGAAATACGGCAAGTACTACACCCTCAGGCAGGACATCGAAGCCATGAGCGCAGTGCCGGTAGCCTTTGAGCCCGGCAGCCACTGGCTGTACGGATTCGGCCACGAGCTGGTGGCAGGACTCATCGAAGTCTGCTCCGGCAAGAAGGTCAGCGAGTATCTGCAGGAGAACATCTTCGATCCTCTCGGAATGAAGAGCACCGCCTACAGGCTCCGCGGAGACATGGCGGATCACCTCGTGGTGCCTTATCACCGCAACGAGGACGGCACGCTCACCAGGGCGGAAGCCATGATGGAAGAGAACATCCAGCCCGACGCAGTCTATGAGGCGGGCGGCGCAGGCATCATCTCAACGGTGCCGGATTACTCCAAGTTCGTGTCCACCCTCGCCAACAGAGGCATCATGCCCAACGGCGACCAGCTCATCAGCCGCCAGACGCAGGACCTCATGAGGGACAACATGCTCACAGACACCCAGCTGGGCGAGTTCCGCAACTTCTACCTCGACGGCTACGGCTACGGCCTCGGCGTCAGGACTCTTATGGGAAGAGCGATAGCTCACAGCAACGGCACTCCCGGCGCATACGGCTGGACCGGCGCTCTCGGAACCTACACCGAGATCTCCCCGGAGGAGAACTTCTCCATCACCTACATGCATCAGGCAGTACCGAACATGGAAGAGTACCATCACCTCCGCGTAAGGGCAGTCGCATACAGCATGATCAAGTGATCCTGAGATCAGAATAAGCAAAACGCCTGACGGCCATCTGCCGTTCAGGCGTTTTTTCCATCATTCTTATCTTTCGTTATTTCTGTATCTGAGCGTTCAGGAACGGCTCCGGATCGACCTCGGTTCCGTTATCCAGCACCCTGAAGTCCAAATGGGGACCGGTCGCGTTTCCGGTCGATCCCACATATCCTATGACTTCGCCCATCTCCACGTAAGAGCCCGTCTCAGCCTCACAGCCCTGCAGATGGGTATACAGCGTCATTATCCCGCCGCCGTGCTCGATGAGCACGTAATTGCCGAATTCCTCATCGGATCCAACATCCGCGACGAAGCCTGCGAAAGCCGCATAGACACCGGTCCCGTTCTGAGCCACGAGATCTATCCCGTGATGAGTGTTCTCATCAAAGGGCCTGCTGACGAACTGCATGCTCTCCAGAGGTATCATCATCGACCGCCTTCCCGGGACCTCAAGCTTCTCAGGATCAGATGAGATACCGCTCTTTATCTTCTCATCCAGCGATCTCAGAATAGCCTTAAGGCCGGTGAGCTTTTCGCCAATATCTTCCTCTGAAGGCGAGCCTTCCTCTGATCCGCCGCCGGAGTTCACGGTATCATCCGGAACGGAGGTCCCGGAGGGAACAGGATCAGCCGTCGGAGCGTCTTCCTTCCTTGCGCAGGAAGATATGAAGACCGTCACAGAGAGTATCAAAAGCAGGGTCATTATTCTGCAGAGGACTGATCTCTTCATTATAAAATCCTTTCAGAACTATCAGTTTTGGAGCAGAACAGTAAATCTTATCCTGAAACATTTTACAAAAAACAGTTGACAAAGTCAATCTACAGTTGTAGACTGCAGATAGTCAGTCTACTGCAATAGACTACAATAGTGATCACTGAATACAAATCTTTCGAAAGGCAAAAGCAATGGATTACAGCCTTGGCACTATGGAATACCGTTTTCTGACGATAATCTGGGAGAATGAGCCTGTCACGTCGATGGACCTGGTCCGGATCTGTGCAGAACAGTTCGACTGGAAGAAATCCACGACTTATACGATGCTCAAGAGACTTCAGGAAAAGGGTTTCGTGGAAAACAGCAGATCAGTAGTCACTTCGCTGATCAGTCAGTCAGAGGTGAGAGCAAAGGAAAGCAGGAACTTTGTTTCGGAGACGTTCAAAGGATCCCTGCCCGGCTTTATCGCCGCATTCCTCGGGGGAGAGACCATCTCGGAAGAAGAAGCGGAGGAGCTCAAGAAGCTGATCGACTCCTACAGGAGGTGACAGTATGTCTTCATTGTTCAGGATGTTACTGCAGATGAGCATCACTGCCAGCTATGTGATAGCGGCGGTACTGGTGTTCAGGATACTGCTTAGGAATTACCCCAAAAGATATTCATATTATCTATGGTTCGCGGTGCTGTTCCGCATGTGCTGTCCGTTCTCGTTCAGCTCGGTGTTCAGCATCTTCAACCTTTCCTTCAGGAGAGGGGAGAATGTGATCATAGATCTCTCAGGCGTTCCGGTAGCTTCCGGCAATGACGCCCAGGGCATCTCGAGCCCGATCGACCTCGGCGCTCCTCAGATAACCGAGACGATCAAGGAGACGTTTACCGCGCCTGCAGTCAATTCGCCCGTGCCGGCCGTTCCGTCAGAGGTCTCAAAGCCTCCGGTAAGCCTTGCATCCGTCCTGCTTATAGTATGGATCGCGGGGATCGCGGCGCTGCTCACATACGCGCTCATAAAGTATCTGCGCATGAGAAAAGAGCTCCGCTTCTCGGTTCCCCTCCGCGACAATATCAGGCAGGCTGAGATCAGGTCACCGTTCCTGATGGGACTTTTCAAGCCGGTCATATATGTACCTTTCAGTTCAGATGAGACATCGCTTGAGATGTCCATAGCCCACGAAAGATACCACATACAGAGAAAAGACCACTGGATCAGGGCTCTGTCGTTCCTGCTTCTCTGCATCCACTGGATGAACCCCCTGTGCTGGGCAGCCTACTATCTCATGATCAAGGATATGGAAATGAGCTGCGACGAGCACGTGCTGGAGGGAGAGAAGGATCTCAGGACCGCATACAGCGACGCTCTTCTTAACTTCGCCGTAGAGAGAAATGCCCTGCCGGTAGGTCCGATGGATTTCGGAGGTTCTAACGTGAAAGAAAGAATAACCAATGTTCTTAAATACAGGAACGCGAACAGGATGAAAACAGTATTCGCGATCCTGATGTGCGTGCTGATGCTTGCATCCTGCGCCTTCAACGGAAAGGTCCCGTCGGCTTTGGATCCGTCTTCTGACGGTCCCGGAAGCACCGGTTTCCCCGTATCCGGAAAAGGATCTCAGATGCAGCCTGCCCTTGGAGGCGCAGCCGGACACTGGACGGTCACAACGCCGGAAAGCATTTATTACGTCTATAATGATGACAGCGAAAGTTTTCTGACTCTCATTGATACAAGGATCAACGCAGAGAAGATAATAGGCGGCAATGATATAACCGCAGATGAGACAATACTCAGCGACGCCTACGGCAACTGCCTGCTGACGATGTCCTTCTCCATGGAGGGCGGGTTCGTCGTAAACAGGATGGAACTGGACGGCAGGGCAAAAAAAGAGATCGTAAGGCTTCCCGGTTATGTCCTTGATTACTTTGATAAGAACACCATCCAGACCAGGGGAAGCAAGATCTATGTGCCGCTGCGCAAGGACGGCGTCAGAGAGCTTGTCGAGATCGACGTGGACACCGCGGAATCAAAGACCGTGTACACCTTCAGCGAGAACCAGTTCGTATACGGCGGCTTCAATGACCGCATCGTATTCCGGACCTATCTCGGAGAAGTGGAAGGCGCCGATCAGGATGCAGCATTCTCTCCGATACGCAGCTACAGATTCGACGCATACGACACCGATACGGGAGAGACCGAGACCCTGCTTGAAGCTGATCTGCCCTATATCAGCTATTATTACGGCTACAGCATCATGTCCATGACCTGGGAAGGCGGCAGGTTCGTAATCCACATATACAACCTCAGCACCGGAAAAGAGACAGTAACGGACCTCGATGTAACGCCGGAGTTCCTAACAGACGAGCCCAACAGGACCATAAAGTGGATCACCCTGGGAGAAGCGCTGGACAACTCGCACTTCACCCTCGGTTACTGTGAGTTCGACGGCATGGAAGATGGATGGCCTGTGTTCAAGGCGCCTCATTACTGCGTCGTGGATGCAGCGAACGGCAGAGCAGTCTCTTATGATGTGATCTATGAGGACTGCGATGTGAGAGTCCCCGGTGACGCGATCGTGTTTGCCGAAACCGATACGGCGTTCTACTTCACATCCAAGGGCGGAAGCTATGTCACCGTAGTATACGCGGTGCCTAAGGTTGAGCTCCTGCAGGGGAAGGTGAGCGGTTTGTCAGTGATCTACAAAGCGGAAGATCCTGGTACAACGGAAGGCGAACCTGAATTCGGCGAAAAATGGCCTGACAAGAATACTGCGGAAAGCCTCAGCGTACCCGGTGAATGGGAAATGTCCTGGCCGGTGAGAAAATGCCTGCGCATTTGGAGATCTGAAGAAGACGACTGTGCGGTCGATTTCATCTCAACTCCAGGAATGGAAGCTGTTGCGGCATTTGATGGTATCGTCACCACATACGGACATGACAACAACTATGGCACCTACCTGATGATCCTTCACGGAGACGGGATACAGACTGTTTACACGCATCTACTGTCTGTGGAAGTCGGTCCCGGAGCCTGGGTCTCACAGGGAGACGTGATAGGTCACATAGGAGAGATGAGCGATGACACTGGAGCGCATCTTGAGTTCTATGTGTTCTCAGGAGGATCCAAAGTAGACGCAGAACCTTATCTGGCTCGAGGCTATATGAGCGATGAGCTTTTCACCGACTGACCTTCGCCCGAAAGGCTGAAAGTTTCAAATGTAAAAGAGTCACGTAAGTCATAATCGCGTGACTCTTTTGGTAAGAAGAATAGAAATAATAGTATTATGCTTCTCTGTAAAAAAGTGAGTTAAAAAATGAAAAGAATCATCAGTATCATCCTCCTGCTCTCGCTTGCGCTCTGCCTCGTATCATGCGGCAAGAAGCAGGAAGAAGAGAGCGATATGGCTGCTGTCAAGAAGGCAGGAGTCGTCCGTGTGGGAATGGAGTGCGATTACGCCCCGTTCAACTGGATGGTGACC
>JAFWDH010000017.1 GCA_017513135.1 Oscillospiraceae bacterium
GAAACGATATAAAGATATAGCTGATCGTATATGTCTATAGTATAGGGATCCGAATCGAACAAAATCGAGATCCTGCTAAACAGGTACATAGGCGTTGAGCAAAGAAAGCCCTGTGACAATCCCGCTATAAACATGTTTCTGGTTGCATCATTGTGCCCAAAGAACTGCCACACAAACAATATAAGAGAAAGGATCCCGCTCATATTCCCTATGAGCATAGACGGCCAAAAGCTCCATGTCGTTTTCGAAAACTGACATCCCAGCCAAAACCAGAACACGAGCACTGCAAGAGGAAGACAATAATACCAAAACCTACCCGTTATTGTGTTCCCGGACAAAAAGCTGTTTGCAGTTACGAGATTTATCAGATATCCCGCTGGCACAGGAACAAATGTCAACAGCCATAAAAGCCATTTATTTATGTGCATGATCTGTACGCCTTTCTTTGTTATCTTCAATTATAATCACTCTATGTCAAATATCATTTCAAGTATCGTTTTATACCTTTGTGCTACAAATCATAGCGTGACATTCATAACGCTTCTGCAGTAACTTATTCTTAAGAAAGGTGCGTTATGGATAAACAAGTTTCTCCAAACGTACCGAGAATGAACTGATAGCATTACTCTCGATTAAGAATGGCACAGAGAAGACTGTAACTTCTTCTGTGCCATTCTACCTATTGATTAATGGTCGTCCTAATCAAGTTTATCCTCGATGTATCTGAAGTTCGGAACAGAATTCCAGTAATCATCTTTAGACATGAAAGCGTATATCATACGCCAAACGATCGTATATGCGTGTTCCACTCCTTCTGTGTCTTTTAGATATATAGTACTGTCATATCTGTCAGCCACTACCAGATAATCATCACCTGCATCAGCCAGAGGAGTGACCTCATAGGCATTGTTCGAGTCAAGAGTCAGCGAAAACTCTTTCCAGGTCTCATTCGAAAAATCCAGCACATAGTTTCTGCTGATTTCATCTTTGTCGATGAAATGGAGCATCATCTTCTCATCGTCTCTTTCGAGGATGACACATCTTGACGGGTCCGCATCACAAGGAATCCCCTGAATCATCATTTTCTTTTGTGTAACCGGGAAAAATGCAGTTGCAGTAAGCGTTGATCCATCTGAAGTCAAGTGCACAAGAAGATCTGAATCGCAATAGGCATAGTATTCCGCTGAATACGGTCCGTATGTCTCAAGAAGCTCACCACTCTGACTATACCACTCTCGGGCGTCGGTTGTTCCTTCTTCATCTCTATGTATGTGCCTTATTACAAGATCACTGTCGTTAACTGACGAGAACAAGACCTCATGGTCTTCATTGTCATTTTTCAGTTCGCGAATCACTTCACGCCTTCCGTCAGCAAACCAGATCCTTTCCAAAAGAGGTCTGTCAACTGAATATCCGTTCTGCAACTTCCTCTGAATGGTCGTTGTATATACATACTCATCTCCCGCGACAACCACAGGCCAGTCATCAAATGACTCATAGTCATTAAGAACACATACCGTTCTCTTTTCTGACCCATCCATGTTCATCTCTATGATTCTGGCAGGTTCACCGATTTTGCCGCTTTGATCATCAACCGCCCCGCCAAGCATCAGGAACAAATGATTCTCAGAATAATCTGTGAACAGATGCCCGCAATAAGCGTTTTCTATGAAACTTGTGCAGTCAGGTGAATTATGATCGCATCCGGGCACACTGCACAGGAAATCGGTTGTTCCGGTTTCATAGTTTGTATAGATTATGTTACCGGGATATTTGTAGTTAGTTCTCTGTCCTTCCGGCAACATTTGTGGGGTCCATGGCAATATCTCATAGTATCCCTTAGAGGTCTTGGCGAATTCCCCCATAATAGTTCCTATCGGCTTTCCTATTAGTCTGATGGGGCCATATTCAAAAGTTTCTTCAACATCTTCTGAGATCGGTCCCGACATTTCTTCTGTAGTTTGATCTGACGAAGGTCCTTCCGGTGCCATTGCATTCGCTTTCCCGTTAAAGATGCAAACCACCAATGTCGCTACACACAAAAGGGCTCCGATTGCGGATATTATCTTGCTTGTATGCTTGAAACGCATGATATTCTTTATTCTTTCTTTCACGTTATCACCTCCGAACGAGATTGTAGCCATGATAGGTGCTTCTCTCTCTGTCGCGAGACCAAGCAAAGCGTTGCTGTATTTTGCTCTGATATCTTCTTTCCCCGCCAGCACATACTCGTCACAGCTCATCTCCATATCTTTGATCATGAGGAAAAATGCTACCCAGCACATGGGGTTCATCCAATGTATGCATAACAGACAGTATGACAGAGCACGTACCCAGTTATCTTTCCTCAGCAGATGGTATCTTTCATGGGCCAGCGACATCGTAAGGGCGGACTCATCTATATCGAACGGGATATAGATCGTCGGCTTTATCAACCCTAAAAGGAAAGGAGACTGCACATCGGCCTGCTTCACGTCATCATGAAACGGTACTGCGAAATCCAGTTCTTTCTTCAGCTTGAGATAGGAGATCAATGCATATACTGCCATAACTGCTACGCCTATCAGCCAAATGAAAGCTAGGACAGTAAACAGATCAGGACGTGCTGCGCTCTCAGCTATAGGTGCGACTACGGGAACCGCAGGCTGCGGAGCAGCCGGGTTAACCATGATATTCTGCTCCGGTGTAGCAAACGTTTCCTTTACAACTTCAGTTATGAACGGAGATCCAAGATCTATCGATCCTATAACTCCTTCTGTCGCGGATGGAGCTACCGGTACCCCTGAAAGGTCGATGATAACATCCTCTCCCCTCTTTGCTGAGAAGTTGAAGATACTCAGAACCGAGCTGAACGAGAACGGGCAGCAAAGCCGGAACAATACTGCAGACCACAGATAGTACGAATACTTACGCGGGAACCTCCGCATCAATAATCTCAGTATGAGCACCACTGCTATTACATAGCTGGCAGTTATGCTCATCTTAAGCATTAACCTGAATAAGGCAGTCATCGAATCACTCCTTGATTGAATCGATCAATTTCTTGATCTCTTCTGCTTCCTCCTCGGAGATAGTACTCCCTCCAAGGAAGGATGCTACGAATTTAGGAAGGGACCCTTTGAATGTTTCTGTGACAACTATTTTGCTTTCTGCTGTCATGACCGCTTCCTGGCTGACCAAAGACGTAACGATTGAATTCTTGTTTTCAATGTAGCCCTTCTCCTGAAGCTTTTTGATCATCGTAAATGATGTGGACTTTTTCCAGGAAAACTTTTCCGCACACATTTTCATGAGCTGTGTAGAATTGATCGGTTCGTTCTCCCAGATAAGCGTCAGGAAACGGTACTCCATCGTTCCAAGTCTGTATTCCATAATGAGCTCCTATGTTTCTGTTATCGATTACGAAGGACTAGCGCTATAGACCTTATGCTTGAAGTCTACTGCGATAGACCTAGTTTGTCAACACTTTTCTATTTAAAAAAGCTACTTTGCTCACATGTTACGGGCTACCTTGTCTCAGACAGATAACTTCTTACATCGGATAATCACAAGGATAATGCTAGTAAAGATAGCGTGACATCCTTAACTCTTCTGTAGTAACTTATTCGTAAGGAAGGTGCGTTATCATGAGTGTTTCTGGAAACATAAAACGATTAAGAACACAAAACAACATGACTCAGGAAGAACTGGCCGAGAAGATGTTTGTTTCCCGTCAGACTGTCAGTAGCTGGGAAACTGACAGAAACCGGCCTGACGTTGACACGCTCATATCTTTAGCTTCTGTTTTTGAGACAGATGTTAATGATCTGATCTATGGCAGTCCCAAAAGTGCCTACCAAAAATATCAGAAACGGTACATAGCTGCTATTGCAATTTCTGTTATTTCCCTAATTATCATAGGTGTGATCCGCGGTATCATTCTGCCTAACTGGATCGAAGCCAGAGGCAGAAAAATGATAGTCAGTCCTGCAAATGTTGTTTTCCCTCTGCTCTCGGAAGCGATCATTCTTTTTATAATTGGGATTCTTAACCTTTCAGTGTTTTCGTTATGGTTCGACTGCAAACTCAGAAAGACAAAATTCACATTTATCATAGTTATTATTATGGCTGTACCGTCGCTTCTGCTTTTTCTTACTTATATTGTCTGGTTGCTTTTTCCAGATTCCCTATTAATCCGGTATTTTGTGTTAATTGCACTTAACTATAAACTCCTGCGCATTCCGTTATTCTGGGTACTCCCGTTTATTTCAGGTTGTCTGTTCTGTCTTAGACAGAATAGTAAATGCCCTAATTAATATCTTTCCTATGTATCATTTATCACCTGGCGGAAACGCCAGGTTTTTTTATTTCTCCTAATTCGATATGCGAAAACTTGCGTCCCTTAATTCCCGAAGAGACTGTTTCTGTCCGTATCCCCCGACAGAAAAACAAAGTTCTTCAAAATGGGACACTTGGGGGTGCATTAAAATGGTCTCTCCCTGTTCATATATAGTAGAGGGACTTTTTTCAGAGTAATCATGTAAAGCAAAAAACGGCCTTCAAGTCGAGGTTTGACGACAGCAAAAGTTTTTTCTGAAAAAGCTTTACAAAGTGGGTCCAAAATGGCCCCCTAAAAATCCATATATAGTAGAGGGATCTTTTTGAAACCTCTGCTGAACATTGAAAACTGAATAAGCAAGCACTGAGACATCAGTCCAGATGATAGCCACTTGTGAGGTATGCGGTGACCCTCCTGAAATAGTGGAGGCTGAGCGAGAATCCCGTCACTGACCGTGGGGCAGCTCCCCATGTAGGCGATGACAGTCTGGATGATAATGGTACTCCCGGAAACGGCTCGGAGAGATCCTCGGAGGGGTGAGATTCCCGTGATGCGGATACGCTGTCCGCTACTCAGTGTCTTCCCGGCTGCAGGGGCGAGGAGGAAGCATACTGCAGAGGTGATAACATCACCGCCACACTCTGACATTTGCTTTGTCTCTGTCTATACAGATAGAGAGGCAAATTCTTTTTTTGAGCAAGGTTTTTTCCCTTGAGTTCTAACGCTATAGATAGAAAGTCAAAAGCAGGCTCCTGGATTCTTACAATTCGATGACTTTGCCATGGAACGCAATGTCAAATCACAGCAAAAGCCCTGTACGGACAAAAGCCGTTTCTTTGTTCAAAAGGGAGATTTTCTAAAAATCTCGAAAAAAAGTGAAAAAATCGGCCTCAAAATTCAGCAAGTACATAGTAGAGGGGTTTTTTCGGTAGCCTGTAGGATTAAGGCGCGGATCCCTGCCAATCATCACAAGTAAGCATATACATAGAAATTCGCTTCCCTTTGTGAAAAAAGCTGATTTTTGAAAAACTTTGATTTTTCCATCAAATTTTTCCGGAAAAAGTTCCCAAGGGAGTATTAGAGGGACTTTTCCCAAGCACTTTGACAACTGAATAGTTCATCCGTCAGATACGTTCCCAGAGTTGAGGGTGAAACCTTGAGCCGTGACTATAGGCGCGCCATGACCTCGAAAGAGCGAGCGATATAGCTTATACAGCAAAAGCCGGTCTGCTACCGGTGGCGGCGATGACAGACTCCGGGGTCAATGATACTTCCGTAATTCGCGGTCCGGCCATGAAGAAGGCGGGGAGGTGAGATTCCTATGGACCTGACTCGCAATCAGGCGTCTGATGTGTTCCCGTTCGTGCGGGCGTCGAGGACAAATAGCACGAGGACAGCTTCGCGGAGAAACAGAGCAACAACTGCTCTTTCCGGGTTGATTTTCGGGTCTTTTCTCTTCAGAGAGCTTTCGATTCAGATGAAACGTATAAGCACCCTGCCCTGTCAGGGAAAAGAGCTCTCAAAAGAAAAAAGCCGGGATTTTGCACCCGGAAAACTATGAAAAATGAAAGGAGGCGATGCCGCATACCGAGAATGAGTAAGAAAAGGAAGGAAGAGTGGGCACTCTTCCTTAATGACAGAAACCGGATCACATACAACAAGCTCTGCGTTCAGTGCGAGCACGAATGCAAACAGAGCTTCCGCGCAATCGTGATCTATTGCCCGAAATACAGTAAGAAGGAGAAAGTGAATGGAAGAATTAAAAATCATCAAAGCAAGTGATGTCGACTGCAGAAATATCGAATGGCTGTGGTACCCCTTTATCCCATACGGAAAAGTCACTGTATTGCAGGGCGATTCGGGTGATGGAAAGAGCCTGATGATACTCAAGTTGGCGGCAATGCTGACTCAGGGAGAACCAATGCCCTTTACAGACGGAGACGGTCAGACTCCGATAAACGTAATATACCAGTCTTCTGAGGATGATGCTGACGACACCATCGTCCCCAGATTTATGGAATCAGGAGGAAATCCAGACAGACTGTTCTTCATAAGCGAGAAAGAGAAGTTCCTGAGCTTCTCAGATGAAAGACTGCTGACCGCACTGGAACAGACACAGGCAAGACTGATCATCCTTGATCCCTTATCTGCATATATCGGAGAAAGCACTCAGCTGAATTCCGCGAATGCTGTCAGAGCTCAGTTCCGTCCGCTTATAGAGATAGCAAAGAAGCAACGCTGTGCCATACTGATCATTCATCATCAGAACAAACAGATCGGTCAGAAAGCAATAAACCGAGGTTCTGGATCCGTAGATGTCATCGCTGCGGCACGCAGCGCTCTGATAATCGCAAGAACGAGCCGTGACCGTCCTGATGAACGCATCCTGGCTCAGGTCAAATGCAATGTCGGTCCCACCGGGAATGCCATCGTCTTTTCAGTCAGTAACGGAGAAGTGGAATGGATCAGGGAGGATGCCAGGACTGCGGATGAAGTCCTTGGAAACACCTTCAGCGAACCTGGAAGACACGACACTCAGCTGCAAACAGCCAAAGAGACACTGCGGCAGTTTCTCTCGGCCGGTCCGAGACCGCAGCAGGAAGTCATGTATATGATGAAGGCTGCGGGCGTCGGCGAGAGCACGGCAAAGAAAGCAAAAGCACAGCTGGAGATCCGCTCAGTGAAGCAGGGATCAATGTGGTTTTGGTCTTTGCCGGATCCGGTATGAGGAAATGCGGATACATTCCCTCATGCTTCCCGGGGAGTCCAGAGGGAACGGCTGGCCCACCGCCTTGCATGCAAGGTGTAGTGGGTTACACAACATCTGCGCCGACACTGGATCAACAGCTATTATCCGGCTTCTGTTGTGCGATACAGGCTGCAGTTATCACCTGCCGGAAAGAAAGGCGCAGTGTTGCGTTCAGAAGACACTAACAAGACACATTGAATTATTACATCCTTCCTTTAGAAGGAGAAAGGAGTCCGTATGGCCAATTACGCAATCATGAGAATCGAAAAAAGAAAGCTCGGTGCGGTAGGACGCATCGAGCGGCATCACGAAAGAAAAAAGACGGAATATAAAAGCAATCCGGATATCGATATGGAAAGGACCAGGTTCAATTACTATCTGAGCGAGCCTGCCGGCTCCTATAGAAGCATGATACTGGAAAGGATCAGGGAAGCCGGAGCGAAGCTGAGAAAGGACAGCGTCGTACTGCAGGACTGTTTCATAGGAGCGACACCGGAATGGATCCGTTCCAAGCCTCCTGAAACGCAGCGTGATTACTTCGAAACTGCTTTCAGATTCTTTGAAGAGACTTTCGGAAAGGAAAACATCATATCCGCAGTGGTACATATGGACGAGGCTACTCCGCACATGCATCTCTGTTTTGTCCCCATCACCAAGGATAACCGGCTGAGCTCCAAGGAACTGATCGGAGGTCCTCAGGGACTAAGCAAACTGCAGGATCAGTTCTACGAGCACATGTCCGCAAGATTCCCGAAGCTGGACAGAGGAACACCCAAAAGGGTATCCCAGCGGCAGCATGTTCCGCCATATATGTACAAGAACGCTGCTACGCTTTACGAACACTACAGCGAGATCGTGAAAGCCATAGACGATATCAGTGTCATTAACAGCGGCAAGAAGAAGGAGGAAGCCATCGCTTTGATAGGCAGATATGCGCCGGAAATGGTCAATCTCAAAGATCAGCTGAAGGCCACAGATAACAAAATCGCCTTCCTGGAACGCGCTGTTGATCAGTCCAGAGACGAGTACAGAAACCTCTCTGGCTACGTGAAGGAAAAGGAAGACGAACTGTACAAGGCAAACAGATCTCTGTTTGAGCTGAATCAGAAGCAGAAACAGCTCGAAGCTGTGATATCCAGAATCCCTCCGGATATGTTGCAAGGGATAGCAGCGGCTGAGAAAAAAGCGAGAAAGGAAAGGAGTAAAGGATGGGAAAGATGATCAAGACTTCGCCTTTGTTTTCAACAGGATGTACGACCAAGTACAGATACAGAGGGAAAACGTATGTTGTCCAGTCATCATTCATGATACCGGACACGAATACTGTCGGCAAAGACATCGGTTTATACCGGCTGAGAAGCAGATTTGAGAATGTCATTATGCGTGATCCGCAGTTGACCGATACTGTCACAACAGATACAATCTGCTCAAACGTAGAATGCTTGTCTGCGAGAAAGGAGCAGTAATGCAGACAAGAAACTCAATCATCGATGATGAATATAAGATCACAGCTTTGTATTGCAGACTCTCAAGAGACGACGGTCTGGAGGGCGACAGCAACTCAATAGCAACACAAAAGAAAATGCTTGCTATAAAAGCCAACGAACTTGGCCTTAAGAACTGCCAGTACTATGTGGATGACGGATATACCGGAACCAATTTTGATCGTCCTGACTTTAGGAGACTAGAGAGCGATATAAAGGCAGGCAAGATCGGATCCATTCTAGTCAAGGATCTCTCCCGCTTAGGCCGCAATTATGTTGCTGTGGGCATCTATACTGAGGAAGTCTTTCCGATGTATGACGTCCGCTTCATCGCAGTCGCTGACAGTGTCGACAGTCAGGAAGGGTTGGATGACATGCTTCCAATCAGAAACTTCATGAACGAGCAGTATGCGAAAGACATCAGCAAGAAGATCAGATCCGCCAACAGGGTCCGTGGTTCTCTTGGCATTCCACTCGGACAGCCACTGTACGGATACATAAAAGATCCGGAAAACAAAAACCGCTGGATCGTTGATCCGGAAGCAGCAGCAGTCGTAAAACGTATCTTTAGACTGTTCCTGGACGGCAAAGGCAGTGAAATGATAGCGCATATGCTCTCTGATGAACATGTCCTTTATCCCACTGAGTATTGGAGGAACAAAGGAATCAGAAGAGGCGGCAGAAAAACATACAACGATCCGTACAGGTGGAACGACAGTACTGTTTCAAAGATGCTGACCCGGCAGGAGTACTGTGGCGATGTCATAAACTTCAAGACCAGATCCCTTGATTTCAAGCACAAGGCACGGATGGACAACCCCAAGGAAAACTGGGCAGTGTTCAGGGATGTTCACGAGCCCATAATCGCCCGCGAGGACTTCGAAAGGGTTCAGGAACTGCTTGCGCGAGGCAACCGCAAGATCTCAAAGTACAAAGGCGGAAACACGACCATGTTCTCTAATCTTCTGTATTGTCCGGATTGTGGAAGGAAGCTATGGTATCACACTAATACGATCAACAGCGATATTCATTTCTTCAGTTGTTCCAACTATGAAAAAGATACCCGCGGCACCTGCAAGACCAGGCACTACATACGGGAAGATGCCCTGGAACATATCGTTCTCGGCGAGCTAAGACATCTGGCTGCTATTCTCAAAAAGGATGAAGTCTATTTTGCTCAGCTTTTGCAGGCAAAAGCAGAAATGAACCTGGCTGAGAAGAGGAAAACACTGGAAAATGAACTACGTTCTGTTACCGGCCGGAAAAAGAATGTAGACAGTCTGTATGAGAAATGCTACGAGGACAATGCCGCCGGAAAGATCGACGATGAGTGGTTCTGTCATCTCTCGGCCAAGTATTCTTCTGAAAGAAAGCAGTGTCAGGACAGGATCACAGCTATCAATGAGAAACTGGAATCCCTTTCCTTCAGTCAGAAGAGTCAGGATGACTTTATTTCGGCGATCCGCAGCTTCATGAAAGTGGATAAGCTTACAAAGCCTTTGCTTTCAGAACTGATAGACCGTATCGATGTCTACGATACTGTTGGAACCGGGAAAGATAAAACACAGAAGATCGTGATCTTCTACCGGTTCATAGGAGAATTCTGGTTTCAGAACAATGATGCTTATGAACTGACTGTCGATCCTCAGAAAGGTAAAGTGGTCCATTATTCAGTAGACTCTTCCGCAGAAACAGCCTGAACTGATCTTTTGACATAAAAAAGGAAGAAGAGTACTCACCATACTCTTCTTCCAGTCGAAAGACTAATAAACTATCCGTTTTTTGAACTCTCAAGTCCTTTAGCTTTCTCGTAATGGTTGCGGAGGAAGGACTTGAACCTACGACCTCCAGGTTATGAGCCTGGCGAGCTACCAACTGCTCCACTCCGCGATATCCTTGGGAACACTATTCTATCATCTATCCCAACTGTTGTCAATTAAGTATTGGATCTTTGATACCCTATAAAAACAGTATCACAGGTACGAAATGCGGAGAGACCGTAATGGTCTCTCCGCATTTTAAAAAATAAAATCAGAATTTACCGTCACCGTCCGGATCAAGATCTCTTAACGATTCAGCTATATCATTTGATATCTCGTCTTCATCATCCAGACCCAGGTCATCATAGAAACTGTCTTCCTGCGTTTCTTCACCGGCTGCCTTACTCAGCTGCTTTTTTGCCCTTTCACTGTCAAACTCAACGGTAAAAGTCCTTTTTCCGTCTTCCGTCTTTTCAGTGCTGAACTTGAGCAGTCCCATTTCCTTGAGGAAAAACACTGTCCCGGCAGCAAACCCCAGAAGCGCCGCAGCTTTTTCTAATCCTCTGGCCATTTCTTATCTCCTTTCAGTGACTATCAGATGTTGCAGGAATTCATTTAACCAGCATACTGGCTTCCCAGCAATCCGGAGCTTTTATTCCGAACAGATCGGCGACTGTAGGAGCTACGTTAGCCAGTCCGTAGGGGCCTTCTCCGAATCTGATATCTCTTTCCTTATCAACGATAATGAAAGGTACCGGGTTGAGCGAGTGTGCGGTCCTGACCTGCAGTTCGCCTTTCTTGTTCCTCTCGAGCATCTCGTCCGCGTTTCCGTGGTCAGCTGTGATTATCAGGGTGACACCCTCTTCTTCACAGACCTTTACCAGTCTCGTGAGCATAAGGTCGAGTGCGCTCATAGAAGTGATGACAGCGTCCAGGTTTCCTGTATGTCCGACCATGTCTCCGTTGGGGAAGTTGCATCTGATGAAATCGTATTTCTTGCTCTTTATCACTTCGATCAGATCGTCAGTGATATCAGCGCACTTCATCCAAGGTCTCTCATCGAAACTGACATTATCAGACGGGATCTCCTTGTAGTCTTCCAGCTCCTCGCTGAACTTTCCTGTCTTGTTTCCGTTCCAGAAATACGTCACGTGGCCGTATTTCTGCGTCTCGCTGACAGCATACTGACGGAGTCCGTTCTCGATAAGCAGTTCGCTCAGAGTATTACGGATCTGGGGAGGATTCACCAAGAACCGCTTCGGAAGCTTGAGGTCGCCGTCATACTGAAGCATACCCGCATAGACGACATCGGGACGGGGTTCGCGGTCAAATGCGTCAAACACATCGTCATCGAACGCCATGCTGATCTCCAGTGCCCTGTCTCCTCTGAAGTTGAACAGAACAACAGCATCACCGTCGTTGATCGTTCCTACAGGCCCATTCTCATCTACGATGACGAAAGCCGGCAGATCCTGGTCAATCACATCCAGTTCGCTGCGATAGGTCTCGATAGCTTCCTTTGCAGAAGCGAATCCGCGACCTATTCCGCGCACATGAGTGTTCCAGCCGGTCTCTACCATTCCCCAGTCAGCTTTGTAACGGTCCATAGTAACTTTCATACGGCCGCCACCGCTGGCAATGCAGACATCGAAACTGTCATCCGACAGTTCAGCGATCTTTGCTTCAAGCGCATCAACATATGTGAGAGCGCTGGTAGCTGGGACATCCCTTCCGTCGAGAAGGATATGCACTCTTACTCTCTTCACTCCATCCGCCTTGGCGCGGTCCATCATAGCAAACAGATGGCTTATGTTGGAGTGTACGTTTCCGTCAGACAGCAGTCCGAGGAAGTGCACAGTTCCCTTGACGCCGGTTACATCTTTCCACGCATCCGAGGAGAAGATCGAACCGTTCTCTATGGACTCGTTCACGAGCTTTGCACCCTGTGAATAGATCTGTCCGCATCCGAGAGCGTTGTGTCCGACTTCGCTGTTTCCCATATCTTCATCGGAAGGAAGTCCGACTGCAGTACCGTGAGCTTTCAGCTGGGTATTGGGGCATTCAGCCCTCAGCCGGTCAAGAGTCGGTGTGTTCGCTAAGGTCACTCCGTCTCCCAGGCCGGTCTTGGAAATGCCGACACCGTCCATTACAACGAGGAGAACCGGTTTTTTATTCATATGAATATGATCCTTTCTTATTTGCTGGCTGCCTCGACGATAACGGAGAAGTCAGCGGGTTTCAGAGATGCTCCGCCGATAAGTCCGCCGTCGATATCTTCCATAGAGAGGAGCTCCTCGCAGTTCTTGGCGTTCATGGATCCGCCGTACTGGATGGTAAGGGCTTCAGCGACATCCTTGCCGTACTTTTCGGCAACGGTATCACGGATGAATCCGCACACTTCAGCAGCCTGCTCCTTGGTAGCGGTCTTGCCTGTTCCGATTGCCCAGATGGGCTCATAGGCGATGATGACATTCTTGAGGTCTTCTTCTGTCATGCCGTCAAGAGCTGCTACGACCTGTCCGCAGACAAAGTCCTTGGTAACTCCGGCTTCACGCTGATCAAGGCTCTCACCTACGCAGATGATGGTCTTGAGGCCGTTCGCAAGAGCAGCCTTTGCGCGCTTGTTGACTGTTTCATCAGTCTCTGCGAAATACTGGCGGCGCTCGCTGTGTCCGAGGATGACATACTCCACTCCCTCTTCCTTAAGCATAGGCGCTGAGACTTCGCCCGTGAAAGCGCCGCTGGCTTCGAAGTGGCAGTTCTGAGCTGCTACATGGACGTTGCTGCCCTTTGTCATTTCAACTGCTACATGGATGTCAGTGAAAGGAACACCGATGATGACGGTGCATCCGGCATCCTTTACCAGAGGAAGAAGACCGTCGATAAGCTCTCTTGCTTCGCTGGCAGTCTTGTTCATCTTCCAGTTTCCCGCGATGACCGCGTTTCTCTTAGCTTTATTCATTCTATAAATCCTTTCAAATCAGTCTTTATCTGTCATAGCATCGATGCCGGGAAGTCCCTTGCCCTCGAGGAACTCGAGAGATGCGCCGCCGCCGGTGCTGATGTGTGTAATCTTATCTGCAAAGCCGAGGGAATTGACTGCAGTAGCGGAGTCGCCGCCGCCGATTACGGAGATGCAGTCAGTCTCAGCTATCGCACGGGCAACAGCCTTGGTTCCTTCAGCAAGCTGGGGATTCTCGAACACACCCATAGGTCCGTTCCATACGACGGTCTTAGCGTTCCTGATCTCTTCGGCATAAAGCTCACGAGTCTTGGGTCCGATATCCATTCCCATCTTATCTGCCGGAAGAGCGGTGCTGTCATACACCTCTGTCTCTACGGGAGCATCGATAGGATCCGGGAATTCAGCGGTCACGACTGTGTCGACAGGGAGGAGCAGCTTGACGCCGTTCTTCTCTGCACGATCAAGCATCTCCTTGCAGAAGTCGACCTTGCTCTCATCGAGGAGGGATTTACCGACTTCATAGCCCTGAGCCTTGAGGAAGGTATATGCCATGCCGCCGCCGATGATCAGCGTGTCAGCCTTTGTAAGGAGGTTCTCGATAACTGCGAGCTTGTCAGCGACCTTGGCACCGCCGAGGATGCAAACGAAAGGACGGACAGGATTCTCTACGGCGTTGCCGAGGAATTCGACCTCTTTGGCCATCAGATATCCGTTTGCTGACTCGGAAACATACTTTGTGACACCGACAGTGGAGCAGTGTGCTCTGTGAGCGGTTCCGAATGCGTCATTGACGAACAGGTCACAGAGGGAACCGAGTTCCTCCGAGAAGTTCTCGGTGTTCTTCTCTTCTTCGGGGCGGAAACGTGTGTTCTCAAGAAGGATGGCTTCGCCGTCCTTCATCTCAGCAACGGCTGCCTTGGCATTGGGGCCTACGACATTGTCGTCAGCCGCGAACTTGACTTCCTGACCGAGAAGCTCTGTCAGGCGTGCAGCAACGGGAGCGAGTGAAAACTCAGGCTTCGGTTCTCCCTTGGGTCTGCCTAGGTGTGAGCAGAGAATTACATGCGCTCCCTTGGAGAGCAGGTACTTGATGGTGGGAAGTGCGGCGACGATACGTGTATCATCGGTGATCTTTCCCTCTTTCAGCGGTACATTGAAGTCGCAGCGGACAAGCACTCTCTTGCCGGCTACATCAAGATCTTCAACGGTCTTCTTGTTGAACGTTGCCATTAGATTTCTCCTATCATAATTAATTATTAACAGTACTCTGAAAATGCGCCTTCTCAGCCATTTTCATTCAATTTAGATTATAGTGTCACAGCGTGTTTTTGTGAAGTGTCTCGGAGACTAAACAGGCCAATAAAAAACTGCCGGAACGCATCTTCCGCAGTCCGGCAGAGTATTGATGTCTTCGACTGAGCAACCGGTCAAATTCTTCGATCGTTATTATCTCAGTTCTGTTTCCTTACCATAGTGTATTCATCATAGTATCTGTAATAAGGACACTCCGGCGCCCCGTGCTCCATGACCCTGACAAGTTCATCCTCATCAAGCATCTGGCTGCATACATAATCCCCGTACTCGTCGTCATAATCATAGTACTGACATGTCTCGCAGTCAGCAACCTGCAGCTGCTTCTTCTTTTTATCGGTCTTTTCCATCTCAATCCTCTTTCAGGAAACTGTCAGGATCCATGAACCTGATCCCGTTTACGGATGTACCCGCCATATCGGGATCCAGCGTGATGACTGCCCCGACTCCGGCATTCTTCGCTTCAGGCATGAACGGATATCCTCCGTCAACGGGCTCATCTGAGTCTGAGATCTCGTAACTGAAACCGGAGAAAAACAATTCGACGGTATCTCCCTCGTCAGGGAAATACTTTTCCATTATTGCGCGTATCTCAGCGATCTGCCTGGAAGAGAATACCAGCGTGTGATCTGATACTATTCTTCTGAAAACTTTCGGGTACTTCTGGTCAGGAAGAAGGCATTCGGCAAGGAACACCGTTGTGTCTATCATGATCCTCATCCTTCTCTCTCCTTCCTGAATTCACTGACGAATCTGACGATATCGTGCTCATCCTCTATGCCGACCTTCGGTCCTATGCCCCAGAATCCGCACTCCAGTGTAGGGAGCACGTCCAGTGAGGAGTTCGCAATGATGACATTGCCTTTGGGATCTTCAGTGAATATGACCTTGTCTCCGTACTGCAGTTTCAATTTTTTCAGGAAGGATTCGGGTATCCTCACCAGTCCGCCTTCCATTACTTTTTCCTGGATCATCAATGATCGGCAGCATGGATACGCGACGCTGCCTTTCCTCCTTTTCAGCAGTAAATATACAGTCCTTAATTATTGTACACCAAAAGCCGCCCGGAATATATTTCCGGGCGGCTCAAATGATCATGCATCAGTCTGAATAGTTGGAGAAATAGTTCTGTACAAGAACTATCGGTGTACCTTTGTCTCCGCTTCCGGATGTGAGGTCGCAAAGCGATCCGATAAGATCGGTGAGACGTCTGGGCGTCGTTCCCTCAGATGCCATCTGACCCTTAAGGTCCTTATCCTTCTTCTCTATCGCTCCGCGGATCGCATCGGCAAGTTCTTCGCCGGACAGATCCGCATAGTCATTATCCGCAAGGAATTTGAGCTTAAGCTCGTTTGGTACGCCAATGAGACCGTCAGTGTATCCGGGGCTGACGACTGGGTCTGCAAGCTCCCAGATCTTTCCCACGGGATCCTTGAAAGCTCCGTCTCCGTATATCATGGCTTCGATCTTCTTACCGGTCTTCTCACGGAGGACTGCTGCTATCTTGTCTGCAACTTCCTTTGCGTTGTTCGGGAACAGCTTAACGGATGTCTCCGTTGCCTTATTGGTGCCCAGAAGGCCGTAATCGCTGTTGTATCCGCTGCCGTTTACAGGCTCATTGAGAATGTCACAAAGTGTGAGAACAGTCTTGCCTCCGGCATTCTTGATCCTCTTGCTGGTCCTCTCACGGGTATGCGTGTCACAGCAGATTACCTGATCTGTATAATCCAGGATCGCTTCAGGACGGTTAGCCAGGATCAGTTCGACCTCTGCGCCTTCCTCCCTGACTATATCCTGATAGTACTCGACATAATCGACCCCGGTAAAAGGATGCTTGGGGTATCCGAACAGTCTGTGGAAATCCTCAACTGTAAGAACGTCCTTGTAGGGATCGATCCCGCTGTCATCCAGTTCGTCCTCGGAAACGAGATGGTTTCCGACTTCATCGGAAGGATAACTGAACTGAATAACGACTTTTTTTACTCCTCTTGCGATACCTCTGAGACAGATCGCAAATCTGTTGCGGGAAAAGATGGGGAATACGATACCGACAGTGTCCCCTTCTATCTTTCTCTTCACATCCGCTGCGATGTCATCTACTGTGGCATAGTTGCCGGCAGCTCTCGCAACGACTGCTTCCGTCACTGCTACGACATCTCTGTCCTGAAGGGAGAACCCCTCTTCTGCTGCTGCTTTGAGAACGCTCTCTACAACTATACTGACGATGTCGTCACCTTCTCTGATAATCGGCGCGCGAACGCCTCTGGAAATTGTACCGGGCATGATTGGCCTCCTATATAACAAAAAAAGACTTACGAATTATAGCATATTATTACGATAGAACAGAACGGTTTTTTCAGGAATTTCTCTCTTTTTTTCGTGATAATCTCCGCAAAAAAAACGGCTTCCCCAAACCGAGAGTAGAAGCCGCAATATAAACCCCGGGTGCCCGCAATCACCGGCCCCGGGATCCTCTATCATTCAGATGTCATGACTGAGACTGAATGTAATCCATGAGTTCACCGACTGTGTGGATGCTCTCAACTGCCTCATCCGATACCTCTATGCCGAACTCGTCTTCTACATCTGTAACAAGCTCAAGAAGATCGATGCTCTTAAGGCCAAGGTCAAAGGTGAGATTAGTATCTCTGGTCACTTCGACATCGGAAGCGCACACGTTCCTGATCATTTCCAAAAGTTTCTCTTCCAACAGATAGCCCTCCTGTTTGCCAATAAAACAGCAACAATTATCTTACCCGCTGATTATATAACGGCTTAAACCGTTTTGGCAACTTATGCCTTCCGTATAGAACCGTTATCTGTTACACTCATATGTCATATGTAGTAGAATAATATCGAATAAACTGATCACAGGGTAAACAATGGAATTCAAACTTGACAGATCCAAGGAATACGCTCTTGCGCTGGAAGGCGGAGGCGGACGCGGCGCATATGAGGTCGGAGCGTGGCAGGCTCTTGCCGAAGAAGGTATACGGTTCTGTGCTGTCTCCGGTACTTCGGTAGGCGCTATAAACGGCGCTGCCGTTACGGCAGGTCAGCTTGAGACCGCTGTCCGATTCTGGAAGGACATCACTTATTCCCAGGTAATGGAAGTTGATGACTCCGTGATGGACAAACTGGTCAGAAAGGATATTACAAACCTTGATATCCGCGAAGCCGCAAAAACGCTGACCGACACTCTCAGGAATCGCGGTTTTGACATAACCCCTCTTAAAAAAACACTGCAGAAAGCAATAGACGACAAAGCTGTTCTTGACTCACCGATCGAGTTCTACATAGTAACGTTCTCTGTCGATGACATGAAGGGCGTGGTCGTGAGAGCCAAAGACCTGGCTCCCGGTGAACTATACGATATGCTTCTGGCTTCTGCATACCTTCCGGTCTTCCGCAGTGAAAAGCTTGGCGGACGACGGTATATCGATGGCGGTCTCTCAAACAGGCTTCCGATAAGCACTCTTTCCGAAAGGGGCTATAAAAGTATAATCGCTGTTGAACTCAACTCGATCGGTCCCATACAGAGATATGAGGATCCGGATCTCGATGTTCATTATATTAAGCCTGTATCTGACATAGGAAGCATGATGCAGTTCGAACCTGCCCTTTCAGAAAGAAATCTGCGTCTCGGTTACTACGATGCAAAGAAGATGATGTACGGTCTTTCCGGAAGCATCTATTATATCGACCGCAAAATGACAGAGCCGGAGGCATACAGTCTGCTTCTGAGGTTTATAAAAGGATACGGACATTCCCGCGGATCGGATTATACGGACAGAGTGATAAACGAAAGAATAATTCCTTCACTTGCTTCGAGACTGAAGGTCTCAAGATCGGGATCTTATTACGACATTTTCATCGCCGCGCTTGAGAATGCCGCGGAAAACGCAGAGATTGAGCGATTCGCATATTATACAGAGCAGGAACTGCTCTCTAAAGTTCTTAAGGTGTATGACCCCGCCGCAGGGGTCATACCCAGATCATTTGGCAGGGCACTGCCATCACTTCAGATAAGGTAGGTAGAAAATGCAGCAGTTTACATTTCACTCCCCAACAGATGTCTGGTTCGGAAGAGGTGCAGAAACGCACATAGCCGAATACATGAAAAAATACGGCCGGACCCGTGTACTTATCGTCACCGGAGGTTCCAGCGTCAAGAGATCCGGTGCTTTTGACAGAGTATGTGATCTCCTGCGCGCCGACGGGATAGAATACACTGAACTATCCGGAGTCAAAGCAAATCCGGTGCTCTCAAAAGCCCGCGAGGGCATTGAACTCGCAAAGGAATTCCGTCCCGATCTGGTCCTCGGTTTCGGCGGAGGAAGCGTCATCGACACGGCAAAGATGATATCGATCGGCGGCGCGAATCCTGAAGAGGATGTATGGAACTTCTGGAACGGCTCCGTAAAGCCCTCAAAAGCCATCGGAGTTGCCGCTATCCCGACACTCGCCGCCGCCGGAAGCGAGCTCTCCGGCTCCTCAGTCATAACCAACGAAGCGACAAGGCAGAAAAACGGTCTGAACACAGAGCTCAACCGTCCTCTTTTCGCCCTGATCAATCCCGAGTTCCTGTTCACTCTTCCCGATTACCAGATAGGCTGCGGCTGCGCGGACATCCTGATGCACACCATGGAACGCTTCTTCTCGGACCTTCAGGGCAATTACCTCACTGACGAGTTTGCCTGCTCGGTCATGAGGACCGTTGTTAAGTTCTCCCCGATACTGCTTAAGGATCATGCGAACTACGACGCAGCGAGCGAGATATTCTGGGCAAGTGAGGTGTCTCACAACGACCTCACCGGACTGGGTGGTCATAAAGGACTTGACGTGCACCGTCTTGGGCACAGGCTCTCCGCTGACTTTGATATAGCCCACGGTGCTTCTTTGGCTGCGCTGTTCGGCTCCTGGGCAAGGCACTACAAAGACCGCGACCCTGCCAGATTCTGCGAACTCGGACGCCGCGTTTTCGGAATAGATTCCGATGATCCCGATGCAGCTATCAATGCCGTAGACAGCTTCTTCTCCTCTCTCGGCATGCCTGTCTGCTTCTCACAGACCGCTTTCGGTGTTCTTCCGGACGACAGAGTCGTGAAGCTGGCTGAGGATGTCACAGACGGCGGAAAGGCACACTGGGGTTCTTTCGCTGACATATCCTATGAGGATGCGCTTGCGATCTACCGCAGCGCAAACAGATAATCCCCGGGATCATGACCGTCAAACAGGTACGATCCGGGCAACAGAACAAAATCCCATGCAATGCATGGGATTTTTTATTGATCTGATTCTTTTGTTCGCCTGCCGGAACTGTTTATTTCTTTCTCTTATCTCCTTCCGGAAGAAGCGATGTAGCATCCTTCTGTCTCTGGTACTTGGCTTCCTCTTCCTCCTCCAGGACTCTGTAGGCAACTTTTCCGACAAGCGTCTTGGGAAGATCGTCCCTGAACTCTATCTCTCTTGGCACGGCATACCTTGCGATATGCTTCCTGCAGTAATCCTTGATCTCTTCCTTGGTCTCTTCTGTCTTGGGAACACCGTCCTTCAGCATCACGAACGCCTTCACCGCATGCATCCTGTAATCGTCCGGAACTCCGATGACACAGCTCATATGGATCTTTTCATGAGCATCCAGAATGTTCTCGATCTGAGCAGGATAGACATTGTATCCGGAAGTAACTATCATTCTCTTCGCGCGTCCGCGGAAGAAGATGAACCCGTCATCATCCATATAGCCGAGATCTCCCGTATACACCCAGGTCATACCGTCCGAATGTTTCCTCAGAGTCTGAGCCGTCTCCTCGGGGTTATTGAGATACTCCTTCATAACAGTCGGCCCTGCGAGGAGGATCTCTCCCTCTTCGCCGTACGGAAGCTCTTCGTCAGTTCCGGGCTTTACGATCTTCACATAGGTATCCGGGAAAGGAAGGCCTATGCTCCCCTCCTTCGTCATGTGTATGGGAGTCAGGCAGCATGCCGTTACCGTTTCTGTAGTCCCGTATCCTTCTCTGATCTGAACAGTCGCATGATGATCATACAGGAATTTATCGAACTTCTTCTTAAGTTCGACTGAAAGCGAATCTCCTCCGGAGAACACTCCTTTAAGGCTGCTGAGATCCGCCTTTTCCAGATTGTCCAGCCTGAGAAGCGCTTCATACAGTGTAGGTACTCCGGCAATGAAGTTGCATTTGTACTTGATGATATCCCTGGCGTACGACTTGGCTGTGAATCTTGGGACCAGGACACAGCATCCGCCGCCCTCCAGCATCGTGTGTATGCAGACGCCCAATCCGAAACCGTGGAAGATCGGCATTGCGGCCAGCATGCGGTCTCCCATCCTGTATATGGGGTTGGTGGCCATGACCTGGCGTCCGAGTGCGTTGAAGTTGTAGTTGGTCAGCACTATCCCCTTGGTCGTTCCTGTAGTTCCGCCGGAATAGAGGATCGCTGCGGGATCTTCGGGTTTTCTCTTAACGGCATAATTGTAGAAGCACGCTCTGCTGAGCCTCATGAATTCGTTCCACCGGATCACGGGAGCGTCATCGGGGATCTTCTTGATCTTCCTTCCCTCTGTGAGCATATAACCGGCCATAAGAGGTTTGGACAGTTCGTCCTTGATAGAGGCAATGATTATGTTTACTAAGCCCGGAGTGTTCTTCCTTATGGACTCGAATTTATTGTAGAACTGATCCAGAGTCACGACCGTCACGCTTCTGGAGAAATTGAGATAGAACTCTATCTCCTTCTCTGCGGAGAGAGGATGGATCATATTGGCTACAGCTCCTACAAGATTGACCGCATAGAACATATAGATCCCCTGAGGACAGTTCGGAAGAGCTATCGTGACACAGTCTCCTTCCCTTACTCCTAGAGTCTTGAGAGCTTTTGCGCACTTTTCGATCTCGCTTATCATCTTGCGATAGCTGATGCGTCGTCCCATGAATATCAGAGCATCCATATCAGGATACTTCTCTGCTGTCGCTTTTACTGCCTCAAACAGAGTGCACTGGGGGTACTCTAGATGAAACGGTATGTCGCCGAGGTTCTTTTTCCACGGCGTCTTTACGACTGTCGCCGTTTCTGCTTTAGCCATTTTCAGATGTTCCGTCCTTTTAATTTGTTTTTAGCCGTATTATGTTGAAACATAGCGGTCCTTTGACATTATACACATTTCTCAGTTTGTTTCTACCCGAATCGAACTATCCGGTCTTTCTCAGGATCGCTGCAAAAAAGCCTTCATGCTCCTCTCCGGGACACACAAGCAGCGTATCGGGGATCCTGCTATGCAGTGCAGGGACGTCGTGAAGCCTCTCCGGCACAGGTACTATCTCGATCCCTCCGTCTCTCATCGCTGCCATAACTACCGCCTCATTCTCTTCAGGCAGCACAGAACAGGTCGAGTATACCAGCACCCCTCCCTTTTTCAGGAGGGACAGCCCCTTTCGAAGCAGCTGAAGCTGCAGCGCAGCCGAGTTGTGAACCAGTTTTTCGGAAAACGCTCTGTATGTGTCCGGCTCAGCGGAAAGCACTGTACCGCTTCCGGAGCACGGCGCATCCAGGAATATCCTGTCGAACCGAAGAAAGCTGTCCAGCTTTCTTGCGTCCGCATTGAGCACATTTACTCCGCTGCATCCCTGCTTTGCAAGATTGTATCTAAGTCTCTCAGCCCTTATCCTGTCTTTCTCGCAGGCAGTCACGTTTACCCGTCCCTCACTGAGAGACACGATCTGCGTAGTTTTGCTGCCCGGAGCGGCGCACATATCCAGTACGTCTTCTGACTCCTCTATTCGTGTCATAAGGGGAGGAATCATGGATGAAAGGTTCTGGAAATATATCTCTCCGTTCCCGTAGATATCATCATTCCTGACGGCCGCCTCGTCAGTCTCTTCCAGCACGAAAGCGTCACCAAACCATCCGGGATTTCTGTAACCTATCCCCAGCTCTCTGAGTTTTGCTCCGACTGCGTCCGCATCTGTCTTAAGCCTGTTTATGCGGAAGGAACTTTTCCTGACAGCATGAATCCCTTCGATGATCCTTTCCGCCTCACTGCCGCTGTATTGCCTTCCGATCTCGGCAAAAAGGAACTCAAGTCTCTTTTCCGTATTCTCTTTTCCCGAATTGCTATTTCCTGGCATATTCTTTAAGTTTTGTGCTCCTCTGCTTGTAGTCGGGCATACGGTCCAGAAGCATCTCATAGAACTCTGTTCCGTGATCCATATGCGTGAAGTGTACCGCTTCGTGCAGTACTACAGAATCGATGCAGTCCAGCGGAGCTTTTATCAGAAAAAGGCTCAGATGGATCTCATTTGTCGTCTGGTTCGCGCTTCCCCATCGGGAGGTCATCTTTCTGATCTTTATCCGGGGCGTCCCGAATCTTTCAGGTATTACGTCAGCATATCTGCTCAATCTCTCCTGAAACACTGAAAGAGCCAGCTCTTTCAGGGCTTTTTCGTATGCGGAAGCAGCCTTTTCAGGATCACCGGCATCTCTGAGATAAAGCACTGCTGCTCCGGAAACAAAGGTCATAGACGTCCTGGCTGCGCTTCGTATCATCAGTTTGCGCGGCTCTCCGAGCAGAAACACCTCATCTCCGTCGTGAAGTCTGTCAGGCAGCGTGAAGAACTCTCTTTTTCCCACGTTTCTCGCAAGCCAGTCACTGCACGACATCATGAATTTCCAGATATCAGCCCTCGTAGCCCTGAGCGGAACAGACAGGCAGGGATTCCCCTGCCTGTCGATCCTGAGAGTCATTCTTTTCACATTTTTACGGGTCATCCGGATCTCACAGGGAGTTCCGTTGACTTCTTGTATAATCAACTCTTCCTGATACATTTTGTATATTATAGGGAATAGAACGCATAGACGGTCTCTGAGCTGAAGACTTCGCCGGGTCTGAGCGTAATATCCATGAATTCCGGTCTGTTGGGCGAATCCGGATAAAACTGGGTCTCCAGCGCAATACCGGAGTTCCTGCCGTATAATGTTCCGTTCTTCCCTTTCTCTTCGGTAATGAAGTTCCCGGAATAGACCTGAACTCCCGGCATATCGGTGATGATCCTCATTCCCAGTCCGTTATCCCTGCATTCCAGCGCAGCCACTTCCCTGAAACCGTTCCCGTTCAGACAGTAGTTATGATCATACCCTCTTGCAGCAATGAGCTGAGGATCATCGCAGTCTATGTCTTTCCCTATCGGTTTCATGGCCCTGAAGTCGAACGGTGTGCCTTCTACGTCTATCAGCCTGCCTGTTGGTATATTTCCCGCCCCTGTCTCAGTGTATCTGTCAGCTCCCACTCTCATATCGTGGTCCAGTATCGTCCCTTCTCCTGCCAGATTGAAGTAGCAGTGGTTCGTGAGGTTGACCGGGCACGGCTTGTCAACAACCGCTCTGAAAACCATATGAAGAGCTCCGTTATCGAGCCTGTATCTGACTTCAGCCTCCATATTCCCGGGAAATCCTTCTTCTCCGTCAGGCGAGAAACAACGGAAGACGGCAGTCTCTCCATCGAAGGATCCGTCCCACTTAACATCGTGCATCCCAAATGTGCCACCGTGGTGGCAGTTTCCGTTCTCGTTCCTTGTAAGACTGTATTCTTCTCCGTCTATACAGATCAGCGCATTGCTTATCCTGTTAGCTACCCTTCCTACAGTCGTACCGTAATAGCATGTACCGTTTTCATATCCCTGTACACTGTCGTATCCGAGGACCGTATCCACCGGGCCTTCTTTGCTGTTTATTACAAGACTCTGGACCGTCGCGCCGTATTCAATGATCACCGCGCTGTTTCCCTTTGAGTCGAAGATGCGCAGGGCGTCTATCCTTTCACCCTTTGATGATGTCCCGAACAAGAATCTCTCCGGCATGTCGATCCCTCCTTGCCGCACAGTGCTGTTTCTAAAAATGACCGATGCAGGAAACTGCACCGGTCATAGTTATGCTGATCTGTTATTCTTCCTCAGATGCCTCTGCTGATTCCTCAGCGGGTGCTTCAGCTGTCTCGGGCTCGGCGCTCGCTTCCTCAGCCTGCTGAGCTGCCTTGGCTGCTCTTGCTGCCTCGCGGGCTGCCTCTTTCTCTCCTTCTGCAAGCATTGAGAGAGAAATGCGCTTACGCTCGTCATCTATACCGATAAGACGGACCTTGACTTCATCGCCGACCTTTACGAGGTTAGCGGGATCGACTACATGTTCTACGGACATCTCGGAGAGATGCACGAGTCCGTCGAGTTCCGGCAGGATCCTTACGAATACACCGAACTTTGTGATCGATACTACAGGAGCTGTAAACTCGGAGCCGATCTCATATGTATGAATGAGGTTCCAGGGGTTGTCCTCCTCACGGCGGTAACCAAGGGAGATCCTTCCCTTTTCAGCATCGAAATCCTTTACGAAGACTTCGACTTCATCGCCCACACTGAAGACCTCAGAGGGATTGTGAATACGCTTCCAGCTCATCTCGGAGACATGGACCATTCCGTCAACTCCGCCGAGGTCAATGAATGCACCATAGTTGGTCAGGGACTTGACCTTGCCCTGATAAACCTTACCGACTTCGACTGTCTGGAAGAACTCTTCCTTCTTCTTGCTGTTCTCTTCCTCAAGAACAGAACGGATGGATCCGATCACACGGCGGCGTTCTCTGTCAGCCTCGATGATGCGGATGTTTTGGTGTGTGTGGAGAAGCTGATCAAACGGCTCTCCGCGGCGCAGTGTCGCCTGGCTTCCGGGGATGAATACCCTTGCACCTTTGTAATTGGCGACGAGGCCTTTGCTGACGACCTCAGTGATGTAGGCATCAAGTACTTCACCGCTCTCAAAAGCTGCGAGAACTTCCTTCATTCCGGTCTCGTTCTCAACTCTCTTGCGGGAAAGCGTTACGACGCCTTCGAGGTCCTGAACCTTTGTTACTAGAAAAGTATATCTCTCACCGACTTTGAGAGCGTCCTCGACTGATACGGACGCGTCTTCAGTTACTTCGTCGGAAGGTACAAATCCTGTGTGTTTACGGCCAATATCTACTACGACTTCGGTAGGTCTGATCTCAATAACAGTTCCTTCGACCCTCTGCCCGCGATGTACCGGCTTCAGCGACTCCTCCAGTTCAGTTTCAAAGTTAAATTCGTTGTTTGTGATTTCGCTCATCTTTGCGAGCACCTCCTTGATAAGAGGGTACGGCGCCGACGCACCGGCTGTTACACCGATCCTTTCTTTGCCCAGCAACATTTCACGCGTGATCTCATTTGCGTTCTCAACACGAACCGTAGGTGCATACTGTTCGCAGACCTCTTTGAGTTTCTGCGTATTGGAGCTGTTATATCCCCCAATTACGACACACAGATCACTGTTGAGCGCCAACTCTGCAGCCTCTTCCTGCCTCCTATGTGTCGCATTACATATTGTATCAAGAACAGTCAAACTTGTATAGTTTTTTTTCGCCGTTTCAGTGAAAATGCGGTACTTTTCAAGGCTGAAAGTAGTCTGCGCGACCATGACGATCCCGTCGCTTCCTTCTGCCTCTTTCAGCGCTTCCTGCAGTTCATCCCCGCTGCCCGCGACCGCATATCTGCCGCTGCAGTGTCCGATGATCCCTTCCACTTCCGGGTGGTCTCTGTCCCCTGCGATAATGACGAACTTCCCGCTCTTTCCCGCTTCATCCACGATCCTGTGGGTCTTTGCAACGAACGGGCATGTGGCATCAGCTATCTCTATGCCAAGTTCGGAACATCTCCTGTACACATCTTCTCCGACTCCGTGGCTCCTGATCACCAGGACTGTTCCGTCCTCAACTTCCTCAGGCGACTCCACTATGGAGCAGCCTCTCTCCGCCAGTTCTGAAACCACACGGTCATTGTGGATTATAGGACCGAGCGTGGATACCTTTCTGCCCTCATCGAGATACTTCTCGCACATCTTGACTGCGCGGTCTACCCCGAAGCAGAACCCGGCAGTCTCTGCAAGTCTTATAACAGCCATTTCAGATACCCAGCCGCTCCTTTGCGATCCGGACGACCCTGTTCACCGCTTCATCCAGATCGATCTCCGTCGTATCGACCTCGATCCCGTCATCAGCCAGTTTGAGAGGAGCTATGTCTCTGTGTGAGTCGTCGTAGTCTCTCTTCTTAAGGTCTTCCAGAACAGCCTCGTATACTGCGTAGATCCCCTTGGCTTTGAGTTCCTTGTATCTTCTCATCGCCCTCTCCTCCGCGGTCGCGGTAAGGAATATCTTGCAGCCTGCATCAGGAAGGACCACGGTTCCGATGTCTCTTCCGTCCATAACGACATCGTTCCTTCTGGCAAGATCTCTCTGGAGCTCAAGCAGGAACTCCCTGACCTCCGGCAGAGCGGAGACCGCAGATGCCGCCATCGATACAGCTTCCGTGCGGATCTCTCCGCTTACGTCTTCCCCGCAGAGAAGGACCTTCTGTTCCCCGTTTACATATGCGAGATCGACATCTATGCCTGCAAGCAGTCCTATGACTGCCGCTCTGTCATGTACGTCTATCCCGCTTCTTATGGCAGACAGGCCGATAGCTCTGTATAGCGCTCCGGTGTCAACATAGATGAATCCGAACTCCTTTGCCACTCTTCTTGCTATGGAACTCTTTCCCGCTCCGGCGGGCCCGTCGATAGCTATAGCTTTCATGCTCTTTACCGTATTGTCCGTTTCTTTTTCAGCGGACAGTCCTTCCGAAATTCTTTCTGCTGCTGCCGTTCCTGCTGCATGTCCTGTGGAGAATGCTATTGTGAGATTGTACCCGCCCGTAGCACCGTCGGCATCCAGGACTTCCCCTGCGATGTAAAGTCCGCTCACCAGTTTTGACTCCATAGTCTTAGGGTCGATCTCTTTTGTTGCGATCCCACCTGCAGTGACGATCGCGTCATTCCAGCCACCGTCTCCGCAGATGGTCAAAGGCAGTTCCTTCAGCAGGTCTGTCAGCCGGGATCTCTCGTCCGCAGTGATACCGTTCACCTTTTTTTCAGGAGATATCCCGCTGAGTTTTACTATAACAGGAATCAGTGACTTAGGCAAAAGATCGCCCAGGCTGTTTTTGAACTCCCTGTTGGACATCGCGCTCATGTCCCTGAGCACTCTTTTATCCAGGGTCGCGCGGTCCAGTGACGGTTTGAGATCGATTGTTGTCTTCAGCCCCGAATAGTCTTTTCCTGCGATAACAGACGAGAGCGTAAGGACCAGAGGCCCTGATATCCCGTCCCGGGTGAAAAGCATCTCTCCCATCTCGCTGAACAGTGTCTTCTTTCCTTCCCTGCAGGTAAGGGTCACGTTTCTGAGCGAGAGCCCTTCGGCCTCTGAGCACCAGTCCTCGCTGCACCTGAGCGATACCAGCGCCGGATAGGTCTTCGTTACTGTGTGTCCGAGTTCTCTGGCGATCCTGTATCCGTCTCCCGTGCTCCCGGTCCCCGGATATGAGCGCCCGCCCGTAGCGAGGATCACCGCACTGCAGTCTATGACTCCGCCGTCGGTCTGGACTCCGGTCACCTTTCCTCCGTCTGTCAGGATCCTTACGACTTCGCCTCTGACTGTTCTCACTCCGCATCGCTCCGCTTCACCTATCAGCGCTTCCGCCACATCTGCAGCCTTATCGCTGACAGGGAAGACTCTTCTTCCCCGTTCTGTCTTAAGAGGCACTCCGAGCTCCTCAAAGAACTCCATTATTTCAGAGGGGCCGAAACGGCTCACCGCGCTTCTGAGAAACTTGTCGCCTCTGAATATGTTGTCGAAGAATTCACGGTCAGTACAGTTGTTAGTGAGGTTGCAGCGGCCCTTTCCCGATATCCTCAGTTTCATGAGCGGTCTTTTTGCCTTGTCTGCAATAGTGACACCGGCTCCGTTTCTGGCTGCGATTATCGCAGAGATATATCCGGCAGCCCCTCCTCCGACAACAACGATATCAGTTCTCTTTACAGCCGTCATTTTTGTCCTCCAGATATGAAACGGCAAGCTTCATCTTCTCGGCATGTGACAGTTTCTTTAGTTCTGCTTCTCTTTTCATCGCGGAGACCCTGTCTCCGCAGTCTTCCTTATACACCATTCTGACAGGGAGTCTCGATCTGGTGTACCTGCTTCCCCTGCCAGAGTTGTGCGCCTTTTCTCTCTTCTCCGGGTCGTTAGTCCATCCGCAGTAGTATGACCCGTCCGAGCACAGCAGGAGATACGCGTAATTGCCCATAGCCGGTCTCCGTTTTTTCTCTTCTTAGACCGAAAGCAGACCTCTGCGGTCTGCTTTCTTTTTATGCTTCAGTCGTTTACTGTGAATCGAGCCATCTGCACGCAGAAACTGCTGCAACTGCTGCGTCTCCGGTCGCTGTAGTGATCTGCCTGACATTCTTCTGTCTGCAGTCGCCTGCAACGAACACCCCGGGAGTCATAGTCATGCAGTCCTCACCTGACTCAAAGTATCCGTTGACCGCAAGCTTCGCGACCTTTGAAAAAGGACCGTTCGCCGGAAGCTGTCCGATCGCGACGAAAACTCCATCGACTTCAAGAGGGACGCTCTGCCCTGTCTCAGTGTCATGAAGAATGACCCTCTCCAGTTCGTCATCCCCTTCCAATGCTTCGACGACGGAACTGTAGATGAAATCCACGTTATCCATGGCAAAGAGCTTTTCAGACAGTTTCTCCTCTCCTGTCAGGAACGCAAGGTTCTGTACGACAGTGACCTGTGAGCACCTCTCCGCCAGCATGACCGCTTCCTGAAGAGCGCTGTTCCCTCCGCCTATGACAGCTACATGCTTTCCCGCATAAAACGCACCGTCGCAGACTGCGCAGTAGGATATCCCCTTGCCGATAAACTCTTCCTCCCTCGGTACGCCGAGTTCCCTGTGTCTGGAGCCGGAAGCAATTATCAGCGCCTTGCAGAGATACTCTCCCATGTCAGTCATCACGTGCTTGATCCCGTTGTCGTCGACAGTTACATCAGTCACTTCGGCAAGATCGATCTCAGCCCCCTGGACCTGAGCCTGCTCCATGAGTTTTTCTGCGAACTCGTTGCCGCTCATCTCCAGATAACCCGGATAATTCTCCACTTTCGGCGAGTGTGTGATCTGCCCTCCGAAGACCTCCTTCTCAAGGACCAGAACGCTCTTTCCGGCTCTTCTTGCGTATACCGCCGCCGTCAGTCCGGCAGGGCCGGACCCTACGATAAGGATGTCATAAATCTTATCAGCCACGTTGCATCGTCACCTCGTTGACATATTTCCTTATGTTCGATACATTCTCGATCTTGTCGTAAAGCTTTCCGCTGACTATCACGAGCGTTGGGGCCTGACGGACTCCGAATTTGTCGCACTCGTCCTCGTTCTCGTCCGCGATCACTTCCTCATACTGTATCCCCGCCTTGTCCAGGAATGTTCTGGCCATCCTGCAGTTCGGGCAGGTACGGGTCTCAAAGAGGATGATCCTGTCGGGATCTGAAGGAGCCTGTTCCACTGCCGCCTCGGGATCATCATGCACATGCTGCTCTCCGCGGACACCTTCGTGTGTCAGATGAGAGTGACCGATAACATATTCCTTCCTGTCCTGGAACTCCTGGGCCTTGCCGTCATTCCAGTTCTTTATCGGGCGATAATAGCCTGTGATCCTGGAGTATACCTCTGTCTCACTGTGGCAGTCGGGGCACTCATGCACCTCTCCGTTGATATAACCGTGATTCTGGCAGACACTGTATGTCGGAGACATCGTGTAGTAAGGAAGCTTGTAGTTCTCTGCTATCTTCCTGACCAGAGCAGCTGCGCTTCTCCAGTCCGGCAGTCTCTCGCCAAGGAACGCGTGGAAGACTGTGCCTGACGTATAGAGCGTCTGCAGCTCGTCCTGAATGTCGAGAGCCGCGAAAACATCGTCCGTGAATCCCACCGGCAGGTGGCTGGAGTTGGTGTAGTAGGGCGTTGCTCCCTCGTTTGCGGTGATGATGTCCGGGAAACGCTCCTTGTCATGTTTTGCAAGGCGATACGCTGTGGATTCCGCGGGAGTGGCTTCGAGGTTGTACAGATCCCCGTACATCTCCTGATAGTCAGAGAGTCTCTCGCGCATATGATTGAGGACGCGCTTGGTGAATTCCTGGCACTCGGTATGAGTCATATCCTTGCCGATCCACTTGGCGTTGAGTCCCGCCTCGTTCATTCCGACCAGTCCGATCGTGGAGAAGTGGTTCTCGAAAGTTCCGAGATAGCGTTTGGTATAGGGATAGAGTCCCGCATCCAGCAGCTTCGTGATGGTCTCTCTCTTGAGCTTAAGGCTTCTGGCTGCAATATCCATCATGCGGTTAAGGCGCTTGAAGAACTCGTCCTCGTTCTCGGAAAGATACGCGATACGGGGCATATTGATCGTTACGACGCCGATGCTTCCCGTGGACTCGCCGCTTCCGAAGAACCCGCCGGATTTCTTTCTCAGCTCGCGGAGATCGAGACGCAGTCTGCAGCACATCGATCTGACATCGCTGGGCTCCATGTCGGAGTTTATGTAGTTGGAGAAATAGGGCGTGCCGTACTTTGCCGTCATCTCGAAGAGCAGCTTGTTGTTCTCTGTCTCGCTCCAGTCAAAGTCCCTGGTGATGCTGTATGTGGGGATCGGATACTGGAATCCGCGTCCGGCTGCGTCGCCCTCGATCATGATCTCGATAAACGCTTTGTTTATCATATCCATCTCGGCTTTGCAGTCTTTGTAGCAGAAATCCATCTCCTTGCCGCCGACTATGCAGGGCAGCTCAGCAAGGTCGTTCGGGACTGTCCAGTCGAGGGTGATATTGGAGAAGGGGGCCTGTGTGCCCCAGCGTGACGGAGTATTCACGCCGTACACGAAGCTCTCGAGCGCCTTCTTGACCTGATCATAGTTCAGGTTGTCAGCCTTGACGAACGGCGCAAGATATGTATCAAATGAGGAGAACGCCTGGGCGCCCGCCCATTCGTTCTGCATGATGCCGAGGAAGTTGACCATCTGGTTGCAGAGGGTAGCGAGGTGCTTGGCGGGAGAAGACTGGATCTTTCCGGGCACGCCGCCGAGGCCTTCCTGGATCAGCTGCTTCAGGGACCAGCCCGCGCAGTATCCCGTGAGCATGGACAGGTCGTGGAGATGGAGGTCTGCGTTGCGGTGAGCGTTGGCTATCTCATCATCATAGACCTCGCTGAGCCAGTAGTTTGCAGTTATGGATCCGCTGTTTGAGAGGATCAGTCCGCCGACGGAATAGGTGACGGTGGAGTTCTCCTTGACTCTCCAATCGTTGATCTTGAGGTAGTTGTCAACGATATCCTTGTAGTCCAGCATCGTCTCTTTGACGTTGCGTAGCTTTTCATGCTGACGTCTGTAGAGGATATACGCTTTGGCCACGTCGTCATATCCGGCCTGAACAAGGACCTTTTCGACGCTGTCCTGGATATCCTCAACGGAGATCAGTCCGTCCTTGATCTTTGAAGTGTAGTCCGCTGTGACCTTGAGCGCGAGGAAGTCTATGATATCCGGATGGAACGGCTTCTCCTGTGCCTCGAAAGCGGATCTGATGGCGTTCGATATCTTGCTGATATCGAAATCGACTGCTTTTCCGTCTCTCTTTTGAACCTTATACATTTGCGTGTCCTCTCTTCTGTACCCCTGTGTATATAAAAATGTGTTTTCTCAGCTGTGCCGTTTCTGTCAGTAAACTCCCCTCAGGGAAACTTCCTTCACATACGGTCTCACTATTTCCGCGAACCTCTCCATATCTTCCTTGGAAGGCGCGCTCAGCCCGTCCTGGATGATCTCCCCGCTGTCCTCGAACTTCTGCAGAAAGTACCTTTCAGCTCCTCTGATCCACTCGCCGATCTCCTCGAAATCGCCGTCTTCGTGGAACTGCGCGACCACAGTAGTCCTGAACTCATAATCAACGATCCCGCTCTTAAGGAGCTCGACTGTCTCCTCGACCCGCTTCAGCATCTGGTCGCTGCATGCGGATGTCAAAGGGTATTTGCGTCTGCTGTTCTTGATGTCAACTGCGACGTAGTCGACCAGCTTCCTGTCGATCAGGCTTCTGAGGATATCAGGGAAACTGCCGTTCGTGTCAAGCTTCACCTGAAAGCCCATATCCCTCACTCTGGAAATAAACTCATCGATCCCCTTCTGAAGAAGCGGCTCCCCTCCGGTTATCGCGACTCCGTCCAGTATCCCTTTCCTCTTGGAGAGGAACGAGAAAAACTCCTCTACGTCTTCCGCCCCCTTTACCGGGGCATCGACCACGAGAGAAGCATTCTGACAGAACGGACACCGGAAATTGCATCCGGGAGTGAAGATAGTACATGCTACCCTTCCTGGGAAATCAAGCAGTGTCAGTTTCTGAAGCCCCTCTATCTCCACCTGACCGCCTCCGTTCGTGATTAAGTGCTAAAAAAACAGCCCTGTACGAGCTGCCTCCAATGATACTATATATTGTGGTGTGATTCAATGTTTTTTAAGAAATACCACAATTTTTAGTATTATATCTAAACTTGCGAAATGAAATTTTCTATTTCGCATAAATCATCTTCCGGGATGGCTCTTTTGAAGAAAAACGCTTTCGTTCACAAAACAGCGCCGGCACTTAAGGTGCCGGCGCCCGATATTATCATTCTTTTCCGAAAAGTTTTTTCAGTCTGTCCGAGAACGATTTTTTCTTGTCGTAGTTCTTATCCACAGCCAGGCTGTTCTCGAATTCGCGGAGCTGATTTTTCTGATCCTTTGACAGTTTTCTCGGCACCTCGATCGTAACTGTGACGAACTGATCGCCCCTGCCTCCTCTGTGAGGATTCGGTATGCCTTTCCCTCTGAGGCGGAAAACCGTCTCGCTCTGCGTCGCCTCAGGAACAGTGAACTTGATCTTCCCGTCAATGGTCGGTACCACTACGTCAGCACCGAGGACCGCATCGGCATAACTGACAGGCAGCTCCACCGCGACATCATATCCGCTTCTCCTGAAGATCGGATCAGGCTGCACATTGACTTCCACGAACGCGTCTCCTGCGGCGCCTCCGTTCTTTCCTGCGTTCCCGTACCCTCTGAGCGGTATGCTCTCTTCGGAAGCAATACCTGCAGGAATGTCGACCTTGACCTTCTTGGTGACCGGCTTTTCTCCGCTTCCGTTGCACTTCGGGCAGGGCTTCTCGATAGTCTTGCCGGTGCCTCTGCATTCCGGGCATACGGCCGTCCTTCTTATGACAGAGCCCATCATTCGCTGTTCCACGGTCACATGGCCGGTGCCATGGCATCTCTGGCACGTCTTGGGCGAAGTCCCTTCCGCCGCACCTGTCCCGTGGCAGGAATCGCAGGTCTCCGTCGTCTTTATGGAAACCGTCTTGCTGCAGCCCTTTGCCGCCTCCATGAAAGAGAGCGCAAGATCGATATATACATCTCTGCCCTTCTGCGGTGCATTGGGATTGCTGGTCCTCGTACCTCCGAATCCGCCGAATCCTCCGAATCCCCCTCCGAAGAAGGAACCGAAGATATCGCCAAGATCCATGTCTCCGAATCCGGACGCATTGAATCCGCCGTAACCCTGTCCGGCGCCGTAGTTCGGATCGACTCCCGCGTGTCCGTACTGATCGTATCTCTGTTTCTTTTCAGGATTCGACAGCACCTGGTACGCTTCGTTGATCTCCTTGAACTTGTCTTCTGCCGTGGGATCGTCTGAGTTCAGGTCAGGATGGTATTTCTTGCTCAGTTTACGGAAAGCGGATTTGATCTCGTCCGCACTGGCATTCCGGTTGATACCGAGCACCTCATAATAATCTCTTTTGTCTGCCATTTCATTTATACAGGCCTGCGGACGGCACTATGCCGTCCGCCTGCCCTGCTCCAAGACTGTTTTAGTTGTTATCGTCAGGAACTTCGGTGTAGCTCGCGTCGGTGTAGTTACCGCCGCCGTTTCCGCCAGCCTCAGTGTATCCGCCTGCGCTGCCCTGTCCGGGATCGCCGCCGGCCTGCTGAGTTGCCTGATAGATCTTGCTGCTGACTTCGTATACCTTCTGCTCAAGCGCCTCGCGCTTTGATGTGATGGCATCCTGATCGTCGGCATTGATAGCGCTGCGGAGATCTTCGACCTTCTGCTTGATCTCATCGGCATCTGCCTGATCGATCTTGTCGCCCATATCCTTGACCATCTTCTCTGCCTGATATGCCACGCTGTCAGCCGCGTTCTTGTTCTCTACGGCTTCACGGCGCTTCTTATCGCTCTCGGCATACTGCTCAGCATCCTTTACGGCCTTGTCGATATCGTCCTTGCTCATATTGGAGCTGGACTGGATCGTGATGTTGGTCTCCTTGCCGGTACCGAGGTCCTTAGCGGCGACGTGTACGATTCCGTTGGCATCAATGTTGAATGTGACTTCGATCTGCGGAATTCCTCTGGGTGCAGGTGCGATCCCGTCCAGACGGAAGAGTCCGAGGGTCTTGTTGTCTTTTGCAAAGTCTCTCTCACCCTGGAGAACATGGATCTCGACCGAGGTCTGGCCGTCCGCAGCAGTGGAGAATATTTGGCTCTTCTGTGTCGGTATGGTCGTGTTCCTGTCGATGATCTTGGTGTTGATGCCGCCTTCTGTCTCAATGCCGAGCGAAAGAGGTGTGACATCGAGAAGAACTATATCATTGATCTCCTTGTTGAGAACACCGCCCTGGATAGCTGCGCCGATCGCGACGCACTCATCCGGGTTGATTCCCTTGAAGGCTTCCTTGCCCATGATCTTCTTGACAGCTTCCTGAACTGCGGGGATCCTTGTGGAGCCGCCGACGAGGAGGACCTTGTCAAGATCTCCGGGCTGGAGTCCGGCATCCTTAAGGGCCTGGCGCACAGGTCCCGTGGTCTTTTCTACCAGATCAGCAGTGAGCTCGTCGAATTTTGCTCTTGTCAGAGTCATGTCGAGGTGCTTCGGTCCGTTTGCGTCCGCTGTGATGAACGGAAGGTTGATCGCGGTCTGAGTCATGCCGGAAAGCTCGATCTTGGCTTTTTCCGCGGCTTCTTTCAGCCTCTGCAGCGCCATCTTGTCGCTTCTCAGATCTACGCCGTTCTCCTTCTTGAATGCGTCAGCCATCCAGTCGATGATCCTCTGGTCGAAGTCATCGCCGCCGAGGCGGTTGTTGCCGGCGGTAGCCAGAACTTCCTGAACTCCGTCGCCCATATCGATGATGGAAACATCGAAGGTGCCGCCGCCGAGGTCGTATACCATGACCTTCTGGCTCTGCTCCTTGTCGACGCCGTACGCGAGCGCTGCCGCTGTCGGCTCGTTGATGATCCTGCGGACATTGAGTCCGGCAATGGTTCCTGCATCCTTGGTGGCCTGACGCTGAGCGTCATTGAAGTAAGCGGGGACCGTGATGACGGCTTCCGTGACCTTCTCGCCCAGATACGCTTCCGCTTCCTGTTTGAGCTTGCCGAGTATCATTGCGGATATCTGCTGAGGTGTATAGTCCTTTCCGTCTACAGTCACCTTGTAGTTGGAGCCCATCTCTCTCTTGATGGAGCTGATCGTTCTGTCCGGATTCGTGATGGCCTGACGCTTTGCGACCTGACCGACGATCCTTTCTCCTTCCTTGGAGAACGCTACTACGGACGGAGTCGTGCGGCTTCCTTCCGCATTCGGGATAACAACGGGTTCACCGTTTTCAACGACCGCAACACAGGAGTTTGTAGTGCCGAGGTCTATTCCTATAATCTTTGCCATATTCTTATATCTCCTTTGATGAATTTCTTTATTTGATCGGCCTCCTGGCCGGAGCAATCATTCCTGCTATTCCGCGACTGCTACCATCGCGTAACGTATCACCTTGTCGCCCTGTGTGAAACCTCTCTGAAGGACCCTGGTCACCGTGCCGCTCTCGGCTCCTTCCACGCTCTCCGACATAACGGCGTTGTGGAACTTCGGATCGAAGGGCTTTCCAAGCGCGTCTATCTCCCTGACATCCAGCTTTTCAAGTCCTGCCCTGAAAGCCTGCAGCGTCATCTCGACGCCCTTCTTGAATGTCTCATCGCTGCACTCAGCTTCAGCCGCCAGCGCAAGCGAATCAAAAACCGGAAGCATCGGTTCCAGCGCCGCCGCGATCCCCAGAGACACGCTCTCGGTCTTCTCTCTGTCGGTCCTCTTGCGGTAGTTGTCGAACTCTGCGACCTTCCTCAGGAACCTGTCTGAAAGCTCCTCCTTATCCTTCCGGAGTCCCTCCAGTTCCTTTTCCAGTTCCTCGATCCTGGCCTCCGCCTTCTGTTTCTTTTCTTTTCTGGAAACATGCGCGCTGTCTTTCTCTGCAGGGTCTTCCTTCACTGCTTCCTTTTTATCATCCTGCTGCTCCTCAGTTTCGGGAGTTTCGCAGCCGGTCTGTTCCTTCTTCTCTTCGTCAGTCAATTTTCAGTATCTCCTTACCTGTCTACCAGTTTTTCGCTCATCAGACTGCAGAATGTCCTTAGTCCGGGTATGATCTTCGTATAATCCATTCTCACAGGTCCTATGATCGCAAGTCCGCCGTGTCCGCCTCCGGCCACCCTGTATCTTCCGACCACCATGCTGAGTGAATCAAATGACTCTCCCAGCTCGGATCCTACATAACAGTCTATATCTCCGTCTTTGGAGAGCAGTTTTGCCAGTCCTTCGTTCTCCTCATAGAGCCTGACCACCTGTTCTACCTTATCCGCGATCTCCCAGTACCTGAGCAGGTTGCGCTGTCCGGCTTTGAATATCCTGACATTTCCCGATGTCTTCAGGAGATCGGCTGCAGTCTCTATCACGGCTTTTGCCGCCTCGCAATGCTCCGCTGACACCGCCGCGAGCACGCTGCTCAGTTTGTCCGCACTGACATCCGCCGGTGATACGAATCTCATACCGGCATTGATCGCCGCCTGTACGGAAGCAAGTTCCTGAGAAGACAGCTCTTCCTGAGCTCTGCATACGCTGCTCCTTATCGCTCCGAGATTTGTGACTCCCAGGACTGCCGTGTTGTAGCGTCCGATCTTTACGAGCTCAAAATAACTCATCTGGCTCTCTGCACCGACAGGAGTAGTGGTGATCGCGCCGAGTCCGGAAAGCCTTGCCAGAGAGACCGCCGCCGTCTCAGCAGCCTTATCGGGATCGGAATCCATTCTGGAGATCTCCTCCTGTATGCTCTTCTTCTCCCTGACGCTGGGGGCAGTTGTTCTCATGAGGTTGTTCAGAAAGTATCTGTATCCCATTTCTGTCGGGATCCTTCCGGCAGACGTATGCGGCTGCTGCAGAAGGCCCATCGCCGTGAGCTGAGCCATCTCATTTCTCAGAGTGGCTGTAGAGACTGTTATGTTATCCAGATATTCCTGAAGAAGGTGGGATCCGACCGGATCCCCCGAATTGGTGTGCAGGGCCACTATCTTCGTCAGGATAAGCTGTTTTCTGCTGCTGATATCCATCGTGACCTCCGCTCCTTTCAACTGGCACTCTGCCTGTTCGAGTGCTAACAAATACATAATACACCAACCTGATGAAATGTCAACACATAGCGGCGATTTTTCTTTTTACCGCTCAGGTGCGTCCTTCCGAATCGGCTGCTCCTTTTTCAGCATACGCATTCCGTGCTATACTCAGAAAAACCGCTGAGGAAAGGAGTTCTGGCATGTACGGGATCTATATCCATATACCGTTCTGTCTGCGCAAGTGCCCGTACTGCGACTTCTATTCCACCGCCATCACCGACGGTCTGAAAAACGAGTATCTTGATGCACTAGAAAATCAGATATCCTCTTTCGGGCCGGTCGAAGCCGACACGGTTTATTTCGGCGGCGGCACCCCCTCACTGCTGGATCCTGACGACATCGCACGTATCATGAGCCTGCTCGGAAACCGGTTCATGATACATGACACAACTGAGGTAACGATGGAATGCAACCCTGCCACAGCTGACCGTGACAGGTTCAGAGGATTCCTTAAGGCCGGCGTGAACCGCCTGTCCCTGGGATGCCAGAGTTTTCACGAGAAGACCCTGAAAGCTCTCGGAAGGCTGCACAGCGTCAGCGAATCCATAGCAGCCGTGCAGGACGCCAGGTCGGCAGGCTTCAAAAACATAAGCGTCGACGTGATGCTCGGTATCCCGTTTGAAGACCCGCGCACAGCGGAGGAGGACGCCACGGCAGCCGCATCGCTCAACGCGGAACACATCTCAGCTTATCTCCTCAGGATCTGTGACGGCACGCCTTTCGCGGACGGTGTGCCCGGTATCCCGGACGATGACACGCAGGCGGAGTGCTACAGAAGATTCTGTGAAGTCCTGGACGGCTGCGGTTACAGGCAGTACGAGATAAGCAACTTCTGCAAGCCCGGCTTTGAAAGCAGACACAACAGCAAATACTGGTCCTGCGGACAGTGGCTCGGCTTCGGTCCCGGAGCCCATATGAGCGATTCCGTATCCAGGTACTCATTTCCTCCGGATCTGAAACTCTTTACCGACACCTTCCTTGAAGGCCCCGTCTCCGCGCCGGTCTCATATATGACCTACGAAGGCAGCGTCGACGCCGAGGAATATGTGATCACATCACTGAGGACCGCGCAGGGCCTGGATCTGTCCGTGCTGAAAGACCGGTTCGGCTCGTCGCTTAACGAAGGGCAGATGTCTTTTCTGCGGAAATGCAGCGGCGCCGGCCTGGCTGTGATCTCCGGTCCGGTGATACGCCTTACACGTGAGGGTTTCCTCGTTTCCAACTCGATACTATCTGAACTTATATGAACAGATACATTTATATATACCTTATACTTATTAACTCAGCCGCTTTCTGCTGTATGGGGCTGGACAAACTCAGGGCAGTGAAAGGAGAATGGCGCATTTCCGAGAGAAGCCTGTTCCTTCTTGCCGCAGCCGGAGGATCTGCCGGGGCTCTTGCCGGCATGTTCCTTTTCCGGCACAAGACGAAACACATGTCTTTCCGCATCGGCCTTCCCCTGATACTGCTGCTGCAGCTTGCTGCCGCCCTCTGGTTCCTGAGCAGGTCCGTCCGTTGATACGGTACTTCCCTCACGGATGCTTTGTCAGCCGGTCCGCGCACCGGGCAGGAGTTCAGCTGACATACACAAGAACACATGCGGATCACCGGCTCCGCTCATTCCTGCCGGCTAATAATATTTGAGGAGGATCTGAACTTTGACAGAAAGACATTTTACGGGATTAAGTCAGTACAGGATCGCGACAAGCTTTGAGCTCGCGGGCAGACACTTTCACCTTATGATGGACTGCGGCGATGAGATTTCGCTCAACTTTCTGGACGGCGAGACCGTACAGATCGCAGAGAAGGGAGGACAGTACCTCTTCGAGACATACGAGTGTCTCAAGGGCGATGAACTGACCTATCTCGTTCATATCGCTCCGGAGTCCGGTAAAGGACTCATAAACAAGACCTTCATCCTGGACACAGCTCAGGACCTTGTAACCATGGTGCTCATGGAGGAAGCGTTTGACCCTGAGCGCCCGCGTCTTATAAGGACAACGCCGTTCTTCGGCGCGATCAAGGTGCCTGGAAGGCCGCTGACCGAGAAACGCCATCACCTCTCCGGAAGAATGGTGGGAAAACACATCGTCTGGCATTACAATGACGGAATGTCGCTGCAGCATATCTACTACTCGCCCACGGTAGTAAGGGCAAGCCCCGGTCCCGGGAAGACACAGGAGGACATGCTTCAGGAGCGTTTCGGACAGGCTCTCCAGTCTGATGATCCCGAGACCCGCGCAAGAGCCGAGGCCGGAATTAGGGAATTTCAGGAGCGCAACAAGTGGTATCCTTTCTATGAAGAGGAATGCTTCCATGTCTGGATCAGCGACAGGCTGAATCTCTTCTGCTTCGTGGAAGAGAACATGACTCTGCGCTCTCCGGGATTCTCCAGCGGAGGAGGCGGTATACTCCTGCTTCAGGATATCGACCGCTGTGTCGACGTCGGGCTCAGTTTCAGCGCCGGCGAGTACTATCTCTGCTCCGCATTCGGCGAAGAGAACAGCGTTCCGGATCCCCTGGATACTGCAGAGTCTCCGTTCGACTGGTCCGGACTTAAAGCCATGCCCAGCGTCCACTGGGAGATCCCGGAGGACTGAAAACAGAAAACAAATGAAATGGGGTACCGTCATCAGAAGGTAGCCCCATTTTTATGTTTTTCCGGTCTGTATGCTATAATATCTTTAATGAATATTATGGGAGGTGGTACGATGACAGTTGATTTATGTATCGAAGGTATGATGTGCGAGCATTGTGCGGCACGCGTACGAAAAGCACTTGAAAATGTGGAGGGAGTTACCTCCGCGGACGTATCCCTGGAGGATAAAAAGGCGACCGTAGTCTTTGAAGGCAGCGATCCCTCCTCCCTCAGCGCGGCCGTAGAAGCCGCCGGCTACAAAGTCGTAGCCTGATTCTTCCCTTCAAACGGCACGGCCCGGTGAGCCTCATCAGCTCATCGGGCCGTTTTTATTCTCAGTCCTGCGTTTTCTTCTTTGAAAGCTCTCTCATCCTCGCTGCGTGATCGAGAAGTCTCTTCCTTATCCTGAGGGACTTAGGAGTCACCTCCAGAAGTTCATCCTCGGCGAGATACTCGATGCACTGCTCCAGTGACATCTGCTTCGGGGGAGTCAGTCTTAAGGCTTCGTCCGAACCGGAAGCTCTCATGTTCGAAACGTGCTTTCTCTTGCAGACGTTGACGGTGATGTCACCGGGCTTCGGCGCTGCTCCGACCACCATTCCCGCATATACATTGACACCAGGTCCGATGAACAGCTGTCCTCTCTCCTGGGCATTGTACAGTCCGTAAGTGACCGACTCGCCCGTCTCAAACGCGACGAGGGAGCCGTTCTGTCTCATAGTGATATCACCCTTACGCTCGTCATACTTCTCGAATACGGAGCTCATTATGCCTTCTCCCCTGGTATCGGAGAGGAACTCGTTCCTGTAACCGAAAAGTCCTCTGGAAGGAACTATGAACTGGAGCCTGGTCCTGTTCCCTTGCGGAAGCATCTCCACAAGCTCTCCCTTTCTGCTTCCGATCTTCTCCATGACCGAGCCTACGGAATCCTGCGGAACATCGCAGACCAGTCTCTCAAACGGTTCGCACACCTTACCGTCTATCGTCTCATACAGTACTCTCGGAGGGCTCACCATGAGTTCATAGCCCTCTCTCCTCATCGTCTCGATGAGGATCGAGAGATGCATCTCCCCTCTTCCGCAGACCTTGAAGCTGTCTGTGGAGTCCGTCGGCTCCACCCTGAGGGAAACGTCCTTGAGCAGTTCCCTCTCAAGTCTTTCCTTGAGCTGTCTGCTCGTGACGAATTCACCCTCTGTTCCCGCAAAAGGCCCATCGTTGACCGAGAAAGTCATCTCGACTGTAGGCTCGCTTATCTTTACGAAAGGCACCGGATCCGCCTTTTCAGGCTCGCAGATGGTGTTGCCGATATTTACCTCGCCTATCCCGGATACAGCGACTATATCGCCGACCGTAGCGGATTCGCATGGCTCACGCCTGACATCCTGGAACTCAAAAAGCGCCGAGACCCTCTCCCTTCTTCCTACGCTGCCGTCGTGGAAGTCGCAGATCCAGACGTCCTCTCCGACCTTTATGCTTCCCCTCTCTATCCTTCCTATGCCGATCCTTCCGACATAGTCATTATAGTCGACGGATGATACCAGCAGCTGGAGGGATCCGTTCTCATCGCCCTGCGGCGGCTTGATGTAGTTGATTATCGTCTCGAACAGCGGCTTGAGGTCCTCACCGGGCACTTCATGGGAATAACTGGCTGTTCCGCTCCTTCCCGAGCAGAAGAGCATCGGGCTGTCAAACTGCTCTTCGGTCGCTCCGAGGTCAAGAAGCAGCTCAAGTATCTCATCAACGACTTCATGGACTCTTGCGTCGGGTCTGTCGACCTTGTTTACTACCACCACCAGCATCAGTCCGAGTTCCAGCGCCTTTGAAAGCACGAAACGCGTCTGAGGCATGGGACCCTCCGCGGCATCCACCAGCAGCAGCACTCCGTCCGCCATCTTAAGCACGCGCTCGACTTCTCCTCCGAAGTCGGCGTGGCCGGGAGTGTCTATAATGTTTATCTTTACTCCGTTATATGTGCATGAGCAGTTCTTGGAAAGGATAGTTATCCCTCTCTCCCTCTCAAGATCCCCCGAGTCCATCACGCGGTCTGCTATGACCTGATTCTCACGGAAGGCTCCGCCCTGTCTGAGCATCTCGTTCACCAGGGTCGTCTTGCCGTGGTCGACGTGAGCGATTATTGCTATATTTCTAAGATCCTGTCTAATCATTTGCCTGTGAATTCTTTTCAAAAAATGAGCGCCGCACGAGCGTCGTGCGGCGCCGTCTGTTTTTAACGTTATTTAGAAGGAAACACGCTCTCTGAGATAGTCCCTCAGTCCTTCAACGGGAACCCTCACCTGCTCCATGCTGTCTCTGTCACGGACTGTGACACAGCCGTCTGTCTCGCTGTCAAAGTCATAGGTTATGCAGAACGGTGTACCGATCTCGTCCTGTCTGCGATAACGCTTTCCGATGGATCCCGCTTCGTCATAATCGACCATGAACTCCTTCGCGATCAGGTCACGCACCTCTGCGGCGCCTTCTCCGAGCTTCTTGGAAAGAGGAAGCACTGCGGCTTTATAAGGCGCGAGGAACGGATGCAGGTGGAGGACCACTCTTGTATCGTTTTCTCCGACCTTTTCCTCATCATATGCGTCGGTCAGGAACACGAGCAGGGCTCTCTCAACGCCGAGGGAAGGCTCAATGACATAAGGAACGTACGGTTCTTTGCCCTCTTCCTGGTATATGAGCTTCTCACCGGAGAACTTGGAGTGCTGTGAAAGGTCGTAATCGGTCCTGTCTGCGATTCCCCAGAGCTCTCCCCATCCGAACGGGAACAGGTACTCGAAGTCGGTCGTTCCCTTTGAGTAGAATGCAAGCTCAGCGGGTTCATGGTCCCTCAGTCTCAGATTTTCTTCGCTGATACCGAGCGACAGCAGCCAGTCCCTGCAGAAGCCTCTCCAGTACTGGAACCACTCCATATCCGTTCCGGGCTCGCAGAAGAATTCCATCTCCATCTGCTCGAACTCCAGCGTGCGGAAGATGAAGTTTCCGGGAGTGATCTCGTTACGGAAGCTCTTGCCTATCTGGCAGATGCCGAACGGAACTTTGCGGCGGCTGGTCCTGAGGACGCTCTTATAATCGACGAATATGCCCTGTGCCGTCTCGGGGCGGAGGTATACATCGACTCCGCTCTCCTCCGTCACTCCCTGATGAGTCTTGAACATCAGGTTGAACTTCTTGATATCAGAGAAATCAGATGCGCCGCATCCGGGGCAGGGTATCTTGTTCTCCCTTATGAATGCGACCATCTCATCGTTTGTCATTGCTTCCACGACGACATCGTTTCCGGTCTCTTTTGCCCATTCTTCGATCAGTTTGTCAGCGCGATGCCTGCGCTTGCAGCTCTTGCAGTCGATCAGAGGGTCATTGAAGTTGACGACATGTCCGGATGCCTCCCAGACACGGGGATTCATAAGGATACCGGCGTCGAGGCCGACGTTTGTGGGGCTTTCCTGAACGAACTTCTTCCACCACGCAGATTTGACGTTCTGCTTCAGCAGAACACCAAGAGGACCGTAGTCCCAGGAGTTTGCCAGTCCGCCGTAAATCTCACTGCCGGGGAATATGAATCCGCGGTTCTTGCACAGCGCGACGATCTTCTCCATTGTCTTCTCTGTCTGTAACATTCTCTGTACCTCTGTATCAATTATTATTTGAATTCAGCTTTTCACATCTCGCAGTCTACGGAAACACTGCCCTCACGGACCGCATGCATATAAGGCTTTACCACACTGCAGTGGTACTCGTCATTCTGGTACTCGTTGAGCGCTTCCCTGCTCTCAACATCCACCAGAAGTATCACGTCATAGCTTCTGTCTGACATCAGGAAATCCGTTCCTACCCAGATGTTCCTTATGGTCGGCACCTTTCCTTCCATGGAACTCAGTACTTCTTTTGCCTTTTCCTTAGCCTCTTCGCTCCTGTCCTTGAGCTTGAAGCACACTATATGTCTTATCATTTCAGCACCTCTTTTACATCAAGAATCAGTATATCATAGCCTTGTCAATTTGAACATATATTCTCTGCTTATTTGTGCTTCCTGCACATCTGGCAGACGTGGTTCCGGCTGTACGAACATACTGTCAAGAGATACCGATTTATGTGCTCCGATCGCTGCTGCGGCATATTAATCGCCGTTTCTTCATGCTATGATAATATAAATACAATGTCATGCAAGGCGGTGCGTTCCGATGGCTGAAAACGCTGTCAACTTCTCAAGATTCACATCCTTTGACCTTCCCGCAGGGGAGGTCTGGAACGCGTTGATCCGCTTTGACGACATGGACCTGTACCGCTGGGACACCCACAAGATCCGTCTTAGCAACGGAGGCACATACTCCGGTTCGGTCTCTGTCAGGGGGACCCCCTTCAGGCTCAATGCATCCCCTTACGACATAAGGATCAATTCTCAGAATGTCAGGATGGGCATCAGGATCAAGCCCACCGGCGCAGGATGCTCTGTCATAGTTGCCTGCGCGTCTCCGGACGGATCCGGCGGGATCAGCGAAAGCGATGTTGAATCTTTTCTTGCCCGTCTCAGGACCGTACTGCATGCAGATCCGGAGCCGTCGGCAGAAGTCCCCGCGGAAGGATCTGCGGAACCTGCTCCTGTCGGGAAAAAAACAGTTTCCGCCGGGAAGACGAAAAAAAGGCAAAAGTCACATGAGGGGAAGGCCTCAGCGTTCGCTTCCGCAGCGCTTTATGCTCTCCTCCTGATCCTTTTTGCGGCAGGTATAGTCACATCTTTCATCGGCGCAGGAGACAGGAGATCCGACTCAGAACTGCCGCTCATATCCGCGAGATACAAGACCTCTGACAAAGTCACTCTGGATGAGGCTCTCTCGCTGGAGCCCGGCGCAACCCGTTCTTCCGTGGAATCGTCGCTGGGCAAAGGCACAGGCGATTCCAAGGCATGCGTTCTGTATCTCAGTTCCGATACGACGGAATACGGCACTCCGTCCGTCGCCGTGCAGGTGATCTATGACGGCAATTCCGCAGCCGCAATAAATGTTCTCGATCTGGAACATTCCTCCCGCATCGGGAGCGTCACAGGCGATCATCTGTCGCCCTCCTCTTCCCTTGCGGAACTTGAACAGCAGGCCGGCGCCAAAGTCTCTCTGATCAGGTCATATACGGAGAACGGCATAACCTACAGGGAGTATCACTTCGGATATATGGACCCTCTGTTCAACTTCAGCCCTTCCTGGGAAGGTGAACTGTGGGCAAGGACCGGCTCTGACGGTTCCTTCATCTCCGGGAGAGGATACAGGTACGACGGAGCAGATCCGCTGTTTCACTCTGATCCCGCAAAGATCGCAGCGGCTCAATACGATTCATTCGACGAATACATGGATGACTTCCTGGGCTACCGTTTCTGTCTCGGATTCAGAGATCAGCCGGACAGGTATGCGGCTGTATCTCTTGTTCCGGACCTGGAGATCTCAGAACACATAGACGAGACTTCGCTTTACAACGGTTCCTCCTCATCCCTTCTTGATGACGGCTCACCTGTCTGGTCATACACCGCAGGCTTCGGCACAAGAGGCGACATGGTCCTCTTTTCCGCCGTCAACAGAAGACTGTGGAAAAAAGACAACCAGCTCACCGGCACAGACTATTCCGATGTCCGTTCGGGCATGTCATTCTATGAGGCTCTCGGATGCATGGACATACTCCCGTCCATGATCTACATCGATCATTCTTACATCACTATGGGATTCGGGCAAATCCTTCCCGATACTGATATACTTACAGAGCAGTTTGAATTCTGCATAAGGTTTTCGCTCACGGATGACGTGGTCGAATCGATATATGACAACACCGGCACACAGCTGGTGATAGATTGACAGAAAGGTGTATAAGATGGAAAACGATTCCGCAAAAAGACTCAGGGACTATCTTGCCCCCGCATCCTGGCGCACCATGCTGGGCTTCATCCTTCTTGCCGCGTCGGTCATCGCATTTGTCGTCGGAATTCCTTTGATGAGCAAAGAAGGGGATCCTTCAAAAGCGATCGAGTTCTACCCGGCTGAAAAGGAGATGAAAAACAAATACGTCTATCTGGATGTCACCGGATTAACCGATGCTGTCGCAAGCAGGGACACTGAGATGTGGTATGTTGCCGTGGACAGAGAGATGTACGGCTATGTAGTCAAAATGCCCACCTCGCAGTTCCTCAGCATGAAGGATCACAATGACTGGTGGTACTCCGACGAGGAATACGACATCGCTCCGACCAGGATCTACGGCATGCCAAACAAGATCACGGATGAACTGGCAGATGTCATCGCCGACGTGTTTGATTACGGTTCAAAGGAAGAAGCCAGAGATGTATTCGGGATATATTATCTCGACTGCACAGAGTCTCCCTACGGCACGATCTCGGGCATCCTCATGTTCCTGGGATTCATTCTGCTGCTCACGTCCCTTGTCCTGCTGATCATGAACGGCTCAAGGAACAGCGCCGTAAAACGCTGTATCAAGCGTCTTGACACGCTCGGACTCACAGCCGCAGCCGCCGAACAGTTGGACTCCCCCCTGAATGAGATCATAGGCGACGATGTCACAAGGATATCTCCTGACTTCATCTACTGCCGCCGTCAGGGAACCGTTCTTGCTCTCAGTGATATCCTGTGGCTGTACGGACATATCCAGAGATACAACGGCGCCATAGTCGCGCAGACCTTGCGGGCAGGTACGAAAGCGAACAAGGAACAGATAGTGTGCCAGACCGAGAAAGGCCTAGGAACCGAAGCCTTCGACCAGATAATGCAGATCCTTTCCGCACGCAACCCCGATCTGTTGCTGGGTTACTCGCTGGAGAACCTTAACGCATACGGCGATATGGTCAAGGCTGAAAAGGCAAGGTCCCAGAGCTGACAGCGACAAAAAAACACAAAGAAAAACCGCACGCAGTCGCGTGCGGTTTTTTTGGTGGGAGAGGATGGATTCGAACCATCGAAGTCACTGACAACAGATTTACAGTCTGCCCCCTTTGGCCACTCGGGAACTCTCCCATATTCAATTGGAGCTGGTAGACGGACTCGAACCCCCGACCTGCTGATTACAAATCAGCTGCTCTACCGACTGAGCTATACCAGCGAGTCTTTTTAGAAGCGCCTTTCAATATTATCATCTGCATTTATGTTTGTCAATCGGATTTCGGAAGCTCTTCCGCCTCTTTTCCCAATCAGATAACGGGACAAACAGAAAGAGAAGCAACGCAGGGGGACTTCTGTCCCCCTGCTCTTTTTACTGTGTTTTCGTTCAGCCGTTGCTGGGCTTGGTCAGATCAAGCCCGAAATACTTTTCGCTGAGCTTTCCGAGAGTTCCGTCAGCCTTGAGCTCCTGAAGCGCCTTATTGATGGCTTCCACAAGAGTCCTTGAATCCTCGGACATCTTTACCGGGATGGCTGTCATATCCGTATCAGCCTCATCGACGATCTTTATGTCGGTATCGGGATGCTCATTCATATAGTCCTGATACGATACCCTGGCGTTGATAGTAGCGTCTATCCTTCCCTGCACCAGAAGCGTTATCGTCTCCTCGAGAGTATCGACATTCTGGACGGTTGCGCCGTAGGATTCCGCGAGAGCAGCATACGTGCTTCCCACTGAGTTTGATGTGACCTTCCCGTCGAGGTCCTCAAAGCAGGTGATATCCGTGTTGTCCCCTCTGACCATCAGCACGGCTGACGTGTACAGATAAGGCTCCGAGAACATATACTTTCCCGCTCTCTCCTCAGTATAGCCGACTCCGTTGCAGGCTATGTCGAACCTCCCGCTGTCTACTCCGGCGAGGATCGCTTCCCAGGCTGTCTCCTCAAAGCGTGCCTCGACCCCGAGTTTCTCCGCCAGGAGCGTTCCCATCTCGACATCATATCCGGTAAGCTTGCCGCTCTCGTCATGATATGTCCAGGGCGACCATACGCCTTCGGTGGCTATGATGATATAGCCGCGTTCCCTGATGGTCTCAAGGAGGTCCTTGGGTTCTTCCTCTTCCTCTTCCTTCTTGCCGCATCCTGTCAGAGAGAATGCGAGTGCCAGAGTAAGAAGGATCGCGAACAGCATTCTGATCTTCTTTTTCATTTCTTGTATCTCCTTTTTTTATTTCTCGTCTGAAAGCGTCCTGTCCGCAGTGATCATCCTTACGAAGGCCTTAGCCCTTTCGGACTTGGGCTCCTCAAAGAACTGTTTTGTCGGAGCGGCTTCAATGACCGTACCCTCTTCAAGGAACAGGACTTTATTCGAGATATTTCTTGCAAAATTCATCTCATGGGTGACGACCACCATCGTCATCCCCTCATTTGCCAGATCCCTCATTACCGCCAGGACCTCCCCGATCAGTTCAGGATCCAGCGCTGATGTCGGCTCGTCAAAGTATATGACCTCCGGATTGCTGGCAAGCGCTCTCGCGATAGCGACACGCTGCTGCTGGCCTCCGGACAGCTGAGATGGATATGAGTCTTTCTTGTCTGCAAGGCCGACTTTTTTCAGCATTTTCAGGGCTGTTTCCTCCGCCTCCTGCTTGCCGATTCCTCTTGCGGCAGTGAGTCCTATCTCGACGTTGCGCAGCACCGTCATATTGGCAAACAGATTGTAGTTCTGAAACACAAACGCCGTCTTCATGCGCAGCCTGTGTATGTCCCTGTGGTTCATGCTGCTCAGATCGAAGGTCTCACCGTCAAACTCCATCGTCCCTTCGGAAGCCTTCTCAAGGAAGTTAATGCATCTCAGGATCGTTGTCTTTCCCGACCCGGACGGTCCCAGGATCACGACGACATCGCCCTTATCGACAGAGAGATCGACACCCTTGAGGACCTCGTTGTCCCCGAACGACTTCTTCAGCCCTCTTACTTCAATCATCCGTATCCTTGCCTCCCACCCTGCTGAGCCTCTTCTCCGCTGCGCGCTGTACCCATGTAAGTATGGTGCAGAATGCGAGATAGATGAGAGCGACCTCACAGTACAGTCCCAGTGTCTCATAATATCTGGAGTTGATTATCTGAGCCTGCCTGATCATCTCGGTAATCGTTATCGTCGTAGCGAGACTCGTTTCTTTCAGCAGTCCGATAAGCGAGTTGGAAAGTGCCGGGAAAGCTACCTTGAAAGCCTGCGGCAGAACTATATACCACATGATCTGCAGATAGCTGAGGCCGACACATTGCCCGGCTTCTACCTGTCCCACCGGTATGCTCTCCAGCGCTCCTCTCACCGTCTCTGCCATATAGGCTCCTTCATTGAAGGACAGCACGATGATAGCCGATGTCCATGCGTCCAAAAACAGTCCAACAGACGGAAGGCCATAGAACACCACGTACATCTGCACCAGCAGCGGCGTTCCTCTGATGATCCAGATATAGAATCTGCAAAGCTGTTTGAGCACCGGAACATCCGCATACTGGATCATGGCAACTATGACACTGATCAGCAGCGCAAACAGGAAAGAGACCGCTGTCAGCGGTATTGTCACCTTTATGCCCTGCAGCAGTATCTGCGGAAATGATTCCAGAAGGATGGTCCATAATCTCAGGTTCATTCGCTCGGTCCTCAGCACTCGTTTTGCGTTATCAGTTTTGCATTGTAATTATATTATAAACCATGTGCAAAGCAACCTATACTGAACCTGAATCGCTCTCCGGTGTGTCGATTTGCATTTGTATACCGTTTCCCCGTGATGGTAAAATATATTAACAATCAGTTTATTGTGGTCTGCATGCCCAATAAATATAAAACTGTCGGGAGGAATCACACATGAAAGTTGTTCTCGCCGGAGCCTTCGGCAATCTGGGCTCCGAGATCCTCAAGGAACTGGTCAAAGCCGGTCATGAGATCGTTGCAGCAGATCTGAGCGAAAAGGATGTGCCCGGTTGCGAAGGCAGATACTCATTTGCCAGGATCGATGCCACCGATCCCGCTACCCTTAAAGGTCTCTGCGACGGAGCTGATGTAGTCATCACCACGATGGGACTGACTACCTCATCCACAAGGTTCACATCATATGATATCGACCTGAACGGAAACCTCAATCTTCTCAACGAAGCAAAAGCTGCGGGTGTCAGCAGGTTCAATTACATCTCCGTCATTGCGTGCGATGAGCCCGGCGCCGAAAAGGTCCCGATGCTCCATGCGAAGAAGCTGATGGAGGACGAACTCAAGAAGTCCGGAGTCGATTATGTCATTTACAGACCTACCGGCTATTTCTACGACATAGCAAAAGTATTCAAGCCCTATGTAGAGAAAGGCGCCATGCAGCTTCTCAAAGGCTACGGCGGCGTTAAGGCCAATGTCGTTGACTGCCCGGATTTTGCGGCTTTCATCGTTGAACACATGTGCGACACCAATGCCCTCTATGAAGTCGGCGGCAAAGAGACATATACCTATGAGGAGATGGCAAAACTGTGCTTCGACGCAGCAGGGAAGCCCACTAAGATCACGTATTATCCAAAATGGGTCTTCGGACTGCTCGCGAACCTTCCCAAGATAAAGAAGGAAGGAAAGCATGACATCATTCTTTTCTCCCAGTGGACTCTCTCCCACGACCTCGTCGGTAAGGATGAAGTAGGTGAACACAGCTTCAAAGAGTATATTACCGATTACTTCAAAAACATCTAACGAAAGGCAAGAAACTATGTGGACTGAATTCCTGATCATTGCCGCTGTGTGCGCGGTCGGCTGCTCGATGGGCTTCAAGCATTTCATCTGGTTCATCTCCATCGGCTACGGCTTCGCTGTGTCATGCGGCAGCCTTGCGATCCTTGTCCTTGCACTGATCAAGGGTCGTCTTAATCTTCTTCTTATCCTGCAGTGTGCCGTTCTGTTCATCTACGGACTGCGTCTCGGGCTGTTCCTCTACCTCCGTGAGACAAAGAATGCTGCATACAAGAAGACCCTGGATTCCCAGACCGGAAACGACAAGAAGATGCCTGTCTTCGTCAGCGTCTTTATGTGGGCATATTCAGCATTCCTTTATGCCGGCGAGATGTCTCCCGTTTTCTTCCGCAACTGGCACGGAAAGTATGATGGCATCCTTCCCTGGATCGGTGTCGTGATCTCAGCTGCCGGTGTTGCTCTGGAAGCCTTTGCCGACAAGCAGAAATCCGCTCAGAAGGCCAAGAATCCCAACATGGTCGCAATGGAAGGCCTTTACAAACTGGTCCGCTGCCCGAACTATTTCGGAGAGATCCTGACATGGACCGGCGTTTTCGTCGGAGGTCTTACCGCCCTCAGCGGTGCATGGGAATGGGTCGTTGCTTGCGTCTGCTATGTGACGATCGTATTCATCATGATCAACGGCGCACAGAGACTTGAGAAACGTCAGGACGGCAGATACGGTGAAATGCAGGAGTACAAGGATTACATCTCAAGAACTCCTATAATCTTCCCGTTCGTCCCGATCTATTCTCTGGTCAGAAAAAAATAAAATCTCATCCCAAATGATAAAGCCGGGCTCACGCTGGAGCCCGGCTCTTTCTTTCTATTCCGATTACATATAACTGATATCCAGGTCGACATTTCCGTATATTCCCGGGATGTCTCCTGTAGAGGAGTACTGCCACATATCATACATCTCCTGATACTCGGGATGTGCGTAGCTCGTATAGTGAGCAATCCATATCCTCGTGGACGATGACAGTGAATCTGTGTTTATCTTGTAGCTGAGATAATACCTGTTGGCATAAAGTCCAGCGCGATATCCGCCCGCCCGTATAGTGTCACAGAAGGCATTTATTATCGTAGTCCTCTGTGAATTTGTAAGATTGTTCGTCCTTGCTTCTGAGGACTCGGCATCCTCCATATCTATGAATACAGGATAGTTCAGGCTCCTTCCATTGAGCAGCGTCAGGCAGAGAGAAGCCTCCTCAACAGCTTCGTATTCCGAGATCGCCTGGGTATAGAAGTATACTCCCACCTTCAGTCCCGCCGCCTTCGCGCCGTTCAGATAGGTCTCGAACATGTCATCTTCATACAGACTTCCGTATGAGTATCCCCTGAACCCTATGCGTATTATGACGAAATCTATTCCCGACTCCTTGACTCTGTACCAGTCTATGTCTCCGTTCCACGTCGAGACATCTATTCCCTGTGTACTGCTCATGATCCCTTCATCATTGAACCAGTAAGTCTCTCCGCGTATGACCTGTGACCCCTTCACTGGGTTTCCTTCCGCATCGAAATAATAAGTGTTTCCGTCTATCTCCTGCCACCCGTGATATGCCCACACCTCTTCCTCAGTGATGGTGAGCATCGGTGCAACGACAGAGAACTTGTAAACAGGTGTTTCGCCGTCTTCTCCGCACACCGGATAACCGCAGCTGTCGACGACTTCACTGAAGACTGACACCCATTCGCCAGTGCCTGCGGATCCGTCAGTCCCATCACCTTCAGATCCTCCGTTCTGGGTGACGTACCTTTCCGCAAATGAAAGAGTCCCGTCTTCTCCCACACCGGCCCTGACGTCGGACACCGTATCCTCCCCGTCATTCAGTATCAGGTACCGGTCGCCGCTCCCGTCTTCGGCTGACAGTTCCGGAACGGATGTATACAGCTGATTGCCGTACTCATCCGTGACCGGTGTCTCGATCCTGTCGACGCGCACCAGTTCATATGATGACTCCAGCCATTCTACCGTATCTTCCGAAGCTGGACCCGGATCGGAGGGTGTCTCCGGTCTTGTCGGACTTCCGTACTGATTATCTTCATCCGATGTATCAACATCTCCCGAGTTGATGATCCGCTCGGAAACATCTATCTGAACGTGTTCTACGGGAGGATCGACTCTGACTTCGATACTGCCTTTGTCCCTGTACCCGACGCAGGGTATGAAAGATACGGTATACACTCCTTCTGAGACACCTTCGACCGCTATCATTCCGTCGCAGTCTTCGTCCAGATAGTTCTTCTGCACACCGTCTTCGTCCGTGACCGATATACCGAACGGCATTCCTGTTACCTGCTTCCCATCCTCATCCAGGATGAACACCTCTATCTCATCCGGGCTTGATGACGCAGCTAGGTGCACCTGGATGTATGAAGGCTCTTCGTATGCCAGTCTGATCAGATTGGGAACAGAGATATAGTTCATGACTTTGTCCCCGCCTGTCCTTTCAAGTCTTCTCTCTTCTTCAAGCGCAGAAGCGGAGGAACTGAAAAGAAGCGCAGTAAAGATCATGGAAGCCGTGACGACAGCACCGGCTGCCGCAGAAGCAGCTCGCCTCGTCTCCTTCGCCTCCAGAAAAGAAGTCAGTGATGCTCTGATTTTTTCAAACAGTTCTTTCAATGCTCACCTTTCAGACACAAACGCCTTCAGAGCCTCGATCTGAAGGTCTAGTCCCATGTTTTTTACTGTATACGCTCCATCATACTCATACAATACGCGGATCGGGCAGGAAGTTCTGCACATTTTTATGAAATCCACGAACAGCGGGCTCCCGTTATATCCCGAATACGGGATCCTGAGTCCTTCGAGATACCGGTCACTCGCGGCATACGACTCATGCATCATCCGGAGCAGTTCGTGCAGTCCCAGTCCGGTCCTCTGCGCCGCTGCAGGAGCGCCACACAGAGCGGCAGAGCCCGCTCCTGCCAGTTCACTTACGATCTCATCGCCGCACACGGCATCTTTTCCGAGATCAGCAGTAAACCATCTGTCGCCTTTCCCTGCGATACGTATGCCTACTTTCCTCCCGTTTGAACAGAGACTCGTTATAAAAGAACACCCTTCCGCTCTTGCGGCGGATGCCAGCACCGCTTTGACTGCCGCCGCAAATATCTCAAGAAACAGCTGAGGCTGACCGAGATATTCCAACAGTTCTTCCGTTATCTTCGTGCCGTGTGATACCGCTTCCCTGAGTATCAGGTCCCTGAAGACAGAGGCACTGTGCTGTGTCCTCAGAACAAGATCGTCGCCGGATGACATGCCTTCCCCGGCGATGCTGAATATATCGATATTGCCGTGTGAGACAAGCGCATCAGAAAGCGCAGGAACAAGGTCGTCTTCGGCGAACCACATGTTACGGACAGCTCTGTCGCTGCAGCTGCCGCCCGATATCTTTTCATCACCGTAGACCGCCGCCGGAGCATATATATAACACCCGGTGTTTCTGTCACAGATGCGGAAAACAGGCATGGAAGGACTGATCACTCCGCATCTCGCGGCAGACGCGCTGTGCTCATCAGCGCTGTCTGTCCTTATCTTACCCGTTTCCAGCAGTTCTTCGGCAGCACCGGGATCCCGGGCCCATCCCTCATAGACGACTGCTGCCGCGATCGCTTTCTGAAGCCCGTCTCCGAGTTCCCTGTATGATGCGGGAGGCCCGCTGTGCAGGATCAGTCCGTCTCTCATTCCGGGCACGCACTCAGATGCCCTCTTTATATCTGTCAGGACAGGTCTGGAGACCGCCATAATTCCGGCAGCCTTCCTGTTCATGTCCTCAGTCTCTTCCTTAAAAGTATTTTCCCAGGCGTCTATAAAGCGCTGCGCCGTTATGCTTCCCCCCGCCTCCGGAACATAGTCGACCGCAACGTCTCCTCCTGCCCTTCCTCCGACAGATATGCCGACGGTCCGTACATTATCAGCAGAAAACAGTTCGCTCATTTATGCTCCTTTCCCGAGGCAATGATCCTGCGAGTATACGCTGCCGCTTCATCAGCAGACCGGAACACATCCGCGCCGGCTTGAGTCAGCACTTCCGCCGCATGTTCCGCGCTCACTGGAGAGGCTCCGCACGCATATACGATGACTCCCACCGCCAGATGTCTGCCGTCATCAGATGCGATGCGCCTGCATATCCTGATGCTCTCGGCAAGATCAGAAAGCTGCTCCTCAGTGCTCCCCTTGACCGCATACCAGTCAGCGAGAAGCACCGCGACCGACCTGTTGTAAGCTTCGCTCTCCATCCGTCTGTTCCGCCTGACAGACGCCAGCAGAGATAGTCTCGCCGACGCAGCATAGTTCATGTGCGCGCAGTCAAGCACGCTGTTCTCTCTCAGGAATCTCGTTTCCGGGTTTAGCAGCGCCCCTCTGACGGGGTTGTTTGAATACACAGCTTTCAGGTCAGGAAGCAGCTGCAGAGCTGTTTCCCCGCACACCACCTCCGACAGGAAAAAGCCTCTCAGATACTTCTGAGCCTCACTCATCTGAAGCCTGTGAATGGTCGTAAGATTATCCAGTTCGGGATCCTCTTCCTTTTTCTGTGTTATTCCGTAATGATCAGCGACGGCATCTGCGAGCAAGGCTATGGTGTTTGCCGAATCGTTCTTGCCTTCGTAATCCATACTTTTAAGCAGGCCGACGCTGTAGATGAATACTTTCTTACTGCTTCTCTCTGCTTTCCGCACGATCCTCCCGATCACACCGAGATCCCCCGACTTGAGCACAAGACATATGCTGTCTGTCTTCGGGTCCGTGAGCAGATCATCCAGACACATTTCTGTTATCAGACCGTTCTCCCCTGAGAAGCAGTCTCTTCTGCCTGTGGAGACGAGGTGTCTTATACCGATCCCTCTTTCCTCAAGGTGCATTGCCAGTATCAGATTCGCGGCAAAAGACTGCCCCAGGACGGAGACATTCCCATATTTGAATTCGGGACACGCGCCAAGAGCTCTCCCTGAAATCACAGCACCATAGACTCCGCCGCCGAGAAACGGTATTCCTCTTTCGGCTGCTGCTTTTTTCAGTTTCTCCTCTGATAAAAGGTCAAGTTCCTCTTCAAGTATGACTCCCAGTCCTCTTCTGACAGCCTGGCCGGCTGCTCTTGGCGCCAGGGAGGCAGGCAGCCTTATGACTGCCCAGTTCGCTGAAGGCTCAGAATCCATAACGAGCTCAGGATTCCTGTTTCCTGTTCCTGCGGCTCCGGCCGCCGCTTCAGCCATACTGCGTATCTGGGACAGCACCGTTTCAGCTGTTTTCTCATCCTTTGCGTCAACACTGATCAGCAGATCACCCTCCGACAGGCCTTTCAGGATCTTCTCTGAAAAGCCGAAATTGAGCGCAGATTGTAACGCTTCCGAGGACGCTGAGCACACGAACGCACTTTCGACCGTGCGGTCCATGACATACCTGTCACACGCTTCCTCCAGCATCGATGAGTCAGCAAAACAATTGCTTACTACAGCCGTGTGAAACATATACACTCCCACCTTTTGTGCAGTGCATGAGCAAACCGATTATACTATAATCAAGAATAGTCTTGCAAAAGCCGGCCGTTTTGCCGATCCGGCCGTTCTTACCGATATCTTGTTAAAGGAGTCCCGAACAGATGCTCACAGCGATCGTTACCGGAGGAAGCGGAGGTATAGGTTCTGCCATATGCAGAGCCCTGTGCGAGGAAGGATACCATGTCATCGTATGCTATAACAGCGGCAGGGAAAACGCGGAAAAACTCGTCACGGATCTGACATCCGCCGGCCACTCGGCAGAAGCAGTCCGCTGCGACGTCAGAAACGAGTCCGACATCATCTCAGCAGTGGATGATGCCGCATCTTCCGGAACACTTGCCGTTGCAGTCAACTGCGCTGGAACTGCCCTCTTCTCGCAGGTACAGGACACATCCGTGGCAGAACTCAGCGACATCTTTTCGGTCAACAGCACCGGAACCTTCCTGATGTGCCGTGAAGCATCTAAAAAAATGATCCCTAATCATTTCGGGCGCATAATCAACATCTCTTCCATGTGGGGAATATCCGGAGCTTCATGTGAATCCGCCTATTCCGCCTCAAAGGCTTCCGTCATAGGTCTCACCAAGGCGCTTGCCAAGGAACTGGGCCCTTCCGGCATCACCGTGAACTGCGTTGCCCCGGGCCTGATCGATACGCCCATGAACTCCAGACTGTCGGAATCTGACATCGCGTCTCTTGTGGATGATACACCGGTCGGGCGCATAGGGACACCTGAGGATATCGCATCTGCCGTGCTGTTCTTCTGCAACGCTCCTTTTGTCACGGGGCAGACTCTCTGCGTCGACGGCGGAATGACTCTGTAAAGCGCTCTGACGAACTTATACGAAATTCTTCAGACGATCCTGCAACAGCTGAGGCTCAGCAGAACACTATATGTATGACGGACGCTAAGCGCCGGAAGGATCAGTGATCCTGAAACCAGCGAGATCAAGGAGAAAGAAAAGATGAAAAAGCTACTGGCGATACTTCTGATCGTTACGTTCTGCTGTATGCTGGCATCCTGCGGCAGAAGCAAATCCGATGCCGAGTACTATTATGAGCCGTCGGAAGATCACTCATACAATGCCTATGACTCCGGCAGCGGCTATGCCGCTGACTTCGAATACAAGGAAGGATCGGAAAGCAACTACTCATCAGGCTACACGGGAAATCCTCTGGCCGCAGGACTTAAGCTCACATATTCAGCGAACATATCTGTAGAGACACTGGACTATGATAAAAGTCTGGAGGCGGTCCTTGATTCAATAAACAAGGCCGGAGGCTTTATCAGCTACAGGAATGAGGGCGGGGGATACACCTCCACATACGGAACATATATGAAAAAGTGGGTACGGCTGGAGGCAAGGATCCCTGCCGGCAACTATCAGTCGTTTCTGGACGGCACTGCCGACTTCGGCAATGTAACGAGTCTCCTCAGTTCCATGGAAGACATCACATCCCAGTATGTCGATACGGAAGCAAGGCTCAGTTCCCTCAATGCCCAGCGTGAAAGGCTGGAGGAGATGATGAAGAAGGCCGAGGACGTATCGGATCTGATCGAGATAGAAGCCCAGCTTTCAGAGACCATCTATCAGATAGAAAGCTACACTGCAAAGAAGAATACCTTCGACAATCTGGTCTCATATTCCACTGTCAACATAGAGCTCAATGAAGTCTCTGTAGTCACATATAAAACCGAGACCTTCTGGGACCGACTTCTTGCGACCATCGGAAACAGCCTGCGGGATTTCGCAGATTTCCTGGAGGACCTGCTTCTCGGCATCATCTATCTGCTTCCCTTTGCGCTTGTTCTGTTCCTTATCGCCATACCTGTGGTGAAGGGAGTAAAAAAGAAAAGGGCAAAGAAACAGGCAGCAGCAGAAAAGGAAGTCCAGCCTCTGCCCAGAGCAGTCGATCAGGACTGAGATACTTTAGGCACAGCAAAAAGGCTGCCGCATTTTGCGGCAGCCTTTCAGTATGCGATAATAACAGAAAACGAACCAGGAGCACTGAGACAATGGAACCGAAAGATATTACATCCGCACTGATCTCCATGCAGGATGCGGATTACCGTGAGTTCATGGCAGGAGTGGTCCCTACGATACCCAGGGAACGGATAATCGGAATACGCACTCCTGTTCTGAAAATGAGAGCGACAGAGCTGTACCGCAGCGGCGGCTATGACGGATTCCTTGAGGATCTCCCCCATTATTATTTTGAGGAGAATCAGCTGCACGCCTTTCTGATCTCAAAGATACGCGACATGACTGTCTGCATGGAAAGGACTGCGGCTTTCCTTCCTTTCGTCGACAACTGGGCTACATGCGACCAGTTGTCGCCGGCTGTCTTCGCAAAGAATACGGACGAACTGCTCTCCCGCATACCGGCATGGCTCGGTTCCGGAATGACATATACCGTGAGGTTCGGTATAGACATGCTTATGAGGCACTTCCTGGACGAACGGTTCGATCCCTCCTACCCAGAGCTTGTTCTTCCTGCAGCTGGAAACGAATACTACATAAACATGGCCGTTGCGTGGTATTTCGCGACCGCCCTGGCGAAACAGTATGAAAGCGTAATCAACTATATCACGGAGGAACGGCTGCCCGCATGGGTCCACAACAAGACCATTCAGAAAGCTGTCGAAAGCAGGAGGATCACCGAAGAAAAGAAAGAGTATCTGAAGACCCTCAGAAGACGGGTACACTGATCTGCAGAAAAAGAGCCGGAAGCATAAGCTTCCGGCTCTTTTCTGGTCGGGGTGACCGGATTTGAACCGACGACATCTAGTTCCCAAAACTAGCGCGCTACCAACTGCGCTACACCCCGTTCAGAACTCCTGGTCTGAGAGCTGAGTAATTATATCAGAAGAATAAATGCTCTGCAACAGCGCCTTCAGCCCTTCTGATCCTGCGTGATCCGTGATTCAGCTGACAGCACGCCGAATGCATGTTCATATGCCTTCCAGGCTTCCCTGTACCAGGCCTCCGTACACTCCGGAAGCTTTCCGCCGCTGAGTTTTTCCGCGATCTCGTCCATCAGATGGGGATTCCTGACGATGAGCGGTCCCGTGATCTCACTGGCGTAGACGTTTCCGTCAATGCTCATCCCTTCTCCGCTGCCTATGGCAAACCTCTTGGATGAATCCCACAGCACGGTAAAAAGCTCTTTCTGTCCGCTGTTTCTCTTAAAATCTATCGAACTGTTTACTGCTCCGATGACCTTTTTCCCGTCCCCGTAGCTGCAGATCAGTTCGCCGTATCTCCTTTTGGGTGTGATCTCTGCCTCTGCATCGAAGACTCCGAGTCCTTCATAATGGTTCCCGGTCCTGCGGTCCGAAATGCTCTTGCAAAAAATGGCCACGGAGCTTCCGCTGACTTCCAGAATCCCTCCCCTGTCCAGAAATTCCCGAATCTGCTTCGCGTATCCTCTGAGGTCCTCGAGGGCGGAGAGCATCCTGTCTTCTGTACCGGCTCCGACATAGATCATGTCCGCATTTTCCAGCTCCGCATATCTGCCGAATGTCAGCGTGCTTTCCTTGACTTGCTGAGACCCGGTCTCCAGACGCTTTTCCAGCAGCTTCACAGCGGAGTATTCGCCGTAGAGATCGAGAAAATCGGGATAGGCAGAAACTATACTGATCATTCCTTCTCATCCCCCTTCTCCGGCTTGATAACATACCCGCTGTATTTCTTCAGCCTATTAAGGAATCTGTACTGGTCTGTAAAACAGGTCATCGTGTATACGTATCCCTCGGATCTCTCCGAGACTACTTCCATCATCCTGTCCAGATCCGGCTCTATCACAAGTCTATCCTCAGGAATCCCAGCAATGAGCATCCTTTCCGCGGCATCATGCGCATAGCCGCCTGAAAGAATGATCTTCTTCACCTTGCTGTCGTTGAGCCTCTCGAAATCTATATCCCACAGCCATGACATATCATTCGCGATGAACTTACTCGAGAGACGGTCCACGATGAGCACGATGGTGATCTCTTCGAGCGGATCATTCAGCGCTGTTTCTATAGCTCCGTTATAAGCCATGGGGGTTTCTTGCTTGCACAACATGAGCTTTCCGCTGTGACCGTTTATCATGAACTCGACGACTCTTCCGTTCCCAAGTTCCAGCCCGTCCAGCGCGTCCGCTGCGGTAGCGGGGTCTATGCCCATTACTTCAACTGCAGTTGTGAATGCAGAGATTATATTTTGCGCATATGCATCATTGAAGAACTGCGGCCGAATCTCCCATGTGCCGTCGATGATGAACTTACCATCCTTTGCCGCTGTGACGGAGTGCTCTGCCTTCGGAGAGCGGAACCCGCACTTTTTGCATTCAAATGCCCCGACATGACCGGCGATCCTGTAATCGTAGTCCATCTTTCTTCCGCAGACAGGACAATACGCACCGTCATCGTATGCGTGCTTCGTTCCGGGATCCTCCCTGAGTTCCGGTGCCGATACGCTGTAATAGACCGTTCCTTCCCTGCCGTTTCCGTACGAGCATGACAGCGGTTCATTCGCATTGAGTATCAGTAAGGTCCCGTCCGGGATCCCCTTGCTGAGACTCTCCTTAACGAACTCCCTGTGTCCGTTTCTAGTAAGCTGGTCTCTGAAGAGGTTCGTTATGAGCATATGGGAAGGCTTGAATTCTTTAAAAGTATACTGGCAGAACATCTCGTCGCTCTCCAGAATGACTATATCTGCGTCAACTTTCCTGCTGAACGGATCGGCGCTGCTGAGAAGGAGCGTCGTTACTCCATCTGTCTGGTTGCTCCCCTCGCGGTTGCAGATGACTTTAAGCCTTGCCTTCTCCGCGATGCTGCAGAGAAGAGCTACTGTAGATGTTTTTCCGATGGAACCGGTGACCGCTATCACCTTGTCCGGAAGTTTGAGCATACTGAGGCTTTTCGGCCAGATCTTTCTGCAGATCCTACCGGGAAGGCTGCTTCCCCTTCCCAGTCTGGAACCGATGGCTCTCAGAACTTTACATATAATGATATCGAGCATGTTCTTTTACTCCGCTGACCCTGCGGCTCTGTTTGATTATTTCTTTACGCTTTTAGTTGCTATGAGCGCCACACCGGTCCCCACCAGATCCCTGACCAGAACATCTCCGACTTCCACAGGCGCCTTTACTCTGAGGCTCTTTATGAACCTCATCGCCTCAAACATCCTGCTCTTCGGGATTGGGTCCTGTGTCCTGACCGGGAGCATAGCGTCCGTGCCGGACTCTATAACGGCAGTCGTCGTCAGCACTCTGACCGGGTTCGTGATCTCAGCCCTCGCAAATGCTTCTCCCTTTTCACAGCTGTTGCCGGTTACTTCCAGCGACTCTTCATCTATGGAAAGCTGGCAGCCCCTGGGGCATTCAAGGCATGTCATTTCTCTCATCACGGCACCTCCTCAAGACTCACATCCATCATATCCGACCCGGAGACCTTCTGCATGAGCACAGACGGAAGAGCAACGGTGATCATTTCACCGGGGGCAAGATTCTCTTTGTGATAGCGTGCGATCTCCATATCATCGGCAGAAATCACGATGTCGCCTTTTTTGACTTTTCTGTTTATCCTCAGGTAGATGTTGACCAGTTTCATTCCGCTGTCCTTCCTTATCCTCTGAGGAACGGTATATGTGACTCCTCCGCTGGTAGTCAGCAGGAAACTTTCCTTAGGTCTCTCTCCGTTTTCGATGTAATCGGCAACGGCTTCCCCTGCGAATCTTGCCTCCTCAGAGACGTAATCCACAAGGTCATGAACATGCAGGACATTTCCGCATGCGAACACTCCTTCGTTTTCCGTCTCCCTGTTCTCAAAGACATAGGCTCCTCTTGTTCTGGGATCCAGTCCTATGCCGGCCTTTTTCGTCAACTCATTCTCGGGGACAAGACCGACTGACAGGAGAAGCGTGTCGCAGTCGAAGTACTGTTCGGTTCCGGGTATCGGGACCATTCTGCTATCCACTTCCTGAACGGTGACACCTGTGATCCTCTTGTTGCCTCTTATATCGGTAACCGTGTGGGAGAGCAGAAGCGGGATCCCGAAGTCATCGAGACATCTTGCGATATTTGCCCGCAGGCCACTGCTGACCGGCATCACTTCGACACAGGCCAGTACCTTTGCTCCCTCCAGAGTCATTCGTCTCGCCATGATGAGCCCGATATCTCCGGAGCCGAGTATGACCACTCTCTTTCCGACCATGAACCCGTCAATGTTCATATATCTTTGTGCGGTGCCCGCTGAAAAAATCCCCGCAGGGCGCGTTCCGGGGATGGAGATAGCCCCTCTTGTTCTCTCTCTGCATCCCATGGCAAGAATAACCGCTTTTGCCTTATATGTGACATAACCGTCGACCGGATTGACGGCGGACACATTTCTGTTCTCATCTATATCCAGAACCATCGTGTCAGTCTTGACCTCTATGCCGGATTCTGCGACCATTCTCTCGAATCTATCGGCGTATTCCGGTCCGGACAGCGCCTCCCCGAAGGTCTTCACGCCGAACCCGTTATGTATACACTGATTGAGTATACCTCCGAGCTCCCTGTCTCTCTCAAGGATGAGGATCTTTTTTACGCCTTTTTCCCATGCGGCGCTGGCTGCGGCAAGACCTGCGGGACCTCCGCCAACTACGATAAGGTCATACATTCCTCACACCTCCTTGAGTCTGGAGTAGAGGACATTGCTTCCTTCCTTCTCCTCCACGACTTCAGTCTCATCTATACCGAGTTCCCTGGCTATGATCCTGCATACTCTCGGTGAGCAGAACCCTCCCTGGCAGCGGCCCATTCCGGCGTTGCATCTGCGCTTTACTCCGTTTATGCTCCTTGCCGGTATAACTGAGTGCAGCGCAGCTACGATCTCCCCTTCGGTGATGGTCTCGCATCTGCATATCACCCTGCCGAAAGCAGGATCTCTCTTTATAAGCTCGTTCTTCTCGAGATCGGAAAGCTCCTTGAACCTTATTGCTTCTCTTGTATCGTCAAAACTCTCTTTCTCAATGAGTTCCAGTCCCATATCCTTAAGCAGTCCTGCGGCGTATCTGCCTATGGCCGCAGCCGCTGTGAGTCCCGGTGACTTGATGCCTCCGAGATTCAGAAAACCTTTTGCAGACCTGCTTTCCCCGATGCAGAACTCGTCAAACTCCGTGTTCGCTCTTATTCCGGCAAAATTCCTGATATTCTCCCTGAACTGAATGCCCGGAACGGATCTCTTTGCGGTCTCCTGAACGAAGGCCAGTCCTTCTCTCGTTGTTGCGGTGTTCCCGCGGTCGGTCTCAACCGCATTGGGTCCGACGATCAGGTTGCCGTGCACTGTCCTGGAGACCAGCACTCCCTTGCCCAGTTCATTAGGACACTGGAATATGACCCGTGAGACCCTTTCTCCTTCGCTTTTATCCAGCAGGTAATACTCCCCTGCGGTCGGTCTGACGGAGAATTCCCTGTCGCCGACCATCTCGCTCACAACGTCAGAGTTGACGCCGGCAGCGTTTATTACATATCTTGTTTTAAAGGTCTTCCCCTTTGAGGAACGGACAGTAAAACATTCGCCCTTTTCGATCGATGTGACCCGTGTGTTCAGGAACAGTTCAGTCCCGTTCTTGACCGCCACTTCCGCCATCGCCAGAGTATAATCCCAGGGACTTATGATACCTGCGGACTCCGCAAGCAGTGCGGATCTGACCTCCTCTGAGAGGTTGGGCTCCAGTTCGCGGGCTTTATCGCCGGAGATTATGCTGAGTCCGGGGACACCGTTCTCGATACCTCTTCTGTACAGTTCGTTCAGATGCTCCTCATCCTTTTCGTCGAACGCAACTACAAGTGAACCGCATCTTTCTGCAGGCACATGAAGTTTCTCTGCTATCCTGAATGCAAGCTCATTGCCCTCAACGTTCAGCTTAGCCATCAGGGTCCCCGGCTTCGGATCATAACCGGCATGGAGTATCGCGCTGTTTGCCTTTGATGATCCGGTCGCTACATCATTCTCGGATTCCAGAACAGCGATCTTAAGATCGTATCTGGAGAGTTCATAAGCGGCCGCAGCGCCTATGACACCGCAACCTATGATAACCACATCATACATCGGGACAGACTCCTTACAGATTGTATGCCGAGACCGTCAGTACTATAATACGCTTGAGTGCTTCCGCAAAGCGGAAGCCTCCCCCGAAGCCGCCTCTGTGCGACTTCTTTATATATAGCAGAGCTGTATCCCAGCTCTGCATTTTTTATGGTTTACGCAACGTATGCCGGTCTCTTTGCCCTTTAATTCTACAGTATTTACCTGTAAAAATGAACTAAAAAAACGGAGATGCGTCATACATCTCCGTTATGGCGCCTCAAGTAGGGCTCGAACCTACAACCCTCCGGTTAACAGCCGGATGCTCTGCCATTGAGCTATTGAGGCTTAAAAAGTGTGAGAGCCAGCACCTACCTATCTTCCCAGGTCGTCTCCAACCAAGTATTTTCGGCA
>JAFWDH010000018.1 GCA_017513135.1 Oscillospiraceae bacterium
AAGTCCCATTCCGGCGCTCATCATCAGATCGCCCATGGTCTTAGGATCATCCTCTTCGATGGAGGATTTTACTTTCTGATAGCCCTTGCGGACCGTCACGCCGTGGTCGCCGTCTCCGACGAACGCGTCCAGAGAGCAGAGTTCCGTCTCTCTCTCGATGATCATGTCTGCTCCGGCAAATACCGCTCTTCTAAGATCTTCCAATACCATAGCTACTACCTCTCTTTTTTATCTCATTATTTGTTACTGAATCAGTCTTCCGGATAGAGTCCCTTGGGAAGCGGGGTGGTCATCCACTTCTTGATCTCATCGTCCGGCTGTCCGATAGCGACGACGAAGCCGCCGAGTTCCTGCGTTCCGGCATTGCGGACGCTGTGTCTCCAGATCTTGTATCCGCAATCATAGACCAGATACTCATAGATATCCTTGTAGAGGATATCCAGCTCTGTCCAGGTCATCCCGCCAAGGCCGCCGAGGCTGATGGCTATATCCGATCCGGAGGGGATAGGCATATCATCGAGAAGGATATTGCACACTATCCTTGCAAGTTCACGGCTGCGGGGCAGCTTGATGCGCTTGCCGCTGGATTCGCCGTGGACGCCGATGCCCATCTCGATCTCGTCTTCCGGCATGTCTCCCATGATGGGAAGTCCCGATACGGGGTGGATGGCGGGTCTGATACCGACCCCGAAAGACCTCTGGCGGTCATTGCACTTCTTGGCCATCCTGAGGATCTCTTCCACGCTCTCACCGCACTCCGCCATGATCGCTGTTGTATTGAAGACTCCGCCGTTTCCGCGGCGCTCGTCCTCATGGCCTTTAGGAGCAGACGCGACGTCGTTTCCGCCGATGCTCATATAGACCTTGGTGATTCCGTTAGCTTCGCAGAGCTGCTTGCACAGTGTGGCGTTCAGCACATCTCCTGCGTGTCTGGCTACGTTCATGATGATGGGGCTGCCGTCATCGATCTCCTGGATAGCCCTGAACATCTGGCGTGCCGAGGGAGCGGCAAACACGTCCCCTTGAGTGGCGGCATCAAATCCACCCGGTCTTATCATGACTCCGGGAGGGCCCTCATGTCCGGCGCCGCCGCCGGCTGTCAGCTTGACCAGTCCCTTCGGTTTCTTGTACTTGTCAGTTCTGACTGTGATCCTGGAGTTCGGGAGCAGTCTCGAATACTTATCGGAGTCGGGGGCAGCGATCAGTCTGCTGCCGGCTATAGCCTCATCGACAAGAGTATCGAGATCGTTGTAAAGTTTCTTGATAAACATCTTTCGTTCATCTCCTGTACTGTTGTTATGCAATTTGCCGACTATTTATAAATTTACCATATATGAATTTAAGAATAAAGGACAACTGTCATCTCCCTTTATGACAAGTTTTCGTAATTATTTTGTTCATTTTTCAACCTCAGGAGGTCACGCTCCCGACTCTTCCGGGCGCCGCATCCCGCCTTATCTGCAACAAAAAAAGGACCGGCATGAGCCGATCCTTTTCTCTGAGACTTTTCAGTCCTTCTTGCCGAGATTATAGCGTTTGTTAAAGCGATCAACGCGTCCACCTGTATCGACGAGCTTCTGCTTGCCGGTATAGAAAGGGTGGCACTTGGAACAAATTTCCACGCGAATATCCTTGCGAGTCGAACGGGTATGGATTACCTCGCCGCATGCGCACGTGATCGTTGTGTCAACGTACTCGGGATGAATGCCTTCCTTCAACTAATGTCACCTCTTTTTCTTGTAATAATATGGTGAGCTGAGCAGTCAGCCTTGAAATAATATCACACTGTTTTTCCCTTTGCAATAACTATTTTCACAGTCCTGCGGCTGCTCTGATCGAGCTCTCAAGTTCCTCTGCAAGAGCATCGGACTTTTCAGCGGAATCCTCCTTTGCGGAAATGTATAGTTTCATTTTGGGCTCAGTTCCCGACGGCCTCACGATGACCTTAGCTCCGTTTTCAAGAGTATAGAGCAGCACATCCGATGTCGGAAGATCGATGTGCGTCACTGTTCCGTCCTCTGCTGTATGCTCATGCTTCATGATGTCGTCTGTCTCTGTGACCCTGAATCCCGCCAGTTCTCTGGGGGGATCCTTCCTGAGACGCTCGGTAACGGCCTTCATCTCTGCGGAACCGTCAGCCCCGGGGAATGCGATATTGGCCACTTTGTGTCTGTAGAATCCGTATTTCTCATAGAGCGAATCGAGCACCTCGAGCGGAGTCGTTTTCTTTGACTTGTAGTAGCTTGTCAGCTCGCAAAGGATCATGGAGGCATAGACGCCGTCCTTGTCTCTTACGAAGCTGCCTCCGAGATAGCCACAGCTCTCTTCAAATCCGAACACGAACCTGTCCTGTTCGCCCGCCTGCTCGAGCAGCAGTATCTGCTCGCCGATGTATTTGAATCCGGTCAGGACCACTCTCATCTCCACACCGTAGTTCGCCGCTATCTCGTCAGCCATGGAGGAAGAGACGATGCTTCTGACTGCAACAGCGTTCTCCGGAAGCGTTCCGTTCTCCGAAGCTCCGCGAAGCACGTAGTCGAGCATGAGTATTCCTGCTTCATTTCCTGTAAGGCTCCTGAAAGATCCGTCCTTTTCCGGGAAAGCAACGCCTACTCTGTCGGCATCGGGATCTGTCGCGATGAAGATATCGGGTTTCACCTGGCTGCAGAGTTCCAGGCCCAGTTTTCTTGCCTCTTCCGTTTCCGGGTTCGGATAAGGGCATGTCGGGAAATTGCCGTCCGGCATCTCCTGTTCGGGCACGACCGTCACCTTCGTATATCCGCACATCTCGAGGACCCTGCGCACAGGCTCGTTTCCGGCTCCGTTGAGCGGAGTGTACACGACAGAGATATTGTTCTTCCTGAGCGGTATCTCGGGATTTACACGGCATGTCATCAGGTCGCTGTAATAGGACTCGCACACCTTTTTGCCGATATACTCAATGAGACCGTCCGCAACGGCTTTGTCGAAATCAGCATTCTTTATTCCGGAGAAATAATCATGCTTTTCAATCCTTCTAAGCACTGCATTTGCGTCATCATCAGTCATCTGACATCCGTCAGATCCGTAAACTTTGTAGCCGTTATACTGGGATGGATTGTGGCTGGCGGTGATCATCACGCCGGCCTGGCATTTGAGGTACCTTACGGCATAGGAGAGCATCGGGACAGGCATAAGCCTGCTGTAGATATAAGCTTTGATCCCGTTGGCTGCCAGGATAGAGGCAGTTTCCCTCGCGAATTCCTCGCTCATGATCCTGCTGTCATATGAAACGGCAACAGATCCGCCGCCGAAAACCTCATTGATATAATCCGCAAGGCCCTGTGTGGCTCTTCCCACGGAGTAGATGTTCATCCGGTCGGTTCCCGCCGCCAATATTCCTCTCATTCCGGCTGTGCCGAAGGAGAGGTGCTGGGAGAACCTCCCTCTTATCTCCTCGTCGTTCCCCTCGATTCCCTTGAGATCTTCAAGAAGTCCGACCTCTTTCACATTTTCCAGCCATCTTCTGTATTCGGCAAAAGCGTCCATCATATCCTCCAAATCAAATAATCTATAGATAAATCCGTTTATACCGCGTCCTTGTAATATATCACTATTAATATACAACAAACGGGCCGTCAACTCCATCAGAAAAAGGCCCTTTCAGGCCTTTTCCCTACTCTGTCACCGTTACCCTTATGATGTAAACCGCCGATCCGTCCCGCATGAGGTATATTTCCGCCGTACCCGGAGAAACTCCCTCTATCGTGATCAGGGTGCTGCCGTCATCGGCTTCCGACATCTCGGCTGCGCACACCTTCGCATCTCCGCTGCGATGATCTTCAACGATCCCGTCATAACCTGCAGACAGGGCAAGGTGTATGCTCTCGCCTTTCATTATCTCGATATCTTCAGATGCAGTAATAACAGCGCCGTTCGTCTGGCTGCTCTGAGCGCTGTAGGAGGAAGGAATTCCGTCATCGGATACCTCCTCTTTGTTTCCTTCGCCGGCGATGACGTTTTCCGAAACATCGTATGATGCAGAACCGTATCCGTCATCAGCTTTTTTCGCGCCGCTTCCGAAAATGACGGAGGATGCCCTGACTGCTCCGAAACCTATCGCCAGGATCAGCACGGCTGCCACGGCATTCCTGAAATAAACATATATCGGCGTCTTCCTTTCATGGGAACTCTCCCTGAGCTTTTCCGCGACCGCATCCGGGGAGAGCGACTCGGGCGTGTCGATAAGAGGCATTGCTCTGCGCAGCCTCTCCTCCATATCCGTTAATGCAGCTTTGTTATCGTCTGTCATACTGTCCCTCCCCAAGCATCCTGCGAAGCTTCTCAAGCGCCCTGACTTTTCTTGATCTCACGGTATTCGGATTCATCCCGAGCATTCCAGCTATCTCATCGGATCTGTAGCCTCCGAGAATATCGAGCACCAAGATGGATCTGTCCTGCTGCGGCAGTTCCGCGAGAGCCTGGCGCAATGCCACCGCCTCATCTCTGTCCCCTTTATCGGATGATATAAGATCGGGCTGCAGTTCCAGATCTTCGCCGATGTAGCTCTTTCTGCGCCGCTTTATCTTGTTCATAAGGATGCGGAAGATCCACCCCTCGAATGCAGCGGGTTCCCTCAATGACCTGATCTCTGAAAACGCATCGGTCACTGTCTCCATCACGATGTCTTCCGCATCCTCTTTTCTCCCGAGCATATAGAAAGCGGTGGAGTACAGTTTGGAGGATACGGTCTCATAAAGCGACGCGAATGCGTCTGCGTCGCCTTCTTTTGCTCTTCTGCAAAGTTCAGGGTCCAATGGAATCCCTCCGTCATGAGATAAGTGTCTTCCGGGAGCAGTTTTGATGCACCATCAGAACGGCTGCCGGAAAAAATATATCATATCGCTTTAAACTCAACAAATTCCGCGACCCAGCCGCTGTTCCGTCAGCATATCACTGAGCCGTCTTACGAAGCGCAAATTGTTTTGTGAATTTCCACAATTTGTTGAAAACATCACCCTTAGTTGTTATTATACTTACATAAAAAGCGAGGAGTTGTAAATGTCGAAAAGCAATAATCCCGCGGTGTTTTATTTTCATCAGGGAACCAACTATGAGAGTTACCGCTATTTCGGATCTCACCGCGACTTCCGCGACGGAAAAGAAGGGGCTGTATTCAGAGTTTGGGCTCCTCATGCCGCCTCGGTCCATGTGACCGGAAGCTTCAACGAGTGGAGCACTGATGCTTCACCTATGAACAAGATCAGTGACGGAGGAGTCTGGGAGTGTTTTATCCCGGGCGTTCTCCAGTTTGATTCTTATAAATACTGCATAGTGACAGCAGACGGACGTGAGCTTTACAAAGCAGATCCTTTTTCCGTCCATGCGGAGACTGCTCCGGGAACCGCAAGCAAATTCTACGATCTTACCGGCTATGAATGGAACGACAGTGAATGGCAGAACCGTGACTATGACCCTTCATTCAACCAGCCGATGAACATCTATGAGGTCCATCTCGGTTCCTGGAAAAGACACGATGACGGGTCAGTCCTCAGCTACAGGGATCTTGCCGATCAGCTCTCGGACTATGTGAGTGAGATGGGCTACACCCATATCGAGCTCATGCCCGTCTCTGAATACCCGTTTGACGGTTCCTGGGGATATCAGGTGACCGGGTACTTTGCCCCCACTTCAAGGTACGGGACGCCCCAGGACTTTATGTATTTCATAGACCGCATGCATCAGAAGAACATCGGCGTCATAATGGACTGGGTCCCCGCACACTTCCCGAAAGATGCCCACGGTCTCTGCGAGTTTGACGGCGGTTACTGCTATGAAGACAGCAACCCCCTTCGCATGGAACACAAGGAATGGGGAACCAGAGTATTCGATTTCGGGAAAACGGAGGTCCAGAGCTTTCTCGTTAGCAGTGCCGTCAACTGGCTGGACACATATCACCTGGACGGTCTGAGGGTTGACGCGGTAGCCTCGATGCTGTATCTCGATTATGATCGCAGGGACGGTGAATGGGCTCCGAATGCCAAAGGCGGCAGGGAGAACCTTGAAGCGATCGCTTTCCTGCAGAAGCTCAACGAACAGATATTTGCCAGATTCCCGAATGCGATAATGGCTGCCGAGGAGTCCACTGCATGGCCGATGGTCACCAAACCCGTCTCTGTCGGAGGTCTCGGCTTCAATTACAAGTGGAATATGGGCTGGATGAACGACTCCCTCAGTTACTGCGAGACAGATCCGTTCTTCCGCAAAGGTGTCCATAACAAACTCACGTTCTCAATGATGTATGCCTATTCAGAGAACTATATACTCCCCATCTCTCATGACGAAGTAGTTCACGGAAAGAGATCAATGATCGATAAGATGCCCGGGGATTACGATCAGAAGTTTGCAAATCTGAGGGCATTTTATGCCTATATGTTCGCTCATCCCGGAAAAAAACTCACTTTCATGGGAAATGAATTCGCGCAGTTCATCGAATGGCGCTATGCAGAAGGTCTGGACTGGCTCCTTCTTGACTATGACAAGCACCGCCGGTTCCGTTCATTCATGAAAGAGCTCTTTAATATATACAGATCCGTGTCGGCATTCTGGGACCAGGATGACAGCTGGGACGGGTTTCAGTGGATAAATGCTGACGATGCCGAGCGCAACTGTCTGTCGTTCATCAGATACGCAAGTGACGGTTCCGCCGTCGTAGTGCTGTGCAACTTTGCCCCGGTGGAGAGAAAATACTACCGCCTCGGAGTGCCGTACAAGGGCAGCTACCGGATCATCCTGAACTCGCAGAGCGCAGATTTCGGCGGCAGCATAAAGCCCGGAGTACTGTCATATAAATCGGACGAAACACCGTGCAACGGTTTCGATAATTCAGTCTGTGTAGATCTGCCGCCAATGTCGGCAATCTACCTGGAAGCAAACAACAGGAGGATCCTCAAATGAAAGAATGCGTTGCGATGCTTCTTGCGGGAGGACAGGGCAGCCGCCTTTATGCTCTCACCCAGAACATCGCCAAGCCGGCAGTCCCCTACGGAGGAAAGTACCGCATCATCGATTTTCCTCTCTCAAACTGCACTAACTCAGGCATCGACACAGTAGGTGTCCTGACGCAGTATCAGCCACTGGAACTCAACGAGTATATCGGAAACGGCAGGCCGTGGGATCTCGACCGTCTGGACGGAGGCGTTCACGTCCTTCCGCCCTATCAGAAATCCAGCGGCAGCGACTGGTATCTCGGAACAGCCAACGCGATCTGTCAGAACATACGCTTTATCGACAGGTATGATCCCCAGTATGTCCTCATCCTTTCCGGAGACCACATCTACAAGATGGATTACCGCCGCATGCTCGACGTGCACAAGGCATCCCACGCAGACTGCACGATCTCCGTAATGAAGGTCCCGATGGAGGAAGCCTCCAGATTCGGAATAATGAACGCAGACGAGAATGATATCATCTACGAGTTCGAAGAAAAGCCGAAGAATCCCAAGAGCGATCTCGCTTCCATGGGCATCTATATATTCAGCTGGGATGTTCTCAGAGAGTATCTGCTGAAAGATGACGCCGATCCTGACAGCGAACATGACTTCGGCAAGAACGTCATACCAGCCATCCTGAACGACGGAAAGAGACTCAAGGCATACCGCTTTGAGGGCTACTGGAAGGATGTCGGGACCATAGCCAGTCTATGGGATGCTAATATGGATCTGCTCAACCCCAGCCGTCCCTTCGACGTATGGGCAAAGGAGAACAGGATCTATTCCAGGCCCCAGTCCCTCCCCCCTCACTTTATCGCGGAAGGGGCAAAGGTCGAGAATTCACTCATCACAGAGGGCAGTCAGGTCTTCGGTGAGGTCGAGAGCTCCGTTCTGTTCGGTGGAGCGTATGTAGAAGAAGGAGCCGAGGTCTCGTTCAGTCTTCTTCTCCCCGGCGCCAGGGTCAAGAAGGGCGCCAAGGTGAGGTACTCCATCATCGCTGAGAACAGCGTTGTCGGAGAAGGAGCCAGCGTCGGCGCGAGCCCTGAGGAATTCAGCCAGATAGATGACTGGGGCATTGCCGTAGTAGGGCCGGGACTTAAGGTCGGCAGGAATGCCGATATCAAGGCCAACGCGATGATATACGACGACGTACAGGAGGGAGAAGTGAAATGCTGACATATGACACTCTCGGCATCATATTTGCCAATATGCACGAACGCTCTGTCATGGAAATGACTCAGGACCGCTCGATGGCGTCCCTCCCGTTCGGAGGCCGCTACCGTCTTGTTGACTTTGCGCTGTCATCGTTTGTCCACGCAGGCATTTCTCAGGTCGGCATCGTAACAAAGAACAATTATCAGAGCCTCGTCGACCATATCGGGACCGGAAGAGACTGGGACCTTGCGAGAAGGCGCGGAATCTCGATCCTCTCCCCGTATTCCTACACCAGTTCAGAAGGCAATATGGCTTTTCACGGCAGGATCGAGGCCATTTACGCATGCCGCGATTTCCTTCAGCACTCACTGAGCGAATATGTGGTCCTTGCCGACTCAGATCATGTGTGCTCTCCCGACATTACCGATATCGTCAATTTCCATATCGAATCAGGTGCTGATGTCACTATGGTCGTCAGGGACCCGGATCCGGATCCTGAGAACGTAGCCAACTCCGTTGCGGTAAGATGCGATGAGAGCGGCAGAATAAACGACATCATGTTCAACAGATACGACAGCAGCTACTTCCAGAGCATGAACATCATGGTCGTCGGAAGGCTGAAGCTTCTTGAGCTCGTAGAGGAAGCAAGCGCTCATGCAAAAACACTGTTTGAGAGGGATATCCTTCTTGAGCGCCTGGGAGAACTTAAGGTGATGGCATACAGATACAAGGGTTATGTGCGCAGGATCACCGGACTCAAGAGCTACTACAAGATCAGTCTGGAACTCACCGATCCCAGGATCTCGTCAGAGCTCTTCGGGAGCCAGACCATATACACAAAAGTCCATGACTCGCCTCCGGTACGCTACAGTATCGGATGTGATGTAAAGAACAGCTTCGTTGCTGACGGCTGCACGATACAGGGAACGATCGAGAACTGTGTCCTTTTCCGTGATGTAGTCATCGAGAAAGGCGCCGTCGTCCGCAACAGCGTCATCATGCAGAATACACATGTCTGCGCCGGAGCTGAGCTCGACGGTGTCGTCACTGATAAAGACGTCACTATAACGGAAGGTAAAAAACTGTCCGGGGATGCCGATTATCCCCTCTATATCAAAAAGAGAAGTGTGGTGTGATCATGCCGAGAAAGAAAGCTTCAGAGACAGAGACTGCAGCCGCCGAGACAAAGGTTCCTAAAAAGGCTGCGTCAGCATCAAAGGCCAAAAAGGAATCATCAGCCGCTAAGGCAGAGCCGGCCGCAGAAAAGAAACCGAAGGCACCCAGGAGTCCGAAGAAAAAAGCTCCGGAAGTCAGCGTGCTTTTCGCCTCCAGCGAAGTCGCGCCCTTTGCCGCTTCAGGCGGTCTCGCCGATGTGGCAGGTTCGCTTCCGGTCTATCTTAACAGGACCGATTGCGATGTGAGAGTTATCCTCCCTCTGTACGGATCGGTCGACGCAAAGTGGCGGGAAAAAATGAAGTTCCTCACATACTTCTATGTCTCGCTCAGCTGGCGAAGCGTTTACTGCGGCGTGTTTGAGCTGCAGGACAGAGGGGTGACCTATTACTTCATAGATAACGAACAGTATTTCATGCGGAATTCGCTTTACGGCGAGTACGATGACGGTGAGCGTTTTGCCTTCTTCTCAAAAGCGGTGATAGAAGCCCTGTGCAGGATCGACTTCGAGCCTGACATAATCCACTGCAACGACTGGCAGACTGCTATGATTCCTGTCTATCTGCGTGAATACAGATGGGTCGGAAAGCTTGCAGCGGTGAAAACCTTGTTCACCATCCACAACATACAGTTCCAGGGACAGTATGATCCCTACATTCTCGGAGACGTCTTCGGGCTTCCCGAGTCCGATCTGCCTCTGATGAAATGGAACGGATGTCTCAACCTTATGAAGGCTGCGATAGAGCTTGCGGATAAGGTCAATACAGTAAGTCCGACCTATGCCGGAGAGATCCTGGATCCATGGTACTCCTTCGGTCTCGATCCTCTTCTCAGAGGACTTCAGTTCAAACTGTGCGGCATCCTCAACGGCATCGACTTCGATACATGGAACCCCGCGACCGATAAATCGATACCGGCTAATTATTCCGCAGACGATCAGGAAGGAAAGCTTCAGTGCAAGAGGGATGTGCTCTCGGAGTTCGGACTGGATGATGACGGAAGACCCCTCGCAGTCATGATCGCAAGGCTTACCGAGCAGAAAGGCGTAGACCTGCTCGCGCCGATACTTGATGAAGTCATCAAGAACGGCGTCCAGGTCGCGATCCTGGGAACCGGAGACAGCAAATACGAGCGCATGTTCAGCGATATAGCTTCCAGATATCCCGGCAGCTGCTCAGCAAAAATAGCCTTTAATACCGCTCTCTCCAAGAGGATGTACGCAGGCGCCGACATATTCCTGATGCCCTCCAAGACAGAACCGTGCGGTCTGGCTCAGATGCAGGCAATGCGCTACGGCACGATACCCGTAGTCAGAAAGACTGGCGGCCTCTCTGACAGCGTGAGAGACTGCGGCGACGAAAACGGATGGGGCTTTACTTTCCAGAACTATGATGCCTGGGATCTCTACGGAGCCATCATACGCGCTAAAGATCTCTATTACGGCAACTGGGATGAATGGAAAGCAGTCAGGACCAGAGCCATGGAATGCGATATGAGCTGGAGCAGGTCGGCAGAGAGCTACAAGTTCCTGTATAAAGAGATGAAGGGATGATTGACCTCACCGGCTTGCGGAAGTACAATCTCATAAGTGTCTGAAAAAGTCCCCGGGCACTGCTTCTTTCAACGAAGAGCAAATGTCCGGGGACAGTTATGCTGAGTTAACGGAGCTGTCATGACTCTTTCTTTTTTCCTGCAGAACGTGCTTCTCGGATTCGGTCTGGCTATGGACTCTTTTTCAGTATCGATCGCCGATACGCTGTCCGAGCCGGATATGACGAGAAAAAAAGGTCTGTGCATAGCCGGGACGTTCGGGTTCTGCCAGGCTGCCTTTCCTCTTATAGGATGGTTCTTCGTCAGGTTTCTGCTGAACATATTCATATTTCTCGAAAAGCTTATCCCCTGGGCTGCACTGATACTCCTTGCCTATATCGGCGGCAATATGATCAGGGAAGGGCTGTCCGGAGACGATTCTCCTGAAGTCATCGACCACCCCGTGTCTGCGGCGCAGCTTGCGCTTCAGGGCGTAGCCACTGCGATAGACGCTCTCTCCGTAGGGCTCACCATTGCCGAGTACACATTTATGACTGCCCTTAACAGCGCAATTATCGTAGGTATCGTGACGTTTCTCGTCTGCATCGTCGGTCTCAGAATAGGAAAAAAGCTCGGCGAATCCATAGGAGGCAGAGCTTCCGTTCTCGGCGGATGCATACTCATCCTCATCGGTATAAAAGTACTGCTTGATCACTATCTCTGAAGAATATGAAAAGCTGCCGGTTCGATGATCCGGCAGCTTTTTTATCATGTGATCAGCGTCTGTTCCTTCGGAAAGCCAGGTAACTGTCAAGTATTATTCTCGCGGCTTCTGAGTCTATGATGCCGCGCTTCTTCTTTCCGGATACATCTGCATCCAGAAGATTTCTGTATGCCTGCACCGTTGTGCTGCGCTCATCCCAGAGAACCACTTCTATATCCTTCCCTTCGAGCTCTCTCTCAAGTGCGGAAGCAAACTTCCTGCACTTTGCCGCTCTCGGCCCTTCAGAGCCATCCATATTCAGGGGAAGTCCTACAACTATCATTCCCGCGCCACGCTCCAGCGCTGTCTCAGCGGTAGATTCTGCAACAGCGAACATTCCCTTGCCCTGTGCATTACCGATGGGACTCGCGATAGTCTCATTGGAATCACAGATAGCAAGACCTGTCCTCGCATCACCGTAATCAGCTGCCAGTATCCTCATTGCATCCCCTCCTTCTTTCTTTCCTGCGATACTATACCACAAAGCATCCCTTACGACAAAATGGAGTGCCGTGACAGGCATTTTGTGCTACTATTTATTATCAATACTGAAAATGATGCGGAGAAAAAGATGAGACCTGTGATAGGCGTTACGCCTTATTGGGATAATGAAAAAGAACGCATGTGGCTTAGAAAGCAGTACTGCGACAGCATTGCCGCTTCGGGCGGAGCCCCGGTAATATTTCCTCTGACCGATGATGAATCGCTCATAGACCAGCTTACGGCCATGTGCGACGGATTCATGTTCACCGGCGGCCAGGATGTGTCTCCTTCCATGTACTTTGAGGAACCTTCGGAAGCTCTCGGTGAGGTCAGCGAGGAAAGAGACCTGATGGAATCAGCCGTCCTAAAACGGGCTATAGAGCAGAACAAGCCCGTCCTTGGGATATGCAGAGGCTTCCAGTTCATCAACGCGTATCTGGGAGGATCGCTGTATCAGGATCTGCCTACCCAGTTCGGCACTGAGATCGGTCATTACCAGAAGGAGCCCTATCCTGTCCCTACCCATCAGGTGTGGATAGATACGGACACACCGCTTTATAAGCTTTTGGGCGAAAAGGTCATAGCCGTCAACAGTTTTCATCATCAGGGAATAAAGAAACTTGCCCCCCGACTCATTCCGATGGCAGGAGCTCCTGACGGACTTATAGAAGCATATTACCGCCCGGGTCCCGTTTTTTTCCGTGCTGTACAGTGGCATCCCGAAATGATGTACGGAGGATTCGAGCACAGCAGAAAGCTGTTCGGATCATTTGTCGAGGCAGTCATATCAAACAGATAAAAGAGCATAAGAGAGGGCAGGCTCAGAAGCCTGCCCTCTCTTTATTCATGCATTATGCTGCGGTATCAATTGAACTCCTTGCGGAACTCCTCGGTGAGGAAATCCTTGAGATCGTTCTGAGGATCGACATAAGGCTGCGGGGTGTCTCCCCAGTACATAATGTTGTGCTCTTCAAGCGTATAGGGTTTCCACTCGGGCTGGGGCAGTCCGGTGATATCCAGTCCGTTCGGATCGCCCTTCTTGAAGAAGAAGCAGAGCGCATTGCACATCTGGCGGGCCAGGTCGAAATGCTTTCCGGTGAACGGTCTCCAGCACTTTGCCAGGTTCTCGAAATGGAACCACAGGTCTGAAGAGTGGAACGTTCCGGGATGATCAAATCCGGGCATCTCAGGATTGAACCTGTAGAAGTAGATAGGACGGTCTTTGCCGTTCTTCTTGTCAAACTCCTTCATGACACGGATCGCGATCTCCGCGCCATTTATTCTTGTGCGGTCCATAGCGGTGGGAACATCGGGTCCGATCAGGTCCATATATTCATCCACACGGTCCGGGAATGCATGCTCAGCAAGCTTCCTGAAGTCATCCATGCTCTTTGCGACTATGGGTGAGCGTGTCTCACCGACGGTGCATCCGACGATGAGCGGTACCGGCCAGTCTTTGCGTGTCATGAGCGTCTTATCTGTATCTTCAGTGAGATACACACCGTCAACGCAGGTCATCCACATGAGATGTTCCTGAGCGCAGAACTCTTCGCACTTGTCTCTGAGGGTGCATGCGTCAATAGCTCTGGCTTCTGCAAGGGTCTTGACACCCATGAAATCGAAGAACTTGACGCCGAGCTGCTGGGTCTCCTCGAAGCTGTATTTCCTTATGAAGGAAGTCTTGTAGGGGTTGGCTCCCATTCCGCTCATGATGATGGCTTTCTGGAAGAGGCCTTCGTTCTGAGGTGAGCACAGCTGAGCAGTGACGCTCATACCGCCGGCAGACTGTCCGCCGATGGTGATGTTCTCAGGATCACCGCCGAACGCGGCGATGTTTCTCTTGACCCAGCGGGTTCCTGCCTGCTGGTCCAGATGTCCGAAGTTCGCCGGGGCATCGGGATTCTCAGCGACTATCTCCGGATGTGTCATGAATCCGAAGCAGTTCAGACGGTAGTTGATAGTTACGACGACTATTCCGCGTCTTGCGATGCGCTCGCCGTCGAACTCCATTTCAGCGGGGTTTCCTTCTCTGAGACCGCCTCCGAAATACCACACGAATACAGGAAGCTTCTCGTCTGCTTTCTTTGCGGGTGTCCAAACGTTCAGATACAGGCAGTCCTCGTCCATCGGGATCTCAGGATCGACGTTCCACTCTCTTGTATAGATATTGGTCTCGTCAAGTCCGGGGATATGCTGCATCGATATCGGGGCGAACTTATAGCAGTCCAGTACTCCGTCCCAGTCCTTGGCAGGCTGAGGAGCGCGCCAGCGCAGATCGCCTACGGGAGGCGCCGCAAAAGGAATACCCTTGAAGGATGTGATACGGGGATCAGCGGCGGGAAGGCCTCTGACTACACCGTTCTCAACTTTTACTTCACGTAGCATTTTTCGGTTCTCTCTTTCTTTTTTTATCGGATTACCAGTAATTGAATTATACTTTTCCGTCCTTTAAAAGAGAATTGCCGGCCGTTATATTCAGCATCTTTCCCAATGAGGAACGGCATTATTTGTTGAATCTATCGAAGGCATCTTTTCACATTTCGTGACAAACAAAAAGCGGCGCTCAGGCCGCTTTTTCATCATTGATGATTCACTGTTCGGGGTGCAGTCTCTTGTATTCTTTTTTTGCCATCGTAATGGGAATAAGCGTCAGAGGCATCCAGCATGCAGCCACTATGAATGTGACCCAGTTGGCTGAGAAACCCGCTTCTCCGAGCTCATTCTGCATTGCATATCCGAAGTGGTTGATGAGCCATGAGCCGATGGGAGTACCTATACACATAGGGATGATGACATAGAATATCTGTCTGATACCTTCGCTCTGTCCGTGCATATTTGCAGGCATGTGGTTCTTGAGCATGACCATCAGCGACTGATAGATGCACATGTATCCGGTGCCGAAAAGGAATATCCCGAGACAGGTCACCGGGGTGCTCCTGACCCAGACTATGCAGAGGCCCATAATGGTCAGAGCCACCGATCCGTACATCACATTGTAGAACTTGCCGTTATCCAGGTATCTGCTGCAAAGGAATGTCAGAGGAAGCGCCGCAATAAGAGGAAGCCCAAGCACAAGTCCGGCATTTCCGGTGGAATAACCCTGAGTATATACAAGGAAATTCGTAAGATGTGAGAAATACATCTGGAATCCGATAAAATACACAGAGAAGATCAGGCAGATCAGCTTCATCATGCGGTTCTCCTTGAGAACATTGAAGTTGAACGCTGAGAACACCTGATGCCAGAACCCCTTCGGGTCTCTGTTTTCCTTGAGGTCCGGCGCATCCTTTACCATGAATACCACACAGACACTCATAAGTATCAGGAAAACGCCGAGGATCAGGAAGAAGTTGAAATAGTCCACCTTTTCTATGATCTTGCCGAAAAACAGGCCTCCCATTATGGTGCCGGCAACGGGCAGAACGGCTACCACAGCGCCCATCTTCCCGCGGTTGCCCTCTTCCGTGATATCAGTCGTCCAGGCTATGAATCCCGAGTCGTTTGCCATCGCTCCGATGAAGCTCATCAGGCAGTCACCGGCTACGACCGCGACGGTCAGCATAAGCATCTTGCTGTGATCGAGGTATTCGGTAAGTCCGAAAAGAACAACGGTTATTCCCCAGAAAGCATACCCTATCAGCATCTGAGGTCTTCTCCTCGCCAGCCTGTCTCCCATAGTTCCCCATACGAAACACCCGAAAGTGCTGGCCATTGCCGACAGCGCGACCATCCATGAGATGATATTGGGATCCGGAGCTATCTTGGAATAGATGTAATTGGGATACCAGGTATTCTCGACGCACCAGACCAGCTGGCCCGCGAGCCCTACCACGACCACAAAGAACCATTCCTTGGCTGTAAGCACACGCAGTCCTTTCTCATTGCGGTGGATCTCAAGCGTGTGTTTGTTTTTGTCTGCCATTACTCAGTATTCTCCTTGCTGTTTTTTATTGACAGGTTATTTTACTTCCCTAAGCCCTTCACCCTTCAGGTAGTAGATCGCCTGGGTGTATTTATACGGGTTGAATCCCTTGGCTCCGATGAGAAAGTAAGAGTTCTCTCTGGTGGATATGATGAGCTTTCTCCCGCTGACTGGAGACACGATGTCTATACTTGAGAGCTCGAGAGTGCGCTCGTTTCCGTTAGACATACAGAAACTCACGGCATTTCTGTCCAGTCTCAGATAACCGATCCCAAGTATGACCCTCTTTCCGATACTCCTGTCGGATATCGTGAATCTGACTCCGTCATCCTCGAATATGTACTGATCGTAATCAGTAACCACTCTCTCCACATGCTCTTTCTGCATATCCAGCCACTCTGACATCAGCCTGATCTTAACGCTGCTGTCATCGAAACTGAAAGTCAGATCCTCATTGTATGTACCGGTCAGGCCGCACTGCGTGCATCTGAACCCGGTGCCCGATGATACTATCGAACTGACCGCGCCGCAGCGGGGACAGATGTACACTGCGCTCTCGATCGATTCTGCCCGTCTTTTCGAGATATATCTGTGCTCTGAGGGAGGAGGGCTGACCGTGAGTTTTTCCACTATGATGCCGTGCAGCTCCTCATCTGACATCTGCGCTATCTCTTCCGCTGTCAGGACCTGCACTTCACGGCATGTCAGGTATCCCCATCTCGTCTTTGCCGCCCATCGCGGATCGCTGCCGTATCCGCCCTCTATATTGCACAGCGCCAGATCCGCCTTCATGTGTTTAGCGAGCTGTGCAATGCCGATGTCGATGCTCGTTGGCCTTCCGTCATAAGTCGTGCTGCCCTCCGGGAACACTCCTACGACGCCTCCTTCGGATGCTATCTTCATGGCAGCCCTGACAGCCTGTATGTCTCCGCCCTGCTTGCGCTTGGGGATAGGACCGAAAAAGAATGTCAGCAGCTTCGAACTGAAACCGTTCGTAAAAAGGTTGTCGGTAGCCATGAAGTGTATCGGCCTGTTGTACATCATTGTAAGGAATCCGGGATCCCAGAACGTCTGATGGTTGCAAAGGACAAGATAAGGCCTGTCCAAGCGCAGCCTTGTGAACCGGAATCTGAATCCCATCTTGATGAAGAAATAAGGGATCATCAGGATCTTCACTATGATAAGTGTGATCCAGTCCCTCTTTCTGCACCATTTTCTCTGTTTTCTTCTTTTAGGTCTGTCTTTCTGCGGCATCACTGAAAGATCCAATCTGTCTTTAATCCAAAGAGAATTATAAGCAACGACGCCCCGAAACTGCAAGTTTCGGGGCGGTGTTTTTATGTTTTTTTATCCGAGGAATGCTGATGTCACCTCATCCTCATACTGTCTTGTATAGAGATTGTGATAATAGCCGTTCAGAGCCATCAGTTCATCATGTTTCCCGCGCTCCACGATCTTTCCGTCCTTGACGACCAGTATGATGTCGGCGTTCTTGACGGTGGAGATCCTGTGGGCGATCACTATCGATGTTCTTCCCTCGATTATGGTGTCTATGGCATTCTGTATCTTCTGCTCGATAATGGTATCGACAGATGCCGTGGCTTCGTCCAGCACCAGGATCCTCGGGTCACTGAGTATAGCTCTAGCGAAGGAGATCAGCTGCTTCTCTCCCGTCGACAGAGTGTCGCCGCCTTCTCCTATATCGCCGACAAGTCCTCCGGGGACACGTTCTATGACCTCATCCGCCGAGCAGAGTTTCAGTGCTCGCATGATCTGATCCTCTGAAGCATCGGGGTTTCCGTAGAGCAGGTTCTCCCTGATGGTACCGGAGAACAGGTGCGGTGTCTGCTGCACGTATCCTATCGAGGAGTGCAGCCAGAGCTGTGAGCGTTCTCTCGCATCCCTCCCGTCAATGAGTATCTGTCCGTCTGTCGGCTCGTAGAACCTGCATACCAGGTTGACCAGAGTGGACTTACCTGCTCCGGTCTCACCGACTATGGCAATGTTGGTACCGAAAGGTATCTTGAGATCGAAGTGTTCAAGCACGTATTCATCTCCGTCCGGATACATGAAAGACACGTCCCTGAACTCGATGTCGCCTTTCATCTCCTCCCAGTTTTCCTTCCTGGGATAGAATGAGTCGCCGTACTTCTCTATGACTTCAGGCGTATCCGTGACATCTGATCTGGTCTCCAGGATCTTGCTGACTCTCTCGATATTGACCTGTGTAGTGACCAGATCCGAGAATGCGTCAATTATCCATCTGACCGGCTCCATCATCCCCTGGGCATAGGACATGAACAGAGAGAACGTTCCGACTTCTTCCGTAGCTATATAACCGCCTCTCCAGAGAACGACTGCCAGAGCTGCTGAAGACGCAAAGTTCATCGTGACCGCGAACAGACCCCTGAGCCTTGCCGCTCCGACGCTCTTGTGCCACATCTTTGAGGTGTCATTCACGAACTTGTCGATCATGGTATCCTCGATCACCAGAGACTTAATGGTCTTTGCGCCGGTGATCCCCTCGTTGAAATTGCCCGTGATGGTGGAGTTTATCTCCCTGACTTCCCGGTTGACCTCAATAAGCCTCTTCTGAAAAACGGAGAACAGTACCGCAACAACAGGGATTATAGAAACAACGAAAAGTGCCAGCTTTGCATTTATTGAGAACATGACCACCACTGACCCTATCAGATAGGTGGAGTGCCAGATAGTATCCATCAGAGACCAGGACGCCAGCGATCCTATCCTGGAGGAGTCACTCATTATCCTGGCATGCAGGTATCCTACACTGTTCTGGTTGAAGAACGAGAAAGCCAGTGTCTGCATGTGACTGAACATGGCGTTCCTTATGTCCCTGTTTATGCTGACTTCGACACGCAGCGCGTGCTCGCAGGCAACGTAGTTCGCCGCTGACTGAGTGAATATCATCAGCAGATATCCCGCTATGAACCAGCCGAGAGTGTCCACAGTACCTCCCTGCACGAAATGGTTGAGTGAATACCTCTGGAACAATGGCATACCGATGTCCTGTACGCTTCCCAGAAGGCCGCATATCACCATGGTTATCAGCGTTCGCCTGTACGGCTTAACAAAGGGCAGTATCTTTCCCACTCCGAAGAACGGAAGGCCTCTGTCTCTCTTTTCCACAGTCTTCTTACTGCTCATCAGCTGCCTCCTTTCCGCCCGACTGGATCTCATAGATCTTCTGATAGATCCCTCCGGCAGATTTGAGTTCGTCATGGGTGCCCTCCTCCGAGATGCGCCCATGGTCCAGAACTATTATCTTGTCCGCCTTAGACAGCGTATTGATCCTGTGGGAAATCAGGATGATGCTGGCCGTTCCGAACCTCTTCTCAAGTGATGCCCGGATCTTGGCATCAGTCTCCATATCCACGGCGGACAGGGAGTTGTCAAAGATCATTATCGGCGTATCCTTCATGAGAGTTCTTGCGATGGCAGCCCTCTGTTTCTGTCCTCCGGACAGTGTCACTCCCCTCTCACCGACAAAAGTGTCGTATCCTTTGGCGAAGCCTTCAACGGCTTCGTCAAGGCATGCCGCAGCGGATGCCTCCCTTACACGTTCCATATCGATACCGGGTGAAGTGATCGCGATGTTCTCCGCTATGGACGCAGAGAAAAGGAAGGGCTCCTGCAGCACCATCCCTATATTCTCCCTAAGATGCTTGGTATCGATGTCTCTTATATCGACACCGCCTATCGTGATCCTGCCTCTGCCCCTCTGCACCTCATACAGCTTGTCAAGAAGCAGAACCATAGTGGACTTACCGCTTCCGGTTCCGCCCAGTATACCGAGGGTGCTTCCCGCCTTCATGGTGAAGTCTATGTCAGTAAGCACATCGGTCTCCCCGTCATAGGAGAAGCTGACGTGTTCGAATCTTATATCTTTGTCGAGATCAGGCCTCTGTGCATCGGGCTCATTCTCTTCCTCATCCGCACGCTGGATCTCGCTGATCCTCTCCACTGAGACTCCGGCTCTGCTCATCTCAGAGAGAACCCTCCCCAGCTGCCTTACGGGCCATGCCATCATGGAGTTGTAGGAGATGAAAGCGACATATTCGCCCGCAAGCATCCTTCCCTTCACTGCCAGCCATGCGCCGACGGCTATCACTACCAGCACCTGTATCCCGCACAGGGTGTCAGATACGCACCAGAACCGGCTCATGAGTTTTGCCATCTCACGCCACAGTCCCGTGTACTGCTCGTTATGAGCCTCGAACCTGTCCCTCTCATATTTCTCGCGTCCGAATGCCCTGACGACCCTGACTCCGGTCAGGTTCTCCTGAGCCATTGCTGACAGGACTCCCTCGCTCTCGTCACAGACTCTGAATTTCGTTCTCATCCTGCTCTGGTATACAAGCGAATAGATGAAGATCACCGGTGTAGGGATCAGCGCTATGAATGTGAGACGCGGATTCATGGAGAACATAAAGGTCATGGACAGTATCAGCATTATCAGTATCCTGACCACTGACGTCATCTGCTCCGAGATGAACCTCCTGAGAGTGTCTATGTCTGACGTGCATCTCTGGATTATGTCTCCTGTATGGTTCTTCATGTGCCACTCAAAAGGAAGCCTCTCGATATGCGAGAACAGAGTGTCCCTCATCGTCTTCGCGAGCGTTTCCGACCCTTTGGTGTTGCTCACCCTGAAGACATACTGTGCGACAGCTTTGACAGCCGCCACAGCCATGACTGCCAGCGACACGATCCACAGGTCCTGCCTGAGTCTCTGTGTTCCGCCGAACCAGCCTGTGATGGTCCGCACTATGGACGTCATTTCATCGCTGCCGCCTATGACGTTATCTATGGCGCATCTCAGGATCTGAGGTATCACCATGTCGGCGCCGGAAGCGATGAATGAGCAGGTGATGCTCAGCACAAAGTATCCCCAGCTGCCTTTCATAAACGAATAGAGCAGGGAACTGTCGCTAATGTTCCTGTTTTCCTTAACTGAGTTCAAAACCGATTCCTCTGACATCATCAATTAGTAAGATACAATAATAAGTCTATCAGACTGTCCAGCAAAAAGTAATAACAGTGCCGTTACGGTTCACGGAACTGTTATATCTCTGAATTCCAGCGGTATGATCTTTTCCAGCACCGCCGGAGAAAGCTCCACCTGACATCCTATTCTGCCGCCGCTGAACAGTATCTTATCGAACAGTTCCGCTGTTTCATCTATGACAGTTCTGTACTGTTTCTTCATCCCTATCGGCGAACATCCTCCGTGGACGTATCCGGTGAGCGGGAGCAGTTCCTTCGATCTGATCATCGCGATGCTCTTCTCAGAGACAGATGCGGCGGCTTTTTTCAGGTCCAGTTCGCATCTTACCGGCACCATGAACACATAGTGTTCCCCGCTGTGTCCCTGTGTGACGAGAGTCTTGAAGACCCTGTCAGGATCCTCCCCGAGCATCTCGGCTACTTCCGTGCCGCTGGCAGCCTCGCCGTCTCCGTAAAAGAAGTATCCGAAATCCGCACCTCTCTGCTCAAGGATCCTCATAACATTGGTCTTATCTGTGCTGACTCCGTCAGAACCTCCGTTTTTCCGCTGTTTCAAGAAAATCCTCCCAGATCTGAGCCGCGCAGTTCTCCGCGGTCCCGTTATTGTCTGCCGTCCTGTCCCTGAAAGACAGATACATGTGGCGTCTGCGCCGGTACATCTCCATCATGTCAGTTCCGCTGGACAGCGGTCTTCCGTCAGTCGGCAGCAGTTTTGTGTCCCGCTCAAGATGATATATTATTCCGCTTCTGTGGAGCGGGAGATAGTTCTCCGATCTCGTTACGGTTCCTCCTCCGGTGGCTATGATCACGCCGGAACTCAGTGCTGCCTTTCTGACAGCCTCGCTCTCGATCCTCCTGAAAGCATCCTCTCCGTCACTCTCTATTATCTCGGGAACACTGCGTCCGGCAGTTTCCGCCGCAAGATCGTCCGTTTCGATGACAGGCCTTCCTGTCATGTTCCCGAGGATGCCCGAGACCGTCGTCTTTCCGCTTCCGGGCATCCCTATAAGGATTATGTTGAGGGAGCTCTTCCTGGTTTCCGAGACAGCCTTCCAGGATTCCGAATCCCTGAAATCACCGTCGATAAGTTCATTCTGACGCTCTCTTGAGATTTCAAGCAGGACCCTGAACAGCTTCTCAGCATAGTATTCCTGTCCGGCGGATTCTTCTCTTACCGCCCTGATTATCTCTTCTTCCCTCAGAGCATTTATTACCGGCGCTCCGCTCTCCTTCTTTGTGTGAGCGACCTCAGAAGAGCAGTCGAGCCGTTTCAGAAACAGCTTCAGAAGTTCCGGGTCTATCCTGTCTATCTCTTCTCTTATCTCAGCAAGTTCCATTCCCACTCTCCGTATATCGAATCCAGGATCACGATCGCTGCTGCCGCTTCAACGACAGGGACCGCGCGCACGGCTATGCAGGGATCATGCCTCCCTCCGATAGATATTTCGGTCTGTTCCATTCTGGACAGCGATACCGTCCGCTGAGGTCTGGATATCGACGGGGTCGGCCTGAATGCAACGCGGAACACCACAGGCATTCCGTTGGTTATACCGCCCTGAATACCGCCGGATCTGTTAGTCTCCGTACACAGCCTGCCGTCCCTGATGATGATGGGGTCATTGCTTCGGGATCCTCTCATTGCCGAAATGCGGAATCCGTCACCGAACTCCACTCCCCTGACGCCCGGGATCCCGAAGACCGCACGTGATATATCTCCCTCCAGTCCCTGGAAAAGCGGACCTCCCACACCTGCGGGGATCCCGGTCACAGCGCATTCCACGGTCCCTCCTACGGAATCTCCTTCCGAGCCTGCAGCCAGTATCTCCATGCGCATCTTCTCGCCTGCATCATCATTTATGACAGGGATCTCTTTGGAAGAGACAGTCATGAAGAGCTCTTCCTGCGGATACAGGGGAAAGGGATCGTCTTCAGCGTCTCCGACGCTGTATAGATGCGCGCCTGCAAAAACACCCATCCTTCTGAGCATCTGGAGCGCTATTCCGCCTGCAACGCACAAAGGAGCCGTCATCCTTCCCGAGAATGGTCCTCCGCCTCTCATATCCATCTTTCCACCGTATTTGAGCCATGCGGTCAGGTCCGCATGTGAAGGTCTGGGCGTATCAGCTATCTTCTCATAATCCGACGATCTCTGTGAAGTGTTAGGGATCACGGCTCTCAGCACCCCGCCGTCTGTGACGCCGCAGTTCAGTCCGGTCTCAAACACAGGTACGTCCCCTTCCCGTCTTGCTGATGTCAGAGGACTTCTTCCGGGAGCCCTGCGGAGCAGAAATCTCTGCAGTTCTTCGGTGTTCACCGCAAATCCGGCCGGCAGTCCTTCGATCTCCACAGCTACGTTCTCTCCGTGAGAGGATCCTGAGATCCTTACTCTGATATTCTGTCCGGTCTCATACCACATCGACTATTCCTCCGAGATTTCTGAGATCATCAAAAAAAGCCGGATATGACTTGTTGATACATTCTGCACTGCGGATCACCATCTCAATGCCGAGGGAATATGCAGCGACCGCAGCGGCCATCACGACACGGTGGTCACTGACTGCATCTGCATTCCCGCTGTTTCTGACAGCTGAGCCTCTTACCTCGAAGACATCGTCGCATACAGATACCTCAGCGCCTAGACTGCCGATCAGCTGTCCGATGCTCTTTATGCGGTCGCTTTCCTTATACCGCAGTCTTGAACAGTTCCTGAAAACCGACCTTTCCGAAGAGCCGGCGCACAGCGCGGTGACCACAGGGAACAGGTCCGGGATCATATCAATATCCAGATCAATGCCTCTCAGCTTATCGGCTCCTGTCACTCTAACAGAGGTGCCGGTCACTTCAGCTCCTACGCCAAGCATGGAAAGGATTTCTGTTATGCCTCTGTCAGCCTGAAAAGTCACACTGTCAAGGCCTGTCACTGTCACATCGCTGCCCTTATACGCCGCAGCTGCAGCCAGCAGAGCCGCAGCTCCTGACCAGTCGCCGCCGACAGTTTCCGAGCCGGGTGATCTGTACGGCCCTCTCACTGTGAAAGTCCCCTCACTCTCTTCTGCCGAAGCGCCGAATCTTTTCATTATGTCCATGGTCATCCTGACGTATCCGTAGGAGCCCAGACGGGACGTCACTTTCACTGTTGCGCCATCCGGCATAAGCGCGCCGGCCATAAGGAGTCCCGATACATACTGCGAACTGATATTGCCCGGGACACAGAACCTGCTGTCAGCAAGTCTTTTCTTCTGGATCAGCGGAAGAGAGTCCGCGCTGAAGCATGCCCCGCACCTTTCAAGAGCGCTTATCAGATCAGCAATAGGTCTGGACAAAAGGCTGTCCCTTCCGCGGAACTTCGCTGCGCTGCATGCAGCGGCTGCAACAGGGATCATGAATCTGAGTGTGGAACCGCTCTCGCCGCATTCCAGCACCGGTTCCTGCGCCGCTGTTCTGACAGGCACTACAGTGACCGTATCTCCACAGCATGATATCTCTGCTCCAAGCTCTCTGAGACAGGTGACAGTTGCAAGGATATCGTCTGCCATATCCTCTTCACATCCGCGGATAACGACCGCCGAATCTGAAAAGGCAGAACAGATCAGCATCCTGTGAAGCTCCGATTTGGAAGCATGTGCCGGGACAGTTCCCTTAAGAGGTCCCGGGGTTATCTTTATGTCCATTTCTCTCCCGATATATCAAAAAACTGCGTCTGCTTCCGGAGACAGTGCCCCCTGAAAGAAAACGCAGTCGTCGAAAGCCGGCGCGATCAGTCCTGATAGCCCAGTCTTGAACGTCTGTAAAGTTCCTTCTCAAAAGCCTCGCTGTCAAAGAAAGCTCCCACCCTGATAGGCCTGCCTTTTACAACGAACCTGTCAGCAATATCGTCAGCAAGCCTTACGGCAGCCTCATCATCTTCCGGTCTGTCCTCGAGCCTGACGCCGAAGATCATTTTGTCCCCGTACTCTCTGAAAAGCATATCCATATCATTCATGGGCTGAGGAGTCCAGGAATCCCATCCGGCTTCTATGAAACATTCAACCCTGGATTCGGTATACCCGCAGGAATGCAGATCCGCGATCATTCCCTTTGAGTGAATATGATCCACAGTCCTCTTCATATGAGGGACTATCACATCCATTCCTGTGTCCAGCGAGAAGAACGGCTGAGCCTGTCCGCCCCAGTCATCGTGAACACGGATGCAGTTCACCTGAGGGAAATACTCCGCGATCTTATCTATCACTTTGCAGATAACATCTGTAGTCGCGGTGAACAGCTCCTGGACTGCATCCTCCTGATCCTCATCGATCAGGGCAACTGCCGCATTCTCAAATCCCATAAAGGAGACCAGTCTCTCAAACCATGCGCCGGAGTACAGTGTTGTCGTGATCCACTCTCCGCTCTGCAGCAGTTCGCGGTTCGCTTCCGCGCTCTCCTTCCAGTTCCAGCTGTCAACATCCGGGAGAGTAATGATCTCTTTCCAGTCATTGGCATCATCCAGCACCTCTGTTCCCGGCCGGACCATGGAGCCTCTCGCCTCCATGGAGTACTCCCACTGTATGCCGTACATATCCGGTCCGCCGGCCTGTGTGGCATTGTCGATGTGCTCCGCTCCGGATACCATGCCTCTGGCGATATTGTCCGGTATGCATATCGGATCGATGTTGAGCGTATCCATCGGGGACGGCATCCAGACAGGTTCCCTCTGCCTGTATGTCCTTGACATATTCTCCGCATCGGAGATCGGTCTGTCGTAGATCCTTTTCACCCGGCGTCCGAGGTCCTTGACGCTCAGTATATTCAATTCCTTCTCATCAAAAGGTATAGATGACATCTGCTCTTTCTCCTTTGTTATCTGTATGGAATATATCATATTCGCGGGTATAGAGAAAGCACAACCGTGGTAGAATAGCAATTACAGGAACCACTATGTGTCAACGCGGAGATCATTATATATGACCGTATTTACAGTAACATTCCCCGACTACGGAAAAACAGTGACCGCCGAGCCCGGTGAGACTCTTCTTTCTGCGGCGGCAAGAGCCGGAATAGCTCTCTACTCACCTTGCGGCGGAGCCGGGCGCTGCGGCAGATGCAAAGTCATCGCGAACGGCGATGAAGTCCTCGCCTGCCGGTATCGAATAGGATCAGACATTACTGTCGTCATTCCTCAGACAGAAGTAACTATGCTGTCTGTCGACCCGGATATGAAGTATCACACTGACGGCACCAGCAGGTATGCTGCAGCATTCGATATCGGGACTACGACCGTAGCCGGTTTTCTCATGGACGGTATATCAGGCAGCATAATTTCCGCCGAGAACAGGGTCAACCCGCAGGCAGCTTTCGGAGCAGATCTCATATCCCGCATCCAGCAGAGCATGCACGGCCGCTCAGTTGAACTCAGAGACTGCATCCTGTCATGCATGTCCGAAATGATCGCTGCCATGGCCGCAAGCTGCGGCATATCCTCTGCTGATATCACATCTGTAGCGATCGCTGGCAATACGGCAATGCTGCATCTCCTCAGAGGAAAAGACCCTGCCCCTTTGACTGTTCCCCCGTATATGCCTCTGTCAGTGTCATCGGAGGAGTTCCGAAACAGCGGGTGGCTCCCCGTTTCAGATGCGGCGACCGTAAGGATCCTTCCCTGTATAGCAGGCTTTGTAGGCGGTGACACCTCCGGATGCATACTGTCATCGGGATTCGGTTGCGGCAGTGAGCTCACTCTTCTGATAGATATCGGGACCAACGGAGAGATGGTCCTCGGAAACAGTGACGGCTTCTGTGCGTGTTCCACCGCTGCAGGCCCCGCTTTTGAAGGCGCAGGGATATCCTGCGGCATGATAGCCTCCTCAGGGGCAATAAGCCATGTTTATTCAGACAGTAACGGCATCCGCTGCGAAGTCATAGGAGGCGGAGAGGCAAAAGGAATATGCGGTTCAGGCTTGCTCGATGCCGTTGCCGTCATGCTCTCCGGAGGAATGATCGATGCGAGCGGAAGGATGCAGCCTGACGGATCGCGCGGCTGGATCCGTAAAGACAACTCAGATGCGTACGTCATAAGAGATGACGTCGCCATTACCCAGAATGATATACGCCAGCTTCAGCTGGCAAAAGGAGCCATCGGTGCAGGTATCGAACTTCTCTGCAGACACCTCTCAGTCAGTGTTTCCGATATCAGTCGGGTACTGCTCGCCGGCGCTTTCGGCAATTATATGGATCCGGCATCAGCATGTCTTATCGGACTGATACCCGGAGAACTGGAAAACAGGATCATTCCCATCGGAAATGCCGCGGGCAAAGGTGCCGTAATGTGCTCGCTTGACGCGGAATCGTTTCGCCTGTGCAACAGTCTGGCTGCTTCTTCCGGATTTCTGGAGCTGGCGTCACTTCCTGAGTTTCAGGATGTATTTGTCGGGCATATGTCGTTCGGCGACACCGACGAGGACGACTGACGGCAGTCCTGCCTGTTTATCTTCCCTTGACGCTTGTGTATATTCCATATATTATTTATACGCAGAAGTAATTAATTGTGTATTAATGCTAAAATTCTCCCCAATAATTCTTCTGTAGTTCCAAGGTGCTTTTTCGTTAGACCATCCGCTCCGATTTAAGTAAGTAAGGAACGTATACAGATGAAGAACTCATTGAAGAATACGGCATATGAATACATCCGCTCCAAGATAACGAACTGCGAACTCATGCCGCTGTCATTCATAGACGCGGCGCAGATCTCAAGAGAACTCGGCAGCAGCAGGACTCCGGTGAGAGATGCTCTGACTCAGCTTGAGAGCGAAGGTCTTGTGGTGATCACTCCCAGACGCGGCATCATGGTAGCTGACATTCCCGCAGATGAGGTAAGCAGTATCGCCAGAGTCAGAAGGCTGTTTGAGCCTTACATTGTTTCAGTTGCATGTGAAAAAGCTGATACCAAAAGGCTCAGAGAATTCAGAGACCGTTTCTCTTCAGTATCCTCCCAGAAAGATCAGATCAGTTCAGAGTATGACTTCAATCTTTATCTGACCGGTCTTACGGAGAACGAGTACATAATCCAGACCATGGAGAGAGTTTACGTATCGAACTTCAGAGTTCAGATCCTGGGAAAGATGCCGACAGGCAGTCTCGACAATATCCTGAATCTGATAGACTGCATCTCCAAACGTGACCCGGAGAGAGCAAATGCTGCAGTCATGAAGCTCATCTCCGAGCAGGGCATTTACTGAAATATCAGCATACAAAGAGCGGCAGGGCATGTCCTGCCGCTCTCGTTTTTTTTTAAAGCCATCGGTACGGGATCGGGCTCATCTTCAGAACTCGTGCTTTCCCGCTTTCATCATTGCGGAGAGCACATTCGCCTCTTCCGTTTCCAGCATCTCAGCTCTCAACGCGGAGGCTTCTTCATACCTTCTTTCAAGAATGAGCTGAAGGAGTTCCGTCTCCTTACTGCGAATCTCCCCGCTGCAGTCAGCGGCGGACAGCCCGGATCCGATCCTTATCCTCGTACTGTGCCGACGCATCCTTTCGGCCGTATCCTTCAGGTGTTCATTGGAGCAGGCATTTAATATCAGGTCAAGCAGCCTCTCCTCAGTATCCGAAGGATCCTGTCCGGTGCCCGTCATTGCTTCCGTCTCGTTTATGAGTCCGGTTACATCTTCCGCGGGGATCCTGTATCCGTAAGTCCTGATGATAAACGGTTCCGTGAGTTTCCTTATCTCAAATACCTCTCTGAGGCTCCTTGGTGTTATCTCACAGATATATATACCGCGCTTCGGGAAGATCTTTATGAACCTGTCTTCTTCCAGTTTATGAAGTGCCTCTCTGACCGGTGTTCTGCTCGTTCCGGCCATCTCGATAAGCCTGTCTTCCGTGATGAAAGAGTTGGGCTCAAGTTCACAGCAGATCATCTTTTCCAGAAGTTTTCCGTAGACACGGTCCTTTAGTGATTCTTTCATGGCACATTTACCATCCGATACCGTCATTTTAAGCGGAATATGAAGCCGGAAGAATGACTGCGGCCGGGAAAATCCTGTCACAGGTTCCGTCAATGATCATTGATGTCAGGCTCCGATCAGTTCCTTGGCTTTCTCTGCAGCTGAGGCAGCATCCTGAGTAAATGCGTCCGCACCGATCTTCTCGCAGAACTCCTTAGTTACAGGAGCTCCTCCGACCATGATCTTGATGCGGTTACGGAACTCCTGACTGTTCAGCAGTTCCACTGTCTCCTCCATAGCGCCCATCGTCGTTGTCAGCAGAGCGGAAAGCGCGACCACTTTTGCTTCGGGATGTTCGATGCACGCCTCCACGAATTTCTCTTTCGGCACATCGACCCCAAGATCGACGACTGTGAATCCTTTGGATTCGATCATCATTGCAACAAGATTCTTTCCGATATCGTGCATGTCTCCGGACACTGTTCCGATTATGACCGTTCCCAGCGCTCCGACCTCTCCGGAAGCAAGATACGGTTTCAGCACTTCGACTCCGGATTTCATGGATTTGGCAGCGACAAGCATCTCAGGAACGAAGATCTCCCCGTTCTTGAACTTTTCGCCGACGATGCCCATAGCTCCGATCATCGTGTTCAGCGCCTCAGAAGGCGAGACACCTTCATCTACCAGCTCCTGAACAGCTGCAGTTACTTTTTTTGCTTTTCCCTTGATCACCAGCGATTCAAGTTCTTCCAATGTTGCCATTTCATATCCTCCGAGGAAACCGTTAATCTTACCGTGTATCTTTTTTTACGAGATCAGGACCACCGCGGCACTGTCATGCAAACAGCTGCTGAAGCATGTTATACGCAGCGTTTCTCCAAGTATCCCACTCGTGGTAGCCGGGGCACGTATAGAAGTGGATATTGTCATATCCCTTCTGGCTGTACTCCTCAGCCATCTTGAGCATCAGGGGATTCTGTGGTTCCTGCTCACCGCCTGCCACGAAAATGTAATCGAACAACTCTTTTGCGCCTTCCGGTGTGGAGAACTGTTCCGTCCTGTCATATCCGAGGCCTTTAACACCGAAACCACCGCTGAGGCTGCACAGCGATGCGAATACCTCGGGATGCTTCATGGCGGTATCCACCGCTTGCATGGCACCCATTGAAAGTCCGCCGACAGCGCGGCTGTGCCTGTCAGGTACAGTGCGGAATCTTCCGTCTATGAACGGTACGCAGTCGTCAACGAGCACCTCGTCTATGATCCCGCTCGCCGGATTCCCGTGTCCGTCTTCCGGGAAAACATATCCGTCATTCATGACTATGATCATTTCCCGCATCTTTCCTTCACTGAGAAGGTTGTCGGCTATGTACTGGATCTTGCCCTGCCATACCCATCCGATCTCCGTTTCTCCTCCTCCATGCTGCAGGTAGAGCACCGGGTATCTCTTTTCCGGTTCCTCGTCATATCTGGGCGGAGTATACACCCAGCACACCCTCACAAGTCCCGTAACACTGCTCTTATAGTGGACCATGCGCACCTTCCCGTGAGGAACGTCTTTTATCAGATAAGCTTCAGGAAGGATACCTCCCGGAACCTCAAAAAAGTTTGCCGGCGCGAATGCTCCGAATCCGTAAGGCATGAGTCTGTTGGGCGTCTTGACACCGTTCACGTAGAAATCGCAGTAGTGGAATCCGTCCCTGATATCATCCACGACACAGGACCAGTATCCGTTGCCTTCCGGAGAAAGCTGGTACTCGCCGGGCATGGATCCTCCCCAGCCCTTGACGCTGACACTGTCAGCTTCCCCGTCCAGATAGAAATTAAACTGCAGCCTGCCGTCATCCAGAAGCTCACATCCGTGTCTCATCTGGACAAACGCGCCTTTCGTATTCCATTCATCCCTGTTGAAATTGATCTTCCTGAGAGGATCGTCAAAAAACAGCGGATGCATGTAATAAGTCTGATCGCTTCTGACTTTATCGCTCATTTCCATACCCTCCCTCTCACCTGAAGATCAGCTGCATGAATCTGGCTGCGGCGTGACGCCACACATCCCATTCATGCCAGCCGAAAAATGTATCATGCTGAATCGTTATACCGTTCTTTGCGACATCCTCGATGAACTCCATATTGGAGACACCGACGGGTTCCTCGGAGCCCCATGCCGCATAGAGGAGCTTGAGATCCCGGTTGAACTCTTCGCCGTTGTCGAAAAGGTCTCCGGTATCATAACTGCCCCTTCTGCCGTCCCTGCTCAGTCCGCCTGAGAACATGCCGAGATAGGAGAACAGCGTCTTGCGGTATCCGAGTCCTGTCTTCCAGGCGACCGCCGATCCGAGAGACAGTCCGGCGATGGCACGGCTGTCTTTCTCCGGAATCGTTCTGTAGCGCCTGTCTATGAAAGGCACCAGTTCCTCCGCGATCTGTTTGTCTATATCACCGGGGATCATGCCGTATATCTTGCCGTCTTCAAAGGCATATCCCGTGGTCATCACTATGATCATCCTGCGCATCTTTCCCTGCGCGATAAGATTGTCCGCTATATAGTTTATCTTGCCGAGCCATACCCACGCAGGCTCAGACTCGCCGCCACCGTGCTGTACGTAGAACACAGGATATCTCTCGTCGGTCTCATCATATCCCGCAGGGGTATACACGAATGCAGCCTTCATCCTGCCGGTGACATCGGAGGGATATATCTCAAAGTTGACGTCTCCGTGCGGGACATCCTGAAGCATCCAGAACTCCGAGTCTTCACAGGGCATCTCAAAATAGTTCGCTATCCTGAAATCCCCGTAACCGATCGGCGCAAGATCATTGACGGTCCTTACTCCGTCGACGAAGAAATCACAGTAGTGGAAACCCGGCAGTATACCTTCTCCTACACAGGAGAAGAAATCGCTGTCGGCTTCTTTTTTCAATTCAAACTCCTGGGGAAGCGATCCTCCCCATCCCTTGACCGTTACCTTTTTTGCATCAGGAGCCCTGAAATTGAACTGGGCTTTTCCGTAGTCCAGTATCTGCACTCCTTTTCTTTCACTGACATACCTGATCCCGGGGACACCGTTCTCCCCCTCCGTTCTGACAGGTCTTTTGCCAAGCGGATGATAGAAAAGGATATGTTCATCCAGTGCCTGATTGCTGAGGATCTCTGCTTTTGTCATAAAAAACTCCTTCCTCCCCACGGCTCCCGCCGGTTTTGCGTGTCTCTTCATGCAGGAAAAGCCGAGATTATTCAGACCGCGGAAACATTCCGCGCTTTTGATACTATTATAGTTTTTTAACATGACAGCGTAAACTGCGGTTGCGCCTTAAAACAAAATCACGCGTTCCCAACTATCGTCAGATCCGCGTGATTTTTCTTTGTTTCTGTTGTATGCCTTCGGGTTTTCGGGCTTGCGCGTCACGGGGCTCATTCCTCCCCAGTCCCTGCGCTTTCTGGCATCGAAGGCGCGTTTCGCCTTTTTCGACATCTTCCCGTACGGCACCGGGTTTCTTGATTTCATTCGTCATCACCTCCGGATGTAGAATGATACCATCTCTCCCGTGAAATGGCAACTTTGCACCGGAGTTACGCATAGATCAGCTTGCCGATAAGGAAACTCAGCATGTTCGACGCGGCCACAAGCAACAGCAGCCCGTTCCTTCTGCCGTATGCTGAGAAGTACAGGACATACTCTGCCACGACAACCACGATCTCCAAAAGAAGTACTGTCCCCGTTCCGCTGCCGTAAACAGACAGAAAGAGATTGAGCGACAGGTTTGTCAAAAGATTTACTGCGGCGCAAAGAGCCAGATCAAGTGCTCTCCTGTATCCTGCTGCCGCAAATACAGCCGACTCGATGATGGCAGTAAGAAGTGCCGGGATCAGAAAGCCTATGTCAGTTACCTTCCTTTTCTGATGCGTCTTATTATCATGACTGCCGCTACCGCGACGACGGCGATCAGAAGCACTACCAGAATGAGCCCACCGGCGGTCTCAGTTACCGACGGCCTGGCGATATCGGCGAACACCGCCTGCGCAAAGACACATATAAGTGTCATGATCGAAATCAGAGCTACCAGTTTTTTACTCATTGCAGGATCCTCCTTGTTCTATCCTCTTCAGTGAATACAATATCGAAACTGTTCCTATTGAGAAACAGATGATCACGCAAAGCCACAGCCACATTCCTGACAGCGATACCAGATAACCCGCAAGCGATCCGGGCCACAACGCCGCTGCAGCCAGCCCGAAGGCAAAGCCCGGCTCATCCGGCAGAGCGAGGTACATCAGCCACAGAGTGACCGGCATAGTCAGATTGATCAGGAACTGACCGGCGAAGGAAAGTACGGCGTTTCCGCTTCCGAACGCAATGAGCAGCGCTGCCGCGGTGATGGAGAACACCGACAGTCTGCGCACGTTCCCGCGGTCTGCGGCGAACCCTCCAAGAGTCTTCCCGAGAAATACTGCAGCAGTAATAAGCAGAGTCCCCGCTGCGCCTTTGATCCAGCTGAAGCTTACCACGCTTCCTCCGAAAGCCCGCACTGCCACAGCGGCAAACAGGCTGAGCATGACTGCTGATCCCGCATTCTCCCTGCCGGATCCGGCTCCTGCCTCTTCAGAAACAGGCAGGGACAAAAGCAGAAATGCGACAGGGATCGTCGCCGCGCACCAGACCGGTCCGAGATGCGGGAACAGCGTTCCCACAGTCAGTCCGATACTGCCGGGAGCTACAAAAACTCCCTGCGGATAAGCTTTCCCTTCAGAATCCATCAGTACAGCGGCGCCTGCAGAAGTATGAAAAAAGCTGTTTCCGATGCCAGCGACCGCTGCGCGGGTCATGTTTGCGCCGGGAAAGAAAAAGGCAACAGCGGTCAGCAGACAGGATCCAGCGGATATGATTCCCAGATGATTTCTGTACCTGTCAGCGATCATCCCTGTCATGCACTGAGTCGAGAACGCAAGCGTGTTATACACAAGGATCTCACTCAGCCCGCATCCGCTTCCGAAGAGAACGGAAGCACAGACCGCATCGACAAGATAGTGCGCCAGGGACCTGACAATGAGAGCAATGGTACCGTTAACCTTTACTGACATCGAATTCTTCACCTGCATCTGTTACTTTCTTATTATGATTATAACTCACGTCGTCTCTGCTTTACCAAAAAAGCGTTTACTCTTGGGACCAAAAGTGTTATTTTATGTTATCGTTTTTTATAATTGGAGGATCATTTCATGGAAAAGATGGAGAGACGTTACGGTCTTCCGACCGCCATCGCCACCTGTGTCGGCGTCGTGATAGGTTCCGGGATCTTCTTCAAGACGGAAGCGGTCCTGAAAGTGACCCAGGGCAACGTCGTGACCGGCATTACTTCGCTCGCTATAATGGGCGTCATGCTTTTCTTCTGCTCCTACGCTTTCAGCCTGCTTGCTCAGAAATATGAGAAGGTCAACGGCCTGGTCGATTATGCCGAGATGACGGTTGGACCTAAATACGCATATTATGTCGGCTGCTTCCTCACGTTCATATATACTCCCGCTGTGACCGGATGTCTGGCATGGGTCACTTCGATGTATCTGTGCGAGCTGCTCGGATTTGAAAATCCTGCAGCGGGGCCTGAGTGTCTCGCTATAGCGGGACTGATCATTGCGGTTGAAGCATATGTCAACGCTCTGGCACCGAAGCTATCCGGCAAACTGCAGGTGAGCGGAACAGTCATAAAGCTCATACCTCTGTCTCTTATGGCAGTCGTAGGCATTATTGCCGGGCTCGGTAACGGTCAGCTTGCTGAAAATCTTACGAGACAGGCGGCTCCCGGAGCTTCTCCCGTCGCAGACCTCACTGCAGCAACGGTATCCATAGCGTTTGTTTTTGAGGGCTGGATCCTCTCCACCTCCATCAATTCCGAGCTCAGGGATGCCAAAAAGAACATGCCTAAAGCACTCATCATCAGCGCTGTGTTCATAGTTGCGATCTACATTGCCTATTTCCTCGGCATCTGCGGTTCCATCCCCGTGGACGATCTGATGGCTTCATCCTCCACCGCAGCGTTTATCCGCACGTTCGGAAGTTTCTTCGGAAGGATACTTAACGTTTTTATCTTCATATCGTGTCTGTGCACCACACACGGTCTAATGATCGCCAATGCAAGGAACATATACTCCATCGCCGTGCGCGGCCAGGGCCCACACAGAAAAGTCTTTGCGCATGTCGATCCTGCCACCAAGATGCCTATCAACTCCACGCTGTTCGGCACTATGATCAGCATGGTATGGCTCGTATACTTCTTCGGAGCGAACGTACTCGGGAACTGGTTCGGAGTCTTCGCGTTTGATTCGTCGGAGCTCCCGATAGTTAACCTCTATGCATTCTATATACCTATCTTCATCAGGATGTATAAAGATAAATCCCTGTCCACGTTCAACCGCATAGTGGCGCCTACGATGTCACTTCTCAGCTGCATCTTCCTCATCGCATGCGCCGTATATACGCACGGCATCGTCAAATACCGTCAGGCTGCAGCTTCCGGAAGTTTCTCATGTCCCGTGCTCTTCTATCTCATCGTCTTTGCGGCAGTCATGGTGTACTGTTCTTTCTTCTATAAGAAAGAGAAATGATCTGCCGGCTAAATGATTCACTGAGGCAGAGCTTCCATTGGATGCTCTGCCTTTTTTCCGCCCGTTCGGACTGATATAATCTTATTGCGGTTACTCATAACAAAAAACAAAGGAGCAGAAAAATGAAGACCATCAAGGATAAGTACATAGTAGTCGGTTCCGATGCAGCAGGGTATCCCCTCAAGGAAGCAGTCAAGCTCCATCTTCAGGATCTGGGCTGGCATGTGGAAGATGTAGGCTGCAGCGAAGAGAACGGTATGCATGAGATGTTCCACCGCGTAGGTTTCAAGGTCGGTGCCAAGATCTCGGAAGGCGAATACGAGAAAGGTCTCGTGTTCTGCGGAACAGGCATGGGCATCCACGTGGCTGCCGGTAAGTGCCCCCACGTGCAGGCAGGCGTCGTGGAGAGCGTTCCCGCCGGCAAGCGCGCGGCAGCAGCGAACAACCTCAACGTTCTGGCGATGGGCGCTCAGTACGTCTCACCCGCGATGGGTATCGAGATAGTCGATGAGTTCCTCAACACACCGTTCGGCGGTGATTACGGCGAGGGCTTCCTTGCCATGCACAGACTCGCCTGGGAAGAGATCGACGAGTTCGATTACGAGGCATTCAAGGCAAACGGGTTTGAGCCCATCCACAAATATGACGTGGAATTCAAGCCGGACGGAGCTCTTCCCAAAGGCATGGTCACATACAAGCCGGTACTTTTCGGCGCTCCGTGATCATAATTCTGCAAAAAACAAAGCGCCGCAGATGCGTAATGACGCATCTGCGGTTTTTTTAGATTATTCCTGCAGATCTGCTGTTTCAGCCAGACCGCGATCCCGGTTAACCAGTTACTGTTCGGATCCTTCCTGCGTTGTCAGGAGCTGTTCTGCCTCAGGTTCGATCCCGCATTCCATAAGAACAAGCCGGTAGTAATCGACGGCACCCCTTATATCATCTTCTGTAGGACAGCCTTTGTTGATACCTCCGATCAGCTTAAGCGGTCCGAAGGTATCAAATCCCCTGCAGCAGTAAGCCCCGTGCACCCTGTTCTGCCTCTGTTCCGCAAGGGTGCGGATCTCTTTTGCGTAGTCCCTGTCAGGCGAACCGGCTGTACATATGAAAAAGACATCCTTTTCGAAAGGCATTTTGTCTATTGCGATATCAAGTATCTCGTTATAGATCTTCCCGAAGGCTATCCCCGATGCAAACCCCACCGCATCATAATCTGACAGATCTCCCGTAAAAGATCTCGCGTCATGCAGCTCGACCGGAAATTGCTCAGCTATCGCGTCAACAAGTTTCCTGGTGTTTCCGTGATGCAGTGACTCATAAAGTATGATCGTCCTCATTTATGTTCACCGCTCAGAAAGAGTACGTCATCGTGACGTTACCGTCCATATCCTTCCATTCCATGCCGTCATCGGTGATTATCATATATGAATTGGTGCTGCCGCCCTTCGGGATCGCAACGGATCCGGGATTGACATAAAGGAAATCACCGTGATCTTCACATGCCGGAATGTGTGTATGGCCATGCAGCAGTATGTCTCCTTTTCTGAGAGGCGGAAGATTGTTCTCGTTGTACACGTGGCCGTGGGTCGCATAGATCATCCTGCCGCCTACGCTGAAGACCGCATACTCAGCTTTCATGGGATATGCGAGCACCGCTTGATCAACATCCGAATCGCAGTTTCCGCACACCGCAAGGATACTGTCCCTGCGCTTGTTAAGCATATCTATGACCTCGGGCGGGCCGTATCTCTCTGGCAGGTCGTTTCTGGGGCCGTGATTCAGGACATCGCCCAGAAAGACCATTCTGTCAGCCCCTTCCCTGTCAAACGCTTCCAGAGTCTTCTCACACCAGTATGCGGATCCGTGAAGATCCGAGAACACGAACCACTTCATAAGTTTCTCCTCCGATCAAGATATGAATCTCCTTAACAGAATTATATCGGACTTGCCGGCATCGCTCAACACGAACAGACTGCTGTTGCAGAAAAGGCCCGCTTTGAAAGCGGGCCTCTGATCACGGTTTTATATTACAGGTTCCTTCCGAACAGATACGCCTTTTCCATATAGCCGGACCTGCTTGCTATCTCTCCAGCCCCATCCACGCCTCCGCAGAACAGACAGTCCCTGAACTCCGCCTTGTCGAAGCATGACACCCATCCCTTGATGCCGTTCACTGCCCTTTCAGGCGTTGACTCATCATCATCCGCTGCCGTACAGACAAAATACACATCGCGGAAGCGGTAATCGCCTCCGTATAAAGGATTCATCCTGTCCAGCATCGTCTTGAGCTGTCCGCTCATCTCATAGTAATAGATCGGAGAAACAAAGACCAGAACATCGGAGCACTGGACTTTCTCTGCGATAAGTGTCGCATCGTCGTTGATTACGCACCTGTGCGTCTTCTGGCATGCCATACAGCCGGTGCAGAAGCTGATGTCCTTTTCCGCAAGTGAAAGGAATTCAGCATCGTTTCCCGCGTCAACTGCACCTCTTACGATCTCATGCGCAAGTATAGCAGAGTTGCTTGTAACTCTAAGACTTGAAGAAATAACAAGGATACTTTTTCCCATTTTAAGACCTCAAACAACAACCTATTATTCCGTTTTCGGAGCCTTACGAAAAGTATATATTTTCCCGTGAAAAAGGCAATGCATTATATGTTGTGTGTTTTACAGAAAAAACCGCGCCTTACGGCGCGGTTTTTATATAGTATCACTTTATAGCGGTAAATCAGAAGTTGGGAGAGTGACCGGAAGCCAGCTCATGAAGATCTGTATCCACTTGTCCCAGTACTCCCAAATATGTTCTCCGTAAGGTTCTTCGTAATAGCAGTATCTGAACGGATCTCCCGGCAGGCTGCGGAAGAAATCCCTCATATGCTGCGCCATCTCCAGGTTCCTGTCGAAACTCCCGCAGGTGTGGAACAGCGCAGGCAGCGGTCCTCCGCTCTCAACCGCCTGTCTGGCCAGAAGATACAGGTCCTCCTCGGTTTCTCTCGGATCTTCTCCGGGGCCGAGCCCCCAGCAGAGCAGGTGCCTTGCGTCCATCACCGCAGACGGAAACTCTTCATTGGAATTCCTCGCATGAAGCCCGATCGGTCTCATATACGCGTGATTCCCGTTAGAAATTGCGCCTATAGCCGCGTATCTGTCAGGATAGGTCAGACCTATCTTAGCCGCTCCGTAACCTCCCATAGACACACCCGCAACGAACGTGTCTTCGCGTCTGGAGGAAACGCAGTAGTGGCTTTTCACTATCTCGGGCAGCTCTTCTGTCAGATAACGGAAAAATGCTTCCCCGTGCACCATATCGGCATATCCGGAAAGCTGAGCGGACGGCATCACAACCGCCACTTTCCTGTCGGTGCTGTACCGCTCTATACCTGTATACCTGAGCCAGTGGCTGCAGTCATGGCTGGTCCCGTGAAGCAGATACAGAACAGGGTAGCCCTCTTCCGGTGGCAAGGGCTCTGCCGGAGCCAGCTCGCCTTTGTCCGGCATGATCACATATACTGTCTGGTCCATTGAAAGGATCCCGGAGTAAAAATCAAGTCTGCTTAGCGACATTACACTGTTTCCTCCTTCCACCAGGCCATGAAATCGGAAAGTCTGTCGGACCAGGTCTTCCAGTCTGAAATACCGTCCGCCGTGACGAACTCCGCCTCGCTGCCGATCGATTCCGCGATCTCGACAGCCCTGTCATAATCGCGGTCTTCCCGTGACGAGAAAATATAGAATCTTCCTGAAGAAACCTCAAGGCAGTCTCCGATAAATGAATCCCACACGGAGCGTCTGTTCTGAGTGTCCCCGTAAAGATTCTCCAGTCTGTCTTCCGTAAACCATCCTTCAGGTTCCCTGTCGGGGGAATACATCCCGGAAAGTGAGGCTGCTGCGCTGAACAGTTCCGGTTCATCCATTGCCCAGCGGATCGCTGCAGTTCCTCCGACGGATACTCCGGCTATAGCCATTTTTCTGTTGTCAACGGGTATTCCCCTCAAGTATGTCCTGATATACTCCCTCACGTATCTGAGCGACTGGTAGAACTGATAGCCGAGGGCCATGTCGGTATAGCATCCCTGCAGGCACGGTATCAGAACCGCCGCGGTTCTGTAACGGTCGCACAGGACCTTCAGTTTTGTGGAGGTGATCCAGTTCAATCCGCTCTCGCCTTCCGGAGACAGAAGGAAGAGAGTCGAATCAGCATCAGTTATAGCTCCGGATGCGGTCTCCGGGAGCATGACCCTGAATTCGGAAGCCATCCCTATCTTAGGGCAGAAATAATCCTGAGTGATAATTGCCATTTCATTCCCTTTCCTACGGCAAGATCCCGATGATCCATATGTTGATATGACCGAAGCCCGGCGGAGCAGCCGGGCTTCAGATGTATTTACTGATCAGCCGAGCAGATACCTGTTGATATCAAGCAGGAAGGTCGTCTTCTTGTCGATGTATGTAGTGGGCTTGACTTCATCGAAGAACAGCATCGTGTTGGGTTCTTCCTGAGAATATGTCTGCCACTCGGGCATCGGCGTGCCGTCCTGATCGAATCCGTTCGGATTACCTGTCCTGGCGAAGTTCGTCCAGTAGTTGCACATCTTGCGGGCAACGTCGTAGTGATGGCCGTCAAACGGTCTCCAGCATTTCATCAGTGTCTCGAATGTGAACCAAAGCTCGGAACTGTGGAACGCGCCGGCATCATCTCCGGGAATCGTGGGTCCGAAGTTGTAATAATACGCAGGGCGGCCCTTTCTTGCAAGTCCCTCACACATCAGCTTCTCGCAGACATCAAATCCTACGATCTTGGTGCTGAGTTTTCCGTCTACTGCCTCGCGATATCCTTCGGCATATTCACCGAACTGGGCTTTGAGCCACTCCTCTTCATCCCCTCTGGGAAGGACCAGGAACTCATTTGTTGTATTTCCGGTCATAAAGTACTCGGGGTTCATCTCACCGGCAATAGCCAGCTTCCACCACTGATCGACGATGTACTTGCCGTCGATGGTAGCAGTCATGAAAGGATTGACTTCCCAATACTTCTCTTCGACGAACTCCTCGGGAAGCTGTCTTGCTTCCTCTATCGTCTTTACACCGAGAGCCTCAAGGAATTTGACGCCTTTTTCAAGAGCGACTTCCATGGTGTCTGCCACAGGCATGAACACCACAGGATGAGTGGGAACCACACCGCCCGCAGACTGTGCGATAGCTCCGCGGAACAGTCCCTTTGCCTTCGGGGAGGTGCAGTGATACATGGTACTTCCGCCGCCTGCTGACTGGCCGAAGATTGTGATCTTTTCGGGATCACCGCCGAAGTTCGCGATGTTTCTCTTTACCCATGCGATGCCGGCGTTCTGGTCAAGCAGACCGAAGTTTGTCGGATGCTCCGGATCCTCCTTGACAAGATCGGGATGCGCAAGGAAGCCGAATACGTTAAGCCTGTATGCTATGGATACCAGAATGACGCCGCGGCGGTTCATGCTTTCTCCGTCGAACTCCATCTCATGGCAGTAGCCTTCCTGGAATCCGCCGCCGAAGATCCATACCATGACGGGGAGTTTCTCGTCAGCGCTCTTTGCGGGAGTCCATATGTTGAGGCAGAGGCTTCCCGCTTCGCTCATGGGAACTTCGGGATCGACATGCCATTCCTTGGAGTAGAAGGCTTCCGGATCCCTGCCGGGGACTCTCTGTCTGGTGATCGGCGCAAACTCCAGGCAGTCGCGGATCCCTTCCCAGGGCTCTACCGGCTGCGGAGCGCGCCAGCGGTTCTCACCGACCGGATCAGCAGCAAAAGGAATGCCCTTGAACACTGTCGTGCGGGCATCGGAACCCTGAATGCCGCGGACCAGTCCGCTTTCAGTTTTTGCGATACGTAACATTTTGTTGTCTCCTCCTTGCAGAAGAATAATTAACTGTGTTGTTCATGCCGGGATAACTTCTTTCCCGGATTCAGATATTCAGTTCGATCAGACACCTGGTATTTGCATCAACAGGCCCGTGGCTGACAGAGATCTCGTCCAGGAACTCGATCTGGCAGGGATCCGACTCCGTATAAGGATCCCACTGCGGCATCGGAGTGCCGTCCTTGTCGTTTCCGTTGGGATCTCCGTTCTTGGCAAAGTTGGTCCAGTAGTTGCACATCTTTCTCGACAGGTCGAAGTGATGGCCGTCGAAGGGTCTCCAGCACTTCATCAGCGTCTCAAACTCAAACCACAGGTCACAGGAGTGGAACGCACCGGCATTGTCTCCCGGGATCGAAGGTCCGAAGTGATATACATACGTCTTCTGACCCACCTTCTCGCGCTGACGTGCGAGGACATAAAGCGTGAATCCGCTTATGAAGCATGTAGCTGCCCTTGCCAGCGTGATCCCCTTTTCCGCTGCGGTCTGTCTGCAGGCTGCGAGGTACTCCTCCGCCTTGTCGCCGAACTCGCTGCGGATCCAGTTCTCTGTCACTTCATCAGAAGCGTTGGGGTCCGCGGGAGCCATAGGATTCGCCTGTCCTGGTCCTCTGTAGAAGCCCTCATTGGTATTGTACCCGGTCATGATCGGGACATTGACCATGCGTCCTTCTCTCGCGGTTACGGTATAGTCCTCTTTTACATAATTGCCATCATCGACGACTCTTAGCCAGAGATTTGCTTCCAGGAACTTTTTCTCAACGAAATCAGCGTCAAGTTTTCTCGCCTCTTCCAGTGTCTCGACCCCGAGGTAATCACGGAAGAATCTCACTCCGGTCTCTTCCGCTTCCTTAAGAGTGCCTACACCTCCCATGAATGATCTGGGATAGACCGTCCCAGTGCCACCGAAAGACTGCGGGATAGCTTTCTGGAACAGTCCCTCATTCTGCGCAGCGGCAAGATGATGCATGACGGCAGAACCGCCTGCGGACTGGCCGAATACGGTGATGTTTTCCGGGTCTCCCCCGAAGTTGGCGATATTGCGCTTTACCCACTCGATGCCGAAGCGCTGATCCAGCAGGCCGTAGTTGGCCGGGGCATCCGGGTTCTCGGCAGTTATCTCAGGATGGCAAAGGAATCCGAAGCAGTTGAGCCTGTATCCGATCGATACCAGGATCACGCCGCGCGAAGCGATGCGTTCGCCGTCAAATTCCTGCTCATGCGGATATCCTTCGCGGTAACCGCCTCCGAAAATCCACACCATTACGGGAAGCTTGTCATCAACGGTCTTGGCAGGTGTCCAGATATTTGCCCTTAGGCAGTCTTCGCCCATTGGGACTTCCGGATCGACATGCCATTCCTTCGAATAGAATGCGTCAGGATCCTTGCCTGGAATATCCTGAGTCGGAATAGGCCCGAACTCGGAGCAGATGCGCACTCCTTCCCAGTCCTCAGCAGGCTGTGGGGGACGCCAGCGGTTCTCGCCAGATGTGTCCGCGGCAAACGGGACTCCTTTGTAAACAGTGATACGCGCGTCTGTGCCGACTACTCCTCTGACGCGCCCGTTCTCGGTTCTGGTTTCTCTCACCATGTCTCAGTTCCTCTTTCTTTTTTATTTGAAATCCGGATTCTTCGCGCTTGCAGGAATACCTTGTCATCAGTTCCATCCGTATCCGGAAAGAACTGTTTTTGCATGTACTGATTATATGTCAGCCGGCTTTCGCCCTCAATACAGGGTCACTGTATTGGTTCAAAATCCGCCGGGCCGTGCTTGCACAGCGGACATACGAAATCATCTGGAAGTTCATCTCCCTCGTATACATATCCGCAGACCTTGCACACGAAACCCTTCTTCCCATCTGTCTGAGGCTTCGGCTTGACGTTGCTCTGATAGTAGGTATATGTCATGGTGTCTCTGTCGGACATGACTCTGGCCTCCTCCACAGAGCAGATGAACATGCCGTGTGTTTCCAGGTCAAGATACTGCTCGACCTTCAGCGACATGAACGCGTTTATATATTTTGTAAGGAACACAAGCCCGTTGTCCGAACGGACGACCTCCTCTCCCGCGAACTTGTCAGCGTTCCTTCCGCTCTGGAACCCGAAATTCTGGAACACGCTGAAAGGAGCGTCTATCGAGAGGCAGTTGACGTTCATGATGCCGGTCTGTTTTATCACGTGGTGTGAATAGTTCTGTTTATTTATGCAGACCGCCACCCTGTTGGGATTATCGGTGACCTGCGATACGGTGTTCACGATGAGTCCGTTGTCTTTCGAGCCGTCATTGGAAGTGACTACATACAGACCGTACCCGATGCGGAAGAGCGCGGTAAGGTCCTTTTTGTTTGCTGTCTCCCCGCTTCGCGCGAGATAGTCCATACACAGCTCGTCAGCAAGGTCCTCGACCTGCTTTCTGCTCTCTTCGCTGAGCGCTGACATGAGTTTTACGCTGTGCTCCGCATAGATGATGTCCCTGCTCTTCTCCAGCATGTTCCTCATGGTCTTGGCTGCCAGAGGAGCCCAGGACCCGTTCTCCATCATAGCGACCTGTCTCTTCTGGAAGTTTCTCTCGGTCAGGTGTTCGATGAACTCCCTCATGAAAGGATATATATCTGCGTTGTAAGTGGTCGTTGCCAGCACTATCCTTCCGTACCTGAACGCATCCGCCACAGCTGCAGACATGTCTGATCTCGCCAGGTCGTACACGGCGACATCGGGGCATCCCTTTGCCCTGAGTTTATCGGCCAGCAGCTCGACCGCCGCCTTCGTATGTCCGTAGACAGACGTGTATGCGATCATTATTCCGTCTTTTGTCACTGAGTATGAAGACCATCTGTCGTATCTGTCGATGTAGTAGCCGAGGTCCTCCTTAAGCACAGGTCCGTGCAGCGGGCAAATGATCTCTATGTCCAGCCCGGACGCTTTCTTCAGCAGAGCCTGCACCTGCTGCCCGTACTTGCCGACGATCCCGAAGTAGTATCTCGCGGCTTCATCCTCCCAGGCTTCATCGCGGTCCAGCGCACCGAATTTCCCGAACCCGTCAGCCGAGAACAGGATCTTATCCGTGCTGTCATACGTGACCATGACCTCAGGCCAGTGCACCATCGGAGCGGCAACGAAGGTCAGCGTATGCCTGCCGAGCTCCAGTATGTCTCCTTCTCCAACCACCACACGCCTGTCTTCAAATGCCGTTCCGAAGAAGTTCTGCATCATGGTGAATGCTTTTGCGGAAGAGACGATGACCGCCTCCGGGTATGTTTTCATAAAATTAACGATGTTCGCGGAATGATCCGGTTCCATATGCTGGATGACAAGATAGTCCGGCTTTCTTCCGTTGAGTCCTTTTCCGAGATTATCAAGCCACTCATGCGTGAAATTGCGGTCCACCGTATCCATGACTGCCGTTTTCTCATCAAGTATCAGGTATGAGTTGTACGACATGCCGTTAGGAACTTTATACTGACCTTCAAATAGGTCGATCCTGTGATCGTTGACTCCGATATAAATGATGTCGCGGGTGATCTCCATAGGTTACTTGCTCCTTGTATGTGTTTGGATCTTTTTCTGCTTCAATTATACGGCTTCAGCAGCGGCGTCTTCCACGGTATTCAGCAGGGCTCCTCGATATCCGTGACCCGTTCGATAAAGTTTTTCAGGTATTCCAGATACTTATCCGGCGCGACTATTGCTGATACGGCATGCTCTGCGCCGGGAATAATGTGTATCTCTTTATAGCCTCTGGCAGCCTCATACATATCCTCAGAATTCCGGGGGCTTATCAGTCTGTCATCGCCGCCGTGGATAAACATGACTGGTATCGTGCTTCCTTCCAGTGCGTCTACAGGCCTCATGTCTTTGAATGAGCACCCGTATCTTATCATCAGTCCCAGGTTCTGCATATTGACAAGGAATCCCGGCATTCTGAGACTTTTCACCCCGCTTCTGAGCACGTTCTCTATGTCCGAGAATCCGCAGTCCGCCACGGCAAAATCCACCCTGGGGTTGTACTTCAGTGACATGACTGTTGAGGCGGCGCCGAGAGATTCACCGTGCAGTCCAAGCACAGTAATATCCGGATATCTCATTCTGGTATCTTCTGTGAGGAGGGCGAGGTCTCTGCCTTCCTTCATACCGTATGTGGTGGAAGTCTTTACGTTCTCTCCGTGACCTCTCAGATCATATATGATGCAGTTGAACCCGAGTTCACGGTACAGCCTCGCGTATTTCAGCGATCCCATACGGTTGTCAGTGATCCCATGGGTGATGATCACATACCTGCTGCTCTCCTGAGGAGCCTTGAGCAGCTGTACGTTCAGGATATATCCCCCGTCTCCCTGTACTGTGTAGCTCACCTTCTCGGAACTTCCGTAGAATGAGGTATCATACCGTTCCGACTGCCAGTTCAGCGCCTCATCAAAAGTCTGTCTTCTTCCTCCGGTAATGAAACCCGCAAGAAGAATGCACGCCGTGATGAACAGTAAAGCTGCTCCCGCGATCACATATAGCATCTTTCTCATTCCCCTCATTTTAATCTGACTGATATCTGCATCCGTTGAACCTTGCAAGACGCCTGACTGCCGCCTCTATCCTTGCAGAGAGCCTTACTGTCTGCTTCACGCCGGGTTCAAGCCATATGCCGTTTACGCTGAGCACCGCGTTTTTCCTGTCCGCTTTCGGATCTATCCTTCCTATGAACCTGTCTCCGCAGATCATGGGGAGTACGTAATAGCCGTACTTTCGTCTCGCCGGCGGCGTGTATATCTCCCAGGAGTATCTGAAATCCCAGAGCGCCTCTATCAGTCTCCGGTCCCAGAGCATAGGATCAAGAGGAGCGAGAAACTCAAGTCTGGGCGTCAGATCCGCGCATCCGCTGAGAACAGACTCCATCAGAGGAAGGTCTGAGCTCAGGATGTACAGTGGAGTCCTGACAGACTCGACTCTCACCTCGGCGATCCTTCCGGTCCTCTCCAGCCAGCTGAACGTCTCATCCCTCTGAGATGCTGTCATGCTTATGCCGAGCCACGCGTCGGAACGTCTGTTCCACATCATCCCGACAGCTCCTATGCGCCTCAGGACGCGCCACTCCAGGAACTCGTCTTCATCTCTGCACGGGTTCGGAGCCTTCAGCAGTTCCTGCGGAAGATATCGTTCAGTGAGATCGTAGTACTTTCTGGATCCTGTCTTATGATGGATGAGCAGGACTCCGTCAGTGTAAAGCTGTTCAAGGACCGATCTGGCCGCCTGCGAATCCGATTCCCAGTTTCCGCTCCAGTGCATGGATGAATGCCAGAAGATCTTTCCTTCCACGGGCAGGGAGTCGCTGCTGACCGGTCCGTTTTCCCTGATATATTCCAGAGCTGTTTTTTCCAGTTCCGGTATACCTTCAAATCCCTTGCCGTGCCGTTCGCTCCTTTCCCTGTATCCGGAAAAGAACGGCCAGTCCTCGCTTGGCCATATGGACAGTTCCTTGTCTGTATAGTCCACCAGCAGCCGGTCCCTGTACAGCAGTTCCTCAAGCATCTGCTTCCTGAACCCTTTTACCCTTGACTGCAGCGTAAGCTCAGCATTTCTGCCGCAGGCGTCCACCGGATCGAACTGGATACAGCCCGCCTGGCGCACATAACGGTAGGCACCGTCTTTACCGGCAAAGCGGTGTCTGCCTATGAGTCCCTGCTTTACAAGCATGAACTGTCTCGCCTGGTCAAGTGATATTGTCAGCATAAGAACCTCTGATTGCCGCGGACTGCGCTGCGGTCATTTCCGATAGGGCAGCTTATATCTCTATCAGAATGATATCACATTAATCCGACCTTCCGGCGATGCTTGTGCCTCAAATCAGTCAATCGTATAATTGACTCGACAGCGATCTGAATATATGCAGTTTCGCTTGCTTATTATCCGCAGAAGAGGTCTGCGGAACAGAAAGGTCTGAACGTATGCAGGATCAAACCAATTCGCACAGCAGCCGCATATTCGCTCAGGGTGCGAGAGACGGTATACCTATAGGGCTCGGATACTTTGCAGTTGCATTTTCGCTCGGTATCTCTGCCAGGGCAGCCGGTCTTGACCCGTTTCAGGCATTCACCGCCAGCCTGCTGACCATAGCGTCAGCGGGAGAGTACGCTGCTTTCACTCTCATAGCTGCCGGTGCCTCATACCTAGAGATGGCGGCGGTCATCTTTATAACGAACTGCAGATATATACTGATGAGCTGCGCCATGAGCCAGAGGCTGGATCCCTCAACTTCAACGGGACACCGCATCGGTATGGGTGCATTCATCACTGACGAGATATTCGGCGCAAGCATATCCAGGGACGGATATCTTGTTCCGTCATACACTTATGGTCTCGCCTCCACCTCCGTGCTTCCTTGGGCTTTGGGGACCATGTTCGGCGTGATAGCCGGAAACATACTTCCTTCTTCTGTGGTCACCGCTTTGAGCGTATCCATTTTCGGCATGTTCATCGCAATAATAGTCCCGCCTTCCAGAAAAGATCCGGTAGTGATGGGCACGGTGCTGGTCAGTTTTCTGCTGAGCTGGATGTCAGCAAAGATACCTGTACTTTCATCTGTATCAGAAGGCACCAGGATAATGCTTCTTACTGTTATCGTAGCTTCCGCTGCCGCGGTGCTGTTTCCGGTAAAGGAGGCGGATGACGATGAATAACTATCTTTACATAGCTGTTATGGCAGGCGTATCATTCCTGATACGGGTACTTCCCATGACTATAATCAGGAAACAGATAAAAAGCCGTTTCATCAGATCCTTCCTGTTCTATGTCCCCTATGTCACTCTTGCGGTAATGACATTTCCCGCTATAATCACCGCTTCATCCAATCCGCTGTCCGGAGCTGTCGCCCTTGCCGCCGGGATAGTTCTTGCCTGGTTCGGAGGAGGACTGTTCCCGGTCGCGGTCCTCTGCAGCGTAACAGTCTTCATCATTGACTCTCTTCTGTGACCGGACAGTACAGCCCAGCCTCCTGTCGCCGAAGGTATGATTGACTTTCAATCTCCATTAACTTATTTTGAATACGGACAGATAAACACCGAAACATGAATTACTGAATAAGTGAGGTTTTAAATGGCAAACGACATGGTAAACAAATTCAAACTCGGATTCGGACTCATGCGCCTTCCCCGGCTCGATGACGGTTCGATAGATGTCCCGCAGGTCTCCAAGATGGTCGATCTGTTTCTGGAAGCCGGAGGCACATATTTCGACACAGCGTTCGCATATCAGGGTTCAGAGGAAGCCATTAAGAAAGCTCTGGTAGAAAGATATCCCAGAGACAGTTACACCCTCGCCACAAAACTGATGTGCAATGACGAGGTCAATGACGAAGAGACCGCCAAGAAAGAGCTTCTAACCAGTCTCGAGAGGACCGGTGCAGGTTACTTCGATTATTACCTCCTGCATGCGTTGCAGCGCGGAAACTACGAAAAATATGACCGTTTCCACCTCTGGGACTACGTAAAAGAACTCAAGGAGAAAGGCTTGATTAAGCACTACGGATTCTCCTTCCATGCCGATCCCGAGCTTCTTGAAGAACTGCTCACGAAACATCCGGACGTGGATTTCGTACAGCTTCAGATCAACTACGCCGACTGGGAGAATCCCGGTGTCAATTCAAAGAAGAATCTTGAGATCTGCAAAGCACACGGAAAGCCCGTAACGGTTATGGAGCCCGTGAAGGGCGGCATCCTTGCCGATCCCATTGATTCCGTAAAGGCGATACTCGACGCAGAGAACACCGGCATGTCCTATTCATCATGGGCCATCCGCTTCGTATGCAGCCAGGAAGGCATCTTCACGGTCCTCAGCGGCATGAGCAACATAGAGCAGATGGAGGACAACCTGTCCTACATGAAGAATTTCAAACCGCTCGATGAGCATGAGGTCAAGGTGATCGAAGCCTGCCAGGCAGCTCTTAACGCAGACCAGTCGATCCCCTGCACCGCCTGTCATTACTGCACCGAGGGATGCCCGATGAGCATCCCGATCCCTGAGATCTTCGCAGTCGAGAACCGCAAGAAGGGCAGCCCCGAATTCAGGACAAAACGCGAGTACACGATCGTAACTCAGGGAAGAGGCCAGGCGAGCGACTGCATCCAGTGCGGCCAGTGCGAAGGCATCTGCCCGCAGCATCTTCCGATCATCTCCCTGCTGGAGAGATGCAGGGAGATCGAGAACTACTGATCTTCCCCTTACTTGCCTGCAGGCGTTATATGACCACCTTCATCCGAACTCAGTCAAGATACAAGAACAAGGCATCTTCTTCAGGAAGATGCCTTGTTCTTTTTTCAGTTCCTTATTCGTTCATCGGCGGACATCCGCATCGCTGTCCCGGCTTCTTCACGTTTACAGTCCGGAGAAGAACGTTGCCAGGATCAGAAGGCATGCGCTTGCCACCGCAAGCCAGAAGCCGACCGTAAGCGGAGCGAGTCCGGTGAAATTGACTGCAAGCGCAGCCACCAGCAGAATAAGTGCGATTATCCACGATAACTGTTTCGGTGCATTGAGTTTCATGCCTGTCTCCTTTCAGCTGATCACATGACGATGACTGTTCGGACAATGGTCCGAATCGTTATTTATGGCTCAATTCTACAAAGAATCACATTCAAGTGTCAAAGGGCGCCTTCCTGTTTTCAGGAGTGCGCCTTTAAACCGCCTATTCCGGCTATGTATCCGAAGCCGTCTCTTTTCTCACAAGACCGATGAGTTCTCTCTCTGACTCGATCTCTATCGGATTGGGATAAGACTTTGCCGTTTTCTCAAAAGCTGTCATGGCGGAATCTGCTTTTGCTCTGTCATTCTCCGCAAGCGCCGCTACCGCGTACTCTGTGCGTATGACGGAAGGGAAAGCTCTCATCTGCTTGAGAATGGCTGCCGTATCCTTCTCCCTTATGGCGGACAGATCAGCTTCACCGCCCTTCTCAAGAACCTCCAGAAAGACTGCGTCATTTACCAGCAAAGCCCTGTAGAGCGGCGCGATCGAGACCTCTTCCGAACACAGCAGTCTGATCCTTTCCCCGGCCTTTTCAAAATCCTTGCTGTCCATCGCCCTGTTCTCGCCGAATACAGCAATCGCCGCGATCAGAGGATTTTTGAGATCGGCTCCCTCTCTGAGAGAAAACCATTCGTCAGGCATATCCTTCAGGCGTATGCCCTCTCCCTGCTGCTGGCTTATCTTCAGCTGCTTCCAGAACGAATCCACTGCCTCCGGATCCTTCCCCAGATGAGCGGCGTTATAGCCGTCATTGGGGACTGCCCCCATGCCTGACGGAATTCCGTTTGTAAGTGCAAGGTATATCCCCACAACGGCGAGAACGGCAAAGAAATACCATCCTCTTACGCCGGTTCCGAGAAGGAGGCAGATGAACACCGACAGAGCTGCCGAGATCAGGTTCATCAGAACTCCGCCCAGATTGTACAGAACATACGGCACCCTTCCGTCGACCGGTTCCGGTGGTCCCATAAGGCACTGACCCGCGGTCCCGCTCAGGTTGAGCTTTCTCAGCACGATCCTTCCGTCTTCCTTTTTAAGCATGAAGCTCAGTATCCGGAAAGAAGAGAAGCTGTACCCCGTGAGCAGTCCGAAGACGAGGTGTCCCGCCTCGTGGATTATGAGCTGGATAAAAAAGGCAACAAGAATGAATGCCGCCGTTATCAGTGTTCTAAGAACCGCACTGCTGACATCCAGACTCAGGAATGACAGCGCAGATGCAACCGCTCCCGTGACAACAGCAAGCCCAACGCTCAACGCACGGAACAGATTTTCTCCCGATGCCGACTTCTTCTTCACTCTTTTTTCTCCCTGTCTCTTATCTGCCGTAATCCCTGAACGCGAGGTTAATATCCACGTTTCCGTCTATCCCGTCTATATGGCCTTCGCTTGTGTACTGCCAGATCCCGAACTCATATGGATATCGCGGCTTGTAAAAGTACTGTGCCAGCCACTTTTCATACTTGCCCAGGCGCTCCGGCTGCATCTCGCCGCAGAGCATCCTCATATTTCCGTAGATCATCGGAGTGTATCCTGCGTCGGAGATCCTGTCGCAGAACGCTATTGCGATATCAGTCCTGCGCTCCGGAGTCAGGTCGCGGGTCCTTGAGGAAGCGGACTCTTCCAGTTCCATATCAAACACTATCGGCCATGAGACATCGTAGCCCGCGATCAGCTGAAGTATGTATTCAGCCTCCTCGACGGCCTCCGCTGGAGTCGCAGCCTGTGAATAAAAGTAGACTCCTACGGGTATCCCGTTCTCGTTCGCTCCGGAAAGGTTGTTTATGAGCGTGTCATCCTCGTAGATGTTCCCTGACTCGTATCCCCTGTACCCGGCACGAAGAAAAGCGAACTTCACTCCGTCATTCTTTACCGCAGCCCAGTCTATATCTCCCTGCCATGTGGAGACGTCGATGCCCTTGAGTCCCACTCTTCCTTTTCCGTCCGTGTATCCTTTCAGCTCGCTCTTCTTATCCGTGACTATTCTGTCAAGATCGTAGTCATGCCGGTTCAGCTTATCCGAAAGCGGGGCGTAGATGTATTTCTCACCATCGTAATAGACCGCCTTGTCGCTGAATATCATCGACATCAGTTCAGTTAGTGACACCGCATCCCTCGCTTTCTGTTTGATGGTCTCCCTGCTGTAATAGATCTCGCCGTTTGACAGCTCGACACCTTCTGATGAAGCCATCAGCTCTTCGATATCCACCGGCTCGCTGAGTTCCTCCTCCAGCTGAGCGATGCGGTCATTGAGTTCTCTGTTACCAGCCCTGATTTTTAAGAAGCCGACGGCGAGGGCCACTGAAAGCAGTGACAGGAGACAAACCAGAATGATAAGGATCGCTTTTCCATGCCTCTGTTCCATGTATTACTCTCCGTAATATTATATTTGGATTATACGAATATTTGAATTCCCGGAACCAGTTGATCAGATCTTCATCGCAGCTTCGTAGGCTGACCAGATGACAGTTCTCAGATTCCCTACTCCTCCGCAGTCGCCTACGAGATACGTGTTGCGGCGTCTGTCTGTCTTTATCGGAGCAGGCCTGTATCCTACAGCGGCGATCACGGTATCGCACGGGATCTCTACGGAGCTTCCATCTTTTGCAGTGCATATGACCCTGTCATCCAGGACCTCTTTCAAAGTGGTCTCAAGATATACAGGCACCTTTTTCCAGCTGAAGAACTCCCTCAGATACGAGCTGTTTGCGAGGCATACTCCCTTCTGCGCTATAAGGTCGTCCTTCATCTCGATAATGATGGGTTCCTTTCCCTGAAGATACAGCTCGTAAGCTATCTCGCATCCGGTGAGCCCCCCGCCTATCACGGCAACTCTCTGTCCGACCTCTCTGCCGTTGAGGTAGTCGCAGGCTTCCACTGTTTTGTCGAATCCGCTTACGCTTCCTAGCCTTATCGGGGAAGAACCGGTCGCGATGATCAGCGGCATCCCGTCGAATTCCGCAAGATCGGTGACATCATGATTCAGCCTGATCTCTATCCCCAGGTCAGTCATCTGCTTGCGGTACCAGCTGAGAAGATCGCGGAGCCTGCCCTTATATGATTCCGCGCTTGCGGGGATGAATGTGCCTCCAAGCACGCCTGATTTCTCATATATGACAGGTTCGTGACCGCGGAGTTTGAGCACTCTCGCAGCTTCCATTCCTCCTATGCCTCCGCCGATGATCGCTACTTTCTTCGGGGACGATGTCTTCCTGATGTAATGCCTGTTCCACTGCATGGTCTCTGCATTGACCGCACACCTGCTCATATTGAGGCTGTCGGACAGGTCCTGGTCATTGGGCACACCTTTGTAGTGAGCCATATTGAAGCATCCGTTGTGGCAGAGGATACAGGGACGTATATCGGTTTCCCTTCCCTCCATCAGCTTGGTCACCCACTCCTGATCGGCCAGGAAGTTTCGCGCAAATCCAGCGCCGTCCAGCTTCCCTTCCGAAATGGCGTCTGCAGCAGTCCTGGGATCGAGTCTTCCCGCGCAGACAAGAGGGATATCCACGTACGGTTTCAGCGCTTCCACATCTTCAAGGTTGCAGTTTTCCGGCATATACACAGGGGGATGAGCCCAGTACCACGCATCATATGTCCCGTTGTCGCAGTTCAGCATGTCGTATCCTGCATCCTGGAGGTATTTTGCAGCGCGGATGGATTCTTCCATATCCCTGCCTGCTTCCTCATACTCCTCTCCGGGGAGCGCGCCTTCACGGAACCCTTTTGTCTTGGATATGACAGAGTATCTCAGAGATACAGGGAAGTCATCTCCGCAGGCTGCCTTTATCGCCTTTACGATCTCTACGGGGAATCTGTACCTGTTCTCGAATGACCCTCCGTATTCATCTGTTCTCTTGTTGACATACTTCAGGGTGAACTGATCCAGAAGATATCCTTCATGGACGGCATGTATCTCGACCCCGTCAACACCTGCCTCTTTCAGCTGTACGGCGCACTGCGCAAACGAATCTATGAACTTACGGATCTCTGCGACAGTCATCTCTCTGGACGGCACTTTATCCGACCACCTGTTCGGTGACGGAGAAGCGCTTGCAGTGATCATGTCAAGATCCATAAAAGGTTTCGATACGGCTCTGAGGAATCTGTTGGTGTACAGCTTCTCCATCATTTCGGATACCGTGAAGCTCCTGCCGAATCCGGCTGTCAGCTGGACAAAGAGCTTTGCTCCGGTCTTGTGGAATTCCGGCATCCATTTCTTGAGATCCGCGTACATCTTCTTGTTTTTGTGCAGCCACTGCCCGAACATCGGGTTATACACGGGCTGACATCCCGGGAGCACCAGTCCTGCGTTATTTCTGGCGACTTCCATTATGAACCGCGCTCCGGTCCTGTCAAAGTGATTCTTTTCCATCCATCCGAACAGATCCGTTCCGCCCATGGACGTAAGAACTATCCTGTTCTTGATCTCCAGGTTTCCGATCTTCCACGGAGTGAAGAGCGGTTCAAGCCTTTTTTCCATTTATTTACCCTCCACCTCGACCTTTCCGTCTTCATATACACGGATACGGTCTCCTTCCTTAACTGTCTCGAGAAACTCCTCTCCGAGATCGTCAACAAGAACTATCGGGTGATCAGACCAGTTGTAGGTGAGAACTGCTCCGGCTACTGCGAGTGTGTCCGCTTTCTTGCTGAAGAGCATGCAGCTCGGTCCGACGCCCATGCACGCAGCGCAGTACAGCACCATACCTCCCGTAGTCGATCCGATAGTCTCCGGCAGGCACAGCGCCTTGCCGGGCATCAGTTTCCCGTAAAGTTCCGCGTTATTGTGATCCTGGATCTCTCCCTTTTTATTGAGGAAAGATCCTGCCGTCTTGAGACTGGCCAGCGTGTTGAAGCCGCCGTGAGTCACCAGCGCTTCAGCGTCTATCCTGCCGGGCACAACTACCCTTCCGTTGAATGTCTTTGTCATGACAGTTTTCCTCCCGTGACTATCTCTACAAGCTCCGCTTCACTGTAGAATCTCGCCTTGGAATAGTATCTGAGCTTGTTGGACGACGTTATGATCCTGACCTTATCCGTCAGAGGGTTGGAAGTATATGAGAGAGGACACAGTCCGCTCACTGTCACTCCCATTTTCCTGAGTTTTCCGGCTTCTTCCGGATATTCTTTCTCAAAGCGGTCCCTGACATCCGGCGCCGCACAGAATATCGTCGGGATCGTCAGCGTATCCCTTCCGTTCTTCTCCAGGCCGCGCTCCAGACGTCCGGTCCAGTCGATCAGCTGATTGAGCGAGAAATGCGGACATCCTGCAAAAGCCATCTGGGGGTCGCCTTCGCTTGTCCATGCCACAGGATAGGATGCCTTTACCCTCGCTATTTCTGCTTCGTCTATCACGAAGTGTCCGGCTCCGTCCTTTATAAGGCTCTCTCCGAGATCCTTGGCCTCCGGTGTCAGATTCTCGACGTGGTAAAGCCCTACCGAACCGTTTGACGCGCTGGCTGCGCCCATATCCTTGAGGTAGTCCCTGGCATTCTGATCCAGTTCTGTTCCCAGGAACCTGTCCAGCCCCTTGATGTACGGAACGTCCTCAATGCATTTGAATCCTATCGCGCTGCCGAGCAGCTGCGGTTCAGGCAGTTTCTCGCACTTTATCTCTATGACCCAGTCAGCTTTTCTTCCCTCGTCGGTGAGAAGTCCGAACTCGGGCACATATCCGAGTATATTGCTCATAAGTTCGAGTATTCCTGAGTTCCTGTTGCATCTGGCGCCAAGCACAGAGTTTGCATATGATACTGCGGATGATTCAGCCCATCCGAGTATATCGCCTCTCTGCGGAATGTTTCCCACCTCATCCATATAGGCGGTGCATGTATAGGCATTATCGTCTTTGATGCCCATCTTTTTCCATTCTTTCTCCATCCTTTTCTGGTTGGAGAAGATCAGTTTGAACATCATTCTCTCCGCAAACCCTACAGGCACATTGTCCTCTATCCCCCTAGGGTCTGTCGTAAAACTCTGCTTGGGCAGCGCTCCTCCTTTTATGAGCCTGTCCATGAGGTCAAATACCGGCTTCCAGGTAAGAGATCCTGTTCCGATGACGACGTGCCCCATCTTTCCGGTGATCTTTACCATCCTCTCGGCACCGAATGCCTCGCCGTACATCACCAGAGTGTTGAGGACTCTCGCCATCTCATCGCCCTGTTCTCCGCGCTGTATCGCCTGAAGTTCTTCATTCAGGAGCATAAAGTTTCTCCTCCTTTAGTTGCGATCGAAAATGTAAACCTGTTAAATACTTCTGATTATATTTTACCATCTGCCGTTATGACACCGCGACAAAAAACACCGGTCCGAGACCGGTGTTTTCTTTCTGTATCAGAAGCCGTGGCCTCCCCCGCCGCCGGAGGAACCTCCTCCTCCGCCGCCGCCGGAAGATCCGCCTCCGGAAAAGCCCCCTCCGCCGCCGGAAGATCCTTCATAGTGGCGGCTGCGCTTTGTCTCGATAAGAGCGCTCTGAGTGACTGAGCCCACGCTGAATCTCCTTCTCACCATGTCACTATAGACCTGCAACTCATCGTCCTTCTTCATCCTGGTCCTTGCATTCGCCACGATAAATACCGTTAACAGGGAGAACGCAAGCGAGAGAAGGGCATTGGAGATATGCTTCATCGGCTGAGGAATGCGGTTGCCGTCAAGTATCGTGGCTATCTGGTCGAATGCCCTTGCAGCGCATTCAAAATATTCAGCTCTTCTGGCGTACATATATACATTGTCGGTGATGGTCTCTGCCTTTGCCTTCGTGACCGTATCGTATATCCTCCCGTCAGAGAAGATATAGATGTACCTGTTATCCATATCGATCACAAAGATCGTTCCGCTCTTCTTCCCAAAATTCTCGCGATACCGGTCTCTTGCATAATCGGAAGTAGAACCCGGAACATAGTCGCTCGTGTAGAATGCCGCTCCGCCGTACTTGGTCACCGGGATCATGCGCTCGTAAAGGCTCTGTTCCTCTTCGTCGGTAAGCAGATCCGCGTCATCCCTTATCACTATCAGGTCTTTCTCCGGAACGACTGTAGAGTCGAATCTGCTTTCCGGGATGACCATGTCTAACAGGATCGGGATCAGCATGACAGCCAATGCGGCAAAGAACACATATCTCCATGTTCTTCTTGGGACCAGCGCAAGCTTTTCGATGAGGGTCTTTTTCTCTTTCTTCTTTTTCTTCGCCATCAGACATCGCCTCCTCTCTTCCCTGTGAACAGAGGAATATCTCTCATTGTCAGTCTGTTCTGCGCGCGTACGATGTCCAGCGCTGTCCAGACGGTCATGAGGATAGAAACTATCCCTGCGCCGTAACACAGCATGTCGCTGTTCCTGTCCATCACATAAACTGCCGCACAGGCAAAAACAGCCAATGTCGGCTTGATGAGAGTAAGGAACTTATAGAAGACCGTTGCTTTCTTCTTACGGATCCTTATATCAGTGGACAGTTCGATCACGCATTTAACTATCACAGTGGATATGATCACGATCGGAGCGATTCCGGCAATGACAGCTGCTCCGGGCTTTCCCAGCGCAGCCAGTATCAGTGCGAGCAGGATGATCACCAGGCCTGTAAGTATCGTTCCGAAAACAGTCATACCCTTCTGCCATGCGCTTCTGGTCACTACCTTATCCTCATTTTTGCCGGTATAACCTGCGTCATCTATATGTTTGCTCTGTCTGTAGGTCTCATCGAGCAGCCTGTCTGCCGTGAAATACGTTATGACCGAAATGATCGATGCCACAGTCATAAAAGAGATCGGGGTTATTGTAAAGAACAGGTTCAGTATGACCGATACCGCACCGGCGACTATAACGCTGGCTGTGAGATACTTCCTGAAATCAATGGGTATGTCCACCGCGAGTTCGCCTGTGTCGCCGTTGACGGCGGCGTAGCTTATCCTGTCTCCGTTCCTGAAAGAAAGGAACCATGCCGGAAACAGCGCCGTTTTGGTGCTCTGCTTCACCTCCACGCTCTGAAGCACATCGGAGGCAACCACTGAGAGCTTGTCAGCTTTAATCCCGTCTCTCGACTTCATATCGCTTCGGGCGATCTTCTCATAATCCGGTCCGTAGAGATCGGCAGAAACGTCATTGCCGTCCGCATAATATCCTGAGAGATACGGAAGCTGGAACTCTTCCATATACTTTGAACGGTACGGGCTCAGCGCCCTGCTCATAGGATCCGGAAAAGAAGCGGATGCGTCTGCCGGTATCTCATCGTAATCCACTTCGGCAGGCGCCTCTATAAGGTAGGTCCTCGTGACATCGTACTTCTCTCCGTTTATCTTCTCTACCTTATTGCTTGTCGCCTTTCCCCTGTAAACGCCGTTTCCGGAATACCTGAACAGATGGAAAGGCATATAGATGCCTCTGAATTTTTCTATGCTGTCATCGTCACTCATCCAGTCCGGAGCGAGAAGAGTATTCTGTATCTTTTCCCTGTATTTCTTTACAGCGGCAGCCTTCTTGACCCGGAACGGGATTATGAGGTCCGGTTTCTTCTCTTCCCTGATGCGGCTGTCCAGGACCAGCGGGGACCCGCAGAAACTGCAGAACGTTGCAACAGTCGCATCCGTGCTGATTATGCTGGCGCCGCACTGACTGCACACCAGCTCATTTGCCTGATACATGCCCTTGCTGTCCAGATAGTTTCTGTAGTCATCGATGCTCAGTATGCTGTCACAATATTCGCATCTTATGTCCTGGCCTTCGGGATCGAAACTGACCTCACCGCCGCAGTGAGGGCATCTCATTACAGTCATTGACAATCAGCTCCTTTCTGATCTTCTATTATCTGCTATTTATAATCCTTTATCTCGATACCGAGATCCACATTTACGAGTTTCTTCATTGCATCCGGGGCGTCTCCCCTGAAATGGCCGTCCTTGAAGCAGCCTACGGAAACGGTTAGATCCGACAGGACATATACGCTTCCCTCTCCCGTGTCTCCGTTAAGTCCGCTGTTTATATCAGCAGAGACCACAAAGGCTCCGCTTCTGTTTATTGCCTCTATGGCTTCTCGCTCGGCACCCTCGGCTTCCCCGCGGAATCCGGTACCGAAGATGCAGTCCAGAACTGACGAGAATCCCGTCAGATCTTCCGGTCCGCTCCACGGCTTATACGGGATACCTTTCTCCCTGCAGGCTTCAAAATAGTATCTTCCGTCCTCCGAGAACGAATCGCTCAGCAGGATCAGCGTGCAGTCTATGCCGTCTTCCGACATCAATGAGGCGGCGACATAACCGTCGCCGGCGTTGTTTCCCTTGCCGCATACGACTGCCACAGGCGTTTCCCATACACAGGCGCGGTATATCCCTTCTCCTGCCTTTTTCATCAGTTCCCTGGAAGAAACGCCGGAGTCGAAAGCGGCTTTTTCGCTCATGCGCATGGATCTGACCGATACGGATCGGGGTCTTTCCTTCATCTGTCCGCCCTTCTTTCAAAGACAGGAAGGACGTCCCTTATTATTCCGTTGAATCTGTCAGGGTCCCAGGCGCTCCTTCCTATGAACAGTCCGTCTATCCCGTTCCGCTCAATGATCTCGGGAGCATTGGACGGGTTCACGCTTCCCCCGTAGAGAACTGGTATCTCGGTCCCCTTCTCTCCGAACAGTTCAACCAGCCCGCTTCTGATCACAGCATGCATGTCCTCCGCATAAGAAGCGCTCGCGGGAGTTCCGGCAGTCCCTATCGCCCACACAGGCTCGTATCCTATCCAGAGTCTTTCAGATGCTTCCTCGGGACTCAGTTCTCCGGCAGCCGCCTTCAGCTGTTCCAGGACCGACTGAGCAGCCAGCCCGGATTCTTTCTGCTGTGCAGTCTCGCCGATGCACAGAAGCGCCGTGAATCCGTGATCGGCGGCCAGCCTTATCTTTGCCGCCTCCATTATGTCTGTCTCCCCGAACACATGTCTTCGCTCTGAGTGTCCGATGAGCACGAACCTGACTCCTATCTCCTCCAACATGAGCGGTGAGACCTCTCCGGTGAACTGTCCTCTGTCTTCCCAGGCCATATTCTGAGCGCCGATCCTTATGCGTTCCCCGACGGCTCTTACAACTCTTTCGAGAGACGTGAAGGACGGGATGAAAAAGAACTCAAGCCTGTCCCTTATATCGTCTATGAGCTCATCCATCCTGCGGATATACTCTTCCGCTTCACGTCCGGTCTGAAACATCTTTGTGTTCGTTCCGATGTACAGCCTTCGCTTCACCTGTTCTTCAGCTCCTCGACCTTTTCAGCGATGGAAGGCTGTGCCTCCTCCATCATCTCCTGCCATCCGTCCTCGTACTCGAAAGCAAGATCATCGGGATCCTCCTCGGATATCCTCCTGCAGTATCCGTCGAGCATCGGAAAGTCCTTCTCGTAGCAATGGAAACTGTTTGCTCTGTGCGAATACGTCCCTATCCCCACACCAAGCTGGTCCGCTATCCTCTTCTGGAGCATAATCAGCGCAAAGGCGTTCATGAAGGTTGCCTTGCATGCGTCATTTGATCTGAACATGACATCACAGTCAAGTTTGCCGTTCCTGATAAAAAACTGAAGATGCTGCAGACAGGCGGGATCATCACTGCCCATATCGGTACTGTTGTCACGGACAAGGATGACTGCACGGCGGCTGGAAGGATTCCTTTTAAGTTCGCTTACTATAAAGCTCACCTGATCCAGCGGGCTCACCATTCTGTTGTGATAGGTATATGTCCAGTTGCCTCTCTCTATCTCAAAATCAAGTATGCCGTCAAGCATCTCCTGTCTGTACTGCTCCAGTTCGGTCGGTCCTCCGATGAACAGCTTGCTTATCATAGGCTCGCCTAACGGTTCCTGTACCTGGAAAGTCATGGACAGTTCCTTCTGCGTCGTATTCCAGTCGGCGCAGTCAGAGATCTCGCCTCTCTCTTTCAGTTCCATCAGCGCGTTATGATATGCATCCGGAAGCGTCCTTCCGAAAACCAGTGCCTCTTTCATATCTGTACCCTCCGAACATCGCTTTAATATCAGATAAATAATATCACAGTTACAGTCAATGGCTTCACGTAATTTAAGCGATTCGGGGCTTTTCCGTCATTGTGCAAGTATTTTTCTTATTTTTTTCGTCATTTTGCAGTTTTAGCTATTGACACTTATGATCGACAGCGTATAATTATGCGTGTTACTTGAATTAATTGCATTGTTTATGCAATCTATATGCATAATATGAATCAGAGCAAACATTTTATGCAAATCTAAATACTGGAAGGAACTGAAAATGAAAAAGGAAATCAAGAAACTCCTAGCGATGATGCTCAGCATTATGATGCTGTTTACTCTCGTATCCTGCGGCAAGAAGCAGGAAGAACCCGAACCGGAGCCGGTCCCTGACGGCGGTGATGAGCCCGCGGCAGAATGGGTCTGGGAAGGCCCGAAATACAGCGAACTGGCAGCTGCTTCCTTTAAAGCCGAGAACGTCACGATCCCTGCGGATCCTACCGGTGTACTCGCCAAGGTACTCAGCAGCGGAAAGCTTGTCATCGGAACGTCACCTGACTATCCCGCAGCCGAGTTCGTCGACCCGATCACCGGAGAGATCAAAGGTAACGAGATGCTTCTTGCAAAGTATATCGCCAACAGTCTCGGAGTCGAACTGGTAATTGAAGCCATGGACTTCAGCGGTGTCCTGATCGCGGTAGATACCGGCAAAGTCGACCTCGGAGTCTCCGGATTCGGCTGGAAGGCAGACCGCGCTGAACTGTATGAGCTCTCAGCCGGATATTCCGCCACTTCTTCAAACGATGCGCACCACACCATCGTCGTAAGAGCTTCTGACCTTGATAAATACAACTCCCTCGCGGACTTCAGCGGCAAGGTAGTCGATGCCCAGGCAAGTTCTCTTCAGCAGATGTATGTAGAAGACCAGATCCCGGATGCGGATCTGCAGCTCATCACATCCCTTGATCAGGGCATCCTGGACCTGCTCGCAAACAAGGTCGATGCCATTGCCCTTGACTCGACCACTGCAAAGAACTACGCAGAAAACTCCAACGGACAGATCGTCTCGCTCTACGTTGAGAAACAGATCGAATTCGACCTGTCTCTGTATGATGATTTCTCCGGAAACGTCATGGCAGCCAAGAAGGGCGAAACGCAGTTCATCAGCGTAGTCAATGATATTCTGGAAGAGCTTTTGGCTACTGAGAACTACTATGAGGACAAAGGCCTCTATTCCTGCTTCTACTATGCGTCCTGCGACGAAGCCGGCATCCTGCCCGACGACGAAGAAGAATGACCTAAAAATGATCTGATGATCTTTTGAATGGAGATATAAATGGGTCCCGGAATAATTGAGATATTCAAACTATATTATCCGATTTTTCTTAAAGGTGCTGTCGGAACGCTTAAATACGCAGCGATCGCAGTCGGTTTCGGTTCCATACTCGGCACCATAATCGGATTCATACATCTTTCCAAAAATCCCGTGCTTAAAGCAGTGGCTTCACTTTACTCGACCGTGATCAGGGGAACTCCCCTCCTAGTACAGATGTACATAGGCTACTACTTCCTTCCGCTTGCGATACCCGCTCTGAATGCCCTGAGCAGAGAGCACTGCGTCGTCCTGACGATGATACTCAACTCCAGCGCCTATGTTTCGGAGATCATCAGGGGCGGTATAGGCTCAGTCGATATCGGTCAGACGGAAGCTGCAAGGAGCCTAGGGATGAGCGCAGGCCATACAATGACCAGGATAGTTCTTCCTCAGGCACTCAAAGCCATTCTCCCCTCTCTCGGAAACGAGTATGTATCCATGATCAAGGAGACATCGCTTGCAGGCACATTCGCGCTGTATGAGCTGACATACACCAAAACGCTGCTTGCCAACAAATACCTCATCTGGCAGCCGCTGTTCATCATGGCGATAATCTACCTGATAATGACAGTCGTACTGTCCGGTCTCGTAAGACTACTTGAAAGGAGGCTCTCCGCAGGTGACAGGAAATAACAGCGAAGTGCTAATAAAGGTCGTTGACCTGCACAAATCATTCGGAAAGCTCGACGTACTCAAGGGAGTCAATACCGAGATACACAGAGGTGAGGTCGTTTCCCTCATGGGGCCCTCCGGAGGCGGTAAATCCACTTTCCTTCGTTGCCTCAACCTTCTTGAAAAGCCTGAAAAAGGCTCCGTATTCTTCGAAGGAGAGGATATTACCCAGATAAAGAAACAGAAAGAACTGGACAAGATCCGGCAAAAGATCGGAATGGTATTCCAGCAGTTCAATGTCTTCCCACATCTCACCGCCATGGACAATATCACCATTACGATGACTCTGGAGAAGAAGATCCCCAAGGAGCAGGCTGAGAAAACAGCAATGGAGCTCCTTGAGAAAGTCGGTATACCGGATAAGGCAAATGAATATCCCGGCAAGCTTTCGGGAGGTCAGAAGCAGCGCCTTGCCATAGTGAGGGCGATGGCTATGGAACCCGATGTGATGCTGTTCGATGAACCTACCAGCGCTCTGGACCCGGAGATGGTCAAGGAAGTACTTATGGTCATCAAACAGCTCGCAGACAGCGGGATGACCTGTGTGATAGTCACCCACGAGATGGGGTTCATCAAGGAGGTCTCAGACAGGATCCTCTTCATAGATGAGGGGACGATCCTGGAAGAAGGAACTCCCGAAGAGATATTCAACAATCCGAAAAGCGAACGCGTGAAAGATTTCCTCGGAAAGGTACTTTACTGATGCACACTACTTTTTCATATGACCATTATTATCTTCAGGATGAGATAGAATCCAATATAAAAGCATTGTCTGAGAAGTATCCGGGCATATTCTCCTATGAATATCTGCTGGAGACTCAGGACAAGCACCATGTCATCGCGGTAACCCTGACCAACAAGGCTACGGGAGCTGCCTGCGACAAGCCGGCATTCTATATCGACGGCAACACACACGCCGGCGAGGTCACCGGCATGATGGCTGCAATGCACACCATGGACGTGCTTGCTACGAATTACGGTTCGGACGAGCGGGTCACCTTCATTCTTGACAACATGGCTGTGTACATTATCCCCTGCGTTTCCCCCGACGGATCACAGACATATCTGACCACCCCGTACACACTGAGATCTGTCAACCGCCCCTATTACGAGCATGAGACAGGCCTTGAAGGGGAAGATATCGACGGTGACGGCGTCATCCGTATGATGAGGGTGCCTGACAAGTACGGTGCATGGAAGAAGGATCCCGAGAAGAAGGATATGATGGTCAGGCGCGAGCCGGACGATGTTATTGGGGAGTTCTTCAGCATCTATACCGAGGGCGTCATGGAGGAGTATGACGGTCTCAATGTACCGGTCAACAAGGTGAAATGGGGCCGGGATTTCAACCGCAACTATCCTTTCGGTTGGTTCCCGGAGTATCGTCAGCCCGGTGCGGGAGAGTATCCTCTTTCCAACCCGGAAAACAAGGCTATCGTGCAGTTCATATTGGATCACCCGAATATCGGATCTGTTGCCACGAACCATACCAGCGGAGGAATTCTCCTCACTGTTCCCGGGACATATCCTGAAAAGAAAGCTCCGCGCGCTGATATGAAGATCATGAACGCCATCGGAGAGATGGGCACAAAAGCCACCGGCTACAAGCACATAAACATCTTTGACAGCTTCACCGTGGATCAGGATAACTATTCCTCCGGCGCATTCGATGATTACTGCTATGAGACCCAGGGCATCTATGCCATCACGCTTGAGCTGTGGAATCTGGACGAACGCTGCGGAGTCAAACATTTCTGGGAAGCAGACCCTAAGGTGGATACCACCGTTGAGGACTTTGAAAAGCGCATGGCCTGGATAAATGAGAATGCTGAAGACGGCGACTTCATTTCCTGGAAGGAGTTCGATCATCCGCAGTTCGGCAAGGTCGAGATCGGCGGTTTCAACTACAAATTCACCGTTCAGAATCCGCCCCGCAAGTTCCTCACCGAGGAGTGTGACAAGATAACAGCATTCATGCTTCGCTGGGCAGCCGCAATGCCCAGGCTGGTCATTGACAGCTTCACCGTAACCAAGATCGGCGAAGACATCTTCAAGGCCGAAGCTGTCCTATCCAATGCTGGTTTCCTTCCGACATACCTTTCCGAGAACGCAAAAAAGCTCGGCACAGCCAAGACGGTCCAGGTATCGATCGATGCGGAGGAGCTCATATCCTGCAAGCAGACTCAGGACATAGGTGACCTTTCATCCTATGCTCTATGCAACACGGCAGAGCACTTCTACGGGAACATCTCCACTCTCACGAGCAGTCCTATCTCCAAGAAAGTCACCTGGATCTTTAAAGGAGCAAAACCGGAAGTGACCGTGACCGCCTGGAATCAGAAGGCAGGAAAGGTCTGCAAGACTGTCAAAGTCTGATCCTGTCAAATGCTTTTTCACTTTGTTTTTCATATGGTTATACAGGCAGAGCGCTGTTCCTATCAGAACAAAAGGAACGGTGCTCTGCTGTTTATGATTCATATCAGGCGCGTCCGTTTTCCGTCGGGAGCTGTCGCATTTGCCGTCTGAATAGACTATTATTGTCACAGCGGCATCATAAGATCCGGAACGATCATGAACGGCCGGTCCGGTATTCCACGGGAGGATCGCGATGAGCAGTATCGTTTTTTGCCCTGTACAGACATAGAAAGGACGTACAGTTTCTATCACGGAACGCTGGGCCTTCCTGTCTTCCAGAAGCAGAGCGACAGCCTGTATATCTTTGACACAGGGTACGGATATCTGGGCTTCTGTCAATACGGAGACGGCAGGAGACCGCTTAGCGGCCCGCAAGGGGTGTGTCTGTCTATAAATCTGAACTCCAATGAAGAGGTGCTCTCAAAGTTTGAGGAACTTAAGGACCGCTGCAGGGTATACAAGGCGCCAGCCATGCACCCCGTATATCCCGTTTTCTCTTTTTTTCTTCTTGATCCGGATGATTACCTTGTTGAATTCCAGAAGATCGCCGCGCTGTAAAATGCTGATCGTTCTGATCCCCGTTTCTATTCAGCCTGGCGTCGTATGAGATAGTCAAAGCCTGCTTTCTTGCGAAAGCAGGCTTTTATCATTTATCGATCTGACCACAGCGTGTCTGCCTGTTGTCTAAAAGCGGCCCGGCATAAACTGATCGGCATCCGAGAGCACTATCTGCGGCACACTATCTGAGCCCAGGTACTTCAGGAAAGTTTCTTCTTCCAGCGGCAGTATGCTGTAGTCCTCGGCGCCGTATATCACTACCAGAAAGCCGCAGCCGTCATTTCCTCTCAGCAGCATCGCAGGATTTCCGTATGAGCCTTCTTCCCTTCTCGCTATGCACATCCTGCCCTCATCCATTCCGAAAAACGGTCTGTAAATCCTGTAGTCGCTGCCGAAATAATCATCGAAGCTGAACGGGTCTCCGTAATAGCTGAATCCATTTCCGTCTGCCCTCAGCCTGCCTGCGTAATAATCCCCGGAGATCTTCGTGGAGATGGTCTTGAGAAACCTAAAGCACACGTAATACTCGTCATATGCCTCGCTGCGCCGGTCAGTATAGTCATACTCATCGAATTCCGGGAACCATCTCAGCGCTATACCGAAGTTCTTGTATCCTATCCCGACCTTTCTCGTGGCTGTAGCGGAAATGAGCGTGAACAGCTGATCAAGATAATCGACATATCTCTCAGGGTCCGCTTTGACCACGGGAATTATCGCTGCGAATCTTACGGCCGGATCGTCTCCCAGCGTATCCAGTGTCGCTGCCGCATACCCATATTTTTTCTGAGAGAGCCTTGTTACCCTGATCCTGTTTTCAGAAAGGTCGGTATAGTCCAGAAACTCTGTCTCCATAAGTCCGGTGACGTCCACCTTCCCTTCCCCGACCGAGATATCGCTGATTTCCCTGATCAGCACCGGCTCGGGGCTGTATGCAACCGACATCTCCGCGAGATCTGTCCTGAAGCATCTGTCTATCAAACTGACCGGTATCCTTATCCCTGCGATCTCGATGCCTGAGAGCGACAGTACGATATTCCCGTTATCAGATCTTACATCTGCCAGGAAACGCCCTACGATCCTTATCTTCTTCCAGGTGCATTCCGCACATACTGCTGTCCTGTCCGGGTCCAGCTCCAGATCAAAGCCCTTCAGTTCGATGCCTTCGACAGGTATCTCCGTCAGCAATGCCTCCGGCTCTATTCCTTCGCTTTCCAGATATCTTCCGAGGAAGTAGCCTATGTCCTCCTCACTGTATGACTGGGTCATGAAGCCGTCATCACTGAATGACAGATGCCGGAACGACAGGTCCGGTTCAGAATCCAGATATTCCTGTATGCTTCTTGTCTCGACCGGATCACGGTTCATTTTCACGAGGATAAATGCGGACAGTCCCGCTGCAGCGATCAGGATGATCAGTATGATGATGCCGATCAGACGGAACAGTATTCCGAAAAAGCCTCTTTTCTTTTTTTGCTTCTCACTCTTCATTTTTTCGCCAGTTTCCCCCTTGCGATGACGTCTTCCAGGGCGTCGCATGCAGCCTCCACCGTCACTGCGCATCTTCTCTCGGGTTCAAATACCCTCGGACGGATCTCCCTGCACAGCTGGCTTTCCATCTTTTCCTCGAACTCAGCTACGAAGAGGGCTACCGCGTTCCTGAGCGTTCCGCTCTCATGGGCCTTTTTATCTATGCATAAGTGCGACAGCACACTTACCGCAGCAAGGAACGCTCCGCATGCGCTGCCTGTCTGTATCCCTCCGCCGAAACCCCCGACCAGTCTGGAAGCCGACGTATCGATCCCGAGCGAATAGTATTCATCTGCTGCAAGGAAAACGGATTCTGCGCAGTTATAATTGTCGAAATAGTATTTTTCAGCGACATCCTTCAGCATTGTTTTTCTCCGTATTCGAATGAGCTTATTCTAAACAGTTTCCACCACTAATTATACTGTATTTCAGTTCCGTTCCAATAATATGCGGAAGAGTCTCCTGATACACATTTGTCTGATCTCCTGAAGCGGTGCTATATTTAAAAAAGAGAAAACGCATGCATTATTACGAGGGAAAATCATGAAATACGGAAAGATAATGAATGTGAAACAGCCTGTCTCCAGGATCCTTATGGGCACTGCTTCCGAACCCTTCCAGTCAGGGGGTGACGCTTCCGACATTCTGGATTCGATGTTCGAACTCGGAGTAACGGCCATCGACACCGCTAGGAATTACGGACTTGCCGAAAGGTCAGTCGGAGACTGGATGGAAAAACGGGGAAACAGGGACAAGGTAGTGATCCTCTCCAAATGTTCCCATCCGGACGAGTTCTCGTCACGCCGCGTGTCGGAGAAGGATATACGTGAAGATTTCGCAGTTTCTTCCGGACTGCTCCGGACAGATCATATAGACATATATCTCCTTCACAGAGATGTTGAGGATGTCGATGTAAGCGTTCCCATCGAAGTTCTCAATGCAATGCATTCCGAGGGCAAGATCGGCGCTTTCGGCGTATCGAACTGGACACTGGAGCGGATCAGAAAAGCCAATGAGTATGCGGCAGCCCACGGTCTCATCCCGTTTACGGTATCCAGCCCGAACTATTCTCTCGCATATCAGGCGGAAGACATGTGGGGCGGCAGCGTCACGGTATCCGGTCCCGAGAACAGATCCGTAAGAGATTGGTACGCCAGTTCAGGCATGCCCGTAGTAGCCCATTCACCGATGGCACGGGGATTCTTTTCAGGACGGTTCACTAGTGCCGACAGAGAGACTGCCGCTGCAGCTCTTGATGAGTACGCCAGAAAAGGATTCTATCATGAGGAGAACTTTGAGCGGCTGAGAAGATGCGAGATCATGGCTGAACAGAAAGGCTGCACTGTAGCTCAGCTCAGTCTGGCCTGGCTGTTCTCAAGCCCGATGAATATGTTTGCCGCCGTAAGCACCTCTTCCCCTGAGAGGATGGCTCAGAACATAGCTGCTCTGGACATAGAACTCACACCTGCCGAGAGAGATTATCTGGACCTTGTTTCCGATTCTTTGGACTGAGCACACAGATCGCATATGAAAAAGGTCATGACGCGCAGGATCCGCGTCATGACCTTTTTTCAGGTCTATTCCCCTTTTTAAATGACAAATGTGACCTCGTTGCCCTTCCTTTCAAGCGGATTCCTTGACGGGAGCCCGTCCGGCGTATCTGCATATCCGAGCGTCAGTCCGCCGTATACCCGCTCGTCTTCCCTGAGCCCGATGCCATACAGCAGTTCCAGCATCTCCGGTTCCTCATTGAGCCACTTGATCTGGTTGACCCAGCAGCTTCCCAGATCCAGTGCGTTTGCCATTATCATCATGTTCTCAAGCACACAGCTGCAGTCAGCGATATTATTGCTGTAAGTCTTCTTGTTGGCTGTAAGGATGAGTACCGGTGCATTGCGGTGGAAATTGTAGCCTCCCTTTTTCGAGGAGAGTATCGCAGAAGCCATCGACTTATACGTATCGGGCATGACTTCCATGCCGGAAAACAATTTTTCAGCAAGCTTCGCGATCTTCTCTTTTATCTCCTGCGATGTGATGACCAGAAGATGAGTGGTCTGATTGTTCCCGCCGCTCGGCGCAAATCTGCCGGCTTCCAGGACCATGTCAAGGTCCTCCTTTGAGACCTCACGGTCCGAGTAGTTCCTGGTGCTTCTTCTCGTTTTAATGGTTTCAAACACAGTTTCTTTCTTTTCCATATCTCATATCTCCTTTTTCAAATAATAAGGTCTCACGGGACCCATGACAAGTAAGCAAGACACAGCTGCCCCGTTTGCCGGCAGGGCAGGATCTTCAGCTCTTTACGGAGATGCATATGCGCAGGGCATCCGCAAATAAAAAGACGGATGATCTCTCATCCGTCCCGAACCGTTTCTGCGATCTACTTTTCTACGATCTTTCCGTTATGAGTAGCGCTGTCCACCCATAGAGTCAGAGAATTGACAGCCACAGCCATCTCACTGAGCTTTTCCCTGATCGCCTCGAAGTCTTTCATCTCATCTTCTGAGATGGTCCCGTCAACGGTGATCTCCACCAGGCGGTCCTTCTCTCTGTTGAGAACATTGAGGTTGGCAAGCACTTCAAGCGTGATCTGTGACAGATCCTTGATCTTAAGTTCCGGTACGGTGCCGATGCCTATGGGGCATTCATGGGAACAGTAATAATTGCACAGCTCCGGCTTTTTGTAGCACTGCGACATCGTCACGACCTCTTCAGGGCGGGCGAGAGTCTTCTCGTTCTCTATCTTCTCTATCCTGTCCGCACTGATGTACTCGAGAAGATCGGATGCCGCCTCTCTTGTTAGCCCCAGTTCCTCTCTTGCCAGCTGGTATACAGTCTTGTTCTCCTTAACTGATTTTCTTCCCATTTTGTCTCCTATGCTATTTCGCAGTTATTCACAAAAAAGCAGGCTTTATTTGCCCTTTATAGCCATTTTTCTTCCTGTCAATTGATTATACAATATACTCGCAAAGCAGAAAACAGTTTTACAGAACTGTTCATCATAATAAATCGGAGGTAACGAAAATGCTGACTGCTCTTTTTTCTTTAATGATGATAGCCGTTTTCGGCAGACTGTTCTTCTTCGGGATCAAACTTGCATGGGGGATCGGCAGGATCGTTCTGTCTGTAGTGATGATTCCTCTTGTCCTGATCGGACTGTTCGTCAGAGGTCTTATCTACATCGCCTTCCCTGCGCTCATCATTCTGGGAATAATATCGCTGCTTACGGTTCCTTCCAGGACATAACGGCAATACAGCGAAAAGCCCGCTTTACAGTTTAAAAAGGCATGACCTTCCGGTCATGCCTTTTTCTGCGATTCCGGAGAAAAGCCCTGTCATAATATGAAAAACCAATGCTTCTGAATGCCTTCTTCTGAGCCGCGTTCCTGTGACCAAAGTCTTTTTCTGTTCATGGAATCATCGCACTGCCGTGTTAGAATTATACTGACAGGAGGTAGATCATATGAGAAAGATCATTGGAATCAACGGCAGTCCCAGGATGAACTGGAACAGCGCAAAAATGCTTGACAGTGCTCTTAAAGGAGCCGCCGACAAGGGGATCGAGACAAAGAGAATAGACCTTTACAAGTTGAAGTACACAGGCTGCAGGAGCTGTTTTTCCTGCAAGCGTCTGGGTTCACCGGGTTTTGGCAGATGTGCCGTAAACGATGAGCTCAAGCCTGTTCTCGATGAGATACTTGACTCCGACGGGTTGATCGTCTCATCCCCTGTCTACTTCGGAAGCGACCCGGGAATGGTCAGGTCCTTCTTTGAGAGACTGTGGTTTCCGAGCCATACCTACAGCAGTGATGAAACCGTGGCATATGACCTGCACCTCAAGGTAGGACTGATCTACACAATGAATGTTCCGTCAGCGCATTACTATACGGAGTTCCTGGAGTCTCAGAAGAACAAGTTCGATTCGATGGTCGGTGAGACAGAAGTGCTTTGCGCCACAGATACCCTTCAGTTTGATGACTATTCCAAATACTCAAGTTCAGCTTTTGATCCCGTGCACAAGCTGGAAGTTCATGAGAGCTCTTTTGCTGATGATCTTCGCAGAGCCTATCAGATGGGACAGACGCTCCTCGGCTGAACAACCATCCACCGCATATAGTCCAGAAAGCAGTGAACGATATGGAAAAAGGCAATGTGCTCGTTATTGGCAATTCCGGCGTCGGCAAGTCCACACTGATCAATTCGGTGCTTGGCGAGGATCATGCCGTGACCGGTTACGGTATCACGGGAACGACAAAAGAACTGTCCATATACGAGAACGACCGAATCCCTTTCAGGATAATAGACACTGTAGGTTTCGAGCCCTCGTACCGTAAAGCCTCCAAAGCTGTCCGTTCCGTACGGAGCTGGTCACGCGAAAGCACCAAGGCCGGCAATGAGGACACACGCATCAGTGTGATCTGGTGCTGCGTGGAAGGGACATCGAGAAAGCTTTTCCCGGAGACCATCAGGATCATGGCTAAAGCAGTGTCAATGTGGCCTTCTGTTCCCGTCATAGCAGTGATAACCAAATCCTATTCCGTTCCGGAAAGGAAAGAAAACATCCTTATGGTCCACGAAGCGTTCCAGACTCACAGGCGGCTGAAAGGAAATCTGAAAAGGATCATTCCCGTGGTCGCCATGACATACCGGCTCAATGATGAGGCATTCGCTCCTCCGGAAGGCATAACGGAACTGATCGACGCGACAAACAGTCTTCTTCCGGAAGGGATAAGGTCTTCGAAGAAGGATGTTTTCAGATATAAACTTGAACGCAAACGTGCCTTCGCTCACAGTGCGGTCGCGCTGGCTACAGCCGGCGCAGCGGCTGTAGGCGCTGTTCCGATGCCGTTTCCGGACGCAGCCATACTGACGCCGCTGGAAGTTGCCGAGATCAATACGATATCCCGCATCTACGAGATCAGCAGAAATGACGCGCTCGTAAAGTTTGTCGATTCCATCGTAGAGGCCGGAACCGTCAGTGTGACTGCCAGAGCAGCCGTGAACGCGCTGAAATCCATTCCCGGAATCAATGCCGCAGCCACAGCAGTTAACGCCTTTATAGCCGGGAGCATTGCAGCGGCGATCGGAGAAAGCTCTGTTTACGCTTTTGAACAGATCTACTCCGGAGACAGATCCATATATGATACGGAATGGGTAAAAAAACTTACGGAGGGAAGCCTCTCCGGTTCATTCGTAACAAAAGCCGGGAAAGCGATCCGGAGCATCAGTGATATGCAGGATCCGAAGCATATAGCAGACATGATCCTTGCCGTGTTTTTCAAATGATACGGTGTCACACGCTAAAAAACACATGCGCGCTTTTAGGAATCATTGACTTAAACATCGGCAAAATGTACTATTTTATATAAAAAAGACACTTTGTTCAGGTTCGTTTTTTCGGGGTTAAAACATGGAAAACCAACGCGTCAGACTAACAAAAAGGCTTCTGAAGGACGCTCTGATCTCGCTGATGCAGACGATGCCTTTCGACCGCATCACCGTCAAAAGGCTGTGTGAAGAAGCCGGTATCAACAGGACTACATTCTACCTTCACTACAATGACACGGAGCAGCTTCTTCTGAACGCTGAGGACGACATAATCAAAGTAGCGAAGGATATGATCATCGGTCCCGACAGAAGCAGGACAAGTCTGGAATGCATCTCAGAGTTTTTGTCTTACGTCCAGCTTAATGCCCTTCACTTCAGAGCACTTCTCACTTTCAAGGATTCCGAGATCTTCATTCAGCGCTTCTCACGTGATGTCATCGATTCGCTCAAGCCTTATCTGAGCGGCCTTAATATGCCGGAGGAAAAAAAGGACTATTACCTTTATTATGTCATGGTCGGAAGTCTTGCCGTCATCAGGGAATGGATAACATCAGGTTTCAGGATTCCGGCCAATGAGATGGCCGAACTGCTGTACAGAATGACATTCGATGTCATAAACAAGCCTTCTGATACCTGATCTGTCATCAGAAAAAACAAGATCGCAAAACAGCGTCCGTCATTAGAGACACGCGCTGTTTTGTTCCACTGTAAACAACAGCGGCCGAGTGTTCACTTACGGAACACTACGGCCGCAATTCTTATTCTTACAGTGTCATTCAGAGTATGGTCCACTGGTGCGGATCATCGTCTGCGACATCGATCCCGGAGAGATCAGCACATAACTCCGTACTTCTTGTAGTCGTACTTCCACTTGATGGTGAAGACGATGACGCCAAGCACAAGAAGTATGGCGGCATATCCGTTGAACATTATCTCATATCCGTAATGCTCAGCTACATATCCTCCGACGATAGGCGCGACCGCATTGCCTACATCAGCGCCGATATAGCATGTGCTGCTGACGACACCGGCCTTATCCCGTCCTATCATCTTAAGCGACGTAGACTGAATGGCCGGTGAGCCGGATCCCTGTCCTATTGCTTTGAGTACGCCGGCTATGATGACCATAGTCAGTGTCTTGGCGCTGCCGAGGATCACGAATCCTGCCGCAGCGATCACCAGCGACGGATACAGGACTATCCGAAGTCCTTTTTTGTCCACCAGTTTGCCGGAGAACGGACGCACCATGAACATGACTATAGAGTACGCAGTATAGAACATGCTTATGTTCTCTATTCCCCTGTACTCCCCGTAGACCACCAGCATGGATGTGATCAGTCCGTTACCGCTGCTGAACAGGCAAAGGATGAGCGCATAGGGCAAAAGCCGTACAGCTATAAAATCATTGATGTCAAACTTCCTGCTCGGAGGTGTCTCCGGCTTGCTGTAAGGTATAAAGCAGAATATAACGACACCGATGAGGGTGACAGCGGCAGCGGCGAAGAAAGTCATGGAGTAGTCAAAACGTTCAACGATCCACATGCCGAGATTCGGCCCGACAGACTGCGAAACGATAGTGCTCAGCGCCATCCATCCCATACCCTCACCGAGCCGGTCCTTGGGTATAAACATCGAGTTGAATGCCATCATCGCCACTCCGGTGAATGAAAATGCGATTCCGTGGATAAGGCGGACGATGACCAGCGCAGTCACTGAAGTGACCCTGGACAGAATGACAAGACATATGATGATGACAGTATTGGCGATCAGGATTATCTTCTTCCTGCTGAACCTGTCGCTGGTCCTTCCCGCAAACGGGCGGAGCACCAGAGCCGAGACGGAGAGCAGTGATGCTATCGTAGTCGCTATCGTCAGAGGTGCACCCAGACTGAGCGCGAACTTGGTGATGAACGGCGTGACCATATACGACGCCGAGTGAATAAAAGTGCTCAGTACGAGGATCATGATATAGGACTTGTTCCAAAGCTTGGTCTGTTCCTGCATGGGCTGATTGTTGTTGCTCATTTTAATCCTCTCATAATGTTCTTTAACCCGAATAGTTTAGCACAAAGGGCAGTTGCGCTCAACCGTACGCAGGTTTTAATAATACAGAGCGTATAGATCAGCTCAATGATAATTGAAATACGATCCCCTGATCTGCTTCCATACCTCATCGCACTTCAGCATCAGCTCCTCGGATACGGGTCTGGCATTTGAAACGATCTCTATATTCTGAACGACATGATCGTATTTGCTGGCACCCGCTATGATACTGTCCACCTCTCTGTGGGCTGCAAGCCAGTTGAGAGAGAACTCGAGAATGCTCATCCCCGCCTCGGCCGCTATTTCGGTCAGACGCTCGACCGCGTCAAGATTGCCGTCATTCCAGTACCTGCCGTTATACCCCGCATTGGTTGCCAGTCTTGAATCGGCGGCAGGACCGCTCCTGCTGTGTTTTCCGGACAGCAGCCCCGCTGCTATGGGATTGTAGACCGCGAGTCCCATATTGTACTGTCTCAGGAACGGGAACATCTCATCCTCAATGCCTCTGGTTATCAGATTGTATACGCTTTCGGTGATCACCGGTGCTATGCAGTTCATCTCCTTCGCCTTATGGATGAATGAGCAGCATTCCCACGCCCCGTAATTGCTGACGCCATAGTAGCGTATCTTCCCGCTCCTCACCAGCTGGGTCATCGTTTCTATGGTCTCCTCTATGGGAGTATCGGCGTCAGGATGGTGCAGATACAGGATATCTATGTAGTCGGTCCTCAGTTTTGTGAGGCTCTCCTCCACATTCTGTATTATGTGCTTTCTGCCGAGGCCGGACTGGTTAGGGAGCGGTCCTTTCGGGTTGTGCACTTTCGTTGCTATAACCGCAAGGTCCCTTTTCTTCTCGAGCGCCTCCCCTACTATAGCCTCGCTCCTTCCGCCGGTGTATGTGTCAGCTGTGTCGAAGAAGTTGACGCCGTTATCGAGCGCGTAATCGATTATCCTGACAGACTCGTCCTTTTCCGTCTGTCCTCCGAACATCATCGTTCCGAGGCAGAACCTCGAGACTTTAAGTCCGGTCCCCTTGATATTCAGGTATTCCATCAGATATCCCTCCGTAAAAATGATCTATCCGTTATCAACTGTTTTTTCAGGCCAGACAGTGTTTCCGTCACTTCTGAATACCACAGTTCCGTCTTTATCCGTTCTGAAGACCTGCGATCCGACATCCCTCAGTTTTTCTATGACGTATTCAGAAGGATGCCCGTGCTCATTATCCTTTCCCACTGAGATGACCGAATAACTCGGACTCACCTCTCTGAGAAAATAGTAATAGCTTGACGATCCGCTGCCGTGGTGTCCCACCTTCAGCAGATCAGCCCGGAGAGAGAACTCCGATCCCATCATGTCGATCTCCGCATCATATCCGGCATCTCCGGTAAGCAGGACAGAGATTTTGCCGTAATCGATCCTCAGGACCAGAGAACAGTCGTTCAGTTCCTCATATTCCTTTGCCGGACCGATCACGGTAACAGCGGCTCCGCCCAGTTTCAGGACCGTTCCGACTTCAGGGACCTTGAGTTCCAGCCCCTGCTGCCTTACATGCTCAAGGAACGACTCAAAGCTTTTTGACCCATATTCTCTGACGCAGCAGAAGGCTTCATCAGCTTTCGCGTATTCAAGCGCTCCGGAAAGTCCTCCTGCATGGTCGGCGTGCGGGTGTGTGCAGAACACATATTTCAGACGATCAATGGAGTTTTCTTTCAGATATGTATAGATAAGATCCGAATACTCCGGCAATCCTCCGTCCACCAACATAGTCTCCCCGTCAGCAGTCACGATTACCGAATCGCCTTCTCCGACATCCAGAAAAGTGACTGTCATTCCTCCGAAGCTTTCCGGAAGCATATTTCCGCTATCGCTTTTTTGTTCCTGCCATCGCAGATATAAGACGTAAAAAACGACTGATGCCGCGCACAGCAGAACAGCGCTCAGCGCATAGAGTCTTCTTCTGTTACTGGAGGCGCGCATCGGTGACCTCAGAAGTCCTGCGTATCATTCCCGCGGCGATAAACATCGCGACCGCTATCAGAGCATGGCTGAAGACCGCTCCTTTGCAGGGAAGTCCGCAAATGATCACAGGTTCAGCTATTGCCGATTCGACCGCGATGGAGAGCAGAAGGAACAACGCCATAACGATGAACCTTGTCTTCAGACCGTTTTTGCCGCCGTCCCTGCAGGACATTACAGAATAGATGATATGCAGCACTGCGGGAACGCCGAAAACAGCAAAGATCGGATTCATATCGTTTCCGTAGATGAACCTTACCACACCGTTCACGACAGCGGTAAGCGCCCCGAAAACAGTAATCAGAGCGACTGTTCTTCTGCTGACACTATCAGGTCTGAATACTCTCATTATCTGGATCCACAGCATTGCCGTGAGCGCGGTTATAAGAGCATATTCCAAGGGCCAGAATATCCTCAGATAACGCTCACCGATATGCACGGAATGCAGCACTGCACCCGCCAGCAAAGTGACAGCGACCGTCACGCTCAGTGAGAACCAGCCGCGTCCCAGCGGACCTTTCTTTCTGTTTTCTGCCGAGACTGCAGTCATTGCAAGACTCACCGCCAGAAGCGGCAGATCCGACAGCCCGGTGACAAGCTCGGAGCCAGTATTATAGTTCATTTTCTTTCCACATACCTGAGACGAAATAGATAAGAGCCGCCCATGTATACACCGAATAGAAATTGCCTTCTGCGTCCCTGCCGTCTCTGAGAACACGCCTCGCATCTTTTTCTGTCAGCAGGACATATCCGTCAAAGAACTCCGATCCGACGGCACCGTCCTGCGTGACTTCGCTCTCCTCATCAGCTGATACCACAGCACAGACAAGAGCGTTGCACTCGTCCGTAAGGCCGGGCGAACTGAATACCAGAGGGTTGACTTCAAATACCCTGTCTGTGTCCCGGACAGTGATGCCGGTCTCTTCAAATATCTCTCTTCTGGCAGTCAGCAGTACTGCGTCTTCTTTTCCCGCGTCTTCTTTGTCTATCAGACCCGCCGGAGGACTGAGAAGGAACCTTCCCGTAGGATACCTGTATTCATACTGAAGGAACAGTTTCGGTTCCGCCGATCCCGATTTCAGAATGACTATGCAGGTAGCCGCGTCCGGAGCCATGCTCCTGAACTCCTCGTCCGTCTTGATCGCTATCAGCTCCTCCTTCTCCCGCCTTGAAGCATCATAATAGTGCCGTTCCGGCGCATACTGAAGATCGTACACCTTTACGAATCTGGTCTCCAGCAGAGTTTCGACATTCTCCTTCTTTATGATCGGTCCTTCCATCATATCTCCCCCTCCGGTTCCTCCGGAACATTGATTATATCCAGTGTGTCGGGCATCCATTTCTCAAATACCAGAGCGGTGTTTATGCAGTCATACAGCGCATCATGTGCGCCTTTGATCCTGACTCCCATGATCTCTACTGCTCTGCTGAGAGAGCACCTCTGCTCTTCGTACAGATAATCCCTGTCGAACTTTTCCTGAAGGTCTATGAACTTCATTCCTTCCGGAAGCCCAACTCCGTACAGCTCAGCATTCTGCCTCACCGCCTTTTCGTCTGATGTCCCCCACTCACCGAAAACCAGTTCATCGCCGCACCATTTCAGAAAGTCAGGAAATACCTCCGCAAACGGTCTTTTCATCATTATCTCTTCCTGTGATATCCTGGTGAGTTTTTTGACCGATGAAGTCAGCACCGGGAGCTCGACAGGTCTCACCAGTTCACGGAATCTGTCGCATACTCTGAAAGAATCGTCAGTCTTTACAGCCCCTATCTCGATGATATCTCCTTCGAACGCATCGGGATCATCTTCTGCAGCCGGAGACGGCGGCTGGTTCCATTCAAGATCTATTATTATCATTATCCTTCAATACTCCCCGAATCCATTCTCTATTTCGCTTTTAATTATACTTGAACCGGCTTATTCCGCCACTTTTTTTGTTTTTCCGCTCTATGCCCTGTGCTATACTTTCATCACAAGGGTGATCAGTCACTAAACAATAATTGACAGGAGAATATAAGAAATGGCAAGAAGAAGAAAAAGAGTCCTTGGAAGGCTCCTCGGAAGGCTTGCGGTGGCTGTTGGTCTTGCTGCCGTAGTCTCAAACCTTGAGAAGGAAGCGAAGGAAGAGGGAAAAGACATCACCGACGTCGCAGTTGATAAGGTCAATACCTTTGTGGACAGTGTAAAATCCGGTGAACTGCAGAAAAACGTCCTCGAAAAGGCTGATAAGCTGATCAACAGCACAAAAAAGAGCGTAAACAATGCAGTTGAAACGGTCAAATCGGCTGACATAAAGGAAAAAGTCGTTGAGATGGCTGACAACCTCAAGGACGGGGTAGTAGACATCATAGACGGGGCCGGTACGAACGCACCTGAGGACGAAACCGCCGAAGGCGATGTTGCTTCAGATACTAAAGAGGAATAAGTCCGGTCTTCTGAGAACAGTCGTCCGTTAAGAATGACGATCCAGAAAGCCTGACAGGCTCTTTGCCTGTCAGGCTTTCTTTTTTTGTGCAATTGAGCCTATATTTTCCGCGTGAAAAAATATATTTTGTAAGCATTTACTATTTTTATTCAAAGGAATATAATAATCCATTATATTAAGCAGCATATCTTCATGAAAGAGGAAAGACATATGACTATATCGGAAGCCATGGTCCAGAGGCATTCGGTCAGAAAGTATCTGGACCGCCCAATATCAAACATAGCCAGATTCCTGCTTGAAGGATGCATAACAAAATGCAATGAGGAATCAGGCCTTCACATTCAGCTCATTACCGGAGAGCCAAAGGCTTTTGCTCTGATGTTCAGCGGGGTCTCTAACTACATAGTCCTAGCAGGCCCGAAAAACGATTCTCTTGATGAACTTTGCGGATATTACGGTGAAAAGATCGTGCTGTTTGCTCAGCAGCTCGGACTCAACACATGCTGGGCAGGTATTTCAGCCGCATCTCTTGTGGGGGCATTCGATCTGGACGACGGCGAAGCTTATTGCATCAGCATTGCTGTCGGTTACGGAGAGGATCACGGAAATGAAAGAAGCACAAAGGTCTTTGATGATGTCGTGACTGTCAGCGGTCCCCTTCCGGCATGGTTCCGCAGCGGCGTGGATGCCGCACTTCTTGCGCCTACGGCCATGAACCGTCAGAGTTTCAGATTCGAGCTGCTGGATGACGGGCACGTGAGAGTATCTGTAAGGCGTGGCGTATTCTCAAGGGTCGATCTCGGAATAATAAAATATCACTTCGAAGAAGGTTCCGGTAAAGACGGTTCTGTCTGGGCTTGATACAGTATTGCAGGAACAACGCCATACATGGGCAGGAATGTTCTCCTGCTCTTTTGCTTTGTTTTCACCGGATTAATGGATTAGTCGCTGCCTTATGATATAATCCATAAGGTCTTTTTAAAAAAGAGAGAATAAAGGAGAGTTACCATGAGATACAATATTACCGGTGAGCCGATGCCTGTCGTGATCTGCCACCTCGATAAGGATGAATCGATGATAAGTGAAAGCGGTTCAATGGTCTGGATGTCTCCGAACATGCAGATGGAGACAGTCGGCGGCAGCATCGGAAAAGTATTCGGAAGGATGTTCTCCGGAGAGCATCTGTTCCAGAACGTCTACACAGCCAGGGGCGGAGAAGGTCTGATCGCCTTTGCTAACAGTTTTCCCGGGGCGATCCGCGCCGTCGAGATCACTCCCGACAAGCCTCTGATCTGCCAGAAATCCGCTTTTCTTGCATCCACTCAGGGCGTAGAGCTCTCGGTCTTTTTCCAGAAGCGCTTCGGTGCCGGCCTTTTCGGCGGAGAAGGATTCATCATGCAGAAGATCTCCGGAAGCGGCATAGCGTTCCTGGAACTTGACGGTTCAACAGTGGAGTATGAACTTGGCCCCGGTCAGCAGATCGTTGTCGATACCGGCAACCTCGCAATCATGGACTCAACCTGTTCAGTCGACATAGAGACTGTAAAGGGTGTGAAGAACGTCCTGTTCGGCGGTGAAGGTCTTTTCAACACAATAGTTACCGGTCCCGGTAAAGTGACCCTTCAGACGATGCCTCTGTCCTCTTTTGCAGCATCGCTTGCCCGCTACTTCCCGTCCACTACATCACGGTAATATAAAAACAGAAAGGTCTGTTCCGGCATGAAAATCTCAGATTACCTCGTACTCACAGATATGGACGGCACGCTTCTGAAGGTGCCGTACGATATACCTGAAGTGAACATCGCAAAGGTCAATGAATACGGCCGCAAAGGCGGACACATCGCATGCTGCACCGGAAGAAGCGTAGATGCAGTCAGGCATTTTACTGATGTCATTCATTTTTCCGCCCCGGGCATCACATGCAACGGAGCCGTGATCTATGACTTCAACAAGAATGAGCCTGTGTTCCAGATGACCGTGACCGAGAATATCTTCCCACTTGTAAAGCAGATAATGGAAGATTTTCCGGGGATAGGCGTCGAATTCCATAACTGTGACGGGATATTCTCGCCTCAGGTCAACGATCAGGTCAGAAGCCACTGCGCCGACGAGTTCATTCCCTATTACGAAGTTACTTTCGAAGAGATCAGAAACACCATTTTCAACAAGGTCCTGCTGGCTGCGCCGGAAGAGACTATCGACAGCCTTATGGAATACATAGAATCCCGCAGAGGCAGCGATCCCCTCTATGAGGATTTTGACTTTGCCCACTCCAGCACGATTTATTATGAAATACTGCCGAAAGGCGTCAGTAAGGGCTTTGCCGTCAGGAAGCTTGCCGAGATAATGGGCATAGATATCTCAAACACAATAGCGATCGGCGATTTCTACAACGATATCGATATGTTCAACGCATCAGCTCATACGGTATCCGTCGCCGACGCGATCGAAGACATCCGCAACATGACCGATATGACGACACAGAAGACCTGTATGGAAGGCGCTGTCGGAGAACTGCTGGATCTGATAGAGGATTACTGCAGCAAAGGACAGCCTTTCGGATCCTGAAAAACAGGAAAGTCTCCGCATCAATGATCAGATCTGCTCTGCAGAATTAATATGAAAGAGGTCCCGATATGGCCAAAAACGATTCGAACTATGATTACATAACCCTTGAATTTGAAGACGGTGGAACGCTTGAATGCGCTGTCCTCGGAGTCTTCGAGGCACGCGGACGCGAATACGTCGCGCTGTTTGACGAAGCAGCAAACGATGTCTACTTCTACAGATATCTTCAGTCGGATGAAGACCATTACGACATAGAAGATATAGAGACTGACGAGGAGTTTGATGAGGTATCAGCCGCATTTGATCAGATCTATGACTCAGAGGCTGAACTATAAAGAAAGTCCCCGGCTGTCCCGGCAAAATGAATTGAAAAGAGCTTCCGAGCATTCCATCCTAAAGGACGGTATCCGGAAGCTCTTTTATTTTATATGAAGTGCGGACGGCTGACGCCGTCCGCGGATCGCTGACTGTAATCTGTTATTTTTCCCATCCGAATCCGGTCTTGCGCGGTGCGTCATCCGGCAGCGTGTAGAGATAATCCGCCCATTCACCCTTTGCACCGATCGTATAGCATACTATGCCTTCCGGCTCCATCCCGAAGAAACAGCCCACATCGTGCATCTGGTAAAAGTCCATCAGGAAAAATCCCTGCGCGCCGGACTGTCTCCACTCGAGGAACGAGAAAACGTACACTCCGTCACGGATCTTAACATAGTCAGCCGGATTTGAAGCAGCCCAGTCCGGATTCCTCACTCCTGTCACGGAGTAGAAGAACGGAGTTATGTACATATGCTTGATCCTGGGCCCTTTTTCGTGATAAGTCCAGTAGATCGCGCGGCCGACCATATCGGTAGTGAAATCATGCCTGTAACCCGGATCCTCATATCCGCAGTTCGTGATCATTCCGAAATGGAATACCCTCATGACGTCTCTCGGCTCGATCGGGTGGTTCATGGTCGCTACGTTCAGCGTGACAAGCCCGTTGTCGAGATCGATGACCACCTGATGTGCTTCCGGCGGTCTGGACCCTACGACATAGTGGTTTACGAAATAGAGATTAGGAGTTATGGTGTGCACATCACATATGTCTGTGTGTTCCTCTTCGCCGAAGCTCCATTTGAGTTCATTGACATCGGTAAACTCATAGACCGCTTTCAGCCCGTCGGTGAACTCCATCTCAAATCGGCGTCCCACGAGATCCCCGCTGAACTTTGGCATATAGGGACCTTCTCCCCATTCACCGTGTCTGTATCTTTCCGGAGGAGTTGCGTTTGCCATCCTCTGGACATCTTCCTGCGTAAAATGGCTCCATCGTCTTTGAGCTCTGTCTTTGTCCGGCATATCTTTTCTCTCCTTTTCTTATCATCATTACATAGCAAATGCTTCTTTCTAGATGATACCAAATCCGTGGCTCCGCTACTACACAACAGAACGATAAAATCGCATTTATTGACTCCGCAAGGCAAACATTGATTTTCTCACTTTTTGACGAATATCTATTGAAATGAAAAAAAAGGATAGTTATTATTTTCTATATGTATCCTTTGATAAAACTATATGTTTTTCACGGGTTGCATGATCATGTGAGCCACGCATCTTCACTGATAGAAAATGCGTTAGAATAAATGTCCTGGCTCAGGACGGCCGGAAAAGTACTGGTCAAGAAGGAGCCTGCCGGCCCTCATGCACTGCGGGATACCTGACAGGATCCGGAAGCGTTTTCCGAGGCGGCGATAAGCGGCCGCCCTCAAGCGCGCCGATAAGGCAGATCATCACTTATCCGGAAGCAAAAGGTCTTGCCGTACCGTTTATCGGTGCGGAATGCCAGGATAACGGCGCTGACGCCTTTTCTGGCTGTTTACAGAAGAGAGACGCCCTCTGTCTCCGATCTGAACTGTAGTAGCGGAACACAGCGTATGGAACTGTAATTGGATGCACAGATTCGTGAGGTAATTCGCGGAGATGTTCGGAAAGAATCAGTTACTTACACAAAACTGCGTATCAGCCACTGCACATGGCTGCGGCAAAGACTGCAGCCGTCACCGCCCCTTTCGGGGTTGAACAAAACCTTTTTCGGCAGAACAGCCTGTGCATCCGTACAGGCTGTTTTGTTATGACTGAACTGTTCTCCGCCGATATGCCGTGAGCCTGCTCTATGGTACAATTATCCTGACATTATTAATTCGGAGGTATCCTGATGTTCAAGTCGTTCGTTTTTGACAGGTCAGAAAACATTGTTGAGACCACCTTCGGGAAGGTCCGCGGCGTCAGATATGACAATATGTATGTATTCAAGGGGATCCCTTATGCGGAGGCAGAGAGATTCCATGCGCCTCATGCTCCGAAGAAATGGGACAATATCCATGACTGCTCGATCTACGGATGTGTCAGCCCCCTTCTTCATTTCAATCCTCCTGCAGGGGATCATCTTCTGATTCCCCATCAGTATTGGGTACAGGGTGAAAACTGCCAGAACCTGAACGTCTGGACCGAATCCATAAACAGTGAGGTCAGAAAACCCGTTCTGGTATGGATACACGGAGGCGGTTTCAGTGACGGTTCCTCGATCGAAGCCCCGTTCTACAACGGTTTCAATTTCGCAAGGCACAATGACTGCGTCTTCGTTTCCATAAATCACAGGCTCAATATCTTCGGATATCTTGATGTCTCCTCTTACGGAGACGAATACTACAATTCCGGCAACAACGGCCAGCTTGACATCATCGAATCACTAAAATGGGTACGTGACAACATTGCCCTCTTCGGCGGAGACCCCGGCAACGTTACCATCATGGGCCAGTCAGGAGGCGGCGGTAAAGTCTCCACTCTGCTCTCCATGCCTGCGGCTGACGGTCTTTATCATAAAGCAGTCATTATGAGCGGGATCCTCTCCCTTCATGACGCGGAGGTTCTTGAAGAGCCTAAGGAATGTGTACAGGCCATGATGGAATATCTGCACTGTGACACGATAAAGGAGCTTGAAAAGGTTCCGTTCACCGAGCTGGCTTACGCCTACCGCCAGGTAGCTCCTGCTCTGGCCAGACAGGGCAAATCCACCGGATGCATGCCGTTCCGCAACGGCGAATTCACCGGGAACCCGTTCCATGTCGGTTTCAGAAAAGAGACCATCGATATCCCGCTTGTAATAGGCACCACCTTCGGAGAGGGAAACTCCTTCGCCAACAAGGGAATCAGAAGGGACAAGATCACTGAGGAAGAGGGACGTCAGATCATTGTGGACAAACTCGGCGAGGAGGATGCGGACAGACTCATATCTCTGTTCAAGAAAGCCTATCCCACCAGGAATCCCGTGGATCTGCTCTTCTGCGACAGCACCTTCCGCGAACCCACTTCGCGCTATGCGCGGCAGAGAGCGATGGACGGAGGAAAGGTCTGGGTCTATATGTACGCTCTTGACGCTTCAATAGACGGAGGGCGCACTCCATGGCACAGTTCCGATATTCCTCTGATCTTCGACAATGCCGAAACAGCTCCCGCAGTCATCAATAATGAATACACCGAAATAGCCCAGGAGCTCATGGTCACTTCTCTCGGACACTTTCTACACACCGGCGATCCCTGTACAGATCCAAGTCACGGGTGGGAGCCTGTTACGGCAGACCGCGAGTGCACCATGATCATGGAAGAGAAGCCCAGGCTCGGGATCAACTACGACAAGGAGCTCCAGCAGGAACTCATCAGGGATGCGGAGAGACTCGGAAAAGGCGGCGGTTTCAGCTTCGCGACCGATATTTGATAACACAGAACATAAAAACGGAGAACGTTTACGCGTTCTCCGTTTCTTTCTGTATGGTCTGCTCAGTCTTTTTTAATAAATTCAGTCATCTTCCCTGTTTTCGGCTCCAGCATGAGCCCGATGCAGCCTTCGGACACAAGACACGGAACTGCCCTTCCGAGGACCTCAGTAGCATCTAGCACGCAGATCTCTTCCTCCGTATGGTAGATCCTCATGGGCACTCCGAAAAGCTCAAGGAACAGTCTTCCGTACTCTTCACAGAAATACAGTTCGCCGTATCCTTCATTGAAATATGTTCCGGTACAGCCGGATGGAAACACATCGTCGTTGCACGCCCTGAGAAGGACACTGTTTGCCCGTCTCCGCGCCGCCAGAACGGAATCCGAAATGCTGCGGAGCCTCCCGTTCCAGTCTCTCGCCTCTCCGAAACAGATCAGTTCGCAGAGAGCAAGGCAAATCGCCTGCGCGCAGTTCGTTCCGTCAAGATCTGCCGCAGCGGCAAAAGACAGAGGATGGTCTTCCAACCACCCCGCGAAGACCCTGCTTCCGCCCGAGGACCCGGTACCGCACACTATCCTGTTTCCCAGGAATTCCATCCGGAACCATCCATCACCGCATTCTGCTTTTTCTGCGCCTATCAGCGAAAGAGGGTAATCAAAGAAATCCCTCTCACGCACCGTTACGGTCTCCGTGCACCTGTCGATCCTCTTTTTTTCCGCCATCCTGGCGAGATCGGAAGCGCAGCAGAACATGCTCCCGCCGCCGGCAAGAGGATCCGTCATCCACCTTGTTCCCTCTTTCAATGATCCGTACGAAGAGTAAAACGGTATTGCTGCATTCGCTCGTTCTGTCTCAGGAAGGCTCTGCCACGAAAAATAAGTTGACTGGGCGGAGATCTTCTCCAGGACTTCCGACTTTACGACGTCCTCCCAGGACGTTCCGGTACTGTCCTCCACGATCCTGCTGAGCGCAGTGAAAAGATGATCCTGTCTTAACGGGCTCTCCCTGAACCCGTATGCCGGTTCAAGATGCCTGACTATCTCGGAGAGACTCCTGGAGGAAAGCTGGGGCTGGATGAACCACGATACCCTGTGCTCAGGCACTCCGGTCCGCTGAAGCAGGATATCTCTCACTGTCACTCGTCCCGAAGCTTCAGCATCCCTGATTCTGAACCATTCGGATCTTTCGACAACAGGCGTATCAATATCCATCCCCGAACTGCGTACCGCATCGCTCAGAAATACCTTTGAAAGCTCGCCGGCCGGAAACAAGGTATCCTTTCCGCATCCGAAGCTGATGTCCTTCTGGTCTCCGTCATATATGACCGAAGCCGATACAGAAGGCGCGCCGAATGCTTCCGCGGCTTCAGAGACTATATCATTCATCCTTTCGAGACCGGTCATTTCAAGTTCCTCCGATATATCTTATGATACTCCGTCAGGCCGGTTCTTTCCTGTCATTTCGCTTCATGATTTGATATCATTATTCTCATGAAAGACACTTTAATAAGGATCGCGGAGGCGATAGCGCGCAGCGGCGGCAGAGCCTACCTTGTTGGCGGCTGCGTCCGTGACGGTCTTATGGGCCGTCCTCAGAAAGACTATGATATCGAAGTACACGGAATAGGACCTGACGAGCTTCGGCAGGTTCTTGTCCCGTTCGGGACTCCGATGACGTACGGTTCCAGTTTCGGCATTATCAGCCTGCCCGGCCAGGATATCGACATAGCGCTTCCGCGAAAAGAAAAAGCCAATTCAGCCGGCGGTCACCGCGGTTTCGACATAGACATCGACCCTCATATAGGGACAAAAGAAGCTGCCAGACGCAGAGACTTTACGGTAAATGCGCTTATGCAGGACATACTTACCGGAGAGATACTGGATCACTTCGGCGGTCTGTCTGATCTTCAGAACGGAATACTGCGCCATGTCGATCCGGATTCATTTCCTGAAGATCCTCTCAGGGTATTCAGGGCGGCGCAGTTCGCTTCCCGCCTCTCGTTCTCGGTAGCCCCGGAAACTGTCGAGCTGTGCCGCAGGATCGATACCTCGTCGCTGTCCGCCGAAAGAGTGGAGGCTGAACTCAAGAAAGCCCTTATTGACAGCGCATGCCCGTCAGTGTTCTTTACGGTCCTTCAGCAGATGGATCAGCTTGTCCCTTGGTTCGCAGAGATCGATTCCATGCAATCTGTTGAACAGGATCCCCTGTTTCATCCGGAAGGGAATGTTTTCATCCATTCCATGCAGGTCCTGGACAGAGCTTCCCTTTTCAGGGAAAGGGTCAGTGACCCGTATGCGTTCATGCTCTCAGCCCTGACTCATGACATCGGCAAGATCGTATCGACCGAAGTCATCAACGGAAGGATACACGCATACGGCCATGAAGTACTTGGCCTTCCGCTCCTGAATCAGTTTCTTGACAGGCTCGTATCGAAGAACGCTGTCAGAGAGTATGTCCTCAACATGGTGCCTCTGCACATGAAGCCGAACGTTGCCGCCTTTAACAAAGTGTCCGTCAAATCGACCAATCATATGTTCGACGAGGCGGCGGAGCCGGAAGACCTTATATACCTTGCTCTGAGCGACCGCCCGGTGATAGCCGGAGATACCCCTTTTTCTGGCGACAGTGCTTTCCTTATGGATCGTCTTGAAAAGTACAGGGAGACGATGAAGCGTCCTTTTGTGACCGGAAAAGACCTTCTTGATGCCGGCCTTGAGCCGGGGAAGGAGTTTTCTGAGCTTCTTGCCTTCTCACACAAACTCAGACTTGCGGGGATCGACAGGGATTCTTCACTGAAACAGACACTGGCTTATGCCAGAAAACTGCAGAAAAACAATGGAAAACAACTATAATTCCGACAATGTTCTGTTTTTCTTCGACACGACTTCTCTGAAACTGATCGCAGCTGCAACAATGCTAGTCGATCACATAGGCGCTATTCTGTATCCCGGATACAGATGGTTCCGCATCGTCGGAAGAATAGCCATGCCGGTATTCTGTTTCTGTGCCGCTGAGGGATTTCATCATACAAAGGACAGGACCGGATACATGCTGCGGCTCCTTGTCTTCGCTATTATCAGTGAATATCCTTTCGACATGGCTTTTGACGGGTATTTCAGTCTTAGGAGTGATCAGAACGTTATGTTCACATTCCTGTTTGCGGCAGCCGGGATCCGGGCATTTGAATCCATCCGGGAAAAAGCTGGCTCATTCACAGGAGATATTGCCGGCTGTCTTGCAGCTGCCTTTTTCGCCGCGGCAGCCGATGCTTTCAACAGCGACTACGGCAGGTTCGGCGTCATACTCGTATACCTGTTCTATTTCATGAGGTCCGATCCGCTGCTGAAACTGGCAGCAGCCGCCGCATATATAACCGCTGCACAATGGGGAAGCACCCAGCTCTACTGCCTGCTGGCATTTCCGCTCATTGCTCTGTATAACGGAAAGCGCGGAAAAGGTCTGAAGTATTATTTCTATGCATTTTATCCGCTGCATCTTTTGGTTCTCTATCTGATCAGCAAACGTTTATGATCAGTCTCTTTCTCCTTGCGGAGGTAAAACTGGAATGAGAAGTCTGAGAAGTGTCTATAAGATCGGTCACGGTCCATCAAGCTCACACACCGTAGGTCCTTACAATGCTGCGCTGCTGATAAAAGACAGATATCCTGACTACGAACGCATCGAAGTCACTTTATACGGATCCCTTGCGTACACCGGAGAAGGACACGGGACCGGAAAAGCTATCTGCTCCGTGATACCCGATGCGGAGATCAGATTCGATACCGAGACCACTGATCTGCCTTTCCCCAATACCATGAAATTCTGCATCTTCAGGAAAGGTCTGGAGCCGGTATCCGTAAGGATCTTCTCGATCGGCGGAGGCTCGATCAGGGTAGAGAACGAATCATCCCAGGACGAGATAGACGTTTATCCGCACAGGTCCTTTGCTGAGATGCTTGAAGAATGCAGCCGTGACGGACTAACTCTTATGCAGTTTATTGAACGTTATGAAGAGGCTTCCATCAGAGACTATCTGAGAGAAGTCTGGCATGCCATGGAGGGATGCGTCGAGAGAGGCCTGCAGACAGAAGGCACCCTTCCCGGAGAACTGCATCTGTCAAGAAAGGCAAAAATGCTCTTTACCATGCGCTGCTCAAACGAGAGCTCAGATGTGACGATGAACCGGCTTCTCGCCGCCTACGCTTATTCCGTCAGCGAAGAAAACGCTTCGGAGAATCTTGTCGTCACTGCCCCGACCTGCGGAAGCTGCGGAGTCATTCCCGCCGTATTCTATTACATGGCACATGACAGGGGATTCTCCGAGGATGAGATCATAGATGCTCTTGCCGTAGCCGGCCTGATAGGAAACGTGATCAGGACCAATGCCAGTATTTCCGGAGCGGAATGCGGATGCCAGGCAGAGATCGGCAGCGCATGCTCCATGGCTGCCGGAGGGCTCGCCTACCTGTACGGTCTTGACAGTTACCAGATAGAATACGCCGCCGAGAACGCGATGGAACATCATCTAGGCCTCACCTGCGATCCGGTCTGCGGTCTCGTCCAGATCCCGTGCATAGAGAGAAACGCAGTTGCAGCTATGAGAGCGATCAACGCAGTCAACATTTCAAGGTTCCTGGCGAAGACCAGAAAGATCTCGTTTGACGACATAGTTGCCACCATGTACCAGACCGGAAAGGATATGGATGTCAGATATAAAGAGACCTCGCACGGAGGACTCGCTGCCATGTACAGAACAAAACAGACATCAGGCAATAACTGAAAAAACAATTCCGGCCCCGTTCCGAGGCCGGAATTGTTTTTATATCTCAAAATCATGCACATAAGCGAGGCTCACATTCTTGTACCTGCCGTCCTCTGTCACCTCCCTGATGACTCTGATGCAGTCCGGAAGGCGCACATCCTCGTCTTCGCTCCCGACTTCCACTTCCGCTACCGCCCTATCGTTCCAGAATGGATATATATCGATCTCCACATCCCTGCCGGAATATGGGATGACGATCCTTTCTTTCTCTATCATCTGACTGCCGCGCTTCTTTCTTCTGATCAGTCTTTGATACTCCTCATAAGATATCACAGCCTCATCCTCAAGATGCGTCAGCGCCGAAACCCTTCTTTTCAGCGTATGGTAGTAGACTGTCTCCCCGTCCTGTTTCCAGCTCCGCACGCGTTCCGTAACGCCTTCTTCTGAATCAAGGTATGTCTGGGTGATGTGTACCGAAACTGCGCAGGGCATTTCCAGCAGTTCTTCCCTGTCAGGATATTCTATAAGATACTTGTGCTCGATCTCTATGCCGCCGTTATTCATTTTCGCATACTGCCTCTCTGCATCTTCTGCGGGAATCAGATGCCCAGGTCTTCGCCGACGATGATCACCTTTATCCTTCCGGGGATCCTGGAAAAGTTCAGAGTGACAGAGGTGCAGCAGCTCCTCCCGGGCACTCTGCAGTCATGACAGTGCCCGTCTTCGGCGCACGGAGTCGCAAATCCTCTTCTGCGACAGTTCTCGCATGCTACGGCTTTTACTCTCTGTCTTGCTTTCGCCTCATTCTCCGCGATCTTGTTCTGTCCGGCTACTATTATGACACTGTCGGGTCCGTAGATCATAGGAGCTACTCTTGTAGAAGCCCCGTCTTCCTGAAATATCCTCCCGTCAACAGTGATCGCATTGGCTGAAAGGAAGAATGCATCCGCAGAAAAACGGGCTCTGATCGCTTCTTTCGCCTCCTGAGGTGAGGCTCCCGCAGGCGTTTCCAGGAACCTGAACCTGTCCCTGAACTTCTCATTGAATCCTATCTCTCTCAGTGTTTCCGATCCGCCGCATGCAACACTGCTGCCCTGAGGCACAAGTTCTTCTATCAGGCTGATCGCTTTCTCTTTGTTATCAGCAAAAAAGGCTTCAAACTGTCTTTCCCTGAGATTTCTGATCGTCTGATCTATCGTGTTTCTCTCCATCTCTGTACTCCTTTTTTACCTATTATATATCGTTTGCCGACCGCTGCCCATCTGCACCGCGTGTTGCAGGTATCCTGTTTAACAGATATACTCAAGTAAGAAAAAACGGAGCGTGATGATATGTATAAGCTTGCGATATTTGATCTCGACGGCACCATCCTGGACACCCTGCAAGATCTTGCAGACGCATTGAACCATACACTTTCCGCCTATTCCTACCCCCTCAAAACAGTCCGGCAGACACAAGCCATGATAGGACACGGCCTGAGGAACCTGGTAAGAGACGCAACGGGATCAGGTGACGAAGTTCTTGTCAATGAGATGCTGTCCGAACTTGTCGCTTATTATTCGGAACACAGTGCCGACAAGACAGTCCCGTATTCCGGGATCGTCGAGATGATCGGGAAGCTGAGGGAAGCAGGGATCAGAACAGCTGTGCTCTCGAACAAGAGAGATGAGGTCACACGTTTTCTCTGTTCTCACTTTTTCCCCGGTCTTTTTGACATCTGCAGAGGCGAGCGTAGCGGAATTCCGATCAAACCGTCTCCCGAATCTGTACACTCCATTATGAGCGAGCTCAGTGTCGATGCCAGTGACACCGTGTACATCGGTGATTCGGAAGTCGACATAACTACTGCACGCAACGCAGGAACAGACTGCTTCATAGTTACATGGGGCTTCAGAAGCAGAGAAGATCTTGAACGTTCCGGCGCAGACCGTCTGTTTGATGACGTCCCTTCCCTTTTTGATGCCCTCACCTCTATCGGCTGACGGTCATTTACCTGTCCTGTATTAACAGTTTACTAACACAGAGGTGATATCCTAATAACCTAATAACAGTTATCGGGGATTCAGATGGAAAAAAAGAAGTGGTACAAACTGGATACGGCAGCGCTTATATTTCCGGCCATAAAACAGCATAACTGGAACAACATCTTCAGAGTATCCGTGTCGCTGAAGGAGGATGTGGACCCGTCCGTCCTTCAGACTGCCGTCATCAACCTGATGCCGCGTTTCCCGTCCTTCTATGTAAGACTCAGAAGAGGCTTGTTCTGGAACTATCTGGAAAGCATCGATGAGCCGCCTGTCGTACGCCAAGACTATGCCTATCCCATCGTGTATATGGGCTCGAAGGAGATGGGAAAATGCTGTCTTAGGATCCTTTATCACAGGAACAGGATCGCTGCCGAATTCTTCCATTCAGTCTCAGACGGCACCGGAGGAAGCATCTATGTGCGTTCGCTCGCCGGTGAGTATCTGCGCATAAAACACGGTCTTAAAATCGAATATGACGATACTGTCCTTGATCCCGGTGAGAAGCCGAGGATATACGAGCTTGAAGACAGTTTCTCCAAAAATGCCGGTAAAGTCGCCGGAAGGGAATTGGGAAAGAAAGCATTCCGTCTTACAGGTACAAAGGAGCCGGGCGACTACAAGCATCTCATAACTGCCATAACAGACTCTGAAATCCTGCATTCAAAAGCAAAGGAATACGGCGGTACTGTAACGGCCTTCCTTGCAGGAGTGATGCTTCAGACGATAATGGAGATACAGAGCTCTTCTGTTCCATACGGGAAAGAGAAGCCCGTCAGGATCACTATACCCGTAAACATGAGACGTCTGTTCGGAAGCAGGACTCTTCGCAACTTTGTCCTTACGCTCAATCTCGGCGTAGATCCCAGGACCGGTCCGTATACGCTTGAAGAACTTGTAGGCAATCTCACTCATCAGCTCGCCCTTAAAGCTACTAAGCAGAATATGGCGTCCGAGATCGCCTCCAATGTATCTCTGCAGAAAAATCTTCTCATCAGGGCTGTTCCGCTCGACCTAAAGCATATCGCCATGAATATGGGATATGCTTCCTACGGAGAGCAGCTCGGATGCATCAACATATCTAATCTCGGCGTAGTGAAATGTCCCGAACAGATGACAGAATATATAGAGAGGGTCGAGTTCATCATTGGCACTCAGAAGACTTACCCGAACAACTGTTCCGTTGCGTCATTCAACGGAAAGACGTTCATCAACATGATCAGAACGATAAAAGAATCAGAGCTCGAACGTCTGTTCCTGACGAAGCTTGTCAGCCTCGGCTTACCAGTTTCGGTAGAGAGCAATGATCTAGGAGGCGAAACAGAAAAATGTACTGTGTGAAATGCGGAGTGAGCCTGCCCGACGGCACGGAAAAGTGTCCGTTGTGCGGGACCAAGGTATGGAATCCTGAGGGACTTACTGCCGAATCCACGTTCGATCCCGGCAGATTGCCTGAAAAGCCGTTCGACAGAAATCCTGTAGCCATACTGCTGACTGTGATCACCGTGCTTGCTGCAATCGCCGTCTCGGTAGTCTGTCTGGTTCTGTACCGGAATCTCGGCTGGAGCGATATCGTTCTGGCTTCCCTGCTTCTGTTCTTTACAGTAGCTGTTTTTCCGCTGTGGTTCTCGAATCCGAACCCGGTGATCTTCATTCCCATAGATACGATAGCTCTTGAACTGTTCCTGCTTTTTATATGTCTGCGGACAGGCGGGAAATGGTTCATGTCTTTTGCGTTCCCCTGTGCCGGTATCGTCGGTCTTATCAGCACGGCATCTGCGGCGCTTCTGAAGTATCTGAAAAAAGGCAGATACATAGTCATAGGAGGATTACAGATCGTCCTCGGAGCGTTCTGCATACTGCTTGAGTTCTTCCAGCACATCACTTTCGATACAGGCATGTTCCAATGGTCTCTCTTTGCATCCATAGCCCTGTTCGTGTCAGGCGCATTTCTTCTTTGCGTAGGGCTGATCAGGCCATTGAGAGATTTCGTAAACAGAGTATTTTATCTGTAAAATGCTGCTTAAATCATATTTCATATTAATAAAAGGGGTATCATCATGAAAAAAGTGCTGAAAAGGGTCTCACCCGAATCTCACGGCATCTCTTCTGAAAGGACGGAACAGCTTCTAAAGGATCTGAATTCTCTCGGAAACGAAGTTCACGGTTTTATCATGGCAGTTGACGGAGAGGTCATTTGCGAATCCTTCGCGGCCCCGTATGCTCCAAATATTCCTCATTCCTGCCACAGTCTCGGAAAGAGCTATACAGCGACTGCCGTAGGGCTTGCTGTCACCCAGGGACTTGTATCCGTAGATGATCTTCTTGTTGATATCTTCGCGGATGAGATACGGGGAATGGACATCGATGTCAAACCGGGTATGGAAAAGGTCCGTCTGAAGGACCTCCTCAGCATGTCCTCAGGCACAAAAGGTATGCCCGGTTTCAATGATACATGGTTCGAGAACTTTCTTTCCAGTGAGATAGAACATGAACCCGGCACCACGTTCCTGTACAACACCACCGGCGCATCCATGCTCGGGGCGGTAGTAGAGAAAGTCACAGGCAGGGATATGGTGAGTTTTCTCAGGGAGAGTCTTTTCAGAGATCTCGGCATTGACGATGATGAGATCATCTGGCAGAAATTTGCTGACGGACGCACCGCGGAACCCGGTCTCTGCGCCACTACGGAAGCCAACCTCCGCCTCGGTATGCTATACGCTGAGGGAGGGAAAGCCTTCGGGAAGCAGCTGATCGATCCGGAATGGATGCGGGAAGCCACCAGCCTGCAGGTGGAAAACGGTCCTGTTCACGGAGCTGACAACTCTTCTGCCGGATACGGATGGCAGCTCTGGCTGAACACCACGCCCGGTATGTTCAGGTTCGACGGCGGACAGGGACAGCTTGCGATCATCTGGCCGGAGAAACACGCTGTGGCAGCTATCCATCAGTCAGGAAGAGACCCTGAAGGCTGCAATAACTGCATACTGGCGATCCAGCACTTCATGGAGGAGATCTCAGAACATCCTCTCCCCGAGGATCCTGAAGCATATCGCTCCCTTCTGCAGTACAGCTCGTCCAGATCGATAGATCCTCTTCCGGCTTCTGAGATCCCGGAAAGCGCAAAGGATCTCTTCGGGGCATATATAATGACGGAAGGCTCTTTTGTGCCTTACATAGAGGTCGCACCCGGCAACAGAGATTTCTGGTATCTGTTCCATGACCGTTCCCTCAGTCCCGAGACCGTCGCTCTTGAGCTGCGTCCCAGGAACAACGCCGTTATGCTGACACTCAACCGCGACAAGAACTTCCTCTGCAGCCTTGACGGAAGGTGGACGCTTCAGGATGTCGAGAATCCGCTCGCAGGTCTGACAAAAGTCGCGTGCTGCGGCGAGTTCCTTGAAGACGGTTCGCTGCACCTCATCATCAAATGGCTGAACGGATGGTCCGTATCAGATGTTCTCATCCGCAAAGGGGAACGCAACGGCGACCTGCTCCTCACTAACACCAAGGACATGCTTCACGAGTACCTTCCTCCAGTCATTCACGAATGCAAAGCAAGAAAAGTCAGACTGTGATATTCAGCACATACGCATAAAAAGAGCCGGAGCAATGCTCCGGCTCTTACGTTTTGTTATTCTCTTCAGATCTCGGGGTCCACTATTGAAACAACTTCGTATTCACCGTTCTCGTACCTGACAGTTGCCACACCGCCGTTGTTCACATAAACTTTATCGCCGTTTACCTTGTCCAGAACAGGCATCAGCAGGCCCATGGAAGCTCCGGAACTGACCATCAGAACGTTCCCTCCGCCTGCCTCCTCAGTCTGTCTGCATATCCTGTTGATGGTGTTCATCATCCTTGTCTGCAGGATCTCACATGTTTCTGCGGCACCGGTCTCATCGGTCGAAGCCATCACATCGGCAAACACCATGTTGCCGACCTGCTTGCGGTATTCCCTGTAGTCATAGACACCGGTCGCTTTTCCGATACCTTCATTGAGCAGGACATAACTCTTGCCGTCATACTTGCCGTAGCTCAGTTCCTTGAGACCGTTGTCTATACTGATCTCAGGCACGCTCCCGGTCCTGTTCTGGTCAAGGATGAGCTGTGCAGTCTCCTGCTGTCTGGGAAGCTCACTGGCCCAGACCGAATCAAAGTGAACATCCGCGAGCATCTTTCCGTCAGCAACTGCCTGCGCAACTCCCTTTTCAGTCAGAGGGCTGTTTGCCCATCCCTGGATGACTCTTTTTACATTGTTTTCAGTTTCGCCGTGTCTGACGATATAGAGATTGACCATCTTATTTCTCTTTTCTTAGTTCTTTCATTATCGAAGCGGGGTCCATTCCCCTGCGGCTCATTTCCATTACTCTTTCCAGAATCGGTTTGGCATGCGAGAAATACTGTCTGAGCCCGCTGCACAGATAATACATCCCGTCTTCACCGTCGGAAGACTTTGCGAAGCGGTCTTTCAGACACCCTCCCCCGCATGCATCCAGATAAGGACATGCTCTGCACTCGGAAGTCAGGGCATTGCGTTTCGACTGTCCGAAATCATGCTGGAACTGACTCATCAGCGCATCTTCAAGTCTTGTGGCCGGCAGGGTCCCAAGCCTGTGATCCGTGTCGACGAAGTGATCGCAGGAATAAATTCCTCCGTCCTCTTCCACTACAAGCACTCTCCCGCAGGTCCCGGTCATCCAGCAAAGTGAAGGCTCTCCGCCCGCCCATACTCTTGATGTTTCTGCAAAAAGCTGCACGTCTGTCTTTCCAAGGTCATTTGTGACCCATTCATCGAAGATCTCGCAGAGGAATCTGCCGTATTGTTCCGCAGTCACGGACTCTCTCGTCATATTGCCGTCAGGTTGTCTGACGATGACGGGGATGAATTGTATCCATTCGGTCCCGAGATCTCTCAGCGCTCTGTATGTATCGACCGGACAGGATGCCGAGTCTGACGTGACCGTACACAGCAGATCCGGATTGATTCCGTATCTCTGAAGTCTTTTAATGGATTCCGTGACTTTTGCATAGGTATGATTACCGCCGATATCCAGTCTGTTCCTGTCGTGGACCAGTTCCGTACCGTCGATGCTCACTCCTATGTCGAACCGGTTGTCTCTCAGGAAACGGCACCACTCCTCAGTGAGGAGCGTGCCGTTCGTCTGAAGATTGTTCCAGACCTGCCATCCTCTGGGAAGATATCTCTTCTCGTAGTAGACCACCTTCTCATAGAACTCAAGGCCGGCAAGGGCAGGCTCACCGCCATGCCATGTGAATGACACTACAGGACCCGGGCTTGCTTCTATCGTCTGACGTATGAGGCGTTCAAGCAGGGTGTTGCTCATCCTGTTCTGGACCTCATGTGTGGAATACTTCCCTTTTTCAAGGTAATAGCAGTATCTGCATCTGAGGTTGCACCTTGAACCCACCGGTTTTGCTATTATCGCAAAAGGCTCAGTGTTTCTGGATGCCATTATGTTTTCAGATGTTTGTCAAAGAATGCGATAGCCTTTTCCCAGGAATCCATTGCCTGTTCCTGACGGTACATCGGTTTGTCATAATACCAGATGCCGTGTCCGGCACCGTCATATCTGTGGAACTCAAAGTCCTTGCCGAGATCGGTCAGCACCTTTTCCATATCATCTACCGCTTCCTTGCTCGGCCATCTGTCTTCATTGCCGAAGATTCCGAGCAGCGGGATATTGAGCTGAGGTGCATAGTCGATGGGTGAGGGAACTCCGGGAACATCTCCGCCGGGGTTGGTCACTCCGCCCCAGCAGTCAACTGCGCAGTCAAAGCCGGGAACCGTGCAGGCAGCAAGGAATGTGTGGCGGCCACCGGAGCACATTCCGATGACGCCTGTCTTGCCGTTGGAGTTGGTCTGGCATTTCAGGAAACTGAGCGAAGCAGCCGTATCGCCCATCACTGTCTCATCGGTCACGATACCGGTCTCTCTTGCTTTTGCGCTGATCTCGGTGGGTGTGCCGTGTCCGACGCGCTCATAGATGTTGGGGCACGCTACGGCATAGCCGTGGCGGCTGAAACGGTTCGCTGTCTCTCTGAGCCACTCATCCCAGCCGGGCATATGAGGAATAAGCACTATTCCCGGATAGGGACCGGATCCCATGGGACGGGAATAATAAACACGGATCTTGTCATTATTGAATCCGTCAATAACGATCGTCTCGGACATGATGCCTTCATAATCCGCTGTGTTAAAGGAATTCCAAGCCATTGTGTCATACCTCCGTTGTTAATTCTGTTTCTATAAACATTCTACATTATCAGACGCCTTTTTGCACCATAGCTGAGTCTCTCAGCCTATTTATAAACGTCACAGTCAGTATCCCAGAACCTGGTGCTGAACGGCATATGCAGATTGTCTGACTGTCCAAAAGGCATATCCTCAGGCTTTGTAGGCACGCTGCCTTCCGGAACGATCGGCAGCTCACAGGTGAGAGGAGGCATCGGCATGGGCTCTCTCGGCTGAACGTCCTGCTTAATGCCCAGCTCATTCTGAAGGAACTGCCAGCACCCTTCAAACCAGTCATCCACACACGGAGACGCAGTCCCGTCTCTCTCAAGGAACCTCTTCTGTGAGCTTGTGGACCCGTGATCTCCGTTGGATGAGATGTACACTCCGAACGGTCTCTTATGGCGTTCCATCATGTCCAGCATCGCTATCGTCTGATATACGGATACCAGGCTGTCCTTCCTGGCATGATGGAAGAACGCGGGAGGAGTCTGATCTCCTACCAGATCCCCGTTTGCGACATACGTCAGCTGCGCGTCGTCGGTCTGCTGTCCGCAGTACATAGGGCCGAATCCAAGCACCATGGCATTGGGCTTTCCCTCTTCACCGGAGCATCCGGCGGCCTGCATCAGGTCAGGCCTGTTCCACAGGTTGCCGCATGTCATACATATGAAGGCTCCGGCGGAGCCGCCTCCAATGACTATCCTGTCGGGATCCACTGACCACTCTTCGCTGTGATCCCTGACCAGTTTAATAGCCTTCATCAGATCTATGGTCACCTGCGGAAACCTGTAGGCCCTTCCCACAGGATAAACATATGTACAGGACACGCGGAACCCTCTCTCAACGAGTCTGGAAGAGATCTCACCTCGGTCTGACTCCACACACATCATGAAAGCGCCGCCGGGAACATAGATCAGCGCGGGGGCCTTGCTATCTGCAGGCTTCTCGTCATATATATCCACCATCAGTCTGGCAGAACCGTCGCTGTTTAGATCGAATCTTTCTGTACGCATCTTATCCACCTCGCTTATTGTCGTTTCTATACATAGATTATAATTCCGTCGGTCATATCCGGGCAAATCGCGCGGGTATTTCCATCCGGCCGCTTTGGGGATATAATTTCCCAAAGACGATACTGAAAGCGAGAACCATTCAATGGAAACTATAGCCAGCTTCAAAGTGGATCACATCCGTCTGATGCCGGGACTTTATGTCTCTCGCAAGGACAGAAAGAATGGTATAACCGTCACAACGTTTGATATGAGGATCACAATGCCAAACAGAGAACCGGTGATGGACATGCCTGCCGTACACACCATAGAGCACCTTGGGGCTACCTTCATGAGAAACAGCTCTGTCAAGGAAGACGTCGTATATTTCGGGCCAATGGGATGCCGGACCGGTTTCTATCTCGTCATGTTCGGGGACATGTCATCTCAGGAGATCTGTCCGGTTGTGCTGGAGATGTGCGATTTCATCCTCTCCTTTGAAGGGGCTATCCCCGGAGCTGTGCCTGAACAGTGCGGCAACTGGTCCGAACAGAATCTCGACATGGCAAAGTACTACATCAGAAAATACAGAACGGCTCTGACTGAAGATAAGCACTTCAGCTATCCGGGTCAGGAGGATCAGGATGAGATTTGAGTTTCCGCTGATACTGGACGGCGCAATGGGCACTGAGCTCATCAAGAGAGGCTATACAGGCGAGATGAGCAGCGAAGAGTGGTCACTGCTTCATCCGGAAGCTATCCGCGATATCCAGAGATCATACATCGAAGCCGGCTCGCAGGTCATCTATACTCCCACTTTCGGCGCAAACAGGGTAAAGATGGAGAAGTACGGGCTGCGTGACAGCGTCACCGATTTCAACCTGAGACTGGCTGCATTGTCCAGGGAGGTCGCGGGAGACGGCGTATATGTCGCAGGAGACCTCGCTCCGTCCAACCTCTTCATCCCCTCAATGGCGCATGATCACTTTGAAGAGATATATGAGACTTACCTTGAGCAGGCTTCCGCTCTTGAGCAGTCGGGAGTCGACCTGTTCGTTATCGAAACGATCTCTTCCGTTGCAGACGCCAGGGCTGCAATTCTGGCAGTGCATGAGATCAGCAAAAAACCTGTGATGGTGAGCTTCACCTGCAACAAAAAAGGAAGGACGATCACCGGAGCCGATGTGTCGGCAGCATGCGTTACCCTCCAGTCGATGGGTGCGGACGTTTTCGGCCTCAACTGCTCATACGGTCCAGACGATATGGTTCCACAGCTCAGCAGACTGTCTGATTATGCCGACATCCCTCTTCTCGCAAAGCCGAATGCCGGTATGCCGAAGACCGTTGACGGAAACGCAGTATATGACTGTCCCCCGGATGAATTCGTAAGGCTGATCCCCGAGATGATAGCTGCGGGAGTCAAAGCCTTCGGAGGATGCTGCGGCACCGATGCCTCTCACATCAAAGCTCTCGCTTCTGTCCTTAAGGATGCCGAACTGCCGGATAAAGACAGACATGACGACCTCTTCCTCTCAGTTGAAAGAGATGTGTTCCGCATAGAAGAAGGAACAGAACCGAAAAGATTCGTTCCGTGCGGAAAAGATCTGCGCACTGATTCCTCCGGTTTTGGCAAGGATGAGATGATGGGAATAGATCTGGATGACGCCGATATCGCTGAACTTGAATCTGTTCAGTGGAGGTTTAAAAAACCGGTGTGCTTCCGCTGCAGCGATCCGGAGATACTGGAAAGTGCCCTCAGAGTCTTCCAGGGCAGGGCAGCCTATACCGGTCCGCTCGGCAGAGATTCGCTTGCTCCCCTTGTCAGCAGATACGGTCTTGTTCTGATCTGAGCTTACTTACCGAATACAGAAGATCCCGGAAGGCCGCGTGACGGCATTCCGGGATCCTTATTTGCTGTGTTTTCAGAGACTGTAGTCCCAGCTCTTAGAAAGATCTCCGAATGAGAATATCCTGAGAGTTCCCTTGGTAAGATTGTAGACACATGTATACTGCGTCTTTCCGAAATCCGTTCCGTTGGTAGGATCCTGGATCACAAGACCGAGCAGATTCATAAGGAAATCTTCCCTCATGCCTGCGCCGGCAGTCCTGAACAGTCCCGCCTTGAGGCACTCATCTCTGCCGCATTCGTCACCGAACGGATCGTGTTTTGATACATAATGATTCGTTACATGATCTATCGCTGTCACAGTCATATCATCATCCACCCATTCAAGCACCCTTGAGTCACCGCCGGCATCGGCTACGAAGATATGGTAATCAGCTCCAGGCATCGACCCCATGATGTTGAACATTCCGGCAAACGCCACAGCTTCCTCAGTGGTGGCGCATCTGTCCAGCATGTTCCTCATCAGAACGGTATGAGGTACCGTCTGCTTTCCTTCCTTATTAGTCCGGATCAGCCGCTGACTGGCGATCCAGGCTTTCCCGTCCTTTTCATTGACAGCCACAGATCCGTGACCGGCTCTCTTCTGATAGGGACTCGGCACTTCTCCCGCTTCTTCCAGGAAAAAGTTGTTCTTGTTCTCGTTAAGTATCTCCTTGTAACTCTCAAACGGGATCTCCTGCCAGTCGCACTCAACGGACAGGGCAAGTATCGACACCGCCAGACCTTTTTCATTCATTCCGTCCATGCAGATGTACGGGCACATGATGAATGTGGAAAGGTCCGTTTTACCGTCATCGGGAACTCCCTTGTAAAGGGTCCCGTTCTGATAATCGAGCCAGAACGCATCAGACACATTCAGGGTACGATATTTTGCGTTGGGATTGTGTCCTTCCACTATCACGTTGACACCTGTCCTGAGGTTCTTCTTCTGATTGTACGGATAATGGCTGTAATCGTAATTGCGGCAGTACAGCGTATCTCCCTCCAGGTTCCTGGTGATGAAAGCCGAGCACCCGGGATTGAACATGGCCATGAACTGCTCCGGGATATCATAATAGTCAAAAGTGCAGTCCATATGATAGAGGTATCCCTCGTCGTCCACCCGTTTTATGCTCTCTATGGTCCTGATCTGCTCCGGATCCTTGATAAATGCATGAGGATTCATTCGATCGTCTCCTTTCCCGCTGCAAGAGATACCTCGTTGTATTCTTTCTGGGTATCGATGGTCAGCGCAACTATCAGAAGCGCAACAGCCACGAGTGCCGGTATCCATCCCAGCAGCGCACAGATAGTATTCTGCGTGGCGGCATTCTGTACAGCGCCCTGATCCGCCAGGGACGCATTGAATCCGGCCGCAACCAGGGCGACAAGGAACAGCTTGTCGACAGCAGCTTCAGCTATCTTTGACACAAGGCTGTCACCTGTCGATACCATGGTATCCAGTCTTCTGCCGTTAATGATCTCCACTATATCCGATATATTGTTTCTGTTTACATTGAACATGATGAAAGTCATGGTCAGTCCCATGCCCGCAGAGATGGCGTTGATGTATGCATTAACCTCTCTGGTGGGATTAAGGACAAACGGGATCTTTCCGACTACCTGAATAAGGGCAGCCAGAGCCATCGTCTTTTTCCTTCCGAGCAGGCTGTCTATTCTGGGCGTGACTATTGAGAATATGATCGAGAACACAAGGTAGGCAGCCATTATCGGTGTGGACTTTGAGCTGTCGTTGAGAACATACGCGCAGTAGTAGGTGATGGCAGAGGTCATAAGGCAGGTGCTCACACCGTAGAACATCACATAGATCATGTTCCTCACCCATGACTTGCATTTGAGGAGCATCCTGTAGGTCTCAATGATCCCGAGATCCTCCTCATCCTCATTTGTCTGCTTGATGCGCTCTTTTGTTGTGAAATAGTGAAGCAGGCATCCGATCACTATAAGCACGCCCATAAAGCACGCTCCTTTGAATACTGCACCTGCATCGCTGGAATTGATGACTTTATGGTCCTTAAGGCCGCCGAACATCTTAACTATCATCGGAACAGCTACTGCGCCGACACCGGATCCGATGCAGGCACCGAGGGATCTGAATGAGTTGATGGCCTTTCTGTCTTCGTCAAGTCCGGAAGCCAGCCCTCCCATTCCGTTGTATGGAATGCCCCTGAAGGTATTGGCGATCTCATACAGGAAAAAGATCACCAGCCCCAGGATTATGTCCCATCTTTCGCTCACCCCGAAATCGCAGAATAGGAACACGAATCCCAGGGCATAAGGGATCGCGATCCATAAAAGCCATGGCCTGACCTTCTCACGCGACTTGAAGTGCACATTGTTCGCCCAGACGCCTAAAAGAGGGTCATTCACAATATCCCAGATGGTACCTATAAGCACCATGTTGGATACAGCAAGGGGATCGATCAGCAGGACACTTGTCAGAAAATACTTGTAATACGTGCTCTTGAAGTTGAACACTATATTCGTGGATGCCGAGAATCCCATAAAACCAAGCTTCTCCGCAAAGCCGATCAATCCTTTTTTCTTTTTCTCTGCCATGAGGATAAACCTCCTTTTTTATTTTTGTTAATTATACAACTAATAGACCAATTTAAAAGCGCCAGGCCTGACCTGGCGCTTTATTCGACGCTCTTTCGCGCTTTATACTTATTGTATATTATCGCCATGCTTCAACGATACGTGATTCCAGTGTGCATCAAACATATCGTTTCCGTCACGGTCCTCCCGGACCCCCAGGCTGTCCGCCCGGCTCATTTTCCGGTCTGTCCGGTCTGTCTCCCGGACCGCCTCCGAAGTTACCGGGGCCACCCCCAAACTGTCCCTGCCCTGCTCCGGGACCTCCGCCGAAGTTACCCGGGTCACCTCCAAATTGTCCCGGTCCGCCTGCAAGACCTCCGTTCTGACCGTATACCGTAACATTTTCCGTAATGGCGATATCAAATGAAGAGTCACCCATCTGGAGGATATATTCTCCGTTCATCACCAGATCGGGAGAGGAGAATATCATGTTTCCCCCGCTCTTTGCCGTCTTGTGCTCGATCAACACGTTCCCGCTGCTGTCCAGTATCCTGATCGTTGTTCCCGCACTGAACGCAGCATTATAACTGAACGCTTTCTGACCGCTTCCGTCCTCCGGGATCTCAACCATCCCATTGGATCCGACAGAAAGGATCGTCCCGCCGTTGACGTATATGTGACCTCCGCTCTCGGTGCCGGAATCCAGAAAGCCGTTTCCTCTTCCGGAAGGCCCGTCAATTATGACGCGTCCTCCGTTTATGATCAGATCTCCGTTGGAATCCAGACCATCGCCCTGTGCATTCACATACACATTTCCGTCATTTATAGTAAGTGTCGGCAGGTCCGTGCGGCCGGAGTCCGTGCCGGGTCTCCATCCGGCTGCAGTTTCCTTTGCGTCAGTGCAGTTGAATCCGTCATCGGATGCAGTGATACTGACAGTTCCGCCATTAACAACTATGTTTTTCCCTTCGATGCCTTCTGTTGATGATGTGACAGTGATGTTACCCGAATCTATGATAACGTCTCCGTCAGCATGGATACCGTCATCCGAGCACTTTATCTCCAGAACTGAACCGTCTGCCATTATGTTACCGGCACAGTTTGCTCCGTCGTCCGCGCATTCCATATCAACGGTCCCGCCGCTGAGGAATATCTGAGACACTGCCTGTATCCCGTCATCGAAGCTTTTGATGGATATGTTTCCGCCGTTTATCCTCAGGATACCGGTTCCTGCATCAGTCTCATCGTCGGATTTGAGTCCGTCTCCTCCTGACAGGATACTGATGCTCCCTCCGCTGACGGTCAGCGAATCCTTTCCCTTGATCCCGTTGTTGACTGCCGTAACGTTCAATTCTCCTGAAGTTATCAGAAGGTCATTGCTGCAGTGGATGCCGTTGTTTATATAACCGAAGACATCAAGTCGTCCGTCGCCGCTAATCACGGCGTCATCGCTGAGCATCACTGCGCCACCCGATGCTGAGCTGTCCGACGACCAGGCGGTGATCTCTGTTTCGGTTCCGCTGACAAGAGTATTTACTGTTTCTTTTTTCAGATATATCAGAAGTCCGTGGCTGTTCCTTACATCAAGGGCGGGCTCCGAACTATTTCTTACCGAGACACCTTCAAGCACTAGTCTGACGGCATCGTCATCATCCGTCTCCACTGCGATCTGACCTTCATCAAGTCTGCCTGAAATAATATATGTTCCCGCTTTTGTGATCGTCACCGCACTTCCTTCGGCATATGCTCCTCTTCCGTCAACGACTGCAGTATCACCATTGAGGGTGATATGAACAGCTCCTTCTTCATTGCCGGGCTCAGTCACGACATTTGGCTGTGAGGCTCCGTTATTTCCTCCCGGCCCGCCGGTGAGGACCGTGTAAGCAGTCACCGCTGTCAGTACGAGGATCAGAACAATTACTCCGACGACTCTTCCTGCTCTCATATCTTTCTCCGTTTTCAGATGCTCTCATGCTCTCCATACGAGCCGATGCTCACGTTGAGGTTCCCGTTTCTGACCCTTATCTCATCGATCATCTGCTTTGACTTAGACAGATCCCTGAACGAAACAGAATATGTGAGCTCATACATCGTACCCATGTTTACCGTACGTACCTTTTCAAGCTGATGCATTGTCGTGTATCTGTCAAATACGTCATCAAACAGTCCGTCATAATCCAGATCCTCCGGTATGCGGATCTTCAGAGTCCTTACCTCATGTCTCTCCCCCAGGCCTGTGACAGTAACTATCAGGAAAAGCACCGCTACTGAAGCAAATACAAGCACTGCAAAGGCGACATAACCCATACCCAGCAGCATACCTATCGCCATGGAAGCGAAGATGGCAAGCATCTCTCTTCCGTTTCCCGCCACCGAACGGAACCTTACCAGCGTGAATGCTCCGGCAACCGCCACTCCAACTCCCAGATTATCGTTTACAGTGAAAATGATCACGGCTGATACGATCGGCAGCAGCGCAAGCATCACAGCGAAACTTTTTGACTGAATCGTTCTGAACGAGAACACCAGTGAATTGAGAATTCCCAGTGCTGCTGCAGAAGCCAGCATTATAAGTATGCTGATCACTGTGGCACCACCGGCAAAAATACTGTTAAACATCCTTACTCCTCCTGTATATGTTCCCGTCTGCTTTCAACCCGGGAATGATTATTTCTTTGAAACAGGTCCCTATCTTGCTGAAAGAACCTGAGTATATCTTTTTTCCCGAAAGGATCTCTGTGAGCCACATCGGCATATTTCCGGCCGTCTTGATCTCCATGATCCTGAAGCCCTGCTCTCTGAGGGGCATTCCCCGGTCTCCGCTTCTGAGGTCAAGGTCGGTCAGTCTGTATCTTATATCTGAATCGACCGTGAGCCGGAATCCGGGATCTGTCTGACTGGTATAAGCAGTCCTGTCATATCCTATGAAAGCGACCGGACTGAGGCTGTACCGTCCTGCCATCCACATGATCTCCTTCTGTATCTGCAGATCTTCGCCTGACATTGCCCTGCCATCCAGCAGCTCCTGGATCTGTCTGTATGTCCCCTGTACCCGTCTCTTGTAGACTACTCCGTCATACTTCTTCTTTATCTCGGCGAACACCTTTGATTCATCATTCGGAACGCCATAGCTTCTGACCCTGAACTTCTCCTTGTACATAGGACTGTCGGCAGATTTTCCGAGCAGTTCGTAAGAACTGTTGTCGTAATAGAGGCTCAGGATAGCCGTCTTGCCGTATTCATCTGCCTTAAGCCTGTCACCGACGGCAGCGAAAAGATCATCATACTGATCACCGGATAACAGATACTTCTTTTCTATTCGTCTGAATATCTTTTGTACTGGTTCTGCAAGAAGCGTACGCGTATCCTCCATTGTGTTTCCTCCTGTAAGATAGGATCAGTATAAAGAAGAAATGTGATGATTGTGAGAATTTATTCTGAAGGAAGTCGGGAAAACCAGTTGTTTTCTCCGAAAAGTTAGTATAGAATAACTGCAGTGCTCTGATGCAGAGTCAAGAACAGAATATGAAACATCGCCTATAAAGAGTGCGTGAGGGACAAGCCCTGTGACCGCACGACAACCTGCCACGACGGTAAGGTGCCAATGCTTGTATGATGGGTCTCATTGTTTATTAGCCCGTCATCGACGGGCTTTTCTTTTTGGCGGAACGGAGGAAAAAAATGAGATTGTTTACCAGTGAACAGGTTTCCTGCGGACATCCCGACAAGGTCTGCGACTTCATCGCAGATACGATCCTTGATGCATATCTGGAAAAGGATCCGGCTAGCCGCGTCGCAGTTGAAGTCCTGATCAAAAACGAACATGTAGTGCTTGCGGGCGAGGTCACCAGCAAAGCTGAGATAGACAGAAAGCAGCAGGTCAGAAAAGCGCTTGATCACATCGGTCTGAATTATGAGTTCAGTCTTGACGACCTGATATTCCGTCAGAGTCCGGATATTGCCATGGGTGTTGATACCGGCGGAGCCGGCGATCAGGGCATCATGTTCGGATACGCATGTGATGAGACACCTCAGTGTCTGCCGCTGTCCTATATGCTGGCTACAGATGCCCTGCTTCTGCTCAGAGATCTGAGGCATCCGCTTCTTGGTCCGGATGCAAAATCCCAGGTCACAGTCAGGTTCAGTGATGACGGCACACCGTCGATCGACACTTTCCTTATCTCCACGCAGCACCTGGAAGAGCTCGATGTGACAGGTGTCCGGGAGATCACAGGAAACGTAATGGATGAAGTGGCAGCAAGATACGGACTTTCCGGCAGCTTCAGAAAACTCTGTAATCCGACAGGCCGATTTGTTATAGGAGGCAGTTTCGGTGATGCAGGAGTGACCGGAAGAAAGATAATCTGCGACACTTACGGAGGAGGCGGACGCCACGGCGGCGGCGCATTCTCCGGAAAAGACCCCACAAAGGTGGACAGAACCGCTGCTTATATGGCCAGATTTCTCGCAAAGCACCTTCTTAAGAAATACGGACTTAAAGAAGCAGAGGTGCAGTTGTCATATGCCATCGGCATGAGGGACCCGATCTCCGTTGCCGTGATGGCTGACAGAAAATGGGACGCTTCCATGTCGGAGGAATGCCTGCGTGATTTTGATCTTACGCCCGCAGGCATAATATCCTTCCTCGGTCTCAGGGACCTGAGATTCTCCTCGGTCTCCGCATACGGACACTTTACCAATCAGGAAATGCCCTGGGAAAAGATCTGATAAAACAAAAAAGAAGGGTACCGCTGAGGTACCCTTCTTGTTGTTTTGTGTGGTTTTCAGAATTCGATCCTGACAGGATCAGCTGAGAATGAGCTGATGACCGCGACTCCATTCTTTATCCAGTAGACTGCAGTGTTGCCGTCGCCGGCTTTATACATCCTCTGCAGTCCGGGATTCTCGTCCAGCATATGCTGCTGAGCTTCTATCCTCTCATCGAGTACGGCTTCTCCGCTGACGCGGATCCACTCGCTGCCGTTGAATGCGCAGATCTCAAACTTGGGATTTGCTGCCAGCTGCTTGGCGACATCCTTTACAAGGCCGGTCTGGAAATAGAGTTTGCCTTCGAACATGTCTATGGTACCGAAAGGTCTTACCCTGGGCTGATCGCCGTCAGTAGTCGCAAGGTAGTAGGTGTGTGTCGCTTTAAGAAAATCATATACTCTCTGCATGTCTGTTCCTCCTTTAGATTATCCCATCGTGCTGATGCGCTGAGCAAAATCGCTCATGACAGAAGGCACGTCTATATTCTGCGGGCACGCATTTGTGCACTGTCCGCATCCTATGCAGTTTGACGGAAGCTGGTCTTCCGGCAATGCCCTTATCTGATTGCCTATGGCAGCTCCGCCGCCGAGTTTCAGCTCATTGTACATGCTGATCAGGAGCGGGATATTGAGTCCCATCGGGCACCCGTCGCAGCAGTATCTGCACGCAGTGCAGGGAACTGAGTCCTTAAGCGCTTCAGCGACATCCAATAGTGCCTTTGTCTCTTCTTCCGAGAGAAGTTCTCCGTCGCTGAATGTAGCTACGTTTTCATCTACATGCCAGAACTCATTCATTCCGCTCAGAACTATTCTTACATTGGGCAATGCCTTCAGGAACCTGAAAGCCCAGGCAGAATAACTGTCGTTAGGACGCAGTTCCTTGAGCTTTGCGCCGAGCGTATCTGAGAGATTCTGCAGCTTACCGCCTCTGACAGGCTCCATGACCCACACGCCTATTCCCCTGTCAGTCAGAAGCTCGTATTTGCCTTTTGCATCCTGCAGAGTCCAGTCGAGATAATTGAGCTGGATCTGACAGAACTCGAATACGCCGGGGTGCCTGTCGAGGAATGCCTCAAGATTCTCTTTCCTTGCATGGCATGAGAATCCGAAGTGTCTGATCCTCCCGAGCCTCTTCTGCTCGAGGAAATAGTCAAGGATCTCCTGATTGTCGTAGATCCCGATGGAAGTCTCGCTGACGTTGTGCAGCAGATAGAAATCAAAATAGTCAGTCTTGCATTTCTCCAGCTGCTGTTCAAAGATCTCGGCAGGACTTGTTCCTGCAGGCACTCTGTGCCCCGGATACTTTGTGGCAAGCAGATAGCTCTCTCTCGGGAACGCTGACAGCGCTTCTCCGGCTATTCTCTCGGAATTCCCTCCCAGATAAGGCCAGGCTGTATCGAAATACCTTATTCCTTTGTTGTATCCGTATCTGACCAGTTCAATGGATTTCTCCCAGTCAAGTTCCCCGTCCTCTTTATTGGGGAGCCTCATAAGTCCGAATCCAAACATGGGGAAAGTCAGATCTTCAAATGTTCTTGTAATCAATTCTTCTCTCCTTATGCATTCATGGTGTTTTTTTTCTACTGTAATAATTGTATGCTCAGTCTGCCGCCTGCGTCAAACAAGCCGGCAGTGATTTGATATAATCTACACAGATGAACGCGGTACCGGAGGATCAGCAGATGTCCAGTCAGAGAGATGCGGTATGGCAGACTGTGTCCGGATATGTTCCGAAGAGTGACAGAGAAGCTGCCGACAAAGAGCAGATACTGCATTATATTGAAAGCGGCAGAGACGCACTGACCAGAAATGACACGGTAGCACATTTCACTGCCTCCGCCTGGGTCACGGATCCGGAACGCGGAAGCGTGCTTATGGCATACCATAACATCTACAAGTCCTGGGCATGGCTTGGAGGCCATGCTGACGGGGAAGGCGACCTTTCCGCTGTTGCTTTCAGAGAGGCAAATGAAGAGACCGGCATAGACCACCTCGTTCTCCTCTGCGAGGATCCGGTATCACTGGAAGTCCTCAACGTAGCTGCTCATATAAAAAACTCAGCGATAGTGTCACCGCACCTTCATTTCAACCTGACCTACCTTTTTGAAGCTGACCCTCAACTGCCTTTAAAAATAAAAAAAGATGAGAATTCTGCTGTAGGGTGGAGAACGGAATCACAGATAATTAAAGAAACAAAAGAGGAACAGATCATCCCTATCTACAGAAAACTCCTTTTCATAATGAAGCGTTATTGACCGCATAATCAAGGAGACTTCAAATGGACAAGATCTATATCACAGGCCACAGGAATCCCGATCTGGACAGTGTCTGCAGCGCCGCGGCTTACGCTGTTCTCAAAAACGCCACTGACCCGGACAACAACTACATTCCGGTTCGCCCTGGCCACCTGAGCGAAAGCGCAAAACGCATCCTTGCCTCATTGGATATCACTCCTCCTCCGTACAAACGCGACATATATCCCAAAGTCAGCGATGTCATGCTCACTCACGCTGAAAAAGTGGATGTGTCAGGATCCCTTAACGATCTGGCAGACTCCTATAACGTACACAATCCCTCAGCCACTCCGGTATTTGAAGGTGATGAATTCGCCGGGCTTATCACCGTTGACGATATAGCAGCATGGATGCTTATCCATCTGTCGGAAGAAGACACTATATCAAAGATCCCTTCCATAAGGGAAGTGATGAGAGAGCAGGCTGAACCTTTTGGTACGGATGACCTTTTCGAAGATGCCAAGTCTGTGTTCTACTCATCCTCAAAGCGCGGGATCGCCGTATTCGATGAGAACGGTTATGCAGGATATGTCACCAGAAGATGTTTTCTCAACACGCCGCATCACAAGGTCATTCTGGTCGATCACAACGAGCCCGGTCAGAGCATACGGGGCATAGAGACTGCTGCCGTGGTGGAGATAATAGACCACCACCGTCTGGATGCCGTACGGACCGATCTTCCGATCTTCATCGACGCGGAGCCTCTTGGAAGCACCTGCACCATCGTATACCAGTTGTTCCGCCGCAACGGACTCGCTCCGGACCCGCAGACAGCAAAGATCCTGCTGACAGGGATCATAGCAGATACTCTGATTCTTAAGAGCCCGACTACCACAGAAGTGGACATCAGAGCCGCTGCGGATCTTTCTTCGATCTGCGGTGTCGAGACTGAAGAATTCGGTCTGACGATGTTCAGCAACACCGAAGGTCTGAAGAGCAGAGATCCTCAGACAGCAGTCACTTCAGACTTCAAGACCTATGCGGAGAAAGGCATAAAGGTCGGGATCGGTCAGTGCGAAGTCACGACGCTTGACGATCTTAATGAGTACGTCGACGATTATCTTGACGCGCTTGAGTCCGTCCGTATAAGAAACGGCCTCGACTGGGCCGTTCTGATGATCACGAACGTCCTTAATGAGCACAGCGTCCTTCTCTGCACCGATTACAAGGCAAACAAGAAGCTTTCGTACAAGAATATCGGAAGGCTTACCTATGATATGCCGGGCGTAATGAGCCGTAAAAAGCAGCTGCTTCCTGAGGTGCTTTTTGCTATAGGCACATAATTAGCTTTATCGTCACTCAAAAAGGGTTCTGCAAATTGCAGAACCCTTTTTATGTTTTCGGTTTCGGTCATTCTTCGCAGATCGCCCACATCCTGACAGGCAGACCAGTCGCGCCTTCAAAATTCGGCCATGCGACGAAAGCCACCGCTCCGGCAGCCGGCACCTGATCGAGGTTGCACATCACTTCGACCTGCAGCTTACCCTGCTGGAGCACATAACGCTCACAGGCAAGATCCCCTGCCTTAGCTGTCTCCTCCGAAGCGTCTGTGTCAAGGGCTTCGTGGCCGTTTGCTGCAGCGTTCCTGACTTCATAGATATATTTGAGGGCTTCAAGCGACCAGCCCGGGAAATTCTCGCTTCCGTCTTCCGCTATTCCTGACAGCGCATCCATGTCCGGCCAGTTCTTGGACCAGTCGGTGCGGATAGCGACGAAGGCTCCGTCGGGGATATCACCGTATTTTGCCTCATACTCCTTGATATCTTCCGGAGTAACGACGTAAGTCGGGCACTCCTTTACCTTTTCCGAAACATCGACCACGCAAAGCGGGAATGCTCCGTCCTTGACTCCGAAGGACTCGGAGAGAGGAGCATTCTTGATGAAATGTCCGGGGAAATCTATGTGGGTGCCGAACTGACCCGGGAATTTGAAGGTCTGAATAAGGCATTCAAGCATCGGATTGCCCCAGTCAAACACGGTCTTGCTCAGTTCCACCGAGCCTTCCGGGATCCCGCTCCAGTAAGGACTGTCATTGTTCATCATATGGGTAAGATCCACCCATTTCATCTTCTTAGCTTCCTTAAGTGCTTCCCAAAGTTTATACATTGTTTTTCTTACTCTCCTTTTACAGTTTAAAGCGATGTCGTATTGCAATTATATACTAACCGTCAGCCACCGACAACAAGAAATATCAGTATGTTGTGATATCATTATTTATACAAACTAACGAATATCTCCGGAGGCTTTCATGGATCAGACAGTTCTCACAGACATAAATCATTCCGTCATGGAAAAGCTTGAGACCCGAAGCAAGCGTGTCGGTATTCCGATGCGTGCTTTTACGCTGGAGGAAAATGAGGCCGGCAGATCGTCTTCACTATATATCTGCGGTGATGAGGGCGACCCAAGAACAGTGATACTTCGTATTTTATGCGATAATGACGCATCATGCTCTGTATACGTCAGAGAAGAAGCTCTTTCCCGTTCAGGATCGCCCAGAGGATATTCTGATGAAAGTCCTCTGCCCGACGGATGGCACAGGTTCAGTTACATGCTATTCAATGAAGAAGCTGTGAAATATATATCGCTATACGCCGCAGACATTCTTGAGTATGAATTCAGCATTTTTGAAACAAATGCCGAACCTTTCGACTGCTGCAGCAGGCAGTACACCTGTTCGATACGGGGCGAATGCCTGCATCCCGATCAGCTGTACGCAAAAGCCTGCATATACAGGAAAACTCTGCTAACCGGGAACAAATTCTGATCAGATCATAAACACTGACAGCCGTTCGGGTAACCGAACGGCTGTCAGCTGTTATTACCTATCGCCTGAGACAGTTTTGATTACAACAGTTCAGCTGCCTGAAGTCTGTTCGTGTATGATCCTTTTCTCCGTCCATTTTCTGCTGATCCATCTGTAAAGATACAGGGAGGCTCTGACCCATTCGTCGAGAAGAAATGCGAACCAGCAGCCTATAAGCCCGTATCCGAAGACTACACCGTTGATATAGCAGAAAAGCACGGAGCATAACCAGCAGCTCGACATACCGACCACCATCTGATATACGACATCACCGGCCGCTCTGAGACTGCTCTCTTCCACAACATTGACAGATCTGCCGACATTAAGGATCACTTCAACGAACATGATCGGCTGCACGAGCGCAAGTATCTCATCAGACGCACCGAACATCGCTCTGAAAATTGGTCTGGCAAAGACAGCTGCTATCGATGAGAATACCACATTGGTCACGAACGCTATCTTGATCGCCTCAAAGTTGACCTTGTAAGCCCTTTCCATATCGCCTCTGCCTACGTTCCACCCGATCAGGACACTTGTAGCAACGCCCGCAGAGATCCCCAGAGCAGTCGAAAATGACTTGACTGAGTTGATGTATGTGTTTGCAGTCACGACAGTACTTCCGAATCTTCCTATGATAGAAGAAGAGAAGATCATAGACACGCTGTAAGAGATAGTACCGATTCCCGAAGGCAGACCGTATTTTACTATGTCTCTGATAAGTGTCATATCAGGATGCAGCACTGCATCCATATTGAGTCCTATCCTGATCCTTAGTATGAGGATCAGGTTCACGACGAAAGCGACAAAAACCGCTATCACTCTCCCGGTCGCCACTCCGGAAACACCGCGCAGCGGCGTTTCGAACGGACGCAAAACCACGATAACACTCATTACAGCATTTATGACGTTCATGAGCACGGAAGTCACCAGATTGATCCTGGTACGCCCGTAACTGCGTCCTATAGCCGAGAACACTGACATCAGTGTTGTAAAGATGTTATATCTGGAGACGATCCTGAAGTATTCTACCGCCTCTTCGAGCTGCTCACCGGTCAGGTTCATCAGTCCTCCCATAAGCTGCCTGGACATAAGGGACAGTATAAATCCGAGCACAAGGCTCAGCAGCCCACAGAAGGCGATGGAAAGCGATGCTGCGTCGGCAGCTCTTTTTCTGTTCCCGGCACCGAGGTTCTGAACGACAATGACAGTGACACCTGAACTGATCATTGCGAACAGTGAACTTGTGAAGTTGATGATTGTAGACGCAGTTCCGATCGCGCCGGCTGCAGTCTGTGTGAATCTGCTCATTATCACTGAGTTTACCGATCCCATCAGTATCCGCAGGGCGGACTCAAGAAACAGAGGGATCATCAGATTCAGAAGAGTAGTTTTCCTTCCTTCGTCATCTATAAACTGTGTCAGTGACCTGTCGATGCTGAATATTCTTTTGATCTTCGTTCTCATTTAATAATCAATTCCTGTTAACACATCAATGATCAGGCTGACCGTACCGGGTCGAGTCCAGCCTTATCATTCAAAAGAAAAGTTCATTTGTTTTCCATAAATATAGTACTAGATAAACCTCCGTATACAAAGCGCAGATACAAAAAAACTGTCCGGTCACGGACAGTTTTTTATTTTAGCCAGCGATTCTCTGACTCGGACAATACCCGTAACACAGAGCTTTTGCAGTCCTCTTGACTTTTTATACTATTCAGGTGCCTGCCGGAGTCTCAGCAGAACATATTGAGAACTCCTGTTAACCCTATCATAACGTAAGTAATCCTTCTCAACAGATCGTCATCCATACTATCTACCAGTCTGTGAGATACCGTAACTCCCGTAAGTATGGCAGCCGTTCCGATAATAACGTAAGGAATCAGCTGCACTGACAGAATCCCGCTGATAAGACGAAAGACAGTATTATAAACACCGTTTATCAGAAAAAACGCAGCTGTATTGCCCAGATACTCCTCCTTTTGCTTAGTTACACCGAGAAAATAGAGAACCATCAGAGGTCCTCCGATCCCGAACAATGCGTCGCAAACCGCAGATACCGTTATATAGACCAGTGTTCGCAAAACACTGAACTCTGTTTCCTCTTTTTTGCTGAAGAACAGATAGTAGATCGCCAGAAGAACCAGGAATCCGCCGAAGATCCTTTTCATCAGAGCCTGATTGAAAGACCGTGAGACACTGATAACTGCAGAGCAGATGACTATATAAGGCACTGCAGGCAGCAGTACCTTTCTCCATTTGACCTTCTTCAGGTACGTGATGAGCATACTCAGATTAAGCGGTACTGATACACATACTGAGATGGCTGCGGCAACAGGCAGCGGCCAGAAAGCTGTATATGTCATCATCTGAACGGGACCGCTTCCGAATCCCGCTATGCCCTGAACAATTCCGGCAAAAAAAGCGGTAACGACCAACAACAGAGCTTTCATACTGTTTTAATAATCATTCTGACCTGAGTTTGGTTCAATACTCTGAACGACTTCATCAAAAAAGAGTTATGTGTTCTGAGCCGGATCTAGAAGCATTTCTGCTTTCTCTGCTTTTTGCACTGCTCGATATTGCCGCATCTGTAGCACAGTTCGTTATCACATAGTCCGTCATTCTCAAAGCAGGAAAGGATATTGTTTACAGTTGTTTCGGCAATGTTTTCGAGGGCTTCTTCCGTAAGGAAAGCCTGATGGGACGTAACTATAACGTTCGGCATGGAGATAAGTCTGGACAGGACATCATCGTTCAGAATGTGTCCCGACCTGTCCTCAAAGAATATATCTGCCTCCTCCTCATAAACATCCAGACACGCTGCTCCGACCTTTCTTGCCAAAAGGCCGTCTACCAGAGCTTCGCCCTTGATCAGCGCACCTCTTGAAGTGTTGACTATTACAACACCTTTTTTCATTTTGGAGATGGCTTCTTCATCTATCATATGTCTGGTGTCATCTGTAAGCGGGCAGTGCAGCGATATGATATCGCTTTCGGCGTACAGTTCATCCAGTGAAACATAGGCAATACCGCTGTCCTTGGCAGGAAACAGATCGTACGCTACCACATTCATTCCGAATCCCCTGCTTATGTCTATAAGGATCCTGCCTATTTTACCCGTTCCTATGACACCGATCGTTTTTCCGTGCAGATCAAAGCCGGTAAGCCCGTTAAGCGAAAAGTTGAAATCTCTGGTTCTGTTATAAGCCTTATGTATCCTTCTGATTGAAGTCAGGAGCAACGCCATAGCATGCTCGGCAACAGCATAAGGTGAATATGCAGGAACGTGGACCACGTGGATCTTTCCGTAAGCATGCTCTACATCAACATTATTGTAGCCTGCACACCTAAGCGCTATCAGCCTGACGCCGATCTCGTACAGTCTGTCGATCACTTCTGCGTCCACCGTATCATTGACGAATACACATACCGCCTCACAGCCTCTTGCCAGTTCTGCGGTGTCGGCTGAGAGTTTTGTTTCCAGAAATTTGATTTCAACGTCCCTGAGCTTTCCGTATTTTTCGAAAGACGGAACATCATATGCCTTAGCGTCATAGAATGCAACTTTGATCATTTTCATACCTCGGTCTGACAATCATAGATCCCATATGTTTATTATATACGCAACGCACAGATCATTTAAACCGAATGGGGCAACCCGGTCCGGCCTGCAGATAAGATCATCGGCTTCCTTTGCAAAACTGTATTGACAACTGTCTCCCGGAGGGATATTCTTCATCATAGTAAATCGTTAAACCGATGATAAAGAGTAGTAACCTGACAAAACGGGGATACAGAGAGCTTCCGTCCGGTGTAAAGGAAGCATCCGCGTGCAGGCAAATGGACTTTAGAGGGCTGCTTCGATTTAAGGTAGAGGCGGACGGGAACCACGCCCGTTATCAATGTGGCGCGTATGATGGTACGCGAAGCGAGCGGGCATTCGATGAGAATGTCAATTTGGGTGGTATCGCAGAAGTTTCATGGCTTTTGTCCCATTGGGGATGAAAGCCTTTTTTTATTCCATCTGCCTCCAAAACATTTCACATAACAGGGGGAAAAAGCAATGAAGAAGATCATCAGGCTGATCTCAGCGGCAACAGTCATCGCTATGGCATTATGTCTTGCGTCGTGCGGTACCTTCGGGAAAGAAGGACCGGAAACGAGCATCGTCAAGGCAGTCATAGTAAAACAGCTGGACCACGCTTCTCTCGATGAGATCTCGGCAGCAATAGAATCTCAGCTCAGATCAGAAGCTGCCGGTGCGGGAATCGTCATCGACGTAGAAACAGTGTCCGGGCAGAATGATCCGACAGTCATCAAGCAGTTGGCGGAACAGGCCATAGCAAAGAATGCGGATGTCATCATTCCGATCGCGACAATGGCGGCACAGATCTGCGCGTCAAGCGCGGAAAACACCGGCATACCTGTAATATATGCGGCGATATCCGATCCATACGGAGCCGGCCTTACAGGGCTTGACAGAGTATACGGGACCAGTGATGCGCTCAATACCGATACGATCCTTCGCATGTTGTTCTCAGCTGACTCTTCCGTCAGCAAGGTCGGCATTCTTTATTCACTTTCTGAAACCAATTCAGAGGTCCCCGTCACCGATGCCAAAGCGATACTTGACGGCAAGGGCATTCCGTATACGGAAGCTACCGCGGAAACTCCTGACGAGGTAAGAGCTGCAGTGTCGTTGCTGATCTCAGAAAATGTGGACGCAGTATTCACTCCGACAGACAACGTTATCATGGCATCTGAACTGGCGATCTATGAAGACCTCATAGATGCCGGGATTCCCCATTATGCCGGTGCAGATTCCTTTGTGCGCAACGGAGCGTTTGCCACATGCGGAGTGAATTATACTGATCTCGGAAGGAAAACCGGAGAACTCGCATTTGAAGCTGCCCTGAATCCTGAGATCTCTTTCGGCAGTGACTTCTATCTCATGGACGGAGGCATAATAACAGTCAATACCGAAACAGCAGCGGCACTTGGAATCGATTATTCATCATTCTCCGAGATAGGTGAAGTTGTCGAGGTCACAACCACAGAAGACTAAGGAGATCTTTTATGGAACGGATAATCAGAACTGCTCTGGAACTTGGATTCGGTTATGCTCCCGTAGCGCTCGCTCTGTTTCTCAGTTTCCGCATCCTTGATATCGCAGACCTTGCCACTGACGGCTGCTTCGTGCTCGGAGCGGCAATCTCGGTCAGAATGGCGGCGGCAGGAAATCCTCTGCTCGGGATACTTCTGGCTGTACCCTCAGGGATGCTGGTCGGTGCGGTGAGCGCTGAACTTCAGACAAGGCTGGGTATCCCGTCAATACTCGCCGGGATCATCACCAACACGGCACTGTATTCAGTCAATCTAATGGTCATGGGCTGGAGGTCAAATGTCAACCTCATAAAAGAGGACAGCGTGTTTACTCTGTTCAGGAAAATGATCCCGGGAGCATGGTCGGACTTTCTGTTGCTTACGGTGTTTCCGACGGTGATCGCTCTGCTTCTGAAATGGTTTATGTCTACCAGACTGGGATTATCTATCAGAGCAACAGGAGACAATCCCGTTATGGTCAGAGCTTCTTCGATAGATACTTCATCCATGATCAGAGCCGGACTTCTCATTTCGTCATCCATGACCGCGCTGTCAGGCGCAGTCATCGGCCAGTATCAGAAGACCGTTGACATAAACAGCGGTACAGGAGTAGTCGTGATCGCTCTGGCGTGCCTGATAATAGGCGAAACGGTGCTGGGAAGAAAAAGCATGAACAAGAGTATTGCAGGGGCGGTGATAGGATCTGTCATTTACAGGTTTGTCTATGCTTTAGTCTTCTATACCCAACTGGTTCCTGTACAGTGTCTTAAACTGCTGACATCGGCGGTCGTTGCCGCCGCAATAGCAGTCCCTCATCTGCGTGAGGAGCGCGCTGCCGTCTCCGGTACAGATGCAGCAGAAAAGGAAGGTGAAGAGAATGCTTGATATACAACGCATATCCAAGACATTCCTTCCGGGCACAATAAATGAGAAAAAAGCCCTTGACTGTGTGTCCTTTTCAGCGCAGGACAGTGAATTCATTACCGTGATAGGATCTAACGGTGCAGGAAAATCGACCCTTTTCGGAGCGATCTCCGGATCTTTTCCCCTGGACGCGGGAAAGATCTTGCTTGACGGTGAAGACATAACCCGCTTGCCTGAATACAGGCGGAGCCGCTTTATCGGACGGCTTTTCCAGGATCCTATGTCGGGAACCGCACCGGGGCTCACCATAGAGGAAAACCTCTCTCTCGTACTGCTTCAGGGGAAAAAAGACGCTACGGTTTTCTCCCGTATAACCGTAAAAGACAGGGATATGCTTGCGGAGAAACTGGCAGAACTTGGAATGGGGCTTGAAGACAGACTCAAACAGCCCGTAGGTCTGCTGTCAGGCGGTCAAAGGCAGGCTCTTTCGCTTCTTCTCGCGACACTTTACCCTCCCAGACTGCTTTTGCTGGATGAACATACTGCCGCTCTGGATCCCGAATCCGCTCTCAGAATAATGGATCTCACGGAGAAGATCGCAAGAAACAGCGGAGCAACCTGTCTTATGATCACCCACAACATACAGCAGGCTTTAGACACCGGCGACAGAACGCTGATCATGAGCAAGGGAAGGATCGTTGCAGATATATCCGGTGAAACCCGAAGAAGCATCGGTGTCAGCGGTCTGACAGAGCTGTTCCGCAAAAACGCCGGAACTGATTACGCCAGCGACAGGATCCTGCTGACTGACGATATCTGAACAGACCCCTGTACGATCTGGAAAGCCGGGAGATAGCCGTTTTACAAAGCTCAGTCCAAGTATCCTGCAATCTCACAGTTTTGCAGAAAAGCGATCATTGTTGCCGTACTGATCGGAGAAACGGTCCTGTATCCATAAAAAGACCTCCTGCTTCAAGCAACAGCAGGAGGCTTTCCGTATACCTGACATCAGCCGGTCATCTTACTCACATTAACGGCGATAATAATTTACAAATCATATTGAGATCGTCCGGAGCCTTTACAGACATGGATACTGCTTCCGCCAATTCATCGTCCGTTATTTCTGCAAGTCTGATCATCCTTGCCCAGTGTTCCCCGCAAGCTGTGCGTAAAGTTCGCACGCGCGGTCCCAGGCACTCCCGGAAGGAGCAACAGATGCAGCGTAGCTATCAAAACCCTTTTCTTTCAGAAATGGCATCAGATCTCCGCTGCGCATTCCCCAGTACGGCATTCTCCTGTACGACTCATCGTAACTGCCCCACCCCGACAGTCCGTGAACAAAAACAAATCTCAGATCTTCCAATGCCATGACCTTTCCCAGCAAAATGCTGACCAGACGCTTCCTGACTTTCCGTACACTGAAACTGCGGTACGACACTGTCTTTCCGGACACAGGCAGAGCCGGTCCAAAACTTTCTTCGGTTATGATTATACATCCCGGCCTTTCTCTGACACCATAATGCTCAATGGACAGCGTATTCATTATGACGACATCGGCCAGCAGCAAAAGGAGAGCGCAGTGTACCACAGATTTCTGATATAATTGTAACGTATCCCGGTCAGCCGGCCGGAGGCATAAAAAACTAAAGCATACGGAGGTACCAGCATGGCAGTCAATCGTTTCGTATTGAATGGCATTTCCTATCACGGTCACGGCGCGATCAATGAGATCCCTGGGATCATAGCCGCTCACGGCTTTAAGAAGGCATTTGTCGCTTCTGACCCGGATCTTGTTAAATTCGGCGTAACCGCCAAGGTCACCGATCTTCTGGAGAAGAACGGCATCGATTATACTGTTTATTCCGACATCAAGCCCAATCCCACCATTGAAAACGTACAGCACGGCGTCCAGGCATACAAGGAAAGCAATGCCGATTTCATGATCACTATCGGCGGAGGATCATCCATGGATACCGGCAAGGGCATTGGCATCGTAGTCAACAACCCTGAATTCGCAGATATCCGCTCTCTTGAAGGCGTTGCGCCGACAAAGAACCGCACGGTGTTCACCATCGCTGTTCCCACGACCGGAGGCACAGGCGCTGAGTCCACCATAAACTACGTCATCACCGACGTGGAGAAGAAGAGAAAGTTCGTCTGTGTCGACCCCAATGACATTCCCGACGTAGCCGTAGTAGACCCGGACATGATGTCCACGATGCCCAAAGGTCTCACTGCCTCTACCGGAATGGACGCCTTAACCCATGCCATTGAAGGTTACACGACAGGCGCAGCCTGGGAGCTCTCTGACTGCCTGAACCTTGAAGCTATCCAGCTGATAGCTGCCAATCTGCGCAAGGCTGTTAAGAACGATCCCGACGGACGCGAAGGCATGGCTCTTGCCCAGTACGTCACTGCCATGGCTTATTCCAACGTTGGACTCGGAATCGCCCACTCCATGGCCCACACCCTCGGAGCGGTATATGACACGCCTCACGGCGTTGCCTGCGCCATGATGCTTCCCATCGTAATGGAGTTCAATGCAGAGTGCACCGGTGACAAGTTCAGGAAGATCGCTGAAGCTTTCGGTGTAGATACAGAAGGCATGGATCAGGCTGCATACAGAAAGGCTGCCGTAGACGCGGTCCGTCAGCTCTCCGTTGATGTCGGCATCCCCACCAAGCTTGAAAAACTGAAGGAGGAAGATCTCCCCTTCCTGTGCGAGTCGGCCGCCGCTGACGCCTGCGCGCCGGGCAATCCCCGTCCCGCAACTCTGGCTGACTTCGAAGCGATGTTCCGCAAACTGATGTGATATAAGACTATAAGAAAAAGAAGCACGGGGCTCCGCAGAGCTCCGCGCTTCTTTTCTGTCATATACAATAATAAGCTTATCTGGAATTCTATACAAGCTGCTTTTGCGTTATCATAATGATAGAAATAAATTGTTCTTTCTGACTAGATCAGTTTGTTATTAGAGGAGAGAAAATGGAAAAGAACAGATTCTTCCCTGAGATTAACGGGAACTTCGGTTTCGGGTGCATGAGACTTCCGATGAACGGCGATGAAGTCGACCTCGAAGAGACAGCCAGGATGGCAGATGCTTTCATTGAAGCCGGATTTAACTATTTTGACACAGCTCATGGCTATATAAGAGGAAAATCAGAACTCGCAATACGAGAATGCGTCTCAAAACGCCATTCGAGAGACAGCTTTCTTCTTGCCGACAAACTGACTGAACCTTTCTTCAACAGCGAAGATGATATCGAGCCTTTCTTCCGTCAGCAGCTTGAGCTGTGCGGTGTTGAATACTTCGACTTCTACCTGATGCATGCTCAGGGCATGTGTAACTATGACAAATTCAAAAGATGCAACGCCTATAAGACTGCATTCAGACTCAAGCAGGAAGGATTGATAAGGCACCTCGGGATCTCGTTCCATGATACACCCGAGACGTTGGATATGATCCTCACTGAACAGCCTGAAGTGGAGTTCGTCCAGATCCAGTTCAACTACGCAGATTATGATGATGCGGCAGTGCAGAGCAGACAGGTGTATGAAATATGCGGAAAGCATAACAAACCTGTCATAGTCATGGAGCCGGTAAAGGGAGGAACACTGGTTAATCTTCCGGGAGATGCCGATGCCGTTCTGAAAAGTCTCGGAGGCGGCAGCAATGCCAGCTATGCCCTGAGATTCGCAGCCGGATTCCCGGATATAGCCGTAGTGCTTTCCGGAATGAGCAATATGGAGCAGATGGAAGACAATATCTCTACCATGAAGGATTTCCGGCCGCTGTCCGAAAAGGAGCAGGAAGCTATCTCAGAAGTAAGGGAAGTCTTCAAAAGGCTTGACCTGATACCCTGCACAGCCTGCCGTTACTGTATCGAGGAGAGCGAATGCCCGATGAAGATCCGTATTCCGGACCTGTTCGCGGCAATGAATAATTTCCAGACCTTCCACAGCGACAACTCCTTCTTTTATTACGGTGACATAATAACCGGGCACGGTCACGGAAAAGCCTCTGAATGCCTGAAGTGCGGAAAGTGCGAAAAAGTCTGCCCGCAGCATCTTCCGATCAGGGATTATCTTGAGAAGGTCGCTGCCACGTTTGAAAACTGAGAGGCAGATCATTTACCGGCGTATTGCGCACAGACTTTATTGACTGATAAGTACAATGAAAAAGCACAGTATACTTGAAAACAAACTCTATCTGTATCTGACAGAATTCTTCTCAGGAGTTTCTGTAATGGCAGTGGAGCTTGGAGCCAGCAGACTGCTGGCGCCTTACTTCAGTTCATCCCAGATCGTATGGACCATAATAATCGGGACCATCATGATAGCGATGGCTCTGGGCAACCTGTACGGAGGAAAGTCCGCTGACAGGGATCCGGACCCTGACATCCTGTACAGAAGGATCCTCATCGCTGCCGTATGGATCGCTGCGATCCCTGTCGTCGGCAAATACGTGATTCTCGGAGCATCGGCTCTTCTGATTTTTACCATCGATACGAACTTTCTGGTCATTGCCGCATTCGTGTCATGCATGATCATTTTCGTTTTTCCTCTTTTCCTGCTCGGAACCGTCACGCCGTCCCTGGTGAAGTACACCGTTGACAGTCTGGATGACAGCGGACGTACAGTCGGCATGCTCAATGCATGCAATACTATAGGAAGCATCATAGGCACTTTCATACCGACCTTCGTCACGATACCTGCTGTCGGAACGTCCGCAACGTTCCTCATCTTTTCAGGGATCCTCCTCGTCATAGGGCTGATCTATTTCCTCAGTTCGAAGCACATGGCCAGGATATGTGTCATCTGTCTCATCCTGTTCATCCTTTTTGTCGTTTTCGGGCGATCATACTCATTTGCTTTCTGGGAAGAAGATCTTCTGTACGAAGGCGAGTCAGTGTACAACTATCTGCAGGTCAAAGAGGATGACAGCGAGATAGTGCTCTCCACAAATGTGCTATTCGGAGTGCAGTCCATAAAGATGAAGAATTCTCAGCTCACCGGCATGTATTACGACTACGCTCTGGCCGCTCCGGTGATGACCGGGAGCGAAAAGTCTCTGGATATCCTGGTGCTCGGGAATGGAACAGGTACATTTGCGGCCCTCTGCCTTGACCTTTTCCCAGGCTCCTCTGTCGACGCGGTAGAGATAGACAGCAGGATCACAGAACTGGCAGGGATATATTTTGATATGCCGGATTCGGTAAAAGTATCGGAATATGACGGAAGAGCCTGGCTCATGGCGGCTAAGGATCAGTATGATGTGATAATGGTGGATGCATATCAGGACATCACCATACCATTCCAGATGTCCACAAGAGAATTCTTCACTCTGGTCAGAGATCACCTCAGAGACGGGGGAATCATGGTAGTGAACATGAACATGTATTCGGACGGAGAAGGAAGCATCAACAACTACCTGACCGATACGATATGCTCTGTATTCGATCATGCATGCTCCGTGAATGTTCCCGGCACTACGAACAGAGAACTGTTCGCATGCTGCAGCGAAGATCCCTCCCTGATGCTGGACAGGTCTTTGGAACAGTTGAACAACACCACTCTGCGTCTTCTTCTCAGCAAGGTATCTTCTTCCATTGAAGAATGCAGTGCCGGTACACTCATTCTTACTGATGATAAAGCTCCTGTTGAGCTTCTCGGCATGAAACTGATAGACAGCCTTATAGCAGATGAGGTCCGGTATTATAAAGAAATTTACGAGAAAGAAGGATTACTCGGGATCCTTGATGACTTCGGCATATCCTGAACAACTGAGAATGACCGGGATCCCTCTTGAGTCCTCCGTACCTGACTTCGGTTCGGCTGGAAATTCATGAATGTCATTAAAAAGGACACTCAAAACACAAGATACTAACAACAAAAAGCGCTGTTCATGTGATAACCTTAACAGTGCCTGACATATATCAGCAGACCGGTCTCTTAAACAGCAGAACGTTTTTATACCATACACTTCAAATCATCGGAGGTATTATTATGGCAACACATGAGTTCAGGATCATGCCTGAGGCACCTGTGCCCGGAAAAAGATATGACAAATATGAACCTGAGAATCATAACTGTGTGAAGATCGATGATGAACTGATAAGCGACATCATCAAAGAAATGGAATCAGTTGACTTCATCTGGCATTCTCTTTCTCTCAAAGGAATGAGTTTTTCCTATTGGGGCGTCACCCTTATCCCTCCGACTTGTTTAGGTGCATTTATAGCAAGAATAAAGAATAAACCTGACCTGAAAGGCCTGAAAGTTCTGATGGATAAGGCACTGACAGAGAATAAATGGGTGATCCATTTCGGTCTGTGACAGATCACATATAGCCGTCACACGCCCCGGATGTTTATCCGGGGCGTGTTTTTGCAAGGATCATCCTGCGGCTCTTTTTTCAGGTTTAGTGAAGCCTCACACGACTGAAGTCGCGTGCTTCCTAGTGCCGTCAACAATGACGGTTGTCCTTTAGGGACATCGGACTATCTTTCCACCATACAGCCTGAACTCAGTCACTTGGAGCCTAAGCCACAAGCACCGTGTAAAGGTTAATCAGCGTGGATAAGGTGCAGGTGCTTCTCCTGGCAAGCTGAGGATCTTTTGCCTCTGCCGCCAACCTCTCCCTCTCAGGCAAGGATTTTGTTATCTCACGGATATAATACCGTGCTCCAATATTGTAGCTTGCATTAA